>NZ_JAAZSQ010000008.1:168745-179970 GCF_012395835.1 Arthrobacter mobilis
GGAGTAGCCGGTCGGTACCGTGACGCCGACGACGGGCTTCGAGACCCCCAGGTGCTCCATCTTGGCGATCAGCCGCGGCAGGGCCGCCTCGGAGGACGAGGTGGAGAAAATGAGCAGGTACTCGCGGCCGAGGTAGCGCATGAGCTTGAAGATGTTCACTCCCGTGAACAGCTTCAGCAGCAGGCCGAGCACCACCGCGATGAAGAGGATGCAGGTGATGTAGAACGCGATCATCAAGGTGGCCATGCTGACGATGGCCTGCACGCCCGTGGCGCCGACGACGGCGGCGATGGCACCGAACGCACCCACCGGCGCCAGCCACATGACCATGATCAGGATGCGGAAGACCAGGGCCTGGATGTGGCTGATGCCGCGCAGTACCGGCTGGCCTGCCGGGCCCATCTTCTGCAGCGCGAAGCCGACGATGAGCGCGATGAAGAGGGCCTGGAGAATGTTGCCTTCGGTCAGGGAGGACAGCAGCGTGGTCGGGATGATGCCGAGCAGGAAGTCGACGGTGCCGTGGCCCTCGGTCGATTCCACCTCGTAGCTGGTGCCCTGGATGTCCAGGCCTTCGCCGGGCTGGACCAGGTTGCCGACCACAAGTCCGAGGCCCAGGGCGAAGGTGGACATGGCCATGAAGTAGAGCAGCGCCAGCCCGCCGACCTTGCCGACGGTGGCGGCCTTGGCGATGGAACCGACGCCGAGCACGATGGTGCAGAAGATGACCGGCGCGATCATCATCTTGATCAGGCCGATGAAAGCCGTACCGACCGGCTTGAGCGACTGGGCGAACTCCGGAGCGGCGAGCCCGGTCACCGCACCCAGCACCACCGCCGCGATCACGGCGATGTACAGATAGTGGGTCCGGTCCTTCTTCTTCGGCTTTGTTTCAGCCGCGGGAACCTGCACCGATGATGCCATGGGTTGCTCCTGATCGTTGAACGGTGTGATCGACGGGTGGTTGTCCGGCCGGCAGCTCCCGGCCCTTTCCCACCATGGTGAGGCCCAACGTGACCGCCGCCACTGTTACGTTCATATTGTTCGCCGGGTCACACCCGGCCTGCCGTTCCGCGGCGGTGGGAGAATCGAGACCAGCAGCAGCAAGGTTGCTGAAGGTTGCCGCAGGAGCAGACCGGGAAGGAGGACGGCGGTGAAGAACTGGAGCGTTGCGGCCAGGATTTTTGCCGGCCAGCTCCTGCTGGTCGCCGTGCTGACCGCCGTCGTGTCCACGGTGCTGTTTCTGGATGCCCGGAACCAAAGCTACCGGCAGGCCGAACAGCGCATGCTGTCGGTGGCCGTGGCCATCGCGGACAGCCCCTTCGTGCTGGAGGCGGTCCGCTCCGGCTCCCCCACCGAACAGCTCCAGCCGTATGTCCAGGAAGTCGTCCGGGATACGCCGGTGGATTTCATCACCATCATGGCCCCGGACGGGACGCGCTTCACGCATCCGGATCCGGACCAGATCGGCCGCAAGTACATCGGCAGCACCGCGCAGGCACTGCGCGGCCAGGCCGGAACGGAGATCCACTCCGGCACCCTCGGGCCGTCCGTGCGGGCCATCGTCCCGGTCACGGACGCTGCGGGATCGGTCCGCGCGCTGGTGGCCGCCGGGGTCACGGTCACCAATGTGTCCGTAGCGCTCAACGCGCGGCTCCCCTTCGTCATCCTGACCGGCCTGGCGGTGATGGTGCTCTCCACCCTGGTGTCCTGGCTGATCAGCCGCTACCTGCGCCAGGTCACGCTCGGCTGGGGCCCGGAACAGCTCTCCAGGATCTTCGCCTCCTACGAAGCGCTGCTGCATTCGGTGCGCGAAGGGCTGCTGATGGTCGATACCGGAGGCCGCCTGGTGCTGTACAACGACCATGCGGCCCGGCTGCTGGGCCTGCCGCTGCTGGATCCGGCCGGCCCGCCGGCGGACCTGGCCTCCGTGCCGCTGCCGCCGGAGCTCAAGCAGCTGTTCCTCAGCGGCCGGCCCGTCCGGGACGAGTACTACGCCACCGCGGACCGGATCCTGGTCGTCAGCCAGAGTCCGGCCCTGCGGCCGGTCCGGCCCGCCCGGGAACGGACCGGGGCGGCCCCGGCCGGACAGCGGCTCGGGACCGTTGCCACCCTGCGGGACCACACCGAGATCCAGGCCCTGGCCGGCGAGGTCGAGTCCATGCGCACCCTGGCCGGCGCCCTGCGGGCCCAGACCCACGAACATTCGAACCGGCTGCACACCATCGTGTCGCTGATCGAGCTCGGGCGCAGCGACGAAGCCGTCCGGTTCGCCGCGCGCGACCTGCAGCAGTCCCAGCAGCTGACGGACGAGGTGGTGGCCGCGGTGGACGAACCCTTCATCACCGCCCTGCTGGTGGGCAAGGCCGCCCAGGCCAACGAACTCGGGATCGACCTGACCATCACGGCAGGCAGCATGCAGGACGACGGCAGCAGCGCTGGCGGCCGGACCGGCAAGCGCCTGGAAGCCAGCGGACTGGATCCGGCGGATCTGGTGACCATCGTCGGCAACCTGATCGACAACGCTTTCGACGCCGTCACCTCCCGGAACGCCGGCGAAGGCCCGGACAGCGGCAAGGAAGTCGCCGTCGATTTCCTCAGCACGCCGGACCGGCTCTGGATCGAGGTCCGCGACAATGGCCCGGGAGTGCCCGAGGACGACCTGGAGCGGGTGTTCGAGCTCGGTTACAGCACCAAGCTGTCCGACGAGCCGGGACGGGAGCACGGCTCGGGCCGGGGCATCGGGCTGGCACTGGTGCGCCAGGCTGTGCGCCGGCTGAACGGTGAGCTGACCGTGGCCAACGAGGGCGGCGCCGTCTTCACCGTTGCCCTGCCGCTGGGACAGAGGACGGGCAATGACCGCTCATTCCAGTGATTCCAGGCAACGGCCGGTCCGGGTGCTCGTCGTGGACGACGAGCCCGTCGCCGCCCAGGCCCACGCCGCCTACCTGCAGCGGCTGGACGGCTTCGCACTGGCCGGCACCGCGGGCGACGGGCAGGGTGCCCTGCGTGCGGTGCGCGACGCGGCCGCCGCCGGCCGGCCCATCGACCTGATCCTGCTGGATATGAACCTGCCTGACCTGCACGGGCTGGATGTGAGCCAGCGGCTGCGGACCGCGGGCCTGACCGTCGACATCATCGCCATCACCGCCGCGCGGGACCTGCAGATCATCCGGGGCGCGGTTTCGGCCGGCATCGTCCAGTACCTGATCAAGCCCTTCACCTTCGCCACCTTCGCCGAAAAGCTCGCAGGCTACCTGGATTTCCGGCACCGCCTCGAGGACCAGCAGGCCCAGGCGTCCCAGCGCGGCGTGGACCTGGCCTTCGCCAGCCTGCGGGCGCCCGCCGACCTTCCGTTGCCCAAGGGGCTCTCCGCCTCCACCTTGGCGGCCGTGACCGAGTTCGTCCGGGACGCGCCGGCCGCGGTGTCCGCCGCCGAGGTGATGGAGGCGCTGGGCATCTCGCGCGTCACTGCCCGGCGCTACCTGGAGCATCTGGCCGATGCCGGGCGGCTGGAGCGCAGCGCCCGCTACGGCACCCCCGGACGGCCGGAAAACGAATACCGCTGGCGCTGACCTGCGCGAAAACATCTCCACCACTCCGTAATTACGTCATGGGTTCTTGACGTTAAGGATTACCTAAGTAAGGTAAGCCTGTGCTTAGCTAGCACCCATATTGATGCCGACAGCAAGGAATCCCCCAGTGACGACCCTGCCCTTAGTGCACGAGAAGACAGCAGTGCACGAGAAGACAGCAGTGCACGAGAAGACAGCAGCCCGGGACGCTGCCTCCCGTTTCCTGCTCAATACCGCCAACAGCGCCCGCTACAGGGCCGAGGTCCTGCAGGGCGTGGACCTGGTCGCCGCCACGATGGAACGCACCACCCGGCCCTGCACCGGGGCCACCCCCGCCCAGCTGGCCGCCCGGGTGGCCGCCGTCGACCTCGATGCCCCGCTGGGCGGCATCGCCGAGGCGCTGGCCGAACTGGAGCCGCTGTACCTGCGCGACGCGGTATATTTCCACGACCCCGGCTATGCCGCCCATCTGAACTGCCCCGTGGTCATCCCCGCCCTGGTCGGCGAGGCAGTGCTCTCGGCGGTGAATTCGTCGATGGACACCTGGGACCAGAGTGCCGGAGCCACCATGATCGAACGCCGGCTGGTCGACTGGACCACCTCCCTGCTGGGGCTGGGACCGGGCAGTGACGGCGTTTTCACCAGCGGCGGCAGCCAGTCCAACCTGCAGGCGCTTCTGATCGCGCGCAACCATGCGGTGGCACAGCTGCGCGGCGAAGCCTCCCGGGAGCGCCTGCCTGTGCTGCTGGACCGGCTGCGGATCTTCACCTCGGAGGCCAGCCACTTCAGCATCCGCAAGTCCGCCTCGCTGCTCGGGCTGGGGTACGACGGCGTCGTCGGCATCCGCTGCGGGGCCGACGGCCGGATTGACCCGGCGGAACTGGCCCGGCAGCTGGCCGGCTGCCGCAGCGCCGGGCTGGTGCCGATGGCCGTGGTGGCTACGGCGGGCACCACCGACTTCGGCAGCATCGACCCGCTGCCCGAGCTCGCCGCACTCGCCCGCGCGTACGGCAGCTGGTTCCATGTCGATGCCGCCTACGGCGGCGGCCTGATCGTCTCGGCCCGGCACCGGCACCTGCTCGACGGCATCGGCCTGGCCGATTCGGTCACCGTCGACTACCACAAGACCTTCTTCCAGCCCGTCAGCTCCAGTGCGGTGCTGGTGCGGGACCGGGCGTCCCTGGGCCACGTCACCTACTATGCGGACTACCTGAACCCCGAGAGCGCGGCCCGGCAGGACATTCCCAACCAGGTGGACAAGAGCATCCAGACCACCCGCCGTTTCGACGCGCTCAAGCTCTGGCTGACCCTGCGCACGATGGGGGCCGCGGGCGTCGGGGCGCTCTTCGACGAGGTGATCGACCTGGCAGCCCGCACCGGCTGCCTGCTGGAGGCGGATCCGGACTTCGAACTGGCCGCCCGCCCGCAGCTGAGCACGGTAGTGTTCCGGTACAAGCCGGACGGCATGTCCGATGACGAGGCCGACGTCCTGAACCCGCGCATCCGGGCGGCCGTGTTCGCTTCCGGCGAGGCGGTGGTCGCCGGCACGAAGGTGGGCGGGCGGCACTTCCTGAAGTTCACGCTGCTCAATGCGGACACAGCCCTGGGCGACCTGCGCCGGATCATCGAACTGCTCCGGCGTACCGGTACTGCCCTCCGTCCGTCCGCAGGGGGTGCCGCATGACCCGGATCCACGACCTGGCCGGGATCGGCGTCGGGCCGTTCAACCTCGGCCTGGCGGCGCTGGCCGCGCCGCTGGAAGAGCTCGACGCCGTCTTCCTGGAGCGCCGCCCGGGCTTCGACTGGCACCCGGGCATGATGCTCGAATCGGCGCACCTGCAGGTGCCGTTCATGGCCGACCTGGTCACCCTGGCCGATCCGACGTCGCCGTACTCGTTCCTGAACTTCCTCAAGGAAACCCGGCGGCTGTACCCCTTCTACATCCGCGAAAACTTCTACCCGCTGCGCACGGAGTTCAACCAGTACTGCCAATGGGTGGCCGGGCAGCTGCCGAATGTCCGCTTCGGCACCGAGGTCACCGCTCTCCAGTACCGGAACGGCGCCTACGAGCTCCACGCCGCCGGTCCCCGCGGCCCGGAAGTCATCCGCGCCCGGCGCCTGGTCCTGGGCACCGGCACCAGCCCTTCGGTCCCGGCCGCCGCCGCGGGCATCCTGGCGGCCGGGGGGCCGGTGCTGCACAGCTGCGACTACCTGTCCCGCAAGGCCGAGCTGCAGGCCCGGTCCAGCATCACGATCGTAGGCAGCGGCCAGAGCGCGGCGGAGATCTACTACGACCTGCTGCAGGACATCGATGTGCACGGCTACCGCCTGGACTGGGTGACCCGCTCCGGACGGTTCTTTCCGCTGGAGTACACCAAGCTGACGCTGGAAATGACCTCGCCCGAGTATGTGGACTATTTCCATGCCCTGCCGGCAGCCACGCGCGAACGGCTGAACGCCGGGCAGAAGAACCTGTACAAGGGCATCGACGAAGCCCTGATCAACCAGATCTACGACCTGCTCTACACCAAGAGCCTTGCCGGGCCGGTGGCCACCTCCCTGCTGACCCACTCGGCCCTCACCGGCGCCGGCTTCGATCCCGCTACCGGCAGCCACCAGCTCCAGCTGCGCCACGAGGAACTCGGGGAAGAGTACCGCCTTCGGACCGGCGCCGTCGTCCTGGCGACCGGATACCACTACCGGGAGCCGGCCTTCCTGGCCGGCATTGCCGGCCGGATCCGGCGCGGCCCGGACGGCCGGTTCGACGTTGGACGCAACTACGGTATCGGCGCCGCGGCGAACGACCTCTTCGTCCAGAACGCCGAACTGCACACCCACGGCTTCAGCGCTCCGGACCTGGGCATGGCGGCGTACCGCAATTCCTGCATTATCCGCGAAATCCTGGGCCGGGAGGTCTACCCGGTGGAGCAAAGCATCGCCTTCCAGCACTTCGGCCTGCCGGCCCGGGCCCGGGTGGCGGTATGAGGTTCGGTTTCCGGCCGGTGGACCCGGACGCCGACGCCGCACTGCTGCACTCCTGGGTCATCCTTGACTACGCCCGGTTCTGGGGCATGCAGTCGGCCACCGTTGGGCAGGTGGCCAGTGAATACGCGCAGCTGCAGGCCTCGGGCCACCACCGGGCATACCTGGGGCTGGAGGGAGGGACACCGGCGTTCCTGATGGAACGCTACGACCCCGCCCGGTCCCCGCTGCACGGCCTCTACGACGGACAGCCGGGCGACGCCGGCATGCATCTGCTGGTATCGCCCCCCAGGCTGCCGCGCCGCGGTTTCACCACCGCCGTGATGACGGCGGTCATGGACGAACTGTTCGCCGACCCCGCCGTGGCACGTGTGGTGGTTGAACCGGACGCCGCCAACCACAAGATCCACGCCCTCAACGCCCGGGTGGGCTTCCGCAAGCAGGCCCTGGTCCGCCTGCCGGACAAGGTGGCCTGGCTGAGCCTGTGCACCCGCCGGCAGTACACCGACGCCCTGCGGCAGCTGAAGCCCGGCCGCGCTGCAATCCTGGAAGGAAACGCACCGTGAACATCCCCCTCGCCCCCGCCCCGCCCGTCCCCACGGCGGAAGACCTCCGGCCGCCCGCAGGCGCCGGGCATCCGAACGCCGGGCATCTGAACGCAGGTCATCTGACCCCAGAACGCTGGGAAGCCGCCAACCGGCATCTGGTCGCCAAGGCACTGACCGAATTCGCCCACGAGCGGCTGCTCACACCCGAAGCACTCGGCGACGGTGGCTCCGGAACGTACCGGGTGCGCAGCGACGACGGCACCGCCGAGTACCGTTTCAGCGCCCGCCGCCTCCAGCTGGACCATTGGGCCATCGACCCGGCCTCGCTGCGCAAGTACGGTGACGGCGCGCAGGAGCTGCCGTTGGATGCCCTGGAACTCATCCTGGAGCTGCGCGGCAGCCTGGGCATCGGAGCGGAGATGCTGCCGGTGTACCTGGAGGAGATCAGCAGCACCCTGGCCAGCAGGGCCTTCAAGCACCAGGCCGGCAGGCCCGGCTCCGCCGAGCTGGCGGCAGGCGTGACGGCCGGCGCCGATCCGGCAGCCGATTTCCAGACGATCGAGGCGGCCATGACCGAGGGCCATCCCTGTTTCGTGGCCAACAACGGCCGGCTGGGCTTCGGCCTCCGCGACTACCTGGCCTACGCGCCGGAGGCCGGCCGCCCGGTGCAGCTGCTCTGGATCGGGGTGCACCGCAGCCGGGCCGACTTCACCGCGGGGGCCGGGCTGGACTACCGCACCCTGCTGGCATCCGAACTGGGCGCCGGCCTGGCAGCCTTGGAGGAGTCACTGGCCGCAGCGGGAGCAGACCCGGAGCAGTTCCTGCTGATGCCTGTCCATCCCTGGCAGTGGGAGCACAAGCTGGCCGTCACCTTCGCGGCAGACATCGCCCGCGGCCTGCTGGTCCCGCTCGGCCCGGGCCCCGAACCCTACCAGGCCCAGCAGTCCATCCGGACGTTCTTCAACCTGGCCAGCCCGGAACGCTGCTATGTCAAGACGGCCCTGTCCATCCTGAACATGGGGTTCATGCGCGGGCTCTCGCCCGAGTACATGCGTTCGACCCCGCAGATCAACGACTGGCTGGATACCCTCCTCATGCAGGACCCCACCCTGCAGCGGCACGGGCTGTCGATGCTGCGGGAAAGGGCAGCGGTGGGCTACCGCAACGGCTACTACGAAACGGCCGCCCCCGCAGGTTCCCCGTACCGCAAGATGCTGGCGGCGCTGTGGCGGGAAAGCCCCCTGCCGCTGCTGCGGCCCGGGCAGCAGCTGGCCACTATGGCCGCGCTGCTGCATGTCGACGACGGCGGCGTCCCGTTTGTTTCCGCGCTGATCGACCGGTCCGGGCTCGGCGCACGCCGGTGGCTCGGCCACTATCTGCGGGCCTACCTGGTGCCCCTGCTGCACTGCCTGTACCGCTACGAGCTGGCCTTCATGCCGCACGGCGAAAACGTCATCCTGGTCCTCGAGGACGGCGTGCCGGTACGGGCGGTCATCAAGGACATCGGCGAGGAAGTCGTCTTCATGGGCGATCCCTTGGCACTCCCGGAGCCGGTACGGCGGATCCGGGCGGAGATTCCCGAAGCCGAGGTGGTCCTTGCCATCTTCACCGATGTCTTCGACTGCTTCTTCCGCTTCCTCAGCGCGGTCCTGGTCGGGGACGGACAGCTGGACGAGGACTCGTTCTGGTCCGCGGTGGCGGAGGTGGTGCACACCTACCAGGCGGAGCACCCCGAATTGGCCGGCGCCTTTGCCCGTCACGACCTGTTCAGCGAGGATTTCGCGTTGTCCTGCCTGAACCGCCTGCAGCTGCGGAACAACCGCCAAATGCTGGATCTGGCCGATCCGTCCGGCAGCCTGCAGGTAGCGGGCAGGCTGGCCAACCCGCTGGCCGCGTTCCGCCGGACGGACTAGGACGGGACCGGGCTAGGGACGGGGCCCGGGCTCTCCGGCCGCGGGGCGGGCCGCACCGCGGAGCACCGGCAGCAGCTCGTCCAGGACCGAGGGGTCCTCGATGGTCGACGGGACGGTGTACTCCGCCCCGTCGGCCATCTGGCGCATGGTCTTGCGCAGGATCTTGCCCGAGCGGGTCTTGGGCAGGGCCGGAACGACCCGGACGTCCTTGAAGTCCGCCACCGGTCCGATCTGCTCCCGGACCCGTGCCACCAGTTCCGCGCGCAATTGCGCCTCGTCGATCTCCGAGCCCTGTTTCAGGACCACATAGCCGCTGGGCCGCTGGCCCTTGACCGGATCGGCCACCCCGATCACGGCACATTCGGCGACCGCCGGATGCGCCGCCACCACCTGCTCCATCGCACCGGTGGAGAGCCGGTGGCCGGAGACATTGATGACATCGTCGGTGCGGCCCATCACGAACAGGTAGCCGTCCTCGTCCAGGTAGCCGGAGTCCCCCGTGGCGTAATACCCGTCGAAGACCTTCAGATAGGACTGGATGAACCGCTCGTCGCTGCCCCACAACGTGGCCAGGGTCCCTGGGGGCAGTGGCAGCTTGATCACGATATTGCCCTCGACCCCGGCCGGCACCGGCTCGCCGGCTCCGTCCACCACCATCAGCCGGTAGCCCGGCACCGGCACCGACGGCGAGCCCGGCTTCACCGGCAGCTGCTCCAGGCCCACTGGATTGGCGGCGATCGGCCAGCCCGTCTCCGTCTGCCACCAGTGGTCGATCACCGGGACCCCGAGGGCTGCCGCGGCCCAGCGGCAGGTCTCCGGATCCAGCCGCTCCCCGGCGGCAAACAGGGTACGCAGGCTGGATGTGTCGTACTGCCGCACCAGGGCCGCCTCCGGGTCCGCCTTGCGGATGGCCCGCAATGCCGTCGGCGCGGTGAACAGGACGTTGACCCGGTGGTCCCGGACCACCCGCCAGAAGGCGCCGGCATCGGGCGTGCCCACCGGCTTGCCTTCATAGAGCACGGTGGTGGCACCGGCCAGCAGCGGGCCGTAGACGATGTAGGAATGACCCACCACCCAGCCCACGTCCGAGGCGGTGAACATGACGTCGCCGGGTCCCACGTTGTAGATGTTCTTCATGGACCAGGCCAGGGCGACGGCATGCGAGCCGTTGTCCCGCACCACTCCCTTGGGCGCCCCGGTGGTGCCGGAAGTGTAGAGAATGTAGAGCGGGTCGGTGGCGGCCACACTGACCGGGCCGGCCGGTCCGGCCTCCGCCGCCAACTCATCCCAGTCGTGCCAGCGGGTGTCCCCGGCGTCCCGTCCGGCCCCAAAGCTGCCCACCGTGTGCTCGAAGCCGCTGCGGGCCTTGACGATCACATCCGCCACCCGGTGGCCGGAGAGCGCAAGGGCCGCGGCCACGGCGGGCAGGTACTCCACCCGGCGCGCTGGTTCGATCCCGCCGCTGCAGGTGACGATGGCCGACGGTTGGGCGTCCTCGATCCGGGCCGCGAGTTCCCGGGGCGCGAATCCGCCGAAGACCACCGAATGCACGGCGCCCAGGCGGGCCGCGGCGAGCATGGCGACGACTGCCTCAGGCACCATGGGCAGGTAGATGATGACCCGGTCGCCGCGCCCGACGCCGCGGGCCTGGAGCGCCCCGGCAAACAGTTCCACTTCCTGCAGCAGCTCCCGGTAGGTGTAACGGCGCCGCGTGCCCAGCATGGCTGAGTCGTACACCAGCGCAACGGCATCCCCCTGTCCGGCGGCGACGTGGCGGTCCAGTGCATTGGCGCTGGTATTCAGTTCGGCCCCGGGGAACCAGCGGTAGATCGGCGCAGCGCTGTCGTCGAGCGCCTGCCGCGGCGGCTTGTCCCAGTCGATGGCAGCTGCGGCATCGAGCCAGAAGCGCTCCGGTTCCCGGCAACTGAATTCATACGTGCTGCGGTAGCTGCCTTCCACGACAGGGCCTCCTCGCATTGGCTGTGATGCAGTTCATACTAAGGTGCCCTCTCCACGCACAACAAGGAGTATGTATACATAAGAGAGAGAATTTAGCGAAACCCCTTGAGTTGTGCGCCTCTGTGTATACACTCGAAGTGTCACCACGGCCAGGGAAACGGGGAGGGAGGCGGCATGCGTGCCAGCGAACGCGCCTACTGGTCGCTGCGCGAGGACATTGTCGAATGGCGCCTGCCTCCGGGTACGGTGCT
>NZ_JAAZSQ010000027.1 GCF_012395835.1 Arthrobacter mobilis
GCCAGCCAATCCCAGACCAGCCACCCCAATCCTCACAGGCGGTATAAGGGACTGAGTTTCATTGGATGCGAGAACTCCCGTCTGACAACGACTTCGCCGTCTTCGCAGGTCAGGATCCAATCCTGCAGCTTCATCGCTCGATGTGGACCGAGCTGCATCCGACCGCTGTTCCCAATCAGTCGCAGGTACCTTGCATTTAATGCGCGTTTCCACGGCTTCGGGATGGAACCGGCTATCTCCATCCCGGCCTCAGTTGCGCGCCTGCTCACCGATCCGGCAACTGCCAGTGCTCCAGATCAGCCTCATGCTTGCCTGGCTGCTGGTCGAAGTGCCGCTGGACTACATCTTCAAGGTCGACTTCCGCCACACCCGGTGGATGATCATCGGCTACGTCGCCCTATTCTTCACAGCACCGGAGGCATGCTCCGTGAGCCCGCAACCGCAGGCCCCGCTGGATCGCCACGGCCGCATCCTGTTCCGTGCGATGGCCGTACTGGCCTTCGTGCAGCTCGGTTTGAACGGCCAATAGTCGGTCCCGGCTCGATCATCTTGGCGAACCTGACTGTCGAAGCCCTACTCCCGGCTCGCGAACATCCGCCCATGCCAGTAGGCGGCGTCGAGTTTTACCTGCTGCGAGCACCGCGATCTGTTCGGTACACGGACCCTGACCGATTAGCGCGGCACCTGGGGGGCGCCGATGCGCTTAACCATGGCACGCAGGCGCTCGATGGCCGTCGCGGCCGGTTTGGACAGCCGCATTCCCTGCAGGAAATACAGATTGATCTGATACAGGCTCGGGTCCTGGGTAAACTCGACCGGCAGACTGATTAGGGTTGATTCGGGGTTCTGCCATGCCGTAATGAAGATAGAGTCCGTGGACGCGGCAATCCCGGCCAGAAGGTGGAAATTATCCACTTGGACGGTGGCCCTGAGCAGGGCCGCCTCGTGCGCCGGCAGGCCGGCCAAGGTGTCGTTCCAAGCGGTGCCGGACAGTCGCGGGTATCCGGCAAGATCGGCCAGGGCCACGCTCTCCTGCGCGGCCAGAGGATGCTCGGGCCGGACCTGGAATCTGGCCGGGGTCGAGGCGAACGGCAGCCGGCGGACGCGAGTGGATGGCTTCTGTCCGAATGACTGGCCCAAGTAGAACTCGATGTCCCCGGCCAGAAGCTTGGGATACATGACGGCAGTCGAATCGACGACGACCGTTGCTTCCAGCCCGGGGTAGTCCCGGTAAAGGCCGAGGAAGAGTTCCTGGAGGGTGGCCCCGGCCAGCATCGGACCGATGCCGAATGCCAGGGAATGGTGCCCGCCGTCCCCGCTGCCGGTCAGCGACCGCTCCATCTCCTCGCCGAGGTTCAGGAGTTCATCGGCGTAGCGCAGCAGCTCGTGGCCGCCCTGGGTCAGCTGAATCCCCATTCTGCCCCGCTGCCGCTCCAGCAGCCGGAGGCCGTACTGCTTCTCCAGTGCCTGGATGCTGCGCGTCAGCGAAGGCTGTGAGAGGTTCAGTTCGGCGGACGCACGATTGAAGTTCCCGGTCCGTGCGAGCGTGCGGAAATGGAGCAGTTTGTGCATGTCCAGCATGAGAGGCTTCCCGGTCGATGCGGCTTATTAGTCAAAGCTATAAATAGCCGTAGAAACATTCATTAGACATCAAGTGATGCATACCACTTGACTGGATGTCAACACGGCACATGCCTGCTTGGTCGCAGGCCCCGGCGACGAAAGGACCCCCGGTGACTGGCTGGACGACTATCGGCAACGACCTGCTCATTCCCGCCCGGTACACCAGCGACGATCATCACGAGACCTTCCGGATTGTGCGCCATGACGACGCGACAGCATCAGCGGATGCGGCGGCGCAATCTCCCACGACAGATGCCCATCACGTCAAGCCGCCGGGGAAGGAATCCGTCCGCGGCCTCCAAGGATGGGCGAGGGCTGCTCGAAATGGCTGACGACGCCACCGAGGACAGCCACCTGACCTGTCAGATCAAATGCACACAGGCTCTTGGACGGCACGTCCGCCAATGTGGCCTGACCCGCTGAACGCGGAATCAGGGAAGGAAGACGAAGATATGAGCAGAAATTTTGATTCCCTCATCGTGGGCGGCGGCAATAGCGGCGCCCAGACGGCCCTGGCCCTCAGGGACGCAGGATACGGGGGATCGATCGGAATTGTCACCGCGGAAAGACACCCGCCCTACGAGCGGCCCCCACTCTCGAAGGACTACCTATCGGGGATCCGCACCGAGGCGGAGCTGCTGCTGCGCCCCGAAGCGTTTTGGTCCCGGGCGGAGGTGGACGTGGTTACCGAGCGCAGGGTCATCCGGGTCCGCGCCGGGGAGCACTTGGCCGTCCTGAATGACGGGCAGGAGGTTTCCTACGGCAAGCTCGTGTGGGCCACCGGCGGGGAGCCCCGCAAGCTGAACCTGCCAGGCGCCGACCTGCAGGGGGTGTTCACATTCAGGACCTTGGACGACGCCCGGGCGGTCAAGGAGGCCACGGGTTCCGCCCGCAGCGCCGTGATCATCGGCGGGGGCTACATCGGGCTGGAGGCCGCCGCGGCCTTCCGCAAGGCCGGGCTGCCGGTGGCCGTTCTGGAAGCGCAGGACCGTCTGCTGGCCAGGGTCACGGGCCCGGACGTATCCGACTTCTTCCTGCAAATGCACCGGAAGGCCGGCGTTGACGTCCGCCTCGGCGTCGGCGTAGAGGCGATTACCGGCAAGCTGGGCCGTGCGGCTGCAGTACGGCTGAGCGGGGGGGAAGAGCTTGCCGCCGACCTGGTGCTCGTAGGCATCGGCCTGATACCCAATTCCGGCATCCTGGCCGAGGCCGGAGCCGCGTGCAGCAACGGCGTCGACATCGACAGCAGGTGCCGCACTACGCTGTCCGACGTCTACGCGGTTGGGGACGTTGCCAACTTTGCGTCGGAGTTCTCCGCCACCGGTGCCCGGGTCCGTCTCGAATCCGTACCGAACTCGGCCGAACACGCGCGGATCGCCGCCGCGGACATCACCGGAACCGCACCCCCAGCTCCTGCCGTGCCGTGGTTCTGGTCCAGCCAGTACAACATGAAGCTGCAGACCGCCGGCCTGATCACGGGCTACGGCCAGACTATCCTGCGCGGCGACCCTTCCACAGGAAAGTTCAGCGTCCTCTACCTCCACAACGGTGCCGTGATCGGCGTAGACGCCATCAACAACACCAAGGACTTCGTTCAGGGCAAGGCGCTCGTGGCCGCCCGTGCCGTCGTGGACCCCGAACTGGCAGCAGATCCGCGTCTCCTGCTCACCGACGCAATCCGGACGCCCCAGGCGGCGGCTTCATGACCGTCCTGGCAGGACTGCTGCGGGAGATCCGGGACAGCCTCACTGAGGCAGGAACTGACTGAAGTGGCCGGCGTCTACCCAGAACTGTACGAGTTTCCCCTCACCGAGACGCCGAGCAGGCCAGCGGCGGGGATTCCATGGCTAGGTATTCCGGACACGTCCGGTTCCTGGGGCACGGCAGTCTGCTCGACGCGCCGATCAGGGATCCCTGGACCCAGATCCGCGGTCGCTAGATCGTGCCGGGCATTGCCCGGACGGCAGCCCGGGGAGCCGCGGCCCCGCGCATCGTCCTGGTGCTGCCCTCCGGGAAGCCACAGCCGCCGTCTCCTGGCTCAGGGACAGTTGCCCCGCTCCGAACCGAGCTTCGAAGACTCCTGCGTCTTTGGAAACATCCATCCCGGGCACCGTAACGGGCCCGCGCGGCAACCCCAGCGGCCTGCCACCTCTGAACGATCACTCAGGACAACGACAAGTTAGGACAGCAATGGAATCACACGCACGTGCCGCCGTATACGAAGGCCCCGAGAACTTCACGATCCGGCGGATACCCCTTCCGGATGTCGGACCTGCGGAGATGCTCGTGGAGGTGGTCCTCTGCGGCGTTGACGGCTCGGAACTGCACATGTACAAAGGCGAAATGGCCTGGGTCAACGAGCAGGCACCGGTGGTGTTCGGTGATGAGATCATCGGCAGGGTTTCGTCCATCGGTGCGGACGCAAAGGCCTGCCGCGGGTTGGATGTAGGCGACCTGGTCACCGTCGAATCCCGCTGGCCCTGTGAAGGCTGCCGTACCTGCGACACCGGACAGTACTACCTGTGCGAAAAGCGAAACGTCTTCACCGGCTACGGGACGCTTCCGATGTCCCATGCGCCGGGGCTCTGGGGAGGATACGCCACACACGTCTTCGTCCCCGAGTACGCCCTTGCCTACAAGGTGCCGGAAGGACTTTCCGAACGTACGGCACTCATCGCCTGCTCCCCTCTGGCTAACGGCATCCGCTGGGTGGAGAAGGGCGGCACCAAGCCCGGTGATCATGTTGCCGTGATCGGCCCCGGCACCCAGGGCCTAGCCTGCGCCCTCGCCGCCGTCAGGCTGGGGGCCAAAGTAACCTTGATCGGGCTTGAGGCCGACTGCGAACGGCTGGAGGTAGCCAAGGGATTCGGTGTCTTCCACACCGTTGCCATGGAACGCGGCGAGACCGTGGACGTGACCATTCGCCGCATTCAGGAGGCTGCAGGGGATGTTGACGTGGTGGTTGAAACGGCCGGAGCCGGCACCGCCAAGAAACTGGCGCTGGAGCTGGTCCGGCCGCTGGGAACGGTTGTAAATGTCTCCGTGACCACACCGGCTGAGCAGCCCGTGGACTGGCCGTCGCTCATCCAGCGTGAAGTCACGTTGGTCAATCCGCTGTCCCACCCTGGTGCTGTCGACCGGGCCTTCGAACTCGCGCAGGAACTGCTCGCCGACGGCATTGACATCGGCGAATGGATCACCCACGTCTACGGCTTGGAGGAAGCAGACAAGGCCATTGAGGCGGCAGCCTACAAGCTCGACGTACGGCCGGTGAAGGTTGCCCTGCAGCCACGATAACTAGGGATCCCCGCCCGGCCGACGGATTGTTCCGGTCCGCGGACAGCGTGCCGGTGGCCGAACGGCGCCGCCGCTGCCCCGGCGGCCCTGTCGGCGGCCGGCATTGCCGACGTCCTCCGCCAACGCACGCAATACGGTCGGCCGGAGCATTCCACACCAGCCGTGCGGGGCCGGAGGGAATGATTCGGAAACCGCCAAGCCCCGCAGGCAGACCTGCGCCACCGGAAAATAACTCGTCCCGGAACTCAGGTCCGCCTCCAGTCTGCGTCCTTGCAGAAAACCAAGGGATATCACATGCTTCATGAAGCTGGTCACTCACAAGCACAGGCCTGCCCGGACGCCTTCTTCCCGGCCCCGATGAGAGGCTACCCGTTTGATGAATGGGACAGACTGGTCGGGGCAACGGTTGAGGTCCGGCTCAACGGCAACCGCGTCCGCACCGGCCTGGTCGACGCGGCGACGCCCGATGGTTCGATCATCTGGCTCTCTCAGGACGGCCCCCTGGACCGGGTCCTGATCGAGAAGGCGCAAGGGTATGAAATGTGGATCAGCCCCGCGCAGCTCCGGGAACGGGAAACCCAGTAAATCCGGCCCGGCGAAGAGCGTCCGTACGGTCTGCACTATCACGGCGGTCTGGTAACTGGCTTTGCAAGACCCGCGGAGGGCCCGATCCAGAATTTATGGTTTCGGGCGAATTACCTGCTCTTCAGAAACTCACGGCAGCGGTGACACCCGGGGAGCTTGGTCACACCGTGTCCTATTTTACAGATGTGCTAATTCAATCACTTCACACAAGGTTGGTTGCCGGTGCCTTGTGGGCAAGTTCGTCATCGGCTACCGGCAAGTGCATGAACTCATTCTGCGTAGCAATGCCGGCGACTACGTAGAATATCCCCCTCATTACGGTTCCCCACCATCCGTATGCGGGAAGGTGCGGCCCCTGACCCCTTGGAAATGCTCGGGGGCCGCACTCTCAAAGATGCTTCCCTAACGCGAACGCGGTCTCTGCTGATGCCTCTTTACGCATGCCAGGATTCAGGGCCCGTCCCCCGAAAACTGCCCGCCGACAGACGTGCCAGATCCGGCTCAATGAGAGCCCGGATTCTGGCATTCCGCGGCGCCGGACTCCAGGCTGCAGTCATCCTGCTCCTCGGCCGCTGCCCGTACTGCCGGCAACGCGCACCAACCTAACGAAGTACTACTAGGCCGGCCCCACCGTGATGCGTTCTCGCTGCTCCCGGCCGTTGAGGAGTACCCATGAATGCTGAAATCTTCGATTCGCGTATACCTCGCCGCAGAAAGCACGGCGAAGGTCCGGCTGATTCTAAGGGTGGGTGGATGCAACGGGAGGTAAGTCCGGCGGGCTGGGCGGCTATGCCCGGCCTCCTGACAGGTGTAGGGGGCGGCGGGTTGTTCTTCGGGCTTCCGCCCTTCCGCCCCAGCCAACCGCGGCCAGATGGTGCCCGGGCACGCAGTCAGCGGCCCCGAGACCAAGGAACCGGGAGCCGCTCACCTGTGGGTTCTTGGGATCTGAACCCACAACCAGCCGGTCCCCTCAGTCGGTTTCCGAAAGCGGCTTCCGGTTCGTCAATAACCTCAGCCGGATAACGCCGGCCGGCTGGATGAACACCAGCGCAAGGAGCGTTATCGCCGCTCCGGTCAATTGGTTCCAGGAGATCGTCTCGCCGAGCACCAGCACGCCGAGCACAATACCGATTACGGGCGCCAGGTAGAGGCTCGACGAGGCAACCGAGGCACCCCAGCCGCGGATCACGTTCAGGCTCCACAGCACTGCAAGTCCGGAGCCGAACACACCCAGAACGATGATGGCGGTCACCACCGCCCAGTCAAGCTGCACGGGTGACAGCGCGACGACGGGGGTGAGCACGAGCATGATGACGGCCGCGATACACGTCATCAGCACCGACAGAGATGCGCCGGGAAGCTCCTCTGGCTGCACGAATTTGCGGATGTATGCGAAGCTGAAGCCGAAGCTCGCCGTCGCAAGCAGGCAGGCGGCCGACCCCCAGAAGTCGGCACGGACGTCACCTGACTGCCAGGGTGCCATGATGACGCTGACGCCAACGATGCCAAGCATCAGCCCGACGACCTGGATGATGCGCAAGCGTTCGATGCCGAAGATGAGCGCGGCCCAGATGACCGTCATGATCGGCGTCGTCGCGTTGTAGACCGAGGCCAGGCTCGAGGTGATGTACTGCTGGGCCCAGGACAGCAGCAGGTACGGCATCACGAGGTTCGTTATCGCGAGTACCGTCAGGTGGACCCAGGCCGCGGCCCTGCAAGGCAGCCTGATTCGGATGCTGAACACCGCGGCACATAGCAGGGCAGCGGCACCGAGGATGGCGCGCGTCCAGACGACCTGAGTGAAGCTCATGCCGGTGAGCGCGATCGTCATGAAAAGGTAGCCGCTGCCGCCGGCGAGGCTCAGCCCTGCGAATTGGGGACCGATCCACCTGGTCCCGGGTCTGTCTGCCATCGTTCCCTTCCGGATCCCTGTGGCGAAGCATGGAAAACGCCAAGACGTCCCCGGCGGGCTGCCGGGGACGTCATCACAACCCGGCTATGTCCGGATGTTCTGCGCTGCCGCGGTGACCGGCAGTTTCTGGGCCTCGTCGAACTTGCCGTCGGTCAGCTGCGTCTTCGCTGCCATCCGCTGTGCCATCACGGCAATAGCCGCACCGATGACAAGCAGGCCTGCAATGAAGTAGAAACCGGCGTTCGTGTTGCCCGTCGTGTCGATCAGGTAACCGGTGACGATTGGGCTGAAGAACGACGCGGCTGCACCGAGCGAGTTTACGATCGCGATCGCGGAGTAGGCACCGGCTCCGGCGAACACCCGTGACACGAGCGGCATGTACAGGTTGCCGCTCATGCCGGCCATGCCAACCATGGCCAGCGCGATGATCAGCACGCTGGGGTCACCGGCGACGGTGGTCCACAGGCACCCGATGCCGCCAAGGACCGCGCTTCCGGCGATCAGGATGCCGCTCTGGCCGGTCTTGCCCGCGATCCAGGAGAGTCCGAAGGCGTAGATCATCGCGATGAGCATCGGGATGCCGGCAAGGAGCGCCGACTGGAACATGTTGAAAGTTGTGCCGAACTGTTCCTGGAACCCGGTCACCACGGTCGGTGTCCAGACCTGGATCGTGTACGAGGCGTAGTTGATCGCGAAGAAGCCAAGGCCCAGCACCCAGGCGCGCCAGTCGCCGATGGTCGTCATGATCGACTGATGTTCGATGTTGGCGCCCTTGGCATCGGCGGCCAGAATGTCGGCGTATTGCTGCTTCTCGGTGTCGTTGAGCCAGCGGGCCTCCTTGGGCGTCTCGACGATGCCGAAATGTGCGGGGATTGCGCTGGCGACGGCGAGCAGGCCGAGGAACAGCAGCAGGAAGCGCCAGCCAGGGAACGCCTCGGCGAAGGGCAAAGCGTTACCGGCGCTGATGAGGCCGGCCGAGATGATGGGCCCGAAGATGCTCGAGAGCGCAATGGTCGATCCGTAGATGACAAAGGCCAGGGGGCGGTAGGCACGGGTAAACCATGCGGTGATGTAGAAGTAGATGGTTGGCGTGAATCCGGCCTCGGCGACGCCGAGCAGGAAGCGCAGCACGATCAGGGTCTCGAAGTTCGGCGCGAACGCGATCACACACTGCAGCAGACCCCAGGTGATCAGGATCTTGGTGATCCATTTGCGGCTGCCGGCCTTGGTCGCGAGCCCTGCCGTCGGGACCTCGAACAACACGTAGCCGACAGTGAAGATGCCGACGGCGAACCCGAACATTGTCGCGGTCATCGCCAGCGAGTCGTTCATGCCCTGGGGGCCCGCGAAAGCGAGCGAGATGCGGTCGAGGAACGCGACCAGGCCAAGGAAGCCGGCCAAGGGCATAATGCGCCACATCACCTTGCGGCTTAAGTTCCTGACGATCGCGGGGTCTATTGCCCTGGTCTCCATAGGTGTGTCTCCAAACATCGTTGTTCGCAAATTGCAGTTTTTGCGTCGCTGATTCACCGCTGCGTCAATAATGCATTCCCGGTGCGGGTCCCCGTCCCGACTGCTGTCGCCTAATCAGCCGGGGTCGGGCGACAGTCGCAGGGTCGGGCGCCGGGCCTCGCGAGTCAGGCGGCGCCGACGGAATCGAGGATGAACTTCAGGTCGGCGGACTCACGTACGGCATCGGCCGTCGTCCGCACGCCTTCCTGCACGAGCAGCTTTCCACGCGCGAAGTCGCGCACATTATTAATGCAGTCGAGAGCTATGACGACGCCGTTCCTGAGATAGACCACGCTGAACTTACCGCTGCCAATGTCGCCTCGCACCACGGCTTCGTCGTGGCCGGCCAGGAGGCCGACCGTCTGCAGCTTGGTGTCATACTGGTGCGACCAGAACCAGGGCGGCGCGGGGCTGGCCTGCGGCTGGCCGAGAATCGCATTGGCAACAATCTTGGCCTGTTCGGTCGCGTTCGGCACCGATTCAAGACGCACCCGGCTGCCGCCGGCATAAGGATGCTCACGGTTGGCGCAGTCGCCGACGGCGAAGATGCCGGCAATGCTCGTGCGGCCGTCCGAATCGACGTCGACGCCGTTACTGCAGGAGGCGCCGATACGCGCCAGTGGCTGGATATTGGGCACAAGGCCGATGCCGACAATGACAAGGTCGGCCGTCAGCAGGCTGCCATCCGAGAGCACCGCGCCGCACACGCGCCCGTCTTCACCGACCAACTCGTCCACGCCGGCCGCGAGCCGGACATCGACGCCGGCGTTGCGGTGCAGGGAATGGTAGTAATCCGAGACGATCGGGCAGGTGACTCGGGCCAGCAGCCGGTCCTGGGCCTCGATGACCGTGACGGGGACGTTCCAGTGGCGGAAGGCGGCAGCAAGCTCAAGGCCAATGTGGCCGCCGCCAATGATGGCGGCGGACCGGGCGGATCCGGCGGCTTCACGGATGCGGTCGGCGTCGGTAAGGGAACGCAGGCTCAGCACGCCGTCGAGCTCGGCGCCCGGAATGCTCAGGCGGCGGGGCGATCCGCCTGCGGCCCAGACCAGCTGGCCGTAGCCGAAGCGTTCCCCGTTGTCGTCCGTTACCATGCGGTCTGCCGGATTGATCTCCGTTACGGTCCTGCCGGTGACGAGTTCGACGCCTGTATCGCCGAAGAAGTCGTCGGACTTCAGCGCAAGGTCCGGGCGCCCAACTTCGCCCCGCAGATAGCCCTTCGACAGCGGAGGCCGGTCGTAGGGAGCATGCGGCTCGTCACCGATGATGCCGACGGTTCCTTCATAGCCACCTTGCCGCAGCGAGACCGCAACCTGGGCACCGGCGAGACCTGCACCCACAATAAGAATGTCGGACGTTGAATTCATGCGCTCTACGGCCTTTCTTGAAAATCCCTACCCGCGCGAAACGGATGATGTGGCGGCACCACCTGCGGATACAGTTCATCGTGACGCCAAGATATTTGTCTAATGCATTTTGATTTACAGAAAAATATCTCCAGAACATAAGGGTGGCTGACAAAAAGGAGGAGGCGGGATGCCTGCAGCGGCAAGAGCAGTAATAGGCACGATGAACTTCGGCGGATCGGTCGACCGGACGACGGCGCTCAAGATTATCGGCATGGCCCTCGAGGCGGGCGTGACTCGTTTCGACACGGCGAATATCTATGCGGGCGGATGCAGCGAGCAGCTGCTCGGCGAGCTCCTGCCGCGCCAACGGGACGGCCTCGAAATCGCCACGAAGGTCGGACTGCCCGAACCGGGCGCCGATACGGCGCCGCTCTCGGCCGGCAATATCCGCGCGAGCGTCGAACGCAGCCTGCACCGGCTGCGCGCCGAGCGCATCGATCTGCTGTATTTCCATGCACCGGACCGCTCCACGCCGATCGCGGAATCCCTTGCCGAGGTGGGGCGGCTCCACGAGCAGGGACGGGTGGCGGCGCTGGGACTTTCGAACTTCTCGGCCTGGCGGGCGGCCGAGGCCCGCCACATTGCAGCCGCTGCCGGGGTGCCGGTTCCTGGCACGGCACAGCAGCTCTACAACCTGCTCGCCCGGCGCATCGAAGACGAGTTCGCGGACTTCGTCGCCGCCTCCGCCGTGGAAACCACCGTCTACAACCCGCTCGCCGGGGGCCTGCTCGGCGGAGGACACCACCGTGACCGCCTTCCGGAAGCCGGCCGCTTCGGTGATCCCTCGACCGCTGCAGCATATCGGGACCGCTACTGGCATGCGGACGTGTTCGACGCCGTCGAGCGGCTCGATGTCCTCGCTGGCGACGCGGGGCTCACCCTGCCCGAACTCGCCCTGCGCTGGCTGCTCGTCCAGGACGGGCTGGTTTCCGGCGTGCTTGTCGGCGGGTCGCGGGCCCCGCACTTCGCCGCCAATCTGACGGCGCTCTCGCGGGACCCGCTGCCGGCCGATCTCGCCGCGGCCTGCTCGCAGATGACCGCGCGGCTGCGTGGCACCATGCCGCCCTTCGCGCGCTGAACGGTGAGGACCGAGGCGGCTTGGCGCCCCGGCCCTCACCCGGTTGCCGGCCCAAAGGGGTGCAGGGGGTCGGCTTGATACAGCTAGAGCGCGGGGTTGAGCACGACCTTGATAGGGGACTCCTCGGTGCGGTTGGCGGCGACGTCGATGGCGGCTGCCGCGTCACGCAGCGCGAACTCGTGGGTGACCAGCCTGCCCACATCGAGACCGTTCTCGAGCAGCTCGACGGCGAGATCGAGAGATTTGCCGACGGTGTGAGGGTGCGACATGGGGTTGAGCATCTTGATTTCCTTCATCAGCATCTGCTGGAAGTTGACCGGCTGCTCAATCGGTGATGCGACGGCGACATTGGTCACCGTTCCGAGGGGCGAGACCACCTCGTACGCCAGTTGCTTCGCCGGCGCGAAGCCGGCCCCCTCGATCACGATGTCCACCTCGCCGACCAACGCTCGAATGCGTTCCGCGGTCTCGCCCGGGTTCTCCCCCGGCGCGATTGCCACCGTGTGCGCTGCCCCGAGCGACGACGCGGCAGCCAGCCGTTCGGCGTCACGTTCCAAGCCGACGGAGACAACTGCGGAGCCGGCCCGGACAGCTGCCAGCACGCTGGCGAGCCCCTGGGGGCCGGGCCCGATAACGACAACGGTCTTGCCGGGGCCGGCCCCGGAGACCTCGGTCCAGCGCAGTCCGTTTGCGAGCACCGAGCAGGCGAAAAGCGCGGCCCGTTCCGAGAGCTGCGGCGGAATCCTGTAGAGCAGGGCGTTCCTGGGCACGTACACATGCGAGGCATAGCCGCCCCAGAGCGACGGGGCCTCGGCCAGCGGGATCGAACCATAGCCGCGGTGGCCGGTGTTGTTCAGGCAGATGAAGTACTGGCCGCGGTCGCAGTGGCGGCAGCCCTCGGGACAGGGCCAGCGGGACTCCACGGTCACGAAGTCGCCCATGTCAAGACCCCGCTCCTCCCGGGCTGCCTCGCCGATGGCGGCGATGCGCCCGACGATCTCGTCCCCGAAAATGAGTGGGGCGCGCCCGTTGAACATTTCCAGTTCGCCGTTGAACATGTGCAGCTCGGAGCCGTCGACGCCGCAGAGGGTGACTTCCAGCAGCACGTCGTCGGGACCCACTTCGGGAAGCGGGAGTTCCCGCAGTGAAAAGGTGCGGGGTGCCTCATAAACGACAGCGGTTGCCGTGGTCCCGGCCGCGGATACCGCGGCGCCATCACGGATGGAGGTCACAGAGGTCTGATTGTTCACGATTGCCTTTCCGTTAAGCGGCCGGGCTTCCCGTCTTTGGGTCTCGCGCCGCCGTGGGTACGTACGATGGGGCGAAACGGCGGCCCAAACCGGGTTATGCCTGTGAGCACAGGCTAGGCAGCAGGACCTGGCGGTAGCCAGCTATAGGGGTAGCGGTTTCGGCGTCCGGAACGCGACGGTTCGTCGCCATCAGGCACAATGGTCAGCAGGCACCCTGCCCAAAGGCAGGTTTTCGAGGTGCCGGGCATGTGGGCAATACCGGAGGTTCTGCGCGTGAGTTTCGAGATGCAAGACCTGGTCGACCGCCTTTATGCCGCCCTCGGCACTCCCGTCACCCTTACCGACAGGCAGGACCGCATGTTGGCCTACTCAAGCCAGCCTCTGGACAAGACGGATAAGGTAAGGCAACAGTCGGTGCTTGGACGGCACAGCGATGAAGCGACCCGCCCCGTCAACGACTTTGCCCGGCACGTGCAGTCGACTACACGGTTGCCGGCCGACCCGGCAGCCGGACGGCTCGAACGGGTGATAGTCCCGCTGCGCACCCAGGGACACATCGCCGGCCTTCTGTATCTGATCGACCCGGACCGCCGTGTGACCGACGAAGCCCTCGAGCGGTTCGCCGACGAGTTCGAGGCCGTCGCGCGGCAGATCGAACTCGTGCGGATGCCCCGGTCCACGTCGCAGGCGGCGGTGCGCTCGCTCCTCAGCACCAATGCCGACGAGCGGCAGATCGCGGTCGAGGAACTCAAGGGCTGCCTCGGATCCCCTGCGGACAGGCCTAGCCGCACCGTGGTGTTGGCACCCCCAGGTCGGGACCACTCCATGCCGTTCTGGTCGCGGGTTTTTGGCGCACGTTCACCGTGGAGTGAGATCGACGGACTCTACGTCTATCTGGTCACCGAGGACCTGGACCCCGACGGTGTTGCCAGCCGCGTGCGGTTCGCCGGCGGTTCCGGCGCCGTGTCCGGTGTCGCCATTGGAATTGGTGGATCCTCCCCTGGCCTCGCCGAGGCCTACCTGTCCTACCGCACCGCGCTTCGTGCGTTGCAGCTCGCGAAGTCCGGGCTCACCGGTTCGAACGTCGCGGCGTGGGACACGATGGGATCGTGGCGCACGCTGCTCTCCCTCGACCGCTCGGCTGCGGAGGCTTCGATCGACCCACGGGTGCGCCTGCTCGTCGCCTCCGAGGACGGGACCCTGCTGCGCATGCTGCGCAGCTATCTGGAGCGCGAGAAGGATAATGACGAACTGGCCACCGAGTTCCACATGCATCGCACCACGCTCTACGCCCGCTTCCGGCGCCTGCAGGACAAATACGGGCTTTCCTGGGAACACCCCGAAGACCGCCTTGCCACCATCCTCGGACTTCGCATTACCCTGCTCTACGCAGGCAGCTAACAGGGTGCGGCTGCGGGCCGGATCGCCCCCCAAGCGCAGACTGAGCTGCTCAAGGCAGGGTTTTTATATATGCAGAACATAACTAGTTCATAAATAATGCATTAGACACACCTTTCTTTCGGCGCGAGTATTGCAGGGACACGACAGACGCGGCATCCCTCAACGAGCAAGACCGAAAGGAACCTGTCATGAGCGGCTTAACCGAGTACGACAACAAGATGCTCGACCCCCATTGGTATACAACCGGCGAATACCACGAGGCATTCAAGCGCCTGCGGGACGAGGATCCCGTGCACTGGACGGAAGACTCCAGTTACGGCAAGAACTACTGGGCAATCACTCGGTACGAGGACGTCAAGGACTACCTGCTGAATCCGCAGCGTTTCAGCTCCCGCTGGGACACCCGCATTCCCCGGTCCCCGAAGCGCCGAACCCCCGAGGAACGGCACGCCCAGGGCTGGGACATCAGCATCGCCACCAACGACGACCCGATCCACGACCTGTACCGTAAGCCGATCAACAAGCACTTCAGCGTCCCTGCGATCGCCCGTCTCGGCGAGGACGTGCACGGCATCGTCGACGAGATCATCGCAGAAGTCGGAAACCGCGGCCAGGCTGATTTCGTCGAGGACTTCGCGGCGGATCTGCCCATGAAGGTCATCCTGCGGATGCTCGGAGTCCCCCGCGAGGACTGGGACATGCTGCGCATCGCCTCCTGGCAGTGGCTTGCCGCAGCAGACCCCCGGTGGATCATCGACGGCGACGAGGTCGCGACCTCGCTGCACGGACACAAGGTGCTGCTCGACTACTGCACCGAGCTGGCGCTCAAGCGCCGCCAGGACCCGAAGGATGATTTCGCCACCGTGATCGGCAATCTCGAGATCGACGGCGACAAGCTGAGCGTCCACGAAATGAAGATCTGGTTCGTCACCATGATTGGAGGCGGCCTGGAAACCACGCGCAACGCAGCCGCCGTCGGCACCTGGCTCTTCCTGAAGAATCCCGACCAGCGCCAGCTGCTGCTCGATGACCCCTCCCTCACCAAGAGTGCCGTCGAAGAGGTGCTGCGCTGGAGCACTCCGGCAAAGAACCGCCTGCGCTTGGCGACCGAGGACTTCGACTACCACGGCAAGCGTGTCAAGGCCGGCGACTGGGTGGTCGGCTTCCTGGCCTCGGCCAACAAGGACGAGCGGGTCTTCGCAGATCCGCACCGTTTCGATATCCGCCGCACCCCGAACGAGCATCTCGCCCTCGGCACGGGAATCCATCTTTGCCTGGGCCGCGCGCTGGCGCGGTTGGAACTCTCGGCGTTCTTCAAGACGGTGCTCAGCACGTTTCCCGACCTGGAACTCGTCGACGACGGCGAGCCGGCATGGATCGCCGACCGCAGCGTCACGGGCTTCACGTCCATGCCGGTGAAGTTCACTCCGGTAGACCGCCCCTCGCCCGCCCTGGCCACAGCATAAAGGAGGCCCCTCCTATGAGAACCATTAACTTCACCCTGGCCGACGGCACGGTCCGCACGGTTGAAGGAGCCGACGGCGAGTCTCTCATGCGCATCGCCCTCGGCAATGACGTGCCCGGCATTATTGGCGAGTGCGGCGGCGAACTGTCGTGCGGAACGTGCCACGTCTATGTCGACGCGCAGTGGACCGGCAAGCTGCCTCCGCAGTCGGCCGACGAAGCCGACCTGATGGACATGATGGACAGCTACCGGCCGGAGGCAAGCCGGCTGGGCTGCCAGATCCGCGCCTGCGCGGAGCTCGACGGTCTGACCGTGGAAGTGGCGCCGGACAATTGACCGGCACCGTCCCACCGGTTGAGGCCCCCGCCGGGCCGCTGATTCCAGCGCTGCCGCGCGAACTGCTCTGGGGGGTCAAGCGGAGCTTCCGCGACTATGTGCTGGCACTGGCCGACGGCGCCGAGCAGCTGCTGCCCGGCGCCGGGCGTATCGAAGGCGGCGCCTTCGCCTTCGATACGGACACCGGGTCCGAATGGGACGCCGCCGCCCAGCGGGGAACCCTCCGGTTCCACGGCTCGGTCCTGTTCAGCGGTTACCGCGACATGTTGTACGTGCGGGTCCGCGATCCGTGGATCACCATCGACGCAGGCGGAGCAGTGCTGTCCATCATGCATCCGGCTTTCCTCGAGCGGACCGCCGAACGCCTGGTGCTGGCCGAACTGGCCGACATACGTCTTGATCCTAACCGGAACTGGCGGGCGGTTCCGCGCCTGCTCGCCAGCGGCATACACACCTTCGACGAGGTCTATCCACCGGGCACGGAACTGGACCCGGTAACTCTGGTCACCGGCTGAGCTGCCATGCTGTAAGGGGATCCCTGTCCAGGGATCCCCTTACAGCATGTTCCGTTACCTGCCGAGCAGGGTTTGGGCCGGCTGGTACTCCACGAGCGCCGGTTCGGAGGAGCGGTACGCGGCGATCGAGCGTTCGGCCGCCGCACGGAGCGTCGACATGTCGCTGTCCAGGCTTCCGAAGTCGGCCAGCGCGTCGAAGCCGTAGCCGAGCGGGGCACCGGCGCGGACGCCGTGCTTGTGGGCGGTCGCCGCGACATGCTCCCAGAGCTCCACCAACTGGTCCAGGTCGGCTTCCATATCAATCCCCAGGTCCTGCGAGAGGTCGGCGAGCCCGAAGAAGATATAGTCGACGCCTTCCACCGAGACGATCTCTTCGATGTTGTCGACGCCGCGCTTGGTCTCGATCAGCGGCATCAGGATCACGTTGTCGTTCATCTCGGTGCTGTAGCCACCCCAGTTGCTGCCCGAGAAGTTTGTCGCCGGAACGACCGGGCACATGCCGCGGCCGCCGGCCTGGTAGCGCGTGGCCGCGACCGCGCGCCGGGCTTCATCGGCCGACCCGATCTTCGGGACGAGGATGCCCTGCGCACCCGCATCCAGTGACTGCTGGATCAGCGTGGGGTTGTTCTCGAGCACACGGACGATCGGCACCAGCCCGGTCGCCTGGGCTGCCAGCAGGTGGCTGATCATGTGTGAGTTGTCCATGACACCGTGTTCGCGGTCAATCAGCACCCAGTCATAGCCGGATGAACCGTAGACAGCCGTAGTGGATGCATCACTTGACATGACGAACACGCCGGTCGGCCTCCGGCCTTCGGCGAGGATCGAATCGAATGTGGCGCGGGCACGCTTCATTGCCATTCTGTGTCCTTTCAAGACTTCTCAAAACTTCGTCGCCGGGCATCGTCACCCGGAGGGAACCGACGGATGAGCGGCTCTCCGGCAAGCCTACGTAGGATGCCGGCCCCGGCAGCACGCACAGGTGTCGCGCCTTTGAGCCTCCACTGCGCACATCCGTCCGGCCACGGCTGCACCGCCGTCATCGCCGGGCCGTTCGGCGGCGGGAGTCAGGTGGTCCTATAGGGAACCAGGAGGCCGGATACCACAGGGCTGGCCCGCCCGGGGAGCGGGCCAGTATGTGAATCGGCAGGCGGAACTTCTCCTCGCCGTTCTCCAGCATCGGGCCACTGCCTTGCCGCAGCACTGGGCGCCGCTTAGCCCTATGTACCGGTGGGCCTGGCAATTGGGGGCCGCTGTCATCGCGCCAATATACGCAGACTGTATTTGTTCACGGCGAAAAATGCATTGGACAGTGAAGGTGTGGTGGAGTTGAACTGGCAGAGCCGTGATGCGCATCGCAGGTGTACCTGTCGGCCCGGGCTTCTCCGCCCCTTCCCTGAAAGAACCATCTTTCGTGAAAAACCACCTTCAAGAAATCACCGTTCATCCCCCCGCCGGAAGCGGCTGGGACACCGTCCAGGGGCAACTCGAAAGTGCCGCCGAAGATATGCGCCTTGTGGCCATGGCCGAAAAACGCCACGGAATCCTCGTAACGCGTCACCGGCAGCATACCTTTACCGTCGCCATCAGCCCCGAAGTGCCCTACGGAATGACCTACGAACGCGACGAGCACGTCTTGACCCGATAGGGAATACCAGGTGGCGCGCCCGGATGAACAGATCCGGTTGAGACCTGGAGAGATACCTCGCGGATGCCTTTGGGGACGGGCGTTTCCGCCAGGGAGCACCAGCATTATCAACGCACCGCCGTTTTCGACGGCATCGTTCTGCCGGTCACGACGGGTGGCTGCGCCGGACCGGGCCTGTCCCCGCCACCCCAGGGAAGTCAGAGGGAACCTCATGAGGTCTTCCCGTTACCGCGGACCTGAGCCGCCGAAAAAGATCGTCCCGCCTCGCTCCCTTTGCACCCTAACCACGGGGCGGGTCATTAGGGTCCGGCTGCCGGCATAGGTCTTTACCGGGAACGCAAACCAGGGAGTTCTCTCACGACGTGGCCTCGGCAGCATACGGCCGGGATCAGAATGCCAACTACAGGCTCGCAGCCACCCCCGCCCGGACAACCCTCTGACCATCAGCCGTGACAAAGGTAGTCCGGTCTGCTCCGCGGCTTCGGCGGCGACCTCGCCGGGCAGAGAACCGGCAGCTGCATCCGGGGCCTGCTGGACATTTCGCCTCTAACTGCGGCCCTGGCCCCAGAGTCCCACCGGTGCATCAAGGCCAAGCTTTGCGATCTTGGGAGGTGCGGAAGCCAAGGTTGCAGCTGGCGGAGCCGAGAAGTTCAGGTACGTGCCACCACCAGCCATGCGGTACCCGCTGCAGTGGAAGGCGTGGCAGAGGAATCCGCCGCACATCTTTCGGCTCTTCCGCCGGCGGGGCCGGGAGGATCGGCCGCCGGAGACTTCCGGTAGTACCTGCGGAAAACGCGATGCCGGCTGGAGCCGGAGCTCGCGTCTCTGCCTCCGCCTGCCCACTGCTGACTTGCCGGCGGTATTGGTGCCAACTTATGCGCAGGGCGCAATTATGCAGTTATATTCTGCATTGGACACATACGTCTGGTGCCCTCAGGATCAATCTACAGATGGAACGCCCGGCCGCGGCTCGAAGTGACGGCACGGTAATGCGAGGGCTGGTCTTCGGAAATCCTGAATACCGCAGTTCTTTCGCAGATTCACCCCCGGCAGACCGTTCCATCTCGTTATTCCCAACCGAGAAAAATGAGGGACAAAGATGTCATCCAGTTCGCAGAACGCATTCGGTACCGCCGTCGTTGTTGGCGCGAGTATCGGAGGGTCCTCGGTGGCGGCCACCCTGTCGCCCCATTTCGACAAGGTGATCGTCGTCGAGCGCGACGAGCTTCCGCAGGAGCCTGCGAAGCGCAAGGGCGTCCCGCACTCCTACCAGTTCCACACACTCACGGTAGGTGGCCGTCTGGCCTTGGAGGAAATCTTCCCTGGGCTGACCGAGGAGGTCCATGCGGGCGGGGCGCCGAAGCCTATCCTCGTTCGGGACTCACGGTATGCGTCAAAGGCGGGATGGTTCCCGCGCGTGCCCACCGAGCACGAGATGCTGGCTGTCACCCGGCGCTACCTCGAATGGTACATCCGTGGGCGCGCCGGCAAGCTCGGCAACGTGGAGTTCGTGGAGGGTACCCAGGCCCTGGGCCTGGTGGTCAATGACGGTCGTGTCACTGGTTTGAAGGTGCAAAATCTCACGACCAAGGAGAATTCCGTCATCGAGGCGGACCTCGTCGTCGACACCAGCGGGCGCCCCTCCCAGGCACCCCAGTGGCTGGAGGAGGCAGGCTACGAGAAGCCGAAGGAAACCGTCATCAACGCACGGTGGGGCTATGCCACCACCTACGTCGAGGTCCCTGAGGATTGGCACCCGGACTGGCACTCCACCTACATCGGGCCCACTGTCACCGGCGAGGGCACAGCCGCCACCCGGGGCGGCGCGATGTGGCGTCAGGAAGGCAACCGCTACGTGATCACTGCCCAAGGCTGTGCCGGGGACTTCCCGCCCCAGGATCTGGAAGGCTTCAAGGAGTACATCTCCAGCTTCGGATTCACCGACTTCATCGACATGATCAACCAGTTTGGGACCGTGGAACCCGTCGAGGCCTGGCGTAACACCTCCAACCGCCTGCGCGATTTTGCCGGCATGCCGGACCGGCCCGAGGGCTTTGTCGTCGTCGGCGATGCCTGCGCCGCGTTCAACCCCATCTACGGACAGGGCATGTCCATGGCCGCCTTCGCGGCCCAGCGGCTCGGCAACGCCGTTGGCGCTCGGAAGGCGGCGGGCAAGGGCCTCGATGATGGCTTCACCGCAGACTTCCAGCGTGGCTATCAAGAGTTCCTCGCGCCCTTCTGGGAGTTCTCCACGAGCTCGGACTACGGAATTCCCGGCGTCGAGGTCGACGGTGTCGCCGTCGAGGTGAGGGATCGGCCCGAGTCCCAGTACGCAGACCGCCTGCTGGCACTGGCCACGGAAGACGCGGACGTCGCCGTCAAGTTCATGGAGACGGTATCGATGTTGCGCGACACCTCATGGATGGCCGAGGAGTCCCTGCGTGAGCGGGTCCAGGCCGACTGGGACCGGCTCGGCTCCCTCAGCCGCGACTGAGCCAGCACCCATTCCCTCAAAAGGAGATCCCGATGGACTTCACGCCCTTTACCGTCAACGTTCCCCAGGCAGAGCTCGACGACCTGCGGTCCCGCATCGCCGCCACCAGGTGGCCCGACCAGATCCCCGAGTCCGGCTGGAATTACGGCGCAAACATCGACTTCGTCAGGGAACTGTTGGAATACTGGGCCAACGGGTTCGACTGGCGCAAAACTGAGGCCGAGCTCAACGCCTGGCCGCAGTACACCACGACGATCGATGGCCAAAAAATCCACTTCATCCACGTCCGTTCGCCCCACAAGGGAGCACGCCCTCTCGTCCTGCTGCACGGATGGCCGAGCACGACGACGGAATTCAGCAAAGTCATCGGTCCGCTGAGCGACCCTGTCTCCCATGGCGGCAACGCCGAGGATGCGTTCGACATCGTCGTCCCCTCCCTGCCCGGCTTCGGCTGGAGCGGCCCCACCCGGGAGCCGGGATGGCACCCCGGCCGGATCGCCGATGCCTTCGCCGAGCTGCTCGAGGGTCTGGGCTATGACCACTACTTTGTTCACGGTGGCGACTACGGGGCGGTCGTCGCGGGCCAGCTCGCACTGCGGCACCCGGAGCGGGTCACGGCCATCCACCTCACGTTCCTCGTCACCGGCGGCCGGCGCCCGGAGGACGGCGAAGCCACGCCCGAAGAGGCTCGGCTCGAGGCCGACCAGGCCATTTACAACGCCACGGAAACTGGCTACCTCGCCATCCAGGCCACCAAGCCGCAGTCGCTGGCCTATGGACTCAACGATTCGCCGGCAGGACTGGCAGCGTGGATCGTCGAGAAGTTCAACTCCTGGACCGATAACGGGGGCGACCTGGAATCGGTGCTCACCAAGGACGAGCTCCTGGCCAACATCACGACGTACTGGCTGACGCAGACGGCCGGTTCCGCCGCCCGCCTGTACTACGAGACGGCTGCCGGAGGGATGATGGGGCCCTCGGCCGAGCGGGTGGAGACGCCCACCTACGTAGCGGTCTTCCCCAAGGAGCTGTACCGAACGACACGGCGCATAGCCGAGCATCATTACAACGTCCAGCGGTGGACCGAGCAGCCCCGGGGCGGCCACTTCGCCGCCTCGGAGCAGCCCGAGCTCCTCGTGGACGACATCCGCAGCGCTCTGCGGACCGTCGGCGTGGACCGGGTAGAAGACGTCACGGAGGGAGCACGCGCATGACCACGACAACCGGGGCGTTTACAGCTCGCAAGCTCGGCGAGTTCGAAGGCACGCTCACGGTGTCCTGCCGAACGGAGGCCAGCGACGGTGTCGTTGCCCTGGAGCTCACCCCCGACGACGGTACACAGCTGCCCGCGTGGGAGCCAGGCGCCCACATCGACCTCGTGCTGGGTCCGCGCCTCGTGCGCCAGTACTCCCTCTGCGGGGACCCTGGCGACCGGTCACGCTGGCGGATAGGTGTGCTGCGCGAGCCCCAGAGCCGGGGCGGATCGGAGTACGTCCACGACAGGTTGATGGAGGGCGAGCAGGTGCAGGTCCGCGGCCCGCGCAACTCCTTCGCCCTGAAAGAAGCCGATGGCTACGTCTTCATCGCCGGCGGCATTGGCATCACACCGATTCTGCCGATGGTGGCACGTGCCGAATCGTCCGGGGTCCCGTGGCGGCTGCTATACGGCGGACGGACCCGCAACTCGATGGCTTTCCTGGACGAGCTTGAGGCATACGGCGACACCGTTACCGTACGGCCTGAGGACGAGTTCGGGCTCCTCGACCTGGCAACGGAACTCAGGGATGCGGCACCGGGAACAAAGATCTACTGTTGCGGCCCCGGGCCGCTGCTCGATGCCGTCGAGCGCGCCAGCGCCCACTGGGCTCCCGACGCCCTGAACGTCGAGCGGTTTAAGCCGCTCGCCCTAGCTCCTGGCGGAGCGTTCACGGTCGAACTCGCCCGCAGCAACCTCGAGCTCAACGTGCCACCGGAGCGATCCATTCTCGAAGTGGTCAACGAAGCCGGCATCGACGTAATCAGCTCCTGCGAAAGCGGGATCTGCGGGACCTGCATCACCAACGTGCTGGAGGGGACGCCGGACCACAAGGACGACATCCTCAGTGCCGGAGAGCGCGAGGCAGGCACATGCATGACAATCTGCGTCTCGCGCTCTCTCTCGCCGAAGCTCGTGCTTGACCTGTAAGCAGAGCGGTCGTTGGTGCCCCGCCTGACCTGCCCAGGGAACACGACCGGTCCTCTGCGCTTCGGCTGGACCAGGCGAGCAAATGTACTCCGCGAAAAGTCCGACCAGCCCGTGGAACGACCTGTGCGGAGGGTGTTACCGAAAGTTGTATTCCGTCAGTAGATGTTTGATCCCATGAATCGGGAATTAAGGAGAATCCGGGATGGACGAAAAATTCATCGCACGGGTAACCAAAGCGTACGAGGCCGACCAGCAGCGCCTCGAAATCCCGCTGGCAGTGGGCGAACTGCCGCTGGCCTACGAATCGATCACAGATGAGTGGCTCACAGACGTCCTGTGCGCCAACTTCCCTGGTGCCGCGGTAGTGGGCCACAGGCTCGGTGCGCCCGACAACGGGTCCTCGAACCGCAGGATCATCCACCTCACCTACAACGAGGCCGGGACGGCGGCCGGCCTTCCGTCCGCGTTGTTCTGCAAGGCAAGCCACGATCTTGTGAACCGGATTGTGCTCGGCGCCGCAAATTCGGCATCCGGTGAGGAATTCTTCTACAGCCAGATTCGGCCGCAGATCGAGATCGAAGCACCGAAGAGCTATTTCGCCCGAGTCGACGACCAATCGTTCAACTCAATGATTATGCTCGAGGATCTGACCGGGCGAAGCGAATTCCTGAACCATGCCAGCACGATCAGCCTTCAACGCGCCAAGAGCCAGATCCGGCTCCTGGCGGGGCTCCATGCCGCCTGCCACGAGGGAACCGAGCTGGGAGCGAAGGCCAAGAACGTCCAAACCTGGCCCGAGTTCTTCCGGAAGACCCTCAACATGGGGATGAAGGAGGGCTCGCAGGCCGGTTTCCTCGGCGCCGAGGAGGTTATCCCCGAGCGGCTGTACGCCCGTTTCGACGAGATCTGGCCGGCAACGGTGGCCTCGGTGGACGACCACAAGAGCCTGCCGTACACGCTGGCGCATGGGGACGTCCACCTCAAGAACTGGTACGTCGCCGGCAACGGGGAGATGGGTCTTGCCGACTGGCAATGCGTCTCGCGGGGGCACTGGGGCCGGGACCTGGCCTACACTCTGTCGACGGCGCTCACCGTGGAGGACCGCAGACAGTGGGAGCGGGAGCTCATCGAACTGTATCTGGACCTCATGCGCGAGGCCGGCGCACCGGTTCCTGACTTCAACCAGGCCTGGGACATCTACCGCCGTCAGCTCATGACCGCGCTGACATGGTGGACGATCTGCGTGGAGCCCCCGGCAACCATGCCGGATATGCAGCCGCGGGACACGACGATGGAGTTCGTCAAACGTATCGCTACGGCCATCGACGATCTCGAATCGCTGGACAGCTTCCGCACGCCCGCCTTCACCTAGCGGCCACGGCGCCGCTGGACGCCGCCTCGCCGGCGGCGCCGTCACCGGCTGTCGCACCCGTCCTGGGGAGGCCTGCACCCTGAATCCTCCCCAGGATGGTTCTGCGTACCGAGCCGGGCGTCGCCGCCCCGGCATCGGGAACGGCATGCGCGGGGATGCGCGGCCTTCACGCCTCATCCTCGATCATGGTCTGCGCTGCGAGGTATCCGAGCGCCATGGTGGGCGCCGCCGTTCCGCCGGAGGGCTGTCGCGGGAAGACCGAGGCATCGGCCACACGCAGGCCCTCGACGCCGCGCACGCGCAGTCGCGTGTCCAAAACGGCTTCCTCCGAGTCTCCCATGGCACAGGAGCCGACGGCATGAAAGATCCCGGAACCGGCATCCAAGGCATGCCGTGTGGCGCCGTCCTCACCTTGCACGGAGGCGCCGGGCACCTCCTCTCCGACAATGAGGCCGGCAAGCGGGCCGGCCCCCAGCACATCACGGATACGATCCAGCACCACGGCCGTCAAATGACGGTCCTCGCCCGTGGTGAGCGCCGAGGCGTCGATGCGCGGCGGGTCCGTCGGCAGCGGACCACTGACATGGACCGAACCGGCACTGCTCGGCTGCACGGCATAGCCCTGCATCATCAGGCCTGCATGGTCGGCCACGCGCAACCCGCTGTCATCAGTTGCCAGCCTCGAGGTGAGGATCTGGAGGTCCGGAGTATCGCGTCCTGTGCTGTCGGCGAGACCGGCGAGCTCATAGGGGCCCGTCGCGATCGGACCACCTCTGGTGAGCAGATAGCGGGTGGCCTGGGCCGCGACTTTTGTGGGGCTGTCGAGCAGCGGCCCGTCCCCCAGCCCTTCGCGCAGCCTGGCCTTGACGATGACCGAGCGCTGCTCGACCAAGCCCTCGCCCACGGCCCGGGATTCAACGAGTGGCTCGATCCCGGACCTGCGTAAGACTGCGGGATCACCGATGCCTGAACGCTCGAGCAACAGCGGGGTCTCGAGCGCACCGCCAGACACGACGATCTCACGCCGGGCGCGGTGGAGAACCGCCTCACCGTCCTGGACGACCACGACGCCGGTCACGCGCGCCCCGTCAAGCGTCAGACGGAGGGCCTGTGCCCCGGTAACCACCCTCAGGTTCGCACGCCGTGATGCTGGCGATAAAAAGGCTGTGGCAGCCGTCGCTCGTCGCCCGTGCACGATCGTTGCCGGGGTGGCCCCGGAGCGTTGTCCGCACGATGAGTTAAGGTCCGCGACTGTCAGCATGCCGGACAGGGAAAAGGCATCCAGTACCGCCGCTGCAACGTCATCGTCCGCGGCTACGGCCTGCACCGGCAGGCGGCTCTCGACGGCCTGGAAGGCACGTTCCCATGCCGGCCAGGCCCAGGTAGCACCGAGCTCGTCCGCAAGGCGGTCGTAATAGTGGCGTTCGCCGCGTAGATACATCGAACCGTTGACGGTTGTTGAGCCACCAAGGGCGCGGCCACGAAGCCATGTCTGTACCCGCCCGTTGGCCAGCGGTTCGGTCGTGTAGCCGTAGGTGATCCGTGCGGACTGCATCGTGACGATGAATCCTTTGGGGACCGAGACAAAGGGGTGGCGGGCTCGCCGACCCGCCTCGAGGAGCAGTACGCGCCGGGAACCGTCCAGGCTCAACCGGTCGGCCAGAACGCAGCCGGCTGCACCGGCGCCGACGATGATGTAGTCGGCTATGAGTCCCTCCCGCACCTGGCTCTCCCCGTTAGCGCCGTTCAAGGGTCCGGATGTTCCGGGTGAGCGCGGACCGGGAAAGGTGCAGGGCTGCCCCTGCCCGGAGATACCTGTCGCTCCAGGCCAGAGTCACGAAATCATGCAGCTTATGCAGACCCAGCATGTCTTGACACTACCTTGTTGCTTATTTTGTCCTTGCCGCATGGCGTGCATCAGCGCGGCCGGGATGATCTCCCGCATCCTCCGGAGCCAACGCGGCGATGAGGTCCAAGTTCCGGCGTCGGCGGGCGCTGAAAGAACTGCTCCCGTGGCTACCGCCCGGATTGGTCATAAGGATCTTGCTTCTTTACCTACAGTTCCGCCAGGAGCGCTGTGGACTCGCTCCCGGCCGATGCCGCAGTTGCGCCCGCCGCGACCGGGGTCGGGCGCAACTGCGGCAGAAGTGGCTTCGCAGAGCCCTAACCGATGGAGTTGCCGGCGTCCACAGGAAGGGCGACGCCGGTGATGTACCTGGCCTCGTCGGAGGAAAGGAACAGCAGCGCGTTGCTCAGATCGATCGCTTCGATGAGGTTGATCGGGAAAGGATTCAAACCGTGGGTGGCCTCGATGAAGTCTTCCTTGGTCGGATTCTCCAGGTCGGGGCGGAAGACTCGGTAGGTCGGGTCGTTGAACGTCATGTCCGTGGCCACCGTGGTGGGGTGGATGGTATTGACGCGGATCTTGTCCTTGGCCAGCTCAAGCGCCAGGTTGCGCATGAGGCCGACTACACCGGCCTTGGCGGCAACGTAGTGGGCGACGTTCTGCGCCGCCTTCAGCCCGACCACGGAGCTGGTGATGGTGATCGATCCGCCGCCGCTGGCACGAAGATGCGGGATCGCCGCTTTGGCGGTGTGCCAGGGGCCGGTGAGATTTACGTCGAGCATGTCCTGCCAGGTGACCTCGTCCAGCGTCTCGGCCGGCGCGAAGCCACTGACGATGCCTGCGTTGGCGCTGACGATGTCAAGCCGACCGAGCTGTGCCACGCCGTCGTTTAGGGCCTCCGCGAGGCCCTCGTAGTCGCGTACGTCGGCTCTGGTGGCGACAATCCGGCGGCCGAGAGACTCGACCTGGCGAACCGTCTCCTCCAGCTCTTCCTTCGTCCCGAGCTTGTAAGGGACCGAGTCGATGTCTTCCAAGAGATCAACCGTAATGATGTCGGCGCCCTCCTGGGCAAGCCGCACCGCATGACTGCGGCCCTGCCCCTTGGCGCCCCCGGTGATGAATGCGACCTTGCCCTCAAGACGACCTGCCACGTCTTCACGCTCCTTTGAGTGAGTTGGTTCCGGCGCCCGCGCTGGACGCTGGCGAACGACAACGAGTGTCCACATCCAGACAATCCAATGGGGCCCCGCGTGTCCAATGCATTTTTTTCTGATGACATATACGGTCATCGCATATAGGCCTGCGCTGTCGGCTATATCTTCTTCGGCCTTTTCCTGACCTGCGGCGAAAACGAAGCCCCCTGCATGTCACCACGGCAACGGCTCATCGCGCCACCGGCCTCGGAAAATTGCTGTACAAGACGCAGAAGTTTGCGATAAATGTACCTAACGCATTTTTCCTCGTCCTCAAATGCATTGGAAAAACATGGCGGCGTGCCGTTCACTAGCAACAACGCGCTCAGGTTTGCTTCCTCGAGCAAGTGGCACCCTCACCTCCAACGTATGAAGGATTCGGCCGTGACAAGGGACTGGCCTGAGACAGACCACAACCTGCCGACCCCGTGCATCTCAACTGGTGCCTCGCGGAGGGATGCATTCCGTCATCGACAGAACTTTTTGCTGCCCAGTTTGCGGTGCGAGTGAAATAACACACACAATGCCATTTATGGCACTGTGAGCCAGAACTCAGTCCAGCTCACGCCCACAACCGAAGGGATAACAACGATGTCCTCCCCGTACACCATGACCATCGGCGGCCAGCAGGTCGCCACCGACCAGACGTTCGACGTCGTAAACCCGAGCACGGGCCAGGTGTTCGCCCAGGCTCCGTCGGCAACCCAGGCCCACGTCGACGCCGCGTTCACGGCCGCCCAAGACGCATTCCCGGCCTGGGCGGCGGACTCGGCCTCCCGCCGGAGCGCCCTGCGGGCGATCGCCGACGTCACCGAGGCTGCCGCCGACGACCTCGGGCACCTGCTCTCACTGGAGACCGGAAAGCCGCACGAGGACTCGCGCTGGGAGTTCCGTCTGGCTGCGCTCTGGCTCCGTTACTACGCGGACTTCGAGATGGAGCCGGAGGAGATCGTCGACGCCCAGGGCTACCGGGCCACGGTGGTGCGCCGCCCGCTCGGCGTCGTCGCGGCCATCAAGCCGTGGAACACACCCATCATCCAGTTCGCCTGGGCCATTGCACCGGCACTGCGCACAGGCAACACGGTGGTTCTCAAACCCTCGCCCTTCACCCCGCTCTCATCCCTCGCACTGGCCACCCGGATCGCCCACCTCCTGCCGGCAGGCGTCCTCAACATCGCCACCGGGCCAGACCCGCTGGGCGAGCGGCTGACCTCCCACCCGGTACCGCGAAAGATCAGCTTCACCGGCTCCATCCGGGCCGGCAGCAGCATTGCGTCAGCCGCGGCGGCCGACCTCAAGCGCTTCACCCTAGAGATGGGCGGCAACGACCCGGCGCTGGTCCTTCCCGGAGCAGACATCGCGGCGATCGCCGGGTCCATCTTCTGGGCCGGGTTCATGAATAACGGACAGATCTGCGGCGACATCAAGCGCGTCTACGTCCACAAGAGCCAGCACTCCGAAATGGTCGAGGCACTCGCCGAGATCGCACGGTCCGTCAAGGTGGGCGGTCCCTTCGAGGACGGCGTGCAACTGGGGCCGGTCTCCACCCGTCCCCAGTACGACCGTGTCGTGGAGCTCCTCGGCGAAGCGCTCGGAAGTGGCGCGCGCGCCGCGGCCGGCGGTGCACCGCTGGACCGGCCCGGATTTTTCGTCGCCCCCACCATCTTCGACAACGTCGACGACGGGTCCCGAATTGTCGACGAGGAGCAGTTCGGTCCGATCCTCCCGGTCGTTTCTTATAGCGACGTTGAGGACGGGATCCGGCGGGCCAACCGCACGGAGTTTGGACTCACCGCCTCCGTGTGGGGTCCGGACCCGGAGCTGAACGCACAGATCGTTACCCGGCTCGAGGCCGGCATGGTGAGCGTGAACCAGCACGGATTTGGCGTGAGCCCCCACCTGCCGTTCCTCGGCCACAAGGCCAGCGGCTTCGGCGTGGAGAACGGGCGTTGGGGCCTGGAGGAGTACACCCAGGTGCAGGTCATCGGCACCCCGGCCGACGGGCCGAGGCCGGCGATCGACGACCCTGCTCTGGCCGAGACACACACCGGCTGACCGAACCGCACTCGGACACGCAGCACATCCTCGTGACGCATCCGCGGCAGCCCGGCCGGCAGCCCCTCTGAAGGAGCGTGGTGATTGTGCCTCGTTCAGGGGCTGCCGGCCGGCCGACGAACTGCGCGCACGGCGGCTCATGCAAGGACGGCGAGATCCCGACCCACGGCCGGGGCCCTCGTGCGGCTCCCCGGGCTGGATCGGACGCCAACCGGCACGACGGGTGCATCACCCTTCACCGGCCTTCACGGCTTGGCCGAGCGCCTTATTGAAGCACGGCCGTGAATCCCTGCCGGGAGCCCTTCAACAGCTCTTCTGTCCTCAACATCGACTCGCCCCATGGCGAACTGCCCACCCGGAGGAACTTCAATGTCGAATCCGTCTCCCGTCGCCATCACGCGCATTATCGACAATTCACGCTTCTCGAACTTGCAGAAGCGCGTGGTTATACTCTGCCTGCTCCTCGGGTTCGCAGACGGCTTCAACTCACTTGCGGTCGGCTATGCGATCCCCAGCCTGGCCGAGAAGTGGGAGGTGTCTGCCGGCAACTTCTCTGCCGTGATCGTCGCCGGAGTCGTCGGTGAGATTTTGGCGTCGGTCACACTCGCGCCGCTGGCGGACAGGTACGGCCGCAAGCCCATGATCTGGATCGGGATCGTCCTGTTCGGGGTGTGCACAGCGCTGGCAGCCACCGCTGCATCCGTCGCCGCGCTCGTCGTGTTCCGGCTTGTCTCCGGCATGGGCATCGGAACCGCATCTCCGAACCTGTTCGCACTCGGATCTGAGTACTCCCCCCGGTGGTTCAAGGCAACCGCGGTCAGTATCATCGGCACCGGCATGGCAGCCGGCGGCATGGCGTGCGGACTCCTCGCCGCGGTTCTGGTCCCTAACTTCGGCGGAGCAGCGGTCTTCCTCGCAGCCGGAGTGTTCCCGCTGGCGGTCCTGCTCTTCTCGATCGCTTTCCTGCCCGAGTCCGTCGAGTTCTACGCGGCGCGTGGAAAGAATGAGAAAGTCGCGCACCTTCTGAACAAGATCGACGGCACACGGGCCTACCGGTCCACGGATTCTTTCACCGCCAATCACACCGAGAGCGTGCGCAAGGTCAGCGCGCTCGAGCTTTTCCGTGACGGCCGCGCGATCTCCACCGTCCTGGTCTGGTCGATGCTCCTGCTCGGCATCGTGGGATCCTACTTCGTCTTCAGCTGGCTGGTGACGCTGTTGGTCTCCTCCGGTGTACAGGATTCCACCGCCATCCTCGGCACATCTGTCGCGACACTGGGCGGAATCGTCGGCGGGATCGTCCTGGGCATCCTGATGGACCGCTCACGGTTCGGCGTCGGCATCCTCGTCCTTGCCCCCCTCGTACAGATTGCGGCCACGGTCGCCCTCGTCCTCAGCCTCGGCGGCACACCCACCACCGGCCTGATCACCACGCTCTGCTTCTTCCTCGGATTCGGGATCGTCGGCGCCGGCGTCGCGCTCACCGCAGTCGCCGCCCAAGCCTACCCGGCGGAGCTGCGCTCGACGGGAATCGGGTGGGCGGCGGGCTTCAGCCGGCTCGGCGCCATCTTCACACCGGTGGTAGGCGGCCTCCTCATCAACACCGGCATGGCGCCTTCGACCATCCTGTATCTCTCGCTGGTCCCCGCCGCGCTCAACGGCATTCTCTTCCTCGTGTACAAGAAGGTCGGCACGTATGCGGCCGGCACCTCCGGTGCGCAGAACGAGCCGGTTGCGCGCCAGGAAGACGAGGCGGGCGAAGCGGACGTGCTGGTCTGAGCAGGCGATCGCCAGTGGAAGCGCCCCTGGCTCGCCGAGATAGGAAGTAGCCGGCCATGTTGCACGTCTCGCCAATCTTCGCAGGTTGGCCCCGCCAAGACGGGGGCCTGACGGTCCTCGGCCAATGCCGGGGCCAGTTTCCGCGATGCGCCGCCCTGCCCGCAATCCGAGAGAAGCTGGGCCAATGATCACTACCCCCGAAACCGAAGGCACCGCTGTCCCCCTCGCCCCGCTAGTCAACCTCCGTGATCTTGGTGGACTCCGAGTCGAGGGCGGATACGTCCGCCACGGCGCACTGTGGCGCAGCGACGACATCTGCCTGACCACCCACGAGCAGCTCCAGGACCTCGTGTCCGCGGGGCTGCGGGCGGTGATCGATCTGCGTTCTCCCGAAGAATTGAACCGGACCGGCCGCGGACCCTCGATGGCCTATCAGATCGAGCACTACCATCTGCCGCTGACCGATGGCATCTCCACCCCTGCGGTGATGGCAGAGGTGTTCCGAGCCATCCGCACGCCCCGTGATGTGGGGAAATGGTACGCGCAGCTGTTTCGCGACCGGGTGAGTACGATCCTGCACGCTCTACAGGTAATCGCCTATACCGACGGAGGGGTGCTCTTCCACTGCGCCGCGGGCAAGGACCGCACCGGCATTCTCGCCGCTGTCGTCCTAAGCTGTCTGGGCACCGACCAGAGAACCATCATCGCCGACTACGCCCTCACCCGCCACAACATCGCCACCGTCCTGCACCGCTTGGACGGTGGCGGTACACCTCCCCGTTCTGCCACTGGCACATTCACCGGCTACGCCGGTCACCCTCTGATGGGAGCCGACGAGGATAACATGCGCGGTATGCTCGAAACCCTGAGCGGGGAGGGCGGCATGATGCCCGTGCTCCGCGCCGCCGGATACGACGACGACCTGCACTCCGCCCTTAAGAATCGTCTTGTCACTCCAAACCGCCGAGCCCCCACCGAGTAATCGATGCCGGCCTTCATTCTTGCAAGACTCTGCCGGTCATGATTCTTGCCCCATGAGCAAAGAGTCCTCGCCGACCCAATGAAGTTCCTTGGCCTCGGCCTTAACATAGCGTCCGAACAGGCTCCACCTCATAACCCGGTCGGAAGACGGGGAACTGCGGCCTGCCTGTCTATGCCTCGAGATAGGTCCGCAGACCGGTCATGGCGCGGTCGATGAGGTCCAAGAGCCCGTCCGCGTGGGTTTCTTCGGGGTGGGCGAGCCAGGCCTCGTATGCTGCCAGGGAGAGCGCCAGCGACACGTGTCCGGCAACCTGGGGCATCAGATCGTCCGGCTGTGCCCCAGTGCGGCGGGCGACGTGCTCGGCGATCACCCGGCGCCATTCGGCATAGCGCAGCACGGAGTGGGCCTGCAGTTCCGGTGTCGTCAGGATGAGCCGCATGCGTTCGCGGTGTGAAGGCCGGGCGCCTGACGGAAAACGGTTGAACTCAACCACCGCTCGATGGACCCCGGCATGTACTGGCACGTCATCGGGCTGCTGGTCCAGTAGCGCCCGGAAGTGGTCAAGCGTCCGGTCAAACTGACCCCACGGGATGTCATTCTTCGACTGGTAGTAGCGGAACAGCGTCCGGCGCCCGACACCGACCCGCTCAGCGATTGCATTTAGGGTGGTGCCCGCGAAGCCACGTTCGGCGAAGAGCGCGAAGGCCGCCTGCTCGATCGCGCCATGGGAGGTGACCTCGGGGCGACCACGTGCACTGGCGCGCACTTGCTGACTCGTCATGCATTGCAACTTACCGTGCCGATGACGCAATCCGATTTCTTTGCATAGGGGGTAGATTTATTGCCCTTGGTGCCATTAATGTGTGTCAGGACACGCTGGATAAGGAGGATCACCATGAAACCTAAGGCCGAACACCAGGATCAGCAGGCCGAGCTGATCACCGAAGATCTCATCGAGGAGGTCTCGATCGACGGCATGTGCGGCGTCTACTGATGGACGCCCTGCTGGGAGAGCCGTGGATGATCTCGCCGTCGGTGGCGCTGCGGCCCGAGCCCTTCGGGGCACTGGCCTACCATTTCGGCAACCGGAAGCTGACCTTCCTGAAGCGGCCCGAACTGGTCGCCGTCGTCCAAGGCCTTGCATCGGCACCGGATGTGCGGACGGCACTCGAGCACGCGGGCGTCCCGGCCTCCCAGCATGCCGCCTATGCGGCGGCCCTGCGCGGCCTGGCCGCGACCGACATGATCCGCCCCCGGAAGGGACCCGACGCATGAGCACCAATCTGATAGAGCACCCCATTGGCCGTCCGGTGAGGCCGCAAACCGGCACGCTGGTGCAGCAGTTCGAATACGGCCTCGATGCCCCGATCTGCCTGACCTGGGAGCTGACCTACGCCTGCAACCTCGAGTGCGCCCACTGCCTTTCCTCATCCGGACGGCGCGACCCGCGCGAGCTGAGCACGGAGCAGTGCAAGGCGGTGATCGACGAGCTGCAGCGGATGCAGGTCTTTTACGTCAACATTGGCGGCGGCGAGCCGACGATCCGGCCGGATTTCTGGGAGCTCCTGGAGTACGCCGTGGACCACCAGGTCGGCGTGAAGTTCTCCACCAACGGGGTGCGGATCACTCCCGAGCGGGCCCGTTTCCTTGCTGCCACCGATTACGTGGACGTGCAGATTTCCCTGGACGGTGCCACCGCGGAGGTCAACGACTACGTCCGCGGCCCCGGGTCCTATGACACGGCGCTGAGGGCCCTGCAGAACCTGAAGGACGCCGGCTTCAAGGAGGCGAAGATTTCCGTGGTCTGCACCAGGCAGAACATCAGCCAGCTGGATGAGTTCAAGGCCCTGGCCGACCGGTACGGTGCCACGCTCAGGCTCACGCGCCTGCGCCCGTCCGGGCGGGGTGCCGACGTCTGGGACGAACTGCATCCCCTGCCGGAGCAGCAGCGCGAACTCTACGACTGGCTGATGGCCCACGGCGAGGACGTGCTCACCGGCGACTCGTTCTTCCACCTCGCCGCCTTCGGCGAGTCACTCCCTGGCCTGAACCTCTGCGGGGCCGGGCGGGTGGTCTGCCTGATCGATCCCATCGGGGACGTCTACGCCTGCCCGTTCGCCATCCACGACAACTTCCTGGCCGGCAACCTGCTCGCCGACGGCGGTTTCGGGCGGGTCTGGCAGACCTCACCGTTGTTCCAGGACCTGCGCTCTCCGCAGACCGGCGGCGCGTGCACGAAGTGTCAGTTCTTCGACGCCTGCCGCGGCGGGTGCATGGCCGCGAAGTTCTTCACCGGCCTACCGCTGGACGGCCCCGACCCCGAATGCGTCCAAGGGTACGGCGAGCAGGCGCTGGCCGGGGACCGTGTCATCCCTGCGGCCAGTCAGGACCATTCGAAAAAGACCCCCACGCGCAATCAGCCGGTGATGCTGCAGCTTCTCACCCGCCGCCCCGAGCGGCCGCCGGTCTCAGCCTGCGCCGAGAGCCCCCTCGCGGGTTTCGATCCCACCACCCTCTGACCCCGGGCCCGTCAGGTCTTCCAAATACGACCTTGGCAGCCCCGGACACCAACCACTGAAGGCAAAGCACATGAAGTTCGAGAATCCCTGGAAGCAGAACCCCTGGTTCGAATCCGTCGCCGTCGCACATGAGCGCGCCCGCAAGCGGCTCCCGCAGCCGGTCTACGGCGCCCTGGTCGCCGGTTCCGAGCGTGGCCAGAGCATCGCCGAAAACGAGGCGGCGTTCGCCGAGCTCGGCCTGGCGCCCCACGTCGTCGGCCAGCAGCCCGAGCGCAGCCAGGCAACAACCGTGTTTGGGCAGCAGATCGGTTTGCCGGTCATCATCAGCCCCACCGGGGTTCAGGCCGTGCATCCCGACGGCGAGGTCGCGGTGGCCCGGGCGGCCGCGGCGCGGGGCACGATCATGGGCCTGTCCAACTTCGCCTCGAAGTCTGTCGAGGACGTCACGGCCACCGGCGCCACGACGTTCTTCCAGATGTACTGGACCGGCGACCGGGACACCATGATCCAGCGGATGCAGCGCGCCCACGCCGCCGGTGCCGCCGGCCTGATCGCCACCTTGGACTGGTCCTTCTCAATGGGCCGCGACTGGGGCAGCCCGGAGATCCCGGAGAGGATGGACTTCAAGGCCATGGTCCGCCTGGCGCCCAAGGTTGTCACCAAGGCGGGGTGGCTAGGGCAGTTCGGCCGGCAGTACCTCAAGACCGGAAAACTGCCCGACCTCACCGCCCCCAACCTCGCCCCGCCCGGAGGCGAGCCGCCGGCCGCTGCGCCGGGCGGGGAAACCCCGGCAAAACCGTCCTGGGGACCCGCGCCGACGTTCTTCGGCGCCTACTACGAGTGGATGACCACACCGCCCCCCAGCTGGGAGGACGTGGCGTGGATGCGGGAAATCTGGCAGCAGATCTCCGGGACTCCGTTCGTCCTCAAGGGGGTCTGCCGCGTCGACGACGCCCTGCGCGCGGTCGACGCCGGAGTGGCAGGTATCTCGGTGTCCAACCACGGCGGCAACAACCTCGACGGCACCCCGGCCGCGATCCGGATGGTCCGGCCCATCGCCCAGGCCGTCGGGGACCAGATCGACGTGGTCATGGACGGCGGCGTCCGCCGCGGCTCCGACGTGGTCAAGGCCCTCGCCCTCGGCGCCAAGGCCGTCCTCATCGGCCGCGCCTACCTGTGGGGGCTCGCCGCCAACGGACAGGCCGGTGTCGAGAACGTCCTGGACATCCTCTCCGGCGGCATCGACTCCGCCCTGCGCGGACTGGCGCTGTCCTCGACGACCGAGCTGCGCCCCCAACACCTGCTCATCCCGGACGGTTTCGATCGGGCCCTGGGCGCCCCTGAGCCGGCTCTGACCAGTCGCTGAGTGGTCGCCATGACCGTGCTGTCCTCGGCCACCTGGCCCGACACCCCCGCAGGGGCTACCGTCCTGGTGCCCGTAGGCTCCATCGAACAGCACGGGCCGCACCTGCCGCTCGACACCGACACAGTCATCGCAACCGCGGTCGCGTCCGCCGCTGCCAAGGCACTGGTCGCCGCAGGGGAACGGGTCCTGGTGGCGCCGGCGCTGGCCTACGGCTCCAGTGGTGAGCACCAGGATTTTCCCGGCACTTGCTCCATCGGCACGGACGCCCTGCGCACGGTGCTGGTCGAGATCACCCGGTCGGTGCGCACCTGGGCCCGGCGGGTGGTCTTCGTCAACGCGCACGGCGGCAACCTCACCGCGCTGCGGGGCGCGGTCCGCCAGCTCGCCGGCGAGGGCCACGACGTCTCCTGGGTTGCCTGCGCTACCGAAGAGGTCGACCTCCACGCGGGACGCACCGAGACTTCTCTCATGCTCCACCTGCGCCCCGGGGACGTCCGGCTCGAGCGGGCTCAGGCCGGCAACACTGGCCCCCTTACCGAGCTGCTCCCGTTCATGATCAAGGGTGGGATCAGGGCGGTCTCGGCCAACGGGGTGCTCGGCGACCCGGCCGGCGCGACGGCTGAGGAAGGCGCAGCGCTGCTCGCCTCAATGGTGGGCGACGTCATCGCGGCGGTCGCAACGGTAGCTGCGCGATGAGCTCCCGCGTCGTACTGGTTACAGGCGCGGCGCGGAACCTCGGCGCCGTGGCCGTCCGCCGGCTGGTCGCGGACGGCCACCCTGTGCTCCCGGTAGACAGCTGCGAGGGCGACCGAGCAGGTCTGCCGTACCCGCTCGCTACTACGGCCGACCTCGATCTGCTGGTGGCCGCTGCCCCGGACGGCGCCGTCGTCGGCCACATCGCTGACGTCCACGACCGGGCCGGGCTCGCAACAGCGGTTCAGACCGCCTCGACTGCTGGGGACGGCGCGATGCCGTGGTCGCCGCGGCTGCCGTCATGGCCAGCGGACAACCGCTGGGGGGAGACGCCCGCCGCCGGACTCGCAGCTGACCTCGTCGGCACCGGCGTCACCGCCTGCGCGGTGTCTCCGCGCTCGACCCGGACACCGATGCTGGCTGCCACCGGCACACTCTACGACCTGCCCGACGTCAAGGCGTTCGTCGACCACCAGCTGCTCAGACGACGCCTTGACCCGGACGACATAGCCGCGACCATCGCCTTTTGCTGCAGCCGCGAGGCCGCGGCCCTCAACGGCTCGATCGTGCATGTCGACGGAGGATTCTCAGCATGAGCGTCTCCAATCTCTCCGGACGTCAGGCGCTGCCAAACGGCTTCGAGATCCGCCTCCGTGACAACCTCATTGTCGCCGACCGTGGACGGCTGCTTGTCGGCGGCTCGCCTATCCGGACCGTACGGCTCAGTTCGCGAGCACGCACCCTGCTCGCCGACGGCGGACTGGCCGTGGACGGCCCGGCCACCGCATCTCTAGCCCGTCGCCTCCTCGACGGCAATCTCGCCGAGCCCGTGCTCGACCGCGTCGAGGTGTCCTTGGCGGACCTCACGGTGATTATCCCAGTCAGGGACCGGGTCGAACAGCTGGATCGCTGCCTGGCCGCCCTCGCACCGCTGCAGGTCATCGTCGTCGACGATGCCTCGGAGGATGCCATAGCCGTCTCGCGGGTGGTAAGACAGCATGGCGCGCGTCTGGTTTCACTTTCCAGAAATCTTGGTCCTGCCGGAGCCCGCAACGCCGGCCTCGCCCAGGTGGACACTCCGCTGGTGGCGTTTGTCGACTCCGATGTCGAGGCCGGCGCCGGCGCCCTGCTCGACCTGGCCCGCCACTGCGCGGATCCGCAGCTTGCGCTGGTCGGGCCCCGCGTCGTCGGCGTGGCACGGACGGATCGACCGCGCTGGTTCGAGCGGTACGATGCAGCGGCGTCCTCCCTCGACTTGGGCAGGGCCGGGGGTCCGGTCCGCCCCGGAGCTGAACTCGGCTGGTTGCCCTCGGCGTGCCTGGTTGGCCGCACAGCACTGCTGCGCGGCGGCTTCCAGGACACATGGCGGGTGGCCGAGGACGTCGATTTCGTCTGGCGGCTCGTCGATGCCGGCCACGTCGTGCGGTACGACCCGACAGTCGAGGTGTGCCACGACATCCGGCCGAGCGCACAGGCCTGGCTTGGCCGCAAGGTCCTATACGGCACAGGCGGGGCCTCCCTCGCCGCCCGGCACGGCGATAAGGTCGCTCCAGCGGTCCTATCGGTTCCCATGGCTGTCGGCGCTGCGGCGCTTCTCCAACGCAGATGGTGGTCGGTACCGGTCGCCGCAGCCGTCGTGGCTGCGACCGCCCGGTCCCTCCGCACACGCCTGCCCGCCGATAACGGAACGACCATCATTGCCATCCAATTGGCAGTCCGCGGCCTGGGCTGGGCCGTGCGCCAGGAGAGCAGCCTGCTGCTTCGGCACTGGTGGCCGGCTGCCGCGGTAGGAGCGTTCGTCAGCCGGTCGATCCGCCGGACCCTGGTAACTGCCGTCGCCGTTGATCTGGTGCTGTTCCTCCGTGAACGGTCGGGCGTCGGACCGCTCACCGCGCTGATCTGCCGCCGCTTGGACGACCTCGCCTACGGAACCGGGCTCTGGTGGGGTGCCTTGCGCCGGTTAGACAGCCGGTGTCTCGCTGTACGCTGGGTTGGAGGCGACAGGATCAAACGAACCAGAGCGGTGCCACAGGCACGTCTTCGGCGGCGAAGCAAAACTTGGTCGCTAGGCTCAAGCTTTAATCGCCGAGATCGAGCTGGGCACAGCGCCGATCTCAGATAAGCTCTGTTTTACGCAGACCCTGGTGAACCCAACTCGTCTCTGAAGCCGGTCAGGACACTGAATCCGCGTGGGAATAGTCGCGGTATCGGCGTCTCCTACCCATAATGCGTGATGGTCCACCTTTGAATTAGACGCACGGGCGACTGTTTTCCCTAGACTTTGTGCGACCTGTGGACGACCAGGAGTTGCACGTGCTGCCCGTCCTGCTAAATGGAATGACTTTGGCCATCAGTCTCACCGGATAGATCGGCGCACGGGTCGGCCTGGTCGGCGTGCTGATGATCGTCCGAATGAGGACCGCTGTGCTTCAGCATGGCGGCTGCATGGATGCGAGACGCCCCATAGGTTAAGTCGGGCTCGCTAGTACCTTGTGTTCGACGAGGTGCTCGGACAACTTGCGGGGACGGGCAAGCTGCCCCGCACCGCGTACCTGCATGTGGACTACCGCAGCATTAGTCCGATCGGCGTCGATCTGGACTTCACGTCGCGGTTCGTCAAGGAAGAGGGACGCAAACGCTTTCTCACGGTCGAGCTGCGACATGCCGACGCTCTCTGCGTCGACGTCGAAGGTCTTTTCGCCGAACTCAGGCCCGGCCATCCCTGACAGCCGCAGGCAGTGATCAATCGAAGCTGAAATAGGTGTCCATCTTGGTTTCCGGAGTAATTCGCGGCGTCTGGCCAGGGAGCCCTCGTCCCATGTCAGGAACCGGCGCAATGGCGCCGGGAGTGGGGCGATCACTTCACACTTATAGAACCTCGGGTGGATCCTGTGGCAGCACAGCGTACCGCATTGACGTATCGCCGGACCGTTGCCTTATGGGCGGGTCATCGGCTAAGGCTGGAGCGGTCGCCGTGCAGGAGTGAATACGGCACGAAATCTTTGCCGAGCTCGCGGACGGTGGCCAGGACGGCGTATCCGCAGTCCCGTCCGAAGGCCGAGTATTCGGTGTGCAGTACCCGGACGGGCTGCACGGCATGAGACCGGCGGATGGTCTCCGGGCCGCCCTCTCGTAAGAAACGGCCCCTTCCCTCCTCGATCAGTTCCCTGACGGTCCCGCCACGTCGTCGATCGGCACTTCCGGATTCACACGGTGCTGGTAGAGCGCGTCGAGGTGATCCCTGCCGAGGACCCTGAGACGGTTCTCGGTGAGATGCCGGATATGTCGGATTCACCGTATTTACAACACAGCTGTGCAGTAAGTGTTATGGTGGTCACATGACGACATTGCAGGGACGCCAACGCACCCGGAGCGGGAGGGCGGATACGCTGGATCCGCGGTCCCTTGCCACCCGCCGGAAGCTGGCGGCTGCTCTCCTGGCCGCTGCCCGGGATGAGGGCCTGCAGACCGTGTCCGCCTCCGGCCTTGCCCGCGAAGCGGGCCTCAGCCGCAGCGGCTTTTACGAGCACTTCGCGAACGTCGACGAGCTGGCGTTTTTTGTCCTCGACGACCTGCTGGCCGACATCGGGGCCCTCGATTTGGAAGCGCGTCGGAAGGAGGGCGTAGACGGGCGGGCGGTTGGCGAGTGGGCCCTGGAACTGCTGCTCGACCGGATCTTGGAGCACCAAAACTTCTATACGCATCTGCTAGTCGCCGGTGGGTTTCCCGGAGCTGCGGGCAGGATCATCGAAAAGTTTGCCGAGCACCAGCAACCCGGCGTGCGTCTCGAAAAACCGGAGTGGACAGAGTCACGGATCGACCTCGTCACGGAGTCCGTTGCCGGGATGCTTGTGAGCGGCATCCGGTACTGGCTCCGGACGGGGGCACAGGAAAGTCCGCGCGAATTTGCCCAGGAGCTCATGCAGATCGTGCCGGGCTGGCTCTACCGGATGCCCCGCGAAGACCCCACGGCACCGCTACGCGCCGGACTCCCGTGACCGGCCCGGCGCTACATGCCCAGCAACCCCAGGGAAAGGAATGGAAAATGAGCGGACGTTAGGAAGGAAAGGTCGCTTGGATCAGCGGCGGGACCACCGGAATGGGTCTTGGAACCCTGGAGCTCTTCGTTGAGGAAGGTGCCAAGGTTCTCCTGGCCGATATGCAGGACCAGCGGGGGCTGGACTTGGAGACGAAGTACCCCGGACAGGTCAGGTTCGCCCATATTGACGTAACCAGCACGGCGTCGTTCCCTACCCGCCGCAGTCCCATCGCCGATACGGATTCCTCCGAGCCGTCGATGAAACGGCGAACGAACGACTGCAACAGTCTTTAGTCCGCCCTTGTGGGCGCCTCCCCCGGGTCTTCCCTTGAAAGGACCACCTCCCATGGCACACCACCGTCAAGAAATCATCATCCGTCCTGCCGCCGGAACCGGTTGGCAGGGGGTCCAAAGACAGCTGGAAAGCGCCGCCGAAGAGGCGCGCCGCGCGGCGATGGCAGACAAACGCCACGGCATCCTCGTCACCCGCCACCGGCCGGACACATTTACCGTAGCCGTTAGCCCGGAGGTGCCCTTCGGTATGACCTATGAACGCGACGACCTCGGAATCCCATAAGAAATACCCGTGCTGCCACACGCCGCACCCCACCAAGACCTGGCGGCCCATGAAACGGCGCCGCCGGAGACGGACGCTTCTCCCCAAGGGGAGCACCGGCATTGCCGGCTGCCGGTGCTCCCCGGGCGTCCGTTGCGCCGGTTACTACCGGCCGGCGCCGGATCCGGACCCCATCCCCCTGCAAGGTCCGGATCCGGCGCTAACCCAAACACTGTTTCAAAGGAAGGCCCGGCTCCCCCGAGACCTCCCCGCTGTCCCGCAGGCCAGCCCTTCACCGCGACACTTCCCGTGTGAGCTCTGACCGGGGCAGGACCACGGCCATGGCCACCTGCCCGGCCCTCAGGACCGCATAGGCCGCCCGGAGCCTCCCCGGCTACCTCTGTCCCGGATGGCCAGTGTCTCCGACGGGTCCCGCGGCGGCGTGTGACCGTTCCCCGCACGACCGGCAACCCGGAGAAAGGAAATGGCGCCATGACCAACAACACCGGCAGCGCCCTCGACGCCGCCGCCCTCGGACCCGGCGACCACGTCGAGGTCCACGGGAATGGACACATTCGCTACAGCGGATACATCGAGGACACCATGCCGCAGCTGAACATAGTCTGGATCCGGGAACTGCGGACCGGGGAACGCAGAATGCTCTTCACCGACGAGTGCCGCATCTTCCGGGATGGGACCTGACACATTCGGACGCAGACCCCCGATCTCGGGCACCGGACAGATCAGGCCAGTCCTGCAGCACCTGGTGCCCGTGGGTCCTGTCCTCGACGGCATTCGAACTGACCTCTCTCCTTGAAACAACAGGCCTCCTGTTGATCGGACGTTCGGTGATCCGCTGACTCTGTCCCCTAAGCCAGGGACCGCACGACAAGCGCGGACGGGTACCCAATGCCCGTCATGCGTGCAAGATCGATTCGGACATAGTCACGGTTATCGGCTGTGCAAAACCATTCGTGAGGGGCTTTCAGGGCAGGCCGCGGTTGGTGATGCGCCCGTGGGAGGCGGCTCAGAAGGCATGTTCGGGGCCGGGGAAGGAGCCGTCCTTGACGTCGGCGGCGTAGGAGCGGGCGGCGTCCAGGAGTATGCCGTGGAGGTCGGCGTACTGCTTGACGAACCGGGGCAGCCGGCCGGTGTTGAGGCCGAAGGCGTCCTGCCAGACCAGCACCTGCCCGTTGGTATGGTTGCCGGCGCCGATGCCGATGGTCGGGATCTGCAGTTCCCTGGTGACCTCTGCGGCCACCTCCCCGGGGACCATCTCGAGAACGACCGCGAAGGCGCCGGCATCCTGGACGGCGCGGGCGTCGGCGAGCAGGCGCCCGGCCGCGTCGTCGCGGCCCTGGACGCGGTAGCCGCCCAGGACGTGCTCGTACTGCGGGGTGAACCCGATGTGGGCGCAGACGGGGATTCCTCCCCGGGCGAGCCGCTTGATCTGGGGCGCCATCTCGGCCCCGCCCTCGAGCTTGACCGCGGCGACCTGTGCCTCCTTCATGAAGCGGGCCGCGGTGAGGTAGGCCTGCTCGGGCGAGGCCTGGTAGGAACCGAACGGCAGGTCGGCAAGGACCAGCGCGCGCCTGGCGCTCCCGGCGACCGCGCGGGCCAGCGGGATCAGTTCCTCGACCGTCACCGGCAGGGACGTCGGGTAGCCGAAGACGTTGTTGGCCGCCGAGTCGCCGACCAGGATGGCGTCAATGCCGGCCTCGTCGAAAACCCGGGCGGTGTACATGTCGTACGAAGTCAGCACGGTGAACCTCTCGCCGCACTCCTTCATCTGGCGCAGATGATGGGTCCGCACCTTCTTGGCCGGCGCGGCCGGGGACGGGGCGCCGCTGCCGTACGGCGCGGTTTCCTCACTGCTGGTATCCGACATTGAACTGCCTTTCGTGGGTCTGGGTGTTTTCCTGCTGAGGGGTCTCTGGGCAATGTATACAAAGTGAGGCTTTATTGCGACTGTTGTGGCCATATCCACGATCCATGTATACACTGCACTGCATGCGTGCCAGTGACCGGGCTTATTCGGCCCTGCGGGAGGACATTGTCGAATGGCGCCTGCCTCCGGGTACGGTGCT
>NZ_JAAZSQ010000026.1:0-13208 GCF_012395835.1 Arthrobacter mobilis
CGCGCCGGCGCACCTGCGCTGGCAGCCGGAGACGGTGCCGGTCCGGTCCGGCGAGCCGGTGCTGGCCCGGTAGGGGACGGGATTGCCGTTCCTGGATAACGGCCGGGTGCGGGGCGGTGCGTCTGCGGACGCGCCGCCCCGCACCGTTCCTTTTTGCGGGGGAAGAGCGGCGGTGCGTGTCCTTGTACTATGCGCGTTGCCGGCAGCTACTCCGGGCCCGGAAGTCCGGCACTAACAGACTCCCAAAGCCTGTTGCTCCGCTTCCTCATAGCCGCTGCACCAGTCACAGCGTCTGGGCGAACTCGCTCAATGTTTTGCGGATCCATACGTTCTCGGGCAGGCCGTCGACCTGCGTGTTCCAGATCGCGGAGATGGTGAACCGCGGTGCGTGGATCGGGACCGGGCTGACGGCCAGACCTGCCAGGTCGGCGAGGGCTTTGGCCGCATGTTCGGGGATGGTCGCGATGACCGGAGCGGCCGAGACGATCGGGGTGAGCCCGGAGAAGTGGCTGATTGCGCAGAGCGTCCTGCGCTTGTACCCCCTGGCCGCGAGGAGGTCATCAACCCAGCCGCGCTGGACGTCAAACGAGACCCGGACGTGGTCGACCGACACATACTCCTCGTGCGTGATCGGGTCGGACAGCTGCAGCAATCTGGGGTTGAACAGGCATAGGTAGCCGCTGGAGAACAGCGGCTCGGACTGGAAGGTCGCCGACTGCTGGCCGGGCGTCATGGTCAGCGCCACGTCATTGCGGGAGTTCTCCACGCTCTCGCGCCAGAGAGTGCTGTTGGTCTGGTGAATGGCGAATTCGACGCTCCATCCCTGAGCCAGCTTGCGTTGGGCCAGCCAGGGCGCAAGCACGATCTCGAGGTCGTCGGACATTGCGAGGTGGATGATGCGGTTGCTGCTCGTCGGCTCAAACTCTGGCTCCTCGAAGATAACGTCGGCGATCGACGTCAGCGTCGGAGCAAGACGCGCAGAGATTTCGAGGGCTCGGGAGGTGGGCAGCATGCCCGCCCGCGAACGTTCAAACAAAGGGTCGTCGAACAGCGTGCGGAGCCGGGCAAGAGCTGCACTCACAGCGCTTTGACTCAGGTTCAGCTTCACAGCGGCACGTGTGACGCTGCCCTCCTGCATGACCGTCTGAAAGACGACCAGCAGGTTGAGATCCACACGACGAAGATCAATCACATTCATATCCCACATGATAACTATCAACTGGACAGTTGTGATGTTCTTCACGGACAGTTGTTTGCACTACCTGCTGTACGTAAACGAAGGAGAGCTCGCATGCAGCTACAGAGCAGCGTCCCCGCGCAGCATACCGACAGCGAACTGTTGGATCTGCCGAAGCGGGACCGCCGCAAACGCATGGTCGCCGTCGGCATCGGCAACTTCATGGAGTGGTTCGATTTCGCCATCTACGGCTACTTTGCCGCCATCATCGGAGCGCAGTTCTTCCCCTCGGGCGACCCGACGGCCGAAATGCTCTCAGCACTTGCCGTGTTCGCAGTCGGATTCATCTCGCGGCCGGTGGGAGCGCTCTTCCTCGGCCCCATGGGTGACAAACTGGGCCGCAGGATTGTTCTGATCATCACGGTGCTCGGCATGGGCATCATTACGGCGCTCATCGGTCTGACGCCTTCGTATGCGGCCATCGGAATTGCCGCGCCGATCCTCATCGTGGTCCTGCGCCTGCTGCAGGGCATGATGGTCGGCGGCGAATGGACGAGCGCCGCCGCATATATCGGCGAGAGCGCACCCAAGGGGAAGCGTGCCCTTTACGCGAGCCTGATAACCGCGACGGCCGGCCTTGCCTTCCTGGTCGGAACGCTTTTCGCGGCACTGCTGAACACTGTCATGGATGAAGTGGCACTGGCCAGCTGGGGCTGGCGCGTACCGTTCATTGCTTCCCTGCTGATGGCGGCTGTCGCCGTTTATATCCGGCGGAAGCTCGAGGACACCCCCGTTTACCAGGAGCTGGAACGAAAGCGCGCCAACAACACCGTCGAAGTGACCAGCTTTGGGCTCAAGTTGCGCGCGTTTGTCATGACTGTCGCATTCGCCGGCATCTTTGGTGTGAGCCTCTACTACTTCATCACCTACTCGAACAACTACCTCTCCGGAGCGATCGGCATGCCGCGCGTTCAGGCTCTGGTCGTGACGGGAGCGGCCATGGTGGTGTACGTGGCCTTCAACCCGCTGGTCGGCATGATCGGCGACCGCATCGGCAGGCGTCCCGTGCTGCTGACGGGTGTGATCGGGCTCATCCTGTGGTCCGCCCCGGCGTTCCTGCTTATGAGCACCGGCAATCCCTTCCTCGCGTTCTCCGCCCTGGTGGTGTTCGCATTCTTCGTCGCGTGCTGCGCGGTCATGAACAACGTGCTCCTGGTGGAGGTGTTCCCCGCATCCGTCCGCTCGACAGGTTCGGCCATCGGTTACAACGTTGCCTACGCGCTGCTGGCCGGCCCCGGACCGCTGATTGCCGCTTCGCTGGTGGCCGCAACCGGCCTGCTGGTGTCCCCCGCGTTCTACGTCATCGCAGTGGCGCTCGCCGCGCTTGCGGTGCTGTGGCCGATGCTGAAGGAAACCAAAGATGTCGACATTTCCCACGGTTAGCCAAGTAACGCCCCTACTGGCGAGGAGATATTAATATGAGCAAGGTCGCAGTGATCCAGAGCGCCTCGGTGCCGTTCGATGCCGAAGCATCGACGAAAAAGGCGGAGGAGCTCATCGCCGAAGTGGCGGCTAATGGTGGGGAACTGGCGGTTTTCCCCGAAGCGTTCATCGGCGGTTACCCGAAGGGCACGGCGTTTGGCACCGCCGTCGGATACCGCACAGAACGCGGCCGCGACGAGTACGCCCGGTACAGCAACGGCGCCATCACACTGGACGGGCCGGAAGTGCAGCGTCTCGTCCAGGCTTCGTCCGAGCACGGCGTCTTCGTCGTCATGGGAGTGATCGAGCGGCTTGGGAACACGCTCTACTGCACGGCACTGCACATCTCTCCCACGTCAGGTCTCGTGGAGAACCGCCGTAAGCTCATGCCTACGGCCACGGAGCGCCTCGTGTGGGGCTACGGTGACGGGTCGACCCTCGAAACCATGGACACCCCGTTCGGCCGGGTCGGCTCGGTCATCTGCTGGGAGAACTACATGCCGCTCATGCGCCAGGCAATGTATGCCCAGGGAGTGCAGCTGTACTGCGCCCCGACTGCCGACGACCGGGCAACCTGGCAGGCCAGCATGACGCACATCGCCCTCGAAGGCCGCGTGTTCGTACTGTCTGCCTGCCAGTATCTGACGCGGGACGCGTTCCCCTCCGACCACCCGTTCGACGTCGAACTGCCCCACGGTGATGTGCTCATGCGGGGCGGCAGTCTCATCATCGACCCCTCGGGCAAGGTGCTGGCGGGGCCGGTCTTCGACGAGGAAACAATCCTGTACGCGGATGTTGATCTCGAGACGAAAACCAGGGCCCACCTGGACTTCGACACGGTGGGACACTACTCACGGCCCGACGTCTTCTCGCTGACGGTCAACACGAGACGGGCGGATTCGGTGACATTCACCAGCTGACCCTGATGTCAGTGCGGTGTTCTCATCATCCGGCCGCACCGCCGAGCACGCGGCGAAAGCTACGGCAAGAGCCATTGACCATTTGAATGAACCAGCGGAGACACTGTGAGCACAACCCTCTTCATCGGGCTCGGGCGGATGGGACGCCCAATGTCCCAACACATCGCTAAACGCTTCCCAACGGCGGTCTACGACGTCTTCCCTGGAAGCGTCGACGCCGCAGCCAAGGACGCGCAGGTGACGCCCGTCCACAACCTGGCCGATGTATCCGATGTCGGCACGGTTATATTCATGCTCCCCACGAGCAAAAACGTCGAGGAGACGCTCGTCGGCGCCCGCCTGCTCGACCGGCTCGAGGCCGGCGCGCTGGTCATCGACATGGGGTCGAGCGTGCCCGCCAGCACGCAGCGCCTGGCAGCAGCGGCTGCGGAGCGGGGCGTCCACTACGTTGACGCGCCCGTATCAGGCGGCGTCGCGAAGGCAGCCTCGGGCGAACTCACAATGCTCGTGGGCGGGAAGCCAGCCGCTATCGAGCATGCCCGGCCCTACCTGGAGGCTGTCGGATCGACAATCGTGGTTGTCGGAGACAGCGGGTCCGGCCACGCTGCGAAGGCGATCAACAACCTTGTGAGCGCGACGAATATCGCGGTCGCAACGGAGGCCGTGCTGCGCGGTAAGGCTGCGGGCATCGCCCCCGAGCGCATGATCGAAGTGCTCAACGCCTCGACGGGCATGAGCCAGGCCAGCTGCGTCAAATTCGTCAGCCACATCCTGCCCGGGACCTACGCGTCGAATTTCGCATACGACCTGATGTTGAAAGACATGGGGATCGCGATGGAGATCGACGTGCCCGAGGCCGCATCCACGCTTACGCGCGCGGCTTACCAACTGCTCGCGGAGGGCCGGGAGCATCTCGGTGACCAGCCCGACCACACGGAAATCGCCAGAGTATACGAACATCTCGCAAACGTATCCATTAATTCCATCAACGAGGAGCAAGCATGACTGACAAGGCAACCCTGACCGACAACACACCGGATGCCCAGGAGTACATCGACGACATGGCGCGCAAGCGCGGATATGTACTCGAGTACCACAAGGTGATGGCCAAGTGCGACTTCGAGGTGCTGCAGGCAGCAAACGGTCTCGTCTCGGCTGCCTACCTCGATCAGCGCAGGCTGGACCGCAGGACGAAGGAGCTCATCTTCATCGTCTCGCTCACGGTGATGCGTGCGTCCAAGGGCCACATCCAGTCGCACATCCGGGTTGCCCTCGATCTCGGGCTGACACCGGGTGAAATCCTCGAAGCGATCGAGATTGCGCTGCCGGAGGCCGGCATTGTCGCGTTCCAGACCGGCTTCGAGGCCTGGTGCGAGGTCGTCGGTGCCGAAGGCATCGAACCCACCGTCCAGGTGCACCAGGGCGGTTCCGGTTCAGACTAGAGCGCCCACAACAATTCACCGACGGAGGGCAGGGACGGGCCTTGGCAGGGAAAACCTGGGAGATCACGATCATCAAGCACGGCACGCGTGTAACCAGACGCAGTGACGTATTCATGAACTACGGATTTTATGACGAACCGGATGACAGCTTCCGCCTCGACTACTATCTGTGGGCCCTTCGCAGCGGCGACCAGGTTATCCACGTCGATACCGGCTACTCGGCCGCGGGCGCCGCTAAACGCGGCCGGACCGTGCTCATCGATCCGCTGGAAGCACTGGATCGGCTCGGAATGAACGCCGGCGAAGGCAACCCCGTGGTAGTCACGCACGCGCACTACGATCACATCGGCAATCTCGCAGCGTTTGCGAACTCCCCGGTCTTCATCAGCCGCAAGGAACTGGAGTTCTGGACCAGCGATATCGCCACGAGGCCGCTGTTCTCGCACTTCGGCGACCAAGACGAAGTCGCCGACATTATGGAGGCAAAGCGCGAGGGCAGGGTGCGCGAGTTCGACGGACAGCTCGAAATCGCGCCCGGCGTCGAACTGATCGAAGTCGGCGGACACACGCCCGGACAGCTCGTAGTGCGTGTCCAGAGCACGATTGGCCCTGTGATTCTGGCCGCGGATGCCGCACATTTCCATGAGGAGGTTGAGCGGGACATGCTGTTCCAGTCAATGGCCGACCTGCCGCAGTCGTACCGGGTGCTCGACTGGCTGCGCAACCAGGACGTCGCTGCGATCATCACCGGTCATAATCCCGGCGAACTCGAACGGTTCGAGCCCGTCGGCGGATCGCTCGCGGGAATAGCCGCGGTCGTGGGAGGAGCGCGATGCTTGACAGGTTGAGGGACGCGGCCAAAGCTGACTCGGTTGCCGTGCTCGCCGGCGGTACGTCAGTGGCGTTCGAACTTGCCGGCGATGGCTGGACGGCGGGTTTCACGGTCGCGGACGGCACCATGGCTCCCGCCGGGACGCCGCATCCCGACTTCCGGCTGAGCGCGGCCGACGCCGTTTGGGAGGGTCTCACAGCTGATCGTCCACCGGCGGGAGCTCACAGTATCGTCCACCTTGTACGCGCCGGTACGGTCGAGGTGCACGGCAGCAGGCTCGAGTACGAGCGCCATGTGCATCTGGTGAGAGCTCTGCTGGATGCTGCACGTGAACATCCGAACCGCGCCGAGCCGGGCAGGTCCTTGCAGGCCCGAGGCTCCTACAACCGCGTAACCACGTCCCTCGGCACCAGCGACATCTACATCGAGCGCGCTGGAACGGGAACGCCGCTGTTGGCATTCGCGACTGCAGGCAGCGACACGACGCAATGGCATGGCCTGATGACTCACACGGATCTCACCGACAGGTTCGAACTGATCACGGCCGACCTGCCCTGGCACGGGCGGTCTTCGCCCGCATGGGGCGGACCCGTCGGCAGTTACCGGCTGACTCCGGAGACCTATACGGAGTGCATCGTCGCCATCTGCGATGAACTCGCCCTGGACCGGCCGGTGCTCGTCGGCGTCTCGATGGGCGGGGCCGCCGTTGTGCACGCGGTCGCGACAAACCCTGACCGGTTCGCGGGCGCCGTCGCCTGCCAGGCGGGACCGTCCGTACAGGCCAGAGCAAGCGAACATCTGCGCGGTACCCAGCTCAACCCGTCACTGTTCATTCCCGAATGGACTTACGGTCTCATGAACCCGGCTTCTCCCGAGGAGTTCAAGCAGCGCGTCTGGTGGGGGTACTCCTCAGGAGGATTCGGCCTTTACGCTGCCGACATTGCGTCCTACCTCAGCTGGGACCTCCGCACTGTAGAAGACCTGTTGACCCCCGATTCGCCGCACATCGCGGTGCTGAGCGGCGCCTTCGACACGAGCGTCCCGCCCGAAAAATCGCGGGTGCTGGTGGAGCGGATTCCGAACTCATCGTTCAAGGTAATGCCCGAACTGGGGCACTTCCCGCACGCCGAAAATCCCGCCGCTTTCGCGCGGTACCTTGAGCCGGCCCTGGAACGTGTGCTCGAAACTTCATCTGCCAGGCACTGACCAGCCCAACCCAAGGAATCCTCTCAAGAGCCGGTCCGACCCAGGTGCTTTTATCCGCCTGCAGGTGGCTGCAACACCCCCAAATCGTTTGCGTTCCCCCAGCCCGGCCAAGTGCAAGGGATGGGTACAAGACATTGGACCGTGAAGGGCCGTGCGGCTCCAGGTGGCTCAACCTGCGCCGGTGCGGAAAAACGCAGGTGGCGGGAGCATGATGCTCCCGCCACCTGCGCTCGCCTGACCGGTACCGGATACGCCGCAGCGCTGCCGGTCAGACGAGGGACGCGCTGAACTCCGCCTGCGCCGCCGTTGTTTCGCCGGTCCGGCTGGCGCGGATGAGGTCCGCGCAGCGCTCGCCGATCATCATGATGGTGATGTTGGGGTTGACCGTGACGTGTTCGGGCATGACCGAGGCGTCGGCGACGCGCAGGCCGGTGACGCCCTTGACCCGCAGCTCGGGGTCCAGAGGCGACATCTCGTCCTGGACCGGCCCCATGCGGACGGTGCCGACGGGGTGGTAGACGGTGTTGTGCGTCTTGCGGATGTAGTCCTGCAGTTCCTCGTCGGTCTGCGCCTCGATGCCAGGGGAGAGCTCGCGGCCGGTCCATGCGGCCATGGCGGGCTGGGCGGCGATTTCGCGGGCCTTGCGGATACCGGCGACCATGACGCGCATGTCGTGGCCTTCCGGATCGGTGAAGTACCGCGGGTCGACCGCGGGCTTGTCGCGGAAGTCGCGGCTCCGCAGCCGGACGGTGCCGCGGGAGCGGGCGTGCGTGACGTTGGGGGTGAGGCTGAAGCCGTTCTCCGTGGTGGGGTAGCCGTGCCGCAGGGTGTTCATGTCGAACGGGACGGAGCCATAGTGCATCATCAGGTCGGGGCGGTCCAGGCCGTCCTCGGTGGGGGTGAAGATGCCGATCTCCCACCACTGGGTCGACGTCTGCACCATCGGCTGCTTGGCCTCGAACTGCACGACGCCTTCGGGGTGGTCCTGCAGGTGCTCGCCGACGCCGGGGGAGTCGACCAGGACCTCGATGCCGTGCCCGGCGAGGTGCGCGGCGGGGCCGATGCCGGAGAGCATGAGCAGCTTGGGCGAGTCGATGGCGCCGGTGGACAGGACAACCTCGCACCGCGCGGAGAGCCGGTGGGTCCGGCCGAACGCCGAGTCCACGACGTCGACGCCGGTGCAGCGCTTGTCCGCGTCGAACACCAGCTGGCGGGCGCGCAGGCCGGTCAGCAGGGTGAAGTTTTCGCGCTCGATGATCGGGTGGATGTAGGAGACCGAGCTGGAGGAACGGGTGCCGTCCGCGCGGCGGTTGATCTGGAAGAAGTTGGCGCCGTTGACCACGGTGGTGCCGGTGTTGAACTTCGCGCGCGGAATGCCGGCCTGTTCGCAGGCGTTCAGGAGCGCGACGCCGGCCGGGTCCGCCGGGGGCACGTTCATCAGGTGCACCGGGCCTGAGTCCCCGTGGTGCGGCGCGTCCGGACCGGCATCCTCGTTGGTCTCCAGCCGCTGGTACAGCGGCCAGGCCGTCTCGGCGTTCCAGCCGGTGGCGCCGTACTTGGACTCCCACTCGTCCAGATCCTCGCGCGGGGCCCAGAAGGCGATGCAGGAGTTGTGGCTGGAGCACCCGCCCATGACCTTCGCGCGGGCATGGCGCATGAAGGAGTTGCCGTTCTCCTGCGGTTCGACCGGGTAGTCCCAGTCGTAGCCGGATTCCAGCAGCTCCATCCAGCGGTCCAGCTGCAGTACCTCGGGCAGGCCGCGGTCGTCCGGACCGGCCTCCACCAGCGCCACGGACACGGCCGGGTCCTCACTCAGCCTGGCGGCCACCGCAGCTCCGGCGGATCCGCCGCCGACGACGATGTAGTCGAACTCGCGGTCGGTGAGGTTCTCGATGTTGTCGATGTGCATCTAGTTCTCCTTGCCGTGGTCAGCGAACCAGCCGGTCACCTGCGGGCTGGTGTTCTGGTAAATGTGCTTGGCTTCCTGGTATTCGGCCAGGCCGGTCGGGCCGAGCTCGCGGCCGACGCCTGACTGGCCGAAGCCGCCCCACTCGGCCTGCGGCAGGTAGGGGTGGAAGTCGTTGATCCAGACGGTGCCGTGCCGCAGCCGGCCGGCCACGCGCTGCGCCTTGCCGGCATCCTGGGTCCAGACCGCGCCGGCCAGGCCGTAGATCGTGTCGTTGGCGGTCGCCACGGCCTCGTCCTCGGTGCGGAAGGTCTCGACGGTCACCACCGGGCCGAAGGCTTCGTCCACGACGACTGACATTCCCCGGCGCACGCGGTCCAGGACGGTCGGCTGGTAGTAGAAGCCGGCATCGTACTTCTCCCCTTCAGGTGCCGCACCGCCGCACCGCAGCCGCGCACCCTCCTCGACGCCGCGCTGGACGTAGGCATGGACCTTCTCGCGGTGGGCCGCGGAAATCAGCGGCCCGGTCTCGGCATCCTCGTCGAACGGGCCGCCCAGACGGATGCCCTGCGCGCGGCGGACCAGCTCGTCGACGAAGCGCTCGGCGATCGATTCCTCGACCACCAGGCGTGCCCCGGCGGAGCAGACCTGCCCGGAGTGCACGAACGCCCCGTTCAGCGCATTGTCGACGGCGGCGTCGAAGTCCGCGTCGGCGAACACCACGTTGGGGTTCTTGCCGCCGAGCTCCAGCGCCACCTTCTTCACGGTGCCGGCGGCGGCCGCGGCGATGCGCTTGCCGGTCTCCAACCCGCCGGTGAAAGAGACGAGGTCGACGTCGGGGTGTTCCGAAAGCGGTGCGCCCGCCTCCGCACCCGCTCCGGTCACGAGGTTGGCTACGCCGTCCGGCAGGCCCAGGTCCTGCAGCAGCTGCATGGCCAGGATGGAGGTGGACGGGGTCAGTTCGGAGGGCTTGAGCACGAAGGTGCAGCCGGCGGCCAGCGCGGGCGCGATCTTCCACGCGGCCTGGAGCAGGGGGTAGTTCCACGGTGTGATCAGGCCGCAGACTCCCACCGGCTCGTGGACGATCCTGCTCACGACGGCGGGGTCACCGGCGTCGACCACGCGGCCCGCCTGCTGCCCGGCGAGCCTGCCGAAATATTCGAAGCAGGCGGCGATGTCGTCCATGTCGATCCGGCTTTCGGCGATCCGCTTGCCGGTGTCCAGCGACTCGGCGCGGGCGAACTTCTCGCGGCGTTCGCGCAGTTCGGCGGCGACCTTGAGCAGGAAGGCGCCGCGCTCGGGCGCCGGGACGGAGGCCCAGACGCCGGAGTCGAAGGCCGCACGGGCCGCGGCGATGGCACGCCCGGCATCTTCTTTGCCGGCTTCGGATACCGTGGCGACCAGTTCGCCGTCGGCCGGGTTGCGGATTTCGCGCACCGCGCCGGACGCGGCCGGCTCCCACGAGCCGTTGATGAACAAGGTGGCGGCGGTATCTGTCATGGTGTCTCCTTCGGATTTACGCCGGCGGGCTCGCCGACGCTCTTGTAGTCGGTCTCCCAGTCCGCCTTGGGCGGGACGTTTTCGGCGACTGTGCTGTAGGGCAGGGTGTCGCGGTGCTGCTGCAGGAACTCCAGGTGGACCTCGTAGTGGTCCAGCACGTCGGCAATGACTTCGTCCTTGCAGTAGCCCATAAGGTTGTAGCCGTGGCTGCCCTCGAGCGAGAACACCTCGATCCGGTAGTACTTGCTGCTGCCCGCGCCGGGCCGTGAGTGTGCCGGGATGTCCCTCTGGACCGGGTAGATCTGGTACTTGAAGGTGCGTTCGCCGTCGAGCTCCACGCACAGGTCCGCGGTGTCGATTCCGAAGGCCTCGACCGTGCTGGTCTCCAGCCTGGCTTTCAGGCCGCGGGCGCACAGATCCTCGCGCACCTCGGCCAGCGCCGGGACCGCGACCTCGCGCACGAAGCGCTGGGCCTCCAGGTGTCCGGGGTAGTCCATGGCCCGGGCCAGGCGGTGCCGCCAGCCGTGGCGGGAACCGGCCCCCTCCGCTGTGTTGGTGCGCGAGCTGAGCACGGAGTGCAGCCCGGCCTGGTAGCTGTCCGCCAGCGCGGATTCCAGGCGCAGCGCCTTATACAGGCCCAGCATGATGAAGACCAGCACGACGGAGAACGGCAGTCCCATGATCACCGTGGCGCTCTGCAGTGTGGGCACCCCGCCCACCAGGAGCATTCCCAACGTCAGCAGGCCGGTTGTGACCGCCCAGAAGACGCGCAGCCACTTGGGGCCGTCCGAGTCGGCGTCCTTCAGGTGGGAGCTGAAGTTGCTCATGACGAGGGCCCCCGAGTCCGCGCTGGTCACGTAGAACAGCAGCCCGGTGAAGGTGGCGGCGGCCGCGCTGAGCGGAACCATCGGGTACTGCTCGAGCAGTCCGTAGAAGGCGCGTTCCGGCTGGTTCATCGCCGTTTCGCCGAACTCCGCGTTGCCGCCCATCACGACCTCGAGGGCGCTGTTGCCGAAGATTGAGATCCACAGCAGGATGAAGGCGAACGGCACCACCAGCACGCCGAACACGAACTCGCGCAGCGTGCGGCCGCGGGAAATGCGGGCCAGGAACAGTCCCACAAAGGGAGCCCAGGCGATCCACCAGGCCCAGAAGAACAGCGTCCAGCCGTTGAGCCATTCGTCCGGCCGGTCATAGGCGAACGTGTCGAGCGCCATCGAGGGGAAGCGGGACAGGGTGTCACCGATGTTGTTCACGAGACCGTCGAAGAGGAACCGGGTGGATCCGGTGACGAGGATGAAGATCATCAGCGCGATGGCCAGGACGATGTTGAGCTCGGACAGGCGGCGGATCCCCTTCTCAACCCCGGTGAGCACCGAGATGGTCGCCATCACCACGGCCACCGCGATCAGTGCGATCTGCACGAGCGGGTTCTCCGGGATGCCGAACTGGAAGCTCAGGCCGTAGTTGAGCTGGGCGACGCCGATGCCCAGGCTGGTCGCGATGCCGAAGATCGCACCGAGCAGGGCTGCGATGTCGACGGCGTGCCCCAGCGGTCCGTGGATCCGCTTGCCGAGGATGGGGTAGAGCGCCGACCGGATGCTCAGCGGCAGGTTGTGCCGGTACGCGAAGTAGCCGAGCGCCAGCCCCATCAGCGCGTAGAGGCCCCAGCCGAGGATGCCGTAGTGGAACAAGGTCCAGACCATGGCCTGCCGGGCGGCTTCGACGGTGGAAGCCTCGCCCGTCGGCGGGGCCAGGTACTGCGTCACAGGTTCCGACACCGAGAAGAACATGAGGTCGATCCCGATGCCGGCGGCGAAGAGCATCGCCGTCCACGTGAAGATGTTGAATGCCGGCCTGGAATGGTCCGGCCCCAGGCGGATCCTGCCGACTCTGGATACCGCCACAAAGAGGACGAACGCGAGGACCGCGACGACGATCAGCGAGTACCACCAGCCGAACGTCTCGCCCACCCACGTAACCGCGGAGCCGATCACCGTGTTCGCCGACCCGCGGTCCAGGATGGCCCACAGCGCGATGCCGATGACGCCCGCTGCCGAACCGATGAAGACGGTCTTGTTGACCCTCGTCCGCGCAGGGTCGGGCCTGGGTCCTGGCGGGACGGTGTCCGGCACAGGGTGCTTGTTGTTTCCTTCGTCGAGCCAAGGCTCGACGATCTCGGGTGGCGTGCTCATATCGGTCTCGTACCTCGCATCGATAGCTGGTGCTGGTCGCGGTCTCGCTGATAGCCGTGGCCCTGCCAGGGCGCAAACCCCAACGTTGGCAGCAGCCGGAATCAGCGCCCGCGCACGCATCGCACATCCAAAGGTGGTCCGTACTGCTCACTTATCCGAGGAGCATCACTGGCATTTGCGCTCCCCGCGAAGGTAAAGCCCTCCGTGCAACCCAGGAACCCACAGCGCGACGGCTGGCTCCCTTAAACCCGGCTTTGGGGGCTGCCCGGATGGTCCCTCACTTGTGGTCCAGCCGCATTTTCCCTGGCGCGGGAACCGGGGATCGGCAGAGGAGCCGCTTCATGTCCCCGGACTCCGTTCGGTGTGGCTGGCGTCATAGGAAGCAGAGTAGTGCAGGTTGAACATCTGTTCAAGACTTGTGCTTGAACAGATGTTCAAAGATAATTGCGCGTGCTGCCGCGGGACGAAGCGGGCTTCGGGACCCGGGTCCCGGCGCCGGGCCGTGCGCGTTTTCCCGCTAGGCGGCGAAGGCGATCTCCTCGGTGCGG
>NZ_JAAZSQ010000026.1:13302-39852 GCF_012395835.1 Arthrobacter mobilis
CGACGCAGGGTCGGAGGCGAGCAGCATGAGGTCGTGCTCGTCGATCCGGTGCAGGGCCGCACGGATCAGGCTCGTCTTGTCCTCGTAGTAGTAGTTCACCAGCCCCAGGGCGACGCCGGCCTCGCGCGCCACCGCGCGCATGTTCACACCTGAGATGCCGTGGCGCGAGAGCAGGTCCAGTGCCGCCTCGAGAATGCGCGACTGCCTGTCAACCTGTTCGCCGGAGTTCACGGTGCCTGTATCCACCCGGCCAGCCTATGGCCAAACCCGCAGCGGGCGCATCCCGCCCGGCGGCACCGGACCGGTTCCGCTTGCGGGGCAGGGGACGTCCTTGGGCGGCGGACAGCCGAACCGTTGGACGGTCCCCTTCCCGGCCCGTACTTACTCATCCAGAGTATGAGGGGGTGGTGTTGCCGGCTCCGGAGGGTTTGTAGCCGCCCGCGCATACGACGCCGAAACGCGGCGGTAGACCGGGGTCAGGAAGGCCAGCAATGCGGTCGCGATCATGATGATCCCGGCCATCAGGAACACCAGGGCGATGCCGCGGGAGGTGCCCTCGCCCAGCAGCGGGGCCAGCTGGGCGGCGCCCTCGGCCGACCGCGCGTACGGGATGATCCAGACCTGGGCGATCGGCGCGATCAGGAAGGCGGTGATCGGCGCTGCCGCGGACTCGAACGCCATGGCGAATCCGAACACCCGGCCCTGCCGGGGCAGAGGCACTACCTGCTGGATGACTGTCTGTTCGGCGGCCTCCACGAAAGGCACCAGGACGAGGTACAGCCAAATGCCGGCGATGTACAGCCAGGCCCACTCCCGCAGCGTGAACACCGCACCAAGGACCCCCATCACGATCACGGCGATGAGCATGGTGCGCAAGGGGTTGGACCCGAGTCCGAACTTTCCTATCAGCGCGCCGCCCACGATGAACCCGGTGGCGCCGAGCGCGAAGAACGTCCCCCACAGCTCCACGGGGAACATCTCCAGGCCGTACGGATCCATCAACGCCAGGTAGACGCCGCCGATGAAGTTATTGAAGGTGGAGAACAGGATCAGCGCGAACAGTCCGGAAATGGCCAGCACGGCCGCGAAGGAGCCACGCAGGTCGAATCCGCCGTGCGCGTCCGTGGCGGCCGCGCGCACCTCCTCGGGCATGCGCAGCGTGAGCAGGTGCGCGAATGCCAGCGCCGTGAGCACCATGGCGACGACGATCGTCCAGCCCATGCCCAGCAGCCCGACCGACAGCCCGGAGAGCACCGAGGTGACGATGAACATCAGCCCCTGCACCATGCCCACCAGGCCGTTGGCGTTGGCCCGCCGGTCCGGCTCGATGAGGATGGTGACCGTAGTGGAGAGGGCGATGTTGCGCATGTTCTCCACTACCGCACCGACCAGGATGACCAGGGAGAAAATCCAGAACCACGGCTGTGTCAGGTCCAGCAGCCCGGCGGCGGGTGTCAGCAGGAACATGACCCCGGACAGCACGAACATCACCAGGGTGAAGCCGGCGGCGAAGCGCATCACGGCCAGCTTGCGGTACCGGTCCACGAAGGTGCCGAAACTGATGCTGGACAGCGCGATCAGCAGCATGTACGCGCCGCCGATCACCCCGGTGGCGATCACGTTGCGTGTCTGCAGGTACACCCAGAACGTCAGGGCGAACCACAGATAGCTGGTCGTGATGTTGGCCAGTGCGGTGTTCACCAGGATCCCGGCGAAGGTGCGGGACCGCTGGGCCGGACTGCGCAAGGACGTGTCGACGGCGCCGGGATCGGCCAGGCGCGGGGCTTCGCCGTCCCCGGCCGGCGCGGAGGTGACGGCCGCGTCCGCGGGCAGGCCCGCGCCGCCGGCAGCAGTCCCGGGTGGGGCCGGTTCCTGCTCGGTCATGGGTCCCAGTGTACTGAGAACCCGCGGGTGCGGACACGGTCGCCGCCGCATCGGGAACGCAACGCGATCGTGGCCAACGAGGCGCCCTGCCCTCAGCCGGGAAGTGCCGGAGCCCCTATCGTGCGGACATGCTTTCCCCCAAGTCGTCACATGCGCTGTGATCGGTGTTCGGGCGGCGCGCTGGAGTGATGACCCCCGTAGCCGGGCGCTACTACTCGCCTAGCCCGCGCCGGAGCGCCGGTAGGTGTTGACCAGGACCCCGGATGGCAGGGCGCGGGCTTCTGCCAGGGTGAGCCTTGTGGGTGCGAACCCGTCGGAGAACAGCTTCTTGCCGGTGCCCAGCACGAGCGGGTAGACGGCGAGCCGGTACTCGTCGACCAGATCGTGCCCGGCCAGCGTCCTGATCAACTGCGTGCTTCCCCAAACGCGGATCTCGCCGGCCGGGTCCGCGCGCAGCTTCTGAACCGCGGCCGGCACGTCGGGGCCGAGGAGCTGCGAGTTTTTCCAGCCGACCTCGCTCAGCGTGCGCGATGCAACGTACTTGGGGACGCGGTTGTACCTCCTGGTCAGCTCCCCCTGAAGGCCCTCGGCGTTCTCGTCCCACACCCCCCAGGAGCCGGCGAAGATCTCGTACGTTTTGCGGCCGAGCAGCAGCGCCTCGGTTCTGCTCTCCCACTCCGCGACGATCTGCCCGATTTCCTCTCCGCCGTATTCGGCGTCGTAGTCGGTTGCCCAGCCGCCGTGCTCGAAGCCGCCTTCGGGGTCCTCGTCCGGGCCGCCGCCGGACTGGACGACGCCGTCAAGGGTGATGAACGCCTGCACCACGATCGTGCCCATCTTCGGTTCTCCTTGGTCTGGTCCGGGCTCTTGTTTTCTCCACGAACAGCCTGGGACCGAGTCGACATGGGAATCGGTAACGTGTCAAGGACGTTCCCACGACGGCATGGACCTCCCGCGCCCGGCCGTCAGGAACCCGGCTGCGTGCGTGGCCTCAGGGGATTGGGGACGGCCTGGTGGTGGCGAACCGCCGGTGGTATTCGGTGGGCGTGGTGCCCAGGTGCCGGGCGAAGGCACGGCGCAGGGTTTCGTCGCTGCCGAAGCCGCTGTGCCGGGCGGCGGCGGTGATGCTGTGGCCGTCGAGCAGCAACTGTTGGGCCCGGTCGAGGCGGACGCGTTCGACCCAGCGGGCCGGCGTGGTGTTCATCTCGGCTTGGAACAGGCGGGTCAGATGCCGGGGACTGACCGCCACGGGCCGGCGGTGTCTGAAGTGCGGTGGAGAACTGGGACTGTCCGCCCGGGCGCTGCATAAAGACCACCAGCTCGCGCGCGATCCCGCGGGCCGCATCCGCCCCGTGGTCGTCCTCGACCAGCGACAGCGCCAGGTCGATGCCGGCCGTGATGCCCGCGGAGGTGATGTACTGGACCCGCCTGGCCGGGCGATGGGTAGGTCACCAGGCGGATCCAGCAGTCTTGCTCCCTCGGCCGAGTGGCTTCGGGTGCCTTAGCCGTCATGAGGGTTTGGCCGATCGAGTGCGCTGCATAGGCCCCGGATCGGCCTGGACAGGGGGAACACCTCGGCTCCCCGGCCTTGAGGACGTGGCCGTGTCGAAAGCTGTTCAGGCCACTGCCGTTGTCGGCGTTAGTGGGACGAGCAGGATCTGTTGGTCTTCGGTCGGTTGCCGGATCGCTTTCGAGGATCTGGCGAACCGTCGGATGCGGGCCGGCATGCCCGGTACGGGTAGGCGGGAGGTAAACCCTCCCGCCTACCCGGTTCCCGATGGGGATTTTGGGGCTTGCTTGTCTAGGCGGTGATGGTGATGTACTGCTTCTTGAAGTGCTCGTGGATCTCCCAGACCCCGCTCCAGCCGTTCGGGATCAGCACCAGGTCACCGGCCTGGTGGTCCACGCGTTCGCCGGTGTCGGAGACGAGGGTTCCCTTGCCTTCCAGGACCAGGATGACCTCGTTCACGCCGTTGCGGGCAGTTTTGAAGCTGCCGGGGGAGCATTCCCAGAAACCAAGGTCGACGTTGCTGGCTTTGGCCGTGAAGGCGCTGTCGGTCGCGTCCTTTGGCTCGGTGCCGTTAACAGCTGTTGGCTTGAGGGCCAGGTCGGCGAAGGACAGGGTGTCCAGTGAGCGGAGGACTTTTGCGTGTGCGTTCGACATGTGTTTCCTTGTTGTGCTTTCCAATGGTGATATCCGTTAGAACGGCAGCGGCAGCTTCGCGGTCCTGCCGCCGTCGAGCACGATGGTCTCGCCGGTCAGGAAGCCCGACCTGTCACTGGCCAGGTAGACGGCCAGGTCGCCCACGTCGGTGGGGTTCCCCACCCGTCCTGCCGGGTGCAGGCGTTTGAGCGCCTCGCGGGCGGCTGCCGGATCGGGCTGGGAGGCCAGGTAGTTCTCGCTCAGTTCGGAAGCGATCCACCCGGGAGCAATCGCGTTGCACCGGATGTTGTCCCCGCCCAGATCGACCGCCAGGGCGCGGGTCATTCCATGGATGCCCGCCTTGGAGGCGCAGTAGGCGGTATGGCAGGGGTTGGCCGCGAGTCCTTCGATGGAGCCGATGTTGATGATGCTTCCCCCGCCACGGCGCCGCATGTGCGGCAGGGCCGCCTGAACCAGGAACAGCGGTGCCCGCAGGTTGACGGCGATCATCCGGTCCCATTCATCCAGCCGGATCCGGGAGACGCTGCGCTCGAACATGATGCCGGCGTTGTTGACGAGGATGTCGATCCCGCCGAAATGCCCGGCCGCCTGCTCGACGGCCATGGAGGGTGCCGTGGGGTCGCTCAGGTCCGTCTGGATGCCAAGAACATCCTGGTGCTGTTCCAAGGCGGAGTCCAGAGGCCCGCGCTGGACGACCGCCACCTGGGCGCCTTCCTCCACGAAGCGCTCGACAATGCCGCGCCCTATTCCCTGCCCTCCGCCGGTAACTAGGGCAATCTTGCCTGCCAGTTGCACTGTTCTTCCCCTTACTGCTGTTCCATGGCTTGGATCCGGTGGCGCATTTCGCCTACGCCGCGCAGATAGGTGACCAGTTCGTCTCCCGGTGTGAGGAAGCGCTGGGGAGTCCGGCCGACTCCTACGCCGGGAGGGGTGCCGGTGAAGATGACGTCGCCGGGGAGCAGCGGGGTGATCCTGGACAGGCGCGCAATGATCTCGGGCACCGGGAAAACCATGTCGGAGGTGCTTCCCTTCTGGACCTGTTCGCCGTTGATCGAACAGCCCAGTTCGATGTTGTCCGGGTCCTCGAACTCGTCGGGGGTGGCCAGCAGCGGGCCGATCGGGCCGAACCCGGGGAACGACTTTGCGAGGCTGTACTGCGGTGCCGGTCCGGCCGCCTGCAGGGTACGTTCCGACAGGTCCTGCCCCACGGAAACCCCGGCGACGTAGCTCCACGCCCTGTCGGCAGGGATGTGCCGGCCGCCCCGGCCGATGATGGCCACGAGTTCGACTTCCCAGTCCACGGTCCCCGGCGGAAGCGGGATGGTCCCGTACGGGCCGGCCAGCGAGGTGGCAAACTTCGTGAACACCGTCAGATCCTCGGGCACCGGCAGGGAAGCTTCGGCTGCATGGTCGGCGTAGTTGAGGCCGATCGCAAAGACCTGCCGCGGCTGCGGTGCCGGATTGCCGAATTCATGGAGCGCCACGTCGGCCAAGGGCCTGCCGGCTGTCCCGTCGAGGGTGGCGGCGACCTCCAGGAGTTCGTCCCAGCGGTCGTAGCAGTCCTGGATACGGGGGCTGAAACGGCCGCCGGTCTCCTGCGCGATGTCGATGAGTTCATCGTCCGCGGTAACGAGGCTCAGGCGGTCGGAGATGTTGGCCAGGCGCATGCATGGTCTTTCGGGTGGATGGGCTGGGTACGGATCTGGACAGTGGCTGGGTGCGGCCGTAGACGGGCCGCACCCAGCCGGTTGCTTGCTTAGACCGCGACGTCGAATTCGATGGTGCCCCAGCCTTCGAAGGTTCCGGACCAGCGGCCGGCTTCATTCATGGGGACAGCCTTGAGGCAGCTGCCGGGCATGATGACCTGTCCGGCTTCAAACGCGACGTCGTAATCGGCGAGGCGGTTGACGAGCCAAGCCACGGCGGCAAGCGGGTTGCCGAGGATGTTGCCGGTGGTGCCGCTGATGACTTCCCGGCCGTTGAAGTGCAGGACGCCGCGGGTGTCGCGCAGGTTCAGCTCGGTGACGCGGCGGGGGGTGCCGCCGAGGATGATGGCGCCGATGGAACCGTTGTCGGCGAGGGTGTCCGGCAGGCCGATGGCCCAGTCTTTGACCCGCGAGTCGATGATTTCGATGGCTGGCACGGCGTAGTCAATGGCATTGATGACGTCGGCGATGGTGGTGTTCCGCCCGCCGAGGGCCCGGCGGAGCACGAACGCCGGTTCGAGCTCGACAAACGGCTCGATGAACTGGCCGCGCTGGAGCGTGGTGCCCTCATAGGCGAACATGCTCGCGAGCAGGTGTCCGTAGTCCGGCTGGTCGAGGCCGAAGGCGTCCTGCATGACCTTGGCGATGTTCCCGAGCTTGTAGCCCACGAGACGGTCGCCGTTGGCGACGGCGTGGGCGACGTTGATCTTCTGGACCTCGAACGCGGCATCAGCGTCCAGGCCCGGCCACGATTCGGTCGGCGCTGCGATGGGTTCGCCCTGCAGCCGGGCGGTGCGGAGGGTACCCGCAATGTCCTCGAGCGTGATGGTGGACATGGGGGTGAAGTTCCTTTCGTAAGTCTTACTGGTGTTCGGGCTTGCCGTCGACGAGCCGGTTGACCTTCCAGGGGTTGGCATCCTGCACAGGTGCCGGACGCAGCTGCTCGGGGAAATTCTGGTAGGAAACGGGCCGCAGGAACCGGTGGATGGCCAGGGTGCCGACCGAGGTGGTGCGCGGGTCCGAAGTCGCCGGGTACGGGCCGCCGTGGACCATGGCATGGCCGACTTCGACTCCGGTGGGCCATCCGTTGAGGATGATCCGGCCGACCTTGCGTTCCAGGACCGGGATCAGGGCCGCGGCTGAGGCATAGTCCTCCTCGGTGGCGTGGATGGACGCGGTCAGCTGGCCTTCCATCTTGCTGGTGGCCCGGATGAGGTCCTCCATGTCCTTGTAGCGCACAACCAGGCTGGCTGCCCCGAAGATCTCTTCGTGGAGGGCGGGGTTGCCGGCGAAGACATCAATGCCCGTGCCGAAGACCGCCGGACCCGGGGCGTTGGCGGTGCTGCCGGCCCGTCCTTGGGCAATCAGGTCCACCTCGGCAACGGACTTCACCGAGTTGAAGCCCTGCTGCCAGGAGGAGCAGATGCCCTCGGTGAGCATCGTCTGGCCGGTCTGTGCGGTGACGGCCCGGGCGACGGCGTCGGCGAATTGGTCCCCGGCCTCGCCTTCGGGGGCGAACAGGAGTCCGGGCGAGGTGCACAGCTGGCCCGAGCTGCCCGTGACGGAGGCGACGTACTGGGTGGCCAGGGTTTCGATGTCGCCGCCGAGGGCGCCCGGGAGGACGTAGACCGGGTTGATCGAGGACATTTCGGCATAGACCGGGATCGGCTCCGGGCGTGCCGCCGCGGTGCGCATCAGGGCGGTGCCGCCGGCGCGGGAGCCTGTGAAACCGACGGCCTTGATGGCCGGGTCGGCGACCAGGGCCTGGCCGATGCTGGTGCCGGATCCGTAAACCAGCGAGAAGACGCCGGGGTGCAGGTCGAGGTCGCGGACGGCCCGGGTGATGGCCTGGCCGACAAGTTCCGAGGTGCCGGGGTGGGCGTTGTGTGCCTTCACGACCACAGGGCAGCCGGCCGCGAAGGCCGAGGCGGTGTCCCCGCCGGCGACGGAGAAGGCCAGCGGGAAGTTGCTGGCGCCAAAGACGGCGACCGGGCCCAGCGGGATCTGGCGCAGCCGGATGTCCGCCCGCGGCAGGGGCGTGCGGTCGGGCAGGGCGGGGTCGATGCGGACCCCGCGGAAATCACCCTGGCGCACGACCTGGGCGAACAGGCGCAGCTGACCGATGGTGCGGGCCCTCTCGCCGCGCAGCCGCTCGGCCCCCAGCCCGGTCTCGGCCGAGGCGCGCTCGATCAGCTCATCGCCGATGGCTTCGATGTTCTCCGCGACGGCTTCCAGGAACCGGGCGTGCCGTTCCGGCTCGAGGCTGCTGAAGGATTCGAAGGCGTCGGCGGCTGCGTCGGTTGCGGTCTTGAGCTGGGCTTCGCTGATCAGGCTGTAGGCCGGCTCCAGCTTTTCGTTCGTGGCCGGGTTGATGCCGAAGGACGTGCCTTCGGTGCCGGTGACGGTTTCCCCGGCGATCAGGGAATGTCCGGTAAGCGTCATGGTCGCGTCTCCTGGGGGATAGTGTGTGCGGGCGGTGGGCCGGGGGTCAGTTGCCGGCGCCCAGATGCCAGATGCCGAGGGCGGACAGCAGTTCCCGCGGGTCGTAGACGACCCATTCCTCGGCGAGTTTCCCGTCGTCGAAGCGCAGGAAGGACGCCCCCGTGACGGTGACGGCCCGGCCGGTGGCCGGCACCTCCATGAATTCGCCCTGGTGGGTGCCACGGGACTGCCAGTGGATGGCTGCCGTTTCCCCGTCTTCGATGATGTGCAGGATCTCCGTGCTCAGATCCGGGAACGCAGCGTGCGTGGCCTCGATGGTCTTCCGGACGCTGGCGGAGTCTTCGCTGCCTGACTTGGACCGCCGGACGTAGCCGGGGGAGAGCAGTTGCTCGAAGGCGGCCACGTCACCGTCGCCCCAGGCGCGGTTCCATGCGTGGAGGATGGTTTCCCGCCGGGTGCTCATGATGCGCTCCTTGTTTCTTCCGGGACAGGGATTTCGATGGGCTGGTACTGGCCGAACTTTCCGCCCCTGAACAGCAGGGCGTCGCCGCTGCCTTCGGACATGTTGGTGACGGCGCCGACGACCATGTAGTGGTCACCGACGGCGACTTCTGCGGTCACGACACAGTCGATCCAGGCGGTTGCACCGTCCAGGTGCGGCGTGCCCAGGGGGCCGGTCGTGCAGGGCACGTTCTCCAGCTTCCGCGGACCTTTCCGGGACAGGGACCGGCAGACGGGGACCTGGTCATCGGCGAGGATGTTCGCGGTGAAGTTCTGCAGCTTCCGCAGTTTCGGCCACGTGGAGGAGGACTTGTCGACGCAGAACATCACCAGCGGGGGCTCCAGGGAGAGCGACTGGAAGGTGCCGACGACCAGGCCGAGCTTTTCGTCGTCGTCGTTGATACCGGTGATGGCCGTAACGCCGGTGGGCAGCTTGCCCAGGATCTGGCGGTAGTAGGCAGGCGTGATGTCTGCCGGCGCGGTGGCGGGGGTGATATCCATGTCAGTTTTCCTTGATCAGGCGATGTCGATCACGCGATTTCGCGGAAGCTTCCGAAGCGGCCGCCGTGGAAGATGAGGGGAGCACCCTCACCGGAGGTCATCTCCAGGACGCTGGCGATGACGACGAGGTGGTCGCCGGCGGTGAACTGCTGTTCAACCCGGCAATCGAACCAGGCCAGCGAGCCGTGGATGTGCGGGGTTCCCCAGCCGGATTCGGACCAGTCCAGGGCGCGGAGCTTGTCCTCGCCCTTGGCCGAGAGTGCGCGGCAGACCTGCTGCTGGCCTTCGGCGAGCAGGCTGATGGCGAAGCGGCCGGCCTGCGCGATCTTGGGCCAGCTGGTGGAGGAGTGCATCACGCTGAACGTCACCAGCGCCGGCTCCATGGACAGCGAGGCGAACGTTCCAACGATCATGCCGTGCTGTGTGCCGTTGCCCGGGTCGGTCGCGCAGATGGCGGCGACGCCGGTGGGCAGGTGCCGCATGACGGTGCGGTAGGTGTCCGGGCTGATGGGCCGGGCGGCAATGGCGGGAGCGCTCATGACTGTGCCTTCAGTTCTGCGTGGATGTTGCGGCCGGCGCGCAGGCCGGATTCGATGGCGCCGTCGAAGAAGCCGGCCCAGATGTTGGCGATGTCGCTGCTGGCGAAGTGCAGGGCGCCTTCGCTGGCCTGCTGTGCGGCGTGGTATTTGGTCAGCTGGCCGGGGCGCTGGATCTGCCAGGTTTCCCCGGCGTATTCGTCGTCCATCCATTTGTGTCCGGTGACCTCGAGGACCTCCAGGTCGTCGCGCCAGACCCTGATGGCTTCCTGAACCTGGTCCTTGTCGGTGACGTCGATGCGGTTCGCGTCGGCGCCGAAGCCGACCAGCACGGCGTCGTCTTCTCCGAGGAACTCGGTGCGGATCACCGACAGCGGCTTGTCCTGGGCGGAGTAGGCGAAGAACGGCTTGATAGGTCCCCTGACCCGGATCCAGGCCTTGACGCCCTGGGAGGCGGTCTTTTCCCGGCTGGCGGCGAGCTTTGCCTCGGACAGGGCGGGCTGGACATCGAGCTTGTGCAGGATGTTCTGCGGGACGGTGATGACGACCTTCCGGGCCTGGATTTGACGGCCCTCGCCGTAGGAGACGGTGGCCCCTTCGCCGGTGTGGCGGATGGCGGTGACCGGGGCGTTGAGGTGGATCTCGGCGTCGGTGTCCGCGGCGATGGCCTTGACCAGCGTGTCGTTGCCGTCCTTGAGGCGGAAGATCGCCGAGGCCTCGTGCATCAGATGCCAGTGCCCGGAGGCCCCGGCGGTCCAGCGCAGGGCGTTGACATAGGCGCACTGGTCCAGGGGGGCGTTGAAGTGGCCCACCCAGGCGGCCTCGTTCGCGTTCTTCTCGTCCTCGGTCAGGTCCAGCTTGTCCAGCATCTCCTGCAGGTTGAACTGGTCGGCCTCGGCCAGGTTCTCCACCGTCAGCGGGGCATCGGGCCGGGGCAGCCACTTCATGGTGTCTTCGAGCAGCCGGGTCATGCCCGGGTCGATCAGGGTCATGAAGTCGTCCAGGTTGCCGCGGCGCACCTCGTTGCCGGCCAGCCAGTAGGTTTCCTCCGAGCGCGGGCCGCGGGAGACCTCCAGGCCGTAGCGGGTGACCTCGGCCCAGACGTGGGGCTGGGTCCAGTGCAGCCAGTTGCCGCCGAGCTCCAGGGTCCGGCCCAGGCGGTGCTCGGTCCACAGGCGGCCGCCCAGGCGGTCGCGGGCCTCGAGGACCACCACGCTGTGGCCCCGGTTGCCCAGCTCGCGGGCAGTGACCAGGCCGGCAAGGCCGGCACCGATGACGACGACGTCGGTCTGTTCAGTCATTGAGGTATCTTTCGTTGATATGGGGGTGGTGGGTCAGCGGGTGGCCTGGCTAAGGTGCCTGGCTCGGTATCCGGTGGCGGGGTGGCCGTCCAAGGTGTACTTGTGGCCGGGGAAGAGCTTCTCGCGCAGGGTCACCGGCTCCTGGTCCTCGGTGCGGGCCGGGGAGACCAGTTCCTGGGCACGGAGTTCCGGCAGCGCCAGTTCGATGAAGTCTTCCCAGCCGCCAGGCTTGGTGATGTAGCTGAGGTTGATGCCGTCGACGTCGGCCTCGTCGCGCCAGCGGCGCAGTTCGGCGGCGACGGTCTGCGGGGAGCCGATGATCGTGGACCCGGTGCCGCCGACGGCGAGGAATTCGGCGATCTGGCGCGGGGTCCAGTCCCGGTCCGGGTCGGCTTTGGAGAACATGTCCACCATGGACTGCCCCGCCTTAGTTCCGACGGACCGCAACGGGGTATCCAGGTCGTACTCGGACATATCGATGCCGGTCCAGCCGCTGAAGCGGGCCAGGATTCCATCGATCGGTGCGTTCTCCACAGCCTTCCGGTACTTGGCCTGGGCCTCCTCGTCGGTCTCGGCGACCACAACTGTGAGCAGGATGACCACCTTGACGTCCCGGGGGTCGCGGCCCGCATCCGCCACTGCTTGGCGAAGCTTGGCCACGGTGCGCTTGGCCCCCTCCACGGAGGTGCTCTGGATGAAGACGGCTTCGGCGTGCTTGCCGCCGAATTCCATGCCTCTGGAGGAGGAGCCGGCCTGGAACAGCACGGGGGTGCGCTGCGGGGACGGCTCGCACAGGTGGAACCCGGGCACCGTGAAGTGCTCGCCGGAATGGTTGATCGGGTGGACCTTGGCCGGGTCGATGTAGGTGGCCGATTCGGCGTCGCGGACCACAGCGTCCTCCTCGAAGGAGGATTCCCAGAGCTTGTAGACGACATCCATGTACTCGTCGGCCATGTCGTAGCGCTCCTGAGGGGTGAGCTGCTGCTGCTTGCCGAGGTTGCGGGCGGCGGCCTCCGAATAGGAGGTCACGATGTTCCAGCCCACGCGGCCGGAGGTGAGGTGGTCCAGGCTGCTGAACTTGCGGGCCAGCAGATAGGGCGGCTCGTAGGTCGCCGAGCAGGTCACACCGAAGGTGAGGTGCTTGGTCACGGCAGCCATGCCACTGATCAGCACCGTCGGGTCGTTAATCGGGAACTGCGCAGCGTCGCGCAGTGCAGCATCCCCGTTCCCGCGGAAGACATCGTGGTAGCCGACGTTGTCGGCAAAGAAAATGCCGTCGAAGCCGGCCTTCTCAAGCATCTGCGCAATGCCGGTCCAGTACTGCAGGTCGGTGTAGCGGGAGCCCTGGTCGCCGTCGTTCCGCCAGGATCCGGAGGTCAGGTGGGCCGGGGCAAAGACATCGAAGGCGAACAGGCTCAGCGGTTCATTTTTCATGGCAGCGGGGCTTCCTTGGGCTGGTGCTGAAGGCTTTGAATTGCGTTCAACAAATGAACGTTGCGTTCAATTTACGTGTTAGGTGGCTCACTGTCAAGCCGCGAATCTGCCCGAGGTTTTTTCGGGCAGCCCTTGACGGCAGGTGTGAGGCGTGCCATATTTTTGATCATCGCGTTCGAAAGTTGAACGCTGTGGAGGCCCAAACCTCACCCCCGAACCCTCCCGCCGCGCACCGATCGCCGGCGCTTTCCCCCTGCCGGACCAGCATGAAATCAAGGAAGTCCACCGTGAATCGACCCGTTACCTCGCCCCCCGGACCGTCGCTTAAGTCGCCGGTACAGGACCCCCGCAAGATGCGGTTCCTGTACAAGCTCACCCTCGTGATCTCCGGCGGTATGTTCATCGACGGCTTTATCCTCGGCGGCATCGGCCTGGTCATGCCGGCTCTGACCGCCGATTTGGAACTGTCCCTCGCGTGGCAGGGCCTGATCGGCGCCTCGGCCCTGATCGGCATCTTCTTCGGCGGGCCGATCGGCGGCTACCTGGCCGACAAGATCGGGCGCAAGCCGATGTTCGTCGTCGACCTGGCCATCTTCCTGGTCGGTTCGGCAGCGCAGTTCTTCGTTGCCGAGGCTTGGCAGTTGTTCGCGATCCGACTGGTCATGGGCATGGCAATCGGTGCCGACTATGCGATCGGGTGGCCCCTGCTCGCGGAATTCTCACCGGCACGGCTCAGGGGCAAGCTCCTGGCGGCCCAGGAAGTCGCCTGGTACATCGGCTACCTCCTCGCCTACGCCCTCGGCTACTACATGTCTTCGGCGATCGAGGCCGACTGGCGCATCATCCTGGGCATGAGCACCATCCCCTCCCTCATCGTTTTCCTGCTCCGCCTCGGCACCCCCGAGTCCCCGCGCTGGCTCATCAGCAAGGGGCGGGTCGAGGAAGGCATGGCCGTTGCCAACGAGTACATGGAGGAGGCCGAAATCCGGGACATGGCGAGCGAGAAGCGCGAAGCCACCAGCTTCCGCAAGCTGTTCTCCCCGGAGTACCGCAAGGCGACGATCTTCATGTGCATGTTCTGGTTCTGCAACGTCACCCCGTATTTCGCCATTGCCACCTTTGCCCCGATCGTGCTCGAAAGCCTGGGCGTCGAAGACGGCCTGAGCGGAGCGCTGCTGCTCAACGGCGTGGTGGTTGCCGGCTGCGTGACCGCCATGCTGCTGATTGAACGTGTGGGCCGCCGCATGCTGGCCATCCCCCCGATGTGGATCAGCGCCGTGGCCCTTGTCGCCGTCGGCCTGCTCGCACAGGTTTCGCCGCTCGTCATCCTCGTCTGCTTCATCACCTTCTCCTTCGCCAATGCCCTCTCCACCGCCCTGACCGGGGTCTACCCGGGCGAGATCTTCCCCACCGAAGTCCGCGGCGCCGGCGTCGGCTTCGCCACCGCCTTCTCGCGGATCGGTGCCGCTGCAGGAACCTTCATCCTTCCGATGTCGGTCGAGGGCCTGGGCGTGGGCGCCACCATGCTGATCGCCGCAGGCATCTGCGTCGTGGGCGCCGTGATCTCCCAGTACCTTGCACCGGAAACCAAGGGCCTGAGCCTGAACGAAGCCTCCGCTCCGCTCGGCAAGGCGGTTGCGAAGTAGCCGCAGGCAACGTCAGTAAATGGAAAGGGCGCCCTGCCCGGCCTGTGCCGGGCAGGGCGCCCTTGCGCCTGCAAAAGTGGGCTTGAACGCCCAGTTCATTCCTTGAAAGGGCCTAGGATGGGATTGGCAATCGAAAGTCAGGGCCGCCGTGCCCTGAGCGGACGCGAAGCGGGAGTGGAAATGGCAGCGGGACGAAACGCGGCGCCGGAGGAAGCAGCGGGAGACGAAGTCCCGGCTGCCCAGGAGCCTGCTGACCTGATCAACAAGTCTGTCGTCAAGGCCACGGTGCTGCTCAGCGAACTCGGCCGCCACCGGCAGGGCATCACCGTCACCGAACTGGCCCAGGCCGTGGGCATGACCCGTCCTACCGCCTTCCGCCTGCTGCTAAGCCTTGAGCAGACAGGCTTTGTGGACCGCGTGGACAATCGCTACATGCTGGGATGGCAGATGGCCCGGCTGGGCAGGCTGGCCGATCCGTATGCCGGGGCCGTGGCCAGGATCCAGCCCATCCTGGACGAATACGCCGGCCGGCTCAACGAGACGTTCACCTTCGTGATGGTGAGAGGTGAATCGGACCATGTGGTGATTGCCGAAGCCTCGGGATCACGCTACCTGACGTCCAACCAGTACCTCGGCGGAACCTACCCGCTGCATGCCAGTGCCACGGGAAAACTCATTCTCGCCGAATTGAGCGACGACAAAATCGCAACGGTGCTGCCTGACAAGCTGGAGTCGTACACCGCGCACACCCTCACCAGCCGGGCCGCACTCGTGAAGGAACTGCAGCAGGTCCGGGAGCAGGGCTACGCGGTCATCGAAGATGAACTTGAAGAGGGCCTCTTCGCAGTCGGCTGCTCGGTCCGCGACCCCGGCGGCGCACTCATCGGGATTCTGACGATCAACGGACCAACCCAGCGTCTCAAAACAGACCACCTGCCCGAGACGATCGATCAGTTGCGCCGGGCCGCGGACGAGGTCGCCAAGGCTCTGGCGTAGCCGCAGCCCGGGCAGAGCCCATGACCGGGGTTTTCAGGCAAGCCAACCCGTTTGCTGTGAACAGACGCCGGCCCCGCGTGCCTGCCGTGGACCGGTTCAGGGCCGGTTGGGGTAGCTGTGCGGTTGGCCGGGGGCCACTTCCGGGGCGGTGTCTGGTGGTGCCGGCTGGTCGAGGCGTCGCAGGCGGGCGAGGGTGACGAGGCTGATAACGCACCAAGCGCCGCTGGTGGTCACCGTGGGCCAGGCACCGTGGTGGGCGGCGTTAACGAGCATGGCGGCGGAGCCGGCGAGGTTGGCCGCCTGGAAGAGTCTGCCGTTATGGATCAGTCCCATCGAGAAGGCAGCATAGGCGGCCAGGATGGTGAGTGCTCCGAGCCATCCGCTCGTTTCGGCCAGCCAAGCCATTGATTCTCCTTCATTGTCCGGCCCTCTTGGGGCAGAGGCCCGGGGGTCGGGGTGGACTTATATCCGGACCGGCCGGGCGGGTGGCGCCGGGAGTGGCGGCCCTTCCTGAGCTGCGAACATCGGGCGGCCACATTCGTTCACTATGTGAACTCAAGGTTCAACTTACTATGTTGCCCAGTTCACTGTCGGCGGCGCAAGTGTGACCCGGGGTACTTGACCGCGGGTGACTGATGTCATAAATTCGAACGCAGCGTTCATTTTATGAACATTCTCAGCGTAAGCTGCGGAGCATCTGAGGCTGCCGCAGGTTGTGTTCCTCTCCTCGCGCCCCTCACAGACAAGGAATTTCACCGTGACCTCTACGAGCACGCAAGCGCCTCCCGGTCAGCTTAAGCACCCATCCGATGAGACAAAGCGCCGCTTCCTTGCCAAGCTGAGCCTGGTGATCGGTGGAGGCATGTTCATCGACGGGTTCATCCTCGGGGGCATCGGTGTGGTCATGCCTGCCATCACGCAGGAACTGCAGCTGTCGGCCGCCTGGCAGGGGCTCATCGGCGCCTCAGCCTTGATCGGTATCTTCTTCGGCGGGCCGCTCGGCGGCTATCTGGCGGACAAGGTGGGCCGCCGGCCGATGTTCATCTGCACCCTGGCGCTCTTCCTGATCGGATCGGCCGCCCAGTTCTTCATCGCCGACGAGTGGTCGCTGTTCCTCGTCCGGCTCCTGATGGGCATGGCCATCGGCGCGGACTACGCCATTGGATGGCCCCTGCTGGCCGAATTCGCTCCGGCACGGCTGCGGGGCAAGCTGCTCGCGGTCCAGGAGGTCGCCTGGTATGTCGGCTACCTGGCCTCGTACGCCGTGGGCTACGCCTTTGCCGGTTCCTTCGCCATCGATTGGCAAATCATCCTGGGACTGAGCACCATTCCGTCGGCCATCGTCTTCCTCATGCGGCTCAGCATCCCCGAATCCCCGCGCTGGCTGATGAGCAAGGGGCGTAGCCGGGAAGCCGAAGAGCTCGCTTCCCTGTATATGAGCGAGGAGGAGCAGCGCGACCTGAAGGAGGAGAAGGTCCGCAAGGCCAGCTTCGGCAGTATTTTCTCTGCGGAACACATCAGGAGCACCACTTTCGTCTGCGTTTTCTGGATCTGCAACGTCACCCCATACTTCGCCATCGCAACTTTCGCGCCGGTCGTCCTCACCCAGCTCGGCCTCAAGGACGGCCTGACCGGCGCCCTGGCGCTCAACGGGGTCGTGGTCCTCGGATCGGTCGCCTCGGTCCTGCTCATTGAGCGCGTCGGCCGCCGCAAGCTGGCCATCCCGCCCTTCTGGATCTCCGCGGCCGCGCTGGTCACCGTGGCTCTTTTCGCCGGCGCGTCGGCAACCGTGGTGATCCTCTGCTTCCTGGCCTTCTCCTTCTTCAATGCCGTCTCCACCGCCCTCACCGCCGTCTACCCAGGCGAGGTCTTCCCCACCGAGATCCGTGGTTCCGGCGTCGGATTTGCCACCGCCGCCTCGCGCGTCGGTGCCGCCGTGGGCACCTTCGTCCTTCCCGTTTCAATGGAAAACCTCGGCGTCTCGGCAACGCTGATGTTTGCCGCAGCCATTTCCGTTATCGGCGGCGTCGTGTCCCACTTCCTGGCTCCGGAAACCAAGGGCCTGGTCCTCAGCGCGGCCTCCGGAAGCAGCACCGGGAATTAGCATGGATTTCCTGCGGGGCCCTGCCAGCATGGCGGGGCCCCGCAGGCTTGCCATGATCAATTCGGCCGGGGCTGCGACGTCCCGCCATGGGCCGGGCCTGGTGCCATACGCTGCAGGCCGCGCGGGGCAAACTTCTTCACCGCGTAGGGACACTTGGCGAGGAAACGCGCCATGAGTCCCGAAACCGCACTCCAGGAAAACTGGAGGCAGGTACGGAGATGGGCCACGACGCCGCGTCGCCGCGCTGGTTGACCAGGGCATGGCTACATGCCGATCGCCCGGCTGGTGGGGCTGGCCCCGATGACGACGAATGATGAGTACCCGCCCGGGTTGCGGCTGGATGCGTCCACGCCTACCTGGGCGGGGCGGCCAAGTGGGCCACCGATGTGGCGGATCAAGGAAAGACCAAAGGGGCTGGGGGCCGGTATTGCACCGGACCCCAGCCCCTTCTGGCAGCGTGGTGTTTCCCGTCCTGCGTGTGGGCGGGGAAACACCACGGGCCGGGCGTGCGGTCAGTCGGCCCAGACGGCTGCGGGGTCGCCGAGGACGTCCTCGTTGACGTGGATGCCCAGGCCCGGGGCATCGCAGGGGAGGATGCCGCCGTCGCGGTGGATGACGTCGAATTTTGCGGTCTGGAGGGTGACCATGTCTGCGGTGTTCAGGACGCAGCGGAGCAGCTTCTCTGGGATGGTGGTCCCGAGATGGGCGACCCCGGCGAAAGCAATGGCCGAGCCGACAGTGTCCTGGACGCTGACGGTGAGTCCGCCGGCACGGGCGATGTCGCGCTGGCGCCGTCCGGGGGTGAGCCCGCCGGACTTGGAGACCTTCAGGTTGATTCCGTCGGCGGCGTCCTGGGCTATTGTCCAGATGACATCTTCGTCCTGTTGGATGAGTTCATCCAGAATGATGGGGTACTGGACCCGTTGGCGAAGCGAGAGCGTTTCACGACGGGTGGAGACGGGTGCCTCGATCACGAAGTCCAGACCGGGCTTGAGCAACGCCTGCATGCGCAGGACGGTTTCGGGCGTCATACCGCCGTTGGCATCGACAAAATAAAACTCTCCTGGCTGCCGGTCGGCAAGGCAGGCGGCGATGCGCTCGGCGTCGAGGGCGGGCCCGCCTTCGCTGTCCGCGGTGCCGATCTTGATGGAATGGCCACGGTAGCCGCGGGCGCGGTGATCGGCGACCCGTGCGCGCATTTCTTCGGGATCTCCGGCGTGGATGGAAGACATCATGCTCATCGGAATGCCGGTGGAGCCGCCCAGCAGTTCGTAAACCGGCAGTCCCACGGACTTGCCGAAGATGTCCCAGCAAGCGATATCCAGCGGAGCCTTCGCGTGGTTGTGACCCACGAGCGTGGCGTCCATCAGGTCATAGTTCCGGTCTACCTGGCGGGGGTCGCGTCCCAGCAGCGCGGGGGCAAGTTCGGCAATGCCGGCCCGGGTGCCCAGGGCGTGGGCGGCGACGTAGGTGGCGCCGAACGGTGTGCTTTCACCCCAGCCTGTTGTTCCGTCGTCGGTGGTGATCTTCACGATGGAGGCATCGAAGGACTCGTAGGTACGCCCGCCGGACAGGTGATAGATCCCGCCGGAATAGGGCAGGTCCACCTGGTAGAGCTCGATGCTGGTAATTTTCACGGGGCAACCTCTGTCTTATTGATGTCGGTGTTGGTCTCGAGGGCCGGGCCGGCGGTGGAGACGGGCGGGGGAATGAGCACGAGCTTGCCGGTGTGCTTCTTGGCCAGGAAGTCCTGCTGTGCCTGTGCGATCTCGGCCAGGGGATAGGTTGCGGAGACGACGGGGCGGATTTCGTTGCGTTCGATGTACTTGATGAGGTTTTCGAACACTTCGTCGTCCTGGAAGGTGCAGCCGAGCAGCCGCAGGTCCTTGAGGTAGACGGTGCGCAGGTCGATCTCTGTGTAGGGGCCGTCAATGGCTCCGGCGACGGCGTAGGCGCCGCCGGGACGCAGCAGTTCCAGCAGTTGCGCCACCTGGGAGCCGCCCACGATGTCGAACACGGCGTCGACGGAGTTGTTGCCGAGGGTTTCGATAAGGTCCGTTCCCCGGTCGATCGTTTGGTCCGCGCCCTGGGCCAGGACCTGCTCGGCCTTGGCCGGGGAGCAGACGGCGATCACGAAGGCGCCGCGGCGTTTGGCCAGCTGCACGGCGGCGAGGCCGACGCCTCCGGATGCGCCGGTCACCAGGACCCGCTCGGCGCCGACGCCGGCGCGGTGCAGCATGTTTTCGGCCGTGGAGTAGGCGCAGGGAATGGCGGCCAGTTCGGCGTCGCTCCAGTCGCAGTTCACGGCGTGGGTTTCGCGGGCGGGAGCCACCGCGAACTGGGCGAACCCGCCGTCGCACTCACTGCCGAAGGTCCAGCACTCAAAGGGACGGTAAGCGACATAGGTGCGCAGCATATTCCGCACCAGGACCCGCTCACCGATGCGGGCGGGGGACACGCCCTCGCCGACTGCTACGATCCGTCCGCACACGTCCGCGCCCTGGATGCGGGGGAAGGCCAGCGCCTGGCCGGACCACGTTGCGTCGGAGTCCGTGATCTCCGTGAATCCAGCGGCGCCGCCGGCGTTCGTTCCCGCTGCCACCGCTTTGGAGTACCAGCCGATGCGCGTGTTGATGTCGGTGTTGTTGATGGCGGAAGCGGCCACCTCGATGAGCACCTCGCCCGCCTGCGGGCGGGGAACGGGTACATCGGTGCGGTAGTCAAGCTTGTCCAGGCCACCGTGGCCGGTAAGCACAGCCGCGGCCATCGTGTTGGGCAACGCCATATCGGTCTTTCCTTTTCTATGCTGGGTCTTCTTGATCGGCCAACTCGTAACGCTTATAGGGCTCGAACTACTGCGTCATGTCCGGGTACTTCGCAGCGGATCCTCGAGGAGGCAACGGCGTTCTCCACTGCGGACTTGGTCTTTGGGGCCGAACTTCGTCCCGATGGTGAGCAGGGATGAACCGTAGACCGGACCTGGACTGCGTCGCCATTTCCTACTTCGCTACGGAAGCACCTTATGTGAACGTCGTGTTCAAGTTATGAACAGCAAGGTAGCTGTCGGCTAGATCACTGTCAAGGGGCGCCTGCTTGGGTGCTGGCCGGAACTTGTGCGAACCTGCGCAGAATTCGACAGATGCCCCCTCTTGCGCTCCTCCGTGATCTACGACACAATGAACGGCACGTTCACTTAATGAACGCACCTCCGGGGTCTTGGAGGACTGCAGGCCGTTGCTGGCAAGGGGAAGCCATCTCCCGGCCTGGATCAGCCTCCACGCCCCGATGCTTCTGCCGTGCATCATGCAAGTCATTCACCAAGGGTGCTTCCGCCGTCGCGTGCACCCGGAAGGGATCGCTCATGCCATCCTTGAGCGCCGTTGTCTTTCATGCCGTGTAGTGTCCTGCCGCACTTCGTGCGGAATCCCAATCCAGCAATCAGACTGAAAGAGATCCCATGAGTACTGGATATTCCCGGCCGGATGTGCCGGCTGCAGAGGCGGCACCAGCGCCTCCGGTGGATGACACCGCCAACCTCCACCACACCGAAGCCGAGGAGGCGCAAATCCTCGGCGAACTCAGGGACGGGGTGGAGAAGCGCCGCAGTTCGTTGCGCAAGGGCTTCGAGGGCCTGGACAAGACGATCTTCGCGGTCACCGGGGCGCTGGTCATCGCATTCGTGGCGTGGGGCTTCATTAATACGGACAGCCTGTCCGCTGCCTCCGCCGCGGCCCTGGACTGGGTGCTGGCCAGCACAGGCTGGGTGTTCGTGCTGCTGGCCTCCCTCTTCGTCATCTATATCCTGTGGGTAGCGCTCGGCCGCTTTGGCACCATCCCGCTGGGCAAGGACGGGGAGCGGCCGGAGTTCCGCACTGCGTCCTGGATTGCGATGATGTTCGCATGCGGGATGGGCATCGGCCTGATGTTCTACGGCGTAGCCGAGCCGCTGTACCACTACATCTCTCCGCCTCCGGCCACGGCGGACGGGCAGACGCCGGAGGCCATCGAGACCGCGATGGCCACCACCCTGTTCCACTGGACCCTGCACCCGTGGGCCATCTACGCGGTGGTGGGCCTCGCCATCGCCTACAGCACGTTCCGCATGGGGCGCAGGAATCTGGTTTCGGAGGCATTCGTCTCCCTGTTCGGGCGCCGGGCCATGGACGGGGCCGGCGGGAAGTTCATCAATATCCTGGCCATTTTCTCCACCCTCTTCGGCTCGGCGACCTCCCTGGGCGTGGGGGCACTGCAGATCGGCAGCGGACTGCAGTTCAACGGCGTCGTGGGGCAGGTGGGCACCCCGCTGCTCGTGCTGATCATCGCGGTGCTCACCGTCTGTTTCGTGGCTTCCGCGGTATCGGGTATCGAACGCGGCATCCAGTACCTGGCCAACACCAACATGGTGCTCGCCGTCCTGATGGCGATCATTGTCTTCGTGGTCGGCCCGACCCTGTTCGTGCTCAACCTCATCCCCTCCGCCATCGGTTCCTTCGCTGAGCAGTTGCCGGAAATGGCCGCCCGCACCGAGGCCTCCGGGGACGAAGCGATGCGCCAGTGGCTGTCGGGCTGGACGGTCTTCTACTGGGCCTGGTGGATCTCCTGGACCCCGTTCGTGGGAATGTTCGTCGCCCGCATCTCCCGGGGCCGTACTATCCGCCAGTTCGTCACCGGGGTACTGCTGGTTCCCTCGCTGGTCTCCCTGATCTGGTTCGCCATCTTCGGCGGCACCGCCATTGACATCCAGCGCCGCGCCGATGCCACTGCCGACCCATCGGACGGGATCGCCACGATCGTGGACGGGTCGCCGACCATCTCCTTCGACGGTGCCCTCTTCGCCATGTTCAGCAACCTCGGCACCCCGCAGCTCGTCACGGTGGGACTGGCCGTGCTGGCTATGATCCTGACCTCCATCTTCTTCATCACCGGCGCCGACTCCGCCTCCATCGTCATGGGCTCGATGAGCTCCCGCGGCACACTCGAGCCCTCCAGGCCCGTGGTCATCTTCTGGGGCACGCTGATCGGTGCGGTCGCGGCCGTCATGCTGCTGGCCGGCGGGGACACTCCCAGTGAAGCCCTGGTCGGGGTACAGCGGATAACCATCGTGGCGGCCCTGCCCATCGTCCTGATGATGCTGGTGATGTGCATCGCCCTGACCCGCGACCTGTACCGGGACCCGATCTGGCTGCGCCAGCGCCTGTCAGAGCAGGTGATGCGGCGCACCATCCGCACTGCCGTGGACGAATACGGGCACCGGAAATTCACCCTGGCCACCCGGGAGAGCGCCGAACCGCCCACCGGACAGATCCAGGCCGTCGACGCCACGGCGGCCGGGCAGCCAATCTACGCCTCCGAAACGGGCAAGGGCCGCCGGCCGGCAAAGCGCCCCGGGGCCGAAACCCGGACCTGAGAGGTCACTTCCTCAGCGGAATGACTCCGAAGGACCGCGCCGACCAGTCATGGACTGCCATGGCCGGTCGGCGCGCTTCATCCTGCAGTTCCTACGTGTTCTCCACCCGTTGCAGGTAGGCGTCCCGGGAAGGCGCAAGGTGCTGGGCGCAGCGGGAGGCCAGTGCTTCCAGGTCACCTGCGCGCAGCGCATCGATCATCGCCCAGTGATCTTCCCGGGAGCGCTGCAGGTAATCCGGGGAGCTGACGGTCACGGACCGGATGGCATAGGTCATTTGGGCGTATCGCTGTATTGCCTCCACCAGCACGGCATTGTCATTGAGGCTGAACAATGACTGGTGGAAGGTCATGTTCGCCCGCACGGCCCCGCGCAGGTCCCCGCTGTCCACGGCCTGATCATGGAGGAGCTGCACCGCGATCAGCTCCTGGAGGCGTTGTGCATCGATCGGGGTGGGCATGGTGCGGGCACAGTTGGTCTCCAGGAGTTCGCGCACCGCGTAGAGGTCACGGACCTCTTTGCTGGTGTAGGCGCGCACGAACGCGCCCACATTGGTCTTGCGCTGGACGGCACCGCGGCTCTCCAAATCGAGCAGGGCACTTCTCACGGCATGGCGCTTGGCGCCGAAGCGCTCCATCAGGTCGTCTTCGACCAGGCGCTCACGGGGGTAGAGCAATCCGAAGATGATGTCCTCTTCGATGGCAGAGGCTATCTCGCTGGGTGACGGCCCCGTATTGGCCTGGGTGCCGCTGTTTGGCCGTGCGGGCACGTTTCGCCTCCCTCCGTATCGATCCACCGTCAAGTTTCGCACGGCACTTGCGCACCCTCCCTTCGCTGTGTTGTGCTGTAGCCTGCTATCAATAAAATTATTAATAATCGAGGGAACAATGACAGCTGGGAGAGCCGCCCCGCAGACCGGTCTGCGGTCCAACCTAGTGAATTACGGGGACGCCGAGTTCGCGCTGTTCCTGCGCAAGGCGTTCATTAAGGGCGCCGGGTACACCGATGACGTGCTCGACCGCCCGGTGATCGGCATTATCGACACCGCCAGCGGATTCAATCCCTGCCACGGCAACATGGCCCAGCTCATCCAGGCGGTCGAGCGCGGGGTCATGATGGCGGGCGGGTTCCCGGTGTCCTTTCCCACCATCTCGCTGCACGAGAGCTTTTCCCATCCAACCAGCATGTTGCTGCGGAACCTGATGTCGATGGACACCGAGGAGATGCTTCGGGCTTTGCCTGTCGATGCCATGGTCCTCATCGGCGGCTGCGACAAGACTGTACCGGCGCAGCTCATGGGAGCCGCCTCCGCGGGGCGGCCGGCTATCCAGCTGGTGACCGGGTCGATGCTCACCGGCTCCCACCGTGGACGCACGGTGGGAGCGTGCACCGACTGCCGTGGCTTCTGGGGCAAGTACCGCGCCGAGGAGATTGATGGTGAGGAGATCACCGAGGTCAACGGGCGCCTCGTGGGCAGCGTGGGCACCTGCTCGGTAGCCGGTACTGCCAGCACTATGGCCAGTGTTGCCGAGGCATTGGGCATGTCATTGCCCGGCAGCGCGGCCCCGCCGGCAGTCACCGCAGACCGGATGCGCATCGCCGAGTTGACCGGCAGGCGTGCCGTGGGCCTGGCCGAGGAACAGCTGACGATCAACACGATTCTTACGCCGGCTGCATTCGAGAACGCGCTGCGCGTCCTGCTGGCCATGGGCGGATCCACCAACGCCCTGGTGCACCTGGCGGCCATTGCCGGACGCTGCGGCTACTTCCTGGACTTGGATCTTTTCGACCGGATGAGCCGGAAGACTCCCGTACTGGTGGACCTCAAGCCGGCCGGCCACCACTACATGGAAGACCTGCACCAGGCAGGCGGCATACCCCGCCTGCTCCAGGAAATCCGCGACCTGCTGAATCTGGACGCCCTCACGGTGACCGGCAGGACCCTCGGGGAAGAACTCGATGAGGCGCCGGCCCCCTTCGGCCAGGAGGTCATCCGTCCCCGGGAGGCGCCGGTCTATCTGGCCGGAAGCATTGCGGTCCTGCGGGGCAATCTTGCCCCGGCCGGGGCCATCATCAAGCAGGCTGCAGCGTCCCCGGAGCTGCTGGAGCACCGCGGCCGCGCCGTGGTGTTCGAAAGCGCCGAAGATCTCGCGGCCAGAATCGACGACGAGGATCTGGACGTGGAAGCCGACGACGTCCTGGTGCTCAAGAACATCGGGCCGGTCGGAGCCCCGGGTATGCCGGAAGGCGGCTACATCCCCATTCCCCGGAAACTGGCCCGTGCCGGAGTTAAGGACATGGTGCGGATCTCCGATGGCCGGATGTCGGGCACCGCGGCGGGCTCGATCGTACTGCACGTCTCTCCCGAAGCAGCTGTGGGCGGTCCGCTGCAGCACGTCCGTACCGGGGACACCATCGTCCTCAGCGTGCACCGGCGTCTGCTGCATCTGGACGTCAGCGAGGAGGAGCTCACAGCCCGGGCGCACGACAGCAAGGGACATCAACGCCCCCGCCCCACACGTGGTTACGCCAAGCTGTATGTCGACGAGGTCACCCAGGCGGAGGAAGGCTGCGACTTCCGCTTCCTGCAGGCCGACACCATCGTCTCCGGCGTCCCCCGTTCAGGGGCGAAACCGGGGATCTCGGGCAGATGAGGCCGACATCGGTGCTCCGTACACCACACTGACCAGAAAGGCACAGCCTGAGTGAAAATCCTCATTCCGGACACAGCGGACATTGATCCCGGCCGGTTCGCCGGGCATGAGGTGATTTGCTACCGGGCCGGGGCTCCCGTTCCGCAGGTACACGCCGATGCTGAGGTCCTCGTCGTCTGGGGCACTCCCCTCGGGGTACTGCAGGAGACGGCCGGCCGGCTGCAGCGCGTGCGGCTTGTCCAGGCGCTGGCTGCAGGTCCCGACGAGGTTGTGGCGGCAGGGTTCCGGGATGAGGCAGTCATCTGCTCGGGGTCCGGCCTGCACAACCAGCCCGTGGCCGAACACGCTTTGGCGCTCATGCCGAGTCTGGTGCGCCGGCTGCCGGAGACTGCCCGGCGTCAGCACCAACGCTGCTGGGATGACGACCTGGGTGGTGTGCAGCCGCTCCACCCTGAGGATCGCCTCACGACGCTCCTGGGCGCGCGGGTCCTGATCTGGGGTTTCGGTGCCATCGGCCAGCGGCTGGCTGAACTGTGTACCGTTCTGGGGGCCCGGGTTACCGGAGTAGCCCGGACTGCGGGCCAGCGAGGCGGGTATCCGGTGATCACGCCGGAGCGCTTGCCAGACTGCCTGCCCACCACGGACGTGCTCGTGCTGATCCTGCCCCACGTCCCGGAAACGGAATACGCCCTGGACCGCCGGATACTCGAGGCTCTGCCCCAACGGGCCTTCGTCGTCAACGTGGGCAGAGGGCGGACCGTTGACGAGGACGTCCTGGTGGACGCTCTCCGAAGCGGTTCGATCGCGGGCGCGGCGATCGACGTCGCAGTCCAGGAACCCCTTCCAGCGGAATCCGACCTGCGGTCGGCACCCCATCTGGTGATCACTCCGCATATGGCCGGCGGCCGGCCGGTCGGGGCAGGAGACCTTCTGCTCCAGAACGTCGCGGCGTTGACAGAGGGACGCGAGCTTATCAACCGGGTCATCCGGCGCCGCTCGTAGGAGCGGCCTTGCGGCATTATCCTCTCCCACAGTCAAGGTAATTGCCCCTGAGCAGCAACGGCGGCGCTGCCACTGAGGGTGGCAGCGCCGCCGGAGTCACTGCGGCTGGTCAGGCGCTTAGTAGGCCTTGGTGCGTTGGTCGACGAGGAGGTGGATGAGGGCGAAGGTTTTGTCCGTGTCGATCGCGGCCAGGGCGGCGGTGACGGCGGCGGGTACGTCCTGGTCCTGTTCGATGCGGACCCCGTAGCCGCCGAAGGCGGTGGCCATGAGGGCGA
>NZ_JAAZSQ010000026.1:39943-40893 GCF_012395835.1 Arthrobacter mobilis
TTCCCCGTCCCCGGCGATGGTCACCACACACCGGCCCGGGTGCGCCAGCGAGGCGGCGATGGCGGCGGGCACCGAGTAGCCCATGGAGCCGTTGCGGGCGCTGATCATGGAGGGGTAGGTGCGGGTGGGGAAGTAGCGGTGGGCCCAGTTGGTGTGCTCCCCGGCGCCCAGGGTCACCAGCGCATCCTCCGGCAGGGCCGGCACCAGGTGGGCCATGAGGGTGTCCATCCGCGCCCTGCCCGCGGAGGGCTCGGCGCCGGGCAGGGCGGCGAACTTTTCCTGCTCGGTGCGCATCCGCTCGGTAAAGGCCCGCCAGGTGTCCTTCACCGGCAGTTCCATCCGGACCAGGTCGCGGACGAACACGTCCGGGCGGGCCACGATCTGGTGCGAGACCGGCCCGGAGCGGCCGCGCAGGGAGGGGTCGATGGTGACCAAAAAGTTCTGCTTCGCCCAGTCCTGGCGGACCACGAACCCGTCGGTGATCACGTCCCCGGGCACCGTGCCCACGAACACCAAAAGGTCGGTCTCCTCCAAAAGGTCATAGGTCGGCTTCGGCCGGCCGTAGCCGATGGGCCCCACATACGAGGGCGAGTCAAAGGAAATGGTGCCCTCGCAGCGCCACTCCACCGCCGCGGCGATCCGGTGCCCCTCCAGCCACTTGGTCAGGGCCGCGGCCCCTTCGGCGGTCCAGTCGTTGCCGCCGAGCACGAACAGGGGCTTCTCGGCCTGTTCCAGGGCGGCCTGCAGGGCCTTGAAGTCGGTCACGGTCATCCCGCCGTCGGCCACCGGGATCACCGGGTGCACGGTGGCATCAATCGTTTCGCGGATGATGTCCTCGGGCAGGCCCACCACCACCGGGCCGGGCCGGCCGCTCATCGCCGCGAACATGGCCTCGGCCACGATCTCACTGGCGCGTTCGGGGTGGTCCAGGACCATCACCCGCTTGGCCC
>NZ_JAAZSQ010000026.1:40950-48714 GCF_012395835.1 Arthrobacter mobilis
ATTCGCCGCGCCGGGGCCGCGGGTGACCATCGCGATCCCGGGGGCCCGGTGCAGCTTCCCCTCGGCCTCGGCCATGTACGCCGCCCCGCCCTCATGCCGGCACACCACCGTCTCAATGTCCGACCCGTGCAGCCCGTCCAGCACCTCCAGGAACGACTCGCCCGGCACCACATACGCCCGCTGCACCCCGTGGGCAATCAGCGAATCCACAATCACATGCCCGGCCGACTTCCGCCCGGCTGCTCCTTCGTCTTCTGTGGTGTTCGGGTGATTGGCGATGGTCTGCGTCATGTGCTGTGGCTTTCTTGTTCTTCAGGCTGGGTGGGCGGTTAGGGAAATTTTGATGCGTGGCGGGACTGTAGCGGCTGGTCAGTCCGTTTCGGGGCTGGAGCAGAACGGGCAGCTCTCGTCGCAATCCGCCGGGGCGGGAACACTCCAATCCGATATCCGGACCTGGCTGGGTGCCGGGGTCTCCCCAAGTTGGATTTGGGGCCGCATCAGGGTTTCCGTCCTGTCATGAGGTTCCTTCGATTTTTCTTCCCGAGGGATGTGCCGCGGGCTTGGGCATCAGCGGATTGGGCATCGGCGATGGCGATGAGGTGTTCACGGGAGGGGTATTTCCAGCGCACATATTGGAGGGGAAGCCCGGCTCGTTCGGCGACCAGAGTATGGGTTACCGCGTCCGGTCCCTGGCTGATGCTCATCTCCGTGATGCACGCCTTCAAGGCCGCGGTCCTTCGTTCGTTGCGTTCCCACAGGATGTCAGCGACCGGCCTGGGCGGTTTTGGCCGGGGCTTCTGGCGCCAATGGGGCATATTTTCTTTTCACCTCTGGAATGCTGACGGGCGGAACACCCGAACCGGACTTAGCCGGAGAGGCCGGAATTTTCCGAAGACAGCTCCGTTTCCGTCTCAATCAAGGACAAGCCTTCCCAAGGATGAGCCGTGATCCGTCCCGAAGCGCCATACGGCCAGGAGTCCAGAGGCACGTTCACGTCCTGCCGGCCAGCCGCCTCCCGTACCGCCCGGCGGCCGAAGGGGCGGACGAGTGAAAAGGTCATGCTGCTCATGACGGCTTCCTTCCTTATGACGGGCCCCTCAGGGTCCTCTCCGACTAGCGTTCATATTCTGAACGTCGCGTTCAATTGTGGCATGCGACACGCTGGGGAAGCAAGGGGGTGTATAGGTTTTTATCGAATGGCAGCGGTGACCGGCGCGGCGGCGGGGGAGACGGACTGTGCTGATGCGGCGCTCAGTTCGCACGAGCTGCTGGTCCACTTCGAAATCCAGGATCTGCAGGGCCTGCGTGACCCGGCGGCTCCAGTGCGCCAAAGCCTCGTCATCGTGATCAGTCACGGCTTCTCCTTGCATGGCCTGGGAACGTCCGTCCTGGCGCTCGGTTCGCTCTCAAGGCATAGCACCGGGCGGGTATTGCACAATGGTCGGCGGCTGCCGCAGGCTGCCGGGCAGGCTTGCACCTGCCGCGGTTTCTGCAAGGCTGTACCCATGGGCTATTTCGTCGAATACAACATCCCCGCCAGCGACGACGACGAAGACTTCGAGTTTCCGGTCAACGAAGCCGAACCGGGCTACACGGTTCCGTTGAGCGAAACCGACGCCGAGATCGTCCATACCCCCGTGCTGCCGGCGCGGACCGGCGTCGCCGGGGCGACGCTGGCGGAGGCCCGGAAGGAGGCGGAGGAAATCATCCGCCACAGCCGGGCCACCGAGGCGCTGCTGTACGAGGACCCGGAGAACTCCGCCGAAAGCGGCAGCGGGCGGGTGGTCGGCACCTACACCGAAGGCGGCGGTTGGGCCGAACCGTAGCCTGGCCGCGCAGGGTCCGGACGGTGTCCTCCGAGAGCCGGCATGCCGCGGCCGGGCGGGCCGCGGGCATGCTCGACGAGTTCCGGAACGGGCTGGGCTTCGGCCTGGACCCTTTCCAGGCCGAAGCCTGCTCCGCGCTGGACGCGGGTGGCAGCGTGCTGGTGGCCGCCCCCACCGGCTCCGGGAAGACGGTGGTGGGGGAGTTCGCCGTCTACCTGGCCCTGCGGCAGGGCCGGAAGGCGTTCTACACCGTGCCCATCAAGGCCCTGGCCAACCAGAAGTTCGCCGATCTGGCGCGCAGCCATGGCCGGGAGAAGGTGGGCCTGCTGACCGGCGACGCCGGCATTAATGCCGGGGCCGACGTCGTGGTGATGACCACCGAAGTGCTCCGGACCATGCTGTACACCGATGCCCCGGCCCTGGATCGGCTGGGCTGGGTGGTCGTGGACGAGGTGCACTACCTCGCCGACCCGGTGCGGGGCGCCGTCTGGGAGGAAGTGATCCTCCAACTGCCGCGGCAGGTCCGCCTGGCGGCCTTGAGCGCCACCGTGTCCAACGCCGAGCAATTCGGCGCCTGGCTGGCCGGAGTCCGCGGGGACACTGCGGTGGTGGTCTCCGAGCACCGGCCGGTGCCGCTGCACCAGCACGTGATGGTGGGCAACGAGATCCTGGACCTGTTCGCCGGCCCGGTTGCCTTTGACGAACTCGATGCCGCCTCCGGCCCGGGCGGGGTCCCGGCCGGGCACCAGGTCAACCCGGAACTGCTGGCCCTCGCCGCGGCCCTGGGCCGGCGGGGCGGGGAGGACGGCGGGGAACCCGGGCGCGGCCGGAGCCGGCGCTTCGAGCGGGAGTGGGCGGCCCGGCGCGGCGGCACGGGCAGGGCCTGGCCGCAGCTGGTCCAGCGCCTGGGCCGTGAGGGGCTGCTGCCGGCGGTCGCGTTCATCTTTTCCCGCGCCGGCTGCGAAGCCGCCCTGCAGGAGTGCATCGACTCCGGGCTGTGGCTGACCGGACCGGCGGAGCGGCGGGAGATCCTGCGGCAGGCCGACGACACGGTCCGGGACCTGCCCGCCGAGGACCTGGAGGCCTTTGGCGCCGGCACCTGGCGCGACGGCCTGCGCCGCGGCTTCGCCGCCCACCACGCGGGCCTGCTCCCGGCCTTCAAGGAAACGGCGGAACAGCTGTTCGCCGCCGGACTGGTCAAGGCGGTGTTCGCCACCGAAACCCTGGCTCTGGGCCTGAACCTGCCGGCCCGCAGCGTGGTGCTGGACCGGCTGGAGAAGTTCAACGGCCTGACCCGGGTGGCGCTCACGCCCGGGGAATACACGCAGCTGACCGGACGCGCGGGCCGGCGCGGCATTGACACCGAAGGGCACGCCGTCGTCCGCTGGCAGCGGGGAACCGACCCGGCGGCCGTGGCTCACCTGGCCTCGCGGCGGACCTATCCGCTGGTGTCCCGGTTCCGGCCCGGCTACAACATGGCCGCGAACCTGCTGGCCCGGTGGGGTCGGCCGGGAGCCCTGCGGCTGCTGGAGAGCTCGTTCGCCAGGTTCCAGGACCCGGCGGCCGGCTTTGTTGCGGCCTTTGACGGCATCTGCGCCGTCCTCACCCGTTACGGCTACCTGACCGGCAACAGGGACGAACCTGTCCTGGCCGCCGGAGGGCAGCGGCTGCGCGCAATCCACGGGGAGCGGGACCTGCTTCTCTGCCTCGGCCTCGACCACGGGGCGTTCGAGGACCTGGAGCCTGCCGAGCTGGCGGCCCTGGCCGGGATACTGGCCTACCAGCCGCGGAACGCCGCTGGGGCGGGCCGGCCGAAGATGCCCACCTCCGCGCTTGAGGCAGCCGCCGACACCGTCTTCGGCCAGTGGGCCGGCCTGCTGCACCTGGAGGAAACATACGCACTTCCGGGCACCGCCGAGCCCGGCTTCGGCCTGGCCGGCCCCCTGTACCGATGGGCGCGCGGAGCCGGCCTGTCCGCGGCGCTCGCCGGCACGGAGCTGGCGGCCGGCGACTTCGTGCACTGGGCCAAGCGCGCCGCCGATCTGCTGGACCAGCTGGCCCGGGCCGAACCCGGGCCGGCGGATGTTGCCGCCCGGTGCCGGCAGGCGCTCGGCCTGGTCGCCAGGGGAGCGGTGGCCCGCTCCTCGGTGTCCGGAGACAGTGAATAGAAACCGAAGGAGCAGCCATGACCAGGACATCCAGACTCAGCAGCATCGCCCGGGCGGCCGGCACCGGTGCCGTGGCCGGACTCATCGGTGCCGGGGTGATGGCCGCAGGGGAGAAGGCCGAACAGGCCATTACCCGCCGCCCGAATTCCTATGTGCCCGGCCGTGCCCTGCTGACCCTGCTCGGACAGCACCCCGGCGATGACGTCAAGCCCTTCGTCTGGAACCACCTGATGCACTACAGCACCGGCGCCGCCCTCGGTGCCCTGCGCGGGGTGTGGGCGATCACCGGCATCCGCGGCCCGTACGCCCACGCCTGGCACACCATCGTGCGCCTGGGATTCGACCAGACCGTCGAGAACGCCACCGGCGTCGGTGCCCCGCCGCACACCTGGCCCGTCAGGGAGAAGGTGGTGGACGTGCTGCACAAGGCGGTCTTCTCGGTCGTGACCGGCATCCTGGCCGACCGCATGCTGTCCCCGGCGCTCGCCTCCGCCCGCGGGCGCACCAGCCATTGACGATCGAGACGGCGGCTGGGCAAGACCAGTATCCAGTGACGGTCCCGGTCCTATAGGGAGTGCCTACCGGTACGGGTTCGTGCCGGCCCCGCCGTTGCGGCCCTGCTCGTAGCCTTCCTGCCAGGCGTCCCGCACGGAAGCGACCAGCCCGGCCAGCAGTTCGTATGAGGGATGGTCAGGGCCGATGAAGATCATCTCCTCCTCGGCCCGGACCAGCAGGTCTCGGATGCGCTTGTCCATGGAGCGATTTTTCCACTTCGCCGGCCGCGGACGGACGGTGGCGGCGGCACCAGGCCGCCGCCGTCGTGCCTTCCGGGTCAGCGGTGCCCGAAGCTGAGCCCCAGCCGCTTCTCGCTCAGGTACAGGCTCAGCCCGACGCCCAGGGCGGCAAAGGCGCAGGTCATCCACCAGGTGGCGTGCCAGCCGCCGGTGGCGGTGGCCAGCCAGGCCACGATGGCCGGGCCGGTGAAGTTGCCGGCGTTAAAGATCTGCTGCATCAGGCCCATGGCCGCCGGGGCGGAGCCGCCGGGCGGGGCCAGGTCCACGGCCATCCGGGTCAGTGTCGAGGGGATCACGGCGCCGACGAGCGAAAACACGGCGACGCAGGCGAACTGGATGCCGCTGCCGCCCGGCACCTGGGTCCAGTCCACCGCGAAGGTGAGCAGCGACGTCGTGCCCATGAGCATGAAGGTGGGGATCAGCAGCCGGCGCGCCGTCACCCCGCGCTGCAGCAGCGGGGCGGTGGCGATAGCGCCGACGGCGTTCAGCCCGCCGACCACCGCGGAGAGGATGCCCGGCCAGATCCCGGCCACGCCGTTGTGCTCGTAGATGGTGGGCAGGAACCCGACCACCGCCATCCACTGGATGGTGTAGCAGCCGAAGACCACCCCGGCCACCCACGGCTTGGCCGAGCGGACCGTGACCCCGATGCGCCGGGCCGCGGCGGCCAGGCCGGCGTCGTCATGGGACGGATCCCGCGGCACGAACCGCAGCACCAGCGGCACCGGCACCAGGGTCAGGGCCGCCATGATCCACCACCAGGTCTGCCAGCCGGCCACCTGCAGCACCAGCGCACTGGCCACCAGCCCGGTGAACGTGGCGCAGCCCTGGTAGGCGCTCCAGAAGCCGACGGCGGTGTTGACCCGCCGCAGCGGGGTATTGGCCCGGATCAGCCCCGGGGCCACCACGGTGGCCATCAGGAAGCCGGCGCCCTCCAGCGCGCGGGAAGCCATCAGCACGGCCGCGCCGGGGGCGAAGCCGCCGATGACCGAGCCGGCGAAGAGCAGCCCGAGCCCGTTCAGCAGGCAGCGGCGGGCGCCGAGCAGCTCGGCGAACAGGGACACGGCCAGCCCGCCGGCCATGCCCGCCACCTGCACCAGCCCCAGCAGCACCCCGGCCTGCACCAGGGACATGCCCAGTTCGGCCTGGATCACCGGGATCGCCGCCGGCAGTTTCCAGATATGCATGGCCGCGGTGATGCCGGCGAGCACGACGGCGATCCACGCCGCGTCGGTGTGCCGGCGGGTCAGGGCGGGGGCGGCCATGGTTCTCCTTCGTGCCTGCCGGGACGGTCCGGTCCAGCCTATCCGCCTGCGCACGGATGCGGCGCCCCCTGGGCGGCGTTGGCGCAGTGGTGCCGGGCGGTCAGCGGTTCGTTTCGGACTGGTGCCGCTGCCCGGCCCCTCCCATCTCGGCGGGCAGCTCGGCGACGGGCACCAGGACGATGTCCTGGACCTTCCAGTCCAGGCCACGGCACTCGTCCCGGGTCCGCTCGAGCACGGCCAGGGACGGCACCTGCCCGCCGCGTGGGACGATGAACGACTCCACGTGGAAGACATGGCCCTGGTCGCGCACCCGCGAACCGGCCTCCTGCACCCAGGGCAGGCTGCGCAGGTGGTCGTCGAGCTGCCCGATCAGCGGATGCGGTTCGGCGTCGTCGTAGGTCATCGCCCGGGTATCCATCAGGTCGGTAATCGCCGCGCGCATGTTCCGGTAGCCGTCGCGCAGGATGCCGGTGGCAATGAACAGCGCCGCCGCGGCGTCGGCCCACCAGAGCCCGATGCCGATGCCGGCCACGCCGATGATGGTGCCGACGGCGGTCACCCAGTCGGCCCTGTTCATGTCGGCGTCGGCATAGAGCACCTTGTTGTGCAGCTCCCGGGCCAGTTTCATCTTGGCCCGGCCCAGGAGCACCGGCGGGACGGCCGTGATGGCCATGACGGCCATCATCAGCCAGCCCAGCCAGATGCTCTGGCCGAAGAGCTGGACCGCGCCGATGGGCGGATGCTCGGCCTTGAGCAGGCCCAGGCCGGAATCGATGAGCAGGAAGCCGCCCATGGTGCACAGTGCCACCGCCGCCACCAGATGCCCCACCCCGGTGGCCCGGTGGTAGCCGTAGGGGTAGCCGGCGGTCGGGGGCCTGGCGGCAATCCGCACGGCCAGCAGGAAGGCCAGCGGCGGGGCGAAGGAGAGCATGTCCTCGATCCAGGCCGCCTTCATCGCCTGGGAGTTGCCCATGACCAGGAGCACCAGGGTGGTGGTGACGGCGAGGAAACCGATGGTCATCCACTCCAGGCGGACGGCCTTGCGCAGGATCCGCTCCTGTTTCTCCGGCAGCTCGGTGTGGCCGAATCGCGCGGTCACGGCGCCTCCTCCCGGTCCAGCAGGAACCTTTCGAGTGCGAACAGGAAGGCGTTTTCGCCCATCCGCACGGCCAGCACGTGCTTCTCCGTCTTGCCCTGCGGGCTGGTCGCCTCGGTGTACGGCCGGGTCAGGGCGGCCTTCTCCGACCAGGGGGATTCCTTGGTCAGCCCGCCGATGACCAGGTCCAGCTCGCCGCGTTCGAGTTTGCCGATCAGCGGCTCCTCGCCGCCGGTATCCCACTGGACCTCGGCGTTGTGCGCGGCGGCGAACTGACGGACCAGCTCGCTTTCGGTGCCGCCCGGGTCCGCGCCGGGCCGGATCTCGGTCCAGGGCGGGTTGGGGGAGACCCCGACGCGCAGCGTGCCGTCCGTGACCCGCTCGAGCGTGCCTTCCGGATCGGCCGGGATGCTGACGCCGCAGCCGGCCAGGACCGGCAGGGCCAGCGCCAGGATGCTAATCAGGCGTACGATGCGCATACCTAGGACCATAGCCAAGCGGGGCCGCTTTTGCAGGCGTGGCCCGGAAGCGACGGCGATGGTCCTGCGCCGCGTCCGGCGGCTTCTACCGGAAGACGCCGCTGTAGGCGTTCAGCGCCAGCTGTCCGCCCAGATG
>NZ_JAAZSQ010000031.1 GCF_012395835.1 Arthrobacter mobilis
CGCCTAAGGAACCACCCCCCGCCCCAACCATCCGGAAGCTGAATAGTCCGCGCGGTGCGGCACGGCCGGTGCCGTGCCGCGCGGCACTTTAACGAACGGCGCGCCCAACCAACGGCGTCCGGCGAACCGCAATGCCGCCCATCCACCGGTGATGGGCGAGAATGGATCCCATCATGGCACCGACCGCAGAAGAGAACACGACAACGGCAGGCACCGATTCGCGCGGCGCTTCGGTGCTCGTGAACGCCATCGAAGTGCTGCGCTGCTTCAGCGTGGAGGAACCACTGCTCGGCGTCACCGAGATCGCCTCCCGGGTGGGCCTGCACAAAAGCACGGTCTCGCGCATCCTGGCCACCTTGGAACAGGAAGACCTCGTGGAGCGGGACGAGACCTCCCGGCGGTTCAAGCTCGGCCTGGGCCTGATCGCCGTCGCCGGCCCGCTGCTGGCGGAGCTGGACGAGCGGCGCGTGGCGTACCCGGTGCTGCGCGAACTGACCGAACGGACCCAGGAAACCAGTGCCCTAGTCACCTGGACCGGCTCCAGTTCCGTCTGCGTGGAACAGATTCCCAGCCCGCAGCAGGTCAAGCACACGTCCCCGCTGGGCGCCCGGTACCGCACCGCACTCAGCGCCAGCGTCCAGGTCTTCCTCGCTGCCGAGGAGCCCGAGCGGGTGCGTGCCCTGCTGGCCGGCGGCGTCCTCGAGTACCCCTCCCCCACGCCCGCCCGGATCGAGGAGTTCATCGACCGGCTCAAGCGCGTGGCCGCCGAAGGCTGCGCCACCAATTACGGCGAGACCAGCGTGGACGAGGTCGGCATCGCCGCCCCGGTGCACGACCACCGGGGCAACATCATTGCCGCGGTCATGATCGCCGCGCCGCGCTTCCGGGTCAGCCCCGAGCACCTGGGCATCCTCGCGGGAGCCTGCACCGCCGCGGCCCGGCAGGTCACCGCCCGGATGGGCGGCACGACGCCGCAGGGGTGACGACGAGCGGGGCAGGCCGCGAACGGGCGCAGCCGGCACGGCGGGAGCGCCCCGCTCTTCAGTCGATCACCGCCGGTGTCCGGGGATGGACGGCAATCCGTGCCGCCAGATGCAGCCCGGCCATTTTGCCGGAACCGCGCGGATCGCCGCCCAGCAGTTCGAAGATCTTCGAGAGCCGGTTGTGCAGGGACTGCCGCTCCAGGAACAGCGACCGCGCCGTCTCGGTCGTATTGCAGCCGAATGCGAGCCAGCGGTCCAGCGTGACCAGCAGCTGCGTGCCGCGCTGCCGGTCATAGGCCATGACTTCCCCGACCAGTTCCTGCACCAGGTGCTCGGCGGCCGCCGGGGACAGCTCCCGGGCGGCGAGCCGCTCGACCACGAAGTTTTCACTGTCCCAGACGTTGTTACCGGCTTTGGCGGCCGGGCCCAGGGCGTAGGAGAGCCGGGCCTCGCGCAGCGACCAGTGCGCATCGCCGGGGTCCTGGACCGTGGGTCCGACGACGCCGGCCACGGCCACCGCGGACAGCTGCCGCTGCAGGTTCTCCAGGATGGCGGCCCGGCGGCGCCGGGTGGCGCTGGTGCCCAGCGGCACCAGCGCGCACCATTCCTCGTCGGCCAGGTAGGTCCGCGCGCCCGGGCAGCAGCGGCGCAGGGCCTGCTCGAGCACGCCGTGCAGCTGGGCGCTGCCGGTGCGCCGGAAAGCCATCATCAGGACCGGCTCCGCCGCGGGCACGCCGGCTGCCTCGCTCAGCTCCAGCAGCTTCGCCCGGTTCGCCCCCTGGACCACGGCGCGCATGAACTCGGTGTCGGCCACCTGTTCCAAGGTGGGCGCGTGCCGCTGGGAGACCGCCAGGGCGAGGATACTGGCCACCCGCTCCCCGACCATGGCCAGGAAGTCCTTGGGCGCACCCGAGTGCGGCTGCATGACCAGCTTGGCGAGCACGCTGCCGCTGACCAGGATGTCCGTCTCGACCCGCGGCGCACCCTCCGGCGGCGCCCCGCCGGCGGAACCGATCATGGTTCCGTTCGGATCCATCAGGCTGGCGTCGACGTCGAGCGTCCGCTCGATCAGTTCCAGCAGGGGCTGGATGTCCGGCCCGTGGGCGGCCAGCCGCTCGGCCAGCCGCTGCGAGAGCGAATCGGCGGCTTGGTAGGCCGCAGCCTGCTGGGTCACGATGCGGCGGTTGATCTGCTCGGCCACGTCCACGAACGGCACTACCCGGCGCAGCTCGATCAGCGGCAGGCCGGATGCCTCCGCCGCCGCAATCAGCTCCTCGGACAGCGGCCGGGCCAGCCCCGCCGACTCCACGGCCAGCGCCGCCACGTGCCGCTCGGCCAGCCGCCGGACGTAGTCCTGCTGCGCTGCCGGCTTCAGTCCCAGCAGGGCTTCGCCGCCGGTGAGCAGCAGTTCCTCCCCGTGCAGCAGCGGCGCGATCTGCAGCACCTCGCTGGAATGCACCCAGCGCACCATGGCCGAGGGCACTCGGCCGCTGCCGGCCCGGACCCGCGGCTCGGCCCGCTGGAGCAGTTCGCTTTCCAGCACTTCCGTCAAGGCAATGGCCACGGGGGTCCTTTCGACCGGCTTTACGTTCTGTCACCCCGATTGCGGGCGAGCCAGACACTTAGCGTACTATATGTGGTGCCCGTCACAGCCTTTCGCGGCCGGAGCCGGCTGCCGGCGCCCTTTGATGCTTTGAAACGAGAGAACGTGTCCCACCCAGCGGCCGGCGCGTCCGAGAGCGCCACCCATGAAGTCGAAGATGTCCTCCAACCGGTTCCGGAATCGGCCCGCACCACCAAGCTGTCGGGGCAGTTCTGGATCTGGGCCGGGGCAAACGTAGCACCGATCAACTGGATCCTCGGCGCCCTGGGCATCCACCTGGGGCTGGGCCTGGCGGATACGCTCACGGTCCTGGTCCTGGGCAACCTCCTCGGCATGCTCGGCTTCGGCTTCTTCGTGCTCCTGGGCCAGAAGACCGGCGCAACCGGCATGCTGCTGGCCCGCGGCGCCTTCGGCCGCCGCGGCGCGTACCTGCCCGCGGCCATCCAGGCAGTTGTCGCCGTCGGATGGTGCGCGGTCAACACCTGGGTCATCCTTGACCTGGTCATGGCCCTGTTCGGCATGATCGGCCTGGTCGATCCGGCGGCGCAGAACCTGGCCTGGCGGATCGGCATCGCGGCCGCGATCATGGCGGTCCAGGTCGCCATCTGTTACCGCGGCTACCGGGCGATTGCCCGCTTCGAACGCCTGACCATGCCGCCCACCGTCGTCGTCCTGGTGGCCATGTCCATCGTGGCCTGGACCCAGCTGGAGATCGACTGGTCCTACCAGGGCCCGGCCGGCGGGATCCTCACCGGCCTGCCCCGGATCGCGGCCATGTCCTCGATCATGACCGCCATCGGCATCGGCTGGGGCATCGGCTGGTTCACCTATGCCCCCGACTACTCCCGCTTCGTCAGCCGGACGGTTCCCCCGGCCAAGCTGTACGCGGCCAGCGTGCTCGGCCAGTTCCTCCCGGTGGTCTGGCTCGGGGTCCTCGGCGCCAGCCTGGCCACCAGGAACGGCACCGCCGACCCCGGGCAACTGATCGTCGAGAGCTTCGGCGCGCTGGCGGTTCCGGTGATCCTGCTGGTCATCCACGGCCCGATCGCCACCAACATCATCAACCTCTACACCTTCGGCGTGGCGGCCCAGGCCCTGGACCTGCGCATCGGCCGCCGGAAGCTGTCCATCCTGGTCGGCTGCCTGGCCATGGCCGCCGTCACCGGCTTCCTGTTCGCCGCCGATTTCGCCCACCTGCTGCACAACTGGATCATCGCGATCGCCGCGTGGGTAGCCACCTGGGGCGGCATCATGGCGGTGCACTACTTCGTCTTCGAGCGCCGCCACCAGGACTTCGGCTACCTGTTCGCCTCCCCGCGCCGGACGGCGCTGAAGGCGGTCAACCCGGCGGCCTTCATCGCCTTCTTCGCCGGCCTCCTGATGACCTGGCTGTGCATGTACGGCTCGGATCCGGTCTTCCAGGGCCCGCTCGCCCGGGCAGCCGGCGGCATCGACTTCTCCTGGCTGGCCGGTTCGCTCACCGCCGCCGGCCTGTACTTCGCCCTCGGGTTCCGGCGGTTCCGCTCCCGGACCAGGGCCGGGGTACCTCTGAACCTGGACGCCGGCATCCCGGACCAGGACTTCGCCGCCGGGCACGGCGATGCCCGGGCAGCCCGGCCAGGCACGCCGGGACGGCCCAGGGCCGCAGCGGCACCTTGATCGCCGGGCCGGCATCCATCGCGCGGCGGATATCGCCTGACTAGAGTTGATGCGTATAGTGCAACTACCCGCCGGCATCACCGGCAGGCCGGCCCCGTACATCCCGGTTCAGGAGCGTGAGCATGAGCATGAGTCTTGCCGGACCCCCCGCGGCGGAGAAGGCTGGCTCGAACCAGTCCGTCGACCGCGCCCTGACCATCCTGCAGGTCCTGGCCAGGCATCCCGACGCCACGGTCGGTGCAGTTGCCCGCGAGCTGAACGTCCACAAATCCACTGCTTCCCGGCTGCTGGCTGCCTTGGAACGCCACGGACTCGTGACCCAGTCGGCCTGGCGGGGCACCTACTCCCTGGGTTTCGGGCTGGTCCGGCTCGCCGGGGCCGTCACAGCCCAGAGCTCCTTCGCCCAGGCCGCCCAACAGGCCTGTGAGGAGCTTTCCCGGAGCCTGACGGACACCCTCAATGTCGCCATCCTCGACGACCTGGCAGCGGTGAACATAGCCCAGGCCAGCGGCAGCGCCGCGCTCTACCGGGCCCGCGAGTATGTCGGGCACCGCACCCCGCTGAACGCGACGTCCAGCGGCAAGGTGCTGCTGGCCTTCGCCGATGAGCTGACCCGCAGCGAGTACCGGCGGATGAAACTCGAGCGCTACACGGACCGCACCATCACCGACCACGACGCGCTGGATGAGGAGCTGGAGCGGGTCCGCCGGCGCGGCTGGGGCTACTCGCACCAGGAATGGGAAGACCGCCTCAACGCCATCGCCGTGCCGGTGCGCGATCCTGCCGGCCAGGTGATAGCGGCGATGACCATCACCGGGCCCGAGCACCGGCTGCCGTTCGAGGACTTCGAAGAGATCGCTGCCAGGCTCCGTACCGCGGCGGACCAGCTGGGGCTTCAGGGCGGGGTTTAGCGGCCCGGATATTTCGGCCAGGTAAATTCCGCGGCCCGTACGTTACGTCTGCCGGTATTTTTCCCAAAATCCTTGACTCTGTCCTCGCCCGCTCCCAGACTGTTGCAACATAAGCATCAGTTGCATAAAGCACATCAGTGAACTTGGAGGAGCGGCATGGCCGGCCGTATGGGCGTGGATCCTGGCTCATCGATGCCTTCATGGCCTATGCCTGGGTGCCGCAGGAACTGGCCGCGCCCGGAACCCGGCTGGAGATCTCCTACTTCGGCCGGCGCCAGGCCGGGACCGTCCGGCCCGACGCACTTTTCGATCCGGACATGACCCACATCCGCCGCTGAGGCACGAAAGAACAGGCGAACCATGAACTTTTCCGTCCACAACACCCCCCTGGACACCCCGGTTCCCGGGACCGGCAGCACCGCGGGCACCGCCCCGATCCTCGAACTGCGGGACATCCGGATCGAGTACAAGGGCCACGAGGTGGTCCACGGTGTGTCCCTGACCGTCCAGCGCGGCGAAGTGATCGCGCTGATCGGTCCCTCAGGTGCCGGCAAGTCCTCGCTGCTGCGCAGCATCAACTTCCTGGAGCAGCCTTCGGCCGGCCAGATCCTGGTCAACGGCCAACAGGTCCAGGGCCAGGCCGGCCGCCGCGGCGCCATTGCCCGCAACAAGGCCTTGGCCACCCACCGTCGCGACGTCGGCATGGTCTTCCAGCAGTTCAACCTGTTCCCGCACCTGACCGCCCTGGAGAACGTGGTCCTGGCCCAGGTCCATTCCCTGGGCCGGAACAAGGACGAGGCCGTGGCCCGGGCCCGGCAGGAACTGGCCCACGTCGGACTCACCGGCCACGAGGACAAGTACCCCGCCAAGTGCTCCGGCGGGCAGCAGCAGCGCATCGCTATCGCCCGTGCCCTGGCCATGGACCCGCAGCTGATGCTCTTCGACGAACCCACCAGCTCGCTGGACCCCGAACTCGGCGTGGAGGTGCTCAACACCATGAAGCGGCTGGCCTCCGAGGGCATGACCATGCTGGTGGTCACCCACGAGATGCACTTCGCCGAAGACGTCGCGGACCGGGTGGTCTTCATGGCGGACGGCGCCGTCGTGGAAGAGGGCCCGGCCGAACAGGTCATGCTGCACCCGGCCAGCGAACGTGCCAAGACGTTCCTGTCCGCCGTCAGGGGGCGTTGAGATGGAACTGCTCGTACTGCTCTCCTCGGGCATCGGACAGACGCTGGGCATCACCTTCGGCGCCCTGCTCCTGGGCTCGGTCCTGGCCGTGCCGCTCGCCGCGCTGAGACGTTCGGAACTGCCGGCCGCCAGCACCGCGGCCAAGATCCTCATCGAGGGCATCCGCGGAGTGCCGCCGATCGTGTGGCTGCTGCTGATCTACTTCGCCCTGGGCGAGACGGACCTGAAGCTGACCACATTCCAGGCCAGCGTCATCGGGCTCGGGATTGTCAGCACCGCTTACATCGCCGAGATCTACCGCTCGGGCCTGGACGCCATCCCCGGCGGCCAGTTCGAGGCCGCGGACGCGCTGGGCATGCCCTTCGGCGCCAAGTTCTTCAAGGTCATCACCCCGCAGGCGGCCACCGTCGTCATCCCGCCGCTGGCCACCTTCGCCATCGGCCTGCTCAAGGACAGCGCCCTGGCCTCGGTCATCGGCGCCCAGGACATCACCTTCCGCGCCTTCCAGGAGGCCCAGGCCAACCTCAACGGCCTGACCGTGTTCATGTGGGCCGCCCTGCTGTACATCCTGCTCAGCATCCCGATCGCCGCCCTGGCGCGCTACACCGGTTCCCGTCTGACCCGAAAGGTGGCGGCATGATCGAGTCCGTCCTGGCCATGGTGCCGGAATTCATTCCCGGCCTGGGCATCTCCCTGCTGGTAACCATCGCCAGCCTGGTCCTGGGCCTGCCGCTGGGCATCCTGCTGGCCCTGGGCTCGCTCTTCGCGGCCCGGCCGCTGCAGTACACCTGCATCGGCCTGATCGAACTCGGCCGCGGCATTCCCGGGCTCATCATGCTCTACCTGGTCTATTTCGGCCTGCCGCAGATGGGCGTCGTCATGGATGCCCTGCCGGCCTCGATCATCGCCCTCGGACTGATGACCGGTGCCTACACGGCCGAGATCTTCGTTGCCGGCTTCCGGGCCGTGCCCCAGGGCCAGTGGGAAGCCTGCGGCACCCTGGCCCTGAGCTACTGGAAGTCCCTGCGTCTGGTCATCCTGCCGCAGGCCATCAAGATCGTGGTACCGCCGCTGATCGGCTGGACCATCATGCTGTTCCAGGCCACCTCGCTGGCCTATGCCATCAGCGTTCCGGAACTGATGAGCCGGGCCTACAACTACGCCTCCGTCACCTTCGAATACGCGCTGGCCTTTACCCTGGCCGGCCTGATGTACCTGGCCGTAACCCTCCTGGGCCTGTGGCTCTTCCGCCGGGTCGGCGGCCGCCGCCGCAGCCTGTCCGCAGCCAAGGTCGCGGTCCCGGCCGGCGCCTGAACCGCGGCACGCCCACCCGGGCCACCGTTTTCCCACCATCCGCACCTCCCACCGAAGGAAATACCCACCATGCGCAAGATCATGACCACCACCGCCGGCGCGGCCTGCCTGGTCCTCGGACTGTCCCTGACCGGCTGCGGTTCCTCCTCCGGGACCTCAACGGCTGCCGCCGACTGCACCCCTGCCCATGCCGGGCTGGAGACGGTCAACGCCGGCAAGCTGACCGTCGGCACGCCGGTGACCCCGCCCTACGTGCTCAAGAGCGGCGGCGAAATCAGCGGCGTCGACGCCGAGATCATCAAGGAGATCGCCGCCCTCGAGTGCCTGGAGGTGGACTGGCAGGAAGTGACCTTCGCCGCCGGCCTGCAGAGCCTGCAGTCCGACCGGGTGGACACGTCCATGGGCGGCATCTACCGCACCGCCGAGCGTGCCGAACTGCTGGAACTGGGCGCCACCGCCTACCGCGACGGCGTGGCCCTGCTCTCCAAGGAAGGCTACAAGTCCCTCGAGGACCTCTCCGGCAAGAAGGTCGGCGTGATCCAGGGCTATCTGTGGAACAAGGACCTGCAGGCGGCCCTCGGCAATGATGCCGTGAAGCAGTACCAGACCTCCGATGCGCTCTTCAGCGACCTCAAGGCCGGCCGGATCAACGTCGCCGTCTTCACCACTGCCGAGGCCGCCTACCGCCTCTCGCAGGCACCGTCCGACGGCTTCGTCAGCGAGACCTTTGAACCGACGGAGAAAGTGAAGGCTACCTTGGAGCCGGGTCAGGTCGTGCTCCCCCACCCGAAGGGCGCCGACGCCATCACCAAGGCTTTCGACGAGGACATCCAGACCCTGATCAGCAACGGCCGGATCGGCGAGATCCTCAGCGAACAGAAGATGGACCCGGCACTGGCTGGCGACGCGAAGTAGCAGCCCCGGTATCCAGCCAGGACGGCGGCCGGTATCTTTCCCTCCGGAAAGGTACCGGCCGCCGTCCTGTGCGGAAGTGTTCCGTGCAGGAGTGCCGGCTCAGGGCCGCAGCAGCACCTTGATCGCCCGGCGGGCATCCATCGCGCGGTAGGCTTCGGGCGCGTCCTCCAGCGGCATTTCGACGTCGAAGACCCGGCCCGGGTTGATGGTGCCGGCCAGCACGTCCGGCAGCAGCTCGGGAATGTAGGTCCGGGCCGGGGCCATTCCGCCGCCGATGGTGATGTTCTTGTTGAACAGCTGCCGCACGTTCAGTTCGGACCCGCCGGAGGGGGACCCGACAAAGCCGATGTTCCCGCCCGGCCGGGTGCAGGCCACCGCCTGGTCCATGGCCTCCTTGGTGCCCACGCATTCAAGCACCGCATCGGCCAGTACCCCGCCGAGCAGTCCGCGGACCGCGGCGGCGGCCGCTATGCCGCGCTCGGCGACGACGTCGGTGGCGCCGAATTCGCGGGCCAGCGCCTGCCGGTCGGCGTGCCGGGACATGGCGATGATCCGCTCCGCCCCGAGCCGCCGGGCGGCCAGCACCCCGCACAGCCCGACGGCGCCGTCGCCCACCACCACGACGCTGCGCCCGGGCCCGGCCTGGGCGGCGACGGCGGCATGGTGGCCGGTGGCCATCACGTCAGAGAGGGTCAGCAGGCTCGCCGTCAGCTCCCGGTCCGGCTCGGTGACCCCGGGCACCTTGACCAGGGTGGCCTCGGCCCGGGGCACCCGCACGTACTGGCCCTGTCCGCCGTCGATGGCGAAGCCGGCCTCGTCCTTTCCGCCCCAGGAGGCGAGATAGTCGCAGGCCACGGTGACTCCGTTGCGGCACTGCGGGCACGCACCGCAGCTGTCCACGAAGGGCGCGACCACGAAATCCCCCGGAACCAGTGCCGCCACGTCCGCGCCGACGCTCTGCACCACGCCGACGAACTCGTGGCCGATGGCCCGCGGTTCAGGTGTGCGGAAGGCGCCGCGGTAGGGCCACAGGTCCGAGCCGCAGACGCAGGAGGCAGTCACCTTGACCACCGCGTCCGCGGGCAGCTTGATCTCCGGGTCCGGCCGGTCCTCGACGCGGATGTCGCCGGGTCCGTGGATGATGGTGGCGCGCATGGCACTCCTGGCAGGGCTGCTCGGCTGGTTTACCGCTCCAGCCTACCCGGCAGGCTGCCGGGGCCCAGGAACAGCCTGGCGCGGAAGCGGTGCCCGTGGTCGTCTTCATGCCGGACCCGGACCACCAGGGTGCTGAAGGCCTGCCCGCCGGCCAGATTCATATCCGTCGTTATGTGTGTTGTGGTTGTCATGACCCCGGCTGGTCCTGCGGATTCATCACTTCATAGACCTGCAGCGCAAACCAGAGCTGGGCCAAGGTGGAAGTTTCGGCCAGGTCCAGGCCGGTCAGTTCGCTGATCTTGCGCATCCGGTAGATGATCGTCTGCCGGTGGGCGAACAGGGCCGCTGCCGTTTTCTGCCAGGACCGCTGGTGCTCCAAATAGGTCTTAAGCGTGGTCATGAGATCGGGCTGCCTGCCGCGCTCGTAATCAATGACCGGTCCAAGCATGCGCTGAACCAGGGCTTCCCCTTCCTCGACGCTGGCCAGCCCCAGCCAGGAGGGAGCGTCGGCGTAGCGGACCACCTGCCGGCCGGCACCGCCGGCGGTGCCCAAAGCCCACAGCGATTCCTGCAGGGCCTGCTTCAGGCCGCCGGCCGCGGCTGCCCGGCTGACACCTATCCTGGCTTCCGCCGGTACGGCGTGGCGGAGGGCGTCATCGCTGCAGCCGGGGGCCACCACCACGTGCAGCGTATCGAACCGCCGCAGGCAGACGTTCGGATACCCGTGCCGCCAAAGTCCGACATGGATATCCGCCAGCTGCGCCGGGTCCGCAGACGACATGGAGGCGAGGAGGAACCTGCCCGCCGGCACCCCGAAATCCTGCAGGCGGCTTTCCACCTCGGCCGCGACGTAACGGCCGTCCAGGGCCTGCTGCAGGAATTCGGCCCCCAGCCGGCGCTGGTTCTCCAGCATCAGCGCGGTGCGTGAAAGTTCCAGGCCCAGCACCGTGGCTGCGTGCAGCAGCACCACGGCGTCGGGGTGCTGCTGCGACATCGGCAACACCACGAGCAGGGCGTCCGGGTGGGTGGGAATGTCCGTTATCAGCATGGAGCGCCCGTCGTCCAGGCTGTGCCATTGGAACTTCTTCGACGCCGCGGCAGGCACGGCCGGGGGCGCGAGCTGGTCCGCCAGCGGAGCCGGCAGGGCACGGCCGCCGGGGTGCCAGGGATGGAGGCAGCGCCGGTCCACCACAAAGAGCTCCGCGTCCAGCTCGCCGGCCATGCCGTCGACCAGGCCGGTCCACTGATTTTCCGCAGGACCGGCGAGCCGGAGCAGATCGTAGATCCTGGCTGTCTGGCGCAGGCGGCGGGACTCCTCCAGCAGGGATGACTCGGCGACCGAACGCGCAATCGCGATGAACGGCAGCGGGTACGGAATGTTGAGCACGGGCAGGGGCAGACGGTTGCAGGCCTCGAAGAACCCCGGCAACAGCTCGGGAGCATGCATTTTTTCCCCGATGGCCAAGGCACTGGCGCCCGCCTTGACCAGCGCCTCGGCCAGTTCGACCTGGCCGGCCTCGTCGGCCGGGATGGACAGGCCGTTGGTCATCATGAGTTCGCCGCCGGTGACCCATTCCCAAAGCCGCGGCAAATCGGAGGTGTGCGCCCAGGTAATCCGGTTGCCGAGTCCGGCAGCGCCGGCGAGCAGGCTCAGACCCAGCTGCGGCTCGGCCAGCAGTTCGCCAACTGTCATCGACATTCCGCGCTCCCCGCTTCACTCATTCTTCCCCGCTTATACAAATGTATAGGCCCTTCCTTTATTTGTAGTCATTGGACGGATGGCTCCTGTGCGCCCGGTCACACATGATTAGTCCACCACCTTCCCCCGCTCATGGACGAGCACTCACAAGAGAGGGTTTGCGATGAGTGCAACGCGCAACCTCATTGACGACGCCCCACTGACCACATTCCACAAGAAGCTGACGTTCTTTGCCTCCGGCGGCCCCTTTATCGACGGCTATGCACTGTCCATCATCGGGATCGCCCTGATCACGATGGTTCCCGGACTGAAGATGTCGCCGGCTGAAATCGGCCTGGTAGGTGCCGCCAGCCTCGTCGGCATCTTCTTCGGAGGAGGCGTCTTCGGCTGGCTCACGGACAAGATCGGCCGGCACAAGATGTACATCGCCGACCTGGTCGCCCTGGCCGTCTTCTCGCTGCTCAACGGCCTGGCCACCGAGGTCTGGCAGGTTGTCCTCTGCCGGTTCTTCCTCGGCATGGCCATCGGCGCCGACTACCCGATCGCCACCTCCCTGCTGGCGGAGTTCCTGCCCAGGAAGGTCCGCGGCCGCCTGCTGGGGGCGACCTTCGTGGTCTGGGCGGTCGGCGCGGCGGTTGCCTACGCCGCCGGCTACCTGCTCAAGGACATGGGGCCGGATGCCTGGAGGCTCATGGTAGCCAGCCCCGCGGTCTTCGCCGTCATCACCCTGCTGTGCCGGCTCGGGACCCCCGAGTCTCCACGTTGGCTGCTCTCCCGTGGCCGCCGCGGGGAAGCCGACGCCGTCATCAAGAAGGTCTACGGCCAGCAGTACGGTCTCGCTGACATCGCTTCGGACAGCGAAGGTCCGGCAAAGCAGGGCAAGTTCACCGATATCTTCAGGGGCCGGTACTGGAAGCGCACGCTGTTTGTCTCCATCTTCTGGACCGCCCAGGTCATCCCGCTCTTCGCCGTCTACACCTTCGCCCCGGACCTGCTGGCCTCCTTCGGCATGACCGGCGACGCCAACCTCTACGGCGGATCCTTCCTGATCTCCATGCTGTTCGTCGTCGGCGGCGTGCCGGGCCTGTGGCTCGTGGAGAAGATCGGACGGCGCAGGCTGCTGCTGTGGACCTTCGGCATCATCGCGGTGGCCCTGGCCATCCCGGCGTTCATCCCGGACGTGCAGGCGGCACCGCTGTTCCTGGCCCTGGCAGTCTTCGCCCTCGCCTCCGGTGCCTCCAGCTTCCTCGAAGTGGTCTACCCGAACGAGCTCTTCCCCACCGAAATCCGCGCCACCGCGGTCGGCTTCGGCACCGCCATCAGCCGTGTCGGCTCGGCCGCCAGCACCTACCTGATGCCCGTAGCCATCCTCAATTTCGGCGCCGCAGGCTCACTGCTCATCGGCGCAGTCATCTCCCTGGTGGGTCTGATGGCGACTTTCCTGCTCGCACCGGAAACCGCCAACAAGACCCTGCACGAACTCACCACCGAAACGGAGCCCGTCGCCCCGGCGGCCATCAGCTAAGCAAAGGATCCCTGCCATGACCATGCACGCACCCATCGGCCCCGTCGACGCCACCAAGGTCCCCCGCTACGCCGGCCTGGGCACCTTCGCCCGGCTGCCCCAGCTCGACCGGGTACCCGACTACGGCATCGCCATCGTCGGGGTCCCCTTCGACGGCGGAACCTCCTTCCGGCCCGGTGCCCGCTTCGGCCCCGCCGCCGTGCGCGAAGCCTCCCGGCTGCTGCGCCCGGGCTACCACGTCGAACTCGACGTCGAACCCGTGACCGAAACCCAGGTCGTCGACGCCGGAGACATCGCCTGCACCCCCTACGACATCACCCGCGCCGTCCGGGAAATCGAAGAGCAGGCCCTGCCGCTCCTGGGCCGCGGCAAGCGGCTGGTCTCCATCGGCGGCGACCACACCATCGCCCTGCCCATGCTGCGGGCCCTGGCCAAGGTCCACGGACCGGTGGCCCTGCTGCACTTCGACGCGCACCTGGACACCTGGGACACCTACTTTGACCAGCCGGTCACCCACGGGACCATGTTCCGCCGGGCGTTCGAGGAGGGCCTGCTGGTGGAGGACAAGTCGATGCACGTGGGCATCCGCGGCCCGGTCTACGACCGTCAGGATTTCCTGCGCGACCACGAGTTCGGCTTCCAGATCATCCGCTGCTCCGATCTGGACGTCCTTGGCGTTCCCGCCGCCGTGCAGCGCGTCAAGGACCGCCTGGGCGATACCCCGGTGTACGTCTCGATCGACATCGACGTCCTGGACCCCGCCTTTGCCCCGGGCACCGGCACCCCCGAAATGGGCGGGCTGCACTCGCGCGAACTGCTGGCCCTGCTCCGCGGGCTCAACGGCATCAACATCGTCGGCGCGGACGTCGTCGAGGTTTCCCCGGCCTACGACCACGCGGACATCACTTCCCTGGCGGCAGCCACGGTCGTGTTCGACCTGCTGGGTCTGATGGTGAACCGCAGCCGGGGCGTTTCCTTGGCCGGCGAGGAGGACCTGCAGACGGCGGCAGTCTGAGATCCAAAAGAACGACGGCGGCCGGTTCCCTTACCCATCGGAAGGAACCGGCCGCCGTCGTTCGCAGCCCAAGGGTGCAGGCTACCTGCTTAGAGGTTCGAGGGCTCCTCGCGCTCCGGGTAGACCTCGCGCAGCAGGTGGGCGGTCTCGGACGGGGTCTTGCCCACCTTGACGCCGGCGGCCTCGAGGGCCTCCTTCTTGGCCTGCGCGGTACCGGAGGAACCGGAGACGATGGCGCCGGCGTGGCCCATGGTCTTGCCCTCCGGGGCGGTGAAGCCGGCCACGTAGCCGACGACCGGCTTGGTGACGTTGTTCTTGATGAACTCGGCCGCGCGCTCCTCGGCGTCGCCGCCGATCTCGCCGATCATGACGATGGCCTTGGTCTCCGGGTCGGCCTCGAACGCGGCCAGGGCGTCGATGTGCGTGGTGCCGATGACCGGGTCGCCGCCGATGCCGATGGCGGTGGAGAAGCCCAAATCGCGCAGTTCGTACATCATCTGGTAGGTCAGGGTGCCGGACTTGGAGACCAGGCCCACGCCGCCCTTGCCGGTGATGTTCGCCGGGGTGATGCCCACCAGCGACTCGCCGGGGGTGATGATGCCCGGGCAGTTCGGGCCAATGATCCGGGTGATCTGGTTGCCGTTGGCGTCCTGCTTGGACTGGGCCAGGGCCCAGAACTCGGCGGAGTCCTGAACCGGCACGCCCTCGGTGATCACCACGACCAGGCCGATCCCGGCCTCGATGGCCTCGACGACGGCGTCCTTGGTGAAGGCCGGCGGCACGAAGACGATGGAGACGTCCGCACCGGTCTCGGCCATGGCTTCCTTGACCGACCCGAAGACCGGCAGTTCGACCTCAGCGCCGTGCTGGTCCTTGTGCTTGACGGTGGTGCCGGCCTTGCGGGCATTCACGCCGCCGACGATGTTCGTCCCGGCGTGCAGCATGCGGGCAGTGTGCTTGGAGCCCTCGCCACCCGTGATGCCCTGGACGATGACCTTGGAGTCCTTGTTGATGAAGATAGACATGGTTCTTTTTCCTCGATCCTTAGGCGTTCGCCAGCTCGGCGGCCTTGTCGGCGCCCTCATCCATACCGACGGCCAGGGTCACCAGCGGGTGGTTGGCCTCGCGCAGGATGCGGCGGCCCTCCTCGACGCTGTTGCCGTCCAGGCGCACCACCAGCGGTTTGGTGGCCTTGCCGCCCAGGATCTCCAGGGCCTTGACGATGCCGTTGGCCACGGCGTCGCAGGCGGTGATCCCGCCGAAGACGTTCACGAACACGCTCTTGACCTGGGCGTCGTTGAGGATGATGTCCAGACCGTTGGCCATCACCTCGGCGGAGGCACCGCCGCCGATGTCCAGGAAGTTGGCGGGCTTGACGTTGCCGTGCTTCTCGCCGGCGTAGGCGACGACGTCCAGGGTGGACATGACCAGGCCGGCACCGTTGCCGATGATGCCCACTTCGCCGTCGAGCTTGACGTAGTTCAGGTCCAGCTCCTTGGCCTTGGCCTCGAGCGGGTCGGCGGCGTCCTTGTCCTCGAATTCGGCGTGCTCGGGGTGGCGGAAGCCGGCGTTCTCGTCCAGGGAGACCTTGCCGTCAATGGCCAGCAGGCCGCCGGAACCGGTCTTGATGAGCGGGTTGACCTCGACCAGGGTGGCGTCTTCCTTCTTGAAGACCTGCCACAGCTTCAGGAACGTCTCCACGAGGTTCGCATGCAGTTCCTCGGGGAAGCCGGCAGCCTCGGCGATCTCGCGGGCCTTGGCCTCGTCGATGCCGGTGGCAGGGTCCACCGCAATCCGGGCCAGCGCCTCGGGGCGCTCGACGGCGAGCTGCTCGATCTCCATGCCGCCCTCCTTGGAGCACATGGCCAGGTAGTTGCGGTTGGCCCGGTCGAGCAGGATGGAGAAGTAGTACTCCTCGTTGATGTCGGCGCCCTGGGCGATCATCACGCGCTTGACGGTGTGGCCCTTGATGTCCATCCCGAGGATGTTGGAAGCGTGTTCGAAGGCTTCCTCCGGGGTCTTGGCGACCTTGACACCGCCGGCCTTTCCGCGGCCGCCGACCTTGACCTGTGCCTTGACGACGACGACGCCGCCAATCTTCTCTGCTGCGGCCTTAGCTTCTTCGGGGGTGTAAGCCACGATCCCGGCGAGCACGGGTACACCGTGCGCCTCGAAAAGATCGCGTGCCTGGTATTCAAACAGGTCCACGGGCTGTGTCCTTCTACGTCGAAGTCGTTTCTGACTCGGAGCCGGAACCGCGCCGCACCTGCCCCAAGGGGCTGCTGCCGCCGCGCGGCCCGCAATTACTCCACCGGGAACTCTAGTCCCTTGGCGTCGGACGCCGTTCCCAGACTACCCGTTTCGTGACCAAGGGCACAGTTCTACGGCTTGTCGAAAAGTCACGGTTTGCGCTACCGTTCAGCAGCCTCCCCTTTCCTTGGGGCAGGCCTGCCGCTCAGTCCTGCTTCGCCAGCGGCGCGTAGCGCAGCAGCAGGCGCTTCTCCCCGGCGTCGAACCTGACCTTGGCTACCGTCTTGTCCCCGGCCCCTTCCAAGGCCAGCACGGTGCCGATGCCGAAGCTGGTGTGGTTGACCCTGTCCCCCACGGCGAGCGCGATGATTTCCTTCTGCGGCTGCACCCTCCCGGCGCGCACCGCCGCCGGCGCCGCGGGCGCACCGGACCGCTGGCCCTCGGACGCCCCGGCGCCCCAGAACGAACCTCCGTACCGGCTGGAGCCGAAGCCGGATCCGGCCCCGCCGGCGAAAGCGGGCCGTTCGGTGCCTTCGCGCTTCCACTCGATCAACTCGGCCGGGACCTCCTGGATGAACTGGCTGGCCGGGTTGTACTGGCTCTGTCCCCACAGGCTGCGCGATTCGGACCGGGTAATGTACAGCCGCTTGCGGGCCCGGGTCAGGCCCACGTAGGCCAGGCGGCGCTCCTCGGCCAGTTCCTGCGGATCCGCCATGGAGCGCTGGTGCGGGAAGACGCCGTGCTCCATGCCGGTCAGGAAGACCACCGGGAACTCCAGCCCCTTGGCCGTATGCAGGGTCATCAGCGTGACCACGCCCTGGCTCGCCAGCGCGGCACCTGCCTCGTCCGGGGCATCCGGGACCTGGTCGGCGTCGGCCACCAGGGCCACCTGCTCCAGGAACCCGGAGAGCGAACCGTCCGGGTTGTCCCGTTCGTATTCACGCACGACGGCGACCAGTTCGGCCAGGTTTTCCACCCGGGATTCGTCCTGCGGATCGTTGCTCAGGCGCAGCGCCGCCAGGTAGCCGGTCTGTTCCAGCACGGCCTCGAGGGCCGCGGCCGCCCCGGAGCTGTTGGCGACCTCGGTCAGGTCGTCGAGGAGCTTGACGAACGCGGCCACCGCGTTGACCGAGCGCGTGGCCATGCCCGGGGCCTCGCCGGCCCGGCGCAGCGCCTCGATGAAGGAAATCCTGTCCCGTTCGGCCAGGGCCGCCACGGCGTACTCGGCCCGGTCCCCGATCCCGCGCTTGGGCTCGTTGAGGATGCGGCGCAGGTTCACGACGTCGTCGGGGTTCACCAGCACGCGCAGGTAGGCCAGCGCGTCCTTGATCTCCTTGCGTTCGTAGAACCGGGTGCCGCCGACGACCTTGTAGGGCAGGCCCACCCGGACCAGCAGGTCCTCGATGGAGCGGGACTGGGCGTTGGTGCGGTAGAAGATGGCCACATCCCCGGGGCGCACTCCCTCGGTGTCCTGCAGCCTGTCGATCTCGTCCGCAATGAACCGCGCCTCGTCGTGCTCGTTCTCGCCCACGTAGCCGATGATCCGCTCGCCGTCGCCCTGGGCGGTCCACAGCCGCTTCTCGGGCCGGTTCGGGTTGCGGGAGATCACCGCGTTGGCCGCGCTGAGGATGGTCTGCGTGGAGCGGTAGTTCTGTTCGAGCAGGATGGTCCGGGCGTTCGGGTAGTCCTTCTCGAACTCCACGATGTTGCGCACGTCGGCGCCCCGGAAGGCGTAGATGGACTGGTCCGAATCCCCCACCACGGTCAGCTCCGCCGGCGGGACGGCCAGCGGACCGGCGCCGGCGGCCGGGACTCCGGTGAGCTCGCGGACCAGCACGTACTGGGCGTGGTTGGTGTCCTGGTACTCGTCCACCAGGATGTGCTGGAACCGGCGCCGGTAGGACTCGGCGACCGCAGGGAAGGCCTGGAACATGAAGACGACCTGGGCGATCAGGTCATCGAAGTCCATCGCGCTGGCCTCGCGCATGCGCTGGGTGTAGCCGGTGTACACGGAGGCCACGGCCTGTTCGAACGGATCCGAATAGTTCGCTGCCGCGGCATAGGACTCGTCGTCGATCAGCTCGTTCTTCAGCGCCGAGATTTTGTGCTGGATGGCCTTGGGGGCAAAGCGTTTCGGATCCAGGTCCAGGCCCTTGGCCACCAGGGTGATCAGCCGCAGCGTGTCCGCGGAATCATAAATGGAGAAGTTCGGGTTCAGCCCCACGTTCCTGGCCTCGCGGCGCAGGATCTTCACGCAGGAGGAATGGAAGGTGGAGATCCACATGTTCTTCGCCGGGTCCCCCACCAGGGCTTCGATCCGCTCGCGCATTTCCGCCGCGGCCTTGTTGGTGAAGGTAATGGCCAGGATCTCCCCCGGCCGCGCCCGCCCGGTGGCCAGCAGGTAGGCGATCCGGTGGCTGAGCACCCGGGTCTTGCCCGAGCCTGCCCCGGCCACAATCAGCAGCGGCGAACCGGCATGCTTGACCGCCTCTTCCTGCTGCGGGTTCAGTCCCGCCAGCAGGTCCTTCTCCCGCGGCAGCACGCGGGCGGGGGCGGCGGGCAGGTCGAAGGCCGGGTCAGTGAGAAAATCCATGGCCTGTTAAGTCTAGTAGGTCAGCCTGCCGTCCGCCGCCCGTGTGCCCGGGCAGCAGAAGGCGCCGTACCCGGCGGCATAATGGAACCATGTCCAAAACCCCTGCCCAGCGCGCCCGCAAGCACGGGCCGAACGCGGCCGGCGCCACCGGCAACCGGTCCTCCACAAGCGCCCGCTCCGGCGCCGGCCGGCCCGGAAGCATGCAGGGCGGGCCGCAGGATGTGCGCCGGGAGGGCAATCCGACCTTGATCATCGTTGCCGGGCTCGGGGCCTCGGTGTTCCTGTTCGGCTATTCGTTCCTGCTGGCGCTTCCGCAGTTCCGCCAGCTCAGCGGGGGCCTGGCCATGCCGGACACGCTCTTCGGCGGCTACAGCACGGAGTATCTGCAGCAGGTGCGCACCGCCTTCGGTGCCGACGGCGCCGGACAGTACAGCTTCTGGCACAAGACCGCTGACACTCTCTTCCCGCTGCTTTTTGCCCTCAGCTGGATGCTGCTGATCGGCTCGCAGCTGCGGCGGGGACTGCTGCGCTGGCTCTGCTGGATCCCCGTGCTGCTCTATGTCATCGCGGATCTGGGCGAGAACCTGGCCGTGGACGCCGCGCTGGCCACCGACCCGGTGGGCAGCGCGGGACTGGCCAGTTTCCTCACCGTGGCCAAGTTCGTGCTCTTCGCGCTGAGCCTGGCCGCCGGCGCGGCCGCGGTCGCGCTCAAGCGGCGTTCCCTGAAGCAGCGTCAAGCAAAGCCGGGCACGAATAGGTGAGCCCGAATACGTAAGCTTCAGCTGTTCCGGGCTGGTTCCCGGATCCGCCTCTGTAGCTCGGCAGGATGGAGCGACCGTTCCTGAACAACTGGGCAGGAGCGGGTCCTGCTTTTGGTCCCCGAACGGTGTTGGGGCCCGGGCCGCTCCCGGGGTCGCGGGCCGGGCGGTTTTTCCGGCAGGGTCCTCTGTCCCTGACGGATTCATTCCGCAACCTCGGACTTTCCATGGTTCACCCCTGACCGGAATGGATCACCCAGTCTGAACAGTTCCATGACCCCACGGTAGGACCCGCCCAGCTGCGCTTGTCGCGAAGTTTGTTCGAGTGGGTGGGGCCGGCCCGGAGCAAAGGTCGCTGCCACCTGCAGTTCGGCCCCGGCCTGTTCCATCAATGGCGTGCCATGGCTAGTTTTAAGCTAAGCTTTTCAGCGTTGCCCTCGTAGCTCAGGGGATAGAGCACGGCTCTCCTAAAGCCGGTGTCGTTGGTTCGAATCCAATCGAGGGCACTTTCCAAGCCATAGCAGCTCCTGCCCGGTGCGCAGGTCGACGCCGTTCTGGACCCGGGTGGCGTCGAAGCACTGTCGAAGCGAATGCGGCCGCTCCTGGACGCCAGCCCGTCCCGCTCCTGTAGGGCAGGCCATCGGCTGGATTCCGGTCAGGGGCACACCAGCTCGACGGCGCCTGCTGCACTGGATCCAGTGCAGCAGGCGCCTTTTCTGGCTGTGCCGCGGCTTTGCCGGCCCGGCTTCCCACCAAGGTTTCCTGCACCCGCTTCCGGCACGCATTTCCTGTCCCTGGCTGATCGGCAGCCGGCGGACCGCTGGCGGGGGCCGGTCTAGGGTTTCGGCACGATGCGCTGTATTCTCGCAGCACGAGCTACCGCTCCCTGAAGAGTCCGCCACCCGAACCTGCCGACGCCAACCCCCCGCACAGCGAAGGACGCCGTAATGCCCGACTCGGTTCTGCCGGAAGAATCCGAAGAACGCGAAACTCCCCAAAGTCCGGAAATCAGCTTCGACGAGCAGTTCTACCCCGCCCGCCCTCGGGCTTTGCGGCCGAAGGCCCGGCGGCGCCATTTCGTGCCCGGCCAGCCGCCGTTCGAGCCGGACGGGCGCAACGCCGTCTACGTGGAATGGCTGCGGAACCAGTCGATGCTCGGCGATGCCAAGGTCCTGGCCCGCCAGCTCTCGGGCCAGGCCAGCATGTGGCAGAACCCGTTCGCCTACCCGGACCCCCGCTCCGCCGTGGAGCGGGCGTCGGTGTGGTTCACCGCGTATCCGCTGTCCTTCATTACCAGGCCCGGCCAGTCCTTCCTGGCCGCCCTGGGCGATGCCGAGCTGTGGACGGCCTTCGAGCGGATCGGCATCAAGGCGGTCCACATCGGCCCGGTGAAGCTGGCCGGCGGCCTGACCGGCTGGGAGCACACCCCCAGCGTGGACGGGCACTTCGACCGGATCAGCATGGCGATCGACCCGTTGTTCGGCACCGAGGAGGAGTTCCGCCACATGTGCGAGGTCGCCACCGGGCACGGCGGCACGATCGTGGACGACATTGTCCCGGGCCATACCGGCAAGGGTGCCGATTTCCGGCTCGCCGAGATGAACTACCGGGACTACCCGGGCATCTACCACATGATCGACATCCCGGAGTCGGACTGGCACCTGCTCCCGGACGTGCCCGAGGGCGAGGATTCGGTCAATATCGACGCCGCCACCGAAAAGGCGCTGCAGGAGGCCGGGTACATCATCGGCGCGCTGCAGCGGGTCATCTTCTACGAACCGGGCGTGAAGGAAACGAACTGGAGCGCCACGCGCCCGGTCGTGGACACCACGGGCAAGCTGCGCCGGTGGGTGTACCTGCACTATTTCAAGGCCGGGCAGCCCTCGATCAACTGGCTGGATCCGACCTTTTCGGGCATGCGCCTGGTCATGGGCGACGCCCTGCACTCCCTGGTGGACCTGGGCACCGGGGCGCTGCGCCTGGACGCCAACGGCTTCCTGGGGGTGGAGAAAAGCGCCGAGGAACGGCCCGGATGGTCCGAGGGGCACCCGCTGTCCGAGGCGGCCAACCAGCTCATCGGCAGCATGGTGCGCAAGGTCGGCGGCTTCACCTTCCAGGAGCTGAACCTGAGCATCGACGACATCAAGGCCACCTCCGAACGGGGCCCGGACCTGTCCTACGACTTCGTGACCCGTCCGGCCTACCACCACGCCCTGGTCACCGCCGACACGGAGTTCCTGCGCCTGACCCTGCGCCTGGCCATGGAGATCGGCGTCGACCAGGCGTCCCTGATCCATGCCCTGCAGAACCACGACGAGCTCACCTACGAACTGGTGCATTTCACCACCAAGCACAAGGACGATCTCTACGAGCTCGGCGGCGAGGAACTGACCGGTGCGCAGCTGGCCGAGACCGTCCAGCAGACCCTCCGGGACAAGCTCACCGGCAGCGCCGGGCCTTACAACCTGGTCTTCACCACCAACGGCATTGCCTGCACGACGGCGAGCGTGATCGCCGCGGTCCTAGGCATCACCGACCTGAAGTCGATTACGGCCGAGCAGACCGCCCGGATCCGCCAGGTGCACCTGCTGCTGGCCATGTACAACGCCCTGCAGCCGGGGGTCTTCGCCCTCTCCGGCTGGGACCTGTGCGGGGTGCTGGCCCTGGACCGCAGCCAGGTCGGCCCGCTGATGGCCCAGGGCGATACCCGGTGGATCAACCGGGGCGCGCACGACCTGATGGGCTTCAACCCCTCCGCCCAGGCGTCCACCTCGGGCATGCCCAAGGCCGTGAGCCTGTACGGCACCCTGGCCGAACAGCTCGAGGACGAGTCCTCCTTCGTGCGGCAGCTGGCCACGATCCTCCAGGTCCGGGAGCACTACCGGATCGCCGAAGGGGAACTGCTCGACGTTCCCGAGGTATCCCACCGCGGGCTGCTCGTGCTGGTGAACAGGCTTCCCTCCGGTTCCGTGCAGATCACGGCGATCAACTTCTCGCCCGAGGACATTGCCGGCACCGTCCGCTCGGAACACCTGGCATGCGGCGCGCCGGTCAGCAATGTCCTCGGCGGCGAAGTGCTGCTGGGCCAGGTCGACGACCTGCACAGCTTCTATCTCCAGCTGCCGGCCTACCAAGGTGCCGTGCTGATTCTGGGCGAGCCGCCGGAGGAGGACGACGCCCCCGAGGCGGCACTGCCCTAGGCACTCCGCGCCAGGAGGCGCTTGCCGGACAACGCCCTTAAATGCGGAAGCCGCCGCCTGTGCATCCCCCCACGAATGCACGGGCGGCGGTTCCCACTGTCCAAGGCTGCGGAGCCGGCCTCTGAGCTGGCCACGCGCCTGCGGTGCTCTTCCCGTTCGACCCAGGCGCGGATTGCTCCGGCCGCGTGCCTTGGCTGACGGCGGGCCTTCCTCCCCAGGCGCTGCCTCGCCTGCGGACCGTTCACTCCGCGGGACCGGCAGCAGCCGCGCCGTCTCCTCCATGTAAATCTATTTGATTTACTAAAGCAAGCCGGCCGGGTTAACAGAAGGTGAAACGGGACACATTTGGTCAAACCGCTTCACATTTGGCCTTTTTGACATTTGGCCTTTCAGGCCGGGTTGCCCAGCAGCAAGCCGCTGGCCTTCGGGGAAAAGGTCTGGTCCAGGACCAGGCAGGCCCCGCCGATGGCACCGACTTCGGTGCCCAATCCGGACCCGGTCACTTCGACCTCGTGGATGGCCCGGGCCACGAACTGCTCCTGCACTTCCTGGCGCAGCATCGGCAGCGCAAAGTCGGCCAGGCCCTCCCACCACGGCCCGCCGAAGACGATCCGGTCCACGTCCAGCAAATTGGCCACATGGGCCACCGCCGTACCGAGGTGCCGTGCGGCGTTGCGGAAAATGGCCAGTGCCTCCGGCTGCCCCTGGCGGGCCATCCTGCACAGCTGGTAGGCGGCCTCGTTGGTCAGGGAGAGCTTGTCCAGGTCCTGGCCGGGCGGCAGCAGCCCGGCATCCATGCCTTGCTGGATCAGCGTCCGGAAGGCCAGCGCCATGCCCACGCAGTTGCGGCGGCCGCAAAAGCATTCCGGCACGTCGACCTGCGCCGGGAAGTGCCCGATCTCGCCGATATTGCCGGTGGCGCCGCGCAACACCTCGCCCTGCAGCACCACGCCGGCCCCGAGGCCGGTACCCAGGTAGATGAAGGCGAAATTCTCCGGCTCGGCCCGCTCGCTGGCCCAGAGTTCGGCCACGGCCGCCGCGGTGACGTCCTTGTCCAGCAGGACCGGCAGCCCGGTGAGTTCGCGCAGCGGCTCACGGAGGGACACGCTTTCCCAACCGTGCAGCATGGGCGGGCCGACCACAATGCCCCGGGGCACATCGATCGGGCCGGGCGCGGCCACCCCGATCCCCAGGATCTTCTCCCGGGCAACATCTGCCGAACGGATCAGCTCGCGGACGTGCCCGGCCATGGCCCTGACCGTCTGGTCGGGCTCTCCGACGGCAGGCATTTCGTACCGGGCGGAGGCCACCACTTCCCCATCGAGGTTCAGCAGCACCAGCGTCACCAGCGCCGGGTCCAGGTGGATCCCGATGGCGAACCGGCTGGAAACCTCCAGCGCCAGCAGGGTGCGCGGCTTGCCCGGCCCGGAGACGGTCTTGCGGTCCTCGCGCACCAGCCCCTCGTCCACCAGGCGGCGCACCACGTTGCTGATGGTCTGCGGCGAGAGCCCGGTCAGCTCCACCAGCTCCACGCGGGCAACCCCCTCATGGGCGCGCCGGATCGCGTCCAGGATGACCGCTTGGTTGTAGCCCCCCAGACGGCCCAGGTTGGTGCCACGCTGCATGTACGAGCCCCTGCTTAAAAAGGTTGCCAAGTTGGGTGAACCTAGGACACTGTACACAATGTCCCGAGGCGGTGTCCTCGCTTTTGTGGCGCAATGCCCGGTCCTAGGCCGGCTGCACCTGGAACTGCGTCCGGTACAGCTCGGCGTAACGCCCGTCACGGGCCAGCAGCGCGGCGTGCGTGCCGCGCTCCACGATCCGGCCGCCTTCGACCACCAGGATCTGGTCCGCACTCCTGATAGTCGAGAGCCGGTGCGCAATGACGACGGCGGTGCGTCCGGCCAGCGCCTCGGTCAGGGCCGCCTGGACGGCGGCCTCATTGGTCGAATCCAGGGCCGCGGTGGCCTCGTCCAGGATCACCACCCGCGGCTGGGCCAGCAGCAGGCGCGCGATGGTCATGCGCTGGCGCTCCCCGCCGGAGAGCCGGTAGCCGCGCTCGCCCACCATGGTGTCCAGGCCGTCCGGCAGCGAGGCCACCAGCGCCTCGAGCCGGGCCCGGCGCAGCACCTCCCGGATCTGGTCCTCGGTCGCTTCGGGCCGGGCCAGCAGCAGGTTGGAGCGGATGGTCTCGTGGAACAGGTGCCCGTCCTGGGTCACCATGCCGATGGTGGTGCGCAGTGCTTCGAAACTGAGGTCCCGGACATCGATGCCTGCCAGTTCCACGGCGCCGGAGTCCACGTCGTACAGCCGGGCCAGCAGCTGGGCGATGGTGGACTTGCCGGCGCCGGAGGAACCCACCAGGGCCACGGTCTGTCCCGGTTCGACCCGGAAGCTGATCCCGTGCAGCACCTCCTCGCCGCCGCGGGTATCCAGCACGGCCACTTCCTCCAGCGAAGCCAGCGAGACCTTCTCCGCCGAGGGGTAGGCGAAGTGCACGTCCTTGAACTCCACGGACACCGGGCCCGGGGGCACGGTCCTGGCCCCGGGCTTTTCCTTGATCAGCGGGTCCAGGTCCAGTACCTCGAACACCCGCTCGAAGCTGACCAGCGCGCTGGCGATTTCCACCCGGGCGTTCGCCAGCGCCGTCAGCGGCGCATACAGCCGGGTCAGCAGCAGGGCCAGCACCACCACGTCGCCCGCGGCCAGTTGCCCGGTGATCGCATAGAAGCCGCCCAGCCCGTACACCAGCGCCAGCGCCAGCGCGGACACCAGGGTCAGCGCGGTCACGAAGACCCACTGCAGCACCGCCGAGCGCACGCCGATGTCCCGCACCCGCTGGGCCCGGAGCCTGAACTCGCGCTCCTCGTCCTCCGGGCGGCCGAAGAGCTTGACCAGGGTGGCCCCGGGCGCCGAGAACCGCTCGGTCATCTGCGTGCTCATCGCCGAATTGTGGTTGGCCGCCTCCCGGCGCAGCGCGGCCAGGCGCGAACCCATCCGCCGGGCCGGCAGCAGGAAGACCGGCAGCATCAGCAGGGCCAGCACCGTGACCTGCCAGGAGGTGTTCAGCATCACGATCAGGGCCAGGATCAGCGCCACCACATTGCTGACCACGCCGGAGAGTGTGCCGGCGAACGCCCGCTGGGCACCGATCACGTCGTTGTTCAGCCGGCTCACCAGGGCGCCGGTGCGGGTGCGCGTGAAGAAGGCGATGGGCATCTTCTGCACGTGGTTGAACACCGCGGTGCGCAGGTCCAGGATCACATCCTCGCCCAGCCCGGAAGACAGCCAGCGGGTCACCATGCTCAGCGCGGCGTCGGCCACGGCCACCAGCGCGATGACGACGGCGAGCCAGACGACGGTGCTGACGCTGGCCTTGGCCACGATCGCATCGACCACCTGGCCGGCCAGCACCGGGGTGGCCACGGCCAGCGTGGCCGACACGACCGAGACCAGCACGAAGACCAGCAGCTTGCCCTTGTAGGGCGCGGCGAAGGCCAGCGTCCGGCGGATCGTTTCCCTGGAGAAGGACGTCCTGGCGCCGTCGGCCATGGACAGCCTCCACAGCGAACTGAATGCCGCCCCTTCCATGGACATCGCGACGCTCCCCTTCGATTCAGCTTCAAGACGCTACCGTCTCAATGCCTCAAGCCTAAGTCTTATTCCGCCCGTCCCGGATGCCGCCCGGGGCACCGGCGGACGGCGGCACTGCCATTGCGGCGGTGGGGGTGTCTGGGTAGCGTGGGCACCAGCGGCCCGGATCTGCGGGCGGCTGCCGAAGGAACCACCAGCTGCAGGAGGAAAAACCATGGCACGTGTCGAGGAAACCATCGACGTCGCAGTTCCTGTCCGCACTGCCTACAACCAGTGGACGCAGTTCGAGTCCTTTCCCGAGTTCATGTCCGGCGTTGAGTCGGTCACGCAGCTGACCGATACCACCAACCACTGGAAGACCAAGATCGGCGGCGTGGAGCGCGAATTCGACACCGAAATCACCGAGCAGCACCCGGACGAGCGGGTCGCCTGGCGCAGCGTCGACGGCAAGAGCCATGCCGGCGTCGTCACCTTCCACCGGCTGGACGAGAGCAATACCCGGATCGCCATCCAGCTCGAATGGGACCCGGAGACCTTTGCCGAAAAGGCCGGCGCCGCCCTGGGCATCGACGATGCCCAGGTCAAGTCCGACCTGCGCAAGTTCAAGGAGTTCATTGAAAGCCGGGGCGTCGAAAGCGGCGGCTGGCGCGGCGACGTGGACGCCCCGGGATCGGGCGGAACCGGCATGACCGGCGGCACCACGGGAACCACCGGCACCACGGGAACCACTGGCACCACGGGAACCACCGGCACGACCGGCACTCCCGGACTGTAGGCTCCGCGGTGCAGCAGCGGGCCGGCCACCGTCATGGGGCCGGCCCGCTGGCGTGAGTGCGGACCGTACCGCAGACAGGACATTCGCATGGTCAGGAAAAGCAGACCCGGTGCAGCCCGGCCCTGCCGGGTCGTGGTGGTCACCGGCGCCTCCAGCGGCATCGGACGGGCGGCCGCACGGCGCTTCGCCAGGCGGGGCGACTGCCTGGTCCTCGCCGCCCGCAGCGCCGCCGACCTGGACAGCGTGGCGGCCGAGTGCATCCGGCTCGGCGGCCGCGCCGTCGCCGTCCCCACGGACATCAGTGACGAGGCACAGGTGCAGGCCCTGGCCCAGGCGGCAGTTGGCGCCTTCGGCAGGATCGACGTCTGGGTGGGCGCGGCCTCGGTCTACAGCTACGGCACCTTCGAGGACACCCCGCCGGAGGTTTTCCGGCAGATCCTGGAGACCAACCTGTTCGGCCAGGTGTATTCCGCCCGGGCCGCCCTGGCACGGTTCCGCGCCCAGGGCGGCGGGGTCCTGATCCTGGTCGGTTCGGTGTACTCCAAGCTCACGACCCCGTACGTCTCGCCCTATGTCGCCAGCAAGTTCGGCCTGCTCGGCTTCGCCGAGGTGCTGCGCCAGGAACTGCACGGGACCAAGGGCATCAGTGTCTGCACCGTGCTGCCGTCGACCATCGATACGCCCATCTACCAGCACGCGGCCAACTACACCGGGCAGTGGGTCCACCCCCTGCCTCCGGTTGCCGGCCCCGGCCGCGTTGCCCGCAGGATCGTGCGGCTGGCGGACCGGCCGCGGGCCGAGGCCGTCGTCGGGCAGCTCCAGCGCAGTTTCCTTCCCTGGCATGCCCTGCTGCCCCAGCTGTACGACCGCTGCATGCCGCCGCTGATGGACGCCCTCGCCCTGCGCGGCGGGGCGGTTCCGCCCACGGCAGGGACCGTGTTCGCACCCCAGGCCGGGGCCAACGGGGTCACCGGAGGATGGCGCGCCGGGCGGCGCCGGCTCCTGGCCCTGGCTGCCGTGCCGGCCGTTGGGGCAGTTCTCCGGCGGCATTGGCGCCCGTGACGGAACGCTCCGGGACAGGGGCGGGCTGCGCTACGCCCCGCCCGGCGGAATTTCGTCCGTGTCCGCCGGCGGCGCCTCCCCGGGTTTCCCTGCCGTTTGCCCCTGCGGCCTGACCACCGGATCCGGCTCCTGGCCGCCCAGCGGACGCCCGCGCGCGGCGGTCTGGTCCACCGCGGAGCTGCCCTCCCCCGGCGCTTCGGAGCCTTCTGCGGGAGCCTGCGGGTGGGTGCCTTTGTCCTCCGGCTGTCCGCCGGTAGCGCTGCCTTCGGCTGGAGCATCCTGGTGGACGCGCGGCGTCCCGCCCGGTTCCGTGCTGCTGTCCATTCGCCTCACCTTTCCGTCCCACTTACCTGCCCCGGCACCTGTCCCAAGCACGCCCGCGGCGGCGCCTAGGTGGGAGCCTACGCCCCCACCCGGGCGAGTGGAAGGGAACTGCAGCAGCCCGGCGCAACGTCGGCAGCAGCCGGGCCCGGGCCTGTCAGCTGGGTTGGGG
>NZ_JAAZSQ010000019.1 GCF_012395835.1 Arthrobacter mobilis
ACGCCGGGTATCACCAATGTCCGTGGTCAGTACAGCTAGCGCCTAAGCCGCCTCCCACCGCTCGCCCGCTCGCGGCGGGGCCCTCGTCGGCTTAGGCTGGCAGCAGGACCGGCGAAAGGGGCGCAATGACGAGCACAGCAGGATCCGGACGACTGCGCCTGCGGCGGCTGCTGGCGGCAGCAGGCCTCGCCGCGTCGCTGCTGTTGTCCGGCTGCACCGGGTCCGCCCCGGCGGGCGAGACCGGTGCTGCAGGCCCGGCAGGTAAGCCGCAGCGCAATCCGGACCAGGTGTACCTGCGCACTGCACCGGCCGCACCGCAGCTGCTCACCGGCAGCGATGCCGAGGCGGCGCTGGCCGCCAGCGCCGCCCTGTTCGAGACCAGCCCGCTGGCCGTGGCCGCCGCCGCGGACGATGCCGCCGCCATCGCCGCCGGGGCGGAGGAGGCGGTGTCCCTGGGCGTGCCGCTGCTGCTCTCCGGCGGCGGCCTGGCCGCCGAACTGCGCCGGCTGCAGGTCCGCGAGGTCAAGGTCCACGGCCGGCCCGAGGGCGGCTGGGAACCGCTGCTGGACGGGATCCGGATGCTCGGGGCCCAGGATCCGGTCCGGGCCCCGGTCGCGGCCGCGGCGGCGCCGGCCTGGTCGGTGCTGCTGGGGCACGAGGCCCGCAGCCTGCCGGCGACCAGGGCAGTGGTGGCGGCCTCGGGGGCACGCATGCACACGGACCCGGCAGCGGATCCCCGGCAGGATCCGGAGACCGTTGCCTTCCTGCGCCAGGCCCCGGAGAACAGCGTGCTGGGCATCGGTGCCTCGTTCGGCAGCCCGGCCGAATTCGGCGAGCGCGTGCAGGCCGCGCTGACCGTGCCCGAACTGCCTGGCGGCGGCCTGCTGGCCTTTCCTGCCCGGCGGATGGTGGCCCTGTACGGGCATCCGTCGGGCCCGGCGCTGGGGGCCTTGGGGGAGCAGGGGATCGACGCCGCCATCGGGAGGGTGAAAAAACTCGCCGCCAGCTACCAGCAGTACAGCCGCGAGCCGGTGATCCCGGCCTTCGAGATCATCGCCTCGGTGGCCTCCGCCTCGCCGGGGGCCGATGGCAGGTACTCGAGCCTGAGCGATCCGGAGGAACTGCGGCCCTGGGTCGAGGCCGCCGGCGAGGCGGGTGTGTACGTGGTGCTGGACCTGCAGCCCGGACGCACCGACTTCCCCACGCAGGCCAAGCACTATGCGGAGCTGCTGGCCCTGCCGCACGTGGGCCTGGCCCTGGATCCGGAGTGGCGGCTGGCAGCAGGCCAGCGCCACATGGAACAGATCGGCTCGGTGGATGCGGCCGAGATCAACAAGGTTTCCGGATGGCTGGCCCGGCTGACCCGGGAACACAACCTGCCGCAGAAGGTGCTGATCATCCACCAGTTCCGCCAGGACATGGTCCGCAACGAGCACCGCGTGGACACCTCGCACGAGGAACTGGCGGTGGTGGTGCATGCGGACGGCCACGGGACGGCCGGGCAGAAGATGGAAACCTGGAACAGCCTGCTGCAGGTGGCGCCCAGGGGGGTGTGGATGGGCTGGAAGAACTTCTACGACGAGGACAAGCCCACCTTCACCCCGCGGCAGACCTACCGGGACGTGGACCCGGCGCCCTGGTTCGTCTCCTACCAGTGAACAGCGGGCAGTGAGCAGCGGCCGGGGCGCCGCGGTCCGGTTGGTATGGTGGGGGCCATGAGTGTTTTTGCTGTGGAGTACGTTTACGCCCCCGGATCCGAGGCAGGCCGGGACGAGCACCGGCCCGCCCACCGCGCCTGGCTGAAGGCCTTCGTCGAGTCCGGCCGGCTGCTGGCCTCCGGACCGTTCGCCGACGGCGAGGGCGCCCTGCTGCTGTTCACCGCCGAGTCCGAGGCCGCGCTGCTGGAGGAGCTCAAGCAGGACCCCTTCAATGTGAACCAGCTCGTTTCCGGGCTGAAGGTCACCGAGTGGGTGCCGGTCACCGGGGCTTTCGCGGACTACGTCCAGCCGCAGGCAGCAGGGGATAATAAAAGCTGACGGTCCGTTGAGGATGGTCAATTGAGGACGAACAGCCTGCAAGGCTCATGGAGGACTACGTGACTTCGGTCAATCTTGGAATGCCGGCCCCGCCGCCGCCCGTGCTCGCCCCGCGCCGGAAGACGCGGCAGATCAAGGTCGGGTCCGTGGGCGTCGGCTCGGAATCGCCGGTGAGCGTCCAGTCCATGACCACCACCCCCACCACAGACATCAATGCCACGCTGCAGCAGATCGCCGAGCTGACCGCCGCCGGCTGCGACATCGTGCGCGTGGCCTGCCCCAGCGCCGACGACGCCGAGGCGCTGCCGATTATTGCCAGGAAGTCCAAGATCCCGGTGATCGCGGACATCCACTTCCAGCCGAAGTACGTCTTCGCGGCCATCGACGCCGGCTGCGCCGGGGTCCGCGTCAATCCGGGCAACATCCGCAAGTTCGACGACCAGGTCAAGGAGATCGCCCAGGCCGCCAGGGACGCCGGTGTGTCCATCCGGATCGGCGTGAATGCCGGGTCGCTGGATCCGCGGCTGCTGCGCAAGTACGGCAAGGCCACGCCCGAGGCGCTGGTGGAATCGGCGGTCTGGGAGGCCTCTTTGTTCGAGGAACATGGCTTCCACGACTTCAAGATCTCCGTCAAGCACAACGACCCGGTGGTCATGGTCAGGGCCTACGAGCTGCTGGCCGAGCGCGGGGACTGGCCGCTGCACCTGGGCGTGACCGAGGCCGGCCCGGCCTTCCAGGGCACCATCAAGTCCGCCACCGCCTTCGGCGCGCTGCTCTCGAAGGGCATCGGGGACACCATCCGCGTCTCGCTCTCGGCCCCGCCCGTGGAGGAGATCAAGGTGGGCAACCAGATCCTGCAGTCGCTGAACCTGCGCCCGCGCAAGCTCGAGATCGTCTCCTGCCCGTCCTGCGGCCGCGCCCAGGTGGACGTCTACACGCTGGCCGAGCAGGTCACCAAGGGGCTGGAAGGCATGACGGTGCCGCTGCGCGTGGCCGTCATGGGCTGCGTGGTCAACGGCCCGGGCGAGGCCCGCGAGGCGGACCTGGGCGTGGCCTCCGGCAACGGCAAGGGCCAGATCTTTGTGAAGGGCCAGGTCATCAAGACTGTCCCGGAGGACCAGATTGTTGAGACACTCATTGAAGAAGCAATGAGGATTGCTGAGGAAATGGGGAACGCCGATGGCGAAAATGCTGTCAAGGGTAGCCCCGTGGTTAACGTCGGCTAGCCAGCGCGGTCCCGCCCCCGGTGCCCCCGCCAGCAGCGCCGCCGGGGCCGGGACGGGGGAGCACATCCGCCCGCTCACCGATGCGGACACCGCCGCCCTGTGGTCCCTGGTCCGCCCGGATCCGGTGGCGAACGTGTTCATGGCCGCCCACCTGGAGAGTGCCGGGACGGCCGGACCTACCCCGTCCGGGGCCCGGATCCTGGGCTATTTCGACGACGGCGGCGCGCTGGCGGGCGCCTGCTGGGCCGGCGTCAACGTGGTGCCGGTGGGCCTGGACGCCGGGCGCGGCGCGCAGATGGGCGGCTTCCTGGCCGCGGCCAACCGGCATGTTTCCTCGATCTTCGGTCCGGCCGAAGGCGTGCTCGGGATCTGGTCCACCCTGCAGCACAGCAGCGCCCGGCCCTTCGACATCCGCCCGGACCAGCCGCTGATGGAGCTGCGCGGCACCCCCGCCGTGGCTCCGGATCCGGACCTGCGCTTCTCCACGGCCGAGGACCTGGAGGCGCTGATCCCGGCCTGCGTGGCGATGTTCGAGGAGGAGGTCGGCTATTCGCCGCTGGCCGGCGGCGGGGCGCACTACCGGCAGCGGGTGAAGTCGCTGATCGAACGAGGGCACTCGGTGCTGTGCCGGAACGCGGCGGGCGAGGTGGTCTTCAAGGCCGAACTGGGCAACGTCTCCGCCGATGCCGTGCAGATCCAGGGCGTCTGGATGAACCCGGCCTACCGCGGCCAGGGCCGGGCCGCGGCCTGCATGGCCGCCGTCGTCGAACTCTCCCGGCGCTACGCGCCGGTGGCGAGCCTGTACGTCAACGACTACAACCACCGGGCCCTGGCCGCCTACCGCCGCGTGGGCTTCGAACAGGTCGGAACCTTCGCGACGATTCTCTTCTAGCCGGGCGCGAACCGTAGGATTGGATACTGATTCCTTCCCACCGAGCGACGAAACGGATTCCCAGCGTGATCCTCCGACTCTCCACCCTGTTCCTGCGCACCCTGCGCGAAGATCCCGTCGACGCCGAGGTGGCCAGCCACAAGCTGCTCGTCCGCGCCGGCTACATCCGCCGCGCCGCGCCGGGCATCTATTCCTGGCTGCCGCTGGGCCTGCGGGTGCTCGGGAAGGTGGAGCAGATCATCCGCGAGGAGATGGCGGCCATCGGTGCCCAGGAGGTGCACTTCCCGGCGCTGCTGCCCAAGGAACCCTACGAGGCCACCAACCGCTGGACCGAGTACGGCGAAGGCATCTTCCGGCTCAAGGACCGCAAGGACGCGGACTACCTGCTGGCGCCCACGCACGAGGAAATGTTCACCCTGCTGGTGAAGGACCTGTACTCCTCGTACAAGGACCTGCCGGTGTGCCTGTACCAGATCCAGACCAAGTACCGGGACGAGGCCCGCCCGCGGGCCGGCCTGCTGCGCGGGCGCGAGTTCATCATGAAGGATTCCTATTCCTTCGATATCGACGACGCCGGCCTGGACGCCAGCTATGCGGCCCACCGGGCCGCGTACCTGAAGATCTTCGAGCGGCTGGGCCTGGAGGTGGTCCCGGTCAAGGCCACCGCCGGGGCGATGGGCGGGTCCAGGAGCGAGGAATTCCTGCACCCGACCGAGGTCGGCGAGGATACCTTCGTGCGCTCGGCCGGCGGCTACGCGGCCAACGTCGAGGCCGTGGCCACCGTCGTGCCGCCGGAGATCGACTACACCGGCGCCCCCGCCGCCGAGGTCAAGGACACCCCGGACACCCCCACCATCGAAACCCTGGTTCAGGCGTCCAACCAGCTGGCCCCGCGCGCGGACCGGCCGTGGACCGCCGCGGACACGCTCAAGAACGTGGTGCTGGCCGTGGACCTGCCCACCGGCGTGCGCCAGCTGGTGGTCATCGGCGTGCCCGGGGACCGCGACGTGGACCTGAAGCGGGTCGAGGCCAACATCGGTTCCTTCCTGCCGGTCGCTGGCGAGATCGTCGTGCAGCCGGCGGGCGAGGAGGACCTGCGCAAGCACCCCGGCCTGGTCAAGGGCTACATCGGTCCGGGCGAGTCGGTGGATGCCGCGGTGCTGGGCAGCACCGGCAAGACCGGGCTGCTGTACCTGGTGGACCCCCGCGTGGTGTCCGGCACCAGCTGGATCACCGGCGCCAACGTGGACGGCAAGCACGTCTTCGGGCTCGTTGCCGGCCGCGACTTCGGCTGGGACGGGGTCATCGAGGCCACCGAGGTCCGGGCCGGGGACGAGGCCCCCGACGGCTCCGGCCCGCTGGAGGCGGCCCGGGGCATCGAGATGGGGCATATCTTCCAGCTGGGCCGCAAGTACGCCGAGGCCCTGGGCCTGCAGGTGCTCGATGCCAACGGCAAGCTGACCACCGTGACGATGGGTTCCTACGGCGTCGGGGTGACCCGGGCCGTGGCGGCGCTGGCCGAGACCTACCACGACGACAAGGGCCTGACCTGGCCGCGCAGTGTGGCGCCGGCCGATGTGCACGTGGTGGCAACCGGCAAGGGCTCCGAGGTCTTCGAGGCCGCTGCCGTCCTCTCCGAGGAGCTGGAGGCGGCCGGCCTCGAGGTGATCTACGACGACCGCCCGAAGGTTTCCCCGGGCGTGAAGTTCTCCGATGCCGAACTGCTCGGCGTGCCCACCATCCTGGTGGTCGGCCGCGGCCTGGCCGACGGCGTCGTCGAGGTCAAGGACCGCGCCACCGGCCAGGCGCAGAACGTGGCGCTGGGGGAGGCCGTGGCGCACGTGGCTGCCCTGGCCGGGAAGTGATTCCCGGCCTGGAAGTCTTAGGACTCGAGGGACTTACACCCGCCACGGCCACCCTCGTGGTCGTGGCGGGTTTCTGCGCAGGCTGGGTGGACGCGGTGGTCGGCGGGGGCGGGCTGATCCAGCTGCCCGCATTGCTGCTGGTCCCCGGCATCAGCCCGGTCCAGGCGCTGGCGACGAACAAGCTGGGCTCGATCTTCGGCACCACCACCAGCTCCATCACCTACTTCCGCCGGGCCAAGCCGGATCTGCGGACAGCCCTGCCGATGGCCGGCATCGCCCTGGCCGGCAGCTTCTGCGGAGCCATCCTGGCCACGTCGCTGCCGGCCGCGGTGTTCAAGCCGGTCATCATCGCCGCGCTGGCCATCGTCGCCGTGTTCACCGCGCTGCATCCCACGGCCGGCACCCTCACGCAGCTGCGCCACTCCGGGGCCCGGCACTTCGGCACCGCCGGCGGCATCGGACTGGTGATCGGGTTCTACGACGGGCTGATCGGCCCGGGCACCGGGTCGTTCCTGGTCATCGGGATGGTGGCGCTGCTTGGCTACAGCTTCCTGGCCGCCAGCGCCAAGGCCAAGATCGTCAACATGGCCACCAACCTAGGTGCGCTGCTGTATTTCCTGCCGCACGGTTCCCTGCTGTGGGGCCTGGGCCTGCTCCTGGGGATGGCCAATATGGCCGGCGGCTACGTGGGAGCCAGGACGGCGTTGACCCGGGGCAGCAGGTTCGTCCGGGTGGTCTTCCTGCTGGTGGTGGCGGTGCTGATCGTCAAGCTCGGCTGGGACGTACTGCAGGAGAACTCCGGGTAGGCCTGCCTAGGGCAGGGCCTGCCCCCGGACCTGGATTCCCGGCGCCGCGGGCACGGCTCCGGCGGTGTCGGCGATGCGCAGGGTGGCACCCAGCAGGCCGGCGCTGGCCTGCGCGCGGACCGCCCCGCCGCTGAAGGCGACCAGGTCCGCGAAGGCGGCGGCTGCCGCGGCCTCCGCGTCCGCCAGGACCGGGCCCGGCGTGGCGGACAAGCCGGCGGGCAGCTGCCAGGCAGCTTCTGCGGGCGGCACCTTGACGCACAGGCCGGCGGCAATGCCCTCCCAGCGTTCGATCAGTTCCCGGTGCTGCAGGTAGCGCTTGCGGGCGGCCTGGCCGGCCGCGCCGGCCAGCCGCGGCAGCGCGGCTTCGTAGGCGTAGGCCAGCTTCCGTTCGCTGACGACGACGGCGGCCAGGGCGTCCGCCGTCGTCGGCCTGCCGCCGGAGGGTTCCGCCGCGCCGCGGGTACCGCCGGGGCCGGAACAGGAGGCGGCCCAGCTTGCCGGGGCCGGCTGCCAGGGGCGCGGCAGGTCCTCGGGGGTACCGGTTTCCCGCTGCAGCAGCCGGGCCTGCGCGTAGCCGGCGGCACCGGCGGACGCCAGCAGCCGGGCCAGGCCCGGCTCCACCTCCTGGGCGGTGCCGAGCATCCAGCGGGAGGCGGCCGCGAGCCGGCTGACGGATTCGCCCAACCCGCCCGGCGGGCGCGCCGGCTGCCCGGAGGGCGCCGCCGGTGCCGTGCCGGGCTGCTGCGTTTCCAGCGCGAACAGCTGCGCCTGGCGGGAGAGCAGCACCGAGGTGTCCATGAGCACCTGCCCGCTGCGGCCCGCGGCGAGGGCTTCGAAGCCGGCGGCCAGGTCCAGCAGCTCTGCACGGGCCTGGCTCCGGGCCTGCTCGGTGGTGTCCACCGGCGCCGTGCCGGGGGCCGGACCGGTGACGACGGTGCCCAGGGTGAGGACCAGGACGCCGGCGAGCAGCAGGAGCAGGAACCGGCCGATACGGTGCCCGATGCGGCGGCCGGTGCGGGACGCTGCCTGCGGCACCGGGTCCGCCGGGACCGGCGGCTTGGCTCTGGAATTCACAACAGTCGATGATCTCACGCGCCCGGGCCCGGGCGCATCTGCGGGCCGGCAGACCCGCTCCGGGCAGGGGCAGGCGGCAGGGCCCGTGTCAACGGCCGCGCCAATTGTGGCTAATCTAGTAGCTACACCACATACCCATCGGGGAGGCAGCAATGGCGGATCGGCCCGGTCATTCCGGCATGTTCAAATCCGGAAGGCCATCCGGTACCGATACCCAGGCGGAAGCCGCCCGGCTCGAAGAATACCTGGGGCCCACCGTGGCCGCCAGCAACCTGTACCTGGAAGGCGTCGAGGTCCGCGTCGCCGGTTCGCAGCGGACCGTGCACGTGATCGTGGACCTGCCCGAGGACCAGACCGGGGGCGTGAGCCTGGACATGATCTCCGAGGTCTCGCGGACCCTGTCCAAGGCCCTCGACGACGATCCGGAGGACAGCGGCCGGCCGTACGAGCTCGAGGTCTCCTCGCCGGGGGTCGGCCGGCCGCTGACTGCCCCGCGGCACTGGCGCCGCAACCTCGGACGGATGGTCAAGGTGCGGGTCCGGCAGGGCGAGGACGTCACGGGCCGGGTGCTGGCCGTGGACGACGACGCGGTGACGGTCCGTCCGGACCTTCCGGCCCGGAAGGGCATGAAGCCGAAGCCGGGGGAGCCGGTGCGGATCCCCTTCGGAAATATCCGGTCGGGCAAAGTGGAAATAGAATTCAGCCATCTGGATGACGAGCTGGCCGCAGCCGGCGAACCTGGCGGCACAGTGGATCTTGAGAACGAGGAGGCCTGACATGGATATCGACATGAGCGCGCTGCGGTTGCTGGAACGCGAACGCGAAATCCCGTTGGACCTGCTCATCCCCACCATCGAGCAGGCGCTGCTGGTGGCCTACCACAAGACCCCCGGGTCGATCCAGCAGGCCCGGGCCGAACTGGACCGCAAGAGCGGGCACGTGACCATCTGGGCGTCCGAAATCGACGAGGACGGCACGGTGGTCGGCGAGTTCGACGACACGCCCAACGGCTTCGGCCGGATCGCCGCGTCCACGGCGCGCCAGATCATCCTGCAGCGCCTGCGCGACGCCGAGGACGACAACGTGCTCGGTGCCTTCCGCGGCAAGGAAGGCGAACTGGTCTCCGGCCTGATCCAGCAGGGGCACAATCCCAACATGGTCCAGGTGGATCTGGGCACCGTGGAGGCCGTGCTGCCGCCGCCGGAGCAGGTGCCGGGGGAGAACTACCGGCACGGCACCCGGCTGCGTGCCTACGTGGTGGACGTGCACCGCGGGATGAAGGGGCCTTCCATCACGCTGTCCCGCTCCCATCCGGGGCTGGTCCGCAAGCTCTTCGAACTGGAAGTGCCCGAGATCGCGGACAACTCGGTGGAGATCGTGGCGCTGGCCCGCGAGGCCGGGCACCGCACCAAGATCGCGGTGCGGGCCAAGGCGCCCGGCCTCAACGCCAAGGGTGCCTGCATCGGCGAAATGGGCTCGCGCGTGCGCGCCGTGATGACGGAACTGAACGACGAGAAGATCGACATCGTCGATTACAGCGACGATCCGGCAACCTTCATCGCCAACGCGCTCTCGCCTTCGAGGGTCACGTCCGTCACGATCACCGACGCCGATGCCCGGTCCGCCCGCGTGGTGGTACCGGATTATCAGCTGTCGCTGGCGATCGGCAAGGAGGGGCAGAACGCCCGCCTGGCCGCCAAACTGACCGGCTGGCGCATCGATATTGTCTCCGACGCCGCGGCCGCCCGCGGTTGAGTCCGGGAGCCTGTCCGGGCCCGGTTCGTGGCCCGGGCGGTGAAGGCGGTAGAATATCCATGGCCAGATTTCCCGACGCGCAAAAGCCGGTCCGGGCTGCGGTAGTTCCGCAGCGAACCTGCATCGGCTGCCGGCGCCGGGATGCTCAGGCCGATTTGCTGCGGCTGGCAGTCACAGCGGCGGACGGCGCCAGCGCCGTCGTCGTGGACGAAGGCCGCCGTCTGCCCGGCCGGGGTGCGTGGCTGCATCCCGATCCGGACTGCATGGCCTTGGCCGTGAAACGGCGGGCGTTCGGCAGGGCCTTCCGGGCCCGTGTCGACAGCAGCGCCGTGGAGAGCTACTTCCACGCGCATCCAACCCCCAACCTGAAAGCGGGTCAGAAACCGATGGAAACCCGATGAGTGCCAAGCGATGAGCGCGCAGCAATGACACCTTTGTTGTGCGCTGCCCATGGCCGGACTGTGGCGTGCATGCACGCCGTGCCTGGCCACAGCAAGAATTAGACGGTTCGTACCCGGCAGGCCTGCCTCGGTGCGGACCGAGACAGGAGAAATGTGGCCAAGGTCCGCGTACACGAGCTCGCCAAGGAGCTCGGTATCACCTCTAAAGACGCAGTTGCCAAACTGCAGGAGCTGGGCGAGTTCGTCCGTTCCGCCTCATCCACCATCGAGGCGCCCGTCGTGAAGAAGCTTCGCGACGCGTTCCCGGCCGGCGGCAGCAAGGCTGCCCCGGCTCCCGCCCGGGCCCCGCAGGCTGCGCCGAAGCCGGCACCTGCGGCCCCCGCCCCCGGCGCCCCTGCGGAAGCCCCGGCTGCCAGGCCGTTGCCGGCCCCCGCTGCTCCGGCAGCTCCGGCCGCCGCGGCACCGGCTCCGGCTGCTCCGGCCAGGCCGGCCGCCCCGGCTCCGGCAGCGCCCGCTCCTGCGGCACCGGCCAAGCCTGCTGCTGCGGCTCCGGCCAGGCCGGCTGCTGCGGCACCGTCTGCTCCGGCACCGTCTGCTCCGGCTCCCGCCGCTGCGCGCGGTGCGGCGCCGGCCAAGCCCGGTGCCGGCGCTCCGCGTCCCGGCGCTCCCGCGCCCCGTCCGGGCGGTCCGCGTCCGGGCAACAACCCCTTCGCGACGTCCCAGGGCATGCCGCGCGGGGGCCGCGACACCGAGCGCGCCCCGCGTCCGGGCAACAACCCCTTCGCTTCCTCCCAGGGCATGCCGCGTCCGGGTGGATCCCGTGACGGCGGTCCGCGTCCCGGAACCCCGGGCCAGGGCGGTCCCCGTCCGGCGGCCGGCCAGGGCGGTCCCCGTCCGGGTGCTCCGCGTCCGGGTGCACCCCGTCCGGGTGCTCCGCGTCCGGCGGCGGGCCAGGGCGGTCCCCGTCCCGGCGGTCCGCGCCCGAACCCGGGCATGATGCCCAACCGCATCGAGCGTCCGGCTCCCGCCGGCCGTCCCGGTGCTCCCGGCCGTCCCGGCGGCGCAGGCCGTCCGGGCGGCGCGCCCGGCGCCGGTGGCGGTGCACCCGCCGGCGGCGGCTTCGGCAAGGGCGGCCGCGGCCGCGGCGGTACCCAGGGCGCCTTCGGCAAGGGAGGCGCCGGCCGCGGCAAGCAGCGCAAGTCCAAGCGCGCCAAGCGCCAGGAACTGGAGCAGATGAGCGCACCGTCGCTGGGCGGCGTGACCGTCCCGCGCGGTGACGGCAACACTGTTGTCCGGCTGCGCCGCGGTTCCTCCATTACCGACTTCGCGGATAAGATCGAGGCCAACCCGGCTGCACTGGTGACCGTGCTGTTCCACCTGGGCGAGATGGCTACCGCCACGCAGTCCCTGGACGAGGAAACGTTCCAGCTCCTCGGCGAGGAGCTGGGCTACAAGATCCAGGTCGTCTCCCCCGAGGACGAGGAGCGCGAGCTGCTGGATTCCTTCGACATCGACCTGGAGGCCGAACTCGAGGCCGAAGGCGACGAGGTCCTGGAGAAGCGCCCCGCCGTCGTCACCGTCATGGGCCACGTGGACCACGGCAAGACCCGGCTGCTGGACGCGATCCGCAACTCCAACGTCGTCGAAGGCGAGCACGGCGGCATCACCCAGCACATCGGTGCCTACCAGATCGCCTTCGAGCACGAGGGGATGCAGCGCAAGATCACCTTCATCGACACCCCGGGCCACGAGGCGTTCACCGCCATGCGTGCCCGTGGTGCCAAGGTCACGGACATCGCCATCCTGGTGGTGGCCGCGGACGACGGCGTCATGCCGCAGACGGTCGAGGCGCTCAACCACGCCCAGGCCGCCGGCGTGCCGATCGTGGTGGCCGTGAACAAGATCGACAAGGAAGGCGCCAACCCGGACAAGATCCGCGGCCAGCTGACCGAGTACGGCCTGGTTCCGGAAGAGTACGGCGGCGACACGATGTTCGTGGACGTCTCCGCACGCCAGCACCTGAACATCGACGAACTGCTCTCGGCGGTGCTGCTGACCGCCGATGCAGCCCTGGACCTGCGGGCCAACCCGAACAAGGACGCCCGTGGTATCGCGATCGAAGCGAACCTGGACAAGGGCCGCGGTGCGGTTGCCACCGTGCTGGTGCAGTCCGGAACGCTGCATGTCGGGGATACCATTGTCGCCGGCATTGCCCACGGCCGTGTCCGGGCCATGTTCGACGAGAACGGCGAACCGGTGGAGGCGGCGGATCCGTCGCGTCCGGTGCAGGTCCTGGGCCTGTCCACTGTGCCGCGGGCCGGCGACACCTTCCTGGTCACCGACGACGAGCGCACCGCACGCCAGATCGCCGAGAAGCGTGAAGCCGCCGACCGCAACGCCGCCCTGGCCAAGCGCCGGAAGCGGATCAGCCTGGAGGACTTCGACAAGGCCGTGGCCGAGGGCAAGGTTGACACCCTCAACCTCATCCTCAAGGGCGACGTGTCCGGTGCGGTCGAAGCGCTCGAGGACTCGCTGCTCAAGATCGATGTGGGCGAGGACGTGCAGCTGCGCGTTATCCACCGCGGTGTCGGCGCCATTACGCAGAACGACGTCAACCTGGCGACGGTGGACAACGCCATCATCATCGGCTTCAACGTCAAGCCTGCCGAGAGGGTGGCCGAACTGGCCGACCGTGAAGGCGTTGACATGCGCTTCTACTCGGTCATCTACGCCGCCATCGACGACATCGAACTGGCGCTGAAAGGCATGCTGAAGCCGGAGTACGAAGAGGCGCAGCTCGGCACCGCCGAGGTCCGCGAAATCTTCCGGTCTTCCAAGTTCGGAAACATCGCCGGTTCCATCGTGCGCTCGGGCACCATCCGCCGTAACTCCAAGGCGCGCGTTACCCGCGACGGCAACATCATCGGTGAGAACCTCACCGTGGAGTCGCTCAAGCGGTTCAAGGACGACGCGACCGAGGTCCGCGAAGGATTCGAGTGCGGTATCGGCCTTGGATCGTTCAACGACCTCAAGGAAGGCGACATCATCGAAACCTACGAGATGCGCGAGAAGCCGCGCGTCTGAGTGGGGTATTCCCGCCCCACTCGGTAATTGATGGCGGCGGACGGCTTGCATACGGCAGCCGTCCGCCGCCGTCGTTCCCGACGTGAAGCGGCAGGGGTTCCCGCCCCGGGTATGCGAGGGGCGGGGCAGCCGCTGAACGGAACCGGGACTGGTAATTTTTGCAAGCAAGGAACCACAAGGAGGGGCCATGGCAGATCCGGCACGCGCCGCACGGCTGGCACAGCGCATCAAGGTAGTGGTTGCCCAGGCACTGGGCAAGCGGGTCAAGGACCCGCGGGTGGACAGCATTACGATCACCGACGCGCGGGTGACCAACGACCTGCAGCACGCCACCGTCTACTACACCGTCTACGGCGACGACGAGGCCCAGCAGGGCGCCCGCGCCGCCCTGGAGAAGGCCAAGGGCGTGCTGCGCAGCGAGGTCGGCCGCAACATCACCGCCCGCCTGACCCCGACCCTGGAGTTCGTTCCGGACGAGGTCCCGGTCAATGCCGGCCAGATCGAGGAGCTGCTGCGCAAGGCCCGGGCGCGGGATGCCGAGGTGGCGGCCCTGGCACAGGGCGCCGCCTTCGCCGGCGAGGCCGACCCGTACAAGAACGCCGAGTCCGGCGAGGACTATGAGGAGGCCGACGACGACGACAGCCTGCCCGGCGAGGGCGGGGAGCACGCCGGGGACCCCGGGGACGGCGGGGACGCGGATCAGCGCCGCTGACGCCCCCGCGCGTCCGGAGCCCCGGGTTCGACGCCATATACTGAAAGGCGTGGATTCGGGGCAAGCATCGGGACAGCCGGCAGGACAGGTGGCCGTCCAGGCCCGGTCGGGACTGGTGATAGTGGACAAGCCGCAGGGATGGACCAGCCACGATGTGGTCGGCCGCCTGCGGCGGCTGGCAGGGACCCGGAAGGTCGGCCATGCCGGCACCCTGGACCCGATGGCCACCGGAGTGCTGGTGGTCGGGATCAACCGGGCCACCCGGCTGCTGACCTACATTGTCGGCGCCGCCAAGACCTACACGGCCACGATCAGGCTCGGCCAGTCCACCGTCACCGACGACGCCGAGGGCGCGGTGCTGACCGAAACGATCGCCGCCGCGGTGACCGGGGAGGCCATCCGGCAGGCTGCCGCGGCGCTGACGGGCGAGATCAGCCAGGTGCCCAGCAGTGTCTCGGCCATCAAGATCAACGGCGAACGCTCCTACGCCCGGGTCCGGTCCGGGGAAACGGTGCAGCTGCAGGCCCGTCCGGTGACCGTGCACCGGTTCGACATCCACGACATCCACCGGGTCCGCGGCGGCAGGCTGCTGGACGTGGACGTGACGGTGGAATGCTCCTCCGGCACCTACGTGCGGGCCCTGGCCCGGGACTTGGGCTCGGCCCTGGGCGTGGGCGGGCACCTGACGGCGCTGCGCCGCACCCGCGTGGGCCCCTTCGGCATCGAGGCGGCCGCCACGCTGGAGGAACTGGCTTCAGACCTGAGGGTCCTGGACCTGGACGATGCCGCACGGGTACTGTTCCCGGTCCGCGAACTCGATGCGGCCGAGGCCCTGGACCTGTCCCATGGCCGGCGGATCGGCGCGGGGGAGCCGGCCGCCGCGGGGGCGCCGCCGGCGGCGGCCTTCGCCCCCGACGGGCGCCTGGTGGCGCTGCTGCAGAACCGCGGCAGCGAGGCCCGGCCGCTGCTGGTCTTCGCCCCGGGGCAGGAAGCCCAGCGGTGATCGTCGACGGCTTCTTCATTGCCGGGGCCGTCGTCGCGCTGGTGTCGGCCCTGGTCTGCGTCGCCGCTGCCGTGATCCGGCAGCCGCCCAACGACATCACCATCCTCTCGGTGGCGGCGGTGGAGCTGTTCCTGCTGGTCTACGGCACGGCGGCCATCGTCCGCCAGGCGGGCGGCGAGGCCGTTGCCGGCGAGGCGTGGGAGTTCTGGGGCTACTGGGTGACGGCCCTGCTGGTGCCGGTGGCGGCCTTCTGGTGGGCGATCCTGGAACGCAGCCGGTGGAGCAACCTGGTCCTGGGCGCAGCCGGCCTGACGATCATCGTCATGCTGGTGCGGATGGAGCAGATCTGGGACGCGGTGCCGGCGGCCTGAGCAGATCGACAGGACTAAGAACGCAGGATGAAGAAAACGATGAAAGCATCACGGCCGCGGACAGCCCGCGGCGTCCCGGCGGCTACCGGCGGGCCGGCACCGTACCGGTCCAAAGCCAGCGGTCCGGGGCGGCTGCTGGTGGCGGTGTACGGGGTCTTCGCGCTCTCGGCGTCGGCGCGCGCCGGCTACCAGATTGCCACCAAGTTCTCCGAGGCGCCGCTGGCGTACCTGCTCTCGGCCCTGGCCGCCGCGGTCTACGTCGTCGCCACCATCGCCCTGGCCCGCTCCGGCCCGCGCGCCTACTGGCTCTCCGTGGCGGCCGTGGGGGTGGAGCTGGCCGGGGTGCTGGCCGTGGGCCTGTTCAGCCTGCTGGATGCGGCCGCGCTGCCGCACGACACCGTCTGGTCGGGCTTCGGCAAGGGCTACGGGTACGTGCCGCTGGTCCTGCCCGTGGTCGGGCTCTGGTGGCTCTACCGCCACCGTCCCGGCACCGCGGCCGGACGCCGGGGCTGACCCCGGTGTCCGACCAGCAGTTGCTGATCGGCCATAATGGATAGCGGCAGGCGGGAAGACCTGACTCACCGGACCTATCGGACAAGACGCAAGGAGCGTGCTGTGCACTACTGGAATGACCTGGCCGAAGTGCCTTCCGGCTACGGTCCGTCAGTGGTGACGCTGGGCAACTTCGACGGCGTGCACCGCGGCCACCAGCGGGTGCTGGAGACGCTGGTGGAGACCGCTGCCCGGCACGATGCCAAGGCGGTGGCCATTTCCTTCGACCCGCATCCGGCACAGGTCCACCGCCCGGAGACCGCCCCGCCGCAGATCATGGGCCTGCAGGACCGCGTGGAAGCCCTGTCCGAGACCGGGATCGACGCCCTGCTGATGATGCACTACACGCTGGAACTGGCCAGCAACACCCCGGAAGAGTTCGTCCGCACCGTGCTGGTGGAGGCGCTCGGCGTCTGCGCCGTGGTGATCGGCCACGACGTGCGCTTCGGCAAGGACAACACCGGGGACCTGGGCACCATGCAGGAACTGGGGGAGCACTTTGGCTTCGCCGTGTACGTCATCGAGGAATACGGCTCGGACCAGCCCGATGCCCCGGACACCCTGCACGGGGGCCGGCGCTGCTCCTCGACCTGGGTGCGCGAGGCCCTGATGGCCGGCGACGTGGCCACCGCCGCCCAGGTGCTGGGCCGGCTGCACCGCGTGCGCGGGGAAGTGGTGCACGGCGACGCGCGCGGCCGGGACCTGGGCTTTCCCACGGCGAACCTGTCCCCGGACTCCTCCGGGCTGGTGCCGGCCGACGGCGTCTACGCCGGCTGGCTGATCGACGCCTCGGGCCAGCGTTGGCCGGCCGCCATTTCGGTGGGCTCGAACCCCACCTTCGAAGGCGCCAGCCGCCGGGTGGAGGCGCACGTGATCGACCGCCCCGCCGAAGCCGTGGAGGACTTCGATCTGTACGGGCAGACCGTGGTGGTCGAATTCGTCGCCCGGCTGCGCGGCATGGTCGCCTACTCCGGGCTGGACGCGCTGACCGCCCAAATGGCCCTGGACGTCGCCCGGACCCGGGCACTGCTTTCGACAGACTGAGTACCGCACGGTAGACTTGTGTCCAAATTTGGCTGCGGTCCGTGGCGGCTGAATTTCTTTGTGCCTGCCCGCAGTTTCCCGGTACCGTCCGGCTGATTCCTGCCGGCCGCAGGCGCGGAGTACCCGGCAGCGAAGTGTTGTTCGGGCCTCACGGCACAATTTCTAGGAGTTACTGTGGCACTGGACGCCGCTGTCAAGCAGGAAATCATCAAGGCTTACGCCACCCACGAGGGCGACACGGGTTCTCCCGAGGTGCAGATCGCAGTTCTGTCCCGCCGCATCTCGGACCTGACGGAGCACCTGAAGATGCACAAGCACGACCACCACACCCGCCGCGGCCTGATGGCCCTGGTCGGCCGCCGTCGTCGTATGCTCAGCTACCTGCACGACACCGACATCAACCGCTACCGTTCGCTCATCGAGCGTCTCGGCCTGCGCCGCTAGCCGGAAGCGGGGCGGAGCCTGGTACTGGGCGCCGCCCCGCGTCCTGCGGCACAATCAAATAACCGGTTCGTAGAACCGGCACAATTCAATAACCGAAAACAGGAGTGTCCGCACCACGGCATTCGCGGTCCTCGGTAGTGGCCCACGGGAAGCAATCGCCCGTGCGCCTCGATCGAAGACCGGGTGTTGTACAGGTACTGCCGGCCACGCACACGCTCCGGCCGCGCCTGGGCCGGTGCAGGCGCCTCCTGATGATTCAGGAAATGGAGGTGGCTCTCTTGGAGGGTCCCGAAATTCAGTTCTCCGAGGCCGTTATCGACAACGGCCGCTTTGGCCGCCGGGTGGTCCGGTTCGAAACCGGCCGGCTGGCCCAGCAGGCAGCTGGTTCCGCGATGGTCTACATCGACGAAGACACCGCCCTGCTCTCCGCCACAACCGCCGGCAAGTCCCCGCGCGAAGGCTTCGACTTCTTCCCGCTGACCGTGGATGTCGAAGAGCGCATGTACGCCGCCGGCCGCATCCCGGGCTCGTTCTTCCGCCGCGAAGGCAGGCCCTCCACCGAGGCGATCCTGGCCTGCCGCCTGATGGACCGCCCGCTGCGCCCGGCGTTCGTCAAGGGCCTGCGCAACGAGGTTCAGATCGTCGTCACCGTGCTGTCGATCAACCCCGACGTGCTCTACGACGTCGTGGCGATCAATGCCTCCTCGATGTCCACCCAGCTGTCCGGCCTGCCGTTCTCCGGCCCGATCGGCGGCGTCCGCGTCGCCCTGGTCGACGACGGCAATGGCGCCCAGTGGGTGGCCTTCCCGAAGCACTCCGAGCTGGAGAGCGCCGTCTTCAGCATGGTCGTCGCCGGACGTGTTGTTTCCGGCGAGGCCGAAGACGATGTCGCGATCATGATGGTCGAGGCCGAGGCCACCGACAACGCGTGGACCCTGATCAAGGAACAGGGCGCCCCCGCGCCGACCGAAGAGGTCGTGGCCGAGGGCCTGGAGGCCGCCAAGCCGTTCATCCGGGCGCTGTGCGAGGCACAGTCGGACCTGGCCGCCCGCGCCGCCAAGCCCACCGTGGAGTTCCCGGTCTTCCGCGACTACGAGGACGACGTCTTCGCCGCCGTGGAGGCGGACGCTGCCGGCCGGCTGGCCGAGATCTTCTCGATCGCCGACAAGCAGGCCCGCAACGATGCCGCCGACGAGTTCAAGGCCGAGGTGCTCGAGCGCCTGGCCGGCACCGACGAGGCCGCCTTCGCCGGCCGGGAGCGGGAAGTCTCCGCTGCCTTCCAGGCCCTGAGCAAGAAGGTCGTGCGCCAGCGGATCCTCAAGGAGCAGGTCCGCATCGACGGCCGCGGACTGACGGACATCCGCAAGCTGACCGCCGAGGTCGAGGTGCTCCCGCGCGTGCACGGTTCGGCCATCTTCGAGCGCGGCGAGACCCAGATCATGGGCGTGACGACGCTGAACATGCTCAAGATGGAGCAGCAGATCGACTCGCTCTCCCCGGTGACGCACAAGCGCTACATGCACCACTACAACTTCCCGCCCTTCTCCACCGGTGAGACCGGCCGCGTCGGGTCCCCGAAGCGCCGCGAAATCGGCCACGGAGCGCTGGCCGAGCGCGCCCTGGTGCCGGTGCTGCCCAGCCGGGAAGAGTTCCCCTACGCCATCCGCCAGGTCTCCGAGGCCCTCGGCTCCAACGGCTCCACCTCGATGGGCTCGGTCTGCGCCTCCACGCTGTCGATGCTCAACGCGGGCGTGCCGCTGAAGGCACCGGTGGCAGGCATCGCCATGGGCCTGGTCTCGGACCAGGTCGACGGCGAGACCCGCTACGCGGCCCTGACCGACATCCTGGGCGCCGAGGATGCCTACGGCGACATGGACTTCAAGGTGGCCGGCACCGCCGAATTCGTCACCGCGATCCAGCTGGACACCAAGCTCGACGGCATCCCTGCCGCCGTGCTGGCGGCCGCCCTGAAGCAGGCCCGCGAGGCACGCCTGCACATCCTCGGTGTGATCAACGCGGCCATCGACCGTCCGGACGAGCTCTCCGAGTACGCTCCGCGGATCATCTCCGTGAAGATCCCGGTGGACAAGATCGGCGAGGTCATCGGCCCCAAGGGCAAGATGATCAACCAGATCCAGGAGGACACCGGCGCCGACATCTCCATCGAGGACGACGGCACCGTGCTGATCGGGGCTACCGACGGCGCCTCCGCCGAGGCCGCCCGCGCCGCGGTCAACGCCATTGCCAACCCGCAGGTGCCCGAGGTGGGCGAGCGCTACCTGGGTACCGTGGTCAAGACCACGACCTTCGGCGCCTTCGTCTCCCTGACCCCGGGCAAGGACGGCCTGCTGCACATCTCCGAGCTGCGCAAGCTGGCCGGCGGCAAGCGCGTGGACAACGTCGAGGACGTGGTCTCGGTGGGCCAGAAGGTCCAGGTCGAGATCACCAAGATCGACGACCGCGGTAAGCTGTCCCTGTCCCCGGTCGTGGCCGGCGAACCCGGCGAGGGCGAAGAGGCGGAAGCAGCAGCGGAAGCCACGGCAGCAGCCGAGTAACCATGGCAGCCGTCGTCCTGCCGCTGTCCGGCAGCTCCCATAATGCCGACGCCGGCGGGATCGGCGGCGCCGACCCCACCCTGATTCACGGCGAGCCGGGCGGCGCCATCGTGCGCCGCTCGGTGCTGCCCGGGGGAGTGCGCGTGCTCACCGAGGCAATGCCCGGCCAGCGGTCGGCGACGATCGGCTTCTGGGTCGCCGTCGGCTCCCGGGACGAGGCCGAGGGCCAGCACGGCTCGACGCACTTCCTGGAGCACCTGCTGTTCAAGGGCACGCGGCGGCGCACCGCCCTGCAGATCGCCTCGGCCTTCGACGAGGTCGGCGGGGAATCCAATGCGGCCACCGCGAAGGAAAGCACCTGCTACTACGCGCGCGTGCTGGACTCGGACCTGCCGATGGCCATCGACGTCATCGCCGACATGGTCACCTCCGCGGTGCTGGATCCGCAGGAACTCGAACAGGAGCGCGCCGTCATCCTCGAAGAGATCGCCATGGACAATGACGATCCTTCCGATGTCTGCCATGAAATGTTCGTCGCCGCCGTGCTGGCCGGACATCCGCTCGGCCGGCCGATCGGCGGTACCCCCGAGGCCATCCAGGCCGTGCCCCGGGAGGCCGTCTGGGACCATTACCGGCGCTACTACCGGCCGGAGGAACTGGTGGTCACCGCGGCCGGCGGCCTCGACCACGAGCAGGTCTGCGCGCAGGTGCTCGAGGCGCTGCGCCATGCCGGCTGGCATCTGGAGGAGGGCAGGGCCCCGGTGCCCCGGCGCGCCACCGGCAGGGCACGGATCGCCTCGCTGCCGGGGATCCATGTCCACCGCCGCCCGGTGGAGCAGGCCAACATCGTGGTCGGCTGCCAGGGCATCGTGGCCACCGACGAGCGGCGCTTCGTGATGAGCGTGCTCAACGCCGTGCTCGGCGGCGGCATGTCCTCGCGCCTGTTCCAGGAGGTCCGCGAGAAGCGCGGCCTGGTCTACTCCACCTATTCCTTCTCCGGCTCCTACGCCGATGCCGGCTACTTCGGGATGTACGCCGGCTGCTCGCCGTCGAAGACCCGCCAGGTGGTCGAGCTGCTCGGCGCGGAACTGGACAGGCTGGCCGCTGACGGGATCAGCGCCGAAGAACTGCGCAAGGCCGTGGGCCAGCTTTCCGGCGGGATCGTGCTCTCGCTGGAGGACAGCGGGTCGCGCATGTCCCGGCTGGGCCGGGCCGAACTGGTCTCGGGCGAATTCCTCGACGCCGACGAATCCCTGGCCCGCATCCGGGCCGTCACGGCGGAGCAGGTGCAGGAACTGGCCCGGGAACTGGCCGGGGCCCCGCGGACCATCACCGTGGTCGGACCCTTCGACGGCCCGGAAGACTTCGGCATGTAGCAGCCGGCCGCAGGGGCTGTACAGGAGCGCACCGCCTACTAGACTGCAGGGAGCCAGCGGTGGCGCGTGCCACCGGGACCTACTGCTGCGGAGGCGCGACGTGGACGATGTAGCTGCATTCCTCTCGGCCGTCAGTTCTGTTGTCTGGGGGCCCTTCCTGCTCATCCCCCTGCTGCTGGGCACCGGCCTGTACCTGACCATCCGGCTGGGCGGCCTGCAGTTCCTGAAGCTGGCGGCCGCACTGCGGCTGGGACTGCTTACACGCAGGGACGCCGGCGCCAAAGGCGACATTTCCCAGTTCCAGGCCCTGACCACCGCGCTGGCTGCCACCGTGGGCACCGGCAACATCGTGGGCGTGGCCACGGCGATCGGCATCGGCGGCCCGGGCGCGCTGTTCTGGATGTGGATTACCGGCCTGCTGGGCATGGCGTCCAAATACAGCGAGGCCTTCCTGGGTGTGCGGTTCCGCGCCACCGACGATGCCGGCGAGAAATCCGGCGGTCCGCAGTATTATCTTGAGCGCGGCATCCGCAACGGCTTCGGCAAGGTCCTGGCCCTGGTGTTTGCCGTCTGCGCCTTCATCGCCTCGTTCGGGATCGGCAACATGACCCAGGGGAACTCGATCGCGTCGAACGTGGAGGGCAGCTGGAACATCCCCACCTGGGTGACCGGGCTGGTGCTGACCATCCTGACTCTGGCGGTGCTCGTTGGAGGCATCAAGTCCATCGGCCGGGTGACGGCCGGCCTGGTCCCGGTAATGATCCTGTTCTATGTCCTGGGCGCGCTGTACATCCTGCTGGTGAACATCCAGGGGATCCCGGCGGCCTTCGGACTGATTTTCACCGACGCATTCACCGGAACCGCCGCCGTCGGCGGGTTCACCGGGTCGGCGATCATGCTGGTCATCCAGATGGGCGTGGCCCGCGGCATCTTCTCCAACGAATCCGGCATGGGCTCCGCCGCCATTGCCGCCGCGGCCGCCCAGACCACCCATCCGGTGCGCCAGGGGCTGGTGTCCATGACGCAGACCTTCATCGACACCATCATCGTCGTTACCTGCACCGGCCTCGTGATCATCACCACAGGTGCGTGGCAGCTCGGCGGAGATGCCGCGGCCACGATGACGGGGGAGGCCTTCACCCATGGGCTGCCCGGGGACTGGGGCCACTGGATTGTGACCGTGGGGCTGGTCCTCTTCGCCTTCTCCACCATCCTGGGCTGGGCCTACTACGGCGAGCGCAACATCGAGCGGCTCTTCGGCCGCCGGGCCGTGATGCCGTTCCGGGTGGTCTTCGCCCTGGTGGTCTATGTGGGCTGCACCGTGCCGCTGGCGGTGGTATGGAACTTCTCCGAAGTCATGAACGGGCTGATGGCGCTGCCGAACCTGGTGGGCCTGCTGCTCCTCTCGGGGCTGATTGTCCGCGAAACCCGGCACTACCTCAGGAACGACCCCCGGCTGACCGCCACAATGGACGAGGTGGAGGACTTCATGAAGGGCCAGCCGGGGTGGGAGGACTGGAAGGCCGGGGACATTGTCGGCTCCTCGCACCGGCACACCCGGTCCATGACGGGAGAACCAACGTAGCAGCCGGCCCCGGTCAGCCGCCGGCGAAGGGTGGCAGGATGTCGATGACGTCCTGGTCGTCCAGCACCGCGGCGTGGTCCTTGAGCGCCGTTTCGTTGCGCAGGAAGCTGCTGCGGGCCAGCACTGTAGGCAGCGCCGGGGCGCCGGCGGCAGCAGGGGCCGGATGTTCGCGTGCCAGCAGGTCCAGCAGGTCCGCCAGGGTGCCGCCAGCGGGCAGCGGCAGGGTCTGCTCCTCCACGCCGGCGGCCGCCTTGGCCGCCCCGAAATACCTGATGATCATCTGCTAACCGCCAATCGCGCTCATCGTCCGCTCCGGCTGGACGTAGTCCGCGTCCCCCAGACCGGTGTGGTCCATCCCGTGGGCCTTGGGCTTGGCCCACATCGCCTCCCGCCAGCGCCCGGCAACCTGCTCGTCCGTGGCTCCGCCGCGCAGCAGGCCGCGCAGATCCGTTTCCTCGTGCGAGAAGAGGCAGGAGCGCACCCGGCCTTCGGCCGTGATGCGGGTGCGCCGGCAATCGGCGCAGAACGGCTCGGTCACTGAGGCGATAATGCCCACGGTCCCGACGACGCTGCCGCCGCCGCTCCGGCGCACCTGCCAGCGTTCGGCGGGAGCGCCGTCGCGCCGGCGCGGGTCCGGTGCCAGGTCGAAGCCGCCGGCTTCGAGCAGGGCACGGATCTCGGCGGCGGTGACCATGTTTTCGCGGGTCCAGCCATGGTCCGCGTCCAGCGGCATCTGCTCGATGAAGCGCAGCTCGAAGCCGCGGCGGACCGCCCAGTCCAGCAGGGCGGGGGCCTCATGGTCGTTGATGCCGCGCATCAGCACGGCGTTGATCTTGACCAGTCCCAGCCCCACCCGGTCCGCCTCCTCGATGCCGCGCAGGACACGGTCCAGGAACGGCCGGCGGGTCAGCCGGGCGAAGGTCTCCGGGTGCAGCGAATCCATCGAGACGTTGATCCGGCTCAACCCGGCGTCCTTGAGCGCCTGCGCCTTCTTGTCCAGGCCCAGGCCGTTGGTCGTCAGGGAAACCGGCAGTCCGGGATGGTTGCGGCGGATGGCGGCGATGATCCCGGTCAGGCCCGCCCGCACCAGCGGCTCGCCGCCGGTGAGGCGCAGCTCACGGATGCCCAGCCGGTCGACGCCGATGCGGACCAGCCGGACGATCTCCTCGTCCGAGAGCACCTGGTCCTTGGCCAGCCAGTCCAGGCCCTCGGCGGGCATACAGTAGGTGCAGCGCAGGTTGCATTTGTCCGTCAGCGAGATCCGCAGGTCTGTGGCGGTGCGGCCGAAACGGTCCATCAGGCCGGACCCGGCGGACACCGGCCGCTGCGGCAGGCCGGCGGCGACCCTTGGCAGGCCCAGGTTAACGCTCATGTACCGAGGGTACGTCAGGCAGTCAAATATTGCTCCCCCGGGGTATTGCCCCCGGTCCCGGCGGTCTCGCCTAGGATGGCTGCGGAGCCCGGACCGGCACCAGCCGGCAAACGCGGCACGAAACCGGCACCAAACAGGCAGGAGTCACAGAGTGCGCAGAGCGCTGGCCGAACACCGGCAGCACGTGCTGGAACTGGTGCGCGGCGCCTGGCAGCGCCGGCTGGCCGACACCCCCGGTGAACCGGTGCCGCTGGCCGCTGCCCTGCACCGGGTGCTGGCCCGGGACATCGCCGCCCCGGTGAGCCTGCCTCCCTTCGCCAACTCCCAGATGGATGGCTACGCGGTCAGCAGTGCCGCCACGGCCGGCGCACCCGGGCCGACTGTCGCCTTCGACGTCGCACCGCCGGTGCCCGCCGGCCGGGCCGCTGGAGAGCTGCCGGTCGGCTGCGCCGTGCCGGTGATGACCGGGGCCATGCTCCCGGAGGGGGCGGATGCGGTCGTACCCATCGAGCAGGCGGTACCGGACACGTTCGCGCCGTTCGCACCCGGGCACACGGTGGAACTGCCGGCCAATGTGCGCCCCGGACAGTTCGTCCGCCCCGCCGGCAGCGACATCCCCGCCGGGGCTCCTGCCCTGCCCGCCGGCACGGTGCTCAAGGCCGGGCAGCTGGGCCTGCTCGCCGCCCTGGGCGTCGCCGAAGTGCCGGTCCGGCCGCGGCTGCGGGTACTGCTGCTGAGCACCGGCGACGAAGTGGTGCCCCCCGGCTGCGGCCTCGGCCCGGGCCAGATCTACGATGCGAACACCACCATGCTCTCCGCCGCGCTGGCCGACGCCGGCTGCGAGGTGGCCAGCAGCCGGATCCTGGCGGACGCACCGGACCTGTTCGCCCAGGCCCTGGCCGGGGACCTGGAGCGCGTGGCACCGGACCTGGTGCTCACCTCCGGCGGCATCAGCAAGGGAGCGTTCGAAGTGGTGAAGCTGGCCTTGGCCGGCCACGGGGTGGAGTTTGTCTCCGTGGCCATGCAGCCGGGCGGACCGCAGGCCCTGGGCCAGGTCCACGGGACCGCCTTCCTGGGGTTCCCCGGCAATCCGGTCAGTTCCCTGGTCTCGTTCGAGATGTTCCTGCGTCCGGCGCTCTCCGCGGTCCTGTCCGTGCCGTCGCCGCGGACCGTGCTGCAGGTGCCGCTGCAGGTCCCGCCGGGAACGGCGCTCGAGTCGCCGCCGGGGATCCACCAGGTGCGCCGGGGCCGGTACGACGGCGCCGGGGCCGTCCCGGTGGGCGGTCCGGCATCGCATCTGGTGCACGCGCTGGCCCACTCCAACGCCCTGCTGCAGCTGCCGCCGGAGGTCACCCGCCTCGAGGCGGGCGGGAACGTGGAAATATGGCTTCTATGAGCGAACAGGACAGCAGCAACGAAACCGCCCACCTGACCCACGTGCGGGCGGACGGCACCGCGCACATGGTGGATGTCAGCGGGAAAGCGGAGACCACCCGCGAGGCCACCGCCCAGGCGGTGCTTGGCACCCGCCCCGAGGTCGTGGCCCTGTTGGTTGCCGGCAACCTGCCCAAGGGCGACGCGCTGGCGGTGTCCCGGGTGGCGGGCATCATGGCCGCCAAGGCGACCCCGCAGCTGATCCCGCTGTGCCACCCGCTGCCGCTGAGCAAGGTCACCGTGGACTTCCACCCGGACGAAGCCAGCGTGCGGATCGAGGCGACGGTGAAGACCCGGTCGGTCACCGGCGTCGAAATGGAGGCCCTGACCGCCGCCTCGGTGGCGGCACTGAGCCTGTACGACATGATCAAGGCCGTGGACAAACATGCGGTGATCAGCGACATCAAGGTTCTGGGCAAGACCGGGGGCAAGAGCGGGGACTGGCAGCTGTGACCGGCCCGCGCACGGCCAGCGTGCTGATTGCCTCCACACGCGCGGCCACAGGAGTCTATGAGGACCTCACCGCCCCGGTGATCAGCGGCTGGCTCGCCGGACACGGCTTCGAAACCGCGCAGCCGCTGGTCGTGCCCGACGGCGAGCCCGTCGGCGCGGCCCTGCGCGCGCTGCTGCTGCTGTCCCCGCGGGTGATCGTCACCAGCGGCGGCACCGGCCTGAGCCCTGACGACCTGACGCCGGAGATGACCAGGCCGCTGCTCGACCGCGAACTGCCCGGGGTGATGGAGGCGATCCGTGCCGCCGGCCTGGCCAGCACCCCGCATGCGGCGCTCTCGCGCGGACATGCCGGCACCACCGGGCGCACCTTCATCGTCAACCTGCCCGGCTCCCCGGGCGGGGTCCGGGACGCACTCGCCGTCCTGGACCCGATCATCGAGCACATCTGCGACCAGCTGGAGGGAAGCCATGACCACTGAGGAAGGCACCGGAGCGGACACGGCAGGCACTGCGGCAGGCACGGTGGTCTTCGCCGGCGTCAGCGCCGAGCCGATCGATGCCGCCACCGCCTGGGCGGCCGTGGAAACGCCAGCCACCGGGGCGGTGGTCACCTTCGGCGGCATCGTGCGCGACCACGACGGCGGCCGCGCGGTCACGTACCTGGGCTACAGCGCGCACCCCAGCGCGGGCCGGCGCATGGAGGAACTGGCGGCGGAGGTCGCCGCGCGGCATCCGGGCACCCGGCTGTGGGCGGTGCACCGGACCGGCGAGCTCGCCGTGGGGGATTCGGCGCTGGTGGCGGCGGCCGCCGCGGCACACCGGGGCGAAGCCTTCGAGGCCTGCCGCGACCTGGTCGAGGCCGTCAAGCACGGGGTGCCGGTCTGGAAGGAGCAGCACTTCAGCGACGGCGGCACCGAATGGGTGGGCAGTGCCTGAGCCGGATACCCTAGAGGTCATGACCCCACCATTGAAAGTCGCCGTACTGGGCGCCCGCGGCCGGATGGGCGCCGAGGCCGTCAAGGCCGTCACCGCCGCCGAGGACATGGAGCTCGTCGCCGCCCTCGGGCGCGGCGAGGCGCTGGAGCGCGTGCTCGAGGCGGGTGCGACCCACCTGGTGGACCTGACCGTGCCGGCCAGCACCGAGGCGAACGTGCGGTTCGCCGTCGAGCACGGGCTGCACGCCGTCGTCGGCACCACCGGCTGGGACGAGGACCGCCGTGCCGCGCTGGCCGCGCTGCTGGCCGGGCATCCGGACACCGGCGTGCTGATCGCCCCCAACTTCGCGCTGGGCTCGGTGCTGGCCTCGGCCTTCGCGGCCCGGGCCGCGCGCTACTTCGAATCGGTCGAGATCATCGAGCTGCACCATCCGGACAAGGTTGACGCCCCCTCCGGGACGGCGGTGCGGACCGCCCAGCTGGTCTCCGCCGCCCGCGCCGCGGCGGGGGTTCCGGCAGGCCCGGATGCCACCGAGCACGCCCTCGACGGCGCCCGCGGCGCCGACGTCGGCGGCGTGCGCGTACACAGCGTGCGCCTGCGCGGGCTGGTGGCGCACCAGGAAGTGCTGCTGGGTGGTCCCGGCGAGCAGCTGACGATCAGGCACGACTCCTATGACCGGGCCTCCTTCATGCCCGGGGTGCTGCTGGGCCTGCGCTCGGTCGCCGCGCACCCGGGCCTGACCTACGGACTCGACGGCTACCTTGAGCTCAATGCCTGATCCCGCCATGCCTGACCCCGCCATGCCCGGCCCGTCGATGTCCGGCCCGGCAGAGCCTGTCTCCTGGTACGCCCGCCATGGCAGCAAGGTCTGGGTCGGGGTGGTTGTCGCGCTGCTGGCCGGCTACCTGGTGGTGACCCTGCAGCGGGCCTGGCTGATGCTCGGGGAACCGTCCCCGGCGGCCAAGGGCCTGGGCGTGGCCCTGGTGCTGCTGCCGGCGGTCGGGGCCTGGGCACTGTGCCGGGAAATTGTGTTCGGCAGCCGGATGTCCAAGCTGGCCAGGATCCTGGAAGCCGAGGGCGGCCTGCCGGTGGACAACCTGCCGCGCACTCCTGGCGGGCGCATCGTCCGCGAGGCCGCGGATGCCGAGTTCCTCAAGTACAAGGCCGAGGCGGAGGCGGCGCCGGCGGACTGGCGCAGCTGGTTCCGGCTCTCCTGCGCCTATGACGCCGCCGCGGACCGCAAGCGGGCCCGCGAGTCGATGCGCCGCGCCATCGACCTTTACCGCTCGGCCGGCGCCGGGTAGCGGCTGGACGGCGGGGAGCAGCCGCCCGCCGGTTCAGCCCGGCAGCCGGCTGCGGCCGGCCACCAGCGTGCGCGTGGTGCGCGAGGCCGTGGAGATGACAGCCTCCAGCGGTCCGCGCCAGCCGGCGGCCTGGAAGAGCATGCCGGCGGCCACCGCCAGCACCGCCTGGCTCCAGTAGAGTTCGACCCGGGCCAGCGGCAGCCCCAGCGTGGTAACCACGCCCATGAACCACACATGGGCCGAATACAGGCTCAGGGTCATGGCGCCGGGGCCGGCCAGCGGGGCCAGCGCCGCGGCCCAGCGCGAGCCGACCAGCAGGCACACCGCCAGGACGACGGCGGCGGTGCCGCTGGTGTGCAGCAGGTCCAGGCTGCCGCCCGAGTGCGGCGATGCCGAGCCGAGCCACCACCAGGAGTCCTCCTGCCGCACCCAGCTCATGTTGACCTGGTAGATGACCTCGAAGTCCTCGCGCCGGGCCGGGCCGGTCGCGGCCACCGCGGCATAGCCGCCCATCCGTTCCATCAGCAGCCAGGACAGTGCCTTGGCGCCGACCGCCGCCACCGTGCCGGCGGCCAGCAGCCACAGCTGGTGGGCAGTGCGCAGCAGGTCCAGGCGCCCGATCAGCAGACCCACCAGGATGTAGGAGAGCCACTGCAGCACCGGGTAGTAGCCGGTCAGGAAAACATCCGCCAGCAGCGTCCACGGCTGGAGCAGGTCCGCGGTGGAGGGATTATGCCCGAGCACTCCCGTGGGACTGATGTTCGCCAGCGCCCAGGGCCGCAGCAGGAAGGCCGCCACGGGGGAGAGCAGCATCCAGCCTGCGGTCCATCCGGCCAGTGCCGGCAGCCGCAGGCCCAGGAACGGCAGGGCGCAGAGGAACAGCACCGCGTAATGGACCAGGATGATGGCGATGCTGACGTTCACACTGCCCAGCAGCAGGCCGACGGCGCCAATCAGCACGGCCCGCACGGCGATCCCTGCCCGGTCGGCGGCCAGGCCGCGGCCAAAGTGGCCGCGGCTGCCCCCGGTCAGCAGGGCCAGGCCGACACCGGCCAGCACGGCGAACAGCGCCGAGGAGCGGCCGGAGAACACCAGCCCCGCGAAGGTCGGCACCGCGGCGGTGCCCTGGGCGGCCCCGCCCTCGTAGAGCGGGAAGATGTGGGTGGCCATCATGCCCAGCAGGGCGATGCCCCGTGCGGCATCGATGCCCCGGATCCGCCGGCTGTTCGGTGCTGGTGACATAAGCAGATATTCTCACAGCTGTTCCCGCAGCCAGGTTTCCGCCGTCCCCGCCCCGCACCTTCCCGCACCCTCCGTGCATTCCTTGAATCGGCGGCGGGCACGGTAACGTTTTCCGTATGGCTGAGTCTGACATCCGCGAGTACACCTTCGGCACCCTGGTGGCCGCCATGGTCACCCCGTTCACCGACGAAGGCGAGGTGGACTACTCCATGGCGGCCAAGCTGGCCACCAAGCTGGTCGAGGACGGCTGCGACGGCCTCGTCGTCACCGGCACCACGGGGGAGACCTCGACGCTGACGGACGAGGAGAACCTGGGCATGTTCCGCGCGGTGGTCGAGGCCGTGGGCGGGCGCGCGAAGGTCATCGCCGGTTCCACCACCAACGACACCCGCCATTCGGTCCACCTCTCCCGCCAGGCCGCCGAGCTGGGCGTGGACGGCCTGCTGGTCACCACGCCGTACTACAACAAGCCCAGCCAGGCCGGCGTGCAGGCGCACATCGAGGCCGTCGCCGACGCGACCGACCTTCCGGTGATGGTCTACGACATCCCCGGCCGTGCCGGCATCCCGATCGAGACCGAGACCATGATCCGGCTCGCCGCGCATCCGCGCATCGTGGCCTTGAAGGACGCCAAGGCCGACTACCAGGAAACGACCCGCGTGCTGGCCAACACCGACCTGGACGTCTACTCCGGCGACGACGGGCTGACCCTGCCGCTGATGGCCGCCGGCGCCGTCGGCGTCGTCTCCGTCACCGCCCACGTGGCGACGGCGCAGTACCGCGCGCTGGTGGACGCCTGCCTGGCCGGCGACCTCGCCACCGCCCGCCGGCTGCACTTCGAACTGGACCCGGTCCAGCGCGCCGTCATGAGCCACATCCAAGGTGCCGTGGCGGCCAAGCAGATCCTTAAGTGGCAGGGTGTCCTGCCCAACTCGGTGGTCCGCCTGCCGCTGGTCGAGCCGACCGACGCCGAGCTCGCACCCGTCCTCGCCGATCTTGCGGAGGCCGGCTGGAACCTGGAGGTCTGATCCGAAGCATGAGCGAATCCACAACTTCACAGCTGCGCACCCCGCCGGACCTGACGGAGGGCACCCTGCGGATCGTTCCGCTCGGGGGCCTGGGCGAGATCGGCCGGAACATGGCCGTCTTCGAGATCAACTCCAAGCTGCTGATCGTCGACTGCGGGGTCCTGTTCCCGGAGGAGCACCAGCCGGGCGTGGATTTGATTCTGCCGGATTTCTCCTACATCGAGGACCGCCTTGACGACGTCGTCGGCGTCGTGCTGACCCACGGGCACGAGGACCACATCGGCGCGGTGCCCTACCTGCTGCGCATCCGCGAGGACATCCCGCTGATCGGCTCGCAGCTGACCCTGGCGCTGGTGGAGGCCAAGCTGGCCGAGCACCGGCTCAAGCCCTACACCCTGACGGTCTCCGAGGGGCAGGTCGAGCAGTTCGGCCCCTTCGAGTGCGAGTTCGTGGCGGTCAACCACTCGATTCCGGACGCGCTGGCGGTCTTCATCCGCACCGAAGCCGGCACTGTGCTGCACACCGGCGATTTCAAGATGGACCAGCTGCCCCTGGACGGGCGGATCACGGACCTGCGCGCCTTCGCCCGGCTGGGCGAGGAAGGCGTGGACCTGTTCATGCCGGACTCCACCAATGCGGACGTGCCCGGCTTCACCACTGCCGAAAAGGAAATCGGCCCGGTGCTGGAGCGGCTGTTCGGCCAGGTCCAGAAGCGCATCATCGTGGCCTCCTTCTCCTCGCACGTGCACCGGGTGCAGCAGGTGCTCGACGCCGCGGCCGCGCACGGCCGGCACGTGGCCTTCGTGGGCCGGTCCATGGTGCGCAACATGGCCATCGCCGCCAAGCTCGGCTACCTGAACGTGCCCGAGGGCATCCTGGTGGACCTGAAGAACATCGAGGATGTCCCGGACGACCGGATCGTGCTCATGTCCACCGGTTCCCAGGGGGAGCCGATGGCCGCCCTGTCCCGGATGGCCAACGGGGACCACCGGATCCGGATCGGGGCCGGGGACACCGTGATCCTGGCCTCCTCGCTCATCCCGGGCAACGAGAACGCCGTCTTCCGGGTGATCAACGGCCTGCTGAAGCTCGGCGCGGAGGTGATCCACAAAGGCAATGCCAAGGTGCATGTCTCCGGGCACGCGGCGGCGGGTGAACTGCTGTACTGCTACAACATCATCCGGCCGAAGAACGTCATGCCGGTGCATGGCGAAACCCGGCACCTGATTGCCAACGGCAAGCTGGCCGAGGCCACCGGCGTGCCGGAGGAGAACGTGCTGCTGGCCGACGGCGGCACCGTCATCGACCTCGAGGGCGGCAAGGCCCGGATCGTCGGACAGCTCGAATGCGGCTTCGTCTACGTGGACGGCTCCAGCATCGGCGGGATCACCGACGCGGACCTGAAGGACCGCCGCATCCTGGGCGAGGAAGGCTTCATCTCCGTCATTACGGTGGTCAACCGCAGCACCGGGCAGATCCTCTCCGGACCGGAGATCCATGCCCGCGGCTTCGCCGAGGAGGACGCGGTGTTCGACGACATCAAGCCCAAGATCATCGCCGCGCTGGAGGAGGCCGTGGTCGGCAACAAGGACCACACGACCTACCAGCTGCAGCAGGTGGTCCGCCGGGTCATCGGCACCTGGGTCAACCGGCGCCACCGGCGCCGGCCCATGATTGTCCCCGTCGTCCTCGAAGCCTGAGCTGCCGGGCTAGGAAGGCCTGCCGCCGGCTTCTATACTGGCGGCGTGGATGGCGGGGCGGCACTGCCGCTGCTCTTCGGTGCCGTGGCCTCCAGCGCGCTGGTGCTGGGGGCGCTCATCGGCGTGCGTTTCGAACTGCCCAAGCGCGTCCTGGCCATCCTGCTCTCCTTCGCCGCCGGGGCGCTGATCACCGCCCTGGCCTTCGAACTCTTCGAGGACGCCCACGAAAGCGGCGGCATCTGGCGGGCGGCCGCCGGCCTGTTCGCCGGCGCCGTGGTCTTCACGGTGCTGAGCTCGCTGCTGGACCGCTGGGCGCAGCCCGGGTCCCACCCGGCTCCGGCAGACGAGTACCGGGGCAGCCCCAAGCTGGATACCGACGCTGCCGCCGCCGAACGTCCGGCCGCGGCGGCCTCCACCCGCGGCGCCGCCGGCGTGGCGCTGCTGGCGGCCGTCACGCTCGACGGCGTGCCGGAGAATCTCGCGCTGGGCGTTTCGCTGGGGGAGGGGACCGGCGGCCTGGCCCTGCTGGCCGCGATCTTCGTGTCCAATTTCCCCGAGGCGCTGGTCGGGGCGTCCTCGATGCGCAGCCAGGGCAAGTCCCCGGCGGTCATTTTCGGGCTCTGGGCCGTCTGTGCCGTGCTGCTGGTCGTCGCCGTGGTGGTCGGCGCCGGCCCGCTGTCCGGCAGCGCACCCGAGACGATCTCGCTGCCGCTGGCCTTCGCAGCCGGCGCGGTGATCGCCTCCCTGGCCGACACCCTGATGCCCGAGGCGTACGAGCACGGCGGGCCGGCGGTGGCCCTGAGCACCGCCGCCGGATTCGTCCTGGCGTACGTGCTCTCCCTGGCCTGAAGGGGCGGCTGCGGTGACGGGACCGGGGGCGAAATCCCGCAGATCACCGGCTCCAGCCGGTAACGTGGCGGGTATGGCGACTCGTACTTCTTCTGCCCGGAACGGCAACCAGTCGCGCGGCAAGACCCCGGCCTCCTCCGGGCGGGCTTCCTCGGGACGCGGCAGGACTTCGTCCACCGCCACCAAGGCAATCGAACTGCACGGCCAGGAGCACCCCTCCCTGCTGCTGCGGATGATCCATGCTGCCTGGATGGGTGTGGCGCGGCTGGCGGCTGCCGGGGTGCGCAAGCTGGGCCCGGATGTGCATCCGGAGTACGAACTGCGCCGCGACGGCACCGGGCTGTTCCTGCTGCTGGTGGCGGCCATGGTGGCCACCGTGGAGTGGTGGGGACTGACCGGCGGATTCGCGTCGGTCGTGCACGCCGTCTTCGGCGGGACCTTCGGCTGGATGGCCCTGGTCCTGCCGGTCTTCCTTGCCGTGTTCGCCGTGCGGCTGATGCGCGCCCCCGAGCAGATCGCGGCCAACAACCGGATCGCGATCGGCCTGAGCCTGGGCATGCTCTCCGGCACCGGGCTGGCCCATATGATCGGCGGCCAGCCCGCGCTGGCCGACGGCCTGGACGCGCTGTGGGCAGCCGGGGGGATGGCCGGCTTCCTGGCTGCCGGCCCGCTGGCCGGCATCAGCGAGCTGGTTCCGGTCCTGTCCTATTCGCTGCTGGCCTTCATCAGCGTGCTGATCGTCACGGCCACCCCGTTCCGCCATATCCCGATGCGGCTGCGCGCGCTCTACGAACACCTGATGGGCCAGGACCTGAGGGACCAGGACCACGCAGACCCGGACTCCCACGACCAGAGCTACTTGTACGGCGGCGGCGAGCCGGAAACCAAGCCGAAGAAGAAGCGGCGGCTCTTCGGCAAGGACAAGGACGCGGCCCCCGCCGAGGAGGAGCCGGGCTTTTTCGGGGACGAAGCGTTCGAAACCCCGGTCATCGAGGACCCCGAACCCGATCTGCCGGCGGCGCCGAAGGTGCCGCCGGGGGTGCGCCGCCCGACCCGCGCCGAGCTGGCGATGGAGAAACTCAAGCGCGAGCAGGGCCTGGCCCAGGACGGCTCCGACGGGGCCACGGAGGCCCTGCCCGTGCTGCCGGCCGCGGGCCCGGATGCCGGGCCGGAGACCGCCGTCGTGCCCGTCCAGCACCGCGTTCCGGAGCCGCCGTCCAGCCCCATTCCGCAGCGGACCGAGCAGCTGCAGCTTTCCGGCGACGTCACGTATACCCTGCCGCCGTCGGACTTCCTGGCGGCCGGGCCGCCGTCGAAGGAACGCTCGGAGGCCAACGACATCGTCGTCGCCGCCCTGACGGAAACGATGCAGCAGTTCAATGTGGACGCCCAGGTCACCGGCTTTTCGCGCGGACCGACGGTCACCCGCTACGAGATCGAGCTCTCGCCCGGCACCAAGGTGGAGCGGGTCACCGCGCTCTCGAAGAACATCTCCTATGCGGTGGCCAGCTCGGACGTACGCATCCTCAGCCCCATTCCGGGCAAGTCCGCCATCGGCATCGAAATCCCGAATACCGACCGCGAGACAGTGTCCCTGGGCGACGTGCTGCGCTCGAACAACGCCCGCAAGACGGACCACCCGATGGTGATGGGCGTGGGCAAGGACGTCGAGGGCGGCTTCGTCGTGGCGAACCTGGCCAAGATGCCGCACATGCTGGTCGCCGGCGCCACCGGCGCGGGCAAGTCCTCGTTCGTGAACTCGATGATTACCTCGATCCTGATGCGCGCCACCCCGGACGAGGTGCGCATGGTGATGGTGGACCCCAAGCGCGTGGAGCTGACCGCCTACGAGGGAGTGCCGCACCTGATCACCCCGATCATCACGAACCCGAAGAAGGCGGCCGAGGCGCTGCAGTGGGTGGTCCGGGAGATGGACACCCGCTACGACGACCTGGCGAACTTCGGCTTCAAGCACATCGACGATTTCAACAAGGCGGTCCGCAACGGCAAGGTGCACCCGCCGGCCGGTTCCCAGCGGGTGGTCAAGCCCTACCCCTACCTGCTGGTGATCGTCGATGAGCTCGCGGACCTGATGATGGTGGCTCCGCGGGACGTCGAAGACTCCATTGTGCGTATCACCCAGCTGGCCCGTGCCGCGGGTATCCACCTGGTGCTGGCCACCCAGCGGCCTTCCGTCGACGTGGTGACCGGCCTGATCAAGGCCAACGTCCCCTCCCGCATGGCCTTCGCCACCTCCTCGGTCACCGACTCGCGCGTGGTGCTGGACCAGCCCGGGGCGGAGAAGCTGATCGGCCAGGGCGACGCGCTGTTCCTGCCGATGGGCGCCAACAAGCCGATGCGCGTGCAGGGCGCCTGGGTCTCCGAGTCCGAGATCCACCAGGTGGTCGAGCACGTCAAGGGGCAGCTGCAGGCCGTCTACCGCGAGGATGTGGCCGTCGAGGCGCCCAAGAAGCAGATCGATGACGACATCGGGGACGATCTGGACCTGCTGCTGCAGGCCACCGAGTTGGTGGTCACCACGCAGTTCGGCTCCACCTCCATGCTCCAGCGCAAGCTCCGGGTGGGCTTCGCCAAGGCCGGCCGCCTCATGGACCTGCTCGAATCCCGCGGGGTGGTGGGCCCGTCCGAGGGCTCGAAGGCCCGCGACGTGCTGGTCAAGCCGGACGATCTGGCGGCCACGCTGGCGGCCATCCGCGGCGACGGACCTCCCGTTGGGGGCGCGGACCCGGTGACCGAGGCCCTGGCCGGCAATGCCAACGTGAACCACGGGCTGGACGGGCCGCCGGACCTGGTGGCCGAGGACCTGGACTCGCGGCCGCAGGCGGTGGACTATTACGACGGCGACGACGACGACTCCGGTTCCGAGGACGCCTGGAGCCTCACCGGCCGTTAACCGGGTACGGCTCCCGGGCCGCAAACCGCCGCGGCCCGGGGCCCTCGCCGGGTAGCCTTGGGAGGTGAGTGAATCAGTTCCCCGTTCCGCACCCCTGTTGAATATCGCCAACGTCCTGACCGCGCTGCGCATCGTCATGGTGCCCTTCTTTATCTGGTTCATGGCGGCCGGCGGCGCGGACCACGGGCTGTTCCGCTGGCTGGCGGTAGGAGTCTTCGCGGCCGCCATCTACACCGACAAGCTGGACGGGGACCTTGCCCGCAGCCGCGGACTGATCACCAACTTCGGCAAGATCGCCGATCCGATCGCCGACAAGCTGCTCATCGGGTCGGCGCTGGTCCTGCTCTCCGCCCTCGGGGAACTGCCGTGGTGGGTGACGGTGGTGATCCTGGTGCGCGAGTTGGGCATCACGCTCCTGCGCTTCGTGGTAATCAGGTATGGCGTGATGCCGGCCTCCCGGGGGGGCAAGCTCAAGACCGTCCTGCAGACGCTGGCGATCTTCCTGTACCTGATGCCGGTGGGCAGCTGGCTTGCCGGCGCCGCCGCAGGCTACGCTGCCGTGGCCTTTGCCGTGATGATGGTTGCCGTACTGGTCACCGTCGTCACCGGTGCCGACTATGTTGCCAAGGCCTGGCGGCTGCGTGCCGCAGGCCGCTGACCGGAAGGAACCGCCGATGACGTTGAACGCAGCAGCCGAGGAAGTGGTGCTGGCGGCCATTGCCAAGGAACTGAAGGTGGCGACGGCCGAATCGCTGACGGCCGGCATGGTGGCCTCCGCACTGGCTACGGTCCCCGGAGCCTCCGGAACACTCCAGGGTGGCGTGGTCTCCTACCAGAATGACGTGAAGTCCTCGCTGCTCGGCGTCGATGCCGACCTGCTCGAACGCAACGGCGCCGTGGACCCGGACGTCGCCCGCCAGATGGCGGCCGGGGCCCGCCGCGCCCTGAACGCCGACGTCGGCGTCGCCACCACCGGAGCCGCCGGCCCGGAGCCCCACGGAGGCAAGGCGGTGGGTACCGTTTTTGTGGGAATCGCGACGGAAGGCGGCAGCCGTGCCGTCGAATTCCGGTTCGACGGCGACCGCGCCGAGATCCGGCAGCAGGCCTGCGCCGCCGCCTTGGCCGAGCTGCGCCGCGCCGTCGCGGACCAGCCGCGCAGCACCAAATAGCCGAAGATAACAAGGGAACAAATTATTCGGCCCGGTAGTTATCAAAGGTGTCGGCAACTGCTAGCGTTGTTGGCTAAGCTTTAGAAACCAGGCGGCTTCGATCCGACGGCAGACACCGGCGATGGACTCCGCAGGAGAGATACAAGGGAGCAAGGCGATACACATGGTTAAGCAGCCCGTATCCGTGAACGGCGTGGTCCGTTGGCGTGATCCGGGCCTGCCCAAGGAAGCCCATCGGGAGAAGGAGCGCAAAATGGTAGTGCTACGCCACGAAATTGGTGACGTCCTTCGCGATGTCCGGCAGCGGCAGGGCCGTACCCTGCGCGAAGTTTCACACAGCGCCCGTGTTTCCCTCGGTTACCTGAGCGAAGTCGAGCGGGGGCAGAAGGAAGCGTCCTCGGAACTGCTGTCCTCCATCTGCTCGGCACTTGATGTACCGCTGTCCCTGATGCTCCGCGAAGTGAGCGACCGCGTGGCGGATGCCGAGGGCGTGGTCATTCCCGACACCGTGCCGCAGGAGCTGTCCCGCGAGTTTGTGTCTCCGGTACCGGACGAACTGCCCGACGACTTCAGCCAGGGCCTCGCCTCGGCCCGTTATTGACCGTTGCGCCAGGCCGCCGCGGCGGCTCTGTCCGGCGACTGTTTTGCATGGCCGGTTCCCGCACCGCGGGGACCGGCCATGCTGCTTCGTGTTTCGTGCCGGTGGCCGTCCGCGCCGGAGGCGGTCCTCCGCAGGGCCGGTGCAGCTGCGCAGGGTCAGTGCAGCGGCGGCTCGTTGGCATAGGCCTGGTTGAGCCGGTCCAGCAGGGCCGCGAGCGAATCCAGGTCTTCGACGGGCCAGTCGCCCAGGCGTTCGCGGAAGGCGCTCTTGCGCGCCAGCTGTGCGGCCGTCAGGCGGTCCCGGCCGGTTTCGGTCAGTGAAATCGACTGTGCGCGCCCGTCCACCGGATCGGCCTGCTTGTGCACCAGGCCCAGTTGCTCGAGCATGGCGATCTGCCGGCTGACCGAGGGCTTGCCGACGCCGATATTCGCTGCCAGGTCGGTCAGCCGCATCGATTCTTCGCGCTGCAGCACTGCCAGCAGCCCGTAGGCCGCCGGCTCCATGTCGGGATGGACCTGCCGCGCCACCCGGTGCGAGTTGGCACGGGCGCGCCGCCACAGAACGCTGAGCTGCCGTTCCAGGGAGTCGATGGCTGCATCGAAATCGGGGTTGGCCGGCGGAGGCTGCTCGCTCATGGTCCCCATTGTAATTCCCGTCCGCGCCGAGCCCGGATGAATCGGCAGGGCCGGCGTGAGAAGATATCCCGATGCGGCTGAGCGACTTCTGGCGACTGATGGATGACGAATTCGGATCCGGTTATTCGCGGGTCCTGGCGGCCGACCTGGTGCTCACGGGCCTCGGCGGACGCACGGCTCTCCAGGCGCTGGAGGCTGGAATTCCGCCGAAGTCCGTCTGGCTCGCCGTCTGCGAGATGCAGGACGTTCCGCCGCAGCGGCGGCTTGGCCGGGACATCAAGCCGAAGCGCTGAGCGGGCCCCAGGCGCCACCGGCGCGCCCGCCCGGCGGAACCCGCAAAGGGTTCGAATATTTGTTCGGATAGGAGTATGCTCCTACACAGGAACTGAATTTGCACCGGGGCGGCCGTGTTTGTCCACATCTGGCCACGGCGCCGCAATTTTGTCAGTACCGCAGGCTACCGTCGCAGGTGGGCAAAGAAGTCAGGCCCGCAAGGCCACTATGAAACCGAGGTGAACAATGGCCGCACCGGCAGACCGCGAAAAGGCTCTCGAAGCCGCACTCGCGCAGATCGACAAGCAGTTCGGCAAGGGCTCCGTCATGCGTCTGGGTGACGACAGCCGCGCGCCGATCGAAACCATCCCCACCGGCTCCATCGCGCTGGATGTGGCGCTGGGCATCGGCGGGCTGCCGCGTGGCCGCGTCGTGGAGATCTATGGCCCGGAATCCTCCGGCAAGACCACCGTCGCCCTGCATGCGGTGGCCAACGCCCAGCGCAACGGCGGCATTGCTGCGTTCATCGACGCCGAACACGCGCTGGATCCGGACTACGCCAAGAAGCTGGGCGTGGACACCGACGCCCTGCTGGTGTCCCAGCCGGACACCGGCGAGCAGGCGCTGGAGATCATGGACATGCTGGTGGGCTCCGGCTCGCTGGACATCGTGGTCGTGGACTCCGTTGCCGCCCTGGTGCCCCGGGCGGAAATCGAAGGCGAAATGGGCGATAGCCATGTGGGCCTCCAGGCGCGCCTGATGAGCCAAGCGCTGCGGAAGATCACCGGCCGGCTGAACCAGACCAAGACCACGGCGATCTTCATCAACCAGCTGCGTGAGAAGATCGGCGTCTTCTTCGGCAGCCCGGAAACCACCACCGGCGGCAAGGCGCTGAAGTTCTACGCCTCGGTCCGCATCGACGTGCGGCGCATCGAGACCCTCAAGGAGGGGACGAACCCGGTGGGCAACCGCACCCGTGCCAAGATCGTCAAGAACAAGATGGCCCCGCCCTTCAAGCAGGCCGAGTTCGACATCCTCTACGGGCAGGGTATCTCCCGCGAGGGCGGACTGATCGACATGGGCGTGGAGCACGGCCTGGTGAAGAAGTCCGGTGCGTGGTTTACCTACGACGGGGACCAGCTGGGCCAGGGCAAGGAGAACGCCCGCAACTTCCTGAAGGACAATCCGGACCTCGCCGATGAGCTCGAGCGGCGGATTAAGGAGAAGCTGGGCGTGGGTGTCCGGCCGGAGGCCGGCGAGGGCGGCGAGCCCAAACTCAAGGCCGTGGACGGCATCTAGCCGGTGCGGCCCGAACGCGGCAGGTCCGCCGGACCAACGCCGGGAACACCGGCGGACCTGACCCCGGAAGCAGATCCGTACGAGGTGGCGCGCGCCATCGTGCTGCGCCAGCTGACGGTGGCGCCGAAAAGCCGCCGGCAGCTGGAACTGAAGCTGGCCGAGCGCGGTGTTCCCGGCGAAGTGGCGGCCGCGGTGCTGGACCGTTTCGAAGAAGTCGAGCTGATCGACGACGCCGAGTTCGCCAGGATGTGGGTCAGCAGCCGGGCGCGGACACGTTCGCTCGCCCGGAGTGCCCTGCGGCGCGAACTGGCGGAGAAGGGCGTCGGGCCGGAGGAGTCCGAGGCGGCCCTGGAGCAGCTCTCCGACGAGGATGAGGTTGCTGCCGCGCGCGAGCTGGTCCGCCGGAAGCTGGGCGCCGGCCGCGTGCCGGCGGACCGGGGCGAACGGGAGAAGGCGGTCCGGCGGCTCGCGTCGATGCTGGCCCGCAAGGGCTACCCGCCAGCACTGGCCTTCAAGGTCGTGAGCGAAGAACTCGGGCACGCTGCGGGGGAAACCGACACGCCGTAATCAAACTGAGATGTTCGTCACTTAAACGGCCGATTTCTTTATCTTTTTGAGACTTTTCCCAGAAACGGTCCGTACGGTCCTGCTTCCGTGACCGCACGAGACCAGCTGACTGCCCCCAAGACCCCCGCCGCACCCGATTCCCTGTCCACACCGGAGCACGAACGGCGCGAGCAGAAGCGCGCCCGGCGCCGCCTCGAACAGCACCGCCGGCTGCGTACCGGCCTCGCCCTGGGGCTGACCGCCCTCGCCGCCCTGGCTGCGACCACGGCGGCCTTGCCCGTCCAGGAAACCGGCACGGCCGAGGCAGCGCCGGCATCGGCGCTGACCGGCCTCGTGGCGCTGGCCCAGTCGTCCGCAATCCCGGGCGCTGCAGCCGCAGATGCCGGCGGCTCCGACATGGACGGTGCGGTCCGGGCGGACGGACCGGCGAAGCCGCAGGAGCCGGGGCAGGCCGCCGCCGGACACGGCGCAGGCGGACACGGCGCCGGCCAGGCAGCGGCACAGCCGGCCGGCCAGCAGCCCGCAGCTGCCGCGGAGGCGGCTTCGGGAGCCGCCCCGCAGCAGGATGCGCAGGACAGGCCAGCCCAGACCAAGGCAACGCAGGACAGCGCGCCCCAGGCCGCGCAGCAGGACGCGCGGGCCGGACAGGTCCAGGCTGACGCCGCACGGAAGGCGGCCGAAGCCGAGGCCGCGCGGAAGGCGGCGCAGGAGAAGGCTGCCCAGGCCGAGGCAGCGCAGAAGGCCGCCCAGCAGAAGGCCGCAGCAGCAGGCAAACCCGTCAACAATCCGGCGGCGGCCAAGGCTTATGCCTCCCGGGAACTGCGCAGCTACGGCTGGGATGCCTCCCAGATGCCCTGCCTGGACAGGCTGTGGAAGCGGGAGTCGGACTGGCTGACCAGCGCCACCAACCCCAGCAGCGGGGCCTACGGGATCGTGCAGTCGCTGCCCGGCGACAAAATGGCCACGGCGGGACCGGACTGGCGGACAAATTACGAAACCCAGATCGACTGGGGCCTGGACTACATTGACGGCCGCTACGGTTCGCCCTGCTCCGCCCTGCAGTTCCACTACGCCAACAACTGGTACTAGGAACTGGTGCCCGGGGACGGGATTATCAGCCGCGCACGCGCGAGCATTACCCTTAATAGGTGAGTTTGACCATCCCCGCCCCCGGTTCCAGCACCAGCGACGCCCGTGTGCGCACCTACCAGGTGCGTACCTTCGGCTGCCAGATGAACGTCCATGATTCCGAACGGCTGGCCGGCCTGCTTGAGGCCGCCGGGCTGGTCAAGGATGAGTCCGGGCAGGCCGACGTCGTTGTCTTCAATACCTGTGCGGTCCGCGAGAACGCGGACAACAAGCTGTACGGCAACCTCGGGCAGCTGGCGCCGGTGAAGGAACGCAATCCGGGGATGCAGATCGCCGTCGGCGGCTGCCTGGCGCAGAAGGACCGCGAGACGATCCTGCAGAAGGCACCGTGGGTGGACGTGGTGTTCGGCACCCACAATGTCGGTTCGCTGCCGGCGCTGCTGGAGCGCGCCCGGCATAACAACGAGGCCCAGCTGGAAATCCTCGAGTCGCTGGAGGTCTTCCCCTCCACCCTGCCCACCAAGCGCGACGCGGTGTACTCGGGCTGGGTATCGATCTCCGTCGGCTGCAACAACACCTGCACCTTCTGCATCGTTCCGTCGCTGCGCGGCAAGGAACGCGACCGCCGGCCCGGGGAGATCCTGGCCGAGATCCAGGCGCTGGTGGACGACGGCGCCATCGAGGTCACCCTGCTGGGACAGAATGTGAACTCCTACGGCGTCGAATTCGGCGACCGGGGGGCCTTCGCCAAGCTGCTGCGGGCCTGCGGGCAGATCCAGGGCCTCGAGCGCGTGCGGTTCACCAGTCCGCACCCGGCGGCGTTCACCGACGATGTGATCGACGCCATGGCCGAGACGCCCAACGTCATGCCGCAGCTGCACATGCCGCTGCAGTCCGGCTCCGACAAGGTGCTCAAGGACATGCGCCGGTCCTACCGGTCCAGGAAATTCCTCGGCATCCTGGAGAAGGTCCGCGAACGCATCCCGCACGCGGCCATTTCCACCGACATCATCGTTGGCTTCCCGGGGGAGACCGAGGAGGATTTCCAGGCCACCCTCGACGTCGTTGAGCAGTCCCGCTTTGCCAGCGCCTTCACCTTCCAGTACTCCAAGCGGCCGGGCACGCCGGCCGCCGAACTGCCGGACCAGCTGCCCAAGGCGGTGGTGCAGGAGCGCTACGAGCGCCTGATCGCCTTGCAGGACCGCATTGCCGCCGAGGAGAACGCCCGGCAGGTCGGCCGCCAGGTAGAGGTGATGGTCACCGCCGCGCAGGGGCGCAAGGCCAGCGAGACCCACCGGCTGTCCGGCCGGGCCCGGGACCAGCGGCTGGTGCATTTTTCCGTTCCCGATGGCGCCGAGGTGCCCCGTCCGGGGGACCTGGTCACCGTGACCGTCACCGAGGCCGCACCGTTCCATCTCATCGCCGATGCGGCTGGTCCGGCCGACTACTCGGTGCGCCGCTCCCGGGCCGGGGACGCCTGGGACCGCGCGCAGGCGGAGTCCTGCGGCGTTCCCTCGCCGGGGGCCGCCCAAGGCAGGGGCGTGTCACTGGGCATGCCCTCGCTGCCGGTCCGCTCCAGCTGAGGGCGGGCCGCGCTGTGGCCGGTTCCACCCCCGCGGGGGCTGCAGGAAGCATCCCGCCGGTGATCGCCGTCGTCGGGCCCACCGGGTCCGGCAAGTCCGACCTGGCCGTCGCCCTGGCCGAACGGCTGGAAGGCGAGGTCATTAACGCCGATGCCCTGCAGTTCTACCGCGGCATGGACATCGGCACCGCGAAGATGACCCTCGAGGAGCGCCGGGGCGTACCGCACCACCTGCTGGACATCCTGGAGGTGCATGAGGAGGCCAGCGTCTCGGATTTCCAGCAGCAGGCCCGTGCCGCCGTGGCCGCGATCCACGCGCGCGGCCGGCGCGCCATCCTGGCCGGGGGATCGGGGCTGTACGTGCGCGCGGCGCTGGATGTGATCGAGTTCCCGGGGACTGACCCGGGGCTGCGCCGGCGGCTCGAGGCCGAGCTCGCGGACGAGGGCATGGCGGCGCTGCGTGAACGGCTTCGGCGGGTGGATCCGGTGTCGGCCCAGCGGCTGGGCGATGCCCGGCGCATCGTGCGGGCGCTGGAAGTCCACGAGCTGACCGGAAGGGCCTTCAGTTCCTTCATGCCCGAACGCCGCTACCTCCAGCCGGCGGTGCAGATCGGTCTGGAGGTGGACCGCGAGGAGCTGAAGGAGCGGCTGGCCCGCCGCGTGCACCGGATGGCCGGGGCCGGGCTGCTCGAGGAGGTCCGGGCCCTGGAGGCCCGCGGGTTGCGCGGCGGCAGGACCGCGTCGCGGGCCCTCGGCTATGCCCAGTTCCTGAAGGTGCTGGACGGAGAGTGGGGCATCGACGAGGCAGTCGCGGATACCATTGCCGCCACCCGCAAGTTCGCCCGCCGGCAGCTGACCTGGTTCCGGGCGGACGGGCGGATCGCCTGGTTCGGCTGGCAGGATCCGCAGCTGGTGCCGAAGGTCCTCGAACACATCGCTAAGCTGGAGGGGTGAGTTTGTCTATTTCCACCGACGCCGCCGGCGCCTCCGGCGCATTGTCGGCGCTGGCCGGCCTGCCCTTCGCCAAGGGCCACGGCACCGGCAACGACTTCATCCTGGTGGCCGACCCCGACGGGGCGCACGAGATCACCCCGGCCGCCGTGGCGGCGCTGTGCGACCGGCACCGGGGGATTGGCGCGGACGGGCTGATCCGGGCCATCCGCTCGGAGCGCCTGCCCGAAGGCCGCGCCCTGCTGGAGACCGAACCGGCGGCCGAGTGGTTCATGGACTACCGCAACGGGGACGGTTCGGTGTCCGAAATGTGCGGCAACGGCGTGCGGGTGTTCGTCCACTTCCTCCTGGATCAGGGCTTGGTGGAGCTGGCCGGCGGCGGTTCAGTGACCATCGGCACCCGGGCAGGCATCAAGGTGGTGACCCGGTCGGCCAACGGCTATGCCGTGGACATGGGTCCGTGGAGCTTCATCTTTCCCGACCATGCCGCCGCCAAATCCATGGACTCGGTGGTGCACGCCGACGGACTCGAGGTGCCGCGCCCGGCGCTGAGCATCAGCATGGGCAACCCCCATACCGTGGTGGCGCTGGCCGAACTGGAGGAACTGGCAGCGACCAGGCTGTACGAGGCTCCCGAGGTCCAGCCGCTGCCCGAGCATGGCACGAACGTGGAGTTCGTCGTTCCGGCGGAGCCGCTGGTGGCGGACGGGGCAGGCAGCATCACCATGCGCGTGCATGAGCGCGGCGTGGGTGAAACCCAGTCGTGCGGCACCGGAGCCTGCGCCGCGGCCGCGGCGATCCGCTACTGGGCCGGCGCCGGTGCGCCGGATGACTGGCAGGTGTCGGTGCCCGGCGGTGTGGTGCGCGTCAGGTTCCTGGCCCGGGACGGGGCCGAGCATGTCGAATTGAGCGGCCCGGCGGTTTTGGTCGCCCGCGGAACCCTCGTCTAGCTCGCGCGGCGCTTATTCCCGGCTGCGGCGGACCCGCAGCACGCGGAAGGCCTTGGACGTGCTGTCCCTGGCCACCTGGAAGCCGGCGGGCAGTTCGGCCGCCAGCCAGCGCTGGAGCGAATCGGCGCCGAGGTTCTTCTGCACTACCAGCCAGGCGGTGCCGCCCGGTGCCAGCCGGGGCAGCCACAGCAGCAGCAGCGAGTGCAGTTCGTTTTTGCCGATCCGGATCGGCGGATTGGACCAGATCAGATCGAAGCGCAGCTGCGGGTCCACCTCCCCGGGCAGGCAGGCGTGCACGTTCTGCAGGCCCAGGGCCCGGGCGTTGTCGTTGGTCAGTGCGATGGCGCGTTCGTTGACGTCCACGGCCGTGACCGTGGCGCCGGGGGACTTCAGGCCCAGGGTCAGCGCCAGCGGGCCCCAGCCGCAGCCGATGTCCAGGAACTGTCCGGCCGGCGGGGGCGGCGGCACCTCGGCCAGCAGGACGGCGGTGCCCTTGTCGATGCCGTCGGGGCTGAAGATGCCGCCGGAGGTGCTCAGCTGGCGGGTTGCGCCGTCCAGGACGACCGTGAGCGGCCTGCGGGACTCGGGCTTGCCGGGCCGGGCGCTGAAGTAATGATCGGAGGCCATAATCCGCCACAGTAATGCGCGGCCGGATGAAAGTGTAACTGGACCCTCCGGCACCGGAAAGCAGACGGATGCGCCGCAGGGGACTACGATGGATGGACAGACTTTTCAAAGGAGAGCATGACGACTGACAGCAAGGGACAGCCGGCCGGGGATCCGGAAATGAGCCAGGAGGAGATCCAGGCGGTCATTGACCGGATCCTGTCCAAGGACCAGGCCGCACGCACCAAGACAGGATCCGGCCTGAGCGGCCGGGCCCAGGCCCTGTCGGATATGGATGCGGAGCATTCGGAGTTCGACGGCGACCAGCAGGACCTCGAGGAGCGGCGCGCGCTGCGGCGCGTCGCCGGGCTGTCCACCGAACTGGAGGACGTCACCGAGGTCGAGTACCGGCAGCTGCGGCTCGAACGGGTGGTGCTGGCCGGCGTCTGGAGCGAGGGAACCGCCGAAGACGCGGATAATTCGCTGCACGAACTGGCCGCACTGGCCGAAACGGCCGGCTCGGAGGTGCTCGACGGCGTCGTCCAGCGCCGGCTGAAGCCGGACCCCGGCACGTTCCTGGGCTCCGGCAAGGCGCAGGAACTGCGCGACATCGTCATGGCCACCGGCGCGGACACCGTGATCGTGGACAGCGAGCTGGCGCCCTCCCAGCGCCGCGGCCTGGAAGACATTGTCAAGGTGAAGGTCATCGACCGTACCGCCCTGATCCTGGACATCTTCGCCCAGCACGCCAAGAGCCGCGAAGGCAAGGCCCAGGTGGAACTGGCCCAGCTCGAGTACCTGCTGCCGCGGCTGCGCGGCTGGGGCGAGTCCATGTCCCGGCAGGCGGGCGGCCGGGTCGGCGCGGCCGGCGGCGGCATCGGCTCCCGCGGTCCCGGTGAGACCAAGATCGAACTGGACCGCCGGCGGATCCGAGCCCGGATGGCCAAGCTGCGCCGCGAAATCAAGGCCATGCAGCCGGCCCGCGAGACCAAGCGGGCCAACCGCAAGCGCAATGCCGTGCCCTCGGTGGCGATCGTCGGCTACACGAATGCGGGCAAATCCTCGCTGCTGAACCGGCTGACCAATGCCGGGGTCCTGGTCGAGAATGCGCTCTTTGCCACCCTGGATCCCACCGTCCGGCATGCGACCACTGCGGACGGACTGGGCTATACGCTCACCGACACGGTCGGGTTCGTCCGTTCGCTGCCTACGCAGCTGGTCGAGGCATTCCGCTCCACCCTGGAGGAAGCGGCGGACGCGGACCTGATCCTGCACGTGGTCGACGCCTCGCATCCGGATCCCGAGGGGCAGATCGCCGCTGTCCGGAAGGTGCTGGCCGAGGTGGACGCCCGCCGGATCCCGGAGATCATCGTGCTGAACAAGGCGGATGTAGCCGACCCGTTCACGCTCGAGCGGCTGCGGCTGCGCGAAAAGCACCATGTGGTGGTTTCGGCCCGGACCGGGCAGGGCATCGACCAGCTGCTGCAGGCCATCAGCGACGGCATTCCGCGGCCCAGGGTCAGGATGGAGCTGCTGGTGCCGTACGACCGCGGCGACGTGGTGAGCAGGCTCCACGAGCCGGATGCCGAAATCCTCACCATGGAGCATCTGGAGAACGGGACCCGGCTGGCGGTCATGGTCCGCGAGGGACTGGCCGCCGAGCTGGAACCCTTCACCTTCCATGGGTGAGCAGCCCGTGGATCGGCAGCAGGCCGGGCAGGCCCTGCAGCTGCTGGACACGGCCGTCTCGGCCATGGGTGGGCAGCACCGCCAGGGGCAGCACGAGATGGCCGGCCGCGTTGCCGAGGCCATCGACAAGGGGCGCCACCTGCTGGTGCAGGCCGGCACCGGCACGGGCAAGTCCCTGGCCTACCTGGTCCCGCTGATCGAGCACGCCCTTGACAGCAGCAAGCCCGCCGTCGTTGCCACGGCCACCCTGGCGCTGCAGGCGCAGATTGTGAACCGGGACCTGCCGCGGCTGCTGCAGGCGATCGGGCCCCGCCTGCCCCGGCCGGTGGATGTGGCCCTGCTCAAGGGCCGCAGCAACTACGTGTGCCTCCACAAGCTGGACGGCGGCTTTCCGGACGAGGACGAGCCGCAGGCATTGTTCAGCCTGGGCGAGGATGCCGTCCCGCATCCGGCGCCGGCCGGTGGCCGCACGGCAGCGGCCGGGACGACGGCGCTGGCCCGCGAGGTGCTCAGGCTGCGCGAATGGGCGGAGGAAACTTCCACCGGGGACCGGGACGAACTGGTGCCCGGGGTCAGCGACCGCGCCTGGCGGCAGGTCTCGGTCACGTCGATGGACTGCCTGGGCGCCCAGAAGTGCCCGATGGCCCAGGAATGCTTCAGCGAGCAGGCCCGCGCGCACGCCGCCGAGGCGGACGTGGTCGTCACCAACCATGCCCTGCTGGCCATCAATGCCTTCGAGGGGCTGGCGGTCCTGCCGGAGTACGACGTCGTGGTGATCGACGAGGCGCACGAACTGCAGGACCGGGTCACCGGTGCCGTCAGCGGGCAGCTCTCGGCGGCCATGGCCCGGACCGCTGCCTCGGCGGCACGCAAGCATACCGGGATCAGCGTCGAGGCACTGAACAGTGCCGCCAGGAACCTTGAGGCCGCCCTCGAGGCCGTGCCCAGCGGCCTGCTGCCGGCCGGGCCGGGCGAGGAACTGACGCTGGCCCTGGCCCAGCTGCGGGAGGCCAGCCGGACGGCTCTGTCCGACTCCAAATCCGATGCGAACGCGGGCGCCGGCCAGGCCGACGGCGGGCGGCAGATCGCCCGCTCCCGGCTGGCGGCCGTACTGGAACTGTGCGAGCGGCTGCTCGCGGCGGCGGACGCGCGCGAGGTCGTCTGGACCACGCGGACCAACAGCTTCGCCGCGCCGGGGGATTACACCCCGGCGGACGAGGCGGCACCGGCAACCCTGAACGTGGCGCCGCTGTCGGTGGCGTCACGGCTGCGCGAAGGCCTCTTCGACGGACACACGGTGATCCTGACCTCCGCGACCCTGGCCATCGGCGGCGCCTTCGACGCCGTGGCCGGTTCGCTGGGCCTGCTGGGCGAGGGCGCGCCGGCATGGAGCAGCGCCGACGTCGGCAGCCCGTTCGACTATCCCCGGCAGGGCGTGCTCTATGTGGCCGCGCACCTGCCCAAGCCGGAACGGGGCACCAGCGCCGAACAGCTGGACGAGCTCGAAGCGTTGCTCAAGGCCTCCGGCGGGGGAGCCCTGGGGCTCTTTTCTTCGCGCCGGGCAGCGGAGGAGGCCGCGGCCGAAATGCGCCGCCGGCTGCCGCTGGAGATCCTGTGCCAGGGGGAGTCTTCGATGGCCGAACTGGTGGGACGGTTCGCCGCGGACCAGGCCACCTGCCTGTTCGGCACGATGACGCTGTGGCAGGGCGTCGACGTCCCCGGCGAGGCCTGCCGGCTGGTGGTGATCGACCGCATCCCGTTCCCGCGGCCGGACGATCCGCTGATGGCCGCCCGCACACGGGCCGTGGCCCAGGCGGGCGGCAATGGCTTTATGTCGGTTTCGGCCACGCACGCGGCGGTCCGGCTGGCCCAGGGGGCCGGGCGGCTGATCCGCGCCGCCGGGGACCGGGGCATGGTTGCGGTGCTGGATTCGCGCCTGGCCAATGCGCGCTACGGCGGGTTCCTGCGCGGCACGCTGCCGCCGTTCTGGTCCACCCGCGACCGGGCGACCGCGCTGTCCATCCTGCAGCGGCTGGCGGCAGCGGCGCCGGCCTGAGACCAGAGTCTGCCCCGTCCCCCGCAGGCTTGGGCCGGGGACCCCTGGCTCTTCTCTTGGTTCAGAGCGAACGCAGGACCGAGACCACCTTGCCCATAATCACGGCGTGGTCCCCGAGGATCGGCTCGTACTGCGTGTTCTGCGGCAGCAGCCAGGTGTGCCCGTCGCGCTGGCGGAAGGTCTTGACGGTTGCCTCGTCGTCCAGCAGCGCGGCGACAATGTCCCCGTTGACGGCGCTGGACTGCTGGCGGACCACTACCCAGTCGCCGTCGCAGATGGCCGCGTCGACCATTGAGTCGCCGGAGACCTTGAGCATGAACAGTTCACCGTGCCCGACCAGCTGGCGCGGCAGGGCCATGACGTCCTCGACCACCTGGTCGGCCAGGATCGGTCCGCCGGCGGCAATCCGGCCGACCAGCGGCACCATCGCGGTGTCGGAGGAACTGGCCAGTTCGGCCACGGCCACGCCGCTGACGCTGCGCAGCCGTTCCGGCTCCTCTACTCCCGGAATGTCCACGGGACCGGGCTCCAAGGTCAGGTGGGTGAGCACCTCCATGGCCCGGGGCCGCTTCGGGTCGCGGCGGATGTAGCCCAGCTTCTCCAGCTGGGCAAGCTGGTGGGTGACGCTGGAGAGGCTGGCCAGCCCGACAGTGTCGCCGATCTCCCGCATGGACGGGGGGTAGCCATGGTCGCTGACCGAACGCTGGATGGTCTCCAGGATTTTTTTCTGCCGCGGGGTCAGGCCTTTCGGTGTCGTCTTGGCTGTCCGCGTGCCGGAGGCCCCCTTGGTGCCGCGGCCGCGGGCCGCGCCTGTGCTGTTGGTGCTCTTCTCAGTCATCGCCGGGCCCCGGATCCTCTGGTCATAAAAGCCGTGTCGTCAAAAGTGTCAGGGGCGGCTGGTGCACTACCGATGCAGCAATTCAGCGCGGCCGCTCCCGTCATTAACGCTAGACGGGCCGCGGGCCGATTTCAAACATTTGTTCGACTAAGTCTCGACAATGTTCGTCCGTGAGTGCTAGAAAAGAAGCGCTCCCGATAGAACATATCTTCGAAGATGTACCCTCTTTGCCGCGGATTGGTATCGGCACGTTCGAAGACTCGCGAAAGGTGGCCAGATGTCCGTACCACTTGCCCTGCCGAAGCCGCCTGCGGCCCCGCTCCGGCTCACCCGCCGCGGGCGGCTCGTCCTGGCCGGCCTTCCGCTGATGCTCGGTGCCGCGGCCGTGCTGCTGCCCGCCGGCGCGCTCACCTCGCCGGCCAACGCGGCACCGGAACTGCCCGTGCCGGAAACGGTGCGGATTACCGTCGGCGCGGGACAGACCTTGTGGGACATCGCCACCCTCGTGGCCCCGGAGCGGCATCCGCACGAAGTGATTGCCGAAATCGCCGAGCTGAACAACCTCGAGGGCACCGTGGTCCAGCCGGGCCAGCAGGTCTTCGTGCCCTCCTCCCGCTGATCCTGCCGGATCCGTAACATCGGCCGCCGCCGGCCGGCCGATTCCTGCCCGGTGGCGGCGGGAGCTTAAACTGTCGCAGTGAGTGACCAGCTTGAACGCCTGAACCGACTGCCGCTGCGGGACAACCTGAGGGGGCTGCAGCCCTACGGCGCGCCGCAGCTCCACGTCCCCATCCTTCTCAATGTCAACGAGAACACCCATGGCCTGCCGGAGAAAGTGCGGGCCGCGATCGTCGCGGCGGTGGACGAGGCGGCCGCCGGGCTCAACCGCTACCCGGACCGGGAATTCACCCAACTGCGGGAGGCGCTCGCCCGCTACCTGGGCCACGGCCTCGAGGCCTCGAACATCTGGGCGGCCAACGGATCCAACGAGGTGCTCCAGCAGATCCTGCAGGCCTTCGGCGGCCCCGGGCGCCGGGCGCTGTCCTTCCCGCCCACCTATTCGATGTACCCGCTGCTGGCCAGCGGCACCGGCACGGAGTACGTGGCCGGCACGCGCGGGCCGGACTTCACGCTCACCGCCGCGGCGGCTGCCGATGCGGTGAAGCGCAGCAGTGCCAATATCGTCTTCCTCTGCTCGCCCAACAACCCCACCGGCACGGCCCTGGGCCTGGACGTGGTCGAGGCCGTCTATGACGCCGGGGCCGCCAGCAATGCGGTCGTCATCGTGGACGAGGCCTACGCGGAGTTTGCCCATACCGGGACGCCGAGTGCGCTGTCCCTGCTGCCGGGACGGGAGCGGCTGATCGTCTCGCGCACGATGAGCAAGGCCTTCGCCCTGGCCGGCGCGCGGGTCGGCTACCTGGCCGCCGCGCCGGAAGTCACCGACGCACTGCGGCTGGTCCGGCTGCCGTACCACCTCTCCGCCATCACCCAGGCAACCGCCCTGGCCGCCCTCGAGCACGCCGGGGACCTGCTGGCCAACGTGGAGGACATCAAGGACCAGCGGGACCGGATCGTGGAGGAACTGTCCGCGCTGGGGCTGTCCCCGGCGCCGTCGGATTCGAACTTCGTCTTCTTCGGCGGACTCAAGGACCCGCGCGCCGTCTGGCAGGGGCTGCTGGAGGCCGGGGTGCTCATCCGGGACGTTGGCATCCCGGGCCATCTGCGGGTGACGGCCGGCACTGAGGCCGAGACCACAGCCTTCCTGGAGCGCCTCCGGGAACTGGTCTGAGCCTTTCGTCTTCTAAACTGGTAGGAGGGGCCGGCGCCGCCAGGGCCGGCCAGCAGCTTTCGCCAGCCGCATTATCGGACAGATTTTCGGACATCTTTTTCGTTAAGGGACTTCAATGACCGTGGATACAGCCATCGGACGGACCGCGCGCCTCGAGCGCACGACCAGTGAATCGTCGGTACTGGTCGAGCTCAACCTGGATGGCACGGGGCGCTCCGAGATCAGCACCACCGTCCCGTTCTACGACCACATGCTCACCGCCCTGGCCAAGCACTCGCTGATCGACCTGACGGTCAAGGCCAGCGGGGACACCCACATCGACGTCCACCACACGGTGGAGGACGTGGCCATCACCTTCGGCGAGGTGCTCAAGTCCGCTCTGGGCAGCAAGGCGGGCATCCGCCGTTTCGGTGAGGCCACGGTGCCGCTGGACGAGGCCCTCGCCCACGCCGTCGTCGACATTTCCGGCCGGCCCTACCTCGTCCACGACGGCGAGCCGGCCGGCCAGGAGTACCACCTGATCGGCGGGCACTTCACCGGCTCCCTGACCCGGCACGTGTTCGAAGCCATCACCTTGCACGCGCAGATCTGCCTGCACATGCGCGTGCTCGGCGGCCGGGATCCGCACCACATCGTCGAGGCCCAGTTCAAGGCCTTCGCGCGCGCCCTGCGCGCGGCCATCGAACCGGACCCGCGCGTCGAGGGCATTCCCTCCACCAAGGGCGCGCTGTGAGCCGGGCTCCCAAAGTCACGGTCCTGGACTACGGTTCCGGGAACGTACGCTCGGCCGTCCGTGCGCTCGAACACGTCGGGGCCGAGGTCACCCTCAGCCACGCCAGCGAGGACGTGCTCAATGCCGAGGGGCTCGTCGTTCCCGGGGTCGGCGCCTTCGCCACCGTCATGGAGGGGCTGAAGGCGGTCGACGCCGTGCGCTGGATCGGCCGCCGGGTGGCCGGCGGGCGGCCCGTACTGGGCATCTGTGTGGGGCTGCAGGTGATGTTCGAGCAGGGCGTCGAACACGGCGTGCGTACCGCAGGCATCGGCGAGTGGCCGGGCACCGTGGAACTGCTGCCGGCCGATGTCGTGCCGCACATGGGCTGGAACACGGTCCAGGCCCCGGAGGGCACCAGTCTGTTTGCCGGCATCGGGGACGAGCGCTTCTATTTCGTCCACTCCTACGGCGTGCAGCACTGGGACTTCCCCGTGACGCAGCCGGCCATGAAGCCACCGATGGTCACGTGGTCCGAGCACGGGGCGCCGTTTGTCGCCGCCGTCGAAAACGGCCCGCTCAGTGCCACCCAGTTCCACCCGGAGAAGTCCGGCGACGCCGGCGCCGAGCTGCTGCGCAACTGGCTCGGAACCCTGCGGTAGCCGCGCGTGTGGAGCATTGTCCTGATGGCGCTGGCGGGCCTGCTCGCCGGCGGGGCCATCTCCTTCCGCAGGCAGCGGCTGCCCAAGGCCCTGGTGGCCGCTTTCTGGGTGCTGGCGGCAATGTCCCTGCTCGCCGCCTGGCTGCTGACCCTGGAACCGGCAAAGTAACCGGCCGGGCTACCGGCTACCCGACCCCCTGACAACCTGATCCGGGCCTGACCGGGCCCGCCGAGAAAGCGGATGACCATGACAACGAATACAGCGACGACGAATACAGCCGGGATCCTGGAATTGCTGCCCGCAGTGGATGTTGCGGACGGGCAGGCAGTGCGCCTGGTCCAGGGCGAGGCCGGCAGCGAGACCAGCTACGGCGACCCGCTCGAGGCGGCCCTGGCCTGGCAGAACGACGGCGCCGAATGGGTCCACCTGGTGGACCTGGACGCGGCCTTCGGCCGAGGTTCGAACAGTGCCCTGCTCCAGCGCGTGGTCGAGGAACTGAAGATCAAGGTCGAGCTCTCGGGCGGTATCCGCGACGACGCCTCGCTGGACCGCGCCCTGGAGCTCGGTGCGGCGCGCGTGAACCTGGGCACGGCGGCGCTGGAAAACCCCGAGTGGACCGCCCGCGCCATCGCCAAGTACGGTGACGCCATCGCCGTCGGGCTCGACGTCCGCGGCACCACGCTGGCCGCCCGCGGCTGGACCAAGGAAGGCGGCGACCTCTGGGAGGTGCTGGCCCGCCTGGAGGACGCCGGCTGCGCGCGCTACGTTGTCACCGACGTGACCAAGGACGGCACGCTGCAGGGCCCGAACCTGCAGCTGCTCAAGGACGTGGCCGCCCGCACCGCCAAGCCGGTGGTGGCCTCGGGCGGCATCTCCAGCCTGGACGACCTGGCCGCGCTGCGCAGCCTGGTCCCGCACGGGGTCGAGGGCGCGATCGTCGGCAAGGCACTGTACGCCGGCAAGTTCACCCTGCCGCAGGCCCTCGACGTGGCGGGACGGCGCTAGGAGCGCAGGCGCGATGGCGAAGCGTGAACTACCTGGCCACATTGCCGCGGCGCTGGCCGCCGCCGGCGGCGCCGCTGATTCGGCAGGAGTCTCCTGGGCCGGCCGGGACCTGAGCGGCCCGGGCAATCCGCTGCACAACTTCGACCGCGACGACGGTTCGGCCGATGCCGGCGTCACCGCCGCCCGCGCGGCGCTGCTCAACGGCACCGGGACCGAGGCCGCAGTGGTGGCAGCCCTGGCCACCGCGCGGGTCTTCGTCCCGGTCGTCGCCCAACTGGGCGAGGAGGCGGCCGGGGCCCACGGTGTAGCCGCGGACAAGCAGGCCGATATGGCGCTGGTCACCTTGCAGGCGCCTGATGGCAGGCGGGCCATGCCGGTGTTTACGACGACCCAGGCCCTGGCCAGCTGGCACCCGCAGGCCCGGCCGGTGGCCGTCTACGCGCCGCGGGCGGCGCTGTCGGCGGTGGCCGAGCAGGCCGAACTGCTGGTCCTGGACCCCGGGGCGGAACTGACTTTCGTGGTCCGCCGGCCGGCCGTCTGGGCCCTGGCCAAGCAGCAGGAATGGCTGCCCTCGTACCAAGACGAGTCCCTGACCGGCGCCGTGGCCGCCGCCGTGGCGCAGGAGCCGCGGGTGCTCCGGGCGCAGCTGGCGCCGGGCAGCGGCGTGGCCAGCCGGACCGCTGGGGGTACTATCGTTGCCGGGGGCGGATCCGGTCCGGAGCTGGCGCTGGTGCTGCAGGCCGGGGACGGCCTGCAGCCCGCGGACCTGCAGTCGATTGCCGCAGGGATCCAGCACAGGCTGGGCGCCGACCGGCAATTCGCCGAGCGCGTGGACTCACTGGAAGTGAGGTTCACCCGCTAACCCAAGACCAACCCGGATAGTGGTGGACCGTGAACTTCGCTGTATACCTGCCCCTGCTGCGCCAGGCCCCGGTCCGCCGGCTGCTGCTGGTGGCCGTGGCAGCCCGCTTCCCGCACGCAGCGGCCGGGGTGCTGCTGACGCTGCACATCGTGGAGACGCTCGGGCTGGGCTATGCCGCCGCCGGGACGGTGGCGGCGGTGATGACGGTGGGCTTCGCCACCGGGGCGCCGTGGCGCGGGCGCCGGGTGGACAGTGCGGGACTGCGCCGGGCGCTGCTGCCGTCGGTAGTTGGCGAGGCGGCCATCTGGTCAGCAGCCCCCTTCCTGCCCTACTCCTGGCTGCTGGTGGCCGCGCTGGCCGGCGGCATCCTGGCGCTGCCGGTGTTTTCCGTAGTGCGGCAGTGCCTGGGTGTGCTGGTGGCGCCGGCCCAGCTCCGCACGGCGTACGCCCTGGATTCGATCGGCACGGAACTGACCTTCATGGCCGGACCCGCCGCCGGGGTCCTGCTGGCCACCCAGCTGTCGACGGCGCTCGGCCTGGTCCTGATCGGGGTGTCCTCGGCTGCCGCGGGCCTGCTGCTGATCTGGCTCAACCCGCCGACCCGCACACCTGCCGATACCGGTGACGGCGCCGCCCCGGCCATCGCCCCGGCCACCCCTGCGGCGGGCCGGCTGCGCGCCTCCTTCGCCTGGCTGACCGCCGGGGTGGCCGCGGTGCTCGCGGCCGCGGCCGGCGCCGGACTGCTGCTGACCGGAACCGACGTCGGCATTGTGGCCGCGCTGCGGCAGGGCGGCAACGTGGAGCAGCTGGGACTGGTCTTCCTCTTCTGGTGCGGAGCGTCGCTGGTCGGCGGCCTGCTCTACGGGGCCTTGCACCGCTCCGTTTCCCCGCTGGTGCTGCTGGCCGTGATGGGCGTACTGACCATTCCGCTGGGACTCTCGTCGGATCCCTGGACGCTGAGCCTGCTCAGCATCGCCCCCGGGCTGCTGTGCGCGCCGGTGCTGGCCGCGGCCTCGGAACGGGTCGCGGCCCTGGTGCCGGAGGATCGGCGGGGCGAGGCCATGGGCTGGTACGGTTCGGCCCTGACCGTGGGCAGTGCCCTGGGGTCCCCGCTGGCAGGTACCGTGATCGACGCCGCGGGTGCCCGGGGCGGTTTTGCCGCCGTCGGCACCGCCGCCGTCGTGCTTGCCCTGGCAGGCCTCGCGGCCCGCTCGGCCAACCGGGTCCGGCGCCGGCGCCTGGCGCCGGCGGCCGGTTCACGGGAGGAAGTCCCGCCCGGTGGGGAGGTCAGTTCACCGGACCGGTGAACTTTTCGCCCGGGCCCTTGCCCGGCGCATCCGGGAACGGGGAGGCCTCGCGGAAAGCCAGCTGGAGCGAGCGCAGGCCGTCCCGCAGCGGTCCGGCATGCTGGCTGCCGATTTCGGGGGCTGCCGCCGTGACGAATCCGGCCAGTGCGGTGATCAGCTTGCGCGCCTCGTCCAGGTCCTTCAGGTCCTCGGCATCCTCGCCATCGGCCAGACCGCATTTGACCGCTGCGGCGCTCATCAGGTGGACGGCGGCGGTGGTGATGACCTCGACGGCGGGGACCTCGGCGATGTCGCGCATCTGGTCGCGGACTTCCTGCTCGGCGTCCTGTCCGGCACCGCCGGGGGCAGGTTCGAAGCTGTGGCGGTGGGCGGACCCGGGATTGTTCTCTGGCGTGCTCATACTGGTAAGCTTGTCACAGACCGATTGAAACCCGGTATTTGCCTGTCCAGGGGACGGGCAGGGGCGGGTATCAATTTGCAAGCGGAGACCTCTCCCACCCGTCGGCATGGATATCCAGAGCTGCCGGGTCGCGTCGGCAGATTGCGGCACAGGATCCTGGCCAGGATTCCTTGCTGTGCAGCGCCATCCCCCTGTGCGGATGGCCGTGCCGCGGCGGGGCCTTCGATTGCGCTTGCAATTGGGGGCCTTCTTCTTTTGCAGGCGGTGCCAGTTACCAGGAAAACAGGAGCGACACATTAGCGAGCCACGAATCAATGATCGGATCCGCGTCCCCGAGGTGCGGTTGGTAGGACCGGCGGGTGAGCAGGTCGGGATCGTCCGCATCGAGGACGCCCTGCGGCTGGCCGCCGAGTCAGATCTGGATCTTGTTGAGGTTGCACCGCAGGCCAAGCCTCCGGTGTGCAAGCTCATGGATTTTGGCAAGTACAAATACGAAGCTGCTGTCAAGGCCCGTGAGGCGCGCAAGAACCAGACGAACACGGTGCTCAAGGAGATCCGGTTCCGCCTGAAGATCGACACCCACGACTACGAGACCAAGCGCGGCCATGCGCTGCGGTTCCTCGGCGCCGGGGACAAGGTCAAGGCCATGATCCAGTTCCGCGGCCGCGAACAGCAGCGCCCGGAGATGGGCATCCGCCTGCTGCAGCGCTTCGCGGACGATGTGTCCGAGGTCGGCGTGGTCGAATCCAGCCCGCGCATCGACGGCCGCAACATGGTCATGGTGATCGGTCCGATCAAGAACAAGGCCGAGGCCAAGGCCGAGGCCCGCCGGGCCGCGCAGAAGGCCGAAGCCAGGGCCGCCAACGAGGCCAAGGCGACTGGCCAGGCTGACGGCGGTCACGCCGAGGATCGCCGCGCCCCGCGGGAACGCGTGGACGTGACCTCGGAGCAGGCACCGATGACCCAGAGCCTGGCGGACCTGCTGCCGGCGGAGCTGACGCGTTCTGTTGCCGAAGAACCGGCAGGGGAGCAGCCTGCTGCTGAACCGGCTGCTGCTGCACCGGCTCCGGCTGCCGCGAAGCCTGCTGCTGCACCGGCACCGGCCGCTGCTCCGGCACCGGCCCCCGCGAAGCCTGCTGCTGCACCGGCTCCGGTTGCCGCGAAGCCTGCTGCTGCACCGGCTCCGGCTGCTGCAAAGCCTGCTGCGGCCAAGCCGGCCGCTGCGCCGGCTCCGGCCGGGGAACAGGCTCCTGCTGCTCCGGCGCCCCGGCCTGCGGCTCCCAAGCCGGGGGATATCAAGCCCATGGCCCCGAAGCCGACGGCCATCCCCAAGCCCGCTGCCCGGCCGGCAGCACCCAAACCCGCGGGCCGGGGCAGCTCCAAGAGCTGACTTCGGACCACGTTGATCTGGAACTGACCGGCGGCCCCCGGCCGCCCGGCAGTCCGGCAGTCATGTAAACCGCAGGCATCTCCGAGGGGATGCCGCACGAGCCGATGGCCTGCGGGCCGGAGGAAGACGTAAGGAGAACGGCAGCCATGCCGAAGCAGAAGACCCACAGTGGCGCCAAGAAGCGCTTCAAGCTCACCGGCAGCGGCAAGCTCAAGCGCCAGCAGGCCAACCGCCGCCACTACCTGGAGCACAAGCCCAGCACGCTGACCCGGCGCCTGGCCGGCGACAAGATCGTTTCCGCGGCCGACACCCGCACGATCAAGAAGATGCTCGGCATCTAGCTCCAGGCCCATCCAGCTTTAGGCCCATCCAGCGTGAGGCCTCTGCCCCGGCAGCGTGTGCCGCCGGGAAAGCTTTTCCACCCCCACTGCCCGGGCAACTGCGACAGCCCGGGGAAGAACATTGAAGGAGTACGCACGTGGCACGTGTGAAGCGGGCGGTCAACGCCCATAAGAAGCGCCGGGTTATCCTGGAGCGCGCGTCCGGGTACCGCGGCCAGCGTTCGCGCCTGTACCGCAAGGCCAAGGAACAGCTGCTGCACTCGTTTGTGTACAGCTACGGCGACCGCCGCAAGCGCAAGGGCGACTTCCGCCGCCTGTGGATCCAGCGCATCAACGCTGCCTCCCGCGCCAACGGCCTGACCTACAACCGCCTGATCCAGGGCCTGAAGGCCGCCGAGGTCCAGGTCGACCGCCGCATGCTGGCCGAGCTGGCCGTCTCCGACGCCGCCGCCTTCACCGCGCTGGTGCAGGTCGCCAAGGCCGCCCTGCCGGCCGACACCTCCGCTCCGGCTGCTGCCGCCTCCAAGGCTGCCCCGGCCTCCACCCCCGCTGCCGGGAGCGCCAATGTCCACGCCGGCGCCGTGCGTGCGGTCAGCGGAGAAGCTGCCCCCGAGGGCTTCGCCATCAAGGGCAACCAGTCCAAGAAGTACCACGTGCCGGGTTCGACCTGGTACGAGCAGACCGTGGCCGAGTACTGGTTCGACTCCGTCGAGTCCGCCAAGGCCGCCGGTTTCGAGCCGGCCGGCGGCGAGGCACGCCAGAAGATCGCCGAATAAACGCTCACGCCGGATAACCGCATAATGAGCATTGCCGGGCGCCCGCAGGCAGCCATGTCCAACCCCCGAGCCGATCGGGTCAAGGAGGTGGCCAAGCTTGCCGGGCGCCCGGTGCGCTTAAAGCGCCGCCTGTTCCTGGCCGAGGGCCCGCAGGCGGTCCGCGAAGCCCTGGCCGCCCACCGCGACCGTGCAGCCGCCGGCGGTGCTCCCGTGGTGGCCGAGGTCTATGCCACCGCAGCCTGCCTCGGGCGGCTGCCCGAACTGGCGGAGCTGGCGGACGGGGTGCCGCTGCACCTGGCCACCGACGAAGTGCTCGCGGCCATGGCGGACACGGTGAGTCCGCAGGGGATCGTGGCCGTGTGCCATTTCCTTGACCGCCCGCTGGCCGACGTCCTGGCGTCCGGGCCGAAGTTGCTGGCCGTGCTGGTCCGTGTCCAGGATCCGGGCAATGCCGGCACCGTGCTGCGGGCGGCAGATTCGGCCGGGGCCGATGCGCTGGTGCTGACCAGTGCCAGCGTGGACATTTACAACCCCAAGGCGGTGCGTGCCACCGCGGGATCGCTCTTCCACCTGCCCGTGGTGACGGGCCAGGATACGGAGACGTTGTTTTCCACCCTGCGCGGGCAGGGGATCGCGCTGCTGGCTGCCGACGGTTACGGCAACGTGGACCTGGACGAACTCCAGGACCGGAGCGCGCTGCGCCGCCTGGGCGGCCCCGGCGGCACGGATACTGCCGGCCTGCCGGCGCTGGAGGCGCCCAGCGCGTGGCTGTTCGGCAACGAGGCACAGGGCCTGTCGGACCGGGAGCTGGCCGCGGCTGATCACCGGGTGGCGGTGCCCATCTACGGCCAGGCGGAAAGCCTGAACGTCTCCACGGCGGCCACCGTCTGCCTCTATGCCTCCGCCAGGGCGCAGCGCCGCGGATAAGGGACCGGCACAGACAACGGGGCGGCGGTCCGGTAGATAATGGTTCCGGCGGCCGGTGGTTCCGGCCGCCGCCGGGAACCGGACCGGAGGGGATCCCATGGCTGCCAGCGGCGGGACCAAGGCAATTGTCGCGGCACTGATCGCGAACTTGACCATCGCACTCCTGAAATTCGTGGCCTTCCTGCTCACCAGGTCGTCATCGATGCTGGCCGAGTCCATCCACTCCGTGGCCGACTCCGGCAACCAGATACTTTTGCTCGTCGGCGGCAAGCGTGCCGCCCGGCAGGCCAGCCCCGAGCATCCTTTCGGCTACGGGCGCGACCGCTACATCTATGCTTTCATCGTCTCGATTGTGCTGTTCAGCGTCGGTGGCCTGTTCGCCCTGTACGAGGCGTACGAGAAATGGCTGCATCCGCACCCGATCGAGGGCCCATGGTGGTGGGTCCCGGTGGCCGTGCTGGTCGGCGCGATCATCGCCGAGTCCTTCTCGCTGCGCACCGCCATCCAGGAATCCAACCATGTGCGCGGGAAGGCGACGTGGGCGGAATTCGTGCGCAATGCCAAGTCCCCGGAACTGCCGGTGATCCTGCTGGAGGACATCGGGGCGCTGCTGGGCCTGGTCTTCGCGCTGTTCGGCGTCGGGATGACCCTGCTCACCGGCGACGGCGTCTGGGACGCCGTCGGCACTGCCATGATCGGCGTGCTGCTGGTGGCCATCGCCGTCATCCTTGCCCTGGAAACGAAATCGCTGCTGGTGGGCGAGGCCGCGACCAAGGAGCACGTGCGGCAGATCGAGACGGCCATTGCCGGCGACGGCTACACCCGGATCATCCACCTCAAGACCATGCACCTGGGCCCGGACGAACTGCTGGTGGCCGCCAAGATCTCCGTGGGCAACGGGGACACCGGGGAGGAGATCGCCCGGCGATCGCGCGGGTCATCTACCTCAAGCCGGACATCCTGCGCGCCGGCAAGGAAACCGAGGACGTGCCGGTGCCGGAAGGCAGCGCGCCGGCCTGAGCCGGACGGGTACGGCCGGCAGCGTCAGCGCACCTGGCGCTGCCGGCCCCGGCCGCCGAGGGCGGCCACACCCAGGCCCAGCAGCGCGAGCGCGGCGCCGACCAGCGCCGGCGCCCGGTAGCCCAGCCCCCAGGCAATGACCAGTCCGCCCAGCGCCGCGCCGAGCGCGTTGGCCAGGTTCAGAGCCGAATGGTTCAGCGAGGCGGCCAGGGTCTGGGCGTGCGGCGAGGCATCCATCAGCCAGGTCTGCAGGGCCGGGACCAGGCTGGAGCCGGCGGCACCGAGCAGGAAGACCAGCGGTACCGCCAGCCAGGGCAGCGGCGCCGCGGCCCAGAACAGCACCTGGACCAAGACAATGGCTGCCATGACCAGGTAGATGCTGCCCATGACCGAACGGTCCGCCAACCTTCCGCCCAGGATGCTGCCGGCCACCATGCCCAGGCCGTACAGGCCCACAACCAGCGGCAGGGCTGCCGCGGGAACCCCGGTCACCGAGGTCATCGTGGGGCTGATGTAGGAATAGACGGCGAAGAAGCCGCCGAAGCCAACGATCCCGGTCAGCAGCGCCAGCCAGACCTGCCCGTGCTTGAGTGCCCCCAGTTCGCGCCGGATGCCGGCGCCTTCGTGGACGGGCTGGAACGGAACGTACCGCAGGACCAGGACCACCGTGGCAGCCCCGATGGCCGCGACCGCCAGGAACATTAGCCGCCAGCCGTAGTTCTGTCCCAGCCAGGTCACCGCGGGGACGCCCAGCACGTTGGCCACCGAGAGTCCGAGCATCACCATGGAGACGGCCTGGGCCCGGCGGGTGGGCGCCACCAGCGATGCCGCGATGACCGCGGCGATGCCGAAGTAGGCCCCGTGCGGCAGGCCGGAGAGGAACCGGGTCACCAGCATACTGCCGAAGTCCGGCGCCAGTACCGAGGAGAAGTTGGCCAGCGTGAACATTGCCATGAGCGCCACCGCCACCTGTTTGCGCGGCAGCCGGGCTGCCAGCGCCGCCAGCACGGGGGCACCCACGACGACGCCGAGTGCATAGGCCGAGATCAGCTGGCCGCCGGCAGGGATGCTGACGGCCAGCCCCTCGGCGACGTTCTGCAGCAGGCCCATGATGGCGAATTCGGTGGTGCCGATCGCGAAGCCGCCCACGGCCAGTGCGAAGACGGCGGGCCCGGCCGGGGCGGGGGCGGAGGGTGCCGGCGCGGCGGCGGTGCGGGATAAAGCCATATGTTCCACTCTAGGCCAGCAGCAGGGCCGGTACCGGCTCCGGGCCAAGGGACGCGGAGCCTGGCCGTAGACTTCTACGGTGGAAAACGGTTTCAAGCAGATTGTCGGCGCCGCGATCGTGGATTCGCTCACCCGCCCCACCCGGCTGCTCGCGGCCCGGCGCAGCGCCCCCGAGCACTACGCCGGAATGTGGGAGTTTCCCGGCGGCAAGGTGGAGCCGGGGGAGAGCTGCGAGGAGGCGCTGCGGCGCGAACTGCGTGAGGAACTGGGTGTGGACAGCCGCCTCGGTGCCGAGGTCGAAGGCCCATTGCAGCAAGGCTGGCCGCTGGCCGCAGGTGCAGCCATGCGGGTCTGGCTGGCCGAGGTGGCCGCCGGCGAACCGCTGCCGCTCGAAGACCACGACGAACTGCGCTGGGTTCCGCTCGACGCCGGACAGCTTGGCGCCCTGCCCTGGATCCCGGCCGACCTGCCGATCGTCACTGCCGTGCTCGAGGCGGCACGGTAGCACCCCGTCGAACACGGTGGCACCTCGTCAAAACAGCGTGGGCGCGGGGGAATCCTGCGGGCCGGCCGGTCCGGGGCCGATGTCCGGGGCGGTGCTGCGGAAGCTGCGGGCCGGGCCGGCAAAGCCGTGGCGGGTCCGGAAGCGGGCCACGCGGCCGGCCAGCCACTGCCGGTACTCCTTGGCGGCGTAGCTGCCGCCGCCGTACAGTTGCCGGTACCGCCCGGTCAGCTGCGGATAATCACGGGCCAGCCACTGCAGGAACCACTCGCGCGCGCCCGGCCGAAGATGCAGCGCGCCGGCCGTTACGGCGGTGGCGCCGGCGGCAGCCAGCCGGCCGAACAGTTCATCGAGATGGTCGTCCCCGTCCGTCAGCCACGGCAGGACCGGCATGGCCATGACCCCGACGTCCAGACCGGCGTCGGCAACGGCCCGGATCAGGTCCAGCCGGGCCTTCGGCGTCGGCGTGCCAGGCTCCACCCGCTGCTGCAGGTCAGCATCGAGGAACGCCAGCGAAACCCCGATGCTGACCTGTACGCTCCGGGCGGCCGCTGCCAGCAGCGGCAGGTCCCGCTTGAGCAGCGGGCCCTTGGTCAGGATGGAGAACGGTGTGCCGGAATCCGCCAGGGCGGTAATGATGCCCGGCATCAGGCGGTAGCGTCCCTCGGCCCGCATGTAGGGGTCGGAGTTCGTCCCCAGGGCCACGTGCTCGCGCCGCCAGGAGGGCCTTGCGAGTTCCTTGCGCAGCACCTGGACGACGTTCGTCTTGACGATGATCTGGGTGTCGAAGTCCCGGCCGGAATCGAAGTCCAGATATTCGTGCGTGCGCCGGGCGAAGCAGTAGGTGCATTGGTGCAGGCATCCCCGGGTAGGGTTGACCGTCCAGTCGAAGGGCATGGCCGACTGTGCCGGAACCCGGTTCAGGGCGCTCCGGCAGGCCACCTCATGGAAGGTGATGCCGCTGAATTCAGGAGTCCGCGTGCTGCGGATGAACCCGGCAATCCTCGAGAGCCCGGGCAGGGCCTGCGGGTCTTCGGACTCCAAGGTCTGACCTTCCCAGCGCATGCACCTATTAGAACATATGTTCTAATCAAGGGCCATCGGCCCGGTCCGGACCCCAGGCCCACGTGACGGTCAGCCTGGCCGGCACTTCCGCCGGCCCCGGTGCCACCGGCATCGCGCCGGCGGGCAGGGCCGCCTCCCGGACGGCGTGCAGCGGCACCGGCGCACCGCCGGCGGCTTCTTCGATACGCACCACCGCCCCCAGCGCGCGCCCGGCAAGGCCGGCCAGTTGGCCGGCCTTGCCCCGGGCATCGCGCCACGCCGCCTCGCGGGCGGCGGCGGCCAGGGAAGCCGGATCGGAGAAACCGTAACTGATGCCGCCGACCCGCAGGGCGTCGCCCGCGGCGGCCACGGCGGCTTCGAGCACCCCGGAGGCCTGCTCCAGGACGCGGACCGTGACGGCGAAGTCGGCCGAGGCGGTGTAGCCGGTCGTTTCCTGCCGGCCGCCCTCGTGCCAGACGGTCTCCGGCCGCAGCCTGATGCCCGACGTCGCGGTGTCGCCGCCGGCAAGGCCCTCGCGGTGCAGCGCGGCCAGCAGCCAGCCGGCGGCATCGGCAGTGCGGCGGTAAGCTTCGGCCAGGTCGGCGGCGGTGGTTTCGACGGCGAGGCTGAAGGTGAGCAGGTCCGGGGTGCCGGACGCCGACCCGGTTCCGGTGACGGTGATGCCGCTGGCTGTGCTGCTGCCGTTCACGGCCGTTTCCTGGTCTGCGCCGGGCGTGCCCGCATGTGGCGGAGTTGCCCGGGGCGGATGCGCAGCGGGCGCTCGGTGTAGCCGCCGGCGGACAGTCCGGCCAGGCGTTCAAAGACATTCCGGGACGCCGGATCACCAGTGCGCCACAGGGACCACAGTGCGGCCAGGCCGTAGAGGGGCAGGAACGGCAGCCCCAGGCAGGCCGCGTACTGCGTGCTGTGGCGGGCCTCGTGGCCGAGCAGCACCGGGTTGCCGGCCAGCGCCGCGGCCGCGGGACGGAAGAAGACCACATTGCCCACGGTGAAGGCGGCGGCTTTGGGCAGCACCGGACGGTAGCCGTGCGCCAGGAGCAGCCCGTGCGGGCCCGGCCTGGTCCGGCACCCGGTGGCCGCCGCGAGCGCCAGGCCCAGCGGGGTGGACAGGTTGAGCCAGTTCAGCGCCCTCCGCAGGCGCTCCGCAGACGTCATGGGCCCAGCATAGTTCCGGGCCGCACAAGGCCGTCCACAAGGTCCCTCGGCAAGTGAGCTGCCAGGGGTCCCCGGACGCGTAGCGTTCGGGGCAGGCAGCGAACGGTAGCGTCCACCGGCCCCCCGTTACCTTCTTCGTAGCCCGGCTCCTGTTGCAGGATGAGGGTGTGTTGGCCGGTCGGCCCTGGCATGGCTCTTGCCCCCAGTCACAAATGATCCGGGGGGGTGTTGTCACCAGGGCCGGCTTGGCGGCAGTTGATCGCTGATAGAGGCACGACGACGGGTCCTTCGTAACGTGGATGCCGACATCTGCCGTCGGCCAGCCAGCACGCACAATTGGCTTGCGCACAAGGAAGCGGGTGTTGCGGTGATTCTGGATCAGCAGGACGTGGACGTATTCATCGGCCTGGACGTCGGAAAATCCGGACATCATGCCGTGGCCCTGGACAAGTCAGGCAAGAAGCTCTTCGACAAGGCCATGCCCAATGACGAGGCACGGTTGCGGCAAATCCTTGCCGACTTGTCCGGGCACGGGAAGATCCTGCTCGTGGTGGACCAGCCGGCCACCGTCGGCGCCCTGCCGGTTGCCATCGCCCAAGCCACGGGTGCGGCCGTCGGCTACCTGCCGGGGCTGGCTATGCGCCGGATTGCCGACCTGCACCCGGGGGAATCCAAGACCGACGCCCGGGACGCGGCGATCATCGCCGAAGCTGCCCGGAGCATGCCCCACACGCTGCGCTCGATCGCCTTGGCGGACGAGACGCTGGCCGAGCTGGGAGTGCTCTGCGGGTTTGATGACGACCTTGCCGCGCAGATCACCGCCACCTCCAACCGGATCCGCGGGCTGCTGACCCAGATCCACCCGGCCCTGGAACGCGCCCTCGGCCCGCACCTGGACCACCCTGCGGTGGCCGATCTGCTCACCCGGTATCCGACACCGGCAGCGCTGAAGGCTGCCGGCCGCGGACAGGTGAAGGCCCGGCTGAAGAAGCACGCGCCGCGCGCGGCGGAACGCCTCACGGACGCGGTCTTCACCGCCCTCGCGGAACAGACCGTTGTGGTCACCGGCACCGGTGCCGCCGGAATCGTCCTGCCGAAGCTGGCCGAGCAGCTGCTGTCCTTGCGGCGCCAGCGCGACGAGATCGCCGCCCAGGTCGAGGCTTTGGTGGAGGCCCACCCTCTTCACCAGGTCCTGACCTCGATGCCCGGCATCGGCGTCAGGACCTGCGCCAGAATCCTCACCGAAGTGGCCTGCAAAGAGTTCGCCAGCGCTGCCCACCTGGCCTCCTATGCCGGAATCGCACCAGTCACCCGCCGCTCCGGAACCTCGATCCGCGGTGAGCACACCAGCAGGCGCGGGAACAAGAAACTCAAACGCGCCCTGTTCCTCTCCGCCTTCGCCGCCCTGCACCACCCGCCTTCCCGCGCCTACTACGACCGCAAACGCGCCGAGGGCAAACGCCACAACCAGGCCCTCATCGCCCTCGCCCGGCGCCGCTCGGACGTGCTCTTCGCGATGCTCCGCGACGGCACCCTCTACCAGGATCCCGAACCGGGAAAGCTGCCCTCGACAGCTTGACGAAAACCATAGAGGCACCCCCCGCTCGCTGCGCTCGCGGCGGGTCCCTCGGCCGGTAGACTTGTTGGGTGCCGGGGCCGACTGCCAGGAACCCCGCCGAGTTACCGAGACCACCGACCGCCCACAGTTAAGAACGTAGACATGTCTGAAACCACTCTGGGGACCGCATCCCCGCAGCCGGCCGACCTGGCCGGGCCTGTCCAGGACGTGCCGCATCCGCTGGATGAAGCTGCCGTCGGCGAAGCCGTCGCCCGGGCGCTCGCCGCCTTCGAGGCCGCCCGCAACCTGGACGAGCTCAAGGCCGCGCGCATCGCCCACACCGGCGAGAAGTCGCCGCTGAGCCTGGCCAACCGGGAAATCGGCAAGCTGGCCAAGGAGGACAAGGCCGCCGCGGGCAAGATCATCGGTCCGGCCCGCGGCCGGCTGAACAAGGCGCTCGCGGCCCGCACCGAAGAACTTGAAGCCGCCCGCGACGCGCAGATCCTCGTCGAGGAGGCCGTGGACGTCACCGCCGCGCCGCGCCGGCGCCGCGCCGGGGCACGGCACCCGCTGTCCGTGCTCCAGGAGCGGGTGGCAGATATCTTCGTGGGCATGGGCTGGGAGATTGCCGAGGGCCCCGAGGTCGAGTCCGAGTGGTTCAACTTCGACGCGCTGAACTTCAAGCCCGACCACCCGGCCCGGGAAATGCAGGACACCTTCTTCGTGGAGCCGCCCGAGGCCCACCTGCTGATGCGCACGCACACCTCGCCGGTCCAGGTCCGCTCCCTGCTCGAGCGGGACCTGCCGGTCTATGTGCTGTGCCCGGGCAAGGTCTTCCGCACCGACGAACTGGACGCCACGCACACGCCGGTGTTCCACCAGTTCGAGGGCCTGGCCGTGGACAAGGGCCTGAGCATGGCGGACCTGCGCGGAACCCTGGAGCATTTCGCCCGGCAGATGTTCGGCGAGGAAGCCTCCATCCGGCTGCGTCCGAACTACTTCCCGTTCACCGAGCCCTCGGCCGAACTGGACATCTGGCATCCCGGTGCCAAGGGCGGACCCCGGTGGATCGAATGGGGCGGCTGCGGCATGGTGCACCCGAACGTGCTGCGTGCCGCCGGCATCGATCCCGAGGTCTACTCCGGCTTTGCCTTCGGCATGGGCATCGAGCGCACGCTCATGTTCCGCAATGAGGTCAGCGACATGCACGACATGATCGAGGGCGACGTCCGTTTCAGCGAACACTTCGGGATGGAGATCTAAAGCAATGCGTATCCCATTGTCCTGGCTGCGCGAGTATGCCCAGGTTCCGGCGGATGCCACCGCCGAGGATGTCATGGCCGAACTGGTGAAGGTCGGCCTGGAGGAAGAAGACGTCCACCGCCCGCTGGACACGCTCAAGGGCCCGATCGTGGTGGGCCAGGTGCTCTCGGCGGTCAAGGAAACGCAGTCCAACGGCAAGACCATCAACTGGTGCCAGGTCCGCGTAGTGCCCGAGGGCCGGGAACAGACCTTGGCCGGTGACGGCATCGACCCGTCGGGCGTGCAGGGCATTGTCTGCGGCGCGCACAACTTCGAACCCGGCGACAAGGTGGTAGTCACCCTGCCCGGCGCCGTGCTGCCGGGCGATTTCCGGATCACCCCGCGCAAGACCTACGGCCACCTCTCGGCCGGCATGATCGCCTCCGTGCGCGAGCTGGGTATCGGGGAGGACCATGACGGCATCCTGGTCCTGTCCACGCTGGGGCTGGACCCGGAGGTCGGCAGCGACGCGCTGGAGGTGCTGGGCCTGTACGACGAGGCGGCCGAAATCAACGTCACGCCCGACCGCAGCTACTGCTTCTCCATCCGCGGCGTGGCGCGCGAATACGCCCACGCCACCGGCACGCAGTTCACCGACCCGGCCGCGGCCGTCACCGTCGTCCCCGCGGACGGCGCCGGCTACCCGGTGCGGATCGAGGATGCGGCGCCGATCTACGGCAAGCCCGGCTGCGACCGCTTCGTGGCCCGCACCGTGCGCGGTGTGGATCCGAAGCGGCCGACGCCGCCGTGGATGGCCTCGCGGCTGCGCCTGGCCGGCATCCGCTCCATCTCGCTGGTCGTGGACATTTCCAACTACGTCATGCTTGAGCTGGGCCAGCCGCTGCACTTCTACGACCTGGACAAGCTCACCGGAGACATCGTAGTGCGCCGCGCCAACCCGGGCGAGACGCTGCGGACCCTGGACGACAAGGTGCGCACGCTCGACCCCGAGGACCTGCTGATCACCGACGGTTCCGGCGTGATCGGCATTGCCGGGGTCATGGGCGGGGCGGCCACCGAGGTCTCGGACAGCACCGTCAACGTGCTGATCGAGGCGGCCCACTTCGAGGAAGTGAGCATCGCCCGCTCGCGGCGCCGGCACAAGCTGCCCTCCGAGGCCTCCAAGCGCTTCGAGCGCGGCGTGGACTGGCAGGTGGCCGACGAGGCCGCCCAGCGCGCCGTCGACCTGCTGACCGAACTGGCCGGCGGGACTGCCGACGCCGCGGCGACCGACGTCGGCACCGCACCGGAGCCGGTGGTGATCGAGCTGCCCGCCGGCTTCGCCGCCGAGCGGATCGGCGTCGACTTCACCGAGGAGCAGATCACCGGCAGCCTGTCGGACCTGGGCGCCGGCGTCGAGAAGTACGGCAGTGTCAATCACGGCAGCGTCAATCACGGCAGTGTCACCGGGGACGCCAAGGGGGACGGCGGCTACCTGGTCACGGTACCCAGCTGGCGCCAGGACCTGGCCATCAAGGAGGACCTGGCCGAGGAGATTGCCCGGCTGGTCGGCTACGACAAGATTCCGGCGACCCTGCCGGTGGCCCCGCCCGGGCGCGGACTTACCCGTTCCCAGCAGCAGCGCCGCCGGGTCCTGCAGGCGCTGGCCGACGCCGGGCTGACCGAGGTGCTCTCCTACCCGTTCGTGGCCAAGGCCGACAACGACACCTTCGGCGTGGCCGAGGCCGGGGCCGTGCGCAGCGCCGTCAAGCTGGCGAACCCGTTGAGCGACGAGCACGGCTACCTGCGCACCTCCGTGCTGCCGGGCCTGCTGGAGACCGCCCGGCGCAACCATTCGCGCGGCTTCCGGGACCTCGCACTGTACGAGGCCGGCCTGGTCTTCCTGCCAGGCGACGGCCCCCTGGGGTCCGCCGAGATCCCGCCGCTGGGCCAGCTGCCCGCGGAGGAAGTGCTGGACGGGCTCGACGCCGGACTGCCCGCGCAGCCGCTGCACATCGCGGCGGTGTTCACCGGCCACGAATCCCCGGCCGGCGCAGGCCACACCCCACGCCCGTGGGACTGGGCGGACGCGCTCGACGCCGCACGCCTGGTCGCGGACGTGCTCGGCGTGGAACTGGTGGTGTCCCAAGGCAGCCACCAGGCGTTCCACCCCGGCCGCACGGCGGCGCTTTCGCTGCGCAGCGGGCAGCTGGTCGGCTACGCCGGCGAACTGCATCCGAAGCTGCTCGCGGGCCGCGACCTGCCGGCCCGGACCGTGGCCCTGGAACTGGATGCCGACGCGCTGTTCGAGGCCGCCGCCGACGTGGTGGTGGCCCGGCACATCTCCACCTACCCGCTGGCCACCCAGGACGTGGCGCTGGTGGTGGATGCCTCCACCACCGCCGGCGAGGTGCTGGAGACGCTGCGCGAGGGCGCCGGCGAACTGCTCGAGGACATCTCGCTCTTCGACGTCTACACCGGCACCGGCATTGGCGAAGGCAAGAAGTCGCTGGCGTTCGGCCTGCGCTTCCGCGCCAACGACCGCACGCTCACCGCCGAGGAGGCCTCGGAGGCCCGGGCCGCCGCCGTGGCCCTGGCCGCGGAGCGTTTCGGGGCGGTCCAGCGGTAAAAGGGGCCCCGCCGCTTAAACCCGCCGCCTAAAACGATGCAGGCGCCGCCCGGGAAGCCGGGCGGCGCCTGCCGGTTTAATCCGGTTCAATGCGCAGGCTACGGGATCAGCAGCAGCTTGCCGGTGGTGCGCCGGGCCTGCAGATCCTCGTGCGCCCGGGCCGCCTCGGCGAGCGGATAACTGGCGCCGATCCGGATGTCGAGCGTGCCGGCCAGGACGGCGTCGAACAGGTCGGCCGAGCGCCAGCGCCGCTCCTTGGGCGTCAGCAGGTGGTCCGCCAGCTTGGGCCGGGTGACGAAGAGCGACCCGCCGGCGTTCAGCCGCTGCAGGTCGAACGGCGGAACCTGCCCGGAGGCGCCGCCGAAGAGCACCATCATGCCCCGTTTGCGCAAGCACGCCAGCGAGCCGTCGAAGGTATCCCTGCCCACGCCGTCGTACACCACGTCCACGCCGGTACCGTTGGTCAGCTCCCGGACCCTGTCGGGGAAGCCCCGGTAGCGCAGCACCTCGTCCGCGCCGGCGGCGCGGGCAAGCTCCGCCTTGTCGTCCGAGGAGACGGTGGTGATCACCCGGCCGCCCTTGGCCTTGATCAGCTGGGTGAGGATCAGGCCGACGCCGCCGGCGCCGGCGTGTGTGAGCACCGTGTGCTCCGGGCCCACCACAAAGGTGGAATTGACCAGGTAGTGGGCGGTCATGCCCTGCAGCGGGATGGCGGCCGCCACCTCGTCGCTGATGCCGTCGGGCACCGGCAGGGCCGCCTCCGCGGGAACCAGGGCATACTCGGCGTAGGTCCTGAGGCCTTCGGAGAAGGCCACGCGGTCACCTTCGCCCACACCCGCACTGCCGTCCACTCCCGGCCCCAGGGCCACGACCGTCCCGGCGGCCTCGCTGCCGGGGGTGTAGGGGAAGGCGACCTTGTAGGTGCCGCTGCGCTCGTAGGTCTCGATGAAATTCACTCCGGTGGCGGCCACTTTCACCAGCAGCTGCCCGGGGCCGGGCTCCGGGATGTCCACGTCCTGCAGCTGCAGGACTTCCGGGCCGCCCGGGGCGGCTGCCACAATGGCCTTGGCTGTTCGGGTCATCTGGGGAGTCCTCTCTGGGTGTCCGGGTTCCAGGTATCCGGTCCGGGACCATCCTAGGCAGCCGGCGGGTCCGCTTGCCTGCATAAATATCATGACTTGTGCATAATCTTGCTGTACGCTGGGTGTCATGAGTTTTTCTGTTGCCGTCTCCGGGGCCAGCGGCTATGCCGGCGGCGAGGTGCTGCGCCTGCTCGCCAGCCACCCGGACGTGACCATCGGCGCCATTACGGCCCACAGCAATGCCGGGGCGCCGCTGGGCGAACTCCAACCGCACCTGCATGCGCTCGGCAACCGTGAACTGGTCGAGACCACCGTCGCGAACCTGGCCGGCCACGACGTGGTCTTCCTGGCGCTGCCGCACGGGGCCAGCGCCGGCATCGCCGCCCAGCTGCCCGAGGACACACTGGTGATCGACGCCGGGGCGGACCACCGCCTCGAAGATCCAATCGCCTGGGAGAAATTCTACGGTTCCGCCCACGCGGGAACCTGGCCGTACGGGCTTCCGGAGCTGCCGGGCCACCGCGAGCGGCTGCGCGGCGCACGGCGGATCGCCGTGCCCGGCTGCTATCCGACCAGTTCCCTGCTGGCGCTGGCCCCCGGCTTCGCCGCGGGCCTGCTGGAGCCCGGTGACGTCGTCATCGTCTCCGCCTCCGGAACCTCCGGCGCGGGCAAGTCCGCCAAGGTGAACCTGCTCGGGTCCGAAGTCATGGGCGGCATGAACCCCTACGGCGTGGGCGGCGGCCACCGCCATACCCCGGAAATCGAACAGGGCCTGAGCGCGGCCGCCGGCGAGCAGGTCACGATCTCCTTCACGCCCACGCTGGCTCCCATGAGCCGGGGCATCCTGACCACCGCGACCGCGAAGGTGCGGCCCGGCACCACCGCCACTGCACTGCGCGAGGCCTGGTCCGCGGCATATGCCGACGAACCCTTCGTGCACCTGCTGCCCGAGGGCCGCTGGCCGCACACCAAGGCCGTGCTTGGCTCCAACCACACGGTGCTGCAGCTGGCCCTGGACGAGCACAGCGGCCGGGTGGTCGTCACCTGCGCCATCGACAACCTCACCAAGGGCACCGCCGGTGGTGCTGTCCAGTCCATGAACATCGCCCTCGGCCTCGAGGAGACCGCGGGCCTGACCCACCAGGGAGCAGCACCGTGAGCGTCACCACACCTAAGGGCTTCCGCGCCGCGGGCGTCACCGCCGGCCTGAAGGCCTCCGGCAAACCGGACATGGCCCTGGTGGTCAACGACGGCCCGGCCAGGGCGGCCGCGGCGGTCTTCACGTCCAACCGGGTGGCCGCAGCCCCGGTGCTGTGGTCCCGCCAGGTAATCAGCGACGGGCGGGTCGACGCCGTCATCCTCAATTCGGGCGGCGCCAACGCCTGCACCGGCGCGGAGGGCTTCCAGAACACGCATGCCACGGCGGAAAAAACCGCCGGAGCGCTGGGCGTTTCCGCCGGGGACGTGGTGGTCTGCTCCACCGGCCTGATCGGTGAGCAGCTGCCCATGGACAAGGTGCTGCCCGGCGTCGACGCGGCAGCGGCCGCGCTGTCCGCGGACGGCGGCGCCGAAGCGGCCACGGCGATCATGACCACCGATACGGTCCCGAAGCAGGCAGCCTCCACCGGTGCCGGCTACAGCATTGGCGGCATGGCCAAGGGCGCCGGCATGCTCGCCCCGGGACTGGCGACCATGCTGGTGGTGATCACCACCGACGCCGTGCTGGAACAGGCAGCGCTGGATGCGGCGCTGCGCCAGGCCACCCGGGTCACCTTCGACCGCACGGACTCGGACGGGTGCATGTCCACCAACGACACCGTGGTGCTGATGTCCTCGGCCGCCTCCGGAGTCGCCCCGGAGCCGGCGGAATTCACCGAACGGCTGACCACGGTCTGTGCCGACCTGGCCCGCCAGCTGATCGGCGACGCCGAGGGCGCCAGCCACGACATCGCCGTCACCACCGTGAACGCGGCCTCCGAGGCGGATGCGGAAACGGTCAGCCGGGCGGTGGCCCGCTCCAACCTGTTCAAGACCGCCATCTTCGGCAACGATCCGAACTGGGGCCGCGTGCTCTCCGCCGTCGGCACCACCGATGCCGTCTTCGAACCGGAACAGCTCAACGTCACGATGAACGGCGTCCAGGTCTGCCGCAACGGCGGCGTGGGGGAGTCCCGCAGCCTGGTGGATCTGTCCGGCCGCGAGGTGTCGGTGGTGATCGACCTGAACGCCGGCAGCGAAACGGCCACCATCTGGACCAACGACCTGACCCACGAGTACGTCCACGAAAACTCGGCTTACTCCAGCTAAGACTCCAGGTAAGGCTGTCATGATGAACACTTCAATGCTTATTGCGCAGGACAAGGCCGCGACGCTGATCGAGGCCCTGCCCTGGATCCAGCGGTTCGCCGGCACCACCGTCGTGGTCAAGTACGGCGGCAACGCGATGGTCAACGATGAGCTGCGGCGCGCCTTTGCCGAGGACATCGTGTTCCTGCACCACGTGGGCATCAAGCCCGTGGTGGTCCACGGCGGCGGCCCGCAGATCAACGCCATGCTCGGCAAGCTCGGCATCGAATCCGAGTTCAAGGGCGGCCTGCGCGTGACCACCCCGGAAGCCATGGACGTGGTCCGGATGGTGCTCACCGGACAGGTCGGGCGCGAACTGGTGGGCCTGATCAACTCCCACGGCCCCTACGCCGTCGGCATGTCCGGCGAAGACGGCGGCCTGCTGCAGGCCGTGCGCACCGGCACCGTGGTGGACGGCGAAGAAGTGGACCTGGGCCTGGTCGGCGAGGTGGTGGGCGTGAACCCCTCCGCCATCCTGGACCTGCTCGAGGCGGGGCGGATCCCGGTGATCTCCACCGTGGCCCCGGAAATCAGCCGGGACGGGGAGCCCACCCACCAAGTGCTCAACGTCAACGCCGATACCGCGGCTGCGGCCGTGGCGGACGCGCTGCATGCCTCGCGGCTGCTGATCCTGACCGATGTGGAGGGCCTCTACGCCAACTGGCCGGACCGCTCCTCGCTGATCTCCTCGCTGACCGCATCGGACCTGCGCGCCCTGCTGCCTACGCTCGAATCCGGCATGATCCCGAAGATGGAAGCGTGCCTGAAGGCCGTGGACGGGGGAGTGGAACGGGCAGCCGTCGTCGACGGGCGGATGGCACATTCGATTCTGTTGGAAATATTCACGACGGCGGGCATCGGCACGCAGGTCGTCCCGGACGGAGAAGATTCATGAGCGAAGTGCAGACTGCTGCACAACTGGTGGAGTTCGAGGGCCTGCACAACCAGGAACTGCTCGCCCGGTACAACAACTCCCTGATGGGAGTGTTCGGCACCCCGCAGCGTGTGCTGGTGCGCGGCACCGGCTGCACGGTGTGGGACGCCGACGGCAAGGAGTACCTGGACCTGCTCGGCGGGATTGCCGTCAATGCGCTGGGGCATGCCGACCCGTTCCTGACCGGCATCGTGTCCAGCCAGCTGGCGACCCTGGGGCATGTGTCCAATTTCTTCACCAGTCCCACCCAGATTGGCTTGGCCGAGAAGCTGCTTGAGCTCGCCCAGGCTCCCTCCGGTTCCCGGGTGTTCTTCGCCAACTCCGGCACCGAGGCCAACGAGGCGGCATTCAAGCTGGCCCGGCGCAATGCCGGCACCGCGCAGACCCCGCGCACCCGGATCATTGCCCTCGAGGGCGCCTTCCACGGCCGCACCATGGGCGCGCTGGCGCTGACCGCGAAGCAGGCCTACCGGGAGCCGTTCGAGCCGCTGCCCGGCGGCGTCGAGCACCTGCCCTTCGGGGACCCGGACGCATTGCGCGAGGCCGTGGACGACACGGTGGCCGCCGTCGTGCTCGAGCCCATCCAGGGCGAGGTCGGCGTCCGGCCGCTGCCGCCCGGCTACCTCAAGGCCGCCCGGGAGATCACCCGCGAGGCGGGCGCCTTGCTGATCCTGGACGAGGTGCAGTCCGGTGCCGGGCGGACCGGCAACTGGTTCGCTTTCCAGGGCGAGGTGGCCGGCGGCGAGCAGATCGTCCCGGATGCGGTCACCCTGGCCAAGGGCCTGGGCGGCGGCTTCCCCATCGGGGCGCTCATCACCTTCGGGGACGAGGTGTCCGGCCTGCTGGCCGCCGGCCAGCATGGGACCACCTTCGGCGGCAACCCGGTGGCCACCGCTGCCGCGCTGGCCACGCTGCATTCGCTCGAGGCCCGCGGGCTGCTGCAGCACGCCGCCGACGTCGGGGCCTGGCTGCGCGGGCGCCTCGCCTCCGTGCCCGGCGTCGTCGAAGTGCGCGGCGAAGGCCTGCTGATCGGCTTTGACCTGGACGCGGATTTTCCTGCCGGTATTGCGCCGCAGGTGGTGCAGGCCGCGCTGGAGGCAGGCTTCATCATCAACGCCCCCGGCCCGCGCACCCTGCGCCTGGCCCCGCCCCTGATCCTGACCCGCGACCAGGCCGCACGTTTCCTTGACGCGCTGCCGGCGCTGATCACAACCGCGGCCGCCGCCGCAGGCAAGGACATGCCATGACTTCCAGCACGACGACTTCCAGCACGACCCCCGGCGCGCTCCGGAACACGATCCGGCACTTCCTGGTCGACACCGACCTGAGCCCCGCCGAGCAGGCCGAAGTCCTCGAGCTTGCGGCGCAGATGAAGAAGTCCCCGTACCTCTACCAGCCCTACGCCGGGGACGGCGCCGGGCGCAAGACCGTCGCGGTCATCTTCGACAAGACCTCCACCCGCACCCGGGTCTCCTTCGCCGCCGGGATCGCCGACCTGGGCGGGGTGCCGCTGATCATCAACCCGGGCGAAGCGCAGATGGGACACAAGGAATCCATTCCGGACACCATCCGCGTCCTGGAGCGCATGGTCGCCACGGTTGTCTGGCGCACCTACGCCCACTCGGGCCTGGAGGAGATGGCGGCCCTGTCCGAGGTGCCGGTCATCAACTCGCTCTCGGACGACTACCATCCCTGCCAACTGCTGGCCGACCTGCTGACCGTCAAGGAGCACAAGGGGCAGTTGTCCGGCCTGACCCTCGCCTACCTCGGGGATGCGGCCAACAACATGGCCAACTCCTACCTGCTGGCCTGCGCCACCGCCGGCATGAACGTGCGCGTGGCCGGGCCGGAAGGCTACCTGCCCCCCGAGGCCGTCGTCGCGGCCGCCAAGGAGCGGGCCGCCGCGACCGGCGGTTCGGTGCTCGCCACCACCGACGCCGCGGCGGCCCTGGCCGGGGCCGACGTCGTGGCCACCGACACCTGGGTGTCCATGGGCCAGGAGGAGGAAAAGGCCCAGCGGCAGGAACTGTTCCGGGCCTACTCGGTGGACGCGGCGGCGCTGAAACTGGCGGCGCCGGACGCCATCGTGCTGCACTGCCTGCCCGCCTACCGCGGCTACGAGATCGCCGCCGAGGTGATCGACGGCCCGCAGTCGGTGGTCTGGGACGAGGCGGAGAACCGGCTGCACGCGCAGAAGGCCCTGATGGCCTGGCTGATGGACAAGTCCGGCCTGGCCCCGCTGCGGGCGGTATCCTGAAGCCTGCACGGGGAAGACTGTCATGACCAGCATGCCCACCACCAAGACGGCCCGCCAGGCCCGGATCACCGCGATCCTGACCGGACAGTCCGTCCGGTCGCAGGCCGAGCTGGCGGCCCTGCTCGCCGCCGAGGGTGTGCAGGTGACGCAGGCCACACTCTCGCGCGACCTGGTGGAGCTTGGTGCCGTCCGCGTGCGCGGCGGGGACGGCGGCCTGGTCTACGCAGTCCCGTCCGAAGGCGGCGAGCGCTCGCCGCAGAGCGGGCTGACGCAGGAAATCCTGGACGCCCGGCTGGCCAAGCTGTGTGCCGACCTGCTGGTCACGGCCGAAGCATCCGGGAACCTCGTGGTGCTGCGCACTCCGCCCGGGGCCGCGAACTTCCTGGCCCTGGCCATCGACCATTCGGTCATGCCGTCGGTGCTGGGCAGCATCGCCGGGGACGACACGGTGCTGCTGGTCACCCGGGATCCGCAGGGCGGCACCGAAGTCGCCGCCCGCTTCCTGCAGCTGGCCGACGATCCGGCCCGCAGCGGCTGAACTTTGAACTCTTAACAACCCCCATCACTAGCTAGGAGCACCTAACGTGACTGACCGCATTGTTCTGGCCTACTCCGGTGGCCTCGACACCTCCGTGGCCATCGGCTGGATCGCCGAGGCGACCGGCGCCGAGGTCATCGCCGTCGCCGTCGACGTCGGCCAGGGCGGCGAATCCCTGGAAACCATCCGCCAGCGCGCGCTGGACTGCGGCGCCGTCGAAGCGTATATCGCCGACGCCCGCGACGAATTCGCCGCCGAGTACTGCATGCCGGCGCTGAAGGCCAACGCCCTGTACATGGACGCCTACCCGCTGGTGTCCGCGCTCTCCCGCCCGGTGATCGTCAAGCACCTGGTCGCCGCCGCCCGCGAGTTCGGCGCCACCACCGTCTCCCACGGCTGCACCGGCAAGGGCAACGACCAGGTCCGCTTCGAGGTCGGCATCCAGACCCTGGGCCCGGACCTGAAGTGCATTGCCCCGGTCCGCGACCTGGCGCTCACCCGCGACAAGGCCATCGCCTATGCGGAGGAGAAGAACCTGCCGATCGTCACCACCAAGAAGAACCCGTTCTCCATCGACCAGAACGTCTGGGGACGCGCCGTGGAAACCGGCTTCCTCGAGGACATTTGGAACGGGCCCACCAAGGACGTCTACGACTACACCGCCTCCCCGGACTTCCCGCCGGTGGCCGACGAGGTCATCATCACCTTCGAGCAGGGCATCCCAGTGGCCCTCGACGGCGATCCGGTGACCCCGCTCGAGGCCATCCAGCAGCTGAACCACCGCGCCGGCGCCCAGGGCATCGGCCGCATCGACATCGTCGAGGACCGCCTGGTGGGCATCAAGTCCCGCGAAGTCTACGAGGCACCGGGCGCGATGGCCCTGATCGCCGCGCACAAGGAGCTCGAGAACGTCACCGTCGAGCGCGAGCAGGCCCGCTTCAAGAAGATCGTGGGCCAGCGCTGGACCGAGCTGGTGTACGACGGCCAGTGGTTCTCCCCGCTCAAGCGCTCCCTGGACACCTTCATCGAGGACACCCAGAAGTACGTCTCCGGCGACATCCGGATGGAAATGCACGGCGGCCGCGCTACGGTCACCGGCCGGCGCTCGAACAGCTCGCTGTACGACTTCAACCTGGCCACCTACGACACCGGCGACGCCTTCGACCAGTCCAGCGCCCGCGGTTTCATCGACATCTTCGGCCTGTCCTCCAAGGTGGCCTCCGAGCGCGACGAGCGCGTGGCGGGAAGCAAGTAGCCGTGAGCCAGGATTCCGGTACTGCGGGGGCGCGCCCGGGGACCGTCCAGGGTGCGCTCTGGGGCGGCCGGTTCGCCGGCGGCCCGGCTGACGCACTGGCCGCGCTGAGCAAATCCACGCACTTCGACTGGCGGCTGGCCCGCTACGACATTGCCGGATCGCGCGCGCATGCCCGGGTGCTGCACAAGGCCGGGCTGCTGGACGACGGCGAACTGGAGGGCATGCTGGCCGCGCTGGACGCGCTCGACGCCGATGTGGCCTCCGGCGCCTATGTGGCGGCGGACACCGATGAGGACGTGCACGGCTCGCTCGAGCGCGGGCTGATCGAGCGGGCTGGTGCCCACCTGGGCGGGAAGCTGCGGGCCGGCCGGTCCCGCAACGACCAGATCGCCACGCTGGGCCGGATGTTCCTGCGCGACCATGCCCGGATCATCGCCCGCGGCGTGCTGGACACGGTGGACGCGCTGGTGGCCCAGGCCGAACGGCACCCGCAGGTGGCCATGCCCGGCCGGACCCACCTGCAGCACGCCCAGCCGGTGCTGCTCTCCCACCATCTGCTCGCCCACGCCTGGGCATTGCTGCGCGACGTGCAGCGCCTGGCGGACTGGGACAGGCGCGCCGCCGTGTCCCCGTACGGGTCCGGCGCGCTGGCCGGATCCTCGCTCGGCCTGGATCCCGTGGCGGTGGCCGAGGAACTCGGTTTCGACTCGGCCGTCTGGAACTCGATCGACGGCACCGCATCGCGCGATGTCTTCGCCGAGTTCGCCTGGGTGGCTGCGATGATCGGGGTGGACCTGTCCCGGATCTCCGAGGAAATCATCCTGTGGGCGACCAAGGAATTTTCCTTCGTCACCCTGGACGACGCGTACTCCACGGGGTCCTCGATCATGCCGCAGAAGAAGAACCCTGACGTGGCCGAACTGGCCCGCGGCAAGGCAGGCAGGCTGATCGGCGACCTGACCGGGCTGCTGGCCACGCTCAAGGGCCTGCCGCTGGCGTACAACCGGGACCTGCAGGAAGACAAGGAACCGGTGTTCGACGCCGCGGACACCCTGGAGCTGCTGCTGCCGGCGGTCTCGGGCATGATCGCCACGCTGGTCTTCAATACGGAGCGGCTGGAATCCCTGGCGCCGCAGGGCTTTGCGCTGGCCACCGACATCGCCGAATGGCTGGTCCGCGAGGGCGTGCCCTTCCGTGAAGCCCACGAGCTCTCCGGCGCGGCGGTCAAGCTGGCCGAGAGCCGCGGGGTGGAGCTCTGGGATCTGTCCGACGAAGACTATGCGGGCATCTCGCCGCACCTGACGCCGGACGTGCGGTCCGTGCTGAGCGTGGAAGGGTCGCTGAACAGCCGCAGCTCGCAGGGCGGCACGGCTCCGTCCGCGGTGGCGGCCCAGCTGGCTGCGCTGAAGGCCGAACTGGCCCCGGCCCGCGACTACGCTGCCCGCGGCTATGTGGCGGGCGGCTGACACCTGCTGCGGTGATTCCGATGGCGGCGGGCCGGCTTTCCGAACGGGAGGCCGGCCCGCCGCTTGTTGTTGTGTTTTGTGCTGCCGGCGAGGGGCCGGTTCCGGTCAGAAGGGCGGCGGTGCTTCCCCGTCCGGCGGGACGTCGGGCGGGCGGGGTTGGCGGAGTTCTTCGGCGGCGCGGAGCAGGCGCTGGCGGTGTGCCTCGGGCAGGTGCTGGAGGATGGCCTGCGGGTAGCGGGGCGGGCCGGTCTCCAGGTGGTCCGGGACGGTGGCGTAGGCGTAGCTGGCCGGCGAGGTCCAGGTGAAGATGCCGCCGGGGTGCTGGGCGGGGGTCCAGCCGGTGGTGTGCTTGAGCCGGTGGTGGGGCCTGCAGCTCGGGCCGAGGTTGTCCAGGCTGGTGGTGCCGCCCTCGGCGAAGGCGCGGGTATGGTCCAGCTCGCAGTGCAGGGCGGCGCGGCGGCAGCCGGCGAAGGTGCAAGCCGGGTTGCGGTGCCGCACAGCGCGGGCCAGATCCGCCGGGACCCGGTAGGTACTCCGCCCCCAGGAAAGCCGGATCCCGGTCTCGGGGTGGGTCAGGAGGCGGCGGAAGGAGGGGGCGTGCGCACAGAGCCGGCGGGCGGTTTCGGCCGGGATGGGCCCGTAGCCTTCGAGCTCGGCCGGTTCCTCGTCTAGGCCCAGCAGGGTGAAGACCGGGACGGTGACGGCGACCTGGGCGCGGATGCCGGCGGCGGGCCCGGCGTCCAGGCCCGCGTTCAGGAGCAGGTCGGCGAGCACGTCGGCGCGCAGCTGGGCCAAGGTGCGCGGTTCGTCCGGTCCCTGGAGGGACTTTGCGGCGCGGGTCAGCCGGTCAAAGGCCGCATGCGCGGTTTCGGCCGGCAGCCAGGCACCCAGATACGCCATGGCGTCAGCTCCGGGCTGCAGGTCCACGGCCCGGCCCGCCTCGGCACGGACCCGGCGCGCGGAAAGGGACTCCGGGTCCGTGCCGCTCCCGGATCCGGCGGGCCTTCCGGCGCAGGCCCGGCACGTCCAGCCCGGCCGCGGCCAGGAGCAGGACCTCCAGTTGCGTGCGGGCCTGCGGGGACAAGCCGGCGGCCTGGTCCAGGATCACCCCCGCCTGGGCGCGGGTGATCTGCCCGGCCTCCAGCGCGGCCAGGGTGGCAGGGTAGCGGGTGCACAGCTGCCGGGCCTGGTCCAGCCGGGCCCGGGCAGTCCCCTCGGAGATGCGCAGCAGCCCGGCGAGCTCCGCGGCCGCTGAGAGTCCGGCCAGGTCCCCGGCGCTGGTCCGGGCCCGGTCCGGGACGTCGGGGCCGAAGACGGCGGGTTGTTCGGCCAGGGCCCGGTCCAGCAGGCGGTGTGCGAGCCGGGCGGTGCAGGCCTCCAGCCAGGCCCCGGCGCGCCGGGCCGCCTCCAGATACCGGGCCGCCTCGGGATAGCCCAGCTGTTCGGGCACCATGGCGGCCAGCAGTTGCCACGGCTGCTCCGGAGCCGCGGCAGGCAGGCTGGTCCCAGTCGCCAAATCAGCCGGCAGGCTGGAGCGTTCGTCGTCGTCAGCGCTGACCCCTGCGTCCGGGGCCTCGTCGTCCTGCAGGCCAGGCCCGGGATAGACCTCCGGGCAGTCTGCCCATGGGTCGGCCGGCACCGGGCCGTATGGATCACCCCAGCGCCGGAAGAACTACTGTTCCCAGTCCGCCGGGCCGTCGTGCGGCTCCGGTTCCGGAAACGTGCTTCCTGCCATGGCACCAGTCCACCATCTGCTACCGACACTATTCGGCCTGCGGGCAGCAACGGGAGGCTGCGCCGTAGTATCTTCCTGGCCGGCCGGCCCTTCCCTACCGGCATCACGGGCCCGTGGGGTAGGTTGTGATTCATGACGACGCTGACGCCGGATGCAGACAAAGTGGTTCCCACCGGGCGGATCGAACGGGTCGACGGCGACTACGTCCTGGCCTTCGACCTTCAGCTCGACTATCCCCGCAGCTATATCTGGAGCCTGCTCACCGAACGCGGGAAAGTGGCGAAGTGGCTCGGCAACCTGCTGGACGACTGGGCCCTGGGCCATCCCTACGAACTGGATTTGGGCAGCGGCTCCGCCAGCGGCACGGTACTGCAGTACAACCCGCCGCTCAGCCTGCAGATCACGTGGGAGGACGAACTCGGCGACGAGTCCGTGATCGAATGGCGCGTGCTCGAAAGCGCCGGAGGTACCCTGCTGCAATTCCGTGCCCGGACCGAAAGCTCCGATTTCCTGACCGAGGGCAGTGCCGGCTGGCAGACCATCCTGGAAGGGTTGGAAGCGGTGGCCGCCGGCCGGACTCCGGACAACAGCACCGACCGCTGGACGCCGCTGCGCGAGGCCTACGCCCGGGAGTATTCGCTGTCGCCGTCCATGGGCACCGTCCGGAAGGAGTCCGGCCACACTTCCGTGCATTTCGACCGCCTGCTCGATGCGGACCGCGATACCGTCTGGCAGGCCCTGACCGATCCCGCCAAGTTCTCCCGCTGGCTGGCTCCGGGAAAGCTCCAGCTGCAGGTGGGCGGAGTGATCAAGCTGGACTTCCCCGACTTCACGCTGGAAGGGGACGTGTCCTATGTACTCGGCGACCAGGCCCTGGAGTACAGTTGGTCCAGCCCCGAAGTCCAGGAAAGCTCGGTCCACTGGCTGCTTTCGCCTGCCGGTTCCAAGACCCTGCTGCAGCTGAGCCACACCCTGCGCTCCCCGGGTAGGACCGATGTGCTGCTGGGCAAGTGGCATGACCGGCTGGACGCCCTGGCGGTGCTGCTCGCCGGGGGTGAGGTGCATCCGTCCGCGCACCGGCTCGACGCCTTGGCCAAGTTCTACCGGCGAGTCTTCGGGACCGGTGCGCCCGGGAACCGCAGCAGCTGAATGGACGGTGCCCTGCTGCACTGGCTCGCCAGGCCTGCCGTCGACGTCGCGCCCGGCCTGCTGGGCGCCCGGTTTGCGCACACGACGGCGGAGGGCGAGGTGGCGGTCAGGATCAGCGAAGTCGAAGCGTACCTGGGCGAGCACGATCCCGGCTCCCATGCGTTCCGCGGCATGACCAAGCGGAACCGGACCATGTTCGGCCCTCCGGGCCATATCTATGTCTATTTCACCTACGGGATGCACCACTGCGTGAACATCGTCTGCGGCCATGAAGGACAAGCCACCGGTGTGCTGGTACGGGCCGGGGAGGTGACCGGCGGGCTGGACCTGGCCCGCCGCCGCCGTGCGTCGGCCAAAGACGACACCGAGCTGGCCAAGGGACCGGCCCGGCTGGCGCAGGCCCTCGGGCTGACGCTGGCCGACGACGGCCGGGCGTTCCAGCCTGGTTCCCTGACGCTGCAGCTTCCGCACGCCCCGGCGCAGCATGTCCGGACGGGACCCCGCGTAGGGGTCGGCGGCGAAGGCGGAACGGCAGCCTACCCCTGGCGCTTCTGGATTGCCGGGGACCGGACCGTGTCGCCGTACCGGCCGGCCAAACCGCGCACCCGCAGCGCCGCCGCCGGCGTTTAGTCCGGCCCTGCAGACCAGCGGACCTGCGGCCGCACCCCTTGGCGGCGTTGCCGGATCTTTACCGGTTCGCAATGCGTACACTGTGATCATTCGCTGCAATGCCGGTAGAATGGACGGTCGGTCTTTGCTGGAGGGAACTACAGAATGCAGGAAGCGCACACGGCGCATGCGGAGCTGGAACACGAGCGCAACTACGTTGCGGGGCTGTACCGCCGTCTCGATGAACTGCGTGCCGAGAAACAGGAACAGCTGGCCAGGGTGCGGCGTTCGGGAGCCGTGGGCTCGATGCAGAATGTGTCCGAGCGCGACGCCTTCGCCAGCATGTACGAGGACCGGCTCGCCCAGCTGAACGCCGTGGATGACCGGCTGGTCTTCGGCCGGCTTGACCTGGACAGCGGCGAAGCCCGCTATATCGGCCGCATCGGCCTGAGCACCGCGGACCTGCAGCGGCTGATGGTGGACTGGCGGGCCCCCGAGGCCGGCGCCTTCTACCAGGCGACGGCGTTCGACCGCCTCGGCGTCCGGCGCCGGCGGCACCTGATCCTGGACGGCCGGCAGGTCCGCGGCATCGAAGACGACGTCCTGGACCTGTCGATGCTCGACGAGTCGAGCAGCCTGCAGGGCGAGGGCGCCCTGCTCGCCGCGCTGAATTCCAAGCGCACCGGCCAGATGTCCGACATCGTGGGCACCATCCAGGCCGAGCAGGACCGGATTATCCGGGCCCCGATGCCGGGCGTGCTGGTGGTCCAGGGCGGGCCGGGCACCGGCAAGACCGCAGTGGCGCTGCACCGTGCCGCCTACTTGCTGTATACCCACCGCGAGCGGTTGAAATCCGCCGGTGTGCTGCTGGTCGGTCCGTCCAACTCCTTCATGACCTATATCGAACGAGTGCTGCCCTCGTTGGGCGAAACCGGCGTCGTGATGACGACCCCGGGCAGGCTGCTGCCTGGGATCAACGCCGTGCCGGAAAGGAACCCGGCCGTCGCCGAGATCAAGGGACGTCTGGCCATGGCCGACGTCGTCGCCCGCGCCGTCGCCAACCGGCAGCGTGTGCTGGCCGAGCCGCGCAAGCTCAACGTCGAGGGCACCGTGCTGACGCTGACGCCGCGCCAGGTGACCCGGGCACGCGACAAGGCACGGGCCACGGGCAAGCCGCACAACGAGGCCCGGGCGACCTTCGTGAAAGTGCTGCTGCGCGAGCTCACCGAGCAGCTGATGGACAAGCTGGAGAAATCCTCCGGCGCCGGCAACACCGCGGACCGGTCATATTTGGCCGAAGATGTGCGTTCTGCCCGGGATGTGCGGATCGCCCTGAACTTGTGCTGGATGCCGCTGACCCCGGAAAAGCTGATCCGCGAACTGCTGAGCAAGCCGGCCCACCTCGCGGCGGCCATGGATGGCTTCAGCGAGGCGGAAGCGGCTCTGCTGCTGCGGGATCCCCAGGCGCCCTGGACGGAGGCGGACGTGCCGCTGCTGGATGAGGCCGCGGAGCTGCTGGGCGAACTGGACGCGTCGGCCGGCAGGGACAAGGCCCACCAGGACCACGAACGGGCCCGGGATCTGGCCAATGCCGAGCAGTCGCTGAAGAACGTCGACCAGATGCTGCGCGAAGCCGGCATCGACGGGCTGGTCAGCGCCGAGGACCTGGCCGACCATAACCGTGGCCAGGACACGCGCCTGACGGCCGCCGAACGGGCGGCCGCGGACAGGACCTGGGCCTTCGGGCACATTGTCGTGGACGAGGCGCAGGAGCTTTCCCCCATGCAGTGGCGCCTGCTCATGCGCCGCTGCCCGCTGAAATCATTCACCGTGGTGGGGGACATTGCCCAGACGAGCTCCGCTGCCGGAGCGCGCTCCTGGCAGCAGGCGCTGGAACCGTTCGCCCAGGACCGCTGGCGTCTGGAGGAACTGACGGTCAACTACCGGACCCCCGCGCAGATAGCGGAAGCGGCCGTGCGGATGGCCGTGGCTGCCGGCCTGGTGGTCTCGGCGCCCAAGGCGGTCCGGGAAGGCCGGTGGGCACCGCTGATCGACCGGATCGACGGCGGGAACAAAGACAGGAACAAGGACGGGGACAACGGCAGTGCGCTGGTGCCGCACCTGCTCGAGGTGCTCCCCGAGGAACTCGCGGCCGTTGATGGCGGCCTGCTGGCGATTATCGCCGCCGAGCACCGGGTGGCGGAGGTACGCACCGCCGTCGCACGGATCTATGGGGAGCGCGTCGGCTCTGGGGCCGGCGGGCCGGGCCAGGACATCACCGTGATCGGGCCGAAGGAGGCCAAGGGACTGGAGTTCGACGGCGTTGTGGTCATCGAGCCGGGCGAACTGCTGGACGGTCTGGGCGGCAAGGTCGGAGACCTCTACGTGGCCATGACCAGGCCTACGCAGCGGCTGCGCCTCATTACTGCCGGTGATGTCCCTGCAGGGATTGAAGGCTGATAAATTGAGGAACCGTGTCAACTAATACGTTTTTGAGTTCCCAACGCAACGATCAGGCCTTCGCCAATATCTGGCAGGAACTGAAATGGCGTGGACTGGTCCATGTTTCCACTGACGAGGCCGAGCTGGAGAAGCTGCTGGCCGGGGAACCGATCACGTATTATTGCGGCTTCGACCCGACGGCGCCGAGCCTGCACCTGGGGAACCTGGTGCAGCTGCTGACGATGCGCCGGCTCCAGCTGGCCGGCCATAAGCCCCTCGGTCTGGTCGGCGGTTCCACCGGGCTGGTGGGCGATCCGCGCCCAACCGCCGAGCGCACCATGAACACCAAGGAAACGGTGGCCGAGTGGGTGGGCTACCTGCAGGGCCAGGTGCAGCGCTTCCTGGACTTCGAAGGCGACAACGCCGCGCGCATCGTGAACAACCTGGACTGGACGGCGCCGATGGGCGTGCTGGACTTCCTGCGTGATGTGGGCAAGCACTTCCGCGTCGGCACGATGATCAAGAAGGACATCGTCGCCTCCCGCCTGAATTCGGACGAGGGCATCAGCTATGCAGAGTTCAGCTACCAGATCCTGCAGGGCATGGACTACCTGGAGCTGTTCCGCCAGTACGGCTGCATGCTGCAGACCGGCGGTTCCGACCAGTGGGGCAACCTCACCAGCGGCATCGACCTGATCCACAAGGTCGAAGGCAAGAGCGTCCACGCGCTGGGCACCCCGCTGATCACCAATGCGGACGGGACCAAGTTCGGTAAGAGCGAGGGTAATGCCATCTGGCTCGACGCCACCATGTGCAGCCCGTACACGATGTACCAGTTCTGGCTGAATACGGCCGACGCGGACGTGATCGACCGGCTGAAGGTGTTCACCTTCAAGACCAAGGCTCAGATCGAGGAACTCGAACAGGCTGTGGCCGAGCGTCCCCATCAGCGCGAGGCTCAGCGTGCGCTGGCCTACGATGTCACCTCCATCGTTCACGGCGTGGAGGCGACCGACAAGGTGATCGCCGCTTCCGCGGCGCTGTTCGGCCAGGGTGAGCTGGGCCAGCTCGACGAGCCCACGCTTGTTGCCGCGACCGCCGAACTGCCCAGCGCAGTGGCGGACCGGGGCTCGCTGGGAATCGTGGACCTGCTGGTTGCTTCAGGCCTGGCTGCGAGCAATTCGGCTGCCCGCCGCACCGTGGCCGAGGGCGGCGCCTACGTCAACAACGAGAAGATCACCGATGCGGATGTGGTGATCGACACCGGCAAGCTGCTGCACGGCAAATACCTGCTGATGCGCCGGGGCAAGCGGACGCTCGCCATGGTCGAGGTGCCCGCCTGACGGGCGGGACTGACGAGTGCGGGGACGGGCCTGGCGGGGTGGAAACCCTGCCGGGCCCGTTGCCTTTTGTGGCCTGCGGGAGCGATTTGCGCAGTCCCGGACAAGGGTGTAATGTTTTCTGAGTCGCCGGGGCCCGGCAGTGGAAACTGCGGGCAGGCCGACGGAGAGGCCCGCCGGGTAAACCGGCATCAGAGGGTCCACCATTTCCACCTGAATCCACGGAAACCGCGGATTTGACAGGATGGAAATGGGAAAATAAATTAGAACACCGCGGCGGGGAAAGGCCGGACTGATTGGTCCGGCGG
>NZ_JAAZSQ010000002.1:0-91523 GCF_012395835.1 Arthrobacter mobilis
GCGTTGAGTTCCCCGCCCACGAACCACTTCGCGAACGGGGCGTGCGTCCAGTCCAGCGCCTGCCCGAAGTCCTTCTCCCAGGACAAAAGTTCCCGCGCCTGCCTGGCCCAGAACGCCGGCCGGTCCGCGGCCGCCTCCTCGTAGACCCCCGGCCGCGCCACCGCATTGGCCGCGAATTCCGGATCCGGGGCGAACCGGCGGTTCTCGTGCAGCAGGTTCTCGAGCGCATCGCTTGTGGCAGGAGCGGGCTGGGTTCCGTTGGATTCGGACATGTGAAGTTCCCTTCATGGTGTCGCGGGCATAGCAACCCCGCCCGGGGCGGGCGCTGCCACTGGTTCTGCAAACCACCTTAGCGCCTGCCGGGGGCAATGCGTGTCCGGCATCACAATGGCGCCGCGAGCGGCCGGAATCCTGCGGTGAACGGTTGCTCCCGCACCGGATCGGCAAGGGAGGGGCTGGCCGGACCCTGGCATGGCGCCCCGGCGACACGGAAGGGCCTGCCCCACCTGCTAGTGAAGGTCCGGAACCTTTATTAGGCTAAAGACCAGCGCTAAAGCTGTGCACGGCTGACGAGGCAGCGAAGATCGGAGATGCAACATGGCAGATCAGACAGTGGCCGCCGAGGGCGGCGCCAGCACGGCCGTGGTCGGGCCGTTCACCCTCAGGGATGTCGTGGTCGCGGTTTCCGTGGCCTTGCTGTTCCTGGCCTCGGTCCTGCCGACCGCCGTGGTGGAAGGAGTCGGCCTGAACCAGTGGAACTCGGCCAGCCTGTTCCACCTGGGCCTGAGCATCCTGCTGCCGGCAGCCGTCCTGGTGCTGTTCGTCATCCGCCGCGTGGCTCCCAAGACGAAGCTGCGCATCGGCTCGCTGTCCGTGGACCAGTTTGCCTCGGTGACCGCGTCCTTTGCCACCGCGTTCTATTTCCTGATCATGGTCAACGCTTTCAGCATCGGTGCCGTGGTGGGTTTCCTGGGCAGCCTCGGGTTGCTCACGGCCACCGTCTTCGCGCCGTGGATTCCCCAACTGGCGCCGGATTTCGCCGGGCGGCATGAAATCCCCGCCCACCCGGTAGCCCGCGATGCCGTCCCCGCGCGGCCCAAGACCGTCCGGCCTGCGGCAGCCGGAACCAGGGCCGGGGAAGAAGTCTCGGAGTCGGGCAGCTACGCATCGGCCGCGCAGTACGCTGCCCCGGCCGCGGCTGCCCCGGCCGGAGCTGCAGTGCCGCAGCCCGCCGGCCCGGAAATGAAGGAAGCCCGGACCGGCGCAGGTCCGGCTGCCGCGGGGGTTAAGGCTGCGGCTTCGGCTGCCCCGGCTTCCACAGTGGCCTCCGGTTCCGCATCGGCAGCCGGTACCCGGGCACCGGCTGCCGCGAAGAAGGCGGGCGCGGCCGCCAAGAAGCCCAGTGTCCGGACAGCGCCGGCAGTTGACGCGGTGGCACCGGGCGCTGCCGACGGCGAGGCCATGGGCATTCCGGACACCGAGTACACCCTTGCCGCGGCAGCGGTGGCGGCCGAGCTCAAGGCCGGTTCCCAGGCGGGCGGCCCCGACCAGGCCCGGACAGCTGCCGGGGCCGGACAGCAGGGAACCGGTCAGCCTGGGGCGGGGAAGGCCGGACAGCCGCAGGCTCCGGTCCAGGCTGCAGTCCAGGCCGCCGGTGCGCAGCCGGCAGCAGCGGCCAGCGGCCAGGTTGCCGGGGAAGCGGACCGGCAGGTGGCAGCCAAGGAACGCGCGTCGTCGGGCCGGGAACCGGCCGCTGTCAAGGAACGGGTTTCCCAGTCCGGCCGGGAACCGGCTGCGGCCTCCGCGGGTGCGGCGCCGGCCGCCGCCCGCGCCGCAGGAGCCAACGGGGCCGCCACCGTGGCCCTCGATACCGTGTCGGCCGCACGTGCCGCCCGGGAAGAACCGATTTCCGCGACGCGGGACAACGTTCCTCAGGACGAGGAGACTGTCTACGAAGCGTTTTGGTTCGCCGTCGGACGCACCCGTCCGGTGTACGACGAGAATACCGGCGCGGCGATCTTCACCTTGGAACCGGGCGCCTGGATTTTGGCGCTGCAGGACCGCGGCGATGAGTTCCTGGTCCAGCACACGGACGGGCGCGTGGGCGTGCTCCGGGATTTGACGAACATTGAGCGCGCCTAGCGCCGGACCGGCCCGGCCGCGGAAGCGCAGGCGAGCACCGGAAACGGAGCTGGCACTCAAGCGCCGTGCACGCCGGATCCACCGGGCGCTGGCGGAGCAGTACCCCTATGCTGTGGCAGAACTGGATTTCAGGAATCCATTCGAGCTGATCGTGGCGACCGTGCTCTCGGCGCAGACCACCGACGTACGCGTCAACTCGGTCACGCCCGCGCTGTTTGCCCGGTATCCGGACGCCAAGTCGCTGGCCGAGGCGGATGAGGCGGTGCTCCAGGAACTGATCAAGCCGACCGGGTTTTACCGGGCCAAGGCGCAGAGCCTGCTGGCCCTGGCCAACCGGATCGTCGACGAGTACGACGGCGAGGTGCCGGCCAGGCAGGAGGACCTGATCACTTTGGCCGGGGTGGGCCGGAAGACTGCCAATGTGGTCCTCGGCAATGCCTTCGGCGTTCCCGGCATTTCGGTCGATACCCACTTTGCCCGGCTGGCCCGCCGCTTTGGCTGGACCGAAGCCACGGATCCGGACAAGATCGAAGCGGATGTGGCGCGGCTGTTCGAGCCAAAGGAATGGACGATGCTCTCCCACCGGGTCATCTTCCACGGCCGCCGGGTCTGCCATGCGCGCAAGCCCGCCTGCGGGGCGTGCGTCGTGGCGCAGTGGTGCCCGTCCTACGGCGAAGGGGAAGTGGACCCGGAGAAGGCCAGGAAGCTGCTTAAGTACGAGCTGGCTCCCGGGCGGGAGGACCTGCTGGCCCGGATGCTGGCCGGGCAGACCCGCGCCGAACTGCGCGCTGCCGGATTTAAGCTGGACGCATGAGCGCCAAGGCCGACCTGGAGCGCCTGGTCTCCGTCCCGCTGGGGGAGCGGCTCTCCATCCGCGAACGTGAACGGTGGCAGCTCGAGGACCTTGATCCCGCCAGTGTGAGGCATGCGGCTGTGCTGCTGCTTTTCGGGACCCTGGACGTGGTGCCGGCCCGGACCCATTCCGCTGCCGTGCCGGATGACCTGGATGTGCTGCTGATTGAGCGTGCCGGGACCCTGGCGGACCACCCGGGCCAGGTGTCCTTCCCCGGTGGGGGCATCGATCCGGAGGATGGCGGGCCCGAAGCCGCCGCGCTGCGCGAGGCCGTGGAGGAAACCGGACTTGACGCCTCCGGAGTGGACATCCTGGGCACCTTGCCGGAGGTTCCGTTGAGCGTGAGCCGGTTCATGGTGACCCCTGTGCTGGCCTGGTGGACGCTGCCCTCGCCCGTCGCGGTCATGGACTTCAACGAATCCGCCCAGGTATTCCGGGTGCCGGTCGCGGACCTGCTGCATCCGGACAACCGGTACACCGCGGTCCTCAGGCGCGCCGGGCGCATCCACCGCGGCCCCGCCTTCACCGTCAACGGCCTCGTGGTCTGGGGGTTCACCGCGGCGGTCCTGAGCCATTTGTTCGACGAGCTGGGCTGGGCCCAGGCGTGGGACCAGGCCCGGGAAATCCCCGCCCCGCTCCGGCCCGGCGCGGACCGGAGCTGAGCCGCAGCGGGTCCGGCCAGCGGATGTGCGGCGGTGTCACGGCCGGCGCCGGGCTGCGGCCGCCCGTCCCGGCCAGCCACCCGGACGGTGGCCGACCCCGCCGCGACCGGCAGCGGTTTCTGCATGTCGATCCTGCCCGTGATCCACCGGTGCGCCCCTGCGGTCTGCCGGGAGGAGGCGACGAGGGTGCCGTACGCCCGGGAGATGTGCGGCCGGGCGGCAAGTCCGACGGTCTGGGCAACGGCGGTTTCCGGGCCGGAGGCGATGGTGCCCAGGAGCCTGTCCCCGTACTTGCCGGCCAGCGTCCGGCCCGCGGAGAGCGTGCCCGGCGGCAGGACGGCCGGAAGCCGGGCCGCCACCGCGCGGATCCTCGTGGCAGCGGACCAGGCCAAGGCCCGCCCCTGGACGGCGATCACCCGGCCCTGGACCGTGGCCGTGGTTCTGGCCGCGGCAGCCATCGCCGGCACGCGGTGCAGCTGCGAGCGCCGGCCAAGGTCCGCCAGCCGGGCCGCGGTACCGCCCAGCCGTGCCTGCAGCACGGGGTGGGCCCGGGCCAATTCTCCGGCCCGGCCGCTCAGCCAGCCGGTGACGGCCTGGAAGCGTGCGGCGGCAACGGCAGCCCGGGCAGCCGCGACCCCGCCGCCTGCCAGCGCCGCCACCCCGGCGGTGACGAAGGAAGCCAGCGCCGCCGCGCCGAGGGCGGCGGCGACCGTGAGCGCGAAGTCCCGGGTCTCGGCCACCAGCTCGGCATGGGCCTGCTCGATCTCCGCCGCGAACATCCGGCAGCCGGCGGCGAGTGATTCGCAGCCTGCGGCAATATCCAGGGCGCAGGCGTGCAGGTCCTGATGATGCAGCCGCAGCAGCTCCACATCGGCTGCCACCAGGCCCACAAGGGCGGCGGCTGCCGACTGCAGGCAGCGGGCGGCGAGCCGGCGGATCCGGTCGGCAGCGTCCAGCCAGGCTGCGGCGGTCTGCCGCAGCGCCTCGGCGTCCCCGGACGGCCACATGACCCCGGCCGCATCGGCCAGGAACTGCCCGAACTCCGGCAGGAGCGGAAACCTCCCGCCCACGGCGGAGGGCGGGGCCGGGAACCCTGCCGCCGGCAGGGCCGGCCAAGGAACCTGGTGGACGCCCGGAGGCTGCCCGGCTGCCGCCGCCTCGGTCCAGCTGTACAGTCCGGCAGCGAGCCGGACCTGGTGCGCCGTGCCCGCATAGGCAGTGTGCAGGCCCTCCAGCGCCGCGCAGAGCTGCGCGGCCACGGCGTCGTACTCCCGGCCCCAGTCCATGGCCGTGCTTTCCCAGCCTGACATCCCCGCCCCGGCGGCCAGCTGCCCGGGCAGGTCGGTGCCCAGCCGCCAGACCTCGGTAGCTGCATGGTCCGCCGCGGAGGCGGCGTCGTGCAGGGCATTTGTATCGATGGTCAGCAGTGCCATCCAGGCCTCCCGCAGCGCCATGCAGGCCGGTGCGGCGCCCGGCTGCTTCCAACGTGTTCCTGCTCAGGAGGCTAGGCCGCCGCGGCACGGCGGCCAAGGGGAGGCTGCCGGCTGTGGATAAGTCCTATTTCGCGTCGGCGTAGGAGTCCACAACCGCCACCGACACCGCGAACTCCAAAGGCAGCGGCCCGAACATCAGCTGCGTGGCGGCCGCAGCCGATTCCTCGACCAGCCGGCAGGCGGTTTCCGCGTGTTCGGCGCGCACATGCAGCATCACCTCGTCGTGCAGGAAGAACACCAGCTCCCCGATGGCGGTGCCCGCGGCAGCCCGGGCACGCAGCCGCCGCCGTATTTCCGCCAGCCAGCACAGTGCCCATTCCGCCGCCGTCGACTGGACCACGAAGTTACGGGTAAAACGGCCGCGGCTGCGCGCGGCCGCATCGGCACGGCGCTGTTCCTGCGCCGTGGTGCTCCGCTGCGCCGCCGCCCAGCGCTCCGACGGCGGCGGACAGGTGCGCCCCAGGTAGCTGCTGACCACCTGGCCCGCCTCGCCGGCCCGGGCGGCGCGTTCGACGACGGCGACCGCCTGCGGGTAGGCCCGGGCCAGACGCGGCATCAGCCGCCCGGATTCCCCGGTGGTCGCCCCATACATGGCCCCGAGCATGGCTACCTTGGCCTGTGCCCGGTCGCCGCCGAACCCGGCGTCGGCGATGCCCTGGTACAGGTCCTGCCCGCGCGCGGCTGCGGCCAGGGCCGGATCCCGGCCGAGGGCGGCGAGTACCCGCGGCTCCAGCTGGGCCGCATCGGCCACCACCAGCTTCCAGCCCGGATCCGGGCGCACGGCGGCACGGACCTGCCGGGGAATCTGCAACGCGCCCCCGCCGCGCGAGGCCCAGCGGCCCGTGACCACCCCGCCGACCAGGTATTCGGGCCGGAAGCGGCCGTCCCGGACCCATGCATCCAGCCAGGCCCAGCCGTTGGCGTTATGCAGCCGGGACAGCTTCTTGTACTGCAGCAGCGTGGCGATGGCCGGATGGCGGTGCTCCTGCAGTTCCCAGGACCGGGTGGTCTTCACTTCGATCCCGGCACGGTGCAGGGCACGCAGCAGTTCCTGCGGCGAGTCGGGGTTGAACCCGGGGTTGTCCAGGTCCTCGCGCAGTTGGATGGCCAGCCGCTCAAGTTCGGGCGGGCGCCCGCCGCCGGCGGGACGCGGGCCGAGGAACCGGTCGAGGAGCTGCCGGTGGATATCCTCCCGCCAGGGCACCCCGGCGTGCTCCATCTCGGCAGCGACCAGGCAGCCGGCGGACTCGGCCGCCAGCAGCAGCCGCAGCCGCGCCGGCTGGGGTGAATCTTCCACGGCTGCCAGTTGCCGGCGCAGTTCCTCGACGAGTTCTTCCAGCGGCAGACCGGCGCGCCGTGCCTCGAACAGCACCGACTGCTCCGGCTGTCCCGGCAGTGGCAGCTCCTGCGCCGGCGGGGTATCCTGCAGCCCGAGGATGTATGGCGACTGCGGGGCGAATTCCGAGTAGGCCAGGATGGCGCGGCAGCGGGCCAGATCGTGGCACCGGCCGACCGTGGCACCGGCCCGCAGCAGTGGCAGGTAATGCTCCCGCGTCCCGTCCCAGACCCAGCGAACATGCGGCGCGTCCAGCTGCCGCACGGCGTCCGGCAGGCCGCCGGCCGGCACGACGACGGCGGGTGCGGACGGCGTTCCGTCCGCGGTGGTCTGCTGGATGTAGGCCTCCGGCTCGGTTCCGGACGACGCGGAGACCTGCCGGGCCGAGGATGCCAGCACCAGGTACATGGGTCCATTGTCACCTGCCGGCGGGCCCGGCTGCGCCGCCAGTCCTCCTCCACAGCCCGAGGCCGCCGTGCTCAGCCGCACAATGGGGGCCGGACCGCTTCCAGCGAACCCGGGCCGGAGGCCAGGCTCGCCGCATGCGGAAGGGACAACAGGGCCGGCCGGGACCGCGGCGGTGGACCCCGGCGCAGGCCCCGCCGGAGGTAGTGCTGGTCGCAGCGTCCGCGCGGCTCCAGGACGAGGTAGCCCGCATCGCGGCTGCTGCCGGCCTGGCGGTGCGGGCCGTCGAGAGGGTGCCGGAGCCCGGCGGAGCCGCCGAGGGCGCTGCGGTGCTGCTGGGCGGTGCCGCAGCCGCCGGCCTGCCGAGGGCCGCCGGAGATGTGATCGTGGTGGGCTTTCCCGAAGAATCCGCCCGGTTGTGGGAGCTGGCGGCCGCCGTCGCCGCCCAGCGGGTGGCGGTCCTGCCGGATGCTGCGGCCTGGCTGGCCGAGTACCTGGGCAGGAACCGGCACCCGGACCGGGCGGGGGTCGTTGCGGCGGTGCTCGGCAGCAGTGGGGGACTGGGGTGCACCACCCTGTCCTGCTGGCTGGCCGCACAGGCAGCGGCGGAAGGTGTCCCGACGCTGCTGGTGGACGGGGATGTACTGGGCGGTGGCCTGGACAGCCTGCTGGGCGCCGATGCGGTACCGGGGCTGCGCTGGCCGGACCTGGCCGGGGTGAAAGGCTCGATAAATCCGGGCCAGCTGCAGGCGGCGCTGCCGGTGGTCGAGGGGTTTTCGCTGCTGCCCTGGGCGCCTTCCCCGGAGCCGGGCGCGGCGGGGGCACAGGTGCCCGGTGACGTGGTCCGCGAAGTGCTCTCGGCCGCAGCGGCCGGGTTCGGCCTGGTCCTGGTCGATGCCGGCCGGGTGCAGCCCGGCCTGGACGGCTGGCTCGCCCAGGCCGGGCAGACCCTGCTCGTGACCGGTGCGGGGGAACGCGGAGTGCGCGCCGCCGCCGCAGCAGCAGCCGCACTGGATCCGGTGGTGCCGCTGGCCGTCGTCCAGGGTCCGCTTCCGGCCGGCATGGACGAAGAGCTGGTGGCGGGGCGGCTGCACCTGCCGCTGGGGACATATTTGCCGCGGGTGGGCGGCATGGCCGCCGCGGAGCTGGGCGGCCGCCTGCTGGACAAAGGCCGCACCCGGGCCGTCAGACGGCGGACCAGAACACTGCTGGGCTGCCTTGCACCCGACGGCGGGCAGCGGTGACGGACCGGGAGAATGTGCGGGACGGAGGGCGGAACAGGAAGCGGGAGCCGGCCGCCTGGGTCCGGTCCGTGCCGCAGTACTGTCCGATCCGGCACCGGTCACCGGGGCCAGGGTCGCCGAGGCGCTGCGCACCAGCGGCCGGCTGCTGGGTACCACCGGGGCCTTGGAAGCTGTCGACGCCCTCACCGCCGACCTGCGCGGCCTCGGACCGCTGCACAAGCTGGCCGCTTCGGAGCAGGTGACAGACATCCTGGTCAACGGCCCCGGCGAGGTCTGGACCGACGGCGAGGACGGACTGGTCAGAAGTCCGGTGGCTTTCGGCAGCGACGCGGAGGTGAGGGCCCTGGCTTCCCGGCTCATTGCCGCCGGCGGGCGCCGGCTGGACGAAAGCTGCCCCTGCGCGGATGTCCAGCTGGACGGATACCGCGTACATGCAGTGCTGCCGCCGGTCTCGTCCGGCGGCACCCTGCTGTCCATCCGGATCCGGCGCCCACGCGTGTTTTCGCTGGCCGAGCTGCTGGCGGATGGCCCGTGGTGGGTCGAGTACGTGGAGGCCATTGTCAGGCGTCGGCTGAATTTCCTGGTCAGCGGGGCCACGGGGTCGGGAAAGACCACACTGCTTTCGGCCATGCTCGGCCTGGCTGGAAGCCGGGAGCGGCTGGTGCTGGTCGAGGACGCGGGGGAACTGAATCCGGCACACCCGCACGTGGTGGCACTGCAGACCCGGCACAGCAACGTGGAGGGGGCCGGCACCGTCGATCTGGGCGAGCTGGTCCGGCAGGCCCTGCGGATGCGGCCCGACCGGCTGGTGGTGGGCGAATGCCGCGGCGCCGAGGTGGCGGATTTCCTGGCGGCGATGAATACCGGCCACGCCGGCGCGGGTGGCACCATCCACGCCAATTCGGCCGGGGCCGTGCCGGCACGGCTGGCGGCGATGGGAGCCTTGGCCGGCCTGAGCAGGGAGGCCGTGGTGCTGCAGGCCGGCAGTGCGCTGGACCTGGTCATCCACCTCGAACGCGGACCGGCGGGGCGCCGGGTGCAGGAGATCGCGTTGCTGCGGCCGGACGGAGCCGGAAGCTTGGAAGCGGTCACGGCACTTGTGGAGGACCGGGACGCTGTCGGCTTCGGGCCTGGCTGGCCGGCACTGGCCGCGAGGCTTTTTCCCGGCGGACCGGCGGCCCGGACCTCACGGCCATGACCGGGCTCGCGGTGTTCCTGCTGGCGGCAGCGGCCGCCGGACTGATCCTCGCCGGCAGCCGCCGGCGGCATCGGCGCCTGCGCCCGGTGGCCGGGCGCCGCCGCCGTCCTGGACCTGGGGACGCCAGCGCTGCCTGGCAACTGCCGGTTTTCGTACGGCAGCTGGCCTCGCTGCTCAAGTCGGGCCGGACGCCGGCTGCCATGTGGCAGGACATGGCCCGGGTTTACGATCCCGGACCGGTCTCCACCGGCAGGGACGATCATGCCCGCCCTGGACCGGAAAGCCACCCGGGCGCGCATCCGGAGGGCCGCAGCCTCTCCGGCAGCACGGATGCCTTGGCCGCGGCGGTCGGACCGCGGATCAGGGCAGCAGGGCGTGCGGCGGAACTGGGACTCAGCGTCGTCGACGCACTCCGGCACGATAGCGGCGGGGCGCCTGCCGGCCCGCGGTTCCAGCGTGTCTGGACGGAACTGGCGGCCTGCTGGGAAATCTCCGAACTGACCGGGGCACCCCTGGCCGTGCTGCTGGAGAACTTTGCAGACCATCTGCAGCATGAACTGGATACTGCAGCGGCCCGGCGCACGGCCCTGGCCGGGCCGCGGGCCACCTCGGTGCTGCTGACCTGGCTGCCGCTGCTCGGCCTGGGCCTGGGCATGCTCATGGGAGTGGATCCGCTGGGTATGCTGCTGGGCACTCCCGCAGGCTGGATGGTGCTGGCGGCCGGGGCCGGCCTGCTCGCCGCCGGCCGGATGTGGTCGCGGCGTCTCGTGGCCCATGCCGCAGACGGGCAGGACACCCGATGACAGCGCTGCTCACCGCGCTCTGCGTGTTCGGGGCCCTGCGGCTGCTGTTCGGCCCAGCCGCCGGAACCAGGCCTGGCCGGGTCCGGGCCCGCAAGGGGGCCGCCGGCACCGGCAGGAGCGGCTCATCGGAGGGCAGGCTGGAGACGGCCCTGATGCTGGACCTGCTCGGGGCGATGGTCCAGTCGGGAACACCGCTGCCGCACGCGGTGGCCACCTTGGCCCGGGTATGCTCCCCACCCGTGCGCGACGGGCTGGAGACGGTCGCAGGGGCACTGATGCTCGGCACCGAATGGCAGTCCGCCTGGGCGCTCGCAGGCGGCGACGGCCAGCTGCAGGAACTGCAGGAAGCGCTGCGGTTCGGCGCCGTGACCGGGGCCCCCGCGGCCGCCATCCTCTATGTGCAGGCGGAACAGATACGGCGCCGGCGCCGCCAGGAGGCCGAGCGGCGTGCGGCCGCCCTGGGCACGCGGCTGGTGCTGCCCCTCGGCCTGTGCGCCCTGCCGTCGTTCGTCTGCCTGGGCGTGGTTCCGGTGCTGGTCTCCCTGCTGCCCCGGCTCTGAAGCCTGGTTCTGCCACACCCCGGCCCCGTGTTTCGGACCCGGAGGGTGCCCGGACGCGGCTTTCCACCTTGCTGGACCCTGCTGCCCGCCGGCTGCCGGGTCACGGGCCGTCCGTGCGTCCGTACCGCATTGTTTCCCGTGCTGCTCCGGGACCGGCGTGCCGGCCCGCCGGCCGGCTGCGCGGACGGGCCGTTCCGGAGCGTGGCCTGCACGGCGGATGAGGTGTCTTTCCCTCCACACCGCCGTACGACCGCCAGTTGTCCCGTTGTCCACAGGACCCTGTTCCGGCACCGTGCGGGCACGGGCAGGCTGGGGATACCGCGAGGCAGCGGGCCGGAATACCGGCAAAGCAATCGAATGACAGACCGGAACCTGGAGGAAAAATGTTGCTGGCACTGAAGAAAGCGTGGTCCCGCAGGACGGCATCTGCGCGGGAGGAAAACCTGGAGGACAGCCCGGCTGCGGGCCGGGGCCGGGACGGCTGGCCAGTCCGGGCAGCCGGGTCCGTTCCGAACACCGGGAACGGACAGCTGGCCGAGGTGATTGAACTGCCCGGGGCATGGCAGCCGCGCCCGCGGAAGCGCAGCTGGCAAGTGCTGTCCGGCTCCGATACGGGGATGGCGACCGCAGAGTACGCCATTGCCACCCTGGCCACCGTCGGCTTCGCCGGGCTGCTGGTCCTGATCATGCGCAGCGGGGAAGTCCGTGCACTGCTCATGAACATCATCGAGCAGGCGCTGTCGGTGGTGTGACCGGGATGGAGAGCCGCGGTGCTGCCCGGAGCAAGGACCGGGCACCGGCCCGGTGCCTCACCGCCCGGTGCCCCGCCAGCGGGCCTGAACAGGGAGCAGCGACGGCCGAGGTGGCGGTCGTGCTGCCGGCACTGGTGGCCTTGCTCGGCCTGCTGCTGGCCGGCGCTACCGCCGGTGTGCTGCAGCTGCAGTTGGAAAAGGCTGCCCAAGCCGCAGTCCGGCAACTCGGCCGCGGAGAAACTGAAGGCCGTGCCGCTGCCACGGTCCGGGCGATTGCCGGGGATGCGGTACATCTGTCCGCCGGAACCGCCGGCGGCTGGGTAACCGTTCGGGTGGCCGCGCCTGTCCCCGGACCGTGGGGACTCCTGGCTGGCTGGACGCTGGCAGCCGAGGCCACCGCCCCGGCGGAACTGTCCGGTTCCGGCACTGCAATGGTGGGCGACGGCCGGCCATGACGGCCGGCCGAAACATTCGCACCGGGGAAACACCGCGGCTTCCCGGGAACCGGCGGAAGACCGCCGGACGGTCCCGGGGACGGATCCGGCCGCGCAGACCCGTCCCCGGCCGAACTGCAGTCTGTGCAGCCGGTGGCCGGCAGCAGGGTGCCGGTACCGTCCTGGCGGCCGGGCTGGCCCTGGTCCTGTGCATGATGCTGGCGGCACTGGCCGGGGTTGTCCAGGCCGGGCTTGCCTCGGCCCGGGCAGGGAAGGCGGCGGATCTGGCAGCCTTGGCAGCTGCGGATGCCGCCCGGGGCCTGGTGGAGGGGGAACCGTGCACGCTCGCAGCCCGGGTCGCCGGCGAACAGGACGCCCAGTTGCGCGGCTGCCGGCGCAGCGGTACCGGGGGCGTGGTAGTCGACGTGGACACCGCGGTGCCGCTCCCGGCAGTCTGGGGCCTGTTCACTGCCGGCCATGCCGAGGCTGCCGGCCGGGCCCGGGCAGGTCCGCCGCCGTGACCGGTGCCCGGTACCTGCCGGCCGGCGGCCGTGGCCGGACAGCCGGCGCTATCCGTCAGCGGCTTCCGGGGCCTCCCGGGCCTCCGGGGACCCGGCGTCGGCGAGCAGGGCATTAAGGAGGACGACCGCCCCGTCCTTGTCCAGCGGGTTGTTCTTGTTGCCGCATTTGGGCGACTGTACACAGGACGGGCAACCGGCCTCGCACTCGCAGGCGAGGATGGCATCCCGGGTGGCCGCCAGCCAGATGCGGGCGGCCTCGAATCCCCGCTCGGCAAAGCCTGCCCCGCCGGGGTGGCCGTCGTAGACGAAGATCGTCGGTGTGCCCGTGTCCGGGTGCAGGGCGGTGGAGACGCCGCCGATGTCCCAGCGGTCGCTGGAAGCCACCAGCGGCAGCAGCCCGATCGCCGCGTGTTCTGCTGCGTGCAGCGCACCGGGAACCCGGGCCGCGATCAGGCCGGCCCCGGCCAGCCGGCGTTCATCGATGGTGAACCATACCGCCTTGGTGAAGAGCTCGCGGGCCTCGAGTTCCAGGGGCTCCTCGCCGAGGATTTCGTTCGAGACAAAGGCCTTCCGCTGATAGGAGACGACCTTGGTGGTGACCTTGACCTCGCCGAATTCGGCCTGGGCCTGGCCCCAGTCCTCGCCGCGCAGCGGCTGCAGCACCTCGATCTGGGTGATGTCCCTGGCCTGGGTGTAGTAGTCGGGGTTGGAACGGGTGACGAGGGCGCAGCGGTCCTGCTCGTTGAGTTCCTCCACCACGTAGGTTTCGCCCTGGTGCACATACACCGCTCCGGCATGGGCCTGGTAGTGGGACTGCGGGGAGTCCATGGTGCCCAGCAGCGCGCCGGATTCGGCGTCGACGATGCTGACGGGCCCGCCGCCGCTGGCGCGCAGGTCCACCATCGCCGCGGCGCTTTCCGGATGGGTCCAGTACCAGCCGGCGGTCCTGCGCCGCAGATAGCCGCGGTCGGTCAGCTCCCGGAGCAGCCCGGCAGCGGCCGGGCCGAACAGCTCCAGCTCGTCCGGCACCAGCGGCAGCTCCTGGGCCGCCGCGCACAGATGCGGCCCGAGCACATACGGGTTCGACGGATCGAACACCGTGGCCTCGACCGGGACATCGAACACCGCCTCCGGATGGTGGACCAGGTAGGTGTCCAGCGGATCGTCGCTGGCGATGAAGGCGGCCAGGGCGTCCTGGCCGGCCCGCCCGGCCCGGCCGATCTGCTGGAACAGCGAAGCCCGGGTTCCCGGCCAGCCGGCCACCAGGACCGCGTCGAGGCCGGAAATGTCGATGCCGAGTTCGAGCGCGGAGGTGCTGGCTACCCCGAGCAGTGCCCCGGACCGCAGCCGCCTTTCCAGCTCCCGGCGTTCTTCTGGCAGGTAGCCGGACCGGTACGCGGCCACCCGGCCAGGCAGGGACGGATGGACCTCGTCCAGCAGCCGCTTGGCAATCGAGGAAATGTTCTCGGCACCGCGCCGGGACTTGATGAAGGCAATCGTGCGCACCTGGGACGCGACCAGATGGGCCATCAGGTCGGCAGTTTCGGCGATCACCGTCCTGCGCTCGCGGGCCCCGTTCTCGCCCCTGAGCTCGGTCAGCTGCGGCTCCCAGAAAGCCACGGTGGTGGAACCGTGGGGCGAGCAGTCCTCGGTGACGGCGGTCACGTCGGCGCCGATCAGACGTCCGAAAGAGGCCCCCGGCGCGGAGGAGGTGGCCGAGGCACCGATGAAGACTGGATCGGCGCCGTAGCTGGCACAGATCCGCCGGAGCCGGCGCATCAGGTTGGCCACGTGGGAGCCGAACACGCCCCGGTAGCTGTGGGCCTCGTCGACGATGACGAATTTCAGCCGTCGGAAGAAACGTGCCCACCACGGGTGGTTCGGCAGGATGCCAAAATGCAGCATGTCCGGATTGGCCAGGACGAAGTTCGCATGGTCGCGGATCCACCGCCGCGCACCGGGGTCCGTGTCGCCGTCGTAGGTTTCGGCCCGTACGGTGGGCAGCTTTAGCGCCTTGAGGGCGGCCAGCTGGTCCGCTGCCAGGGCCTTGGTCGGCGCCAGATACAGCGCGGCGGAGCCGGCAGGCTCCAGGCTGGCCGTCTGCTCGAGCCCGCTGCGGTGGATCTCGTCGAGTGCCGGCAGCTGGTAGGCCAGTGACTTGCCGGAGGCGGTGCCGGTGGCGATGATCGTGTGCCGTCCTGCATGGGCGGCGCCGGCCGCACGCACCTGGTGCCGCCAGGGCCGCTGCACGCCGAGGGCGGCATACGCGGCGACGACGTCCGGGTGGACCCAGTCCGGCCAAGGTTCATGGACCGCCGCGCGGGACGGAAGTTCGCGCACCTGCACGAGCTGCTCGGGGTCCGGGCCGGACCCGAGCAGACTGATCAGGGATTCAGCCACAGCCACCGGACAATTCTGCCATCCCGGCCGCCGCCGCAGGGGCGGCCGGCAGCGTCAGGGCGCGTCCGCCGGTTTGAGGATCAGGACGTCGCAGACGGTGTCCCAGCCCAGGTGGTTGTAGAGCATCCGTCCGTCGTGGGAGGCGATCAGCAGCCCGGTTTCCACGATGTGCTCGAACGTGGAGGCGATCAGCGCGCGCATGACGTGGGTGGCCAGTCCCCGCCGGCGGTACTTCTCGGCGGTTTCGATGTGGTCGAAGACGGCGACACTGTCCACCACGGCCACCACGCCGTGGGCTGCTTCCTCGCCCTGGTAGGTGACCCGGGCACGGTGCACATTGCCGTTGCGCACCAGTTCGGTCTTGAAGTCGGGGTCCCGGTACCAAGGGTCCTCGGCGTCCTGGTTGGACATGTCGGTGGCCATCATGGACTGGTCGCTGTGGTGCACCCGCAGCCCGTACCTGGACGCGAGTTCGCGGATCCGCGCGGGATTGCGGGTCAGCACGGTAAACATGCGTTTGGAGGACCGGACGGTCTGCGAGGCCAGATCCGCGAACTCGTCCTCTTCGGGTTCGTAGGCAAAATACTCCCAGTCACCGGTCTTGTCCGAGAGCACGATGGCCGGATGGCCGGTTTCTTCCGTGGCAGGCGTGTACCCGCGGCAGGCGGACCAGCCGGCTACCCAGGCGGGCAGCAGATTGTCGGGTACGTCGCGTGTGTAATCGATGGCCATGCTTAGACAGTACCGAACCGCTGCGGCTCTCGGCATCCCACATTCGGCAGCCGGCGCCCCGGCTGCCGGTGCGGGACGGTTTGCCCCGGCACCGTACCCTTAAATACGTGGCTTTGAACAGGATTGTGCTGTATTACGTGTTTGTTCCGCTCCCGGATCCGGAGGCGGTCCGGCTTTGGCAGCGGGCGCTGTGCGAAAAGCTCGGCCTCACCGGCAGGATCCTGATTTCCAAGGACGGCATCAACGGCACCGTGGGCGGCGAGCTCAACGCCGTCAAGCAGTACGTGAAGACCACCCGCGAATACCCGGCGTTCAGGACAATGGACGTCAAGTGGTCCGAAGGCTCGGCCGCGGACTTCCCGCGGCTGAGCGTGAAGGTCCGCGACGAGATCGTCTCCTTCGGCGCTCCCGGCGAGCTGAAGGTGGACGAAAACGGCGTCGTCGGCGGCGGCACCCACCTGCAGCCGGAGGAACTGCACGCCCTCGTGGATGCCAAGCGGCAGACGGGGCAGGAGGTGGTCTTCTTCGATGGCCGCAACGCCTTCGAGGCCCGGATCGGCAGGTTCAAGGACGCCGTCGTGCCGGAGGTGGAAACCACCCACGACTTCATCCGCGAACTGGACTCGGGCAAGTACGACGGGCTCAAGGACAAGCCTGTGGTGACCTACTGCACCGGCGGCATCCGCTGCGAGGTGCTCTCGGCGTTGATGGTCAACCGCGGCTTCCAGGAGGTCTACCAACTCGACGGCGGCATCGTCCGCTACGGCGAGACCTTCGGCGACTCCGGGCTCTGGGAAGGGTCGCTCTATGTCTTCGACCGCCGCATGCACCTGGAGTTCACCCCGGAGGCCAGGACCCTCGGCCGGTGCGAGCGCTGCGAGGCGCCTACGAGCAAGTTCGAGAACTGCTCCAATCCCAGCTGCCGCAAACTCACGCTCTACTGTGCGGACTGCGCCGCGGATCCGGAGCCAGTGCGCTGTCCGGACGGCTGCGCGGCCTGACCTTCGGGCCACAGCCCCGGCGACGCATCCTGGGGCTCGGTTTCTTCCTGCTCGGTCCTGAAGACCCGCATGCCCCGCGCCGTGTAGTTGGCCAGGGCCGCGGGCCCGTCCAGGGAACAGGTGTGCACCCAGACCCGGGACACCGGGGCGAAACCCTCCCAGCGCCGGTGCAGCTGCCAGGCCTGCCGGATGCCCTCGGTGAGCAGGCCGCCGCCCAGCCCCCGGCCGATCGTTTCGGGAAAAAGCCCGAAGTACATGATCTCCACCTCCGTGCCGGCGGCTTCGGGCCGGCCGAGCAGCTCCACATAGCCGGCAGGCGCCCCGCCGGTGTACAGCACCCAGGTTTCGGCGCCGGGAGTGCGCAGCAGCGCGTCCCACTGGTCCCGGGTCAGCCCCAGCCGGTCGGTCCAGTTCCAGCTGCTGCCCACGGAGCGGTAGAGGAATTTGCTGAACTCGGGGGTGATCGCCTCCACCTGCTCCACCCGCGCCCCGGCCGGCAGCGGGCGGGCGCCGCCGTCGAGCTGGTCCGGGAAGGTCTGTTCCAGGTACGTGGTGGTGACAAGCATGGGCCCATTCAACCACCGGCCCGCTCCTCCTGCTTAACCCCTGCCTGCTTAACCGCGGCTGCCAGCCGCCAGGGCCCGGGGACCCCGGGCCCTGCTGCTTAAACTTGGTGGCGTGACTGACTTCAACGCCGGGCAGACCCCGGACGCCCCGCAAAGCCACGACCTGCCGCTGCTGGCCGCGCTCGCGGAGGACCTGGACCGGCTCAACTACACCGTGGACGGCGTCGCGGCGCTGCTGGGGGCCGAGGCGTACGAGGCCTTGGGCCGGGACCAGCTGGTGCCGGCCCTGCTGGCGACTGCCCGCGGGCCGGCCGGCGGGCAGCCGCTGGCCGCCGCCGTGCGGCTGTGGCTGCTGGGCCGCCCGGTTGCCCCGGAGGACCTGGCGGCCGCGTTCCCCGCCACCGGCGTCGCCGGGCTGCAGGCGCTGGGCCTGGTGGGGCCGCAGGGCGGACTGCTGGCGGCCCTGGCGGACCTGCGGCCCTACGCCTCGGAGGACCTGGACCTGTGGGTGGCCAGCGACCTGGGTGCCCACCAGCGTCCGGGGGTGCTGCGGCACGACCATGTGCTCGGGATCGGCCAGGCTTCGCTGACCCTGGCCCAGCTGACCGTCCGCGCCCCGGTGGAGCGTGCCCTGGACCTGGGCACCGGCTGCGGGATCCAGATCTTCCACCTGCTCGGCCACGCCCGCCACGTCACGGCCACGGACATCTCCGTCCGGGCGCTGGCCTTCACCCGCTTCAACCTGCTGCTGAACGCCGGCCGGCTCGGCCTGGACCCCGGGCGGCTGCAGGACCGGGTGAGCCTGCGGCTGGGTTCGCTGCTGGAGCCGGTGGCGGGCGAACAGTTCGACCTGGTGGTCTCCAACCCGCCCTTCGTGATCACCCCGCGCTCGGCCGCGGACACGGAGCAGTTCACCTACCGCGACGGCGGCCTGCCGGGGGACGAGATTGTTGCCCGGCTCGTGGCCGGGCTACCGCAGGTCCTGCTGCCCGGCGGGACCGCCCAGCTGCTGGGCAACTGGGAGATCCGCCGGGACGGCAGCGGCGCCGATGAACCGTGGCAGCAGCGGATCGAGGGCTGGCTCTCCCCGGATACCGAGGCCTGGATCATCCAGCGGGAACGGCTCAGCCCGGCCCAGTATGCCGAAACCTGGCTGCGCGACGCCGCGGAGAACCGGGACGCCGGGCACTACGAACGCGCCTATGCGGCCTACCTGGAAGACTTCGCCTCCCGGCAGGTGGCAGGCATCGGCTTCGGCATGATCTGGCTGCGCCGCGCCGCGGGGAACCTGGCGCACGACGGCGGCAGCCCGGCCGGCGGGGCGGGCAGCGTTTTCCCCGGCGGGGGCCTGCTGCGCCGCTTCGAGGAAATCACCTATCCCATCGAACAGCCCATCGGCCCGCACCTGGCCGCCGCCGTCGAACGCCACGACTGGCTGCGCGCCCATGCCGCCGACTTCGGACAGCAGCACCTGCAGCCCGCCCCGGACGTGACGGAGGAGCGGCACCAGCGGCCCGGGGCCGAGCACCCCGGGGTGATCCTGCTGCGGCAGGGGGCCGGGCTGCGCCGGACCAGCCTGATGAGCTCCGAGCTGGCCGGTTTCGTCTCCGCCAGCGACGGCGAACTGGCGGTAGGCACGCTGGTGGCCGCTCTGGAAACCCTGATCGAGGAGCCCGGGGCGGATTTCGCGGCCCGGCTCACGGAGCAGGTGCGCAACCTGGTGGCGGACGGCTACCTGATCCCGGCCCCGGAATAAGCACCAGCAGGCCGCGCGGCGTGTGGCGCACTACACTTGTTGTCCATGACCATGGGAGCAGCAATGCCGGCGGATCCGTCATCCGCGGCAGCCGGACGGGCCGGTGCCGGGGACCGGGTGAACATCTCCGATGCCCGGGCCATCCGTGCCCTGGCCCATGCGGTGCGCCTGAAAGTCATCGAGGAACTGTTCGACACCCAGCAGCCGGCCACTGCCACCGAGCTGGCCCAGCGGCACGGCCTGACTCCCAGCGCCATGAGCTACCACCTGCGCGCCCTGGAGAAGTGGGGCTTCGTCAAGCGCAGCGCCAACCAGGGGGACGGCCGGGAACGCCACTGGCAGGCCGCGGCCGGCCGGCTGGACGTGACCAGCGTGGCGGACAGCCGGGCCGCCACCATGGGCGTGGTGGATGTGGAGCTGAACGACCTGCGGGCGCGCCTGGCCAAGTACGTGAAGCGGGACAAGCAGACCCCGGATCCGGACACCTGGCGCCAGGAAGGCCACCTGGCCGCGCTGAGCACCGGGCGCTTCTACCTGACGGCCGAGCAGCGCGCGGACCTGGGCCGCCGGATCGGCGAGATCCTGCTGGAGTACAGTCCCACCACGAATCCGGACAACCGCGGCGCCGGGGCGGAGAAGCTCTACTATGTCTTCTCGTTCCTGCCCGGGGACCTGGACGAGGAGGGAACCGGCTGAATCGCGGTCCCGTCGGCCGCAGGGCCCGGAGGCGGGTTTCTGCATCGGAGGGTTCTTGCGGCTAACCTTGAGCTGGTAACTGCCCTGCGCAACGGGGAGCAAGGCAGCGCAGTACCACCCCCGCCGATGTTGATGTAGGAGAAACGTGCCAGCCAAGGCCCGCGAAAAGACCGGTAAGAAGCTCGTCATCGTCGAGTCTCCGGCCAAAAGCAAGACCATTGCGGGGTACCTCGGCGAAGGGTTCGAGGTCACCGCCTCGGTCGGCCACATCCGCGACCTGCCCCAGCCCTCGGAGCTGCCGGCCGAGCTGAAGAAGACCTCGGTGGGCAAGTTCGCCGTCGACATCGAGCACGGCTTCGAGCCCTACTATGTGGTGTCGCCGGGCAAGAAGAAGACCGTGGCCGAGCTGAAGACCATGCTCAAGGACGCCGACGAGCTTTATCTGGCCACCGACGACGACCGCGAAGGCGAGGCGATCGCCTGGCACCTGCTGGAGGTGCTCAAGCCGAAGATCCCGGTGCACCGGATGACCTTCTCCGAGATCACCCCGGAGTCCCTCAAGCGCGCGCTCAGCGAGCTGCGCGACATCGACACCGACCTGGTGGATGCGCAGGAAACCCGCCGGATCGTGGACCGGCTCTTCGGCTATGAACTCTCGCCGGTGCTCTGGCGCAAGATCAAGGCCGGCCTGTCCGCAGGCCGCGTGCAGTCGGTGGCCACCCGGCTGGTGGTCGAGCGCGAACGCGAGCGGATGGCTTTCCGGTCCGCCTCCTACTGGGACCTGCTCGCCCTGGTCGAACCGCTCGAGGCGGCCAAGGGCGGCTCCTTCAAGGCCAAGCTGGTGCAGCTGGACGGCGCCCGGGTGGCCAGCGGCCGGGACTTCGATGACCGCGGTGTGCTGAAGACCTCCGGTGCGGTGCACCTGGACGAGGCCGCCGCCACAGCCCTGGCCGAGGCCCTGGGCGGCGCGGACTTCGCGGTGCGTTCGGTGGAGAACAAGCCGTACACCCGGCGCCCGGCCGCGCCGTTCACCACCTCTACGCTGCAGCAGGAGGCGGCCCGCAAGCTGGGCTTCTCGACGAAGACCACCATGCAGCTGGCCCAGCGGCTCTACGAAAACGGCTTCATCACCTATATGCGTACCGATTCGCCGGCGCTGAGCGACCAGGCGGTGGGCGCCGCCCGCCGGCAGGCCGCCGAGCTGTACGGCCCGGAGTACGTCCCCCAGGCCCCGCGCGTGTACAAGGGCAAGAACAAGAACGCGCAGGAAGCGCACGAAGCCATCCGCCCCGCCGGCGACTCGTTCCGCACCCCCGGACAGGTCCGCAGCAGGCTCAGCAACGACGAGTACCGCCTCTACGAGCTGATCTGGAAGCGCACGGTCGCTTCCCAGATGGCGGATGCGAAGGGCTCCACCTCCACCGTCCGGCTCGGCGCCACCGCCGCGGACGGACGGGACGCGGTCTTCACCGCCTCCGGCACCGTGATCACCTTCCCCGGTTTCCTGGCCGCCTACGAGGAAGGCAAGGACGCTGCCCGCAACGAGGAGGACGACGCCGAGGGCGGCCGCCTGCCGAACCTGGACGAAGGCGACCGGCTGACCCCGCAGGAGGTCACCGCCGTCGGGCACGAGACCTCCCCGCCCCCGCGCTACACTGAAGCGTCCCTGGTGGCGACCCTCGAAGAGCGCGGCATCGGCCGCCCGTCCACCTACGCGTCCACGATCTCCACGATCATGGACCGCGGTTACATCCGCAAACGCGGCTCCGCCCTGGTGCCCAGCTGGATTGCGTTTTCCGTGGTGAAGCTGCTGGAGGATCACTTCAGCGACTACGTGGACTACGACTTCACGGCCGAGCTGGAAGAGGGCCTGGACCGCATCGCCAACGGCGAGGCCCGGCGGGTGGACTGGCTGAACGACTTCTACTACGGGGACCGGAAGGAAACCGGCCTGCAGACGGTGGTCAACGACCTGGGCGAAATCGACCCGCGGGTGGTCAACTCCGTCGACATCGCCGAGGGCATCACCCTGCGGGTGGGCAAGTTCGGCCCCTACCTGGAGCGCGCCACGGGGGATGAATCCGGCGAACCGCAGCGGGCCAACGTGCCGGAGGATCTGGCCCCGGACGAGCTGACCCCGCAGAAGGCCGCGGAGCTGATGGAGTCGCAGGGACCGGGCGAGCGGGTGCTCGGCCAGGACCCGGAAACCGGGCGGACCATCGTGGCCCGGGAGGGGCGCTACGGGGCGTACGTGACCGAGATCATTCCCGAGCCCACTGCCGAGGAGCTGGCGGCGCAGCCGGTGGAGTACTACAAGAACGGCAAGCCGAAGCCGCCGAAGAAGCCTGCCAAGATCAAGCCGCGCACCGGCTCGCTGTTCAAGTCCATGTCCGTGGACACCGTGACCCTTGAGGACGCGCTGAAGCTGATGAGCCTGCCGCGCGTGCTGGGCACGGACGCCGAGGGGAACGAAATCACCGTGCAGAACGGGCGCTTCGGCCCGTACCTGAAGAAGGGCACGGATTCGCGCTCCATCGGCTCCGAGGAGGAGATCTTCACGATCACCCTCGAACAGGCGCTGGACATCTACGCGCAGCCGAAGACCCGCGGCGGGCGCACGGCTGCCGCGCCGCTGGCCGAGTTCGGGGTGGACCCGGTGTCGGAGAAGAAGATCGTGGTCAAGGAGGGCCGCTTCGGCCCCTACATTACCGACGGCGTGACGAACATTACCGTGCCCCGTTCCACCAGCATCGAGGAACTGACCCGGGAGCAGGCGATCGAGCTGCTGGCGGAAAAACGAGCCAAGGGCCCGGCCAAAAAGCCCGTCCGCCGGAAAGCCGCCGCGGCGAAATAGCCCCGGGGGACCGGCTGCGTCCGGTGCGGCCGGAGGGCCGGCGGGCACCCGCCGGCCCTCCGGTGTGTCCGGGGCGGGCCCGTTCCGGACACGCCCGGCGGTTTGCCCCCGGGCAGGCGGGTGGCCACATAATAAGAGCATGCGTCTGGGCGTTCTCGACATCGGTTCCAATACTGTCCACCTCCTGCTGGTGGATGCCCACCCTGGTGCGCGCCCGGTCCCGTTCGCCTCGCACAAGCGCCCGCTGTCGCTGGTGGCCCACCTGGACGGCGCCGGCAACATCACCGGGGAAGGCCAGCGGGAGCTGATCAGCTTCATCAACGAGGCGTGGGCCTTCGCCGGCATGCACCGGGCCGAGGACATGCTCGCCTTCTGCACCTCGGCCATCCGCGAGGCCGGCAACGGCGCCGAGGTGCTCGAGCACGTGCAGCGGGAAACCGGAGTGGAACTGGAGGAGCTGACCGGGCCGCAGGAGGCGGCCATGACCCTGGTGGCGGTGCGCCGCTGGTACGGCTGGGGCGCCGGGACCATTCTCGACCTGGACATCGGCGGGGGGTCCTTCGAAATGGCGATCGGCCATGACGAGGAGCCGGATGTGGCCACGTCCGTGCCGCTGGGCGCCGGGCGGCTGACCCGGGACTGGCTGCCGGGGGATCTGCCCAGCGCCAGGAGCGTGCGCGAGGCCCAGGACTACATCCGGGCGATGCTGGAAACCGCTGTCGCGAAGTTCGACGGCGCCGGCCGGCCGGACCTGACCGTGGGCACGTCCAAGACGTTCCGCTCCCTGGCCCGGATCACCGGTGCGGCGCCCTCGGCAGCCGGTCCGTATGTCCGCCGCGAGCTGCGCCGCCGGGACCTGTCGCTGTGGACCCAGCGGCTGGCCGCGATGCCGGTGATGGACCGGGCCAACCTGCCCGGTGTCTCCGAAATCCGGGCCCCGCAACTACTGGCCGGCGCCATGGTCGCCCATACCGCGATGGAGCTGTTCAAGGTGGAGGTCATGCAGATCTGCCCCTGGGCCCTGCGGGAGGGACTGATCCTCAAGCGCTTCGACCATCTGCTCTATGACAGCGACATCCCGGTGGGCCCGGCCGGCACCGGGCCGTTCCGGAACGCCCTGCGGCCGCCGCTGGTGCCCGAGGCCGCCGGAAGCCCGGCGCCATGACCCGGGCCGGGGACGGCGGGACGCAGGAGGATGCGGACCACCGGATCCCGGTGGCACTCTCCAGCGCGTCGGTCTACCCGCTGGCGGTCCACGATGCCTTCGCGGTGGCTGCCGACCTCGGCTACGACGGCGTCGAAGTCATGGTGACCAACAACCATGATTCGCAGAACCCGGACGCGCTGAAGACCCTGCGGGAGCGCTACCAGCAGCCGGTCGTGGCCGTCCATGCCCCGACGCTGCTGCTCACCCAGCAGGTCTGGGGCAAAGCCTGGAACAAGATCGTGATGTCGGCGGCGATGGCGGCCGAGCTGGAGGCCTCCACAGTGGTGGTCCATCCGCCGTTCCGCTGGCAGAGCGGCTATGCGGAGGACTTCGCCGCCGGCATCCGCGGGATCATGGACGATTACGGGGTCACCATCGCGGTGGAGAACATGTACCCGTGGCGGGTGCGCGGGCGGGAGGCCGCGGCCTACCTGCCGCACTGGGACCCGCGCCCGCTTGGCTACGAGCACATCGCGTGGGATTTTTCCCACGCGGCCTCGGCGGGGGTGGACTCCTACGAGGAGATCCGGCTGATCGGCGACAGGCTCCGGCACGTGCACCTCGCGGACGGCTTCGGCGGCGGCTGGGACGACCACCTGGTCCCTGGGCACGGCGGGCAGCGCTGCGCCGAATCCCTGCAGCATCTGGCCGGGGCCGGCTGGGGCGGGGTGGTGGTGGCCGAGGTGAGCACCCGCAGGGCCAAGGGCGTGGGCGAGCGCGAGGAGCTGCTGGGGGAGACGCTGGACTTCGCCCGCCGTCACCTGGGCCACAGCAATTTCGAACTCAGCGACAATTAGGGATTGGGGCGCTCCCGCAGTGTCGGCTCCGCCGCGCGTTCGCGACCTGCCCCGCACGCTTCGTGCACGGGGACCCCGGGCCGTTCCCTTGCGGGCCCCTCGCGCCCCCCTCTTTGGGCGCTCCCGCAGTGTCGGCTCCGCCGCGCGTTCGCGGCCTGCCCCGCACGCTTCGCGCACGGGGACCCCGGGCCGTTCCCTTGCGGGCCCCTCGCGCCCCACTCTTTGGGGCGCTCCCGCGGCATTGCGCTGGCGGATTAAACGAGAAAGTGCCGGCGAGCGCACGGACGGTTGGGGGGAGACATCCGCTGCTCGCCGGCACCCGGACCAGACCAGGAAGCCTGATCCGTAATCACTCGCACCTTATGAGGTACCAACCAATGTACGGACCGAGTTTGGGATAACGCCCTTAAGAACCTCAAAGAACGCTGGGAGTTCGACTCCGCGCCCGGCCGCGGCCGCGTGATTCAATGGCAGCTATGAACGAGACTCTCCCGACTGCTCCTTCCGCTGATTCTTCCCCTGCTTCGGGCCGGATTGCCTTCCTTGGCTGCGGCTCCATGAACGAGGCGATCCTGGCCGGGCTGCTGGCCGCCGGCACCCCGGCTGCCAATATGACGGCCACCGTGCGCCGGACCGAACGGGCCGGGGAACTGCGCGGCCGCTATCCGGGGCTGACGGTGCTGGCGGAGAACGAGGATCCGGAGGCCAACAGCAAGGCCGTCGCCGGTGCTTCCGTGGCCGTCCTCGGCGTCAAGCCCGCCGGCATCACCGCCCTGTGCCGGAGCATTGCGCCGGCACTGGAGGCGCAGACCGTCGTCGTCAGCGTCGCCGCGGCGGTGACCATCGCCGCCATGGAGGCGGCGCTGCCGGCCGGGCAGCCGCTGGTGCGCACTATGCCGAACACGCCGCTGCAGGTGGGCCGCGGCGCCGTCGGGCTCTCGGGCGGCAGCCACGTCTCCGAAGTCCAGCTCAAGGAGGCCTCGGCGGTCTTCGCCGGCGCCGGGACGGTGGTCATGGTTCCCGAAGAGCAGCTGGACGCGGTCGGGGCAGTGAGCGGTTCGGGACCTGCGTACGCGTTCTACCTGGCCGAGGCGATGGCCGCAGCCGGTGTCGAACTGGGACTGGAGCCGGCCGTCGCCATGACCCTGGCCCGGGAGACCGTGGCGGGGGCGGGCCTGATGCTGGCCGTGGAAGGGGCGGATCCGGCCGCCCTGCGCAAAGCCGTGACCAGCCCCAACGGCACCACCGAACGTGCGATTGCGGCCTTCGACGCGGCCGGACTGCCGGCCATCATTGCCGCCGGAGCCCGGGCGGCCAAGGAGCGGGCCGCCGAACTCTCGCGCGAGCTGGGCTGACCGCGGCTGCCGGGACTTCAGGGCCTGGCGGCGAAGCGCTCCAGCAGGTCCACGTGGCCCGAGACAATCAGCATGTCCCGGCCGGAGACCTTGGTTTCCGGCCGGGCGTAGGTGAAGTCCTCGCCCGGGGACTTCACCCCGACCACCGTGACCCCGTACTTGGACCGGACCGCGGATTCCCCGAGGGTGAAGCCCTGGGTCTCCTTCGGCGGGTACATCTTCACGATGGCGAAGCCGTCGTCGAACTCGATGAAGTCCAGCATTCGGCCGCCCACCAGGTGCGCCGCCCGGCGTCCGGCGTCCGCCTCCGGGTAGATCACGTGGTTGGCACCGATCCTGGTCAGGATCTTCCCGTGCGAGGGGGTGATGGCCTTCACCCAGAGGTGTTCGATTCCCAGGTCCACCAGGTTCACGGTGATCAGCACCGAGGACTCGATGGAGGTGCCCACCCCGACCACCGCCGAGGTGAATTCCTGCGCACCCAGCTGCTGCAGCGCGTCGATGTTCGTCGCGTCGGCCTCCACCACATGGGTCAGCACGCCGGACCACTTCTGCACCAGCCCGGGGTCCCGCTCGATCGCCAGGACTTCGCGGCCCTGCTTGACCAGCTGCTCGGCGGTGGCGGAGCCGAACCGGCCCAGGCCGATCACCAGGACCGGGGCGTTGTGGGCCGGGCGGCCGTTTAGGGCGGACTTGTCAGCCAAGGATCGGCCTTTCTTCGGGGTAGTGGAACAGCTGGCGCCGCTCCCGCAGCGCCAGGGCGGACGCAAGTGTAATGGTACCGAGGCGGCCGGCGAACATCAGCGCCGCCAGCACGTACTTGCCCTCCGGCGGGGCCTCGGCGCTGACATTGGTGCTCAGGCCCACGGTGGCGAAGGCCGAGATGACCTCGAACAGCACCCGGTCCAGGCTGGCGCCGGTCATGGCCAGCAGCAGGCCCGAACCCACCGCCACGAAGGTGGCGCCCGCGACGATCACGGAGATGGCCACCCGCATGGCCCCGGGCGGGATGGTCCGGCCGTGCACCTTAACGTCGCTGTCGCCGCGGGCCTCGGCGATGATGGCCAGGAACATGACGGCAATGGTGGTCACCTTGATGCCCCCGGCGGTGGAGGCCGAACCGCCGCCGGCGAACATGAGGGCATCGGTGAACAGCATGCTGCTGGGCTCCATGGCGTTCATGTCCACCAGGTTGAACCCGCCGGAGCGGGTCATGATGGAGGCGAACAGCGCATTGACGAGCTTTTCGGGGATGCTCATGCCGCCCAGGGTGTCGGGATTGCCCCACTCCATGGCACCCCAGCCCAGCGCGCCCACCACCACCAGGATGAGCGAGACCTCGACGGTCAGCTTGGTGTGCAGGTTCCAGTTCCGGTACCGCCAGCCCCGCTCCATCAGCACCATGACCACGGGAAAGCCCAGGCTGCCCAGGAACACGCCGACCATCAGCGGGGTCAGGATCCAGCCGTCGTTCTCGTACGGCACCAGGCCGTCGCTGTGCGGGGTGAAGCCGGCATTGTTGAAGGCCGAAATCGAATAGAAGACCCCGTGCCAGATGGCTTGCCCGAAGGGCTCGCCCAGCACAATGAACCGGGGGATCATCGCCAGGGCCAGGGCCGCTTCGATGACCACCGACGTGGTAATGACGATCCGCAGCAGCGTGCCGACTTCGCCCAGCCGGCTGGCGTTGCTCAGGGCCGACTGGGCGATGAGCTTGCCGCGCACGCCCAGCCGCTTGCTGACCGCCAGTGTCAGCAGCGACGCCAGCGTCAGCGTGCCCAGGCCGCCGATGAAGATGCCCAGCAGGATCACCGTCTGGCCGAAGCCGGTCCAGTGCTCCGCGGTGGAGACCACTGTCAGCCCGGTGACGCAGACAGCGGACACGGCGGTGAAGAAGGCATCGTGCAGCGGGGTCACCTCGCCGCTGGTCGCCGAGGCCGGCAGGGACAACAGGGCGGTGAAGACCATGACGACGCCGGCGTAGACGAACAGCGCCAGCCGGGCGGGGGAGCTGTTGGCCAGACTGTCCACGAAATTGCGCAGCGTCCCCCACAGCGACGCCCTGCCGCGCTGCTGTACCGGCCAGGCCGGCGGGTTCTTCGTCATGCGGATCAGTAAATCACTTATTACGCGCCCGGCGGACGCCGAATATATCCGGCGGCATCATATCGCGTAGCCTGAGGGGAATGTCAGCGAATGCGCACCCGGGTCCTCCCACGCAGATTGTGTGGGACGAATCGATGCTGGCTTACAACTTCGGCACGGACCATCCGATGAATCCGGCTCGGCTGGACCTGACGGCCCGGCTGGCCGGCGAGTTCGGCCTTTTCGACCGCCCGAACGTGGCGGTGGTGCCGCCCAGGACTGCCACCGATGCCGAACTGGAGACCGTGCATGAGGCCGGCTACATCGCCGCGGTGCGCCGTGTCAGCGCACAGCCGGACGTGCCCGACGAGGAGCGCGGCCTCGGCACGGAGGACGATCCGGCCTTTGCCGGCATGCACGAAGCCAGCGCCAGGCTGGCCGGTGCCAGCCTGCAGGCGGCTGAGGCCATCCTGGCGGGCACCGCCCTGCATGCGGTGAATTTCGGTGGCGGGCTGCACCATGCCGCCCGGGACCGCGCCAGCGGCTTCTGCATCTACAACGACTGCGCCCTGGCTGTCCGGCACCTGCTGGACCACGGCGTGGAGCGGGTCCTCTACCTGGACGTGGACGCCCACCATGGGGACGGGACGCAGAATATTTTCTGGGACGATCCCCGGGTGCTGACCATCTCCCTGCACGAAACCGGCAGGTACCTCTTCCCCGGGACCGGGTACGCGGACGAGACCGGGGGGCCGGGCGCGCCCGGCAGCGCGGTCAATGTTGCCCTGCCGCCGTATACCGGGGACGCGGCCTGGATGCGGGCTTTCCATGCCGTGGTTCCCCAGATCACCCGCGCCTTCAAGCCCGAAGTGATCGTCAGCCAGCACGGCTGCGACGGGCATGCCCGGGACATGCTCACCAGCCTGCGCCTGAGCGTGGACGCGCAGCGGCAGATGATGCTGGATGTGGCCGGGTTGGCGCGGGAGGTCGCCGGCGGCCGCTGGCTGGCCACCGGCGGCGGAGGCTACGACGTCTACAACGTGGTGCCGCGGTCCTGGACGCACCTTCTTGCCATCGCCTCCGGCGAGCCGATCCCGCTGACCGCCCGGGTGCCGGCTGCCTGGCTGCGCTACCTGCGCGAACGCTACGGCCAGGACGGCCCGCCGGGCATGGGTGACGGCGCGGAGCTGTGGTGGCGCTCCTGGGAGGTCGGCTACGACCCGAATGACGGCGTGGACCGGGCAGTGATGGCCACCCGCAAGGCGGTCTTCCCGCATTACGGCCTGGATCCCTGGTTCGACTGACCCGCTCTCGCTGTCCGGGATGCCTGCCGGGGTATATGCAGTTAGGGTAATGGAATGGTCGTCGATGATGTCTTTGCCGTAATTGCCGAGTCCACCCGGCGCGAGATTCTCCAATCCCTGCGCGAGAGCGACAAGGCGGTGGGCGAGCTGGTGGAGGAGCTGGAAGTCAGCCAGCCGACGGTGTCCAAGCACCTGAAGGTCCTGCGCGAGGCCGGCCTCGTCTCCATGCGCGCCCAGGGGCAAAAGCGCTTCTATTCCCTGGTGGCCGCACCCTTGGAGGATGTGGCCGAGTGGGTGTCGGCCTTCGGGCTGGGCAACGGCGCGGCGGCCGGCACTGCAGGCCGGCTGGAGGCGCCGGCCGGGTCCGTCCCGGCTGCCGAGGACGCGGTGCTGCCGGCCGCTGTGGTGCTGCCCGGTTCCGCCGCGGCGCAGACAGCGGCCGAGGCAGGACAGCTGCCGGGCGGGGACCGGCTGTCCCCGGCGGGGCGTGCCCGCACCCTCGGCCAGGCCGCCGACCGGGCGGCGAACAAGGCAGCCAATAAGGCGGCGGACTTCCTGGCGCACCTGTCGAAACCGAACCTGACCAACCTGCCGCCGCTGCGCCGGCGGAAGAAAAACTGACCATCCGGCTGCGCGATGCCGGCGGGCGGACGTGGTGCCCGCGGCCCGGCGGTGCCGGTTACGCACCGGCGTGCCGATGTTTCGTCCTTGTTTCCAACTCCTCACTAAGTGTGGTTCCCTTTTACGGGCACCAATGAAGTTGCCAGCGGCGGCAGACGGTCCGGGGGAAGTCCGGGGGGCCGCGCGTCTACCGCAATTTTCATTCGGACAACTCAGGAAGGTGCCGCACATGGATGCCCGCTTGCTCGCTATCAGGGACGAAGTGTTCCGCAGGAATCCCGGCGAAATCGAGTTCCACCAGGCCGTCAACGAGGTCTTTGAAAGCCTTGCCCCGATTACAGGCAAGCACCCTGAGTATGCCGACGCGGCCATCCTGCAGCGCATCTGCGAGCCGGAGCGCCAGATCATCTTCCGTGTCCCGTGGGTCGACGACGCCGGCAGTGTGCAGATCAACCGCGGCTTCCGCGTCGAGTTCAACTCGGCCCTCGGCCCGTACAAGGGCGGCCTGCGCTTCCACCCCTCGGTCTACCTGGGCATCATCAAGTTCCTCGGCTTCGAGCAGATCTTCAAGAACGCCCTGACGGGCATGCCCATCGGCGGCGGCAAGGGCGGTTCGGACTTCGACCCGCGCGGCAAGTCCGACGGCGAGGTCATGCGCTTTTGCCAGTCCTTCATGACCGAGCTCTACCGCCACATCGGCGAGTACACCGACGTGCCTGCCGGGGACATCGGCGTCGGCGGCCGCGAAATCGGCTACCTCTTCGGCCAGTACAAGCGGATCACCAACCGCTACGAGTCCGGCGTGCTCACGGGCAAGGGCATCGGCTGGGGCGGCTCGCTGGTCCGTCCGGAAGCCACCGGCTTCGGGGCCGTGCTGTTCGCGCAGGAAATGCTCAAGACCCGCGGACTGAGCCTCGAGGGCCAGCGCGTGGTGGTCTCCGGCTCCGGGAACGTGGCCATCAACGCGATCGCCAAGGCCCAGGCCCTCGGCGCCACCGTCGTCTCGGCCTCGGATTCCGGCGGCTACGTCGTGGACGAGGCCGGCATCGACGTCGAACTGCTGCGTCAGATCAAGGAAGTGGAGCGCGGGCGGATCTCCGAGTACGCCGAGCGCCGCGGTTCCTCGGTCAGCTATGTCGCCGGCGGCTCCGTCTGGGACGTCCATGCCACCGTGGCCCTGCCCTGCGCCACCCAGAACGAGCTGGACGACAAGCACGCCGCCAGGCTCGTCGAATCCGGCCTGATCGCTGTCGCCGAAGGCGCGAACATGCCCTGCACGGCCGAAGCCACCGCCATCCTGCAGGAAGCCGGGGTGCTCTTTGGCCCGGGCAAGGCTGCCAACGCCGGCGGCGTGGCCACCTCCGCGCTGGAAATGCAGCAGAATGCCAGCCGGGACGCCTGGAGCTTCGAGCACACCGAACAGCGCCTGACCGAAATCATGGTCGGGATCCACCACGACTGCGCGGCCACCGCCGAGGAGTACGGCATGCCCGGCAACTATGTGGCCGGCGCCAACATCAGCGGCTTCAAGAAGGTGGCGGACGCGATGCTCGCCCTGGGGGTCATCTAGAATCGCAGCATGACCAGGACCATCCTCGGGCTGGATATCGGCGGGAGCAAGACGCACGCCATCCGGCTCGAGGATGGCCTGGTTAAGGCCGAGGCCGTCACGGCCAGCGCCAACGTGCAGAACGTGTCCCGCGAAGCGGCCTCGGCGGCGCTGGCGGAGGCGGTCCGGGCGGTGGGCGCGCAGACCGTGCAGGAGGTCTATGCCGGCGCCGGCGGCATCGATACCGACGACGACGCGGCGGCGCTGCGGGCGCTGATCGCGCCGCTGGTGCCGCGGGCGTCGATCCAGGTGGTCCATGATTCCCGGCTGGTGCTGGCCGCGGGGCGGGCCCGCATGGGCATTGCCGTCATTGTCGGCACCGGTGCCGTGGCCTGGGGGACCGACGCCCGCGGCCGGCAGGCCCGCTCGGGCGGCTGGGGCTATCTGCTGGGGGACGAGGGCAGCGGCTACTGGCTGGCCCGCGAGGCCGTGCGGCACTGCCTGGGCCGCCACGACCGGGACCTGCCGCCGGACCGGCTGTCCGCGGCGCTGCTGGCCGACTGCGGTCTGGGCCGGCCGGTGGAACTCATCGCGCGGTTCCACGGCATCGGCGCCGGCAGCCGGAGCGGCCCGGACCGCGGCTACTGGTCCGCGCGGGCGGGCGTGGTAGTGGCGGCGGCCGAGGCCGGTGATCCGGCCGCACGGGCCATCCTCGACGCTGGCACGGCCGAGATCGCGGAACGCATCCTGCAGGTGGCCCGCCAGCTGGACATCACCGGCCCGGTCATCCTCGGCGGCAGCCTGGGTGCCAAGGTGCCGCTGGTCCGCGAGGGCATCCGCCAGGCACTGGCCCCGCACGGCATCACCGACGTGGCCGGCCTGGACCGGGAACCGGTCTTCGGCGTGGACGTGCTGGCAGGGCTGGCCTGAGCGGCGCCGTGGAGCCCTTTGTATCTTTCAGTCACAAAGTTGCACCCACCGGTACCGGGGCGTAGGGTCGCAGCATGACTAACCGTTGGTATGCGTATTTTGCGTTGGCTCTGGAGGGGCCTGACGTGACTGCCTGACGGCGTACGCATCCAACAAACCTTCAGAGCCAACAGGGCAGAGATTATTCTCTGCCCTTCGCCATTTCTCCGGCGGGTTCTGCTGAAGGTCCCGCCCTGACAGACGGGACCAGCCCATGACCACCATCACCCACCTGGCCGCCGGTACGCCGGACACGACCGGCGCGGAGAGCCCGCATGGCACGGACACGGCAGTGCCGCTGCCTTCCCCGGCCGCACTGCTCGAGGAGCTGCCGCTGCCGGCGGAACTGGCCGCCGCCATCGCGCGCGGCCGGGACCAGATCCGCGCGGTGCTGGCCGGCGTGGACGACCGGCTGCTGGTCATCGCCGGGCCCTGCTCCATCCACGACACGGAAGCCGGGCTGGACTACGCCCGCCGTCTGGCCGCCGTGGCGCGGCAGCACCGCGGAGACCTGCTGATCGTCATGCGCACCTACTTCGAGAAGCCCCGGACCACGGTGGGCTGGAAGGGCCTGATCAACGACCCGCACCTGGACGGCTCGCACGATATCGCCACAGGCCTGCGCACTGCCCGCCGGTTCCTGCTCGACGTCGCCCGGCTGGGCCTGCCCGTGGCCACCGAGTTCCTCGAACCGCTCACCGCCCCCTACTTGGCGGACCTGGTCGGCTGGGGGGCGATCGGTGCCCGCACCACCGAAAGCCAGGTCCACCGCCAGCTGGTCTCCGGGCTGCCGCTGCCTGCCGGCTTCAAGAACGGGACCGACGGCGGCCTGCAGGTGGCGCTCGATGCGTGCGTGGCAGCCGCTGCACCGCAGTGTTTCCTGGGCCTCGATAGCCAGGGACGGGCTAGCCTGGTGGCCACGGCCGGGAACCCGGATACGCATCTGATCCTGCGCGGCGGCAGCGCCGGGCCGAACTACGGCGCGGCCCAGGTGGCCGCGGCCGCGGAGCAGCTCGCGGCGGCGGGGCTGAACCCCCGGCTGGTGGTCGATGCCAGCCACGGCAACAGCGGCAAGAGCCATCACCGGCAGGCCGAGGTGGCGCTGGAGGTCGCCGCCCAGCTGGAAGCCGGCGGTCCCGGAGCCGAGGCGGTCGCCGGCATCATGCTGGAGAGCTTCCTGGCCGGCGGAGCGCAGAAGCTGCAGATCCCGGCCGTTCCCGCCGGGCGCCCGGCACTGGTCTACGGCAGGAGCGTCACCGACGCCTGCATGGACTGGAACGTGACCTGCGAGGTGCTCGGGCAGCTGGCCCGCAGCGTTCGTCGCATGCCCCGCACAGTTAGGACTCTTGGCTAGAGTGGGGCGCGAGGGCCCCGCCGTGGGGCGGCAGCGACCGGTCCAGGCCCGCCCGCGGCTCGCAGGCTCGCCGCGGAGCCCTTGGCCTGAACCTGGCGGGAGCACCCCAATCTTTCACATTGGTCACTTCTGGCACTAGAGTATGCAGCTAGGGCGGGTTCCCGCTCGGCAAGCCGGCACGTTGCCGGGAATGCCGTAGGTGAAGGACTGGGGAAATGGCTGATGAGGGCAATTTCTCGGATATGCGCTTTTTGACCGTGTCGGAAGTTGCCGAGGTCATGCGCGTATCCAGGATGACCGTGTACCGCCTGGTGCACGCGGGCCGCATGCCGGCCGTCCGGTTCGGGCGCTCGTTCCGGGTGCCCGAGGCCGCGGTCGAGCAGTACCTGCGCAACGCCGTCGTCGACGGCCGCACGGAGACTGCCTGACGGACCGGACGGTGCCGTCCGGTCCGGACGGTCAAAGGCAGGGGAGTTAAGGCGGTACCCTGTTAAGGAACTTCCTGCGTCGTCGCGGCGAGCTGCGGCGGTGCGGGAATTTGCGTCAGTGTAGGAATCCGACGGTCCAGGTGCGCCCGCTGCGGGCGGAGGCTGGCCGCGGGTGCAAGTAGATTTGTGAGGAACTCGTGGGTTCAGTTATCAAGAAGCGCCGCAAGCGTATGGCCAAGAAGAAGCACCGCAAGCTGCTGCGCAAGACGCGCCACCAGCGCCGCAACAAGAAGTAGGGCCGTCAGGCTCTGCCCGAGGCTTCACGGTCCGCCAGGTGCACCTGGCGGACCGTCTGCTGTTTAACGCCCGGCTGGAAAGGCACGGCGCGCCCCGCGCCAGAGGCCGTAGACGGCGCCCGCGCCGGTGGCGAGCTTCAGGCCGAGCGTGGCCGCCCGGCGGCCGCTGCGGAAATCGTAGACCGGCCAGTTGCGCTCGCGGGCATACCGGCGCAGGCGGGCATCGGGATTGATCGCCACCGGGTTGCCCACCAGGGACAGCAGCGGAACGTCGTTGAACGAGTCGCTGTAGGCCCAGCAGCCGGCCAGGTCCAGCCCTTCGCGGACCGCCAGCTCCCGCACCGCCACGGCCTTGGCGGGCCCGTGCAGGATCTCCCCGACCAGGCGCCCGGTGTAGGCGCCGTCCTCGATCTCCCCGACGGTGCCCAGCGCCCCGGTCAGGCCCAGGCGGTCGGCGATCACTGCCGCCACCTCCACCGGGGTGGCCGAGACCAGCCACACCCGGCGGCCGGCCCGCAGATGCTGGTCCGCCAGCGCCCGCGTCCCCGGCCAGATCTTGGAGGCGATGATCTCGTCGTAGACTTCCTCGCCCAGCGCCTTGATATCCGAGGCCAGCAGGCCCGTGGCCAGCGCCAGGGCCTTGTCCCGTGCGGACTGGATGTCCTTGAGGTTCTCGCCCACGAGGGTGAAGCGCAGCTGTTTGACCGCAATGCCGGCGACGTCGCGTACCCGGAAGGCGCCCCGGCGGTACATCTGGTGGGCCACATGGAACAGGCTGGCCCCGCGCATCATCGTATTGTCGATGTCGAAGAAGGCGGCCGCCGTGCCGGCGTCCCCGGAAGCTGCCGCGGCAGCGGCCCGGCTGGCTGGACCTGTGGAGGCTGTGGGCATGTAACCGAGTCTAGTGGCCGAGGGAAAGGCCGGCAGACGCTGGCTTTCCTGCTGCCGCCGGCTGCCCGGTTCCGCAGCAGGGCCGGGCCGGGGCTACTTTTAAGCCATGACGCAATCACAGGACCCGCGGCCGCCGGCACCGAAACCACGGCACGAGCTGGTGCTGCTGACGAAGCCGGGGTGCCATCTGTGTGTGGCGGCACGGGAAACCGTGGCCGCCGTCGCGGGGGAGCTGGGGCTGCCGTGGGAGGAAAAGTCCATCCTGGACGACCCTGCCCTCGAGGCCCGCTTCGCCGAGGAAATCCCGGTGGTCATGATTGACGGGGTGCAGCGGGACTTTTGGCATATCGATCCCGCCCGGCTGCGGCGGCTGCTGTCCGCCTGAGTACCCCGCCCGGCCCGGCCCAGGATCACCGGCGCACGCCGGGACGTCGAGTTGGTGGCCCGCAAGGCAGCGCATAAGGTTATGGAGTGACCACACCGGACTTTCCCGAAACCGCTTCCGGTGCGGAGGGACCCGGCCGGGAAATCCCCCCGGCGTCCCTGGCACGGCTGCCGATCTACCTCCGGGCGCTCAACGCCATGCTGGCCGATTCGGTGGAGCGTGTGTCCTCCGAGGAACTCGCCGAGGCCGCCGGGGTGAAGTCGGCCATGCTGCGCAAGGACCTTTCCTACCTGGGGTCCTTCGGCACCCGCGGGGTGGGCTACGACGTGCAGTTCGTCAGCCACAAGATCTCTGCGCTGCTGGGCCTGACCCAGGAATGGCGCGTGGCCATTGTCGGTGCCGGCAACCTCGGGCGGGCGCTGGCGCGGTACTCGGGCTTCACCACCCGCGGATTCGAGGTGGTGGCTCTTTTCGACGCCGACCAGGGCATCGTCGGCACGCAGGTCGGCTGGCTCACGGTCAGCCATGTGGACGACCTGGAAACCGAACTCAAGCGGACCGGGACGAACATGGCAGTGCTTTCGGTCCCCGCGGTGGTGGCCCAGGAACTATGCGACCGCCTGGTGGCGGCGGGCGTCACGAGCATTCTCAGCTTCGCGCCGGTGGTCCTGCAGGTGCCCGCCCATGTCCAGGTGCGCAAGGTGGACATGGGCACCGAGCTGCAGATTCTGGCCTACCACGCCCAGCGGGCGCAGGAAGCCGAGCCGGGCTCCCGCGCCCGGTCGGCACAGTAGCCCGGCAGCGAAAAGTGAGTTGCCAGGGGTCCCCGTGCGCGGAGCGTGCGGGGCAGGCAGCGAACGGTTAGCTGCCGTAATAGCCGGACCGGCGGGCGGCCGCGTCCTTGAAGTAGGCGTTGGACGCGGGCATGTACAGCAGGACGATTGCGGCCACGCCCAGCAGGATGACCACGGTGCCCAGGCCGAGCTGCGCCAGCCCGAAGAGGGAGAGCGCGGCGAATACGGTGCCCAGGATCCGTGCCCAGTTCCGCCCGGCCTTGACGTTGAAGGCCACCAGCAGATAGAGACCGAGGGTGATGAGCCCGACGATCACCAAGGTCACCGCCACGGGTCCGGAAACCATCTCCGGCGTGATGGAGCCGGGATCCTGGTCTCCGGCCGCCTGCCGGAGCTGTTCCTGGAACTGCGGGTCGTCCCACATGGCCGCGATGAACTGGCCCGCCGCCGCCGCCAGCACGAACGAGTTGATCACGTTCAAAACCGCCGCGGCGATGATCAGCCAGAAGGCGACCAGCACCTCCCTTGGGGGCGCCGGCTTCGTCGCGCCGTACGGCTGGCTGCCGGGATAGCCGTACTGGCCAGGCAGCGGCTGCTGGTAGCCGTACTGTGGCTGCGGCTGGCCGTACTGCGGAAGGTTCTGCCCGTACTGCGGCGGGTTCTGCCCGTACTGCGGCGGGTTCTGCCCGTACTGCGGGGGCTGCGGCTGGCCGTACGGCGGGTTCTGGCCGTAGGACGGCTGCTGCTGGCCATACTGGGGCGGGTTCTGTCCGTACCGAGGCTGCTCCGGTTCCCGGTGCTGTCCGTTGCCCGGTTCGCCGGGCTTGTTTTCTGGCGTGCTCATGGCCGGATCCTTCTCGTCTGCTGGAACACTCGGGTCTGAACTACGGTGCCGCAGCCAACCGGTGCAGCTGTCTCCACCCTACAACGCGGCCCTCCGGGCACCGGCCGCCGCCCTCCGCCCCGGCCGGTTTTTGGGCAATGCCCGCGGCTTTGAGACACTTAAACCCATGCTTCGTTCCACAGTCCATCTGCTCCGCCATGGAGAGGTCCATAATCCGGGCCGCGTGCTCTACGGCCGGCTGCCGAATTTCCACCTCTCGGAGCTGGGCCTGAAGATGGCAGAGCGCGCCGCGGATTATTTCGGCGACCGCGCCCGTGCCGGCGCCAGGATTGTCTACCTGGTCTCTTCCCCCCTGACCCGGGCGCAGGAAACCGCCCGGCCTACTGCCCAGGCCCTGGGCCTGGACGTGGTCACGGACGACCGGATCGTCGAGGCACTCAACCGTTTCGAGGGACTGGCCGATGTCAGGGGCCAGCTGAAGGACCCGCGGCACTGGCCCTACCTGGTCAACCCCTTCCGCCCGTCCTGGGGGGAGCCCTACAGTGCCCAGGTGCGCCGGATGATGGCCGCCGTCGGCGATGCCCGGCGCAATGCCCTGGGCATCGCCGGGGACGGCGCCGAGGCGGTCCTGGTCAGCCACCAGCTGCCCATCTGGGTGACCCGGCGCTCGGCCGAGTCCCGGGCCCTGTGGCACGATCCTCGCCGCCGCGAATGCACGCTGGCATCGGTGACGTCGCTCGAATTCGAGGGCGACCGGCTGGTGGGCGTCAGCTATGCGGAGCCCAGTGCCGACCTGCTGCCCGGGGCGGCAAACCTGCCGGGAGCGTAATAGTATTACTACGCGTTGTAGAAGCGGGCGCCCGGCCCGCGGAGAAAAGTGTGAACGTGACTGCCAAAACCTCTGAATCCCTCAAGCGCCGCTCCCTGCTCAAACTCGGTGCGGGGCTGGCCGCTGTCCTGTCGCTGACCATGCCGCTGGCCGCGTGCAGCGTCGAGGACCCGCTGGCCCGGCAGGCGAACGCAGGGGACAACAAGAACTATATTGCCGGGGACGGCTCGGTCACCGAATACGCGCCGGAGACGCGCGGGGAACCGGTGGAACTGGCCGCCGAACTGTTCGACGGCACCGCCGAGGACTCGGCCGACTGGGCCGGCAAGGTCACCGTGCTCAACTTCTGGTACGCCGCCTGCGCGCCTTGCCGGCTCGAAGCCCCGGCCCTGCAGTCCCTGAGCCGGGAATTCCAGGACCAGGCGCAGTTCTTTGGCGTCAACATCCGGGACGAAAAGCCGACAGCCCAGGCCTTCGAACGCAATTTCGGCGTCACCTACCCGAGCTTTGCCGACAAGGACGGCGACATCCTGCTGGCCATGACCCGCTACGTGCCGCCCCAGGCGGTGCCCACCACCCTGGTCCTGGACCAGCAGGGCCGGGTGGCGGCCCGGATCCTCGGCGTGGCGGACAAGGGCACCCTGAAGGCCCTGATCAAAGACGCAGTGGCCGAGTAGCCGTGGGATCCACTGCGTTCCCGACGGCGTCCGTGACGGCCATGCTTCCGCTGGGCATCGGCAGCGCCTTCGGCGACACCGTGCTCAACGGCTCCGTCCTGCTGGCCATCCCGGTGGCGATGCTCGCAGGCCTCATCTCCTTCCTGTCCCCGTGCGTGCTGCCGCTGGTGCCGGGCTACCTCGGCTATGTCACCGGCCTGACCGGCGTGGACCTTGCCCAGCAGCGGCGCGGCCGGATGCTGGCCGGGATCGGGCTGTTCGTGCTGGGCTTTTCGGCTGTCTTCGTGGCTATCGGTGCGGTCTTCGGCCAGCTCGGGGCCTGGTTGAAGGGGACCGACGCCGCCTGGGTCACCCAGCTGCTCGGCGCCGTCGTCATCCTCATGGGGATCATCTTCCTGGGCGGGCTGTCCTTCTTCCAGCGCGACCGGAAGATCCATTCCCGGCCGCCGGCCGGACTCTGGGGCGCCCCCGTGCTGGGCATGACCTTCGGCCTGGGCTGGGCCCCCTGCATCGGCCCGACCTTCTCCGCGGTGCAGGCGCTGGCCTATTCCGGTGGGGCCGACGCCGCCAAGGGCGCCTTCCTGGCCTTCGTCTACTGCCTGGGGCTCGGGCTCCCGTTCCTGCTGATCGCCCTGGGCGTGCGGCGGGGCATGGGCGCGATGGCCTTCTTCCGGCGGCACCGGCTGGCGCTGCAGCGCACCGGCGGGGCGGTTTTGGTGGTGCTGGGCGTGCTGATGGCGGCCGGGCTCTGGGGCAGCTGGGTGGCCCAACTGCAGGACTGGTTTGCGAACGAAGTGAGGCTCCCCATCTGATGAGCGAGACAGCCAAGACTTCCGGCGGCCTCGAGCAGGACCGCCCGGATGCCGACGCCGCGGCGGAGCTGGCCCGGCAGGCCGAGGCCGGCCCGGCGGGCAGGGCCGCCGCCCCGGACGTCACCCTGCCGGTGCTCGGGTTCGCGGGCATGCTGCGCTGGGCCTGGACCCAGCTGACCAGCATGCGCACGGCCCTGTTCCTGCTGCTGCTGCTGGCCGTCGCGGCGGTCCCGGGTTCGCTCTTCCCGCAGCGGCCGGCCAATCCTGCCGTCGTCACGCAGTACCTCAAGGACAACCCGGACACCGGGCCCTGGCTGGACAAGCTTCAGCTCTTCGATGTGTACTCCTCCGTCTGGTTCTCGGCGATCTACCTGCTGCTGTTCATCTCGCTGATCGGCTGCGTGCTCCCGCGGGCCGGCCACCACTGGAAGGCCATGCGGTCGCAGCCGCCGCGCACGCCCCGGCGGCTGTCCCGGCTGCCCGAATACGGCGCCCTGGCCCTGGCGGCGGATTCCCCGGTAACGGCCAGCTCGGCGGTCGAGGACGCCGCACGGCTGCTGAAACGGCGCGGCTACCGCGTCCAGGTGCGCGGCGCGGACACCGCCCTGCCCTCGGTCGGCGCCGAGCGGGGCTTTTTGAAGGAAACCGGCAACCTCATCTTCCACATCAGCCTCATCGGCGTGCTGGTCTCCGTGGCCGTCGGCGGGCTGTTCGGCTACCGCGGGCAGAAGATCATCGTCGAGGGCGATTCCTTCGTGAACACCCTCGTGGGCTATGACAATTTCTCGCCCGGGACCAACTTCTCGGAGAACCAGCTGGAGCCGTTTTCGCTGCAACTGGACAAGTTCGAGGTGGTCTTCGACCGCGAGTCCAAAACCCACTACGGCCAGCCGCTGGACTTCACCGCCGGCATGACCACCCGGGATGCGGCAGGTGCCGAGCCCAAGCAGCAGACGCTGAAGGTCAACGAGCCGCTGTCCATCGGCGGCGCCAATGTGTACCTGGTGGGCAACGGCTACGCCCCGGTGGTGACCGTCCGGGACGGCGACGGCAACATCGCCCACCAAGGGCCGGTGGTCGCGGTGCCCACCGACGGCGCGTACACCTCCACCCTGGTGCTCAAGGTGCCGGACGCCCGGCCCGAACAGCTCGGCTTCGTGGGACTGTTCCTGCCCACCGCGCTGGAGAATGAGCAGGGCGTGGCCTTCGGCAGCGACCCGGACCCGTTCAACCCGCGGCTGTACCTGAACTCCTACGCCGGGGACCTGGGCCTGGACGAGGGGGAGCCGAAGAACGTCTACGTCCTGGACACCGCCGGACTGCGGGTGCTCAACGACCGCACCCAGGAAAGCGGCGGCATCGTGCTCGGGCCCGGGGAGACCTTTACACTGCCGGACGGGCTGGGCACCATCAGCTTCGACGGCCTCAAGCGCTACGTGGCCCTGGACATCACCGCCGATCCGGGGGAGACCGGCGCCCTGGTCTTCTCCAGCCTGGCACTGGCCGGACTGTGCGCGTCCCTGTTTGTCGGCCGGCGCCGCGTCTGGGTCCGGGCCGGCACCCACCCGGACGGGCGCACCATGGTGGAGTGGGCGCTGCTGGCCCGCGGCGAGGACCACCGCCTGGCGGCCGAGGCGGCGGCCCTGCGGAAGCTGCTGGAAAAAGAATGGCTGGCCGGATCCGCCCGGCCGGCGGACAACGGCAAGAACGGCGGCGCCGGGAGCGCCGGCGCGACGAACTCCTAAGGAACCCCGATGCCCTCCATTGACGAAACCCTGGGCCAGTACAGCGAGCTGTTCATCCTGCTGGCCGCCATGACCTTCACCGTGGCGCTGATCGCCTTCTGCTGGGACCTGGCCACCGCCAGCCGGACCCTGCAGGCGGTGGAGGACCGGCTCGCCCGCCAGCAGGTCCCTGCCGAGGCGGCGGTGGGCGCGGGCCGGACCGGCGGCGGGGGCGCCGCGGAGGGCGCCGTCGAGACCGCCGACGAGTCCCTGGAGTATGCCGGGCAGCGCCGGCCGGCTGCCCGGATCGGTGTGGCGCTGAGCGCCCTGGGCACCCTCATCCTGGCCGCCGGCGTGATCTCCCGCGGCCTCGCGGCACACCGGGTGCCCTGGGGCAACATGTACGAGTTCTGCACCACCGGCGCGCTGGTGGTGGCGGCGGTCTTCCTGCTGGCCCTGACCCGGAAGGACATGCGCTTCCTGGGCTCGTTCGTGATCGGCCTCGTGGTGATCATGCTCTGCGCTGCCGCCATTGCCTTCCCGACGCCGGTGGCCCACCTGGTGCCGGCGCTGCAGAGCTACTGGCTGATCATCCACGTATCCGTGGCGGTGATTGCCTCGGCGCTGTTCACGCTGACCTTCGCGATGTCCGTGCTGCAGCTGCTGCAGGCCCGGCGCGAAGCCACGGCCATGGCCGGCCGGCCGGACCGCTTGGCCTTCCTGCGCGTGGTGCCGTCGGCGCTGACCTTGGAGAATGTCGCCTACCGGATCAACACCGTGGCCTTCGTGCTCTGGACCTTCACCGTGATGGCCGGCGCGATCTGGGCGGAGAAGGCCTGGGGCCGCTACTGGGGCTGGGACACCAAGGAAGTCTGGAGCTTCGTGATCTGGGTGGTCTACGCCGGCTACCTGCATGCCCGCGCCACCCGGGGCTGGACCGGGACCCGGGCCGCCTGGCTGTCGATTGTGGGCTACCTGTGCGTGATCTTCAACTTCACCATCGTGAACGTCTTCTTCTCCGGCCTGCACAGCTACTCCGGGCTGTAACCGCCGGGCGGTTCCCGGGGGTGCCCGGGAACCGCAGGGTCAACGGGTGCTGCCGCCGGGGTTGTCCTGGCCCTCTTCGCCCAGGCTCTGTTCCCGGTCCCGCAGTTCCTGCTCGCGCCGCTTCAGTTCCTCTTCACGCTGCTTGCTGCGCCGCTGCGCATCCAGGGCGCGCAGGAACGCGATGTCCTCGTCGGGGGCCATCGGCCGGCGGGCGGGTGCCTGCGCGGCGGCCCGGCCGGACTGCGGACGGCCGAAGAAGAACCACAGGCCGGCGCCGATCAGCGGCACCAGCAGGATGGTCAGGATCCAGCCCGGCTTGGAAATGCTCCGGACCTCGTATGGCGCCGAACGGATGCACTCGATGAGGGCATAAACAATGATTGACACTGCCAGCACAACCAGCAGGATATAGAGACGGGCCATAGTTCAATTGTAGTTGAGCGGCCGCTCCGGACCGGCGCCGCCCCGATGCTCCCTGCGGCGGCCCGGCCCGCCGCGGCCGGGGAGTAAACTTGTCTGGTGGCTTTCTGGAAATTCACTGCACTGCGGGTAGGCCTGATGGCCGCCCTGTTCGTCGTCTTCCTCTACCTGCACCTGGGCGTCATCTTCTCGGCCATCGCCGCCGCCGTTATCGCCTGGTGCATCACCTACCTGTTCTTCCGCAGCTGGCGCGACGCGGCAGCCGCCGCCGTGGCTTCGCGGTTCTCCGGCCGGGGCCGGCCGCTGCGGACCTCCACGGAAATCTCCGACGCGCTGGCCGAGGACGCCCTCACCGAGCAGGACGGTGCCCGGAGCGCGCAGCCGGACCGCCGGCAGCAGCCCGGCGCCTAGGCCGGGCCGGGGCCGCAAACAGGCGGCGCATCAGATGATCGTGCCGAGCACCAGCGCGAGCCCGTAGGCCGCGGCGAAGCCCAGATTGATCATCCCGGTCTGCTGCAGCACCGGGATCAGGCTGTTGCGCTGCTGGCCCTTGAGCATGGTCCAGCTGGGCAGCAGGCACAGCGGGACCAGCAGCAGCACCAGCAGCACCCACGGGTGCTCGTAGACCAGCACCAGCGGCAGCAGCAGGGCCACGGCCAGCATCATCACGTAGCTGACCCGGGCCGCCTCGTCCCCGATGCGCACCGCCAGCGTCAGTTTCCCCGCTTCGCGGTCCGTGGGGATGTCGCGCACATTGTTGGCCATCAGCAGGGCGGTGGCAATCAGGCCAGTGCCCACCGCGCCAATAAAGGACGGCCAGCTCACCTGCAGAGCCTGGGTGTAGGTGGTGCCCATGGTCGCCACGATCCCGAAGAACAGGAACACGAAGACCTCGCCCAGGCCCCGATAGCCGTACGGGTTGCTGCCGCCGGTATAGCCCCAGGCGGCAATCACGCAGCCGACGCCGACCAGCAGCAGCGGCCAGGTCCGGGACAGGATGATCAGCACCAGGCCGGCGAGCATCGCGAGCCCGAAGCACAGGAACGCCGCCTGCTTCACGGTCCGGGCCGGGGCCGCCCCGGATGCGGTCAGGCGCATCGGCCCCACCCGCGCATCGTCCGTGCCGCGGATGCCGTCCGAGTAGTCGTTGGCGTAGTTCACCCCGACCTGGAACAGGACGGCCACCAGGACCGCGAGCAGGGCGGGGAACGGCTTGAAGGCGCCCAGTTCGAACGCGGCCGCGCTGCCCACGGCCACCGGTGCGATCGCCATCGGCAGGGTGCGGGGACGCGCCCCGTGAATCCATTGGGCTGCTGTGGCCACGTAAGTTCCTATCCTTTGCTTCTCGTGCTTGTGCGTGCGTAGGCGGTGCGGAGTGGGGCGCGGGGCCCCGGCGTGGCGCGTCAGCGACACGGCGGGAGCGCCCAATCCCTATCCGGCGGCGTCCCGGAGCATCCTGGCCACTGCCAGCCGGTCCGGCTTGCCGTTGGCCAGCAGCGGCAGTTCCGGCAGGACCAGGATGGTCCGCGGCGCGGCGGCCGGGCCCAGCTGCGTGCGCACCGCGGCCCGGATCTGCTCCTGCGGTGCCTGGCCGACGACGGCGCAGGCCACCCGGGTGCCCCATTCCGGGTCGTCCACGCCGGCCACCAGGACGGCGTCGACACCGGGGACGGCTTCGATCGCCGCGGCCACGGCCGCGGCGGACACCTTGACGCCGCCGGTGACAAGCACGTCGTCGGCCCGTCCGGTCACCGTGAGCACGCCGGATCCGTCCAGTTCGCCCAGATCCTCGGTGCGGAACCAGGCGGTGCCGTCCGCGCCGCGGCTGAAGTGGGCGCCGGTCAGGGCGGCGTTGTCCAGGTAGCCCGAGGCCACCACCGGACCGCCGAGCACCACCCGGCCGCCGTCGAGCCGCACCTGCACGCCCTCGAGCGGCACGCCGTCGTAGACGCAGCCGCCGCAGGTTTCACTCATGCCGTAGGTGCGCACCACCTTCAGCCCGTGCCGCCGGGAGGCCTCGCGCAGCCCCCCCGGGGCCCGGGCGCCGCCGAGCAGGATCGCGTCGAAGCGGCGCAGGGCCTTGACGGTCTCCTCCGCCGGATCGGTGAGCAGCCGGTGCAGCTGCGTGGGGACCAGCGAGGCGATGCGCCTGCGGTGGGTCAGCCCGGATGCCGCCTCGGTGAAGGCTTCGGCGGTGAACCGGGCGGCCAGGTCCATCACCACCGGCACAGTGCCGGCGTGGATGGACCGGACCAGCACCTGCAGGCCGGCCACGTAGTTGGGGCTCAGTGCGAGCAGCCACTGGCCTTCGCCGCCCAGCCGGGCGGCGGTCGCCGCGGCGGAGGCGGCCAGGGCCTGCCGGCCGAGCATGGTGGCCTTGGGCGTGCCGGTGGAGCCGGAGGTGCGCACCACTGCGGCGGTCCCGGGGGCCAGTCCGGCGGAGCGGACCGGTGAGGGCACGCCATCGGGGGCGATTTCCACGGCCGGGCCGGTACCGGCCAGGGCGGCGGCGAGGGCGGTGCGGGCAGCGTCGATATCCATCGGGGCTGGCGGGGCGGGCTAGAAGTAGTAGGGGAAGCGGGACCAGTCGGGGTCGCGTTTTTCCAGGAACGCTTCCTTGCCCTCCACCGCTTCGTCGGTCATGTAGGCCAGCCGGGTCGCCTCTCCGGCGAACACCTGCTGGCCGGCGAGGCCGTCGTCGGCCAGGTTGAAGGCGAACTTGAGCATCCGGATGGCCTGCGGGGACTGCCGGGCAATGTCCGCGGCGTACTCCAGGGCCACCTCCTCGAGGCGCTCGTGGTCCACCGCCTCGTTCACCGCACCCATCCGGACCATGTCCTCGGCGGAGTATTCACGGGCGAGGAAGAAGATTTCCCGGGCGGCTTTCTGCCCCACCTGGCGGGCCAGCAGGGCCGAGCCGTAGCCGGCGTCGAAGCTGCCCACGGTGGCGTCGGTCTGCTTGAACCTGCCGTGCTGGCGGGAGGCGATGGTCAGGTCGGCGACCACGTGCAGGCTGTGCCCGCCGCCGGCGGCCCAGCCGTTGACGACGGCGATGACCACCTTGGGGCTGGTGCGGATCAGGCGCTGGACTTCGAGGATGTGCAGCCGGCCGGCGCGGGCTGGATCGATGCTCTCCTTGGTCTCGCCTTCTGTGTTTTCTACTACGTACCTGTATCCGTCCCGGCCGCGGATGCGCTGGTCCCCGCCGGAGCAGAAGGAGTGGCCGCCGTCCCTGGGGGAGGGGCCGTTGCCGGTCAGCAGCACGGTGGCCACGTCCGGCGTCATCCGCGCGTGGTCGATGGCCCGGTAAAGTTCGTCCACCGTGTTGGGACGGAACGCGTTGCGCACCTCCGGACGGTTGAACGCGATGCGTACGGCGGGCAGGTCGCGCACGATGTTGCCCCCGGCGTCCCGTTCGACCTGGCGGTGGTAGGTCAGGTCCTGGAAGTCGAAGCCCTGCACCTCGCGCCACCGGGACGGATCGAATATGTCCGAAACCTTCTCCGGCATTTTCTGCGGAGGGACGGCGGCGGGCAGCGGGGCGGATTGCTCTGAACTCACATAGCGAGTCTATCCGGCCACCGCAGCCGCCCTCCCGTTATGAGATGCAGAACTCGTTGCCTTCCGGATCGGCCATGGTGTACCAGTCAAACGGGCCCTGCGATGCGGCGTACAGGAACGTGGCACCGCGGGCCTCCAGCCGGGCCCGCACTTCGTCCTTGTCCTCGTCGCCCACATGCACGTCCCAATGCACCCTGTTCTTGACGGTCTTGCCCTCGGGAACCGGCTGGAACAGGATCCGGCGCCGGGTCCGGTCCCCGACTTCCTCCGCCGGACAGATGGCAGCTCCCGTCTTCCACACACGTTTGCCGTTGTGGATGATGGTGTCCTCCTCCCTGGCCAGGCCTTGCTCGATCAGGCCGGCGATGAAGTCCTGGTCCGTCGGCTCCACCACCCAGCCCAAGGTTTCGGCCCACCAGTCGGCCTGGGTATGGGCATCGGCGCTGTCGACCACTACCTGAATGCTGTAAGCCATGCAGCGACTCTAGGGCGGGTTCCGCCGGCGGGACAGCCCCGGCCGGCACCGGCCGCGGCGGCATGCGCGTTCCGGCTGCGGAAGTGTCATACTCGCCACAGTGCGGTTGACCCCGGCCGCCGCGGCGTGGGATTCTCAATAGAACGGTCGGTCGGTAATTGTTCCGGGCCCCCGCGGTTCCGGGGTGCCGGGCAGGTCTTGGTTCCTGCCGCCGGCGGTTCATTAATCTCATTGAGGCTGAGGAAAATCCAATGGTTGAGGCATTCCTGGTGGGCGGGGCACGCACCCCGGTTGGACGCTACGGCGGGGCACTGTCCTCGGTGCGTCCGGACGATCTGGCCGCGCTGGTGGTCAAGGAAGCAGTGGTGCGGGCCGGGGTCGACCCCGACGCCGTCGAGGAAGTCATCCTCGGCAATGCCAACGGTGCCGGCGAGGAGAACCGCAATGTGGCGCGCATGGCCTGGCTGCTGGCCGGCTACCCGGACCACGTGCCGGGCATCACCGTCAATCGGCTGTGCGCCTCCGGCCTGAGCGCCATCATTATGGCCTCCCATATGGTCAAGTCCGGCGCCGCCGACATCGTGGTGGCCGGCGGCACGGAGTCGATGAGCCGCGCCCCCTGGGTGATGGAGAAGCCGGCCAAGGCCTTCGCCAAGCCGGGCGAGGTGTTCGACACCTCGATCGGCTGGCGCTTCGTCAACCACCGTTTCACCCACGGAGACCTGGCCCGCGGCGGCAAGATGACCTACTCCATGCCCGAGACGGCCGAAGAGGTGGCGGCGGTGGACAACATCAGCCGCGAGGACGCGGATGCGTTCGCGGTCCGTTCCCACGAACGGGCGATCGCCGCCATCGAGGGCGGACGCTTCAAGGAAGAGATCGTCCCCGTCCAGGTCCACGGCCGCAAGGGGCAGACGACCATGGTGGACACGGACGAGGGCCCGCGCCCCGGCACCACGCTGGAGGTGCTGGCCGGCCTGCACCCTGTGGTCAAGCCCGGCGGCATCGTCACGGCCGGCAACTCCAGTTCGCTCAACGACGGCGCCTCCGCCATCGTGGTGGCCTCCGAGGCGGCCGTGAAGAAGTTCGGCCTGTCCCCGCGCGCCCGCGTGGTGGAGGGCGGCTCCGCCGGCGTGGCTCCCGAGGTAATGGGCATCGGCCCGGTGCCGGCCACGCAGAAGGTGCTGGCCAGGGCCGGCCTGTCGCTGGACGACATCGGCGCCGTCGAGCTCAACGAGGCCTTCGCCACCCAGTCGCTGGCCGTCATGCGCCGGCTGGGCCTGGACCAGGGCATTGTCAACAACGACGGCGGCGCGATCGCGCTCGGCCATCCGCTGGGCTCCTCCGGGGCGCGCATCGCCATCACCCTGCTGGGCCGGATGGAGCGCGAAGGCGCCCGCCACGGACTGGCCACCATGTGCGTCGGCGTCGGCCAGGGCACCTCGATGATCGTCGAGCTCGCCTGATGCTGTTCCACGACCGGGACTTCTCGACCCTGCTGATCGACGAGGCCGCGGACAAGCCGGACCGGGTCCATATACAGCTGAACCGGCCCGAGGTGCGCAACGCCATCGACCAGCAGATGGTCGACGAGCTGCACCAGGTCTGCGCGGTACTGGAGCAGACACCCCGGATCCTGATCCTTTCCGGCTCCGGCGGGGTGTTTGCCTCGGGCGCCGATATCGCCCAGTTGCGCGAACGCCGCCGCGACGACGCCCTGATGGGCATCAACTCCGGCATCTTCGTGCGCATCGCCAAGCTGCCGATGCCCGTCATCGCCGCCCTGGACGGCTACGCCCTCGGCGGCGGCGCGGAACTGGCGTACGCGGCGGACTTCCGCATCGGCACCCCGGCGTTGAAGATCGGCAACCCGGAAACCGGCCTCGGCATCCTGGCCGCCGCCGGGGCCTCCTGGCGGCTGCGCGAGCTGGTGGGCGAGCCGGTGGCCAAGGAGATCCTGCTCGCAGGCAAGGTCCTCGGCGCCGAGGAGGCCAGGGCGGTCCACCTGATCACCGGGATCCACCCCGCCGAGGAGCTGCTCGCCGCCGCCCACGGGCTGGCGGACCGGATCGGGCTGCAGGACCCGCTGGCGGTGCGCATCACCAAGAGCGTCTTCCACGCCCCGCCCGAGGCGCACCCGGTGATCGACCAGCTGGCCCAGGGCATTCTTTTCGAATCCCAGGCCAAGTTCGACCGGATGCAGGCATTTTTGGACAAGCGGGCATCGAAGCAAGCGGCGAAGGATGCCAGGAGCACCGGTGCGCAGGAGACGATGCAGCAGGAGGCAGCGAAGTGAACGCAGCAGCAACCGGACCGGAAGCGGTCCCCGGCCAGGTCCCCGGAAAAGTCGGCGTGCTCGGCGGCGGCCGGATGGGCGCGGGCATTGCCCATGCCTTCGTCCTGGCCGGAGCCGAGGTCGTCGTCGTCGAACGTGACGAGCAGGCGGCAGCCGGTGCGCGGGAGCGGGTGGAAGGCTCACTGGCGAAGTCGCTGGAGCGCGGGACCATTGAGGGCACCCTGGACTACCTGACCGGGCGCCTGGCCGTCTCCACCGATTACGCGGACTTTGCCTCCTGCGACCTGGTGGTCGAAGCCGTTCCGGAGGACTTCGAACTCAAGTCCTCCGCGCTGAAGGCGGTGGAGGAGCAGCTGGCGCCGACGGCGTGGCTGGCCACGAACACCTCCTCGCTGTCGGTGACCAAGCTGGCCGCGACCCTGCAGCGTCCGGCCCGGTTCTGCGGCCTGCACTTCTTCAACCCGGTGCCGGCGTCGCTGCTGGTCGAGGTGGTCCTGGCCGAGGAGACATCCGAGGAGCTGGCCACCGCCGCCAGGGCCTGGGTCCAGGCGCTGGGCAAGACCGCCGTCGTTGTCCACGACGCGCCCGGCTTCGCCTCCTCCCGGCTGGGCGTGGCGATCGCGCTTGAGGCCATGCGGATGGTCGAGGAAGGCGTGGCCTCGGCCGAGGATATCGACGCCGCGATGGTGCTCGGCTACAAGCACCCGGTGGGCCCGCTGAAGACCACCGACATCGTGGGCCTGGACGTGCGTTTGGGGATCGCCGAATACCTGGCCTCGACGCTGGGGGAGCGCTTCGCCCCGCCGCAGATCCTGCGCGACAAGGTGGCACGCGGCGAGCTCGGACGCAAGACCGGCAAGGGCTTCTTCGACTGGCAGCAGTAGCCCAGGCCCCGGGAACGCACCCGGGAACGGCGGCCGCGCCGAACCCTTCGCGCACGGCCGCCGTTGTCCTGCGCACCTGCCGTACCGGGGCGCGGATGCCGGAGTCCGGGGCGGCGCCGGAGGCGCCCTATGATGAGGGCATGCCCCCGTTCACCCCCGCCACGCCGGCGAAGCACCATGCGCCGCGCGGCTGAGGGCCGCGGCATGGCCGGCTTCGGCGGGGCCGTGCACTGGGAAGGTGCCGTCAATGCCCGGCTGCTGGCCGGCGACATCTACCGGATGGGCCGCTCCGAATGGCTGACGGCCACGGGCTGGCGGCAGGCCTGGGACGACGGCGTGCGCACCATCGTGGACCTGCGCAACGGCAACGAGCGGACCCGGCGGCCGACCGACCCGGTGGTGCCGCCCGAGGCCATCGCCCGCTTTACGGTCCTGCACCGGCCCACCGAGGATCCGGCACACGAGCGGTTCGGCGCGGTCTTCGGCCGCTACATGGCCCATCCCCGTTCCTACCTGGACTGCCTGCGCCTGTTCCCGGACAAGATCGCCGAGGTCTTCCGGGCGCTCGCCGGTGCCGAAGGCGCCGTCGTCATCAACTGCTCCGCCGGCCGGGACCGCACCGGCCTGGTCTCCATGCTGCTGCTGCAGCTGGCCGGAGCCAGCGCGCAGGCCAACGCGGACCACTATGAACTGGGCCTGCGCGGCATCAATGAGTGGCACCGCATCAGCCCGTATCCGCATCCGGTGGAACGGCACCTGGCGGAGGAAGAGCTGGCCGAGCGGATCGCCGAGACCCGGGCGGCCTTCCTGGCCGCGCTGGACCGGCTCGACGCCGAAGCGTACCTGCTGGCTGCGGGAGTCACTGCCGCGGAAATCCGGCGGCTGCGCCGGCGCCTGTCCGGGTCCGCCTGAGCCGGACAGGCGCGGCTGGTGGTGGCGGTAATCCCCCAACTGCCGCCACCACCAGTCCGTCCGGCACCGGCCCGGTGCACGCCCGACAGGCGCGGCTCCCGGTCCCCAAACCCCGGTACCACCCGGCCCTGGAGGCCGATATCCCAAAGGTACCCGCTGGCACCGACACTTTACAGGGGCCGGACCTCTCGACTTCGGCTCCGGCCGGGCCTATACTTCCGCTGCCCCGCGGCGTCCCGCGGCGTCCCGCGGCGACCCGCGCCGCAGCCGGTCCCGGTGGCCGCAGGCGGCAAAATCACGGCCGCGGCCGGTGTGCCCGCGGCCCCGATCATGTAGGCTGGATATGTTACCGACCGACCGTTCAGTATATTTTGACGAGACCGCGCCGGCTGCCGGCAGGATCGTACGGGGAAGGAAAGGCTGCCAACGATGACCTCTACCGCTGTGGGTGTTGAGATTGTCCCGAGCTTCGTCCAGGACGCCTGGTGGACTCCCGAGGGGGAGGTGGCCGGCACCGAGGTGCGCGATGCCAGCACCGGCGCCGTCATTGCCAAGGTCAGTACCGAGGGCCTGGACCTGGCCGCGGTCATCGAGCACGGCCGGACGGTGGGCCAGGCCGGGCTCGGGGAGCTGACGTTCCACCAGCGGGCGCTGAAGCTCAAGGAGCTCGCCCAGTACCTCAACGGCCACCGCGAGGCGCTCTACGAACTCTCGCACCGCACCGGGGCCACCAAGATCGACAACATGATCGACGTCGACGGCGGCATCGGCGTGCTCTTCACCTTCGGTTCCAAGGGCCGCCGCGAACTGCCCAATGCCCAGGTCGTCGTGGACGGCCCGGCCGAGCAGCTGTCCAAGGACGGCTCCTTCATCGGCGAGCACATCTACACCCGGATCCCCGGTGTCGCAGTACAGATCAACGCCTTCAACTTCCCCATCTGGGGCATGCTGGAGAAGTTCGCGCCGGCCTTCCTCGCCGGCGTCCCCACCATCGTGAAGCCGGCCACGCCCACCGGCTACGTGGCCGCCGCGGCAGTGAAGCTGATCATCGAATCCACCATCCTGCCCGCCGGGTCCCTGCAGCTGCTCTCCGGCTCGGCCCGCGACCTGCTGGACCACCTGGACTACCGCGACGCGGTGTCCTTCACGGGTTCGGCGCACACGGCCAATATGCTCAAGTCGCACCCGAACGTGGGCGAGGGCGGCATCCGCTTCACCTCGGAGGCGGACTCGCTTAACGCCGCGATCCTGGGACCCGACGCCGCGCCGGGCACCCCGGAGTTCGAGGCCTACGTGAAGTCCCTGGTCACCGAGATGACCGCCAAGGCGGGGCAGAAATGCACCTCCATCCGCCGGGCGATCGTGCCCAAAGCCCTGGTCGGCGACGTCGTGGACGCCGTCGGAGCGCGCATCCGGGAGCGCGTGGTCGTGGGCGACCCCCGCGCCGAGGGCGTGACCATGGGCGCGCTGGCCTCGCTGGAACAGCTGCGCGACGTCCGCGCCGTCGTGCAGTCGATGCTGGACGCCGGCGGCGAGCTGGCGTACGGCACGCTGGACTCCCCGCAGGTGAAGCAAGCCGACGGTTCCGTCGGCATCTCCGAAGAGGGCGCATTCATGGCCCCGGTCCTGCTCCGCTGGGCTGATGCCAATGCCGAGGCGGTGCACTCGCTGGAAGCATTCGGCCCGGTATCCTCCGTCATCGGCTACGAGGACCTCGACGACGCCGTCCGGCTGGCGGCCAAGGGCTCCGGCTCCCTGGTGGCCACGGTGGCGACCAACGACCCGGCCGCGGCGCAGACGCTTGTCACGGGCATCGCCGCGCACCACGGCCGCGTGCTGGTGCTCAACCGCGAGGATGCGCGCACTTCCACCGGCCATGGTTCCCCGGTGCCGCACCTGATCCACGGCGGGCCGGGCCGGGCCGGCGGCGGCGAGGAGCTGGGCGGCATCCGCTCCGTGCTGCACCACATGCAGCGCACCGCCATCCAGGGTTCGCCCAACATGCTCACCGCGGTGACCGGCGTCTGGCACACCGGCGCCGACCAGCACTTCGGCGAGGTCCACCCGTTCCGCAAGAGCCTGTCCGAGCTGAAGATCGGCGACGCCTACCGGTCCGGCCTGCGCCAGGTCACGCTGGAGGACATCACCGCCTTCGCCAACGAGACCGGGGATACCTTCTACGCCCATACCAACCAGGAGGCGGCGGCGGCGAACCCGTTCTTCCCCGGCATTGTGGCCCACGGCTACCTGCTGCTGTCCTGGGCCGCCGGACTGTTCGTGGAGCCTGCCCCGGGACCGGTGCTGGCCAACTACGGCCTCGAGAACCTGCGCTTCATCACCCCGGTGGCCGCCGGTGATTCCATCCGCGTGACGATCACCGCCAAGAAGATCACCCCGCGGGAGACGGACGAGTACGGCGAGGTGGCCTGGGACACGGTCATCACCAACCAGAACGACGAGATCGTGGCCACCTACGACGTGCTGACGCTGGTGGCCAAGTAGGCGGCGCCCCGCGGGCGGCATAAGCAGCGGTGCATAAGGAAATGGCGGTCCCGGACGGGACCGCCATTTCCTTATGTGCTTCCTGGCCGTGCTCTGCCGGCCCGCTGCAGCGCCCTAGGCGATGCGGGCCGCGGCGGGCAGATGCAGCCCGTCGAAGATCATGGTCAGCAGGTCGTCGGCGAGCTTCTCCGCGGTCAGCGTGCCGCCGGGCTTGTACCATTCGACGATCGAGTTGATCGTCCCGAAGAGCAGGCGGGTGGTGGTGCGCGGGTCGATGTCGCTGCGCAGCGATCCCTCGGAACGTGCCGCGTCCACGAGGTCGGCCACCTTCCGGTCGAAGGCGCGCCGGCGCTCCAAGGCGTTGCGTTCGACCTCGGTATTGCCGCGCAGGCGCAGCAGCAGGGTCACATAGGGAAGCTTCTCGGTCAGCACTTTCACCGTGCTGCGCAGGACGTATTCCAGCCGGGCATCGGCCCTCCCGGACGAGGCGCCGGGTTCGTCCAGAATCGCTTCCAGCGAACCCAGCGCCTCGTCCAGGGCCAGCCGCAGCAGGTCTCCCTTGGAGGGGACGTGGTGGTAGATGGCGCTCTTGGAAATGCCCAGGTTCTCCGCGAGGATGCCCATGGAGGTGGCCTCGTAGCCGTGCTTGTTGAAGACGGCCACGGCCACGCTCAGGACGGACTGCTGGTCGTATCCGGGGCGGCCGCGCCGGGCGGCCTCGGGGGTCTTCGATTTGGGCATGGTGTCCATCTTCCCACGTACTGGCGGTTGGATTCCTGCGGCTCCGTCAGGTCTGGTTGCGCAGGTCGTAGATGCGGCGGAGCTTGCCGCTGGAGCGGGCCAGCGTGCCGGGTTCGGCGATTTCGATCCGGCAGGAGGACCCGACGTGGATCTTGATCTGCGCGGCCAGTTCCTTCGCGGCCTGGGCGGCGGTTTCGGGCGTGCAGTCCTCGCGGCGCTCGATCCGCACGGTGAGCTCGTCCATCCGGGCCGGCCGGGTCAGCTCGAGCTGGAAGTGCGGGGACAGTCCCGGGATCCGCAGGGCGATCTCCTCGATCTGGGTCGGGAACAGGTTCACCCCCCGCAGGATGATCATGTCGTCGCTCCGGCCGGTGATCCGCCCGATCCGGCGCATGTTCGGCCGCCCGGTGCCCGGCAGCAGCCGGGTCAGGTCGTGGGTGCGGTAGCGGATGACCGGCATGGCCTCCTTGGTCAGGGAGGTGAAGACCAGCTCCCCGGACTCGCCGTCGGCCAGCACCGCGTTGGTGACCGGGTCCACGATCTCGGGGCGGAAGTGGTCCTCCCAGATGGTCGAGCCGTCCTTGTAGTCGATGCACTCGCCGGCCACGCCCGGGCCCATGACCTCCGAGAGCCCGTAGATGTCGCAGGCGTCGATGTCCAGCCGGCTCTCCAGCTCCCGGCGCATCTCCTCGGTCCAGGGCTCGGCCCCGAGCACCGCGACCTTCAGCGACGTCGCCGACGGGTCGATGCCGGCGTGCTCCATCGCGTCCACGATGGTCAGCAGGTAGGTCGGGGTGCACAGGATCGCGTCGGGCTCGAAGTCGGCGATCAGCTGGATCTGCTTCTCGGTCTGCCCGCCGGACATCGGGATCACCGTGCAGCCGAGCTTCTCGGCCCCGTAGTGCGCGCCCAGGCCGCCGGTGAACAGGCCGTAGCCGTACGCGTTGTGCACCTTCCAGCCGGGCTTGACCCCGGAGGCGCGCAGCGACCGGGCGAACAGATCCTCCCAGCGGCGCAGGTCCCCCTTGGTGTAGCCGACCACCGTGGGCCGGCCGGTGGTTCCCGAGGAGGCGTGGATCCGGGCCACTTCCTGCTGAGGCACGGCGAACATGCCGAACGGGTAGGCACGGCGCAGGTCCTCCTTGTCCGTGTACGGGAACTTCGCCAGGTCGGCCAGCTCCTTCAGATCCGACGGGTGGACCCCGGCCTCGTCGAACTTGCTCCGGTACATCGGCACCCGCTCGTAGGCATACGCCACCGTATGCTGCAGGCGCTGCAGCTGCAGCGCCTCCAGCTCGTCCCGGCTCATCAGCTCCTCGGGATCAAGCGTGGCGGGGTCGGCGGGGGTGGACCTGCGGGCCTTGGTACCGGCGGTGATGTTCATTCAGCTGTCCTTGCTGGTGCTACGGGGATTGGGAATGGTGCGGGAGCGGCCGCGGAATTCGGCGAGGACCTCTTCGCCGCTGCTACCTTCCTGCGTGACGCGGATGTCGTAGAGTCCGCTGCGGCCGGTCTGGTTGACCAGCCGCGCGGTGGCGGTCAGCAGCCTGCCTTCGAAGCCGGGCTTCATGAAGTTGACGTCGACGCCGGAGGCCACGGTGATGGTGCTGCCGTCGCCGTCCGGATCGTTGCAGGCTAGGGCGAAGGCCACATCGGCGAAGGCGAAGACCATCCCGCCCTGGGCCATGCCGAAGCCGTTGAGCATTTCGTGGCGGATCCTCATCTGGATGACCACGTCGCCGAACTCCGCCCGCAGGACCTCCACACCCATCCAGCGGGCGGCCTTGTCGTCCACGAAGGCGGGGTGGATCCGTGCCGGAGCGGGAGCCGTCCCGACGTCAGCGTCGCTCATGTGAGACCTCTCACTTTATTTACCGAATGTTCATTAGGTAATACCCGGGAGGGGCCTGCTGTCAAGTTGTACGGGCGGTCGAACTGCCGCCGGACCGGCCGGGCCGCTGCGGGATTACTGCGGGGGCGGGAGCAGCTCCGTTGCCCCGAGGGCATCGAGCACGAAGGCGTAGTCCCAGGCCGCGTCCTTCCAGGCCTCGTAGCGGCCGGAGGCGCCCCCGTGGCCGGCGTCCATGTCGGTCTTGAGCACTACCGGTGCGGTGCCGGTAGTGGCCGCGCGCAGCCGCGCCACCCACTTGGCCGGCTCCACGTACAGCACCCGGGTGTCATTGAAGCTGGTCACCGCCGCGATCGGCGGGTAGGGCAGCGGCCGGACGTTCTCGTACGGGCTGTAGGACTTCATGTAGGCGTACACCTCGGGGTCCTCGAGCGGGTTGCCCCACTCTTCCCACTCGAGCGCCGAGAGCGGCAGGTCCGGATCCAGCACGGAGGTGAGCGGATCCACGAACGGCACCTGCGCCAGGATCGCGGCGTATTTCTGCGGGGCGAGGTTGGCCACGGCGCCCATCAGCAGGCCGCCGGCCGAGCCGCCCATGGCCGCGATGCGCGCCGGGTCCGCCCAGCCGGAGGCGGCCAGCCAGTCCGTGGCGTCCACGAAGTCGGTGAAGGTGTTCTTCTTCTTCAGTTTCTTGCCGTCCTCGTACCACTTCCGGCCCATTTCGCCGCCGCCGCGCACGTGGGCGATGACCATCACCACGCCACGGTCCAGCACGGACAGCCGCGCCGTGCTGAAATACGGGTCCATGCTGTGCTCGTAGCTGCCGTAGGCATAGAGCAGGGCGGGGTTGGAGCCGTCCGGGCGCACCTCGGACCGGCGCAGCACGGAGAGTGGAATCCGGGTGCCGTCCCGGCTTGTGGCCCATTCGCGGCTGGCCACATAGGCGCCGCGGTCGTAGCCGGGCACCGGGGTTTCCTTGCGCAGCCACAGCCGGCCGGTGGCCGGCTCATAGTCGTAGACCCGGGGCGGGGTGAGGAACGAGGCGTAGCCGAGCCGGATGACCGGTGACTCGTAGTCCATGGCGCCGGCGCCGGCGGTGAACAGCTCCTCGTCGAAGTCCGGTTCCGCCGGGGCGGCCTGCGTGCCCGTGCCCAGCCCGGCCAGCGGGATGACCTGGACGCGCTCGATGGTGTCCTTGCGCACCGACAGCACCATGTGCGTGGCGGTGACGCCGGCGCCGTTGACGCGCACGGCGTCGTCGTGCGGCACGACGGTGGCCCACTGCTGCTCGGCCAGCGGCTTGGCGAACTCGTCCAGTCCGGCCAGCGAGACCATTGAATTGACTGCTTCCTTGTTGTGCGTCAGCAGCACCATCTCCCGCCCGGCCAGCTGGAAGGGTTCGGCGTCGTAAAGGATGCGCTCGCTGCGCGGGACCAGCGTGCGCAGGCCGGCTGCCTGGTCGGCGAAGTCCAGCAGCCGGGTCTCGCTGTATTCGGAGCAGCTGATGCTGACCACCAGGTGGCGGCGGTCCGCGGAGAGGTCGAAGCCGGTCCACATGGCCGGGTCGTCTTCCTGGTGGATGACGGTGTCCTCCTCCACGCCGGTGCCAAGGACGTGGGACCTGACCTGCCAGGGCCGCCAGGTGTCGTCCACCACGAGGTAGAACACCTGGCGGCCGTCCGGTGAAAAGGCCGGCGCGTAGAAGACGTTCTCCACCACGTCCGGCAGCAGTTCGCCGGTACGCAGGTCCTTGATCCGCAGGGTGAACCGCTCGTCCCCGGTGGTGTCGACGGCGTAGGCGAAAAGGTTGCCGTCCTTGGTCACTGCGGTGCCGCCAAGGGCGAAGAAGGGCTTGCCCTCGGCTTCGGCATTGCCGTCGAGCAGAACCTGCTCGCCCGGTATTTCGGTACCGGGCTCGACCTGCGGGGGCGTCCAGTCCGCAGCCAGGTCGCCGGTGTCCCGGGCCTGGACCCGGCACCGGACGGCATACTGCCTGCCTTCCTCCATCCGGCTGTAGTACCACCAGCCGTCCTTGCGCACCGGCACGGAGAGGTCGGTTTCCTGGGTCCGGTTCTTGATTTCCTGGAAGATCGCCTCCCGCAGCGGCTGCTGCCCGGCCGTGACCGCCTCCGTGTACTCGTTCTCGGCCCTGAGGTGGGCCACGACCTCGGGATCCTCCTTGGCGCGCAGCCACTCGTAGTCGTCCACGACGACGTCGCCGTGGTGGATCCGCTCGACTGGAACCTTCCGGGCGGCCGGCGGCTGCGGCGCCGGGGCGGTGCGGGGGACTGCGGGCGCGGCGGTGGAGGGTGCGGCGGCGCCGTCGGGTGCAGGGTGCGTCATGGCACCAATATAGATTGGGGCGCTCCCGCAGCGTCGGCTTCGGCTGCTTGACTCACCCTCGCCGGGATAATATTCTGAACGAACGGTCGGTAAATATTTCCAAGCTTCCAATACAGTGAGGTGGCCATCATGGCAACGCAGACGGATGCGCGTGAGCTGCATGCAGTCCCGTCCGAAGAGGACCAGGCCGGGCAGGCGTACTTTGACCGGATCATCGCCGAGGACTCGCGGATCGAGCCCTCGGACTGGATGCCCGAGGCATACCGGAAGACCTTGGTCCGCCAGATTTCCCAGCATGCCCACTCGGAAATCATCGGCATGCAGCCCGAGGCCAACTTCATTACCCGCGCGCCCTCGCTCAAGCGCAAGGCCATCCTGATGGCCAAAGTCCAGGACGAGGCCGGCCACGGCCTGTACCTGTACTCGGCGGCCGAGACGCTGGGCACCCCGCGCGAGGAACTCTTCGACCAGCTGCTGACCGGCAGGGCCAAGTACTCCTCGATCTTCAACTACCCGGCGCTGACCTGGGCGGACATGGGGGCCATCGGCTGGCTCGTGGACGGTGCGGCGATCGTAAACCAGGTTCCGCTGTGCCGCGCCTCCTACGGGCCCTACGGCCGGGCAATGGTCCGCATCTGCAAGGAGGAGTCCTTCCACCAGCGCCAGGGCTTCGAGATCCTGCTCGAACTGGCCAACGGCACGCCCGCGCAGAAGCAGATGGCCCAGGATGCCATCAACCGCTTCTACGCCCCTGCGCTGATGATGTTCGGGCCGAACGACGACGCGTCCCCCAATTCCCAGCAGTCCATGCGCTGGAACATTAAGCGCTTCTCCAACGACGAACTGCGCCAGCGCTTCGTCGGCATGATCCAGGAGCAGGTCAAGGTCCTGGGCCTGACCCTGCCCGATGACAAGATCCGGTTCAACGAGGAAACCGGCCAATGGGAGCACGGCGAACTCGACTGGAACGAGTTCTACGAGGTCCTCAAAGGCCGCGGACCGTGCAACGCGCAGCGGATGGAACGCCGGCGCGAGGCGCATGAGAACGGTGCGTGGGTGCGCGAGGCAGCCTCCGCCTACGCCGCAAAGCAGGCACAGAAAGCACAGGTGGCGTGATGGCAACAGGAGACCAGTCAGCAATGGCGACGGCGGCCAAGACCCCGGTCACCGAGGCCGGACAGTCCGCCAACAGGGGCTCGTGGCCGCTGTGGGAGGTTTTCGTGCGCTCGGCGCGCGGCCTCTCCCACGTGCATGCCGGATCCCTGCACGCCCCGGACGCCGAGATGGCGGTGCGCAATGCCCGCGATCTGTACACCCGGCGCAACGAAGGCGTCTCCCTCTGGGTGGTTCCGGCGTCGGCCATCGTGGCCAGCGATCCGGACGCCAAGGGGGCGTTCTTTGAATCCCCGCAGGGCAAGGACTACCGCCACGCCATGTACTACAAGAAGAGCGAAGGGGTGAAGCACCTGTGAGCGGCGAAAGCGCCACCCGGATCACCCCGGGCAATGCCCTGCGTCCGGAGGACATTGCCGAAAAGGTGGCTGCCGGCACCAGGATCAGCCAGGACGTGGCCGAGTACGCGCTGCGGCTGGGCGACGACGCCCTGATCCTGGCCCAGCGCCTGGGCTGGTGGATTTCCCGGGCGCCGGAAATCGAAGAGGACATCGCCCTGGGCAACATCGCCCTGGACCTGCTCGGCCATGCCCGCTCCTTCCTGACCTACGCCGGGTCGGCCTGGGGCAAGACGGAGGACGACCTGGCCTACTGGCGCTCGGAGCCGGAGTTCCGCTCCAGCTTCCTGGTCGAGCAGCCCAACGGCGACTTCGCCAAGACCATCGCCCGCCAGCTGGTCTTCTCCCTCTACCAGTACGAGTTGTACTCGCGGCTGGTCAATTCAGCGGACGAAACCTTGGCGGCCATCGCCGCCAAGGCGCTCAAGGAAGTGGACTACCACCGCGACCACGCGATCCAGTGGACGCTGCGGCTGGGCGACGGCACCGAGGAATCCCACCGGCGCATGAAGTCCGGCCTGGACTCCGTCTGGCCGTACGTTGACGAACTGTTCGCCGACGACGAGCTGATCGACCGCCTGGCCGGCGTGGCCGTGCGTCCCTCCGAACTGCGCGCGCCCTTCGATGCGCTGCTGGCGCAGGTCCTGGACGAGGCCACGCTGCAGGTGCCTGAGGTGCAGCCGGCCATGACCGGCAACCGCGGCAGCCAGCACAGCGAGCACCTGGGCTACATCCTCGCCGAGATGCAGGTCATTGCCCGCGAGCACCCCGGAGCCACCTGGTAGGAGACCGGCACAGCCATGTCCACAAACACTGCAGTCCGCCCCGCCGATGCCCTGGCCGCCAAGGTCTGGGACATCGCCGCGACCATCGCCGATCCGGAGATCCCGGTCCTGACCATCGAGGACCTGGGCATCCTGCGCGAGGTGGCGGTGGTGCCCGGGCAGGCCGGCGGCGGCCGGCCCGCCGTCGAGGTCACCATTACACCCACCTATTCGGGCTGCCCGGCCATGGACACCATCCGCGACGACATCGTGGCGGCGCTGGACCGGCACGGCTATGGCGACGTGCAGGTGAAGCTGGTGCTGGCCCCGGCCTGGACCACCGACTGGATGACCGAATCCGGCAAGGCCAAGCTCGAGGAGTACGGCATTGCCGCACCGACCGGCAGGGCCGGGGTGCGCACCGGGCCGGTCCGCCTGGGGCTGAGCGTGAAGTGCCCGCGCTGCAACTCGCTGAACACCCGGGAGATCACCCGCTTCGGCTCCACCTCCTGCAAGGCGCTCTACCAGTGCAATGACTGCAAGGAACCCTTCGACTACTTCAAGGTGCTCTAGATGACTACTTCCACTCCCGAGGCCTCCTCCGCGGCCGAATCCGCAGCCAAGCGCCGGGGCAGCTTCCACCCGCTGACCGTTTCGAACGTCCGGCGGCTCACCGACGAGGCCATCGAGGTGACCTTCGCGGTTCCGGAGCACCTGCAGGGACAGTACGACTACATTCCCGGCCAGTACGTGGCCCTGCGCACGCAGCTGGAGGGCAGGGAGGTCCGCCGCAGCTACTCCATCTGCGCCGAGCCCACCCCCGGGGAGATCCGCGTGGCGATCAAGCGCGACCTGGGCGGACTGTTCTCGAACTGGGCCAACGACAACCTCAAGCCCGGGGACGTCCTGGACGTGATGAGCCCTGCCGGTGCGTTCATTTCCAAGCACCAGATCACCGAGCTCAACCGCCCCGAGGACATCGACACCGAGAACGAGACCGTCTTCGCCGCGTTCGCGGCCGGCTCCGGGATCACCCCGGTGATCGCCATCGCCCGGCACGTGCTGGCCGCCAACGACCGGGTGCGCTTTGACCTGGTCTACGCGAACAAGGCCGCCATGGACGTGATGTTCGTGGAGGAACTGGCGGACCTGAAGGACAAGTACCCGGCCCGCTTCGCCGTGCACCACGTGCTCTCCCGCGAACAGCGGATCTCCCCGCTGCTGTCCGGCCGGATCGACACCGACAAGCTCAACGCCCTGTTCGACGACGTGCTGCGCACCGACGAGGTGGACGAGTGGTTCCTGTGCGGGCCGTTCGAGTTGGTCCAGATGGTCCGCGACGTCCTGGCCGAGCGCGGAATCCCCAGCGAGAAGATCCGCTACGAGCTGTTCACCACCGGCGAGCCGACCAAGCCCCAGGGCAGCATTGGCAGGCCGGTGGAGGTGGACCCGGATGCGGACAATTACGAGATCAACTTCCGGCTGGACGGGCTCTCCGGCAAGGTGCCCAGCCCCAAGCACGCCCGCGAGTCCATCCTCAATGCCGCCCTGCGGGTGCGTCCCGACGTTCCCTTCGCCTGCGCCGGCGGCGTGTGCGGCACCTGCCGGGCCAAGGTAGTCTCGGGCACGTTCGAGATGGAGGAGAACTACGCGCTGGAGCCGGAGGAGATCGAGCGCGGCTACGTGCTGACCTGCCAGACGCGCCCGACCAGCGACGAAATCACCGTCGACTACGACGCGTAGTATGTCGCCGGGGAGGCCTCCGGCCGGCGGCAACGAACGGAACCCTGCCTCCCAAGCTCGGCCCGGGGCCCTCGGCAGGATTCCCTACCAGCCCGGGAGCTGAACGTTCAAGCCGCCCTTCCCGGAGGCCTGCCCGGCTTTGTGTTCCTTCCGTCCATGCTGTTCCCTCCCTCCAGCCCGTCCGCATAGTCCAAAGGAGAACTTCGTGAGCATGATCGAGCTGAGCATTGCCGGCAATATTGCGGAAGTGGTGCTGAACGCGCCGCAGAAGATGAACGCGCTGGACGAGCAGGCGCTGGCGGACCTGGGCGCTGCGTACGACGACGCCGCGGCGGCAGCCGCCGCCGGCACGGTGCGGGCGCTGCTGCTGCGCGGAGCGGGCCGCGGCTTCTGCGCCGGCCGGGATATTTCCGGGGTCGTGCCGGAGACCGACGACGCCTACCACTACCTGGGCGACCTGGTCACGCCGCTGCTGAAGAAGATGGCGGCCTTCCCGGCGCCGACCTTCGCGGCCGCACAGGGGGCAGCGCTCGGTGTCGGGCTCGGGCTGCTGATTGCCACCGACGTGGTGTACGTGGCGGAGGATGCCAAGATCGGCTCGCCGTTTGCCAACCTCGGGGCCACGCTGGATTCGGGCGGGCACTGGCTGTTCACCGAGCGCCTCGGGGCACACCGGACCCTGGACCTGGTCTACACCGCCGAACTGATGAGCGGCAGCGAGGCGGTGGCCTCCGGCCTGTTCAGCCGCGCCATGCCGGCCGGGGAACTGCTGGACAGCACCCGGGCCATCGTGGCCCGGGTGGCCGAGGGGGCCACCGGGGCCTTCCGGGCATCGAAGGAACTCGTGGCCCATATCCGGGACCAGCGGCTGGGGCTGTGGGCAGCCACCGAGGAGGAGAACGTGGCCCAGGGACAGCTGTGCAGCAGCGCCGACTACGCTGAGGGCTTCAAGGCCTTCCAGGAGAAGCGCCGGCCGGTCTTCAAAGGTCTGCCCTGATATCAATCCTTTAATCCCCGGCGCGGATTCCGCCCGCAGCCCTTGACGGCAGTTGCCGGCCGGAGGAGGATGCTGCCACTGAGCTGCCCCGCCGGAAGGCAGGTTTCCGGCGGCGCAGCCTGGTGGGCCTGCGGGTGCCGGAAGAGCGCCGTATGGGGGTGGGCGGCCGTGCATGCGGCCGCCAGCAGTCACGGCAGGCGCGGGCCCGGCAGAAAGCCACCCGTCCCGGAGAAACCCGGGACGGGTGGCTTTCTGCTGCCTGCCGCCAGGCTCAGCGGGTGTCCATGTCCTCGAAGACCAGGAAGGTCTGGGTGTCGATGATCCCGGGCATGGACTGGATCTGGTCGAAAATCACCCGGCGCAGATCCACGTTGTCCACCGCCCGGACGAGCAGGATGACGTCGAAGTTCCCGCCCACCAGGGCAATGTGGTGCACCTCGGGGATGGCCTTGAGGGCATCCTTCAGCGCCCGCCAGGAGTGCTGGCGCAGCTTCAGCGTCACGTAGGCGGAAGCCCGCAGGCCGGCCTTGATCGGATCCACAAGGGCGGTGAACTTGGTCAGCACGCCGGATTCGGTCAGCCGGGCGATCCGCGAATAGGCGTGGGCACGCGAAATGTGAACGTTTTCCGCCACCGCCGTCACGGACAGCCGGCCGTCCCGCGTCAGTTCGGCCAGGATCTTCCGGTCGATGTCATCCAGTTTGACGGAAGGGGCGTCGGTCAATCGTCCACACCTCGGTTGGTAATCCAGCTCACGTTTGCAATTCGTCTTCAAGAATACGCTCTAGGGATGGAAAGTTCCACCGTTCTTCCAAAATATGGATACGAATAGTAGCCGGATCGCATACTAATCAAACAAATCAAACACGGAAACTTTCATCCGAATCCGTCCGGCCAGCCCGGCGGCCACCGCGCAGGCGGCAGCGCCGGCAGGATCAGCAGGAGACGCAATGACCACCTCCACCGGAAAGAACCGCAAGGGCTCCACGGGCAATCCCCTGGACCACATGCCCCGCACCGCGCCGGACAGCAGCCGGGCCGCCGAGTCCTTCATGCTGCCGCAGACGGCACCGGTCCAGCTGGTCGACCCGGACGGCCGGCACGTCCACAACGACATGTATCCGCTGCCGGACGGCCGTCAGCTGCTCACCGCCTACCGGCAGCTGGTCATCGGCCGCCGGGTGAACGACCAGGCCAACGCGCTGGTCCGCCAGGGCCGGATGGCCGTCTACCCGTCCTCGCATGGCCAGGAGGCGTGCCAGGTCGCTGCGGCCCTGACCCTGGGGGACGGAGACTGGCTGTTCCCGACCTACCGGGACACCGTGGCGGTCATGGCCCGCGGGGTGGACCCGATCCAGACGCTCACCCTGCTGCGCGGGGACTGGCACGGCGGCTACGACCCGTACGAGCACAAGGTCTCGATCCAGGCCACCCCGCTGGCCACCCAGCTGCTGCACGCCGTCGGCGTTGCCCACGCGGCCAAGCTCAAGGGCGAGAACACCGTGGTGATGGCCATGTGCGGGGATGGCGCCACCAGCGAAGGGGACTTCCACGAGGCCCTGAACTTTGCGGCCGTGTTCCACCTGCCGGTGGTGTTCTTCGTGCAGAACAACCAGTACGCCATTTCCGTACCGCTCAAGCACCAGTCCGTGGCGCCGTCGCTGGCCCACAAGGCCATCGGCTACGGCATGCCCGGCGAACGGGTGGACGGCAACGACCTGGCCGCCCTCCTGGGCGTGCTGGGCAAGGGCGTGGACCGGGCGCGCGCCGGCGGCGGACCGGTCCTGGTGGAGGCCCACACCTACCGCATGCAGTCCCATACCAATGCCGACGACGCCACCCGCTACCGCACCGACGAGGAAGTCCAGGCCTGGCTGCCGAAGGACCCGATCATCCGGATGCGCAGCTACCTGTCCGGGCTGCACCTGCTCACCGAGGAGCTGGAGCAGGAGTTCGCCGGCGACGCCGAACAGGTGGCCGCCCGGATGCGCGACGGGCTGAATGCCGAGGTGCAGGTGGATCCGGAGGACCTGTTCCGCTTCGTCTACACCAATCCGACCCCCCAGCTGCGCGAGCAGGCGGCGAAGCTGCGCGACGAGCTCTCCCGCGAATCCCTGTAAGACGGCCCCGGAGAGGAAGCCTGCGATGACTGCAACCACAACCAGCACCACGCTGACGTTCGCCAAGGCGCTGAACACTGCCCTGGCCGATGAAATGGAAGCCGACCCCACCGTCGTCGTCTTCGGCGAAGACGTCGGGCCCCTGGGCGGAGTCTTCCGGATCACCGACGGGCTGACCAAGCGCTTTGGCGAGGAACGCTGCTTCGACACCCCGCTGGCCGAGTCCGGGATCATGGGCATGGCCGTGGGCATGGCCATGAACGGGCTGCGCCCGGTGGTGGAGATGCAGTTCGATGCCTTCGCCTACCCGGCCTTCGAACAGGTGGTCTCGCATGTGGCGAAGATGCCCAACCGGACCCGCGGCAAGGTGAAGCTGCCGATGGTCATCCGGATCCCCTATGCCGGCGGCATCGGCGGCGTGGAGCACCACTGCGACTCCTCGGAGTCCTACTATGCCCACACCCCCGGCCTGACGGTAGTGGCGCCGGCAACCGTCCAGGACGCGTACACCATGCTGCGCGAGTCGATCCGGCACCCGGATCCGGTGGTGTTCCTGGAGCCGAAGAAGCTCTACTGGTCCAAGGACGAAGTCGACCTCCCGGCGCTGCAGGCCCGCTGGGGTGCCGGCGGCGCCGCCGCGGCAGGACCGCGGATCGGCCGCGCCGTCGTCGCCCGCGAGGGCAGCGACGCGACCTTGATCACCTACGGGCCGAGCGTGCCGACGGCGCTGCAGGCGGCCGAGGCCGCGGCCGCCGAAGGCCGGTCGCTGGAGGTCATCGACGTGCGTTCGCTCGTTCCGTTCGACGACGAGACGGTCACCGCCTCGGTGCGCAAGACCGGCCGCGCCGTCGTCATCGCCGAGGCCCCCGGATTCGCCTCCGTGGCCTCCGAGATCGTGGCCCGGGTGCAGGAGCGCTGCTTCCACTCGCTCGCCGCGCCGGTGCTGCGGGTGACCGGTTTCGACATTCCGTATCCGGCGCCGAAGCTGGAGCAGTACTACCTGCCCAGCGTGGACCGGATCCTGGACACCGTGGACGAACTGCAGTGGGAGGAGGCATAGCATGCCGCGACAGGTATTCATGCTGCCGGACCTGGGCGAGGGGCTGACCGAGGCCGAACTGGTGAACTGGCTGGTCAAGGTGGGGGACCAGGTCCGGGTGGACCAGCCCGTCGCCGAGGTGGAGACCGCCAAATCCCTGGTGGAGGTGCCCAGCCCCTACGCCGGCACCGTGGCCGTGCTGCACGGGGCCGCAGGAGAGACCATCGACGTCGGCAAACCGCTGATCTCTGTGGATGCCGAGGGCGCGCCGGCTGCCGAGACCTACCGCACCGAGGAGCGTGCCGGGGCCAAGCCGCCGGCCGTCGAGGTGGGGGAGGCCGCGGACTCGGGCTCGGGCAATGTGCTGATCGGCTACGGCACGTCCGGCGGGCACGGCGCCGGCCGGCGCACGCGCAAGCCCAGGCGGGCCTCCGCCGGCCCGCAGGTGCGTACCACCGCGGAACCGGCCCCGGCGGGGCCGCGCCGGGCCCCGCTCGTGGTCTCGCCCCTGGTACGCAAGCTGGCCCGCGATGGCGGCCTGCGGATCGAGCAGATCCAGGGCAGCGGCCGGGACGGGCTGGTGCTGCGCCGGGACGTGGAAGCCGCGCTCGCCGGTTCCGCCGCCCCGGAGGCCGCGCCTGCAGCCGAAACGGCGTCCGCCCGGCCGGCCGCGGCCGCCGGGGCCGCGGGGGAGACGGATCCGCGCAGCGGGCTGCGCATTGCCTCCCGGACCCCGATGCGCGGGGTGCGCAAGGCCGTGGCCGAGGCCATGTCCCGCAGCCGCACCGAAATCCCCGAGGCCACCGTGTGGGTGGACGTAGATGCGACCGCCCTGCTGGAACTGCGCGCGCAGCTGAAGCAGCGGGACCCGGACAACACCCCCGGGCTGCTGGCGTTCATCGCCCGCTTCGTGCTGGCCGGCCTGGCCCGGTACCCGGAACTGAACTCGCGGATCGAGGACGGGGAAATTGTCGCCTTCGACGGCGTGAACCTCGGCTTCGCCGCGCAGACCGAGCGCGGGCTGCTGGTGCCCAGCATCCGCGGCGCGGACCGGCTGAGCGCCCGGCAGCTGGACGCCGAGATCCGCCGGCTGGCCGCCGTCGCCCGCGACGGCAAGGCGAGCCCGGCCGAACTGACCAGCGGGACCTTCACGCTGAACAACTATGGTGTGTTCGGCGTCGACGGCAGCGCGGCAATCATCAACTATCCGGAGGCGGCGATTCTCGGGGTGGGGCGGATCATCGACAGGCCCTGGGTGGTCGGCGGCGAACTGGCCGTCCGCAAGGTGACCGAACTGGTCCTGGCCTTCGACCACCGGATCTGCGACGGAGGCACCGCCGGCGGGTTCCTGCGCTACGTCGCGGATGCGATCGAGAACCCCGGCTCGGTACTGGCCGACCTGTGAGCGAAGCGCGGCGCACCTCTGGCTGCATCGGGGGTGCGCCGCTACCCTAGCAGCATGATCCAACTGCCGGAGTCATACCAGCGCTACCTGGACCAGCTCGCCAGCGCCCACGCCGAGGCACTGCGCCCGGTCTTCCTGCAGTCCGCGGCCGAACGCGAGCACGGCGTGCTCGTCCGCGGGGCAGGCACCCACTACGTTCAGGCGCTTGTGGACGACGCGATTCCCTACGGGGAAATCCGCGAAGAATAGCGGGGTGCGCCGTCACCGGCACGCCGGGACCGGGTGCCGGCGTGCAACCATGCCCGGCGCCGGGGTACCTTAGCTAGCGGGCGGGGCAGCACCCGCCCGCGTGCCAACGGCGGCACCGGGCCGCCGCACAGTGACCGCAATGGAGGGGACCGGCCCGCATGAGCGCTGCCGCAGAAGCCGAACACAACGGGGACGAAACTGGCGACAAGGCTGCGTATGTGCAGGTGGCGCCCGGAAACTACGTGATCAGGACCAGCACCTACCGGCTCAACAGCGGCCTGGTGATCGGCCGCGACAAAGCCATGGTCATCGATACCGGTGCCGGACCGCGCCAGGCCCGCCAGATCTATACGGCCGTCCGGGAACTGACCAAGCTGCCCCTGGTGGTGGTGAACACGCACTCGCATTACGCCCACGTCTTCGGCAACGAGTTCTTCGCCCAGAACGGCGTGCACGAGTTCTACGCGCACCGCAACTGCGGCCACGACATGGCCGAAAACGGCGCGCTGCAGCGCGAACTCGTGGCCGCCACCGAACCGGAGATGGCCGCCGCCACCGGCCGGCACACTGGCATCCGGGTGCCCACGCGGCTGGTGGACGCCGCGCCGGTCACGGTGGAGCTGGGCAATATGCCGGTCAAGCTTTTCCATCTGGGCCGCGGCCACACCGACGGGGACCTGCTGGTGGGGACGCCCTCGACCCTGTTCGCCGGGGACCTGGTGGAACAGGGCTCCTACCCGCAGTTCGAGGATTCCTACCCGCGGGACTGGGTGGACACCCTGCGCCGGATCTCGGCGCTGCGGCATGAGTACGAGGTGCTCGTGCCCGGCCACGGGCAGACGGTCAGCTACGCCTTCGTGAAGAGCATGTGGGAAACCATGGCGCTGGCGGTGCGGATGGCCAGTACCGCCAGCCGGGAGACCCCGGCCGATTCCACCAAGGCGATCCCCATCCTGCCCTACGGGCCGGTGCAGTCCCGCATCCTGCTCGAGCGCCTCACGCGCGCCCGGACTGGAGGCTGAACAGCCAGGTCAGCAGCGCGCCGAGCAGCATGCCGGTGGCGGTGATCAGCGCGGCCCCGGCCCAGAAGAACAGCGGCAGCGCCCCGGCGCCCGGATCCGTCCGCGCAATGAACCAGTAGATTCCGGCGGCCGCGGCCGCGCCCAGCAGCGACAGCAGCCAGCACAGCCGCGGCCACCAGCGCGAGGACGCCCAGGAGCTGCCGTAGCCGCCGAACACGTTCCAGCCCTCGCCGGCGCGCAGCACCAGCGGCCCGGCCAGCAGCGTCCAGAAGCCGGCCACCAGGAACGCCGCCACCACGTCCGAGGGCCGGTGCCAGCCGTTGACCAGCGTGGCCGCGCCGGTCAGCACGGCATACAGCCCGCCGGCGGCGGCGCTGAACGGCCGCCACCGGGGGGAGACCACCAGGAAGACGGCCAGGGCCGCCGCGGCCGCGAGGGTGGTGTGTCCGGAGGGCAGCGAATTGTGCGCCAGCGTGGGAATGCCCAGATCCGGCCGGTCCGGCAGCAGGTTCTTCAGCAGCCAGCTCGAGGCCGCGGACGCGGCGACGACGCCCACGGCGGCGGCGGCCGCATGCCGGCGCCGGCGGGCCAGGGCCACCCAGAGCAGCACCACCGCGGCCAGCGCGGCTGAGAGGTTCGGGATCAGGTTCAGGAACCCCAGGAACAGCCGGCGCGCCGGCCGCCAGACCGAGCCGGCCGCGGCCAGGGCGGATTCGTCGACGAACTGGCCGGTGGCGGTGCGGACGAACACGTAGTAGGTGCAGGCGAAGGCGGCTGCGCACAGCACCGCCCCGAGCCAGAAGAGCACGGGGGCGCGGCCGGCGCGCTTGCGGCCGCCGGCACGTCCGGCGCGGACACCGGGCTGCGGGCGCGGGTTCCTCATGGGTTAACAGGGTGCCACAGCCTCCGGCCCATGGAGCCTGCCGTGCGCGGCGTACAGTGGAGCGGTGAGCGACGATATCCCGGATCTTGATGACCTGCTGGCCACCGCGCGGGTGGTGAGCCTGCCGATGAAGGTCAGGTTCCGCGGCGTGCTGCAGCGCGAAATCCTGCTGTTCCGCGGACCCGCAGGCTGGGCCGAGTTTTCCCCGTTCCCCGAGTACAACGACGGCGAATCCGCCGCCTGGCTGCGGGCGGCCATCGAGGCCGGCTGGCAGGGGTTCCCCGCGCCGCTGCGGGATGCCGTGCCGGTGAACGCGACGGTGCCGGCGGTGCCGCCCGCGGACGTGCCCGCGGTGCTGGCCAGGTACGACGGCACGCAGACGGTCAAGGTCAAGGTGGCCGAGCGCGGCCAGGGGGTGGACGAGGACGTGGCCCGGGTCGCCGCGGTCCGGGCCGCGCTGCCGCAGGCCCAGCTGCGGGTGGACGCCAACGGCGGCTGGGACGTGCCCACGGCGGTGGCCGCCCTGGGCCGGCTGGCCGACTACCGGCTGCAGTACGCCGAGCAGCCGGTGCCGGACATTGCCGGGCTGCGCAGCGTGCGCCTTCAGCTGCGGCGGGCCGGCATCGACGTGCCGGTGGCTGCCGATGAAAGCGTGCGCAAGGAGGAGGACCCGCTGCGGGTGGCGCGGGAGGACGCCGCGGACCTGATCGTGGTGAAGGTCCAGCCCTTGGGCGGGGTGCGCCGGGCGCTGCGGATCGTCGCCGAGGCAGGGCTACCGGCAGTGGTCAGTTCGGCCTTGGATTCCTCGGTGGGGATCCGGGCCGGCGTGGCGCTGGCTGCCGCCCTGCCCGAGCTGCCGTACGCCTGCGGGCTCGGCACGGTCTCCCTGATGGCCGGCGACGTTGCCGCCGGTCCGCTGGTGCCCGCGGGCGGGCAGCTGCGGGTGGGGGACGTGGCCGTGGACGAGGACCTGCTGGACCGTTTTGCGGCCGCACCGGAGCGCCGCCGGTGGTGGCTGGACCGGCTGCGCCGCTGCCACGCCCGGCTGGCCGGTGAAACGCTGGAAGTTTGACCACAGTTCACCTCCGGTCAGGCTTCCGGACGAATTGCGCTGGGACGCTGGGCTTGACCGGGACCGGGCAACGCCCGGCCCACCACTCGCAAATTCGGGAAGGCCTCTCGTCGTGACTAAAACCCCCAAGCGCCTGCTGCCGATGGCAGGCCATACCGCCGGCAAGCGCAGCGCCGTGACCTGCGCGCTCAAGTGTGACAGTGCCTGCGCCAAAGGAGTGTGCAATACCTCGTCCAACAGCTACTTCCGCGACATCGTCTCCGCGGAATACTCCCGCCGTTCCCTGCTCGGGGTGGGCAGCGCCGGTGCGCTGGCCCTGATGTTCGGCGGCAGCGGCGCCGCGCCCGCGGTGGCCGGCGGGACCGGCGGACTGGCCCCGGCGGTGAAGGCCCAGGCCAACAAGAGCAAGCTGAAGTTCGCCGGCATCGACGGTGTGCCCAACACCGTCGACGACGTCGTGGTGCCCAAGGGCTACAACTGGCAGCCGGTCATCCGCTGGGGCGACCCGCTGTTCGACGATTCCGCCGAGTTCGACCCCCGGAACCAGACGCCCGAGTCCCAGGCCGGCCAGTTCGGCTACAACTGCGACTACGTGGACATTCTGGAAATCCCCGGCAGCAAGGGCAAGCGCGCCGTGCTGTTCTCCAATCACGAGTACACCAACGAGAACCTCATGTTCCCGCCGGACATGGACATCAGCCAGGTCCGCAGGACCGCCATGGCCGCCCACGGCCTGTCCGTGGTCGAACTTGAGCGCAAGGGCACGGGCCAGCCGTGGAAGTACGTCCGCGGCGCCAAGCTGAACCGGCGCTTCCTGATGGACACCAAGTACGAGCTGACCGGCCCCGCCGCCGGCTCGCCCCTGCTCAAGACCCAGGCGGACCCGAGCGGCCGCATTGTGCTCGGCACCCAGAACAACTGCGCCGGCGGCACCACCCCGTGGGGCACCATCCTCTCCGGTGAAGAGAACTTCAACCAGTACTTCAAGGTCACCAATCCCAGCGGGGAGCAGCGCCGCTACGGGCTGACCAGCAGGAACCCGTCCCGCGGCTGGCACCTCGAGGAAACCCGGTTCGACCTCGACCTGCCCGAGGGCAGGAACGAGGACAACCGGTTCGGCTGGATCGTCGAGGTCGATCCGTTCGATCCGGACTCCACCCCGCGCAAGCACACCGCCCTGGGCCGCTTCAAGCACGAAGGCGCCAACGTCACCATTGCCGCCTCCGGCCACGCCGTCGCCTACTCCGGTGACGACGAGCGCTTCGACTACCTGTACAAGTTCGTTTCCAAGGGCAGGTACATCGAAGGCGACAAGAAGCACAACATGACCCTGCTGACCGAGGGCGACCTCTACGTGGCCAGCTTCAGCGGCAACTCCCCGCAGAACCAGATCGACGGCTCCGGGGTGCTGCCCTCGGACGGCGCCTTCGACGGCACCGGGCGCTGGATCCAGCTGACCCGGGACGGCAAGTCCCTGGTTCCGGACATGGAGATCGACCAGGTCCTGGTCTACACCCGCCTGGCCGCGGACAAGATGGGCGCCACCAAGATGGACCGCCCGGAGGACGTCGAGGTCAGCCCGCACACCGGTAAGGTGTACGTGGCCTGCACCAACAACACCGCGCGCTCGGCGGCACAAGCGGACGAAGCCAACCCGCGTGCCAACAACCGCCACGGCCACGTGGTCGAACTGACCGAGAACGGCGACCAGGCCGCTACGGAGTTCACCTGGAAGCTGGTGCTGGTGGCCGGCGACCCGGCAGCCGACGAAAGCGTCTACTTCAGCGGCTATCCCGCAGACCAGGTACAGCCGGTTTCCTGCCCGGACAACCTGGCCTTCGACTCGGCGGGGAACCTGTGGATCTCCACCGACGGCCAGCCGGGAACCATCCAGCGCAACGACGCCCTCTACCGCGTCACCATGGAAGGCCCGGAGTACGGCAGGGTCGAGCAGTTCATGGCGGTCCCGATCGACGCCGAAACCTGCGGGCCGCTGATCCACGACGAGGACGGGCTGGTCTTCGTGGCCGTCCAGCATCCCGGCGAGGACGGCAGCTGGGACGCCCCGCGGTCCCTGTTCCCCGATTACGTTACGCCGGGATCGACCCCGCGCAAGGGTGACGCCGCCCTGCCGCGTCCTTCCGTGATCCAGATGTACAGGGGCCGCCGGTAACGGCAGCGGGCAGGCTGTTCCCGGGCCGCCGGCCCGGAGTGCCCGTCTAGGATAGGAAGGTGACCGCCCAGCTCAGTTCCATGGAAGCCGCGCGCTCGGCCGTTGCCGTCCTGGTCCGCGGCGGAGTCCGGGATGTGGTCGTCGCCCCCGGGTCGCGCAGCGCCCCGCTGGCCTACGCCCTGGCCGAAGCCGAGGCCCGCGGCGAGGTGCGGCTGCATGTGCGCATCGACGAACGCGTGGCCGGGTTCACCGCGCTGGGCCTGTCCCTGGGCTCGCTCCGGCCGGTGCCCGTGGTGACCACCTCGGGCACCGCCGTCGGGGAACTGCTGCCGGCGGTGATGGAAGCGAACCACGCCGCGGTCCAGCTGGTGGTCATCTCCGCGGACCGGCCCGGGGAACTGCGCGGGACCGGGGCCAACCAGACCACCGAGCAGCCCGGCCTGTTCGGCAGCCACGTCCGGTACGCCGCCGACATCCCCGCCGGCGAGGACCCCGCCGGGACCCTCGCCGGCGGACTGCTCGCGGCCCGCGGCCTCGCGGCGCCCGACCACCAGGGCGCTGCGGGCCCGGTGCATATCAATCTGGCCTTCCGCGACCCGCTCTTTCCGGCCGCGGACGACGACGGCGGAACCGCGGCTGTCCCGGCGGTCACCGCAGCGGCCGGCAGCCGCGAGATGGCCGTCCCGGCACCGGTACCCGGACCCGGGCCGGAACCCTCGGCTGCCGCGGGCGGCAGCGGCCGCACCGTCGTCGTCGCCGGCCACGGGGCCGGAGCGTACGCCGAAGCCTTCGCCCGCTCGCAGGCGCTGCCACTGCTGGCCGAACCGTCCTCGAATGCCCGCTTCGGCCCCAACGCCGTCGGACCCTACCGGCTGCTGCTTGACCCGCTCGGGGCCGGCATCGAACGGGTGGTCGTCTTTGGGCGGCCCACGCTGTCCCGGCCGGTGGCCGCCCTGCTGGCGCGCCCGGACGTGCAGACCGCGCTGTACCTGCCCGGACCGGTGGCCTGGTTCCGGCGCGGGAAGCGGCGTGAACGGATCATCACCGGGCCCGCGGAACTCGCCCTGTTCGCTGGCCAGGGCCCGGCGGGCTGGCTGCAGGGCTGGCAGCGCGCGGACCGGGCCGCCGACGCGGCGCTGCAGGCGGTCCTGGCCGGAACCCCGGAGCTGACCGGGTTCGAGGCCGCCGCGGCGGTCTGGGCACACACCCGGGGCCGGCTGGTGCTGGGCTCCTCGAATACCATCCGGGACGTGGATTTGGCCGGCCGGCCGCAGCCGGACCCGCAGTGCACGGTGTACGCCAACCGCGGGCTGGCCGGCATCGACGGCACCACCGCCACGGCCACCGGGATCGCCCTGGGCACCGGCGGGCGCACGCGGGCGCTGGTGGGCGACCTGACCTTCCTGCACGACGCCGGCGGGCTGCTGCTGGGAGCAGGGGAGGCCGAGCCGGCGCTGCAGCTGGTGGTGCTCAACGACGCCGGCGGCGGGATCTTCTCGCTGCTCGAGCACGGAGAGGTGGGCACCCGGCCGCGCTATGCCGCCGCCGTCGAACGGCTCTTCGGCACCCCGCACCAGGCGGGGATCGCGCAGCTGGCCGCCGCCTATGGCCTTGGCTACCGGCTGGTGGAGGACCGGGCGCAGCTGGAGCCGGTGCTGAAGGAAGAGTTCACCGGCCGCGGAATTGTGGAGATCCGCACGGACCGCAGCGGGCTGCGCCGGCTGCACGCGCGGGTCCGCGAGGCCATTTGGAGCGCCGCCGGAGGGCAGCCGTGACGTCCGTACCTCATCCCGACCACGACCGCGGCCTCGGATTCGATCTGTCCACGCTGCTCAGCAGGCGGCGCACCCTCGGCCTCTTCCTGGGCGCCGGTGCCGCGGCGGCATTGTCCGCCTGCACCCCCGGCACAACAGGCACCGGCGGCAGCACCGGCCCGGCCACCGGCGGTACCGGGGGCCAGGCTCCGGGGACGGCCGGCCCCACCCCGGCGGTGACCCGGGCACTGGCCGATTGCGGCGTCGAAATTCCGGATGAAACCGCAGGCCCCTTCCCGGGCGACGGCTCGAACGGCCCGGACGTGCTCGAGGCCTCCGGCGTGGTGCGGCGGGACATCACCTCAAGCTTCGGGGCCTCGTCCACCGTCGCCGGCGGCGTGCCGCTGGCATTCACGCTGACCCTGCTGGACAACTCGAAGGGCTGCAGGCCGCTGGCCGGGGCCGCCGTCTACGCCTGGCACTGCGACCGGGACGGGCGGTACTCGCTCTATGACCCGGGGCTGGAAAACGAGAACTTCCTGCGCGGCGTGCAGGAGGCGGACGGGAACGGCCACGTGAGCTTCGCCACGATGTTCCCGGGCGCCTACAACGGCCGCTGGCCGCACATCCACTTCGAAGTGTTCGGGTCGCTGAAGCACGCGGCCGCTGCCGGTCGCGTGCTGAAGGTCTCGCAGCTTGCCCTGGCCGAGGCTGCCTGCCGCGAGGTGTATGCCACCGCAGGCTACGAAACCAGCCGGAGGAACTTTCCCAGGACCGCCCTGGCGCAGGACAACGTCTTCGGGGACGACGGCGGGATCCACCAGCTGGCGACCATGTCCGGGTCCGCGGCCAAGGGCTACACGGCCTCGCTCAACGTCACCATCTGAGCCTTTCGCCCGGGCCGCAGGTGCCGGGAACGCGAAATCCCCCGTTCCGGGATTCTGCTGCCGGTTTGAATCAGGAGCAGAATCCCGGAACGGGGGAAATACGGGGGAGGGGCCTAGAGCACCTTGGAGAGGAACGCCTGGGTCCGCTCGTGCTGCGGGTTGCCCAGGACCTCGCGGGGGTCGCCCTGCTCGACCACGACGCCGCCGTCCATGAAGACCAGCCGGTCCCCGACCTCGCGGGCGAAGCCCATCTCGTGCGTGACCACCATCATGGTCATGCCCTCGTCGGCCAGCTGGCGCATGACCTCAAGCACGTCGCCGACGAGCTCGGGGTCCAGGGCGCTGGTGGGCTCGTCGAAGAGCATCATGTCGGGGTTCATGGACAGCGCCCGGGCAATGGCCACGCGCTGCTGCTGGCCGCCGGAGAGCTGGGCCGGGAAGGCGTCCTCCTTGTGCGCCAGGCCCACCTTGGCCAGGTTCTTCCGGGCGATCTCCACGGCTTCGGCCTTGCCGCGCTTCTTGGCCCGCTGCTGGGCCAGGGTGAGGTTGCGCAGCACGCTCAGGTGCGGGAACAGGTTGAACTGCTGGAACACCATGCCGATCCGGGTGCGCACCAGGTCCAGGTCCGTTTCCGGATCGGTGATGTCCACGCCCTCCACCAGCACGGTGCCGCTGGTAGGTTCCTCCAGCCGGTTCACGCAGCGCAGCAGCGTGGACTTGCCCGAGCCCGACGGGCCGATGACGCAGACCACTTCGCCCTGGTCCACGTGGAAGTCGATGCCCTTGAGGACCTCGACCTCGCCGAAGGACTTGTGCAGGTTCCGGACCTCGATGGCCGGCGGGCCGGCGGTGGAGGCTGCCGGCGCCTGGTGGGCAGGGTTGTGCATGGCCATGGCCTACCGGCCTCTCTTGTTGTGCCGCTCGAGCCAGGCGACCAACCGGGTCAGCGGGAGCGTGATGATCAGGTACATGAGCGCGGCCACCACCAGCGGGGTGGCATTGGCCTGCTGGGAGACCGCATCCCGGGCGAAGGTGGTCAGCTCCCGGTCGCCCAGGGCCATGCCGGCAATGAACAGCAGCGAGGTGTCCTTGATCAGGATGACCAGTTCGTTGGTCAGCGGCGGGGTCACGATGCGGAACGCCTGCGGCAGCACCACCGAGACCATGGTCCACGCCGGGGTCATGCCCAGCGAGCGCGCGGCCTCGACCTGCCCCGGAGGCACCGCCTGGATACCGGCGCGGATGGTTTCGGCAATGTAGGCCGCCGACACGATGATCAGCGCGATCAGCCCGGCCCCGGCGCTGCCGCCCGGCGGACGCCAGTTGAAGGCGATCGGCACCGCGAAGGCGAAGCCGAAGATCACCAGCAGCGCCGGCAGGCCGCGGAACAGCTCGATGTAGGCGGTGGCCACCCAGCGGTAGGGGCCCACGGGGGAGAGCTTCATCAGGGCCAGGATCAGGCCCAGGGCAAGCCCGCCGATGAAGGCGATGACCGTGTAGATGACCGTGTTCTTCACCGCCGTGACGACGATCTCCGGGAACATCTCCCGGGCCACGTCCAGGTCGAGGAAGTTCGTCCGGATCGCCTGCCAGTCCGCCAGGAACCCCACCAGGAGCACGGCCAGGACGAACACCGCGTACAGCACGCCGCGGAACAGGCGCCTGCGGGTCGAAGCCTTCATCCTGGGCCGGCCGGCAGGTCCCGGCATTGTGGCGGGCGCGGTGCCGGGGACGGTGCCGCTGTCGGTACGCATGCCTTACTCCGTGAAGTACTTGTCGTAGATTTCCTGGTACTTGCCGCTCTCGCGCAGCTCGGCCAGTTCGGCGTTGACCGCTTTCAGGAGCGCCTCGCTGCCCTCTTCCTTGACCGCGAACCCGTACTGCTCGTCCGTCTCGTACTTCTCCACCACCGTGTACGCCCCGTCCTGGGTGTGCCCCAGGTTCACCGGCAGGTCCTGCAGCACGGCGTCGACGCCGCCGGACTGCAGGGCCGGGAACAGTTCGGCGTCGGAGGGGTAGGCCAGGATCTCGGTGTCCTTGGGCAGGTGCTCGCGGGCGTAGGCCTCGCCGGTGGTGCCCTGCTGGACGCCGACCCGCTTGCCGGCCAGGTCCGCCAGCGCCTTGATCTCGGAGTCCTTGGGCACCAGCAGCGACTGCAGCGAGTCGTAGTACGGCTCGGAGAAGTCGATGTTCTTTTCCCGGGCCTCGGTGATGGTCATGGCGCTGGCACCAATGTCGCACTGGCCGGCCGCCAGCGAGGCGCCGGACTGCAGGCCGTCGAAGCCAACATCCTTGATGACCACGTCGAGGCCGAGGCCGCCGGCCACTTCCCGGATGATGTCCATGTCGAAGCCGGTGTACTCGCCGCCCTCTTCGAATTCGAACGGCGGGTAGGGGATGTCCGAGCAGACGGTCAGCGTCCCCGGAGTGATCAGCGCCAGGTCGCTGCCGCCCCCCGGGCTGACTTCGGGGCTGGCACCGGCACCGGTGGATCCGCCGTCTCCGCAGGCGCTCAGGGCCAGGGCTCCGGCGGCCAGGACGGCCAGTGTCTTGGCGGTGCGGGCTGCGCGTACTCGCATAGGTTGCTACCTCTTCTCGCGGGTGAAAATCAGGCTTAAGTGTAGCTGTAACATTTGGTCACAGGAGATATGCATCACAGGCTACAGGAATTGCATATTTGACAACAAGGGGAGCGCCGGACAGCCGGAACACAGCAGGCTTAGCCCCGCAGGCCGAGTGCCTCCAGCATCGGGCGGAACTTCGCCCAGGTTTCGGCCAGTTCCGCCTCCGGCGTCGATGCCTCGACGATGCCGCAGCCGGCATACAGGCGCACCCGGGTGGGGGATTCAACCACCGCCCCGCGCAGTGCGATGCCCCACTCGCCGTTGCCTGCGCCGTCGGTCCAGCCCACCGGCCCGGCGTAGGGGCCGCGGTCCATGCCTTCGAGTTCGCGGATCAGCGCACCAGCCAACTCGGTGGGGGAGCCGCAGACAGCGGCGGTCGGATGCACCGCCTCGGCCAGCTCCAGCGATGACGGAACCGGCCCGCCGCCGCGCCCGAGCTCTGCGGTGACGTCCGAGGCCAGATGCCAGACGTTGGGCAGCTGGAGCACGAAGGGCTCGCTGTGCGAGGTCATGGCCGAGGTATAGGGCTCAAGTTTGGCCGTCAGCGAGTCGATGGCGATCTCATGCTCGTGCTGCTGCTTTTCCGAGCCGGCCAGCACACGCTGGGCGTAGTCGGCATCGGACTCGCCGTCCCGCTTGCGGATATTGGCCCGGTCCAGCGTGCCGGCCAGCACCCGGGCGCGCGCCACATTGTTGTCCACCTTGATCAGCATTTCCGGGGTCGAGCCGACCAGCCCGTCCACCGCGTAGGTCCAGCAATCCTGGTAGCGCACGGCGAGTTCCCGCAGCACCTGGGCGGTGGCGACCGGCGAGGCGAGCTCCGCGACCACATCGCGGGCCAGCACCAGCTTGCTCAGCTCGCCGCGGGCAATGCGTTCGACGCCGGCGGTGACGGCGGCGCGGTAGTCCTCCTCGGAGACCTGGCCGGGAACCAGCCGGTCGCCGTCGTCTGCCGCCCGCCCGGCCGCCACGCCCTCCAGCCAGCCGGCCAGCGCCGCCTCGGCCGCCGCGGCACTGACCTCGGCGTCCGGATCGCAGGTCAGGTAGGTCAGCCAGCCGCGGCCGCCGTCCAGTCCCACGAGCACCGAGGGGATAATCAGCCGCGAGGCGTGCCGCGACGTCCAGGAGAACGCGAAGGAGCCGAAGGCCACGGCGCCGGTGCCGGGGCCGCCCACGTGGTTCTCGATCCGGGCGCCGGTGGCGACCGTCCGCCACCAGGCCGAGGCGGCCCGGAAACGCTCCGGGCCGGTGGCGGTGAAGCGGGCGGCCTCGCCGAAACCGGCCAGCCCCCCGTCCCGGCGCACCCAGCACAGCACGTCGTCGCGGACCAGGTACTCCAGCAGCCCTGCGGTGTCCGGCAGCGCGGCCCAGGGGATGGTGATGCCGCGCAGGGTGTCCGGCAGCTGCGCAGGAACGTCCCGGGCAGGGGAGCCCTGGGTGCCGGCCGCCGGGGTTCCGGGCAGGCCGGAGGGAGCGGACATCGGGGAGGTCATGGTTCTTAAGCCTACTCGGGTCCGGGCGGGCCCGGGGTGCGGGCAGGTGCACCCGGGGCCCGGCCGGCCCCGGCAAATGGCGGGGCAAATTTTTGAGAGAATGGTCCGGTGAAACGTGCATCGCTGGACAAACGCCCGGATGAAGTAGCCGCCATGTTCGACCATGTCGCACCGAAGTACGACCTGGTCAACGATGTCCTCTCGATGGGCCAGACCCGGCGGTGGCGCCGCGTCGTTGTCGAGGCCGTCGATGCCCGGCCGGGCCAGAAGGTGCTGGACCTGGCCGCCGGCACCGGCACCTCCAGCGAACCGTATGCGGACGCCGGCGTGCATGTGGTGGCGTGCGACTTTTCCCTGGGCATGCTGCGGGTGGGCAAGCGCCGCCGGCCCGATATCGACTTCGTTGCCGGGGACGCGACCGCGCTGCCCTTCGCGGACAACTCCTTCGATGCGGTGACCATCTCCTTCGGCCTGCGCAATGTCCAGGATCCGCAGCAGGCGCTGGCCGAGATGCTGCGGGTGGCCAAGCCGGGCGGGCGCCTGGTGGTCGCCGAATTCTCCACCCCGGTGCTGCCGGTCTGGCGCACCGTGTACACCGAGTACCTGATGCGCGCCCTGCCGGCGATCGCCGGCAGGATCTCCTCGAACCCGGATTCGTACGTCTACCTGGCCGAATCCATCCGGGCCTGGCCCAACCAGGACCAGCTCGCCGCCCGGATCGCCGCCGCGGGCTGGCAGGAGGTGGCCTACCGCAACCTCAGCGGCGGCATCGTCGCCGTCCACCGGGCGCGCAAGCCGGTCTCCGGCGGGGTGGCGGACACCGCCGCCCCCGCGGAGCCGCGCCGCCGCGGCAGCGGGGCAGCGCGCTGACGTGGAGGTGCTCATTGTCGGTGCCGGGCCCGCCGGGTCAACGGCCGCGTACTACCTGGCCAAGGCCGGAATCAAAACCACGGTGCTGGAAAAGACGGCGTTCCCGCGCGAGAAGGTCTGCGGCGACGGGCTGACCCCGCGCGCGGTGCGCGAGATCCAGCTGCTGGGACTGCCGCACACCGAAGCCGCCGGCTGGCGGCGGAACAAGGGCCTGCGGCTGATCGCCGGCGGCCGGAGCCTGGAGCTGCCGTGGCCGGAGCTGTCGGATTTTCCCGGCTACGGGCTGATCCGCACCCGGCTGGGCTTCGACGAGGCGCTCGCCCGGCATGCCGCGGCCGCCGGGGCCACGGTGCTCGAGCACCACTCGGTTGCCTCCGCGCTGCGCAACGACGCCGGCCGGGTGACCGGCGTGCGCGCCCACGTGCTCGACGGCGCCGGCCGCAAGACCGGCGAAAGCCGGGACTTCCACGCCGACGTCGTCCTGGCCGCCGACGGCAACTCGACCCGCACCGCGCTGAGCCTGGGCATCGAAAAGCGCGACGACCGGCCGTTGGGCGTGGCCGTGCGCACGTACTTCGCCAGTCAGCGGCACGAGGACGACTGGATGGAAGGCTGGCTGGAGCTGCCGGACAAGGCCGGGAACCCGCTGCCCGGCTACGGCTGGGTCTTCGGCGTCGGGGACGGCACCTCCAACGTCGGCCTGGGGATCCTGAACTCCTCCAGTTCCTTCGGCAAGCTGGACTACAAGCAGGTGCTGCGGGACTGGACCGCCGGAATGCCGGCCGAATGGGGCTTCACCGAGGAGAACCAGGTCGGGCAGATCCGCGGGGCGGCCCTGCCGATGGGCTTCAACCGCACCCCGCACTACAGCCCGGGGCTGCTGCTGCTCGGTGATGCCGGGGGCATGGTCAGCCCGTTCAACGGCGAAGGCATCTCCTACGCGATGGAGTCGGCCCGCTATGCCGCCGAGGTCATTGCCGGCGCCCGCCGGGAAGCGGGCGCCGGGCCGGCTGCCTTCGATAACACCCTGGCCGGCTATGCCGGGATCATCCGGGCCAAATGGGGCAGCCATTTCACCCTCGGCCGCGTCTTTGCGCAGCTGATCGGCAAGCCCGCGGTGATGAAGCTGGCACTGCGCACCGGCATGCCGGTGCCGGTGCTGATGCGCTTCGTGGTCAGGATGCTGGCCAACCTGACCGACGAAGGCGGCCGCGGATTTGAGGATAGAGTTATCCACCTGCTGGAACGGCTCGCCCCGCCCGCAGCCAACCAGACCGGCAGCGTGGCTGCCGCCGGCAAACCATCTGCCCCGACGATTAGTTAGTGTTGAACCGTGACTGACGCTAAACCGAGCTGGACTCCTGCCGGAGCACGCCTGCCGGAGACCGTGGACCTGGAGGCCGCCACGGCCGCCATCGCCACGAACCTGAACCTGCCCGCGGGCTTTGCGCCGGTGGCGCAGGACCCGGACCTCGGCCCGGCGGTCTCCACGGCACTGGCCAGGGTCGAGAAGCAGCTGCGGGCGGCCATCGCCCACTCGGACCCGCTGGCCGATGCCACCAGCCGCCACCTGATGGAGGCCGGCGGCAAACGCGTCCGTCCGCTGCTGACCATCCTGGCCTCCCACCTGGGGGACCCCTCGCGGTCCGAGGTCATCCAGGCCGCGGTGGTGGTGGAACTGACCCACCTGGCCACGCTCTACCACGACGACGTGATGGACTCCGCGCCGTACCGGCGCGGCGCGCCCACCGCACACCAGGTCTGGGGCAACCAGGTGGCCATCCTGGCCGGAGACCTGATTTTCGCCCGGGCCTCGCTGCTGTGCGCCATGCTGGGGCCGGAGGCCGTGGGGATCCAGGCGCGCACCTTCGAGCGGCTCTGCCTGGGCCAGCTGCACGAGACGGTGGGCCCGCGCGAGGACGAGGACCCGGTGGAGCACTACCTGTCCGTCATCGCTGACAAGACCGGCTCGCTGATCGCCACCTCCGGCCAGCTTGGCGCAATGTTCGCCAACGCCCCGGAGGACGTCGTGCGGATCATGCTCGAATACGGGGAGAAGGTGGGCGTGGCCTTCCAGCTGGCCGACGACGTGATCGACGTTGCCGGCCTGAAGGTCAAGTCCGGCAAGACCCCCGGCACCGACCTGCGCGAAGGCGTTCCCACGCTGCCGGTCCTGCTGCTGCGCCAGGCCGCGGCCGGCGGCGACGCCTCGGCCGCGCGCGTGCTGGAGCTGGTGGACGCGGACCTGAGCTCGGACGAGGCCCTGGCCCGGGCAGTGGAGGCGCTGCGCGCACACCCGGCCACCGGCCAGGCCTGGGAGGTCGCGCGCAAGTGGGCCGAGGAGGCCAAGGCGGTGCTCGGGCCGCTGCCGGAGAGCACCGTGAAACTGGCCCTGTCCGCCTTCGCCGACGCCGTCGTCGACCGCGAGGTCTAAGATTGGGGCGCTCCCGCAGTGTCGGCTTCGCCGCCACGGCGGGACCCTCGCGCCCCACTCTTTGGGGCGCTCCCGCAGTGTCGGCTTCCGTTCACGGCCGCCCCGCACGCTTCGCGCACGGGGACCCATGGCCGTTCCCTTAGGCGGGACCCTCGCGCCCCACTCCTGGAGCGCCCGCCGGCACTGAACGTTAGTCGTCGTCGGCGCCGCCGTCGAAGACCCAGTCGAACATATCGAACACGAACTCGCTGAAGGTCGCGTCCTCGCTTTGCCAGCGCGGCTGCGGCTTGTTCGTGCGGATCCACACGATCGGGTCGGGGACGGCCAGGTGCTCGCTGCGGATGCCCCAGTTGGCTTCCTCGTCCATTTCGTCCAGGAACAGCAGGAAGCCGTCCTCGATCGCCAGCTCGTCGGGGTCCCAGAAGAAGTCATGGGCCTCCATCAGGTCCTCGCAGCCGCCGAGGGCATGGTAGAACTCCACGAGGGCCTGCGGGATTTGGAACTTGTGCGTACCGAGCAGCTCCTCGAGCTCCTCGTAGGAAATACCGTCTTCTTCGGTCCACTGGCGGTCCAGGTACTTCGGGACGAGGGCGCGGAACTTATCGACGAACATTTCCGGCATGGTGTTTCCTTGGCTCGCATTCCTGCTGGGGTTCCCGCCGGCGGTCCCGGCGGGCTGCGGACGGGCCGCACCCTCCATCCTAGGTCAGCTGCGGCGCCGTACGGCCAGCCCCGGGTAGTCGAGCACAATGCCGTCCGCATCGACCGTCAGGTCGGTACTGAAGTCCCCGGAACTGTAGGAGACCACGGCCGCTCCCGTGTCCTCGTCGTAGGCCCGGTTGCCCGCATACAGCTGCTGCGAGGGCACCACTTCCAGGCTCGGCATCCTGACCCAGGCCATGGTGAACTCGGCGGCGGCCTCGGCATCATGGACCAGGCCCAGGCGCAGGATGGGCATGGAATTGGTGGCAGGGCAGAACTCGATGTCGCAGTCCAGTGCCTGGTCCAGGGCATGGACGTCCGCAATGCCCGGCTCGGGCAGGCCCGTTCCGCCGAACGCCGTGGTGTCACCGGACTTCGTTGCCTTGACCGTCCAGCTGCCGTTCGGTGCCCGGAGCATGTCCAGATGCCGGCTCCATCCGTGGCCGTGCACGGAGATCGTCAGGTGCTCGGTGATCCAGTTCGCGGTGGTGGTCAGGGACCAGCTCGCCGCGTAGTCGGGGGCGCGCGAGGCTCCGTGCGCGGTCAGCCGCTCGGGTTCGAGGTTGATGGTCGCGGTGTCCGCCCGGCGCGGATCGTCTTCGCCGAGCCAGGTGCAGATGCGGCTTTCATGCGTTTCGTGTCCCATGCAGTTAGCCTTGTGCCTTCGGCTCCCGCGCGCAATACCGGGACCTGGTCAGGAGCCGGCCGCCGAACCCATGCGCCGGACCGCCAGCGCCAGCCACAGGTGCACGCGGTCGGCGGTGACGGCGGGGTCGTATCCGGTGAGCTCCACGATCTGCGCCAGCCGGTAGCGTACCGAGTTGCGGTGCAGGTCCATGGCGGAGGCAACCGCCGCCACTGAACCGTTCAGGTCCAGGTACGCCTCCAGCGTCGGCAGCAGCTGGGCCCCGTGGGCGGCGTCGAAGGCCTCCAGCGGTTGCAGCGCCTCGGCCGCCAGATCCGCCAGCGGCACATCCTCGGAGGCCAGCAGCAGCGAGGTCAGCGAGAGCCGTTCCGGCAGGTTCAGCCGGCCGCCGCGGGTGAGCGCCTCCTTGGCCTCGAAGTAGCTCCAGCGCAGCCCGTTGGGCTGGGCGTAGCTGCCGCCGACGCCGACGGTGGCGCTCAGGCCGGCGTCGCGCAGGTAGCTGCTGAGCTCCTGGCCGAGCCGCTCGGCCGACCCGCCGGTCTCCGGATCCTGCACCACGATCACCAGACGCTCGTCCAGCACCCCGCTGGCACCGCCGTCGAACGCCGCCGGCAGCGGCAGGGACGGTAGCGCGCGGCGCTGGCCGCCGGGTGTCTGCACCAGCAGCACCCGCTGGCGCCGGCCGGGGTCGATGCCGGCATTGGTCAGGCGCAGGACGGCGTCCGGCCCCTGCAAGGTGCCGCGGATGACATCCTGCAGCAGTTGGCCGACGGCGCGCCGCTCGCCGGCCCGGCGCTGCGCCTGGTTGCTCAGTTCCACCGAGATCAGGCTCTGCGCATAGTCCACGATCGCGTTGTGCTCGTAGGGCTCGGCCAAGGCCAGGGTGCAGCGGTCCTTCAGCCCGGTGGCGATGGGCAGCTGCTTCCACCCTCCGCCGGTGCCGTCGCCTTCGGCACTGCCGCTGTCGCCGCGCGTGCTGAAGATCCGGGCACCGTACTGGAACAGCGCGACGTTGGTGCCTACCATTGCCGCCAGCGAGCGCAGCAGTGCCGGCAGGCCGCCGCCGCCGAGGAGGGCCCCGGCCAGGGCCTGGTGGTCGCGCAGCAGCCGCTCCAGCTTGCCGTAGTGGTCCGCCGAGATCGCGTCGGCCACCATCCGGCTGATCGCCACGAACGGGGTTTCGTAGGGCACCTCGAAGACGGGCAGGTCCAGGGCGTCGGCTTCGGCCAGGAACGCCGGCGGCACCCGCTGGTGGGTCAGCCCCAGCGCAAAGCCGATGGCCACGGCCCCGGCCTCGTGGACGCGGTGGACAAAGCGGCGCTGGGCCGCGGCCGTCTTCTGGCGCAGCCCGGTGGTGAGCACGACCTCGCCGCCGCTGAGGAAGGGCAGCGGGTCCTCCAGTTCGGTCGAGGCGACCCAGGTGATCGGATCGTCCGGATGCCCGGTGGCCGTGCCGGCCAGCTGCAGGCGCAGGGACGGGGTGGCCAGCAGATTGGCAAGAGTGACAGCCATGCCTCCACTCTACGGCCGAAGGTTGTGCAAGTGCACCATGGACGCCGGGGTGGCCGGCACGCCTGCCGGCCGGGGCCAGGTTTCTCGCATTGCGGATCCGGGGCTACCATGAAGCACGTCCGGACCTGCACGTTTGGCAAGGCCGCACCGACATTGGAGGTTTCTGCCATGAAGAACGCGGAGCACCCTCACGGTTTCGCGGACTCGGTTCCGCCACGCGAGGTCTGGTCCACCCGCAAGGTCTTCATCCTGTCCGCCATCGGCTCGGCCGTCGGCCTGGGCAATATCTGGCGTTTCCCCTACGTGGCCTACGAGAACGGCGGCGGCGCGTTCATCATCCCGTACCTGGTGGCGCTGCTGACGGCCGGCATCCCGCTGCTGTTCCTGGACTACGCCGTCGGGCACCGGTTCCGCGGTTCGGCCCCGCTGGCCTTCCGGCGGCTGACGCCGAGGGCCGAAGGGCTGGGCTGGTGGCAGGTGGCCATCTGCTTTGTCATCGCCATCTACTACGCGGTCATTATCGCCTGGGCGGCGATGTACATGATCTTCTCCTTCACCCGCCGCTGGGGCGAGGACCCGGCCGGATTCTTCCTGGGCGAGTTCCTCCAGGTCAGCGACCAGGTGACCATCGGCTTCAACTACGTTCCGGGCGTGCTGATCCCGCTGGTGCTGGTCTGGGCCTTCACGCTGTTCGTGCTCGCCGCCGGGGTCATGAAGGGTGTGGCCCGGGCCAATGTGATCTTCCTGCCCCTGCTGCTGGTCATGTTCCTGGTCCTGGTCGTGCAAGCCCTGTTCCTGCCCGGAGCCGCCGGTGGCCTGGACGCGCTGTTCACCCCCAACTGGGCGGCACTGCTGGACACCGGCGTGTGGGCGGCCGCCTACGGGCAGATCTTCTTCTCGCTCTCGGTGGCCTTCGGCATCATGGTCACCTACGCGTCCTACCTCAAGCGCCGGACGGACCTGACCGGCTCCGGCCTGGTCGTGGCCTTCTCCAACTGCGGCTTCGAGGTCCTGGCCGGCATCGGCGTGTTCGCCGCCCTGGGGTTCATGGCCTTCAGCGCCGGAACCGGCGTGGGGGACGTGGCTGCCGGCGGCATCGGCCTGGCCTTCATCGCCTTCCCGACCATCATTTCCGAAGCGCCGGCCGGCTCCCTGCTCGGGGTGCTGTTCTTCGGCTCGCTGGTCTTCGCCGGCTTTACCTCGCTGATCAGCATCATTGAAGTGATCATCGCCGCCGTCCAGGACAAGCTGGGCCTGGCCCGGGTCAAGGCCACCTGGGCCGTCGGGATCCCGCTGGCGCTGCTGTCGATCCTCCTGTTCCCGACCACCACCGGACTGAACCTGCTCGACGTGACCGATGCCTTCGTCAATACCTTCGGCATCATGGCCGTGGCCTTCGTCGCGGTGCTGCTGCTGACCTACGGCTTCCGCGTGCTGCCGATGCTGGGCAGCCACGTGAACGAGACCTCCACCGTCAAGCTGGGCCGTCTCTGGCGCATCATGGTGGGCGTCGTGGCGCCGGTGGTGCTCGGCTACATCCTGATCAGCGAACTCATTGCCCGGATCCAGACCGGCTACGGGGAGATGCCGGCCTGGTTCGTCGGGGTCTTCGGCTGGGGCATGGCCGCGGCCCTCGTGGTCGTCGCGCTGGTGCTGTCGTTCATCCCGTGGGGGAGCCGGTCCGCAGCCAACCATCCGGTGCTGGACGCGCCGGGAACCACCCCGCCGAAGGAGGCAGCGCCGTGAGTACCGCCGCCATCATCATGCTCATCATTGCCATCGCGACCCTCTGGGGAGGCCTGGCGCTCGCCCTGCTGAACCTGCGGCGCCATCCCGAGGACGAGGGCATGCTGCCCGAGGAGCACGCGCCGGAGCTGTAGCCGGCGGCTGGGCAACTGCACCAACCGTGCGCAGGTCCCCTGTACGCCCGGCCATAGGCAGCCGGGTCCGCCCGGCGTAATCTCGGCTGTAGCGCGGCATGGCATGCCGCAGGCCACACCAGCATCCTGGCGCCCGCCCTGCACGGGTGCGCCGCGGCGCGATCCCCGAAGAGCACGGTAGCCGGCGTCCGGACAGCTCCCAGAATGAAAGGCAACCCATGACCACCCAGGCAACCCAGCCGCAGTACCGCCTCGAGCAGAAGCGCAACATCCGCGGCGAATTCCCCGGCCCCAAGTCGGCCGAACTCGCTGCCCGCCGCGCCAAGGTGGTGGCCGGCGGCGTCGCCTCCGGCGTTCCGGTCTATGTGGCGGACGCCGACGGCGGCGTGATCGTCGACGTGGACGGCAATTCCTTCATCGACCTGGGGTCCGGCATTGCCGTGACCAGCGTCGGGGCCTCCGACCCGGCAGTGGTGGACGCCGTCAAGGCGCAGGTGGAGCACTTCACCCACACCTGCTTCATGGTCAGCCCCTACGAAGGCTACGTCGCTGTCGCGGAGAAGCTGGCCGAGCTGACCCCGGGCGACCACGAGAAGCGCTCGGTGCTGTTCAACTCCGGCGCCGAGGCAGTGGAGAACGCCGTGAAGGTGGCCCGCATCGCCACCGGCCGCACCGCCGTCGTCGCCTTCGACCACGCCTACCACGGCCGCACCAACCTCACCATGGGACTGACCGCCAAGGCCAACCCCTACAAGTCCAGCCCCGCCGGTTCCTTCGGCCCGTTCGCCCCGGAGATCTACCGGGTGCCGATGAGCTACCCCTTCCGCGAGGAAGCCGAAATCACCGGCGCCCAGGCGGCCCAGCGCGCGATCACCATGATCGAGAAGCAGATCGGCGGCGAAAACGTCGCCGCCATCATCATCGAGCCGATCCAGGGCGAGGGCGGCTTCATCGTCCCGGCCGAGGGCTTCCTGCCGGCGCTGGCCGACTGGGCCAAGGAGAAGGGCGTTGTCTTCATTGCGGACGAGGTCCAGGCCGGCTTCTGCCGCACCGGCGCCTGGTTCGCCTCGGAGCACGAGGGTGTCATCCCGGACATCATCACCATGGCCAAGGGCATCGCCGGCGGCATGCCGCTGTCGGCGATCACCGGCCGCGCCGAACTGATGGACGCCGTGCACGCCGGCGGCCTGGGCGGTACCTACGGAGGCAACCCGGTGGCCTGCGCCGCCGCGCTGGGCGCCATCCAAACCATGGAAGAGCTGGACCTGAACGCCCGCGCGAAGGCCATCGAGGCCCAGGTCACCGAGCGGCTGTCCAAGCTGGCCGGGGAGCTGGGGGAGACCGGTATCATCGGCGAGGTCCGCGGCCGCGGCGCCATGCTGGCCCTGGAGTTCGTCAAGCCGGGCACGGCCGCCACGACCAAGGAACCCAACGCGGAAGCCACCAAGGCCATCGCCGCACAGTGCCTGAAGGAAGGCGTCATCATCCTCACCTGCGGCACCTACGGCAACGTGGTCCGCCTGCTGCCGCCGCTGGTGATCAGCGACGAGCTGCTGGCCGACGCCCTCGACGTGCTCGAGGCCGCCATCCGCGCCGCCAGCTAGCAGCCGGGGGGCCCGCAGCGAGCGAAGCGAGCTGGGGAGGCTGCGACGCGCTAGCCGTTCGCAGCCTCCCCGCACGTTTCGTGCACGGGGATCCCTGAGGGGCAGTCCGCACCGTTTCCGCAAGCAGCGGGACGGTGCCGGGCTGCCCCTCGCTGCGTGTCCGGCGCCTGCGGGCCTTCAGGTCCGCAGGCGCCGGGGGTCTCAGGCCGCGGCCGCGCGGTCGAGCGCCCGTTCCGCCGCTTCGGCCCGCCGCCCCACCCGGTAGGAGCGGATCATGTCCGCGGTCAGGATGATCAGGGAGAGCCAGACCAGGGCGAAGCCGGCCCAGCGTTCGGCGGGCATGGGCTCGTGGAAGACCGCCAGGGCCAGGATGAACTGCGTCAGCGGCGCAAGGTACTGGAGCATGCCCACGGTACTCAGCGGCAGGCGGCGGGCCGCGGCGCCGAAGAACAGCAGCGGCAGCGCGGTGATCAGGCCGCCGGCAGCCATCAGCCAGAAGTGCCCGGGACCGTGCCCGAGCAGGGTGGCGGAGCCGGCGGACGCCAGCACCGCCATGACGGCGAGGGAAGCCGGGACCAGGACCAGGGTTTCCACGCTCAGGCTGGTCACGGCGTCGACCTTTGTCCCCACGTTCTTCTTCACCAGGCCGTAGAAGCCGAAGGACAGCGCCAGGGCGAGGGCCAGCCACGGGACGCCGCCGTAGGCAACGCTGAGCACCAGCACGGCCAGCAGCGCAATGCCCAGGGCCACCCACTGGACCGCCCGCAGCCGCTCCTTGAGCAGGAGCACGCCCAGCAGGACGGACACCAGGGGATTGATGAAGTAGCCGAGCGAGGCCTGGATGGTCTCGGCATTGAGCACGGCCAGGGTGTAGACGAGCCAGTTGGCGGCGATGAGCACCGCCGCCAGCGACAAGGTGCCCAGCACCCGGGGGCTGGCCAGCGCCGCCCTGAAGGAGGCCCAGCCCCGGATGGCGGTGATCAGCAGCAGGCAGAACGCCAGCGACCAGACGACCCGGTTGGCCACGATTTCCAGCGGCCCGGCCGGGGCCAGCACGGCAAAGTACAGCGGCAGCACGCCCCAGAGGCCGTAGGCGGCGAGGCCGTAGGCCATGCCGGCACCGGCACCGCGCGGCCTGCGGCCCCCGCCGGGACCCGCGGCCTCCGGGGACGGGCCTGCGGCAGTGGCCGGGGCAGCGGACGGGTTCGGGGGAACGGCGTTGGTGGGCACAGTGGCCATAACACCACCGGCCGCCGGACAATTCCAAGCCGCGCGGCCGGGTCCCTGAGACTGCCGCCACATCTTTAGGCGCAGGCGCGCAGGCGATTTAGAATAGTACATTGTGCGCTTATTGCGCAGGAGTTTTTCCCCGGAAGAAGGACTATTCGTGTCGAACCCAGCCGCGGAGCAGCAGCGACCCTTGCGAGTGGCCATTATCGGCGCCGGCCCGGCCGGCGTGTACGCCGCCGACATCCTCACCAAGGCCGAGCGGGACTTCGAGGTCAGCATCGACCTGTTCGACCAGTACCCGGCCCCGTACGGGCTGATCCGCTACGGGGTGGCCCCGGACCACCCGCGGATCAAGGGCATCGTGACCGCCCTGCACAAGGTGCTCGACCGCGGCGACATCCGCTTCCTGGGCAACGTCAACTACGGCCGCGACCTGACGCTGAAGGATATCCGCGACCTCTATGACGCGGTCATCTTCGCCACCGGCGCGATCAAGGACGCGGACCTGGACATCCCCGGGATCGGGCTGGAGGGCTCCTTCGGGGCCGCC
>NZ_JAAZSQ010000002.1:91631-240956 GCF_012395835.1 Arthrobacter mobilis
GTCCCATTCCCGGGACGTGGATATCGTGCTCTACCCGGAGGACTTCGAGTTCGACGAAGGCTCGGATGAGGCCATCCGCACCAACAACCAGACCAAGACCATGGTCAACACCCTCACCAACTGGCTGGTCGAGGAGCAGGACACCGGCGCGTCGCGCCGGCTGCACCTGCACTTCCTGCACACCCCGGTGGAAATCCTCGAAGGCACCGGGGACGGGGCCGGCAAGGTCGCCGGCATCCGGTTCGAGCGCAACGAGCTGGACGGGACCGGCAACGTGCGCGGCACCGGCGAGATCGTCGAGTACCCGGTGCAGGCCGTCTACCGGGCCATCGGCTACTTCGGCTCGGAACTGCCCGAGGTCGGCTTCGACGAGCGCCGCGGCGTCATCCCGAACGAGGCCGGCCGCGTAATCGACACGGAGGGCAAGCCGGTACCCGGCCTCTACGCCACCGGCTGGATCAAGCGCGGGCCGGTGGGCCTGATCGGGCACACCAAGGGCGACGCCCTGGAAACCATCGGGTGCCTGCTCGAGGACCGCCTGGACCTGCCGCCGGCCAAGCACCCGGAAGAGGACGCGATCATCGCCCTGCTGCAGGAACGCGGCGTGGAGTACACCACCTGGGAAGGCTGGCTGAAGCTGGACGCCCACGAACTGAGCCTTGGCGCCTCCTTCACCGGCGGCGAGGACATGCCCGCGGTGGCACGCGAGCGCGTCAAGGTGGTGCCCCGCGAGGACATGATCGGGATCTCCCGCGGCTGAGCCGGAGCGGCCCTTGGCAGGGCACGTTAGCGGTTCACGTAGAACCGGAGGACGTCGCCGCCCGGAAGTTCCAGGCGCACCTTGTCCGCACCGACAGCCACCACCCGGGAACCGGGGTAGGCGCGCTGCAGGCTCCGGACCAGCCGCCGGGTTTCGGGGGTGCCGTCCCCGGCACCCCGCCGGACGACGGTCTGCCATGCTGCGCCCGGCCGGAGCAGGGACCACCTGAAAGCCACAGTATCCATCCTCTCGATGGGCCGGCCGCCAGCTGCGGCCACCGGGCCGCGGGCGGCCCTCGTTCCAGTATCGGAGCCTGTGTGGCCTCCGTCACGGCGGCATGCCGGGGCGGGCCGGAAAAGATATTCTGGGCCGGAAGCCCCGGCGAGGATCCCGAAGGAGCATATGGCCCGGCCGCAGAACCCGCAGCGCAAGCCGCAGCTGCTCGCCGCCATCGTGGAGTACCTCAAGGACAAGTCCCTGGCGGAGGTGTCCTTCCGCTCCCTCGCCGAGGGCCTGGGCATCAGCAGCTACATGCTGGTCTACCACTTCGGGCAGCGGGAGCAGCTCATCGCCGAAATCGACGAGCGGATCCAGGCCGGGCGCCGCTGGGCCCTGCCGGCCGAAACCTCCGCGCTGGGGCCGGCAGCGTTCCGGCGGAGCCTGGGCCGGTTCTGGCAGGCTTCCCTTCAGGACGGCAACCGCCAGCTGCAGCGGCTGGGCTTCGAAGCGGCCGTGCGCGCCCCGGACGACGACGGCGGCAGCGCGGCTGCCGGGGCGTACCTGTCCTGGGCGGAGGCGGCGGCCGGCTGGCTGCGCGCCCAGGGGATGCCCGGACCGGAGGCGGCGGCACGGGGCAGGATGCTCGCCGCAGCGGTGCACGGGCTGCTCTACGACTACGTCCTGACTGGGGACCGGCAGCAGTCCACCGCCGCGTTCGAGGCGCTGCTGGACACCTTCCTGGCCGGCCTCGAGGTGCCGCGGCAGTAACCGCTGCCGGAAGCGGCCGGCAAGGGTATTCGTCCGGTGCCGGCGCGGGAATACTTGACCCATGAGCCTCTTCCGAACCAAGTCGATCGAGCAGTCCATCGCGGACGCGGACGAGCCAGGCCACCAGCTCAAGCGCACCCTGAGCACCTTCGACCTGATGATCCTGGGCGTGGCGGTGGCCGTCGGCGCAGGCATCTTCTCCGTGGGCGCCAGGGCCGCCGGCAGCTATGCCGGGCCGGCGGTGACCTTGTCCTTCGTGCTGGCCGCCATCACCTGCGCGCTGGCCATCATGTGCTATGCCGAATTCGCCTCCACGATTCCGGTGGCCGGCAGCGCGTACACCTATACCTATGCGACCGCCGGCGAACTGCTGGCCTGGATCATCGGCTGGGACCTGATCCTGGAACTGCTCACCGCCGGCGCCGTCATCGCCAAGTACTGGGGGATCTACCTCAGCAACGTCTTTTCGCTGTTCAACCTGGACGTGCCCTCGACGGTCAGCTTCCTGGGCCTGCAGCTGACCTGGGGCCCGCTGCTGGTCGTCGCCGTGTTCACCACCCTGCTGGTGCTGGGCACCGAGCTGTCCGCCCGGGTGAACAACGTCTTCACGATCATCAAGGTCGGCATCGTCCTGTTCGTCATCGTGGTCGGCTTCATGTACGTGCGGCCGGAAAACTACACGCCCTTCATCCCCGAATCCGTCCCCACCAGCGGCGCCGGCGGCGACGCCTGGACCCAGTCGCTCTTCTCCTTCCTCAGCGGCGCCGAGCCGGCGCAGTACGGGGTCCTGGGCATCCTCTCCGGGGCCGCGCTCGTCTTCTTCGCCTTCATCGGCTTCGACGTCGTCGCCACCAGCGCCGAGGAGGTGCGCAACCCGCAGAAGACACTGCCGCGGGGCATCTTCGGCGGCCTGATCATCGTCACCATCCTGTACATCCTGGTGACCCTGGCGCTGACCGGCATGGTCTCCTACCGGGAGCTGGCCGAGGCCGACGAGGCCTCCCTGGCCACCGCCTTCATCAATGTCGGGGCGGAGTGGGCGGCCCAGGTTATTTCGGTGGGCATCCTGGTCGGGCTGACCACCGTGATCATGGTGCTGCTGCTCGGGCTGGCACGCGTGGTCTTCGCCATGAGCCGCGACGGTCTGCTGCCGCGCTGGCTGAGCCACACCACCGAGCACCACAGGACGCCCGCCCGCGTGCAGATCGTCTCCGGCGTGCTGGTGGCGCTGCTGGCCGGGTTCACGAATGTGGACGTGCTGGAGGAAATGATCAACATCGGCACCCTCTCGGCCTTCGTCCTGGTCAGCATCGGCATCGTCGTGCTGCGGAGGAAGCGGCCGGACCTGCCGCGGGCCTTCCGGGTGCCGGCATCGCCGGTGGTGCCGATCCTGTCCGCGGCGCTGTGTTTCTGGCTGATGCTGAACCTGACCACGCTGACCTGGGTGCGGTTCGCCATCTGGCTCGCCGTCGGGCTGGCCATCTACTTCCTCTACGGCCGGCAGCATTCGCGGCTGAACCACCCGGAGCTGATCGCGTTCGAACGCCAGCGCGAGGAACAGCACCGGATCGAGCACGAGCGGCGGGTGCACCAGCGCGGCGGACACCGGCACCACGGATCCCCGTAACCGGCCCGCCGCAGGCATCGTCACCTACGCTTGAGGTGTGACGGACAATATTCCCCTGAATGAAGAACAGACCAGCCGCGTCGTGGAGCTGGCCATGGACCTGGCCCGCGAGGGCCGGACCGGCGAGCTCGCCGAATTCCTCGACCACGGGCTGCAGGTCGACGTGGCCGATGCTGGCGGCAATACGCTGCTGATGCTGGCCGCCTACCACGGGCACGAAGAAACCGTGGGCATGCTGCTGGAGCGCGGCGCGGATCCCGACATCCGAAATGCGCGCGACCAGTCCCCGGTCGCCGGGGCGCTGTTCAAGGGCGAGGATGCGGTGGTGGGCAGGCTGCTTGCCGCCGGAGCCGACCTGGACGCCGGGACGCCGAGCGCGCGCGAGGCGGCCAGGATGTTCGGCCGCGAGCACCTGCTGGAGCAGTGAAGCCCGGGACATGAAAACTGCCCGGGACCGGACCCCGGACGGGGCACGGTCCCGGGCAGTTCCCGGATGATCAGGCGGAGTCGGTGTTGACGTCCACCGGGGAGATCTTGTTGGCCCGCAGGGCCTCGATGGCCTTGCGCACGCCTTCGCCGTAGGCCGGGTCGGCCTTGGTGCAGTTGGCGATGTGCCGCTCGATGGTGGCCTGGGAGGCACCGTCGATGGCACGGGCGGTGTTCTCGAAGAGCACCTGCCGCTGCTCGGCGGTCATCTTCTCGCGGAAGAGGATGCCCGGCTGCTCGAAGTAGTTGTCGTCGTCCTGGCGGTAGTCGAACCGGTCGGCGACGCCGCCCACACCCAGCTGCGGCTCGCGGTAGGCGGGCTGCTCTTCCCAGCGGCCGTAGGAGTTCGGGTTGATGCCGGGGGTGGCTCCCTGGTTGCCGTCGACACGCATGGCGCCGTCGCGGTGGAAGGAGTTCACGACCCTGGCGCCGCGCGGGTAGTTCACCGGGATCTGGTGGTGGTTGACGCCGAGGCGGTAGCGCTGGGCGTCACCGTAGGAGAACAGGCGGCCCTGCAGCATGCGGTCCGGGGAGAAGCTGATGCCCGGCACGACGTTGGCCGGCGAGAAGGCAGCCTGCTCGACGTCGGCGAAGTAGTTCTCCGGGTTGCGGTTGAGCTCGAACTCGCCGACCTCGATGAGGGGGTAGTCCTTCTTGGACCAGACCTTGGTGAGGTCGAACGGGTGGTACTTGTAGGACCCGGCGTCGGCCTCGGGCATGATCTGGACGAACATCGTCCACTTCGGGAAGTCGCCCCGCTCGATCGCATCGAAGAGGTCGCGCTGGTGGGATTCGCGGTCCTCGCCGACGAGCTTGGCAGCCTCTTCGTCGGTCAGGTTCTTGATGCCCTGCTGCGTGCGGAAGTGGAACTTCACCCAGTAGCGCTCGCCGGCCTCGTTGTAGAAGCTGTAGGTGTGCGAACCGAAGCCGTGCATGTGGCGGTAGGAGGCCGGGATGCCGCGGTCCGACATCACGATGGTGATCTGGTGCAGGGCCTCAGGCAGGTTGGTCCAGAAGTCCCAGTTGTTCTCGGCGCTGCGCAGGTTGGTGCGCGGATCGCGCTTGACCGCGTGGTTAAGGTCGGGGAACTTCAGCGGGTCGCGGAAGAAGAAGACCGGCGTGTTGTTGCCCACGACGTCCCAGTTGCCCTCCTCCGTGTAGAACTTCACCGCGAAGCCACGGATGTCGCGCTCGGCGTCGGCGGCACCGCGCTCGCCGGCGACGGTCGAGAAGCGGATGAACATCTCAGTCTGCTTGCCGATCTCGGAGAAGATCTTCGCGGACGTGTAATTCGAGATGTCGTGGGTCACCGTGAAGGTACCGAAGGCGCCGGAACCCTTGGCGTGCATGCGGCGCTCGGGGATGACTTCGCGGTCGAAGTGGGCCAGCTTCTCGAGGAACCAAACGTCCTGCAGCAGCATCGGGCCGCGCGGACCGGCCGTCAGGCTGTTCTGGTTCTCCGCAACGGGCGCGCCCGCAACGGTGGTCAGCGGCGTGGTGTTCTCAGCCATGCTTCTCTTTCTGTGGTCGGTTAGTGGTTGCGGGAGGATCAGTCCGCGGCCTGCGCCGCGGTCCTGCAGTCGGCGCAGATGCCCTGGTAGAGCACATCCGCCACCTGGATGGTCATGCCGTGCGTGTCCGACGGGGTCAGGCAGGGCGCATGCCCCACCGCACAGTCCACGTCCTCGATCCGCCCGCAGGAACTGCACACCGCATGGTGGTGGTTGTCGGCCACCCGTGTTTCGTAGCGGGCCGGGCTCTGCGGGACCTCGATCCGGCGCAACAGGCCGGATTCGGTCAGATCCGACAGAACCACGTAGACGGACTGCACGGTAATGTCCGGCAGTTCCGCCCGGACGGCGTCGACGACGTCCTCCGCTACGGCATGCGGTGCATGCTCGACGGCCTCCAGCACGGCCAGGCGCTGCCGGGTGACCCGGCGCCCATGGCCGCGCAGGCTTTCGGCCCAGCGGGCCTCGCGCGCTGCGCGTTCCGTATCCGGTACCGTCGAACTCATGTGAGTTATGTAACCACACAATTATGAGTAATTCATAATAAGGTGAGGCTAACCCGAGGCGAGGCCGGGAAGCGGCCTGAATGCCGGGCACGGAAAGGGAGCGCATTTGCAGGTAGGCAGTATGGAACGGCGGCATCTGAGCGTGGAGGGCCGCGAGTTCGGGATCGAGACCCAGGGGGCCGGGCCCGACGAATTCGTGCTGCTCCACGGGATCGGTGCCTCCCCGCGCTACTTTGCCCCGCTGGTCCGCGAACTGGCCGCCGCCGCCACGGTCCATGCCGTCCACCTGCCCGGCTTCGGCCGGACCCGCAGGCCCCGCCAGTCCCTGAGCATCGCGGAATTCGGGCGGCTCACCGGCCTGGCCCTGCGCCGGCTGGGCATCGGCCCGGCCATTGTCGTGGGCCATTCGATGGGATGCCAGGTGGCCGTCGAGCTGGCCCTGGCCGGCGCCGCCGTGCGCGGCCTGGTCCTGCTTGGCCCGACCGTCAACCGGCGGGAGCGGACCGCCTGGCAGCAGGGCCTGCGGCTGCTCCAGGACACCTGCCTGGAACCGCCCGGGGTAAACTGGAGGGTCTTCAGCGACTATGCGCGGTGCGGACCGCGCTGGTACCTGGCCACCCTGCCGCACATGATCGGGCACCGGCTCGAGGAACGGCTGCCGCTGGTCGGCGTTCCCACCCTGCTGCTGCGCGGCGAGCATGATCCCATCGTTCCGCAGCGCTGGCTGGCCGAACTGGCGGCGGGCGGAGCCGCGGCTGCGGCCCAGGTGCCGGGGGCGGCCCACGTGGTGATGTACCGGCGTCCGCAGGCCGTCGCCCGGCACTGCCTGGACCTGGCGGCCCGGACATGAGCCCGGACAGGAATCCGGATCCGGACCCGGACCTGGGCACGGGCGCCGGCCCGGGGAGGACGCGGCGCCGGCCTGCCGCGGCCGTGCTGGCAGCCCGCGGCTGGTGGTGGACGCTCGATTACGCCTATGCGGCCTATTGGCAGCTGCGCGGCCTGCTGTTCCCGGCCGACCCGGCGCCGTACCTGCAGGCGCCGCGCCGGGACCGGCCGGTGCTGCTGATTCCCGGGGTCTACGAGAACTGGCAGTTCATGCACCGGATCGCCGAGCTGCTGCACGGGGCCGGGCACCCGGTCCACGTGGTCAGCCTGCTGGGCTACAACCGCGGCGAAGTGCCCAGGATGGCGGCGCTGGTTTCGGCGTACCTGGAGGAGGCGGACCTGCGGGACGTGACCATCGTGGCCCACAGCAAGGGCGGGCTGGTGGGCAAGCGGGCCATGATCCTGCCGGCCTCCGCCGGGCGGATCCGGCACATGGTGGCGGTGAATTCCCCGTTCGCCGGCTCGGTCTACGCCCGGCTGTTCCTGCTGCCCAGCATCCGCGCGTTTTCGCCACGCAACGGCGAGCTGCGCGCCCTGGCCGCCGACCTGTCGGTCAACCACCGGATCACCTCCGTCTACAGCACCTTCGACCCCCACATCCCCGGCGGCAGCTACCTTCCGGGGGCCCGGAACATCCAGCTGGATTCGGCGGGCCATTTCCGCACGCTGGAGGATCCGGCGCTGCCGGGCATCCTGCTGCAGGCCCTGGCCGAACCGGATGCTCAAGGCAACTAGAATCGGCGCATGCCCCAACTGCTTGCCGACATCACGCCGCTGAAGGAAAGCCCGGACTTCCGAAGGCTGTGGATCGGCACCTCGCTCTCCTCCATCGGCGCGCAGCTGACCCTGGTGGCGGTGAGCCTGCAGGTGTACCAGCTGACCGGATCGACGCTGGCCGTCGGTGCCATCGGCGTGGCCGGCCTGGTGCCGCTGGTGCTGGCCGGCCTGTACGGCGGCGCCATGGTGGACGCCCACGACCGACGCAAGGTGGCCCTGTACTCGGGGCTGGTGCTCTGGGGCTGCAGCGCAGCCTTCGCCGTCCACGCCTGGCTGGGGCTGCGCGAGCTGTGGCTGCTCTACCTGCTCATCGCCGTGCACTCCGCCGCGGCCGGCGTCAACCAGCCAGCCCGCAGCGCGATCGTGCCGCGGCTGGTCCGCCAGCAGACCCTGCCGGCAGCCAACGCCCTGACCATGATGACCTTCGGCCTGGGCATGACCCTGGGGCCGCTGCTGGCCGGCGTGCTGGTAGCGCAGGCGGGCTTCGGCTGGACCTACACCATCGACGTGCTGACCTTCACCGCCTCGATCTGGGCGCTGTTCAAGCTTCCGCCGGTGCCGCCCGAGGGCGAGGTCAGCCGGGCCGGCGTGCGCTCGGTGCTGGAAGGACTGCAGTTCCTGGGCACCCGGCCGAATGTGCGCATGACTTTCCTGGCCGACCTGGCGGCCATGGTGATGGCCCAGCCCCGGGCGCTGATGCCGGCCATCGGCGCCCTGGTCATCGGCGGCGGCGAAACCACCGCCGGCATCCTGCTCGCCGCGGTGGCCGCCGGTGCCTTCCTGGCCGCGCTCTTTTCCGGGCCGGTGGGCCGGATCCACCGGCAGGGCCTGGCAGTGCTGGTCTGCGTGGCTGCCTGGGGCGCCGCCGTCGCCGGCTTCGGCGCCGTCGTCGTGCTCGCCGGCCATGCCGGCGCCGCCGCGCACGGGCAGACCCTGCCGTGGCTGCTGGCTGCGGCGGCCTGCCTGGCCGCGGCCGGGGCAGCGGACACCGTCAGCGGCGTCTTCCGGAACACGATCCTGCAGTCCGCCACCCCGGATGCGATGCGCGGGCGGCTGCAGGGCATCTTCATCGTGGTGGTGGCCGGTGGCCCGCGGCTCGGCGACGCGGTCGCCGGCGGCAACGGGCAGTGGCTCGGCGAGGGGATGGCCGCCGTCGCGGGCGGGCTTGCCTGTGCGCTGCTAGTCTGGCTGCTGCACCGGTGGCAGCCCGGCTTCGCCCGCTACGACGCGCGCCATCCCGTGCCGTAGGGATTGGGGCGCTCCCGCAGTGTCGGCTTCGGCGCCACTGCGGGCCCCTCGCGCCCCGCTCTGCGGAACACCGCCGGGGGCGCGTGCGTTCTTAAGGATGATCCGGCGCTCCGGCGTCCGCAGCCGGAAGCCAGTTGACAACCTTGCCGGATACAGGAGGAGACCAGAAGCGGTGCACAATCATTTCAACGGACTGAAGACGGCGGCCCTGTTCGGTGTGCTGTTCGCCATTCTGCTGGGCATCGGCGGCCTGCTGGCCTCCGGCACCCGCAACAGCAGCTTCATCTGGATCATGGGGCTGATCGGTGTCGGTACCGTCGCCTACAGCTACTGGAACAGTGACAAGATCGCCATCCGGGCGATGCACGCCTACCCGGTCACCGAGGCGCAGCAGCCGGTCATGTACCGGATCGTGCGCGAACTCTCCGCCCGGGCCAACCAGCCCATGCCCGCGCTCTATGTCTCGCCCACGGCGTCGCCGAATGCCTTCGCCACCGGCCGGAACCCGGCCAATGCGGCCGTGTGCTGCACCGAGGGCATCCTGCAGATGCTCAACGAGCGGGAACTGCGCGGGGTCCTGGGGCACGAGCTCATGCACGTGTACAACCGGGACATCCTGACCTCTTCCGTGGCCGCGGCGGTGGCCGGCGTCATCACCTCGGTGGCACAGTTCCTGATGTTCTTCGGCGGCGGCAGCAGCGAAAACCGCAACGCCAATCCGATCGCCCTGCTGGCGATGTCGCTGCTGGCCCCGTTCGCCGCAATGCTGATCCAGATGTCCATCAGCCGGACCCGGGAGTACGACGCCGACGAGGACGGCGCCCGCCTGACCGATGATCCGCTGGCGCTGGCCTCGGCGCTGCGCAAGCTGGAGATGGGGACCATGCGGGCGCCGCTGCCGGCGGACCAGCGGCTGGTGAACACCAGCCACCTGATGATCGCCAATCCCTTCCGCGGCGGCGGCCTGCGGCAGATGTTCAGCACGCACCCGCCGATGGACCAGCGCGTCGCCCGGCTCGAGCGCATGGCCGGACGTCCGCTCGGCTACTGAGGCGCCGTGCCGGGCAGGCTGCCCGGCGGCAGGTTCCCGAGCGGGTTTAATGAACCTATGCGCCTGCTGCTGATCCGCCATGGGCAGACCCCGTCCAATATCCGCGGCCTCCTGGACACCGCCGTTCCCGGCCCGGGCCTGACCCGGCTGGGCCGCGAACAGGCCCGGGCGCTGCCGGACGCGCTCGCCGGGGAACCGATCGAGGCCCTGCTGGCCTCCACGGCCATCCGCACCCAGCTGACCGCCGAGCCGCTGGCCGACGCCAACGGGTTGCCCGTCGAGGTGCGGCACGGCCTGCGGGAGATCTCCGCCGGGAAGCTGGAAATGCTCGCCGATGCCCAGGCCCACCGGACCTATATGTCGGTGGTCTTCGGGTGGAGCGCCGGCGACCTGGACCAGCGGATGCCCGGCGGCCCGGACGGGCATGAGACTTTCGGCAGGTTCGACGCCGTGGTCGCCGAGCTGCTGGCCTCCGGGCTGCGGACCGTGGCGGTCGTCAGCCACGGGGCGATGATCCGCAGCTGGGCCGGTGCCCGCGCCGCAAACCTCGGGGCGGACTATGTGGCCCGGAACATCCTGGGCAATACCGGCGTGGTCGTGCTCGAAGGCGACGGCAACGGCTGGGAAGCGTTGAGCTGGATGGGCGAATCGGTGGGTGGCCGGGCGTTGGAAGGCAGCCTGGCGGATGGCCCCGCCGGCGACGCCGTCGAGCTGGACGGCAGCCGCAGGCCCGAGAGCGGGACGGGCGGGGCAGGTTAGCCCCCGGACGTGCGCCCCGCCCGCCGGGCGCGGATTGTCAGCGGTAGTTGATGAACTGCAGATCCACGTCCAGGTCCGCCGACTTGAGCAGGGAGATGACTTCCTGCAGGTCGTCGCGGGACTTGGAGGAGACTCGCAGTTCGTCGCCCTGGATCTGGGACTTGACGCCCTTGGGGCCCTCGTCCCGGATGATCTTGCTGATCTTCTTGGCCTGGTCCTGGGCGATGCCCTCCTTGATGGAGGCCTCGATGCGGTACTCCTTGCCGGAGGCGTACGGTTCACCCGCATCCAAAGACTTCAGCGAGATGCCGCGCTTGATCAGCTTGGACTGGAGCACGTCCAGCACGGCCTTGACCCGGTCCTCCGAGCTGGCCTTCATCAGGATCTTCTCGCCGCTGAAATCGACCTCGGCACCGACGCCCTTGAAGTCGTAGCGCTGGGCGATCTCCTTCTGCGCCTGGTTCAGCGCGTTCGCCACTTCCTGCTTGTCCACCTTGCTGACAATGTCGAACGAAGACTCGCTGGCCATGGTTCCTCCTGGTTCGGTCCGGATATTCTCCTCCCTAGCGTACTGGCTGCCGCGCACGGCAGGACGTCCAGCCAATCCACAGGTTCGCAACAGGAAGCCCCCACGTTCTTTGGCCAGACTGGCTTCGGTTAATCGATCCACACCGAGGCACTCGAAGGAGCATCAGATGGGGAGCCGCCCGCGCTATATCGTCCGGTCCATGAAGGCAGCGGCAGGCTCGTTCCTGACTGCGGCGGCCGTGGGCGTCCTGGGAATGCTGGGGGCAACCCCGGCACAGGCCGCCGTGCTGGACGTGATCGCCGCCCACGCACCCCTGACCGCGGCCGGGGCCGGGACCCTGGTCCGGCGGGAGGGCGAAGCGCCGGAGCAGCAGGCGGCTCCCGCCCGGTCCGCAGGCCAGGGCGCAGTCCGGGAGCGGCTCGGGCGCATTGCCGGGATCCGCGCGGAAATGCAGCAGGCAGTGTCCCTGGGCCTGGTCAGCCAGGAACAGGCGGACCGGTTCACCCAGCAGCTTGCCGGCCGGATCATGTGCGGCCTCTGACAGGTCTCCGGCACGGCCGGAAACCGCCGATTCGAAACTCGGGAAAAGTTTGTGTACAGTTATGTTGCTCCCGAAAACGGGGGCGGTCTTCCCAGCGAAGACGTTCGGCAGATTACCCGAGCGGCCAAAGGGGGCTGACTGTAAATCAGCTGGCACTGCCTACGGGGGTTCGAATCCCTCATCTGCCACCGGACGCCTCAGGAGCCCGGAACCTAGCGGTAAAACGCAGGTTCCGGGCTCCTCGGCATATCAGGCGCCTATCGACCGATGTTCCGCGCCGGCCGGCATGGCGGCCGGCTGCCCCCAGCGAATACACAGGAAATTCCCAACCTGCCAACTGCATCATTGGTCACCATAGGGAAGGACCGACTGTCTAGCGCAACACGGACAAGGGGGACCGTCCATGCTGATGCGGCTGCTGCACTGGCTGGGCCTCGATCTGCTGGCCCACGAACCCGACGTCGAAGACTGGCCGGAACCGGCTGAGTAGGCCGGCTGCTCTGCGGGCCGGCACAGGCGCCCCTGCCTCCGGAGCCTGGCGTGCCTGCCCGGCGGCCGGCCATGCTTCCGGCCCCGCCGGATCCTGCCCTGCCGGGAAGCGCCCTGCGGGTTCGGTGAGCCGGGTGCCGCCGCCATCGTGACGTCACCCGGATTGCGATTCGGCATCGGACCTATCCAACCTTCCGCCGACACTCTAGTGTTCAGAATGATTGCTCCGTCTTCGAGGAAGGAGGGGTGCGTCAGACCAGGTGAACCGTGGTCCGGGGGAACCACCGGCGGCAGGGGGAAGCTGCCATCGGGGGCGCATTTCCAGATTTTTTCCTGCCATCAGGCACGCCCGGCCGGCACGAGGAAGTGCCGCCGGAGCGCACCGGCCCCGGACGGCCAGCAGGTGCGGATCACCGAATCTTCCGCACATCGGAACTATGGGGCTTTGGAGACGAAGGAAGCCGGACTCGATCGGGCTCGACCAGCTCATGGATGCCGCCCCGCAGGGGTATCCGGAGCGGAACCGCGGCATAGCCGCGCGTGCCGCCTTCTGGACAGCCTCCGTGGCCGCCGTCGCGCTGAGCGCCGGTTCGGTGGTCGCGCCGGCCGCGGTGGCGATTTCAGTGGCAGGCAACTCGGCGGTGGATTACTGGGAGGACCTGCCCGGGGAACTGCCGCTGGACAGGTCGCTGCCGCAGCATACCGTCCTGCTGGACAAGGAGGGGAACGAGTTCGCCCGCTTCTACAGCGAAAACCGGATTGACGTGTCCCTGGACCAGGTCTCCGACATCTTCCTGCAGACGCTCATCACCACCGAGGATTTCCGCTTCTACGAGCACCACGGCGTGGACCCGTACGGCATCACGCGCGCACTGGTCAACAACGCCATCTCGGACGACATCCAGGGCGCCTCCACCATTACCCAGCAGCTGGTGCAGAACATCCTGGTCAACAACGCCCGGGACGCCACCGAGGAAGCGGTGGCGGTGGGGGACACGTACAACGCCAAGATCCGCGAGGCCAGGTACGCCGTCGAACTGGAGGAACGGCTGACCAAGGACGAAATCCTCAACCGTTATGTGAACGCAGTGTATTTCGGCAACCAGGCCTACGGGGTCGAAGCGGCCGCTCGGATCTACTTCAGCACCACGGCGGCCAAGCTCAACCGTGCCCAGTCGGCGCTGCTGGTCGGCATGCTCAAGGCCCCCGGCCACTATGACCCCATCCGGAACCCGGACGCCGCCACGCAGCGGCGCAATACGGTGATCTCCGTGCTGCAGGACCGGGCCGTGATCAGCGCGGAGGAGGCCCGCAAGCTCAGCAAGGCTCCGCTGGGCCTCAAGCGCGGCTCCGTCCCCTCCAGCTGCGGAGATTCCAAATACCCGTTCTACTGCGCAGTGGTCCGCGAGGAGATCCTGACCGACCCCGCCTTCGGCGCCACGCCGGAGGAGCGCCAGGACCGGCTCTCCCGCGGCGGCATGACCCTGACGACGGCGTTGGATCCGAAGGCGGCCAAGGCCGCCCAGAAGGCGGTGCTCGAGGCCCTGGGCACGGGGAACCGGGCCGCCCTGGGCACCGCCGTCGTCGAGCCCGGCACCGGCCACATCGCGGCGATTGCCCAGAACCGCAAGTGGGGCAGCGGCAAGGGCAGGACCGAAGTCGTCTACGCCAAGCAGGCCTTCCAGGTCGGCTCCTCGATGAAACCGATAGTGCTGGCGACGGCGCTGAGCCAGGGCATTCCGGCCTCGACCCGGCTGGCGGCCAACGGTCCGTACCACTCGGTCCTGGACAACCCTCCGGGCGGCTACATCAACTACGGCAACCGCGACTACGGGGTGATCGATGCCTACGCGGCCATCCGCAGTTCGGTCAACGTGTACTTCATCCGGATGATCGAGCGCACCGGCGTCAGGAACGTGGCCAAGTTCGCCCGAACCTTGGGCATTACCTCCCTGCCGATCGACCAGCTCGGCGGGCTCGAGGCATCCCTGGCCCTGGGCGCCTACGAGGTGTCGCCGCTGGAAATGGCCGGTGCCTACGCCGCGTTCATGAGCGGGGGCGTGGTGTGCCGGCCGGTGGCGGTGGTTGCCGCCGAGCGCAGCGACACCGGGGAGAAGCTGCCGGTCCCGGACCCGGGCTGCCGCCAGGCGATCGACCCGGCAGTGGCCGATACGGTCGCCGACGTGCTCAAGGAACCGTTCAAGCCGGGCGGAACCCTCGGGCTGCTGGGCGGGCCCAAGGGCCGGGAGGCCGGGGCCAAAACGGGCACCACCAACGACTTCGCGGCGAACTGGATTGTCGGGGCCACCCCGCAGCTCTCCGCCGCCGTGTGGCTGGGGGACCCGCGCGGCGGCACCGCCTATCCGCTGAACCGGGTCCAGGCCTACGGCAAAACCTTCCACGACCTCACCGGGTCCGAGGTGGCCGGTCCGGTCTGGAAGGCGACCGTGGAAGGAGCGCTCAAGGGCCGGCCCGCGCTGCCGCTTCCGGAAGCGGAGTCATCGGTGGCGAGCCGGATCGCCCAGCAGGCCGTGCCGGATGTGCGGGGGCTGAAGGTGGACGAGGCACTGACGGTCCTGCTGCGCAACGACCTCCGGCCCGTCATCCGCACCAAAACCGCCGCGCCGAATGAGCTCTACCCGGCGGACACCGTCGTGCGGCAGTCCCCGGCACCGGGCAAGAAGCTGCGCTACCGGCAGAAAGTCGAGCTCACGCTCAGCGACGGCAGCCGGACCGGAATCACCGTTCCCGAGGAAAGGTAGGGCCCGCAGATGTCAGTGCTCGAAAAGCATCCGGTCCTGGCCCTGGCCGCCGGAGCGCTGGCGCTGGCCGCCGTCGCCGGAACGGGGGTGGCGGCGCTGTCGATGACCGGGGCGCCGCTGGCCTACCAGCGCCCGGCCGCGGTCGGCGGACGTACCGTCGGCCAGACCGCCCCCGAGGCAGTCATCGCCAGGATCAAGGATTCGCCGGCCGAATCCGTCCTGGCCAAGATGCTGGACTCCCCGCCCAAGGGCTTCAAGCCCACCGGCATCGTGCAGCGCGCTGCGGTGCCCCCGGTCCCGTTCTCCTGCCCGGCAGCCGGCACGGCACCGGCGGTGTCCGTCTCGCGGTTGTTCAGCGTCGAGGGGAAGCGGATCCAGGTGGTCCTCGCCGCCTACCGCGCCGGCCAGGGGGCCGAGGTGCTCCAGGAGCAGCTGGATCACGCCGGTTCCTGTGCCGACGACGGCATTACCGTTGTGGAAGCCGGGATTGAGGGCCGGGATCCCGGCATCGAGGCGTACCGGGTCTTCGCCTACCAGGGGCAGGCCGCTTCCCAGGTGCTGGCCGTACGCCGCGGCGACGTGCTGGCCTTCTACGTGGGGGACGAGGCGGCACCGCTGGTGGAGCTGGCGCGTGGATTCGACCGGGCCCTGGCCCGCCGGCTGGAGCCGGTCTGTGCCGACCAAAAGTCGACGGTGGCCGACGCCCGCAGGAACCCCTGGTCCGGTGAGGGCTACCAGCCGTATGCGGTCCGCACCGCCGTGGCGGTGCGGGACATGTCCCTGCCGCAGCAGCCTGCCGGTTCCGACGTGCTAATGGTGCAGCTGCCCGGGCCCGAGATCAAGATCAAGAAGGTCGAGCCGACGATGCAGCCGTGGTACCCGGTCTGGCCGGCGATGCCCGAGCCGATGGAGTTCCCGGAGCCGCCGGAAAGCCCGGACCCCGGCGCCGACACGGAGCAGGCCGTCCGGATCCTGGCCGAGGACAAGACCGGTCCCGGGTGCGGCTGGGCCTTCACCGGCATGTCCGGCGTCCCTTTCGACGAGGCGGCCGCCGCCAGGACCAATGCCGAACGCACCAGCAAGGCGCTGGTGTCGCTGGCCAAAGGCCAGCAGCAGTGGCAGCAGGACGTGCTGGACTACTGGAAGGAGTACGGCACATACAAGGAAAAGGCCCTGAAGTACAAGAAGTATGCCGCCCAGGTCCGCAAGGTCAACGCGGCCTGGGCCGACATCGAGGGCGACTGGAACGAATACTGGGCGCGCTACGCGCAGTACCAGTCCGCCCTGGCAGAACACAACCGGTTCCTGGCCGACCAGGCGGTCGCCCGGACTTCCTACTCGAAGGCACTGGACCGCTGCGCCAAGGAGAACGAGGAAGTCCTCGAGGAAGCGGAGGAGGCCGAGGAGGACGAGGAAGCCCCCGAGACCGTGGACTGCCAGGACACCGTCGACTGGCCGGCGATCCTGTCCCGGACCGCCCCGGAAGTGCCCGCCGAGCCCGTGCCGCCGGCCGACCCGCGCCCGGAGGACGCCCGCTGAGGCGGCCCCGGCCGGCCTGCCACCCGTCATGCGCTGAGCGAACACGGGCGACAGGCCGGCCGGACGGCCGTTACCCTCGGACTATGGCAACCATTAATGTCACCGAGGCCGAGTTCCCCCAGACCATCGAAGAGAACGACATCGTCTTTGTCGACTTCTGGGCCGACTGGTGCGGCCCGTGCAAGCAGTTCGCCCCCGTCTACGACGCCGTTTCCCAGCAGCACGAGGACGTGGTCTTCGCCAAGGTCGATACCGAGGCCGAGCAGCGCCTCGCTGCCGCCGCCGGCATCACCTCGATCCCCACCCTGATGGCCTTCCGCGAAAAGGTCCTGGTCTTCTCCCAGGCCGGCGCCCTGAACGCCACCCAGTTCTCCCAGCTGGTGGAGGCGGTCAAGGGACTGGACATGCAGGAAGTGCACGCCCAGGTCGCCGCCCAGCAGGCCGGCCAGGAGTAGCCTCCCGCCTTCCGGCAAGGGGCACCGCGCAACAGCGGTGCCCCTATTCCTTTTCGGGAACGCTCAGTGGAAGCGGTGGTCCTGCGGGGACAGCCGCGGGCCGAAGGCGGGCTTGCGGACCCCGCTGAGCCCGAGCATCCGCACCACGCGCTGGCGGTGGCCGCGCCACGGCTGCAGCAGCCGGAGCATGCCGGCGTCGTCGGTCCGGCGCCCGGTCAGGGCATAGCCCACGAAGGCTGCCAGATGGAAGTCGCCCACGGAGACCGAGTCCGGATCCCCGTGCGTGCGCTGGGCGATCTCGGCAGCGGTCCACGGGCCGATGCCCGGTACCGAGCACAGCTTGGCGGCCAGGTCCGGGCCGGGCGGCAGGGCGGCGAGCCGGTCCAGTCCGGCCGCCACGGCGCAGGCGCGCAGGATCGTGGCCGAACGCTTCGGATCCACGCCGGCACGGTGCCACTCCCAGGACGGGATGCGCCGCCACTGCGCGGGGGAGGGAGCCAGCATCAGCCCGGCCGGTGCCGGTCCGGGCGCCGGAGAACCGTGCCGGGCCACCAGGTACCTCCACGAGTGCCGGGCCTCGATGGTGGTGACCCGCTGTTCCAGCACCGCCGGCACGAGCGCGTCGAAGACCCGGCCGGTCGAAGGCAGCCGCAGGCCGCGGTGCCGCCGGCGGGGCTCGGTGACCAGCCGCGGGAGGGTGGCCTGGAAGTCCGGGTCGTCAAAACCCGACCAGTCGTCGCCGGCGCCCAGCAGGGCCGGCAGGCCCGCCAGCGCCGCCTCCACGCCCGGTCCCCAGCAGCCGGCGGTGACGGCGGTGGCCGCGGCGTCCGCCCGGGCGGCCAGGTGCAGCGTCACCGGGCCGGCCGGCGTGGCGAACGCCAGCCAGACGCCGCCGGACCCGATCCGGCAGGTGGGGTCCTGCCGGCCGCGCGGCAGGATGCCGAGCGTGCCGGCTAGATCGTAGCCTGCCGGCATGTCGACGACGGCGGTGCGCCCGGCGGGCAGCGCCGCCGGCGCTGCAGCCGTCGAAGCGGTGGCCGAAGCAGTGGCAGGCATGCATCCATCGTCCCACGCACGGGCCCGGCCGGCAGGCAGCCGGGCGCCCATTATGACGGGCGAACATGACCTTGCCGCGGCAGGCAGGTAGATTTGGGCCCATGAAATATGCCAATTCCGTGCTGGACCTCATCGGCAACACCCCGTTGGTCAAGCTGAACAAAGTGACCGAAGGTATCGCCGCCACAGTCCTGGCCAAGGTGGAATATTTCAATCCGGGCGGCTCGATCAAGGACCGCATCGCGGTGAAGATGATCGAGCAGGCCGAACGGGACGGCAAGCTCAAGCCCGGCGGCACCGTGGTGGAACCGACCAGCGGCAACACCGGCGTCGGCCTGGCGCTGGTGGCCCAGCAGAAGGGCTACAAGTCCATTTTCGTCACGCCCGACAAGGTCGGCCAGGAAAAGCGCGATGTGCTCAGGGCCTACGGCGCGGAGGTGGTGGTGACCCCCACGTCCGTGGCCCCGGACAGCCCCGAGTCCTATTACGGTGTCTCCGACCGGCTGGTGACCGAGATCGAGGGCGCGTACAAGCCGGACCAGTTCTCCAATCCTGCCGCCCCGGCCAGCCACTACGAGACCACCGGCCCGGAAATCTGGCGCGACACCGACGGCAAGGTCACCCACGTGGTGATCGGTGCCGGCACCGGCGGCACCATCACCGGCACCGGCAGGTACCTGAAGGATGTTTCCGCGGACCGCCCCTCGGGTCCGGTGAAGGTCATCGCCGCGGATCCCGAAGGCTCGGTCTACTCCGGCGGCACCGGGCGCCCCTACTTCGTCGAGGGCGTGGGCGAGGACATGTGGCCGGGCAACTACGACAAGAGCGTGCCGGACGAGGTCATCGCCGTCAACGACGCCGAATCCTTCGCCATGACCCGGCGGCTGGCGCGGGAGGAAGGCCTGCTGGTCGGCGGCTCCTCCGGCATGGCCGTGGTGGCGGCGCTGCGGGTGGCCCGGGAGCTGGCCGCCGGCGACGTCGTCGTGGTCATCCTGCCCGATTCCGGCCGCGGCTACCTGGCCAAGATCTTCAATGACGAGTGGATGCGCTCCTACGGCTTTATCCCCGGCGCCGAGGAAACCACCGTCGGCGAGGTGCTCCGCGGCAAGGGCGGCATCCTGCCGGACCTGGTGCACACCCACCCTGCCGAATCGGTGCGCGATGTCATCGAGATCATCAACGAATACGGCGTCTCCGTCCTGCCCGTGCTGTCCCAGGAACCGCCGGTGGTGATGGGCGAGGTGGTCGGGGCCGTCGACGAGCGCGCGCTGACCGCGAAGCTGTTCAAGGGCGAAGCGAAGCTGACGGACAGGATCGGGGACCACATGGGGCAGAAGATGCCCATCATCGGCGCCCTGGAGTCCATCTCCGCCGCCCGCGAAAAACTCCAGCAGGCCGACGCCCTGATGGTGACATTCCAAGGCGCGCCGGTGGGCGTGCTCACCCGCCACGACCTCCTGACCTACCTGACGAGCTGAAGGAAGCTGCCATGACCGCACTTGAGAATGCCTCGGGCTTCAACACCCGCGCCGTCCACGCCGGACAATCCTTCGAACCGCGCACCGGCGCCGTCGTGCCCCCGGTGCACTTCAGTTCCACCTACGCCCAGGACGGCATCGGGGGACTGCGCGACGGCTACGAATACGGCCGCGGCGGCAATCCCACCCGCGATGCGCTGCAGCTGCAGCTGGCGGCCCTCGAAGGCGGCCGGCACGCGTTTTCCTTCGCCTCCGGCCTGGCCGCCGAGGACGCCCTGATCCGGGCGCTGCTGGTGCCGGGGGACCACATCGTGCTGGGCAACGACGCCTACGGCGGCACCTACCGGCTGATCAGCCGGGTGCTCGGCGGCTGGGGCGTCGGGCACACCGTGGTGGACATGGCCGACCTCGAATCGGTCGCCGCCGCCGTCGCCGCGCAGCAGACCCGCTTCGTGTGGGTGGAAACCCCCTCCAACCCGATGATGAAGGTCACCGACATCGCCGGTCTGGCCGCCGTGGCGCACGACGCCGGGGCGCTGCTGGTAGTGGACAACACCTTCGCCTCGCCGTACCTGCAGAACCCGCTGGCCCTCGGGGCGGACATCGTGGTGCATTCGACCACCAAGTACATCGGCGGCCACTCGGACGTGATCGGCGGCGCCGTGGTGCTCAACGATGACGAGCTGGCCGGGAAGGTCGGCTTCGTGCAGTTCGCCGTCGGCGCCGTCTCCTCCCCGATGGATGCGTTCCTGACCACCCGCGGCCTGAAGACCCTGGGCGTGCGCATGGACCGGCACAGCGCCAATGCCCAGGCCGTGGCCGAGTGGCTGGCCGGCCGCAGCGGGGTGGAAACCGTGTACTATCCCGGCCTGCCGGACCACCCCGGGCACGAGCTGGCGGCGAAGCAGATGCGCGGCTTCGGCGGCATGGTCTCGGTCTCCTTCACCGGCGGGGAGGCCGCGGCCCGGAAGGTTGCCGAGTCCACCAAGGTGTTCACCCTGGCCGAGTCCCTGGGCGGCATCGAGTCGCTGGTCAACTACCCGTCCGAGATGACCCATGCCTCGGTCAAGGGCACCGAGCTGGCCGTACCGGAGAACCTGATCCGGCTCTCGGTGGGCATCGAGGACGCCGCGGACCTGATTGCCGACCTGGACCAGGCCTTCGGGCAGCTCTGACGACTGCGTCCGGAGCACCGCACCCGGGTGCGGTGCTCTGGCGCGCCGGGGGTGGTGTGGGAATACTGGTGGGCATGGAGAACAGACACTACCCACCGGCCGGCGTCTGGCCCGGCCTGCAATCGCGTGACGCCCGGGGCCTGATCAGGTTCCTGACCGGCACCGTCGGCTTCAGCACCCACGCCCTGTATGAGGAAGGCGGGGCGGTGGTGCACAGCGAGCTGCTCTGGCCCGAAGGCGGCCTGGTCCTGGTCTCCAGCTACAGTGAGGCCAGCCTGTGGGCCCGCGAGCCGGGCGGCGCGCAGCTGAATGTCTACACTCGGGACCCGGATGCCCTCTACCACAGCGTGTCCGCCGCCGGGGCGCAGATCATCCAGGAGCTCACCGACACGGACTACGGTGCCCGCCTGTTCGGCCTGCGCGATCCGGACGGGAACCTGTGGGGCTTCAGCACCTACCGCGGCCACCCGCTTCCTGCGTCCGCCGAGGAATTCCAGGACGTGAGCTTCGAGGGCCATGCCTGAGCCGGGGAGCCTGCTGGCCATCTGCCGGGTGCACGCACTCAAGCCCGACGCCGGGCCGGCCGGCCTCACGGCCATTGACAAGCGGCCCGCGTCCGGGCCGGTCAAGGTCACCGACCTGGGCCTGTACGCGGACGTGCAGGCCGACCGCAAGCACCACGGCGGGGAATGGCAGGCGCTCTACGCCTACGCGGACGAGGACGCCCGCTGGTGGGCCGCCGAACTGGGCCGGGAGATTCCGCCCGGCCTGTTCGGCGAGAACCTGCGCACCTTGGGCGTGGACGTCAACGGGGCGCTGATCGGCGAGCGCTGGCGGATCGGGCCCGAGGTGCGCGTGGAAGTGACCTCGGTGCGGATTCCCTGCGGGACCTTCGCCCGGCACCTGGGCGAGGAACGCTGGGTGCGCCGCTTCACCGCCGCCGGCCGGCCCGGAGCCTACCTGAAGGTCCTGCAGACCGGGCAGATCCAGGCCGGCGACGCCGTCGAGCCCACCTACCGGCCGCGGCACGGGGTGCCGGTGGCCCAGGTCTTCGCCGGCCTGGACAAGGCCGGCGCCGGGGCCCTGCGGGCCGAGGCCGCCGCCGGCCGGCTGCAGCTGGCCCCGCAGGTGCGGGCCGCCGTCGATCTGGCCCTGCGCGCGGCCGCACGGCAGGAGGCGGCCGCGCGTTAAGCCGCTCGGTGCAGGGGACCGGCATGGCCCCGCAGGTGTGCCCAAGCTCACCGCCGGCCGCGGCGCCGCCTGCTTGCGCCGTACCGTAGAATGGATGTATCCCCCACTCCGGTATTCCCGCATTTCGACGGGCAAACCACTGGCTGTCCGGGCGGAACCGCATAGGTTTACGCCCCCGGGTCCCATGTTTGCAGCGTCTGATTGGTGTGTAGGGTCCGCGTCCAGCGGGCAGTGTCATTTTGGGAGCGCCGGCTTTGAAAACGCCGTCAGGGGCATTGGCAGTGCAGGTGAAGCTGCGTGCGATGCGCTCCAGAGCGCGGCGGGAAGTCTTGCCATGGGATTGCAACAGTGCCGGACTTTGCTTACATCAGGCCTGCCGGCCGCTGTGCGTGAGCGCATTACCGGCGCGGCCCCGTCCCGAATGAAGATGAGGATTCTCCATGTCCGAATACACCCATGACCACCTGCCCGCCGAAGCGGAAGCCGGCACTGAAGAGGAAGCCACCGTGCTGTTCTCCGACTTCAACCTTGATTCCCGCGTGCTCGCGGCGCTGGCCGACGTCGGCTACGAAAAGCCCTCGCCGATCCAGGCTGCGACCATTCCGGTGCTGCTCGAAGGCCGCGACGTCGTCGGCCTGGCCCAGACCGGTACCGGCAAGACCGCAGCTTTCGCCATCCCGGCCCTGTCCCGGATGGCCGAGCTGGCCGAAGTCAACGGCCCGGCGCGCAGCACCCAGGTGCTGGTGCTGGCTCCGACCCGCGAACTGGCCCTGCAGGTCTCCGAGGCCTTCACCTCCTACGCCAAGCATCTGGAGGACTTCACCGTGCTGCCGGTCTACGGCGGCTCCGCCTACGGCCCGCAGCTGGCCGGTTTGCGCCGCGGCGCCCAGGTTGTGGTGGGCACCCCCGGGCGCGTGATCGACCACATCGAGAAGGGCTCCCTGGACCTGTCCGACCTGCAGTATGTGGTGCTGGACGAGGCCGACGAGATGCTGCGGATGGGCTTCGCCGAGGAAGTCGACAAGATCCTCGAAGCCACCCCGGAGGAGAAGCAGGTCGCCCTGTTCTCGGCCACCATGCCTACCTCCATCCGCCGGATCGCCAAGCAGTACCTGAACGACCCGGCCGAGATCTCGGTCAAGTCCAAGACCACCACCGGCGCCAACATCCGCCAGCGCTACGTGCAGGTGATGGGCGCCCACAAGCTGGACGCCATGACCCGCATCCTCGAGACCGAGGAGTTCGACGGCGTCATTGCCTTCGTGCGCACCAAGATGGCCACCGAGGAACTGGCGGACAAGCTCAAGGCGCGCGGCTTCCGGGCCGCCGCGATCAACGGCGACATCCCGCAGCAGCAGCGTGAACGCACCGTCGAGGCGCTGCGCGAAGGCAAGGTGGACATCCTGGTGGCCACCGACGTCGCCGCCCGCGGCCTGGACGTCGAGCGGATCAGCCACGTCGTGAACTACGACATTCCGCACGACACCGAGTCTTACGTGCACCGGATCGGCCGCACCGGCCGCGCCGGCCGCTCCGGCGACGCGATCCTGTTCATGACCCCGCGCGAGAAGTACCTGCTGCGGGCGATCGAGAAGACCACGAGGCAGAGCGTGGAGCTGATGCACCTGCCCACGGTGGACACCGTCAACGCCAACCGCCTGGAGAAGTTCGCCGGCCGGATCACCGAGACCCTGGAGTCCGAGGACCTGGCGGTCTTCCGCGGCCTGGTGGAGAAGTACGAGGCCGAGCACGACGTGACCGCCGTCGAGATCGCCGCGGCCTTGGCGCACATGGCCCAGGGCGGCCGCCCGCTGCTGATGGAGGAACTGCCGGTGGCCCCGGCCAAGCAGGCCCGCCTCGCCCGCGGCGAGCGCGACGGCTTCGGCTCGCGCGGCCCGTCCCGTCCGCTGACCGAAGGCAACGCGACCTACCGCATCGCCGTCGGCCGCCGGCACCGGGTCATGCCCGGGTCGATCGTCGGTGCCATCGCCAACGAGGGCGGCCTGACCGCCGGACAGATCGGCGGCATCGACATCCGCTCGGACCACTCCCTGGTGGAACTGCCGGCGGATCTGTCCGAGGAGCAGTTGCGCGCGCTGTCCAAGACTCGCATCGGGGGCGAGCTGATCCAGCTGGAGCTGGACAGCGGCCGCAAGCCGCGGCGCGACCGCGAAGAGGGCGGCTACCGGGGCGACCGGGACGGCGGCTACCGGGGCGACCGCGGCGGCTTCCGCGGCGGGTTCCGCAATGACCGTGGCGACCGCGACCGCGGCTTCCGCAGCGACCGCGGCGAGCGGCCGTTCAAGAAGAAGTTCGACGGCGACCGCGGCGGGTTCCGCAGCGACCGCGGCGACCGCTATGAGTCCAGCTTCGGCGGCCACGGCATGGGCGCGCGCAAGCCGCGCCACGGCCGCGGCTAACACCGGACGGCCGACGGTCGCGTCCGGCGCCGTCCTGCCTTGAGCGGCCTGTCCGGCCGCCCAGAGGCCCTCGGAAGGGGCATCCGCACCGCGGATGCCCCTTCTGCTGTTTCAGGCCCTCCGGCGGGGCCTGGCGGGCGCAGCGCCGGGCAGGGTCCCTGCGTCCGGCCCGGGCCGGTCCTGCCCGCGGCCGCAGCCGGCTGGCTCGACCGGGCAAAACCGGGGGAAGCTGGGGAAAATGTGCGATCCGCCACAAAGGCCCGATCCGATTTCACACCGGGGCAAAGTGCTGGTAATGTATTTCTCCGTTGCCCCCCTAGCTCAGTGGTAGAGCGCAGTCTTGGTAAGACTGAGGTCACGGGATCGATTCCCGTGGGGGGCTCTGAATGGCGGGGCCCGCGCCTGTGTCGCAAGGCGCAGCGCGGGCCGTCCCATTCGTGGCGGTGTAGCTCAGCTGGTTAGAGCGCACGACTCATAATCGTGAGGTCCCGGGATCGAGTCCCGGCACCGCTACTGCCGGAAAACCCCTCCCGGACCATGGTCCCGGAGGGGTTTTTGCGTCTCCGGGCACCGCGCCGGCGCGGCAGCAGGACGCCTTGCCTGCCGGTTCCCGGCGCGCCTACGGTGGAAGCAGGGCCGCACGTCCGGCGGCCACGTCCAGGCAGATCCGAGGAGGATGTGCACCATGGCTACTGCCGACATCTCCGGAAAGAAAGTCGCCTTCCTGCTCACGGATGGCGTCGAACAAATCGAACTCACCAGCCCCTGGCAGGCCGTGCAGGACGCCGGCGGCCAGCCCGTCCTCGTGGCACCCAAGCCCGGACAGCTCCAAGGCTTCAAGGGCACCGACAAGGCCGACACCTTCGACGTGGACGTCGCCGTCACGGAGGCCGATCCCGCCGACTATGACGCGCTGGTCCTGCCCGGCGGCGTCATCAACGCGGACCACCTGCGGGCCGAGTCCGCCGCCGTCGCCTTCGCCCGGGCCTTCTTCGATGCGCACAAGCCGGTGGCGGCGATCTGCCACGCCCCGTGGTTGCTGATCGAAGCCGGAACAGCGGACGGCCGGCGGCTGACCTCGTACCACACGCTGGCCACGGACCTGCGCAATGCCGGTGCGCACTGGGTGGACCGGGAGGTGGTGGTGGACCACGGGCTGGTCACCAGCCGCAGCCCGAAGGACCTGGCCGCCTTCAACGCCAGGATGCTGGAGGAAATCGCCGAAGCCGCCCACGCCGGGCAGAACGCCTGAGCAGCCGGCCCGGCGCAGCGACCGGCTGCCCGGCCTTGCCTGGCCGTGCGGGACCGGGCCTGGCCAACCGTTAGGCTTAAACCATGAATCCCTGGGACCTTGGCTCGCCGCTGTACCGCAAGCTGGTCATCTCGGCCATGGTGCTGATCGCCGCCGGCATCGTGCTTTCGTTGATCGCCGCGGCCGCGGGACTGCCGGGGCTGAGCTGGCCGGCCCTGGCCATCATTGCCGCCGGCCTGCTGGTGCACCTGGCCGGCCTCGTGGTCCGGGCCCGGGACGCCCGTGCCCGCCACGCCGCCCACGGGGCCGCAGGCGGGCGCACGCAGCGGCAGCAGGGTCAATAGCCGCCCGGTGCGCCAACGGGCCCTGAAAGGACGCATGAGCGAGATTCTGGACGATACCGCCACCGGCCGCATCCTCACCTGCAAGGTGGGCATGCGCTGGGGCGACATGGACGCCTACGGGCACGTGAACAATGTGGAGATCCTGCGCATCCTCGAGGAGGCGCGCATCCACGCCTTCGGCCCTCCCGGCGGCACCGGCGGCCCCGGCCAGGAACCGCTGGTCCCGCTCTTCTCCGCATTGCCCGCCGGCACCCAGGCGCTCGTCGTCGAACACCGGGTGAGGTACCTGGCGCCGCTGACCTACCGCAACATCCCGCTGGACATCGATGTCTGGGTCAGCTCCCTGAAGGCGGCCAGCGTGACCATCGCCTACATCGTGCACGACCCGGTCACCGGCGAGGCCTGCGCCAAGGCGGAAACCACCATCGCCTTCGTCGCCGCCGGCACCGGGCGGCTGCTGCGCATCGACGGGGAGCAGAAGGCCCTGATCCGCCCGTTCGTGGGCCGGCCGGTCTTCGCATAGGCTGGAGGGAGTTTTTTTGCCAGTGAAGGAGCTGTATGTCTGAGCACACTGGGGTCAATGCGGCCCTGGCCGGCCGCGTCTACCCGGCCGGCGAGGTCTACACGGTCGGCCGCGAGAAGATCCGCGAATTCGCCCGTGCCGTCAAGGCCACGCACCCGGCCCATTTCGACGTCGAGGCGGCCCGGGAACTGGGCTACCGCGACCTGCTGGCCCCGCCCACCTTTGCCATCATCGTCGCCCAGCGCGCGGACGCCCAGTTGGTCCAGGATCCGGAAGCCGGCATCGACTTCTCCCGGGTGGTGCATGCCGAGCAGCGCTTCACCCACCACCGCCCGATCGTGGCCGGGGACGAACTGGTCGCGGAGTTGCACGTGGACCAGATCCGGGCCATGGGCGGGGGAGCGATGATCACCACCCGCGCCGAAATCAGCACCGCGGGCGGGGAGAAGACCGCCACCACGACCTCGTCGATCCTGGTGAGGGGGGAAGGCCAGTGACCATCGGACTGGAAACACTCTCGGTCGGGCAGGAGATCGGCAGCAGGACCATCGAGGTCTCCCGGGCGGACCTGGTCAGGTACGCCGGGGCCTCCGGCGACTTCAACCCGATCCACTGGAACGGCCGCTTCGCCGAGCAGGTGGGCCTGCCCGGCGTCATCGCCCACGGCATGTTCACCATGGGTGCCGCCGTCCAGATCGTCACCGACTGGATCGGCGACCCGGGAGCCATCGTGGACTACCAGACCCGCTTCACCAAGCCGGTCGTGGTGGAAGACACCGACGGTGCCGGCGCCGAGATCCAGGTCAGCGGCGCCGTCGGTGCCATCGACGAAGCCAACGGCACGGTCCGCGTGGACCTGACGGTCACCTCCGCCGGACAGAAGGTCCTGGTCAAGGCCCAGGCCCTCGTCCGCACCCGGTAAGCCGCGGTGACTGCTGCCAGCCTGGCCCCGCTGACCACCGTCGGTGTCGGCGGTCCGGCCCGCCGCTGCCTCGAGGCCACGTCCGAGGCCGGGATCATTGATGCCGTCCGTGCCGCCGACGAGGCCGGCGAGCAGCTGCTGATCATCGGCGGCGGCTCGAACCTGGTGATCTCCGACGAGGGCTGGCCGGGCACCGTCCTGCGCCTGGCCAGCACCGGCTACTCGATCGAGCATTCAGCGGACGACGGCGGCTCCGGCACCGTGCTGTTGCGCGCCGAAGCCGGGCAGCCCTGGGACGAACTGGTCGAACTGTCCGTGCGGCACGGCTGGTCCGGGCTGGAGGCGCTCTCGGGCATCCCCGGGCTGACCGGAGCCACGCCGGTGCAGAATGTCGGCGCCTACGGGGCCGACGTCTCGCACACCATTGTCTCGGTGCGCACCTGGGACCGGCACGAGGGCACGGTGAAGACCTTCGGCAACGCGGACCTGGGCTTCGGCTACCGGGACTCGGTGCTCAAGCGCAGCACGGTCAACGGCTCGCCGCGCTACGTGGTGCTGTCCGTTCAGTTCCGGCTGGAGCGGGACCGGCTGAGCGCCCCCGTGCGCTATGCGGAGCTGGCCCGCTCCCTGGGCGTCGAAGCCGGCCAGCGCGCCGGCGCCGCCGATGTCCGCCGCGAAGTCCTCAGGCTGCGCGCCTCCAAGGGCATGGTGCTGGATGCGGCCGACCGCGATACCTTCAGCACCGGCTCCTTCTTCACCAACCCCATCGTCGATCCCGCCAAGGCAGACGCCCTGCCCGCCGATGCCCCGCGGTGGCCCGCGGGCGCGCAGGTGAAGCTCAGCGCCGCCTGGCTGATCGACCGGGCAGGCTTCGGCAAGGGGTTCGGGCTGGCCGGCACCGCCAACGGCGCCGTCGACGGATTCGCCGTGGCAGGCGGCCGCGCATCGCTGTCCACCAAGCACACCCTGGCCATTACCAACCGGGGCAATGCCGCGGCGGCCGATATCCTGGCCATTGCCCGCACCGTGCGCGACGGCGTCGAGGCCGCCTTCGGCATCCGGCTGCACCCGGAGCCGCTGCTGATCGGCTGCGCGCTGTAGCAGGCCGGACCCGGCGGCCTGCCCTGCCCGCCGCAGGTTGCCGCGCTTCACTTCGCCTGCCTGGCGTCCAGCGCGGCCCGGAAACGGACCAGGTCCTGCTGCTGGCGGCGGAAGTCCACCAGGCCCCGGCAGATCAGCCAGTGCACCAGCCGGCTGCTCTGGCTGGCCTGGACCCGGCAGTCCACGCCGTGGGGCATCAGCCAGCTTCCGCCCAGGAACTCCGGCAGCGCCGCCAGCAGGGCATCCGCGCGCAGCAGGCGGCAGAACGCCCCGTAGGGCTGGAACTGCCGTTCGAAGGCAAGCCAGCGGGCGTCCTCGGCGCAGACATGGTCCTGGCCCCGGGTCTCCAGGAACAACTTCAGGTGCTCGTTGATCCGCAGGTACCGGTCGACGGTTACCGGCTGCCTGCCGCGGCAGCAGTGTTCCAGGAAACGGGCCAGGACCTCGTTGATGGCCGGTGCCGCCGCCGGCAGGTCTGCGGGGTCCATGGGTCCGCGCTACGGAAGGGACACGGCCGCGGCGGCGTCCTGTACCGGAGGTGTGGACGGTCCGGCGGGCGGGGCGGCTGTGGAGGAGAAGCAGCAACCCGGAACCGGGCCTGAACGGCAGCGGGCCGCGTCCACCGGAGTGGACGCGGCCCGCCGGGGCGGCAAGTGCTTAGAGGTTGCCGGTGGCGATCCGCAGCATGCGGCGCAGCGGTTCGGCGGCGCCCCAGAGCAGCTGGTCGCCGATGGTGAAGGCGCTGATGTACTCCGGCCCCATCTCCAGCTTGCGGATGCGGCCAACCGGGATCTGCAGGGTGCCGCTGACCGCCACCGGGGTCAGCTGCTCCAGCGTCGCTTCCTTCGTGTTGGGCACCACGGTGGCCCATTCGTTGTCCGCGTCGATGATCCGCTCGATCTCCTCCACCGGCAGGTCCTCGGTGAGCTTGAGCGTCAGGGCCTGGGAGTGCGAGCGCATGGCTCCGATGCGCACGCACAGCCCGTCGAACGGGATGCGGTTGCCGGCGTCCCCGCCCCGGCCCAGGATCTTGTTGGTCTCGACGCCGGCCTTCCATTCTTCCTTGGACTGGCCATTGCCCAGGTCCTTGTCGATCCACGGGATCACGGAACCGGCCAGCGGCACGCCGAACTGGGTGGCGTCCAGTTCCGGGCTGCGCTGGGTGTTCAGCACGGCGCGGTCGATTTCCAGGATGGCCGAGGACGGATCGGCCAGCTGCGCGGCCACGGCGGCGTTGAGGGTGCCGAACTGGGTCAGCAGTTCGCGCATGTGCCGGGCTCCGCCGCCCGAGGCCGCCTGGTAGGTCATGGAGGTTCCCCACTCGACCAGACCGTTCTTGAACAGCCCGCCGAGGCCCATGAGCATGCAGGAGACGGTGCAGTTGCCGCCAATGAAGTTCCTGACCCCGCGCTGCAGGCCGGCGTCGATGACGTCCCGGTTGACCGGATCCAGCACGATGATCGCGTCGTCGGCCATCCGCAGGGTGGAGGCGGCGTCGATCCAGATCCCGTCCCAGCCGGCGTCGCGCAGCTTCGGGTACACCTCGGAGGTGTAGTCCCCGCCCTGGGCCGTCACGATGATCGGCAGCTTGGCCAGGGTGTCGACGTCGTAGGCGTCCTGCAGCGGGCCGGCACCTTCGGCGAAGGCCGGGGCGGCTCCGCCGGCATTGGAGGTGGAGAAGAACACGGGGTTGATCAGGTCAAAGTCGCCATCGTCCTGCATGCGCTGCATGAGGACGGAGCCGACCATGCCGCGCCAACCGACCAGGCCCACGGAAGGGGCGGAATTCCGGGCAGATTCAGTCATGCGCTCCATTTTACGCGAGCCGGCAGTGCAGCCCATCCCACGGGTGGGGGATCCGGGCGGATCCGGGCACATTCGGCACCTTTCCCTGCGGATCCGCGGGAGCGCTGCGGCCTACTGCGCGGCGCCGGGCCGGTTCCAGCGGGCGATCCGGTAGCGGGTGCCGTTGGCGCCGGTCTCCCAGCCTTCGCCGGGCAGCACCCCGTCGAGCACCCAGCCCGGTCCCAGCAGCGGGGCGAAGGTGTCGCCGTCGGACTCCATGTCGATCACCGTCACCAGGGCGGTGTCCGCCTCCTCGGCGGCCAGGCGGAAAATTTCGCCGCCGCCGATGATCCACAGTTCCTCGGCCCCCGGATACCGGCGGGCGTCGGCCAGGGCCTGCGGCAGGGATTCCACGACGACGGCGCCGTCCGCTTCCAGCGCGGCCCGCCGCTGCGGGCTGCGGCTGATGACAATGTTGGTCCGGCCGGGCAGGGGACGGTACTTGGCGGGGAAGGACTCCCAGGTCCGCCGCCCCATGATGACCGGATGGCCGGCGGTGGTGCGTTTGAAGTGGGCGAGGTCTTCGGGCAGGTGCCACGGCATGCCGCCGTCCTTGCCGATGACGCCGTTGGTGGTCTGGGCCCAGATGAGTCCGACCAACGGGGAATCGGGGGTGGCGGCGCGGCCGGGGGCGCTCATACGGCCACCGGTGCCTTGATGGCCGGATGGTGCCGGTAGTTGACCAGTTCGAAGTCCTCCAGCCGGTAGTCGAAGATGCTCTCCGGGGTGCGCGTGATGCGCAGCTGCGGGTAGGGGAAGGGCTCGCGGCCAAGCTGCTCGGTGACCTGCCGGAGGTGGTCCTCGTAGATATGGACGTCGCCGCCGGTCCAGATGAACTCGCCGGGTTCGAGCCCCACCTGCTGGGCCACCATCAGGGTCAGCAGCGCGTAGGAGGCGATGTTGAACGGCACGCCCAGGAACATGTCGGCGCTGCGCTGGTAGAGCTGGCAGGACAGCCTGCCCGGGCCCTCCGGCGACGGCTGGACGTAGAACTGGAAGAACGCATGGCAGGGCGGCAGCGCCATCTTGGAAATTTCGGCCACGTTCCAGGCCGAGACGATGTGCCGGCGGGAATCCGGGTTGGCCTTCAGGCTGTCGATGAGCTGGGCGATCTGGTCGATGTGCCCGCCGTCCGGGGTGGGCCAGGACCGCCACTGGACACCGTAGACCGGGCCGAGCTCGCCGTCCTCATCCGCCCACTCGTCCCAGATCGTCACGCCCTGGTCCTGCAGCCACTTCACGTTCGAGTCCCCGCGCAGGAACCACAGCAGCTCCAGGGCCACGGACTTGAAATGCACGCGCTTGGTGGTGATCAGCGGGAAGGACCCGGCGAGATCGAAGCGGATCTGGCGGCCGAAGACGCTGCGGGTGCCGGTGCCGGTGCGGTCGGACTTCGGCGTGCCGGTGGCCAGCACGTCGCGCAGCAGGTCCTCGTACGGGGTGGGGATCGAGGTGGCGTTCACGGATTACAGTCTAGGACGTTAGTCGTCGTAGGCGTCGAACTGTTCGACCGAAACGATCCGGCCGGGATGCTTGACACTGATCTGGCACACAATGATTCCGCCCGGATGCAGGTACGGGTCCGCCGCCGGCAGCTTGCCGGCCAGCTTCGGCGACATCCGTTTTTCCATCACCTTGAACACCTGCGGCAGCACCGGCCGGTGGGTGCAGACGGCGGTGGACTTCTGCTTGTCCAGCAGGGCCTCGATGGCGGCGCGGGCCTTCTTCGGGCTGCGCTCGGCCGCGTGCTCGGTCAGCTGGGGCACGGTGCGCAGTTTCTTGACCTGCTGCGCTTCGACATACGGGGTAATGGTCTGCACGCACCGCACCCAGGGACTGGAGGCAATGCGTTTGGGCCGCCAGGCGGTGAGCATCCGGCAGACCGCCAGGGCCTGGCGCCTGCCGGTGGCGGCGAGGGGGCGCTCGCCTTCGGCCTTGTTCCAGGTCGAGCGGGGCTTGGCCTTGGCATGGCGGACGACGATGAAGGGGTAGGTTTCCAGGTCCCCGCGGCTGTGCGCGGTGATGAGTTCCTCCAGCGGCTCGCGGTCCGAGGGGTTGGACAGCAGCTCCAGGGCCTCGTCCACCGGGCACCATTTGACCTCGTCCACCTCGGTCCCGTCCGGGACCGGTTCCACGTCCTGGAGCCTGGCCGCCCAGTAGAAGACCTCCTTGATGCCGGAGGAGATGCGGTAGCGCACGGTGGGCAGCGGGATGCCCAGCTGCACGTCCACCTGGATTTCCTCGCGCAGCTCGCGGACGGCGCATTCGGGCAGTGTTTCACCGCTGTCCAGCTTGCCCTTGGGCCAGGACCAGTCCCGGTAGCGGGGACGGTGGATCAGCAGGACCTGCAGCTTGTTCTCCCGGACGCGCCAGCACAGCGCACCCGCGGCGGTGACGGCGACGGGGCCGGCGAGGGGGTCCGGGGCAGGCGCGGGGGCCGTTTCCTCCATTGAGCGTTGTTCCATGTCCTGCCTAGCGGCGCAGCGCGGCGCGCTGGCGGGAGCGGGAGGCCAGCAGCCAGGACTGCACGTCGCTGAGCGGATTGCCCTCCTCGTCCTTGTGGTGGCGGATCCAGACGCCCCGGCTGTCCAGGTGCCAGCTGGAGGTGCCCGGATCCAGGTAGCGGTCCATGAGGGCAATGAGTTCGGCGATGTCGTCGCGGTTCTTCAGCTGCACCAGCGCCTCGACGCGGCGGTCCAGGTTCCGGTGCATCATGTCCGCCGAGCCGATGTACACCGCCGGATCCCCGGCGTTGGCGAAGGCGAAGACCCGGGAGTGTTCCAGGAAACGGCCCAGGATGGAGCGTACCCGGATGTTGTCGCTCAGCCCCGGGACCCCGGGGCGGACGGCGCAGATCCCGCGGACGATGACATCCACCTGCACGCCCGCCTGCGAGGCACGGTAAAGCGCGTCGATGACGGCCTCGTCCACCATCGAATTGACCTTGATGATGACCCGGGCGGCCAGGCCGGCCTGCCGGTTGGCGATTTCCTTCTCGATCCGGTCGATCAGGCCCGAGCGCACCGACCGGGGGGCCACCAGCAGGCGTTTGAAGGTGGACTTGGGTGCGTAGCCGGACAGCTGGTTGAAAAGCTTGGACAGGTCCTCGCCGACCTGGTCGTCGGCGGTCAGCAGGCCCAGGTCCTCGTAGTAGCGGGCGGTCCGCGGGTGGTAGTTGCCGGTGCCAATGTGGCTGTAGCGGCGCAGCCCGTCGCCTTCCTGGCGCACCACCAGGGAGAGCTTGCAGTGCGTCTTCAGCCCCACGATCCCGTACACCACGTGCACGCCGGCCTGCTCAAGCTTGCGGGCCCAGTCGATGTTGGCCTGCTCGTCGAAGCGGGCCTTGATCTCCACCAGGGCCAGCACCTGCTTGCCGGCCTCGGCCGCATCGATCAGCGCATCGGCGATGGGCGAGTCCCCGGAGGTGCGGTACAGGGTCTGCTTGATGGCCTGCACCTTCGGATCGGCGGCGGCCTGCTCGAGGAAGGCCTGCACCGAGGTGGAGAACGAATCGTACGGGTGGTGCAGCAGGATGTCCCGGCGGCGCATGGCGGCGAAGACATTGGCCGGCTTGGAGGTTTCGCTCTCGTTCAGGTAGCGGCTGGTGTGTGCCAGCTGCTTGGGGTAGTGCAGGTCCGGGCGGTCAATGTTGGAGATGACGTTGAGCCCGCGCAGGTCCAGCGGGGCCGGCAGGGCATAGACCTCGGAGTCCTCCACGCCGAGTTCGCGCACCAGCAGCCGGCGCACGCTGGGGTTGATGTCGGTGGTCACCTCAAGGCGGACCGGAGGGCCGAAGCGCCGGCGCAGCAGTTCCTTCTCCAGCGCCTGCAGCAGGTTCTCGGCGTCGTCCTCTTCCACCTCCAGGTCCTCGTTGCGGGTGACCCGGAAGCTGTGGTGCTCCAGCACCTCCATGCCCTGGAACAGCAGGTCCAGGTGCACGGCGATGACTTCCTCCAGCGGGATGAAGCGTGCGGTGCGCCCGGGCACCGAGCCGGCACGCGGGCCGTCGACCGAGATCAGCCGCGGCAGCTGGTCCGGCACCTTTACCCGGGCGAACAGTTCCTTCTCGCTCACCGGGTTGCGCACGATGACGGCCAGGTTCAGGGACAGGCCGGAGATGTAGGGGAACGGGTGGGCAGGGTCCACGGCCAGCGGGGTCAGGATCGGGAAGACCTTCTCCTTGAACATCACGGTCAGCTGCTGCTGCGCCGCGTCGTCGAGCTCGTCCCAGCGCACGATGTGGATGTGTTCGTACGCCAGTTCCGGGCGGATCTGCTCGGCGAAGACCCGGGCGTGCCGCTCATGGAGCCGGTGCGCCTGCTCGCTGATCTGCTCCAGCTGCTCGATCGGGTTGAGCCCGGCCGCCGAGGGCACCGCCAGGCCGGTGGCAATCCGCCGCTTCAGCCCGGCGACCCGCACCATGAAGAATTCGTCCAGGTTCGAGGCGAAGATGGACAGGAAGTTCACCCGCTCCAGCAGGAACAGGTCCGGATCCTCGGCCAGCTCCAGGACCCGGGCATTGAAGTCCAGCCAGCTGATTTCCCGGTCCAGGAAACGGTCGTTGAGGCTGAAGTCCCCGTCGGGGATCTGCGAGGGGGCGAACTCGGGGATGTCGATGCGGTCCTGGGTGGCACGGGCCGGGGCGACCTCCGTGGAACCGAACCTCACGGAAAGCGGAGGGGCGGATTCGGGAACCATGGTGTCTCCTTGGTGCTTGGGCCCTGCGGAGTGGAGGCAGGGCCATTGGTCCATCAGCCCTGGTGGCCAGGGCCTGGTTATAAGATTAATGATCCGCCGGAGCGTACATCACGTCGGTGTCCCAGCGGGTGAACCCGAGCTTGCGGTACAGCGCCACTGCGGCCTCGTTGTCCGCGTCCACGTACAGCATGATCGCGCTTTGGCCGGCCGCCTGCAGATGCTTGATGCCGGCCACGGTCAGCGCCTTGCCCAGCCCCATGCCCTGCGCCTGCGGGGTCACGCCGACCACGTACACCTCTCCGATCGGCGGGTGCGTGCCGGTGCGCGGGTGGACCTTGGTCCAGTGGAAGCCCAGCAGTTCGCCGTCGTCCTCGCGCACCGCCAGCAGGAAGCCTGCGGGGTCGAACCACGGCTCCGCCATCCGGGCGCGCAGGTCGGCCAGGGTCAGGGCGCCCTGCTCCGGGTGGTGCGCGAACGCCGCGGCGTTGGCCTTGAGCCAGGCCTGCTCGTCCTGGCCCGGCACGAAGCTGCGCAGCTTGACCCCGGCGGGCAGGACCGCGTCGGGCAGCCGGGGCACATGGGCCAGGCGCATCCGCCACAATTCGCGCACGGGCACAAAGCCGAACCGTGCCGCCAGCCGGGCGGCACCCTCGTGGGCACCGTGGGACCAGGCCCGCAGGTCGGGCAGCTCGGTGTGCCGGCGGAGCTCGTCAACCAGTCCGGTCCCCACCCCCTGGTTCCGGTAGGCGGGGTGGACCACCAGCTCGAACACGCCCTCGCCGCCGCGCGGCAGCAGGATGACGGCGGCCCCGGCCAGCGAGGAGGCGGTGGCCGGGTCCGAATGCTCCTCCGCGGCATAGGTCGCCAGCACCAGCAGGTTGTCCGGGTCCTCCGACCGCAGCGTCACCCAGGTCTGCTCGGACAGCGGCGGATTGCCGTCGGCTTCGGCGGCGGCCTCCGCCAGGGCCTTCAGGTCGGCCAGCACCTCCGGATCGGGTGCGCCCTTGATGATGGTCACCGGCCAGACCGGCGCTGTCTGTTCGCTCATGGACTTAGCCTATCCCGGGGCACCCTACCCCGTACGCTTCGCGCACGGGGACCCCGGGGTGCTCCCTTGCCCCGCCGCGAACGAAGTGAGCGGCGGGAGGCGGTTAGGCGCTATCCCGGGGCACCCTACCCCGTACGCTTCGCGCACGGGGACCCCGGGGTGCTCCCTTGCCCCGCCGCGAACGAAGTGAGCGGCGGGAGGCGGATGGGCGCTACATGAGGGATGCTGCTCCCTCGGCGGTGCCGGACGGGCCGGTGCCCTTACGTGCCCTGGGGCACGTCCGCAGGGTTCTCGTCCTGCGTCCGGGTCAGGGTGAAGCGGTAGCCGACGTTGCGCACGGTGCCGATCAGGCCCTCATGGTCCGGGCCGAGCTTGGCGCGCAGCCGCCGGACGTGCACGTCGACGGTGCGCGTGCCGCCGTAGTAGTCGTAGCCCCAGACCTCGTGCAGCAGCTGGTCCCGGGTGAACACCCGGCCCGGGTGCTGGGCCAGGTACTTGAGCAGCTCGAATTCCTTGTAGGTCAGGTTCAGCGGCTCACCGCCCACCCGGGCGGTGTAGCTGGCTTCGTCGATGACGACGCCGGAGGCATGGATTTCGGTGCTGGCCTCCTGGCCGGTGCTGTCGGCGCGCGCGATCGCCAGGCGCAGCCGCGCCTCCACCTCGGCCGGGCCGGCGGTGTCCAGCACGACGTCGTCGGCCAGCCAGTTGGCGGATACCGCAGCCATGCCGCCCTCGGTCAAAATGAGCATCAGCGGCGCGCTCAGGCCGGTGGCCTTGAGCAGCTGCGTCAGCGAGCGCGCGCCCACCAGGTCTTTGCGGGCATCGACCATGACGACGTCGGAGGGGTCGGTCTCGAGCAGGGCGGCAGGCTCGGCCGGGAGGATGTGCACCTTGTGGTTGAGCAGTTCGAGAGCCGGGAGGACGTCGACGGACGAGCCGGGGCTGTTGGTCAGGAGCAGTATGTGCGGCATGTTTCCTCCAAGGGGTAGATGGCGCACATCATCGGGCGGACCGCCGCAGGCCGCACGGAACTCGGGTCCTGCCTGACGGTTGCGCCTCATTATATCGCCGAGGGTGCCGAGCGCCACGCGTCCTCGCACTCGGGGAGCCGATAGGGCAGTATGGCGGGGTGAGGATCTGGATAGTGGCGGCGGCTTCGGCCGCCGTTTTGTGTGCCGTGGCCGGCGCCTCCTACCTGTCGCTGGGAGCGGTCGTAACAATCGTGTGCGCAGCGTCGGTGGCCGCCGGTGCCGGCTGGCCGGTGCTGCTCGCCGTGCCCGCCCGGAAGACCCTGGCCACGGTGATCGCCCTGTCCGGCATCTCCGCCGCGCTGCTGGCAGCAGCCGCCCCGGAAACGATGGCCATGCAGTGGACGGTGGTGGTCGTGGCGCTGGCCGTCATCGCCGTCTTCGTGATCCAGCTGCTGCGCGGCACCGGCCAGCCGCACCGCCTGGAGTCGACCTTCGGGGCCAGCACCGGGGCCGTCCTCGCCGCCCTGGGTTCGGGCTGGGTGGCCAGCGAGCGGCTCAGCGCCAACGCAGCCGATTCCCCGCTCCTGCTGGTCACCGCCGTCAGCATGCTGTTCGCTGTGGCCGCCTCCGTCCTGCCGTGGCCGGACCGCCTGGTGGCCCCGCTGGGCGTGGTGCTCGCGGGGCTGGCCGGGGGAGTGGGTGGAGCCCTGTTCACGTCGGTGCCGCTCTGGCCGGCGGTGCTCGTCGGCGCCGTGATGGGCACCGTCATCGTCTGCTTCCGCCGGCTGCTGCTGGCCGGCGGCGGACCGCACCGGGCCACCGCGATGGTCTCGGCGGGGCTGATGCCGGTGCTGGCTGCCGGCTCGCTGGTCTACCCGCTCGAACGTCTCCTGATCCACTGACCAGCCCGCGCGCAACGAACAAGCGGAACGGCGGAAAACAGTGCCGGATGTGACGCTGGTCATGAAACCGCCGGGGGTGCCGTAACGCGTCCGCACGGGCTCCGGGCGGCCGTTACTATGGGGGTATGTCGCATCTAGCACTCGAGATTTTCTTCATCAGCCTTCTCGTGATCGCCGGCCTGTCCATGGCATGGTTCGCGGGCCTGGTCGTCTGGCGCCTCTTCAAGGGCCAGAAGTAGGCAATTGCCGGAGGCAGGTATCGCGCCATGGCCATCGAAATCCCGACCGACCTGACACCGGAGCTGGTTCCGCTGTCCTGGCTGCTGGGCACGTGGGAGGGGCGCGGGCGCCTGGGCAGCGGTGAGGCGGACTCGGAGCACTTCTTCCAGACGGTGACGTTCAAGCAGAACGGACTGCCGTACCTGCAGTACACCGCGGAGAGCTGGCTCACCGACGAGCAGGGCACGAAGCTGCGCCCGCTGTCGGTGGAAACCGGTTTCTGGGCGCTGGACCGCAAGCTCAACGAGGCCGACGCCGGTCCGGGGCTGGTCCCGGCCGAAATCGTCCCGGCCCTGAAGTCGGCCGACGAGGTCGAAGAACTGCGCAATGCCAGCGGCGGCTTCGACATCACGGCCACCATCGTCCATCCCGGCGGCATCGCCGAGCTCTACTACGGGCAGATCAAGGGGCCGCAGATCCAGCTCGCCACGGACATGGTGATGCGCGGGTCGCAGTCCAAGGAATATACCGGCGCCACGCGCATGTTCGGCCTCGTGAACGGGGACCTTTTCTGGCGCTGGGACGTAGCCGCCCAGGGCAACGAACTGGAGGCGCACGCCTCCGCCATCCTGAAGAAGGTGGCCTGAGATGACCTACCGCAGCCCCCTGCTGGCCCGTCCCGGCGCGGTGGAAGCCGCCGGCGCCGATGCCGGGGTGGCCGCCCACTATGGGGACCCGCTGCGCGAGCAGCGCCTGCTGGCCGCGGGCGAGGCCCTCGTGGACCTGTCCCACCGCGGCGTGGTGACGGTCTCCGGTCCGGACCGGCTGCGCTGGCTCAACACGCTGTCCTCGCAGCTGCTGCTGGACCTGCAGCCGGGCGAATCCACCGAGGCCCTGCTGCTGACCGTCCAGGGGCGCATCGAATACGACATCCGCCTGGTCGACGACGGCGACACCGCCTGGCTGATCGTCGAATCCTTCGAGGCTGCCGGCCTGGCCGAGTGGCTGCTGAAGATGAAGTTCATGTTCCAGGTCGAGATTGCCGACGCCACCGGCCAGTGGGCCGTCGTCGGCAGCACCCGGGAAGTGCCCGGGTTCGCCGGCCGGACGGTGTGGCAGGATCCGTGGCCCCGGGTGGGCGCCGGGGGCTTCGCCTACACCGGCATCGAGGAGCCGGCCCATCCGGGCCGTGCGCTCACCTGGTTCGAGTACCTGCTGCCGGCCGGTGAGCTGGAGTCCGCGCTCCGGGACCAGGCGCTGGCCGGCGTCTGGGCGGCCGAAGCCCTGCGGATTGCCGCCTGGCGGCCGCGCTTCGGCGCTGAGACCGATGACAAGACCATCCCGCACGAACTGGACCTGATCCGCACCGCGGTGCACCTGGCCAAGGGCTGCTACAAGGGGCAGGAGACCATTGCCCGGGTGCACAACCTGGGGCATCCGCCGCGCCGGCTGGTCTTCCTGCAGCTCGACGGCGCCCGGCACACCCTGCCGGCGGCCGGCAGCGAGGTCCGGCTCGGGGACCGGAAAGTGGGTACGCTCACCTCGGCGGCCTTGCACTATGAAATGGGCCCGGTGGCGCTGGCCGTGGTCAAGCGGTCGGTGGATCCGGCCGCGCCGCTGCTGGTCGTGGATGGTGACGAAGAGTACGACGCCGCCCAGGAAGTGATCGTCGCGCCGGACGCCGGCCAGGTGGTCGGCCGGCCGGGCGGTTTCCTGCGCGGCCCGCGCTAACACATCCGCCGCGGCGGCGCAGCACGCTGCGCCGCGGGGTGGCTGCGAACGCTAGGCCGGCAGGTAGACCGAGGTCTGCGTGCCGGCTTCGACGAAGCCGAGGGAGCGCGCGGTGGCCCGCGAGGCGGCATTGTTCTCGTGCGCGCGCCACTGCGGAATCAGCCCTGCCCCCAAGGCCTCGTGGCCGGCGACGGCGGCCATCAGGCTGCCCATGCCGCGGCGCCGGTAGGCCGGGGCGGTCAGCGCGGCCAGATGCCCGAGGATGGCTTCCCATTCCTCGTAGCCGGCGCCGGCCACCGGTTCGGCCCCGTGCAGCAGCACAAAGGTCTTGTCCATATTGCTCAGGCCCACCTCGTTGATGTCATCCGGCGGGCAGAGCGCCTCAAGCCGTGCGGCGTCCTCGGCCAGGGTGGAGACGGTGTTTTCCCCGGCCGGCTGCGCCAGGGGCAGGTCGTCGGCGAAGGACAGGTACGCCTTGCCCAGCCCGTGGCCGCCATAGTCCCGGCTCAGCTGCAGCAGCGTATGGTACTCGGCCAGCTCTGCGTCCGAATAGGCGGCGGCACCTTCGACCGCCCAGGCGGGCCCAACCAGGGCGGAGCGGCCGAACAGCCGGACGAACGTCAGCACCGCGGCGTCGTCGTCGATCCGTGACAGCCGTCCCTCGGGGGCGGCCAGGGCCGCGTCGCCGAAACCGAGCAGGCGTGCCCAGGCCAGCAGGATGATGTCGGCGGTGCCGGAATCCAGCTGCATGCTGCCACATTAGGCCGAGGCGCGCCTCAGCCGAAGAGCATGGCCGCCTCGTCGTAGCGTTCCTGCGGAACTTTCTTGAGGTTGCCGACCGCCTCCTCGAGGCCGACGTTGACGATCTCGGTGCTGCGCAGCGAAACCATGGTGCCCCACAGGCCCTTGGTCGCCGCGTCCACCGAGGCCATGCCCAGCCTGGTGGCCAGCACGCGGTCGAAGGCGGAGGGGACGCCGCCGCGCTGGATGTGGCCCAGCGTGGCGGCGCGGGTTTCCAGTCCCGTCAGGTGCTCGATCTGCGGCGCGATCCGCTCGCCGATGCCGCCGAGCCGGGGCCGGCCGAAGACGTCCGTGCCGCGCACCGAATGCGCGATGTGCTCGCCGGCCGGGACCCAGCCCTCCGCGACGACCACCAGCGGCGCCCGCCCGCGGCCGTGGGCCTCCAGGACCCACTCCACCACCTGGTCCATGGACACCTGCTGCTCCGGGATCAGGATGGCGTGGGCACCGGAGGCCATGCCGGCGTGCAGGGCAATCCAGCCCACGTTGCGCCCCATGACTTCGGCGATCATGCACCGGTGGTGGGATTCGCCGGTGGTGCGCAGCCGGTCGATGGCCTCGGTGGCAATCTGCACGGCGGTGTCGAAGCCGAAGGTGTAGTCGGTGGCGTCCAGGTCGTTGTCGATGGTCTTGGGCACGCCCACGATCGGCAGCCCGGCCTCCGACAGTTCGCGGGCCCCGGCCAAGGTGCCTTCGCCGCCGATGGCGATGACGGCGTCGACGCCGAGCCGGGCGAGCGTGGCCTTGATCTTTTCCGGGCCACCGTTCGGGCCGTCATAGGGATTGGTGCGCGAGGTGCCCAGGATGGTGCCGCCCTGCTTGGAAATGCCGCGGACCATGTGCCGGGGCAGCTCGATGGTGTCGCCGTCGACGACCCCGCGCCAGCCGTCCCGGAACCCGACGAACTCGTGCCCGTAGATCTTGATGCCCTTAAGGACCGCGCCGCGGATGACAGCGTTCAGGCCGGGGCAGTCGCCGCCGCTGGTCAGGATGCCGATCTTCATGGAGCCCAGCTTTCGTCTTGACGGGTTCAAGGCAGGTAAGGGAGCGCTCCATCGGGCCCCTTCCGATTCTATGCGCGGTCGGAAACTGTGTCTCCACATTCGCCGGTGTTACGGCCGGCTGCTGCCCCTGCCGGCCAGCAGCCGCTCCAGGACGATGCTGCCGTCCTGCCAGGGCAGCAGCAGCCAGAGCACCAGGTAGGCCCCAAGGCCGATCCCGGGGAACAGGAAGAGCAGCAGCGTGGCGATCCGCACCAGGGATGGATCCCAGCCGAATCTGGCGGCAATGCCGCCGCAGATGCCGGCGACCCAGCGGTCCGGGCCGCGCCGGAGGGGAAGGGAACGGAGGAAGCTGTACACGGAGTCCATCAAGGCCTGCCTTCGGGAGGTGTCTGGGGGGATGTCTGCGAGGAGGGCTGCGCCGTTCCGCCGCCGGCGCTGCCGTCGTGGTCGTCCTGGCCGGTATCCTGGCTGCCGGCCTTCCTGCTGCGGATGAAGCTCAGGATACCGGCGGCCACCAGGGCGGTGCCGGAACCGATCAGCAGGGCGATCAGCACATAGCCGAGGTTGAAGCTGATGTCCCACCAGAGGCCGGCCAGCACCAGCAGGCCCACGGCGATAGCGGTCAGGCCCCAGACAATGGTGCCGGCGTGCGGTCCGGCGGGCGCGGCCCCGTTCCGTGGCTCCGGCGCGAAGTCGTTGTTCATCACAGTGCCTCTCTTTCCTGGATTCCCGGGATTGCCCGGGTTCCCTCGGGAGCCGGCGCGGCAGGGCCTTCGACGACCTCGACGCTGCTCATCGCGCCGCGGATCTGCAGGATCAGCACCGGCGGCGAACCGTTGTCGTTGAGGGTGAAGACCGCCGGGCGCCAGAACCCGGAGTAGCTGCCGTTGCCTTGCGCGGTGCGGTATTCGATGTTCCCGAAGGCCAGCCGGGAGCGGACCTGGACCACTGCGCCGCGGGGGATGATGACCTCCACGGAGGCGGCGGCGGCATTGACGGGCACGACGGCGGGGCCGCCGGCCGGGCCGGGCCGGACCCCGCTCAGGTCGACCGTGCCCTCGCCGGCGGCCACACTGTAGCCTTCGCCGGCAGGGGCCGTCCCGGACGTACTCCAGCTGGTGGCCGTACCGACCGCGACGTTGCCCGCCTGCCACTGCACGCCGGCGCTGGCGAGCAGGGCGGCGGCCACGCCGACGGCGGCCAGGAAGCCCAGCACTCCGGAGCTGCGGCCGCGGATGCCGGCGGCGACGACGCCGATGCCCAGCGTCACCAGCACGACTGCTGCCGTGGCCGGGACGACCGTCGGGCCAAGCTCCAGCACCCGCGCCGCATTCAGGGCCAGCACGAGTCCGCCCAGCAGCATGGCGGCCCCGAGGGTCACCGCCACGGCGGGGCCGGAGGGCCCCCGCCGGGCCGGCCGGGCCGCGGCGTAGCCGGCAGGCGGCGTCAGGTCGGGCGGGTAGGCGGCGGTTGCCGGGTAGCCCGGCGCCGCCGGGTAGGCGTCGGGGGGACCGGCTGCCGGGGCGAAGGACGTGTAGTCCCCGCCCGCTGCCGGGCCGCTGGCTCCGGGAGCGGGACCCCGCCTGCGGCCGCTGAGCCAGACGACCAGGGCAATGATGGCTGCCGTCCACAGCACGGCCCAGCCGGCGCCGCGGAACCGCCCGTCCGGGCCGAAGATCCCGAAGGGAGTGTTGACCAGGCCCAGGACCGTGACGATCACCGCGCCGGTCATGCCTGCGCTCCAGCGCCGGCGTCCGGCTTCCTCGGCATGGATCCTGCCGTCCGGTTCGGGCAGCAGTGCCCAGGCCAGGCCGTAGAGCAGCACGCCGGTGCCGCCGAAGACGGCCAGCAGGATGAACAGGCCGCGGACCAGGACCGGGTCCAGCCCGGTGCGCCGGGCGGTGCCGGCGGCGACGCCGCCGATCCAGCGGTCCTCGCCGCGCACGATGCCCAGGTTGCGCAGCCACGCGAAGAAGCTGTTCGACGCCGGCCGGGCCGGGGGTGCCTGCGGTGGCCCGGAGGGCTGTGCCGGTGGCTGCTCTGCGGGCTGCCCCGGCAGATGGGGGGTAGGTTCGGAGGTCATGTCCTGATCTTTCCAAGCCGGCCCGGCGCCAGCCATGGGGGCCTACCCTGAAACTTCCCTGAACCGGCCCCTGGACCTGCCCCGCACGGTGCCCGCGCCGGGGCCGGCCGTGCTTGGATTAATCCATGCGCGAACCTCTGGTCCGGTCCGACGCCCGCGTCATCGCGGGCGTGTGCTCCGGCCTTGCCCGGCACCTGGGGATCTCCGCCGCGGCCTGCCGGCTGGGGATGACGGCGCTCGCGCTCGCCGGCGGCGCCGGCGTGCTGCTGTATGTCTGGCTCTGGCTGCTGGTTCCGACGGCGGACGAATACGCACGCAGCCGCGCCGGCGGGCCGCAGGCACCTGCCGTCCGCGCTCTCCGGCGGGCGCCCGGGCCGCCGGCCGGCACCCGGCAGCCGATGCTCCGGCCCGGCACCAGGGAAATCGCCACCGGTGCCGCCCTGCTGGTGGCCGCGGCCGCCGTCGTCCTGCAGATGGCCGGAGCCGACGTGCCGTGGGGCACCTGGCTGCCGCTGCTGGCCATTGCCGGCGGGGCCGGGATCGCCTGGATGCAGCTGGACGAGGCCCGCCGGACGGACCTGCGGGACCGGGCAGGGGCCGCCGGCGTGCAGGGCGTGGTCCGGCTGGTGGCCGGGCTGGTGCTGGTCGTCGTCGGAATTTTCACCGCCATCTCCGGCACCGGCAGTGTCGAACAGCTGTGGCAGGCACTGCTGGCCTCGCTGGCGGTGCTGGCCGGGGTGCTGCTGGTGCTGGCCCCCTGGGTGCTGAAGTACTGGCGGGACCTGGAGGCTGAACGCAGCGGGCGCATCCGCGAGCAGGAGCGGGCCGAAATCGCCGCGCACCTGCACGATTCGGTGCTGCAGACGCTGGCGCTGATCCAGAACCGGGCCGGCAGCGAACAGGACGTGACCAGGCTGGCCCGGGCACAGGAACGCCAGCTGCGCCAGTGGCTGTACCGGGATGCCCGCAGCGAACACGGCAACCTGGTGGACCGGATCAGGGAGGCCGCAGCGGTGGTCGAGGACGCCTACGGGCATCCGGTCGAGGTCGTCGCCGTTGGCGACACGGCGGTCACCGAGCGGCACGAGGCCCTGGTGCAGGCCACCCGCGAGGCCGTGCAGAACGCGGCCAAGCACGCCGGCAGCCCCGTCTCGGTCTATGTCGAGGTCACCGGCACGCGCAGCGAAGTGTTCATCCGCGACCGCGGGCCCGGCTTCGAGCTGCAGGACGTGCCGGCGGACCGGCTGGGCGTGCGCGAGTCATTGGTCGGCCGGATGGAGCGCCACGGCGGCAGCGCCCGCATCCGCAACACCGGCAACGGCACCGAAGTCCAGCTCAGCCTGGACCATGTGGAGGAAGGAAACGGATGATGACCGAACCGACCAGTATCCCCGTCACCATGCCCATCGACATCGTGGTGGTGGATGACCACGCCATCTTCCGTTCCGGACTCAAGGCGGACCTAGACGCGCGGATGCGGGTGGTGGGCGAGGCGGCCACCGTGGAGGAGGCCATCCGGGTGATCCACGAGCACACCCCGCCGGTGGTGCTGCTGGATGTCCACCTGCCCGGCGGCCGCGGGGGCGGCGGCGCGGAGGTGGTGGCCGGGTGCGCGGACCTGCAGGGCATCACCAGGTTCCTGGCCCTGAGCGTGTCCGACTCGGCCGAGGACGTGGTCTCGGTGATCCGGGCCGGGGCCCGCGGCTATGTCACCAAGACGGTCTCCGGGGCGGAGATTTCCGACGCCGTGGTCCGGGTGGCCGGCGGGGACGCGGCGTTCTCGCCGCGTCTGGCCGGTTTTGTGCTCGACGCCTTCGGGACGGCGGCCGTGGCCGCCGCGGACGAGGAGCTGGACAAGCTCTCCGCCCGGGAACTGGAAGTGATGCGGCTGATCGCCCGCGGCTACAGCTACAAGGAGGTGGCCCGGGAACTGTTCATCTCCATCAAGACGGTGGAAACCCATGTCTCGGCGGTGCTGCGCAAGCTGCAGCTGTCCTCCCGGCACGAGCTGACCCGCTGGGCCGTGGACCGGCGGATCCTGTAGCCGTGCCGAAAACGGCGGCGGCCTGCCGGGAACCCCAGGGTCCCGGCAGGCCGCAGTCTTTGCTGCTTGAGGGTGCGCTACTTCATGGTGCCGAGGAATTCCTGCAGGCGCCCGACACCGGTGGCCAGGTCCTCGTCGCCCAGGGCGTACGAGAGGCGGATGTAGCCGGAGGGACCGAAGGCCTCGCCGGGAACGACCGCGACTTCGACCGTGTCCAGGATCAGGGCAGCCAGCTCGGCCGAGGTGGCCGGGGACACCGTCCCGGTGGCGGTGGCGAATTCCTGGCCCAGCAGGCCGCGGACGTCCGCGTAGGCGTAGAAGGCGCCCTTCGGCGTCGGGCAGTCGACGCCGTCGATGGCGTTGAGCGCGGTGACCATGGCCTTGCGGCGGCGGTCGAAGGCCACCTTCATCTCGTCCACCGCGGTCAGCGGTCCGGAGACGGCGGCCAGCGCGGCCATCTGCGAGACATTGGCCACATTGGAGGTGGCGTGGGACTGCAGGTTGGTGGCCGCCTTGATGACATCCTGCGGGCCGATCATCCAGCCCACGCGCCAGCCGGTCATGGCGTAGGTCTTGGCCACACCGTTGAGGATGACCACCTTGTCGCCCAGCTCCGGCACCGCGGTGGCAATCGAGGTGAACGGCACGCCGTCGTAGGTCAGGTGCTCGTAGATTTCGTCGGTAACCACCCACAGGCCCTTGGCGGCGGCCCACTGGCCGATTTCGCGCACCTGCTCCGGGGAGTAGACGGCACCGGTGGGGTTGGAGGGGGAGACGAACAGCAGGACCTTGGTCCGCTCGGTCAGCGCCGCGTCGAGCTGGTCCACGGTCACCAGGTAGCCCTGCTCCGGGCCGGCGAAGACCTCCACCGGCACGCCGCCGGCCAGCCGGATCGCCTCCGGGTAGGTGGTCCAGAACGGGGTGGGCACCAGCACCTCGTCGCCCGGATCCAGCAGGGTCGCGAAGGACTCGTACACGGCCTGCTTGCCGCCGTTGGTGATCAGGACCTGGGACGGATCCACCTGGTAGCCGGAGTCCCGCAGCGTCTTGGCCGCGACCGCCTGCTTCAGCTCGGGCAGCCCGCCGGCGGGGGAGTAGCGGTGGAACTTCGGCTGCCGCGCCGCCTCGATGGCCGCCTCGACGATGTAGCCGGGGGTGGGGAAGTCCGGTTCGCCGGCGCCGAAGCCGATCACGGGGCGCCCGGCGGCCTTCAGGGCCTTGGCCTTGGCGTCCACGGCCAGGGTAGCCGACTCGGCGATGGCAGCGATCCGCTGGGAAATGCGCGCTTGGGCAGGCATGGGGGTCCTGTCTGTGAAAGGGAGCGTGGTCAGCACTCAGTCTAGAGGTTGGGGCGCTCCCGTTCCCCACCCTTGGGCAGGCCGCAGCCCGGACCATGCGGGAAAACCGCGCGCCAAAATCGTGCATAATTGGAGAGTCGACGCCTGCCGGAGGGATCCGGGGCGGCGGAAGCGGACGGAGGTCCGGTTCGACGTCGGGCCAACCTTGGCGTACACTTGATCTCCGGTGCTTCAAACGCCATGCCGGTGTGTGCCCGTAAGGGGTGCGCGGGTTCCGGCAGGCAGTGCATCCTAGGGTAGTGGCGCAATTGGTAGCGCAGCGGTCTCCAAAACCGCAGGTTGCAGGTTCGAGTCCTGTCTGCCCTGCGCATAACCGTCGTGAGTGCGGTAGAGCAGCAGAAATGCGATCGGCATAAGGCGCAAGCCGGCAAACGGTCGGGCAACGAGCCGGGCAGGTCCCGGAAGTCTTCGTCCGCTGGCTGCCAAGGACGAGATGAGTGAGGCACAGGTTGACCGAGACGGCCGCCAGTAGCTCCAAGGGGAGCCCTTCCGGCAGGCAGTCGGACAAGCGCGGCTTCTTCGCCCGCATCGTCCTCTTCATCCGCCAGGTCATTGCTGAGCTGAAGAAGGTTGTCACCCCCACCCGCAAGGAACTGCTGAACTACACGCTCGTCGTGATCGGCTTCGTGGCCATCATGATGCTGATTGTGACGGTCCTGGATCTGGTGTTCGGCCAGGGTGCATTCTTCATTTTCGGTGACGGTGTGCCTGAACAGTAGCGCCCGCTGCTGCGCGTTCTGCCGGCTGCGGACCACCAGCAGGCGTCTCGGCCGGGACCCGCGCGAAACAACAGAGCTGAAGAAGAAAGCAGGAAGCTAAGTGTCCGACCAGGAACTCGAAGCCCGGAATCCCGAAGACGACGCGGATCTGGAATACGGGGAGCAGGTTACTGAGACCGGTGCCGGTGAGGCGCCGGCTTTCGGCGTTGCCGCCGAGCCCGGCGACGCCGACACTGCGGCCGATGCCGATGCCGATGCCGATGCCGATGCCGATGACGAGGACGCAGGCGAAGCCGCAGCGGATGCTGAAGAGGGCGCAGCCGATGCCGAGGGCGGCGCTGCCGTTGAGCCGGCTGCCGAGGAGGAGGACCCGGTCGCGGCCTTCCGCGCCAAGCTGCGCCGCCAGCCCGGCGACTGGTACGTCATCCACTCCTACGCCGGTTACGAAAACCGGGTCAAGGCCAATCTGGAAACCCGCATCCAGACCCTGGACATGGAGGACTACATCTACGAGATCCAGGTCCCCATGGAAGAGGTCGTGGAGATCAAGAACACGACGCGCAAGATCGTCAACCGCGTGCGCATTCCCGGCTACGTACTGGTCCGCATGGACCTGACGGACGCCTCCTGGGGCGCCGTGCGCCACACCCCGGGCGTCACCGGGTTCGTCGGCAACGCGCACAACCCGGTCCCGCTGAGCCTGGACGAGGTGTTCTCCATGCTGGAGCACACGATCACCGCCCCGGCCGCTGCGGGCAAGCCGGCCAGGGCCGCCGCAGCCGCCGCCCCGGTGTCGGTGGACTTCGAGGTCGGCGAGTCGGTGACCGTCAACGACGGCCCGTTCGAGACCCTGCCCGCGACGATCTCCGAGATCAAGCCGGAATCCCAGCAGCTGGTGGTCCTGGTGACCATCTTCGAGCGCGAAACCCCGGTGACCCTCTCGTTCAACCAGGTCACCAAGATCCACTAGCCCCAGACTTCGCGCAGCCCGGTGACGCTTTAGCCGGGACTGGGCGGACGGCCGCCGCGCCATGGCGGCCACCCGCCGCAGGTACGCTCCTGTGCCCGCGGTACGCAATTGAGAGAAGGACCCGATATGGCCCCGAAGAAAAAGGTCACCGGCCTCATCAAGCTCCAGATCCAGGCAGGCGCCGCCAACCCGGCCCCGCCGATCGGCCCGGCGCTTGGTCAGCACGGTGTCAACATCATGGAATTCTGCAAGGCGTACAACGCCGCCACCGAGGCCCAGCGCGGCAACGTGATCCCGGTGGAGATCACGGTCTACGAAGACCGTTCCTTCACCTTCGTCACCAAGACGCCTCCGGCCGCCGAGCTGATCAAGAAGGCTGCCGGCGTGCAGAAGGGTTCGGCCACGCCGCACACCACCAAGGTTGCGAAGCTGACCCAGGCTCAGGTCGAGGAAATCGCCAGCACCAAGATGGAAGACCTCAACGCCAACGACATCCAGGCTGCCGCCAAGATCATCGCCGGTACCGCCCGCTCCATGGGCATCACCGTCGAAGGCTAAGGACCAGGCTCCACCCGGTGGTCTTGTAGGTCGCCCTGCGGCCGTATCGAGACCACGCAAGACAAAACCAAAGAACGACGGCGGCTCCGAGCCGCAGCAGGTGGCATCCGCCGTCGTAGTGGCAGGGCCGGGCGCGGTCCGCAGACCACAACTGCACAAGGAGAAAAAGCAGATGGCAAAGCGCAGCAAAGCATACCGGGCGGCTGAAGCCAAGATCGAGGCGGAGAAGCAGTACGCCCCGGCCGAGGCAGTCGCCCTGGCGAAGGAAATCAATCCTTCCAAGTTCGACGCGACCGTCGAGGTGGCCTTCCGCCTCGGCGTCGACCCCCGCAAGGCGGACCAGATGGTCCGCGGCACCGTCAACCTGCCGCACGGCACGGGCAAGACGGCCCGCGTCCTGGTCTTCGCCACCGGCGACAAGGCAGAAGCTGCCGTCGCCGCCGGCGCCGACTTCGTGGGTTCCGATGACCTGATCGAGAAGATCCAGGGCGGCTGGACCGACTTCGACGCCGCCGTGGCCACCCCGGACCTGATGGGCAAGGTCGGCCGCCTGGGCAAGATCCTCGGCCCGCGCAACCTGATGCCGAACCCGAAGACCGGTACGGTGACCGCCGACGTGGCCAAGGCCGTCACGGACATCAAGGGTGGCAAGATCGACTTCCGTGTCGACAAGCACGCCAACCTCCACTTCATCATCGGCAAGGCTTCCTTCGACGCCCGCAAGCTGGCCGAGAACTACGCGGCCGCCCTGGAAGAGGTCCTGCGCCTGAAGCCGTCCGCTTCGAAGGGCCGCTACATCCAGAAGGCAACCGTTTCCACCACCTTCGGCCCGGGCATCTCCGTGGACCCGAACGTGACCAAGGTCGTCCTCGAGGGCTGACCACGGGCCTGGAAGTTCCGCAACCTGCCGGGAAACCGGCGCCGGCACGGCCGCAGCACTGCTGCGGCCGTGCCTCTTTTAATTCCTCATTTTGATGTTCGTGCGCCTCCTGCCGGTATATGCTGCGCCCAGCCCGGCGAAGCTCCCGGGACGGCAGCCACAAGGATGGAAGGGCCATGGACACGGAGCCGGTGACCATCAGGCCGCTGGCGGTGCCGGCAAGCCTGGACTCCCGCGGCGGGGCGGACTTCATCGCCTCGGCCCGGCTGGCCAACCTCGTGGCCCGGCTGCTGTGGGGCAGCAACGACCACCGGTCCGGCCCCGCGGTCCAGCTGGAGCAGGCCCGGAGCGCGGACCAGGAAACCCGCCTCTGGAGCGCGCAGCAGGGCAGCCGGCTGGTCGGCCGCGCCGACCTGTCGCTGCCGCTGGCGGACAACCTCCACCTGGCCGAGATCACCGTCATGGTCCATCCGGCCTGCCGCCGCCAAGGCATCGGCCGGCGGCTGCTCCAGACGGCCGAGGGAGCTGCGCGCGCAGCCGGCCGCACGGTGCTGCTGTCCTGGAGCGGCCATCCGGCAGGCTTCGACCCGGAAGGCCCCGGAACTGTGCGGGCCCGGACCGGCATCGGGGCACTGCCTGCCGCCGCGCCGGCAGTGGCCTTTGCCCGGGCCTGCGGGTACCAACTGGAACAGATGGAACGGTTCAGCATGCTGGATCTGGCTGCCGGCACCGGGCGGGTGCCGGCGCTGGCGGAGGGCGCCGCGGCCAGGGCGGGGCCGGAGTACCGGCTGGCCGGCTGGGAGGACCGCTGCCCGGACGAGTACCTGGATGAGTACGCCCGCCTGCGCCGGCGGATGAGCACGGAGGTGCCGCTGGGCGGCCTCGACTACCGCCCGGAGGCGTAGGACCGGGCCCGCGTGCGCCGCATCGAGGCGGAACTGGCCCGCCAGGGCGGACAGATGCTGATGGCAGCGGTGCTGCACCTGCCCAGCGGCGAGCTGGCCGGCTACACGTTCGTCCAGCGCTTCAGGGAAAAGCCCGACGTCGTCTACCAGGAGGACACCTTGGTGCTCCCGGCCCACCGCGGCCGCGGCCTGGGCATGCTGCTGAAGGCCGGCAACCTGCTGCGGATCAGGCGCCGCTGGCCCGAAGCACGCCGGCTCTACACCTGGAACGCCGCGGAGAACAGCCCGATGCTGGCGATCAATACCACCCTGGGCTTCACGCTGGCCGGCTACGAGGCGGGCTGGCAGAAAAGGCTCGCGCCGGACCGGGACGGGCCGGACCGGTAGCCGGCAGGCAGCCACTTCCGGCCGCCCCCGGCCGGGCGTACCCTGTGAGGTAGAGCACCGGTCGAGCAGGGGGGCACTGGCCATGTCCGGTCATTCCTCGGATAATCCAGGGCAGCACGGCGGCCTGAGCCGCAGGCAGTTCGCGATGGCCGGTGCCTGGACGGCAGCCGGACTGGCCGGGGCCGCCGTCGCCGGCACCGCCCCGGCCTACGGCGCGGCGGTGCTGAACCGGGTCTACACCATCACGGCCCGCGAGCGCCCCCGGACCACGGATGCCCCCAAGTACGAGTTCCGGGCGTTCTGGCTCTCCAGCGTGCTCAACATTGACTGGCCCTCCCGGGCCGGACTGTCCGCCGCCGCCCAGCAGGCGGAGCTGCGGGGCTGGCTGGATCTGGCCAGGAGCCTGAACTTCAATGCGGTGATGCTGCAGGTCCGGCCCGCCGGCGACGTCTTCTGGCCGTCCCGGCGCGGGGAACCCTGGTCCCGCTACCTGACCGGCGTGCAGGGCAGGAACCCCGGCTACGATCCGCTGGCCTACGCCGTAGCCCAGGCACACGCGCGGAACCTGCAGCTGCATGCCTGGTTCAACCCCTTCAGGGCCGGCATGGCAGCGGCGCTGGGCGACCTGATCGCCTCGCATCCGGCCCGGAAGAATCCGTCCTGGTCCTTCGCCTACGGCGGCAGGCGCTACTACAACCCGGGACTGCCGGCGGTGCGCAGCTTCATCATCGGCGTGATCAACGAAGTGGCCGCCGGCTACGACATCGACGGCGTGCACCTGGACGATTACTTCTACCCCTACCCGGTGGCCGGACAGGCCATCCCCGATTCGGCGGCTTACCAGGCATACCGGACGCCGGGGGAGAGCCTGGCGGATTTCCGCCGGCGCAGCGTCAACCTCTTTGTCCGCGACCTGGCTGCCCGGATCCGGGCCACCAAGCCCGGAATGCTCTTCGGGATCTCGCCGTTCGGCATCTGGCGCAACCGCTCGACCGACAGCCGCGGGTCGGCCACCTCCGGCTTCCAGGCCTATGACGGGATCTATGCCGACGCACGGCACTGGGTGAAGCAGAACTGGATCGACTATGTGGTGCCCCAGCTCTACTGGCACCAGGGCTTCGCCGCGGCGGACTACAACGTGCTGGTGGACTGGTGGGCCGCCCAGGTGGCCGGCACCACCGTCAAGCTGTACATCGGCGAGGCCGCCTACAAGGTCGGGGACGCCGCCCAGGGCGCCGCCTGGGCGGACCCAAGGCAGCTGTACAACCACACGGCCAAGTGCCGGGCGACCCCGGCGGTGAAGGGCCAGATCTACTTCTCCGCGAAGTCGGTGCGCGCCAACCGGCTGGGCGCCCTCACGCTGGTGAAGAACAAGTACTACCGCCGGGTGGCCATGACCCCGGCGATGCCCCAGCGCGGGGCCGGCCGGCCCTACACGCCGGTGATCACCGGCGCCCGGTGGAAGGGCACCGGCGTCGAACTCAGCTGGCGGGGCGCGGTCAGCGGCATCCTGCCGCGGCACTTCGCCATCTACCGCTGGGAGTCCTCCGGCGCCACCGCCGCCTACATCCCCTCGCAGGCGGGCGCCCTGCGGCAGGTGCAGCGGCGGCGGGGGAACCCCGAACGCTTCGTCGACACCGGCGCCGTGCGCGGACGGACATACTGGTACGTGGTGGTGGCGCTGAGCGGGACGATGGTGGAATCCGGCGGGGCCTCGGCGATCTTCATCCGGGCCTGAGCACCGGCCGGCGGAGGCCGGCCGGAGTGCCTGCCGGAGGCCTGATTTGGCCCGCAACCGCCCGGTCCCGTAAGCTTGAACTACCAAAGACCGCCGGTCGTTGAATTTCCTCCCGGAAATCAACCGAAAGTCCCGTGCCCGGGACGGCCTGCGCAGGTGAACGAAGCAACGCCCGTGTACCGGCCGCCACGCGCCGGAGACGGAGACTGCCCCGTGCATCTGCCCGGGGCGTTTTTTATTGCACGCGACCCGACCCGCCGGCACGATTCCCCGGAAGGAGGGTTATGGCAACGCCAAACAAGGTGGCAGCTGTTGCAGAGATCACCAACGATTTCAAGGAATCCAACGCTGCAGTCCTAACCGAATACCGCGGGCTTACCGTTGCACAGCTCAAGGAGCTGCGTGTATCTCTCGGCCAGGAGACCAAGTTCTCCGTCGTGAAGAACACCCTGACTGGCATCGCAGCCAAGGAAGCCGGCATCGACGCGTTCGACGGCCAGCTTGCCGGACCGACTGCGATCGCCTTCATCAAGGGTGACGCTGTTGCAGCAGCAAAGTCCCTGACGGATTTCGCCAAGACCAACCCGCAGCTGATCATCAAGACCGGCTACTTCGAGGGCAAGGCACTGGATGCCTCCGCCGTCGCAGCCCTGGCCGCTCTTGAGTCCCGCGAGTTCCAGCTGGCCCGTGTTGCCGGTGTCCTCAAGGCTCCGATGTCGGCCCTGGCCCGCACCATCGATGCCCTGCGCATCAAGCTCGAAGAGAACGGCGGTGCGGCCCCGGCCGCCGAAGAGGCTCCCGCTGCTGAAGCAGCAGAGGCTCCGGCTGCCGAGGCAGCCGAAGCTCCCGCCGAGGCCTAAGTCTCTTCACCACCCATAAACTCCCGGTGCGGTCGGCAGCCCTGACGGGCCCGGACGGCACCAACTGAACAGGAAGGACGCCATCATGGCGAAGCTCACCCACGACGAGCTCATCGAAGCTTTCAAGGAAATGACCATCATCGAGCTCTCCGACTTCGTGAAGGTCTTCGAAGAGACCTTCGACGTCACCGCTGCTGCGGTCGCCGTTGCCGGCCCGGCCGGCGGCGGCGCCGGCGAGGCCGCCGAAGAGGAGAAGGACTCCTTCGACGTCATCCTCGAGGCTGCCGGCGACAAGAAGATCGCAGTGATCAAGGAAGTCCGCGGCCTGACCTCCCTGGGCCTGAAGGAAGCCAAGGACCTGGTCGACGGCGCTCCGAAGGCTGTCCTCGAAGGCGCCAACAAGGAAGCTGCCGAGAAGGCCAAGGAAGTTCTCGAGGCTGCCGGCGCTACCGTCACCCTCAAGTAAGCTTCTTGCTTCACGGCCAAGGGCCCCGCACTTTCGGTGCGGGGCCCTTGGTGCGTCTTATTCCGGGTCGCTGATGTCGGCGACGGTGGCCCCGAGGGCGCCGACCAGCGCATCGGCGTCCACGAAGGCGGCCCAGCCGTGCTCGCCGGCTCCCAGCGAAATCCGCCGGCCGGGGATGCTCGCATCCACGTAGACCGGCCACGCGGTGGTGCTGCCGAGCGGGGTGATGGTGCCGCGCCGGTACCCGGTCGCCTCGAAGGCCACCTCGGCCGGCGGCAGCGAGAGCCGGTTGACCCCGAGCAGGGCCCGCAGTTTCGGCCAGGAAATCTGCCGGCCGCCGGGGACCAGGGCGAACAGGAACGAGCCGTCCTTGTGCCGGACCACCAGCGACTTGACGAGGTCCTCCGGGTGCAGCCCGAGCAGCGCGGCCGCTTCGGCCAGGCTGCGCGCGGCGGGGCGTTCGACGACGTCGACGGCCAGGCCCCGCGCGCGGGCATCGGCCAGGAAACGCTCCCGGCCCGGCGGCGGGACCTGGTGTGTGCTCATCTGCTTCGCCTCCATGAGGGTGGGCGCGGGGGCTTGCAAGAGAACGGCCAGGGGTCCCCGGGCGCCAAGCGTGCGGGGCAGCCGCTGAACGCTCAGTCGCGGTAGAGCAGCAGGGCCTCGCCCTGGCCGCCGCCGCCGCACAGGGCCACCGCCGCCTTGCCGGCGCCGCGGCGCCGGAGTTCGTAGGCCGCATGCAGGGCCAGCCGGGCCCCGGAGGCCCCGATCGGATGGCCCAGGGCAATCGCCCCGCCGTGGATGTTGCACTTGTCCAGCGGATAGTCCAGGTCCTTCAGCGACTGGACGGCCACGGCGCCGAAGGCCTCGTTTATTTCGATGAAGTCCAGCTCCGCTACCGTCCAGCCGGCGCGCTTGAGCGCCTGGCTGATGGCATTGGAGGGCTGGGACTGCAGGGAGGTATCCGGCCCGGCGACCTGTCCGGGCTTGCCGACGACGGCGAGCCAGGGCAGCCCGTTGTCTTCGGCGAAGCCTCGGGTGGCCAGGACCAGGGCCGCGGCCCCGTCGGACAGCGGCGAGGAATTGCCGGCGGTGATGGTCCCGTCCTGGGCGAACGCCGGCCGCAGCGGCGCGAGGGTGTCCACGGTGGTCTGCGGCCGGATGCCTTCGTCGGCGTCCACCTGCAGGTCCGGCCCCTTGCGTACCGGGACCGCCACCGGGACGATTTCCTCGGCCAGGATGCCGGCGGCCTGGGCGGCTGCGGCCCGCCGGTGGGAGGCCGCCGCCACCTCGTCCTGGGCGGCGCGGCCGATGTTCAGCTCGGTATTGCGCCGTTCGGTGGAGGCGCCCATGGATTCATGGTCGAAGGCGTCGGTCAGCCCATCGTGCGCGACGGAGTCCAGCGCGGTGATGTTCCCGTAGGTCCAGCCCTGCCGCGAGCCGGGCAGCAGGTGCGGGCAGTTGGTCATGGACTCCTGCCCGCCGGCGATCACGACCTCGGCCTCGCCGGAGCGGATCAGCCGGGCTGCGTCCGTGACGGCGGCCAGGCCGGAGAGGCAGACCTTGTTGATGGTCACCGTGGGCACATCCCAGCCCAGGCCCGCGCCGATGGCGCTCTGCCGGGCCGGGTTCTGGCCGGCACCCGCCTGGACCACATGCCCCATGATGACGGCATCGACCTGGCCCGGGCCGACACCGGCGCGTTCAAGGGCGGCGGCGATCGCCTTGGCGCCCAGCTGGACGGCGGAGAAGGCAGCCAGCTGCCCGTTCAGCCGCCCGTAAGGGGTGCGGGCCCCGCCAAGGATCACGACGTCGTCGCGGTGGGCCCCGTCCGTCCGGTCCTGACGGGTGCCGGGGACCGGAGCCAGGTTCTCTGTCATCTGGATCCTGCTCGCTTTCGTCTGTGCGTTGGTGCTGGCCGGGGAGGAAGTGCTCCGCCTACAGGCTACAGGTGCCGGTGTGTCCGGATTCACATCGATGCATAACGCCGGAGGGCCGCGAAATGATCCCGCCGCGGCTGTCCCGGAGCCGTGACGCGCCGTCCGGGGCGTGTCCGCCGGGCCGTGTAGGATGGGGATGTCTCCGGGCAGGCCGGCGGGGGAGACGGGCCGGCGGGGCGGATCCGGGAAAAAATCCGGGACAAAAAGTCTTGCCGGATCGGGGCGCAGGCGCTATTGTGCCCACTACTGGACAATATTGGTGGGACGGGATAGTCTTGTTATTTGCGTCTTCCCTCTTAACCTTCGGCCTTCATATAGCGGTGGGCTTTGCCACGCCTTCCTGTATTTAACAGGATTTGCGGCGTGGGCTGGATCATATAGCGGATCCACCAGGTTGTGCAGGTGCCCGGTATTGCCGGGGCACCAGCGGTGCGGAAGCGCAGGACAAGCCTGAAGGTCTGTGGAAGGATCCCTCTTGGTCGCCTCGAGCACCTCTAATACTGATACCGCTAACAGCCTGCTTGACGCGTCGTCCAACGACGGCGCCTCCCGCAGGCTCTCATTCGCCAAGATTCACGAGCCGCTGGACGTTCCGAATCTTCTCGCCCTTCAGACCGACAGCTTCGACTGGCTGGTGGGGAACGAACGCTGGAAGGCACGCGTCGCCAAGGCGCTGGAGGAGGGCCGCCAGGGCGTGGCCACCACCTCCGGCCTCGCGGACATCTTCGAAGAGATCTCCCCGATCGAGGACTTCCAGGGCACCATGTCCCTGAGTTTCTCCGATCCGGAATTCGCGGATCCCAAGTACACGATGGCCGAGTGCAAGGACCGTGACGCCACCTACGCGGCTCCGCTGTATGTCAAGGCCGAGTTCATGAACAACAACACGGGCGAAATCAAGCAGCAGACCGTGTTCATGGGCGACTTCCCGCTGATGACCGAGAAGGGCACCTTCGTCATCAACGGCACCGAGCGCGTGGTCGTGTCCCAGCTGGTCCGCTCGCCGGGCGCCTACTTCGAGCGCACCGCCGACAAGACCAGCGACAAGGACATCTTCACCGCCAAGATCATCCCGTCCCGCGGCGCCTGGTTCGAGCTCGAGATCGACAAGCGCGACCAGGTCGGCGTGCGCCTGGACCGCAAGCGCAAGCAGTCGGTCACCGTGCTGCTCAAGGCCCTGGGCTGGACCGAGGGCCAGATCCTGGAGACCTTCGGCGAGTACGACTCGATCCGCGCCACCCTGGAGAAGGACACCACGGAGACCCAGGAGGACGCGCTCCTGGACATCTACCGCAAGCTGCGTCCGGGAGAGCCGCCGACGGTCGAGGCCGCGCAGGCGCTGCTGGACAACCTCTACTTCAACGCCAAGCGCTATGACCTGGCCAAGGTCGGCCGGTACAAGATCAACCGCAAGCTGGGCATCGACAAGTCCCTGGACGACGCCGACGCCTCGGTGCTGCACATCGACGACATCGTCGCGATGATCAAGTTCCTGGTCGCCCTGCATGCCGGGGAGAAGTCGATCAAGGGCGTCCGCGACGGCGAGGAAGTGGACATCCGCGTCGAGATCGACGACATCGACCACTTCGGCAACCGCCGCATCCGCGCCGTCGGCGAGCTGATCGAGAACCAGGTCCGTACCGGCCTGTCCCGCATGGAGCGCGTGGTCCGCGAGCGCATGACCACCCAGGACGTCGAGGCGATCACGCCGCAGACCCTGATCAACATCCGCCCGGTGGTGGCAGCGATCAAGGAATTCTTCGGAACCTCCCAGCTGTCCCAGTTCATGGACCAGAACAATCCGCTGGCCGGGCTGACCCACAAGCGCCGGCTCTCCGCGCTCGGCCCGGGCGGCCTCTCCCGCGACCGCGCCGGCATGGAAGTCCGTGACGTGCACCCGTCGCACTACGGCCGCATGTGCCCGATCGAGACTCCTGAAGGCCCGAACATCGGCCTGATCGGCTCGCTGGCTTCCTACGGCCGGATCAACGCCTTCGGCTTCATCGAGACCCCCTACCGCAAGGTGGTCGGCGGGCAGGTGACCGAGCAGGTCGACTACCTGACCGCAGACGACGAGATCGACGTCGTGATTGCCCAGGCCAACGCCCCGCTGACCGAGGACAACCACTTCGCCGAGGACCTGGTGCTCGTCCGCGAGCGCGGCGGCGGCGGCGAGCCGGTGCTGATCCCGGCCGAGGACGTGGACTACATGGACGTGTCCCCGCGCCAGATGGTGTCGGTGGCCACCGCCCTGATTCCGTTCCTCGAGCACGACGACGCCAACCGCGCGCTCATGGGTGCGAACATGCAGCGCCAGGCCGTGCCGCTGCTGCGCTCGGAGGCTCCGCTGGTCGGTACCGGCATGGAGCGCTACGCCGCGATCGACGCCGGCGACTCCGTGGTGGCCGCCAAGGCCGGCGTGGTCTCCGAGGTCTCGGCCGACCTGGTCACGACCCTGAACGACGACGGCACGGTCACGCACTACCCGATCATGAAGTTCGCCCGCTCCAACCAGGGCAACGCCTACAACCAGCGCGTGCTGGTGGCCGAGGGCCAGCGGCTCGAGGCCGGCAGCATCATCGCCGACGGCCCCTCCACCGACCATGGCGAGCTGGCCCTGGGCAAGAACCTGCTGGTCGCGTTCATGTCCTGGGAAGGCCACAACTACGAGGATGCGATCATCCTCTCCCAGCGTGTGGTCTCCGACGACCTGCTGACCTCCATCCATATCGAGGAGCACGAGGTCGACGCCCGCGACACCAAGCTCGGTGCCGAGGAAATCACCCGCGACATCCCGAACGTGTCCGAGGAAGTGCTCTCCCAGCTGGACGAGCGCGGCATCATCCACATCGGTGCCGAGGTCGAGGCAGGCGACATCCTGGTCGGCCGCGTGACCCCGAAGGGTGAAACCGAGCTGACCCCGGAGGAGCGCCTGCTGCGCGCCATCTTCGGCGAGAAGTCCCGCGAAGTGCGCGACACCTCCCTGAAGGTGCCGCACGGCGAGTCCGGCACGGTCATCGGCGTGCGCATCTTCGACCGCGACAACGACGACGAGCTGCCCCCGGGCGTAAACCAGCTGGTCCGCGTCTACGTGGCCCAGAAGCGCAAGATCACCGACGGCGACAAGCTCGCCGGCCGCCACGGCAACAAGGGCGTCATCTCCAAGATCCTGCCGGTCGAGGACATGCCCTTCCTCGAGGACGGCACCCCGGTGGACATCGTGCTGAACCCGCTGGGTGTCCCGGGCCGCATGAACGTCGGCCAGGTGCTGGAGATCCACCTCGGCTGGGCCGCGAAGCAGGGCTGGAACATCGAGGGCGAGCCGGAGTGGGTCAAGAACCTGCCGAACCTGCCGCGCTCCACCGGCCCGACCACCGTGGCCACCCCGGTGTTCGACGGCGCCAGCGAGCACGAGATCAGCGGCCTGCTGGATGCGACCAACCCGACCCGTGACGGCGAGCGCCTGATCGGTTCCTCCGGCAAGGCCCGGCTGTTCGACGGCCGCTCGGGCGAGCCGTTCCCGGACCCGGTCTCCGTGGGCTACATGTACATCCTGAAGCTGCACCACCTGGTCGACGACAAGATCCACGCCCGCTCGACCGGACCGTACTCGATGATCACCCAGCAGCCGCTGGGCGGTAAGGCGCAGTTCGGCGGCCAGCGCTTCGGTGAAATGGAAGTGTGGGCCCTGGAGGCCTACGGTGCCGCGTACACCCTGCAGGAACTGCTGACCATCAAGTCCGACGACATCCACGGCCGCGTGAAGGTCTACGAGGCGATCGTCAAGGGCGAGAACATTCCGGAGCCGGGCGTTCCGGAGTCCTTCAAGGTCTTGATCAAGGAAATGCAGTCGCTGTGCCTGAACGTGGAAGTGCTCTCCACCGACGGCACCACGATCGAGATGCGTGACTCGGATGATGAAGTCTTCCGGGCCGCGGAAGAGCTGGGCATCGACCTTTCCCGGGCCGAGCCGAGTTCTGTCGAAGAGGTCTAACCGGCTGGCTGTCAGGCCTGGCGGTGAGTCAGGAGGTCCGATGCCTGGAGGAGGGCGGCTTTAATACTCCAAGCGAGCTCTGCGAGCGCGGAGTTTCGTTGCCGCCGTTCCAGGCATCGGACCGGACCCCCGCCGGCCCCAGCCATCCGCTGACGTACCTATTCCCGTAACCCGACACAGACATTCAGACTTAGAGACAAGAGAGAACAGGGACCATATGTCCAGCGAATCCTCCTTCGGCCTCATGCGAATCGGCCTCGCCACCGCGGAAGAAATCCGCGACTGGTCGTACGGTGAGGTCAAGAAGCCGGAAACCATCAACTACCGCACGCTCAAGCCGGAGAAGGACGGGCTCTTCTGCGAGAAGATTTTCGGCCCGTCCCGTGACTGGGAATGCTACTGCGGCAAGTACAAGCGCGTGCGCTTCAAGGGCATCATCTGCGAGCGCTGCGGCGTGGAGGTCACCCGCGCCAAGGTCCGCCGCGAGCGCATGGGCCACATCGAGCTGGCCGCCCCGGTCACGCACATCTGGTACTTCAAGGGCGTGCCGTCCCGCCTGGGCTACCTGCTGGACCTGGCGCCGAAGGACCTGGAGAAGGTCATCTACTTCGCCGCGTACATGATCACCAGCGTGGATGAGCAGCGCCGCCACGAGGAGCTGCCGAACCTGCAGGCCCAGCACGACCTGGAGAAGAAGCAGCTGGCGGACCAGCGCGACGCCGACATCGCCGCCGTCGCCCGCGACCTCGAGAACGAGCTGGCCCGGCTCGAAGGCGAAGGCGCCAAGGCCGCCGACAAGAAGAAGGCCCGCGACTCCGCGGACCGCCAGATGGCCACCATCCGCAAGCGCGCCGACGCGGACCTGGACCGCCTCGAGCAGGTCTGGGACCGCTTCAAGAACCTCAAGGTCGCCGACCTGGAGGGCGACGAGGGCCTGTACCGCGAGCTGCGCGACCGCTACGGCCTGTTCTTCGAAGGCTCCATGGGTGCCGAGGCGATCAAGAAGCGCCTGGAGAGCTTTGACCTCGAGGCCGAGGCCGACGCGCTGCGCGACGTGATCAAGAACGGCAAGGGCCAGCGCAAGACCCGCGCCCTGAAGCGGCTGAAGGTGGTCAACGCCTTCCTGACCACCACCAACTCGCCGCTGGGCATGGTGCTGGACGCCGTCCCGGTGATTCCGCCGGAACTGCGCCCGATGGTCCAGCTCGACGGTGGCCGCTTCGCCACGTCCGACCTGAACGACCTGTACCGCCGCGTGATCAACCGCAACAACCGGCTCAAGCGCCTGCTTGACCTCGGGGCGCCGGAGATCATCGTCAACAACGAAAAGCGCATGCTGCAGGAAGCTGTGGACTCGCTCTTCGACAACGGCCGCCGCGGCCGTCCGGTCACCGGCCCGGGCAACCGCCCGCTGAAGTCGCTGTCCGACATGCTCAAGGGCAAGCAGGGCCGCTTCCGCCAGAACCTGCTGGGCAAGCGCGTGGACTACTCCGGCCGTTCGGTGATCGTCGTCGGCCCGCAGCTGAAGCTGCACCAGTGCGGCCTGCCCAAGCAGATGGCGCTGGAGCTGTTCAAGCCGTTCGTGATGAAGCGCCTGGTGGACCTGAACCACGCGCAGAACATCAAGAGCGCCAAGCGCATGGTCGAACGCTACCGTCCGCAGGTGTGGGACGTGCTCGAAGAGATCATCACCGAGCACCCGGTGCTGCTCAACCGCGCACCAACCCTGCACCGCCTGGGCATCCAGGCGTTCGAGCCGCAGCTGGTCGAAGGCAAGGCGCTGCAGCTGCACCCGCTGGTCTGCGGTGCGTTCAACGCCGACTTCGACGGCGACCAGATGGCCGTGCACCTGCCGCTGAGCCCCGAGGCCCAGGCCGAGGCCCGCATCCTGATGCTGTCCTCGAACAACATCCTCAAGCCCTCGGACGGGCGCCCGGTGACCCTGCCCTCGCAGGACATGATCATTGGCCTGCACCACCTGACCACCAAGCGCGAAGGCGCCGAGGGCGAGGGCCGCGTGTTCTCCTCCCCGGCCGAGGCCATCATGGCCTTCGACGCCGGCGAGCTGCACCTGAACGCCGTGGTCAAGATCCGCGTGCCCGGGTTCGTCCCGAGCGCCGACCAGCCGGCCCCCGAGGGCTGGGAAGAGGGCCAGCCTGCGCTGATCGACACCTCCCTCGGGCAGGTGCTGTTCAACGAGACGCTGCCGGCGGACTACCCGTGGGTGGAGCGCGTGGCGGACAAGGGCCAGCTTTCGGCGATCGTCAACGACCTGGCCGAGCGCTACCCGAAGGTCGTCACGGCGGCCACGCTGGACAACCTCAAGGACGCCGGTTTCTACTGGGCGACCCGCTCCGGCGTGACCGTGGCCATCTCCGACATTGCCGCCCCGGCCGAGAAGCCCGCCATCATGGAGGTCTACGAAGCCCAGGCAGCCAAGGTCGAGTCCCAGTACGGCAAGGGCCTGATCGCCGACGAGGAGCGCCGCCAGGAACTGATCGACATCTGGAACAAGGCGACCAACGAGGTTGCCGACGCGATGCGCAAGAACCTGAGCCAGGGCAACACCATCAACCGCATGGTCTCCTCCGGGGCCCGCGGTAACTGGCTGCAGGTGCGGCAGATCGCCGGTATCCGCGGCCTGGTGGCGAACCCGAAGGGTGAAATCATCCCGCGTCCGATCAAGTCCTCCTACCGCGAGGGCCTGTCGGTGCTGGAGTACTTCATCGCCACCCACGGTGCCCGCAAGGGCCTGGCGGACACCGCGCTGCGTACCGCCAACTCGGGTTACCTGACCCGCCGTCTGGTGGACGTGTCCCAGGACGTCATCGTGCGCGAAGAGGACTGCGGCACCGAGCGCGGCCTGCTCACCCCGATCGCGGTGGTGGACGCCAACGGCGAACTGCACCTGCATGAGGACGTGGAGAACTCCGCCTACGCCCGTACGCTGGCCACCGACGTGGTGGACTCCGAGGGCAACGTGCTGGCCGCTGCCGGCTCCGATGTCGGCGATGTGCTGATCAACAAGCTGTTCGGCGCCGGCATCACCGACATCAAGGTGCGCTCCGTGCTCACCTGCGAGTCCGCCGTCGGAACCTGCGCTCTGTGCTACGGCCGCTCGCTGGCCACCGGCAAGCTGGTGGACATCGGCGAGGCCGTGGGCATCATCGCGGCGCAGTCCATCGGCGAGCCCGGTACCCAGCTGACCATGCGTACCTTCCACACCGGCGGTGTGGCCTCGGCCGAGGACATCACCCAGGGCCTGCCCCGTATCCAGGAGCTCTTCGAGGCGCGTACCCCCAAGGGCGTCGCCCCGCTGGCGGAGGTGGCCGGCCGGGTCAGCATCGAGGACGGCGAACGGCAGATGCGCGTCATCGTCACCCCGGACGACGGCTCCGAGGAGCTCGCCTACCCGGTGCTGCGCCGCGCCCGCCTGCTGGTCGAGGACGGCCAGCACGTGGAGGTCGGCCAGCAGCTGGTCACCGGTGCCAAGGACCCGAAGCAGGTGCTGCGCATCCTCGGCCCGCGCCAGGCACAGAAGTTCCTGGTGGACGAGGTGCAGGGCGTGTACCGCAGCCAGGGCGTGGGCATCCACGACAAGCACGTGGAGGTCATCGTCCGGCAGATGCTGCGGCGCGTCACCGTCATCGAATCCGGCGAGACCGACCTGCTGCCGGGCGAGCTGGCCGAGCGCAGCCGCTTCCAGGCGGAGAACCGCAAGGCGGTCTCCGAGGGCAAGCAGCCGGCGAACGGCCGCGACGAGCTGATGGGCATCACCAAGGCGTCCCTGGCCACCGAGTCCTGGCTGTCCGCGGCCTCCTTCCAGGAGACCACCCGCGTGCTGACCCAGGCGGCGATGGAGGGCAAGAGCGATCCGCTGCTCGGCCTGAAGGAGAACGTCATCATCGGTAAGCTCATCCCGGCCGGTACCGGCCTGGACCGCTACAACGCCGTGGCCGTCGAACCGACCGAGGAAGCGAAGGCCAACCTGTTCACCGGCCCGAGCGCCTTCAGCGACTTCGACTACCCGGGTGTTGACGGCGGCCTGTCGCCGGAGTTCCACGCCATCCCGCTGGATGACTACGACATCGGCAACGAGTACCGCTAGCGGGTGGGGCGTGCGCGCCCCACGCTGAAGCAAGGCGCCCCCTGCGACGGAAACGTCCGCAGGGGGCGCCTTGCGTTCCGGGCCGACGTGGCGGATCACGCCGCTTTCGGCCGCTCCGACGGGCGTCACCCGCCAAGTCGATGGGGGAGGAGCCGTATGCGAAGCTAGGTACATGGCCAACTCACCTTCCGGTGACTCCGTGCTGGACCGGCTGGTCCGCGTCCTGGGCGCCTTCGACGGCACCAGGAGCTCGCTCAGCATCGCCACCTTGGCCCGGCGCGCCGATGTCCCGCTGGCCACCGCCTACCGGCTGGCCGCCGACCTGGTCCGCCACGGGCTGCTGAGCAAGGACGAGGCCGGGATGGTGCGGCCCGGGCTGCGGCTGTGGGAACTGGCCAACCGCGCCTCCCCGGCAGTTGACCTGCGCCAGGCTGCCATCCCGTTCATGGAAGATGTCCAGTCGGTGGTCCGCCAGCACACCCAGCTGGCCGTGCTGCGCGACGACGAGGTGCTGGTGATCGAACGCCTGTCCAGCCGCGGCTCGGTGGTCAACCAGGCCCAGATCGCCGGCCGCATGCCGGTGCACCGCACCTCGCTGGGCATGGTGCTGCTGGCCTATTCGCCCAACCATGTGCAGGAATCCTACCTAACGCGCCATCCGGAGGCCGTGGCTTCGGTGGACGCGGTGTCCTTCGACTTCCGCCGCCATCTGGCACAGATCCGGCTGCGCGGCTACGCAGCCTTCGACGGGAGGGTAGACGCCGGCACCACCGGCATCGCCGTGCCGGTGCTGGACCTGCACGGCACTGCGCAGGCGGCCCTGGGCGTGGTCGTGCCCCTGGGCTTCGAGAACTCCCAGTCGGTGGTGCCCGCACTGATGACGGCCGCCCGGGGGATCGCCCGGACCCTGGGGCCGGCCCCCGCGTAGCAATTTCCATTCAATGAGAATGGCGGTGCGCCGCCGCTGCAGCTCCGGCCACACTGGATCGAAACGTGTCCCTCACCCCAGTGCAGCTAAGGAGACCCAGCCATGGGCGAACATGCGCAGATCATCAGGACCCAGGTGGGCATCGTGGGCGGCGGGCCGGCCGGCCTGATGCTCTCCCACCTGCTGGCCAAGTCCGGCATCGAGAACATCGTGGTCGAAAAGCGCGACCACGAGACCATTAAAAACACCCACCGCGCCGGCATCCTCGAGGCCGGCTCGGTCAGGATGCTCACCGACTCCGACGTCAACGGCCGCGTCCTGACCCACGGCATGGAGCACGAGGGCATCGACCTGCGCTTCAACGGCGTCTCGCACCGGCTGAACTTCACCGAGCTGGTCGGCGCCACCGTGACCCTGTATCCGCAGAACGAGGTCTTCGTGGACCTGGCCGCGGCCCGCGCCCGCGACGGCGGCGACGTGCGCTACAGCGTCTCGGACACCGAAATCCTGGACCTGACCACCGATACCCCGAAGATCCGCTTCACCGGCGCGGACGGCCAGGCCTTCGAGATCCACTGCGAGATCCTCGTGGGTGCCGACGGCTCGCAGGGCATCTGCAAGTGGGCCATCCCGGCCGAACACCGGACCGACAACTTCATCGAGTACCCCTTTGCCTGGTTCGGCATCCTCACCGAGGCCCCGAAGAGCTCGGACGAACTGATCTACGCCAACTCCCCGCACGGCTTCGCGCTGATCTCGCAGCGCAGCGACACGGTCCAGCGCATGTACTTCCAGGCCGACCCGGACGAGGACGCCTCGAAGTGGAGCGAGGAGCAGATCTGGGACGAGCTGCAGAAGCGCGTGGACGGCCCGGACGGCTTCCAGCTCAAGCGCGGGCCGATCTTCGAGCAGATGATCCTGAAGTTCCGCTCCTATGTGTGCGAGCCGATGCGCTACGGCAACCTCTTCCTGGCCGGCGACGCCGGGCATACCGTGCCGCCGACCGGGGCCAAGGGCCTGAACCTGGCCCTGGCCGACGTCAAGGTCCTCTTCGAGGCCATCGACTCCTACTACGCCACCAAGTCCAAGGACCTGCTGGACGGCTACAGCGAGAAGGCCCTGCGCCGCGTCTGGAAGGCGCAGAACTTCTCCTACTGGATGACCAACATGCTGCACACCCGCAAGGACGCGAACCCGTTCGAGGTCAAGCGCGCCCTGGGCGAACTGGACACCGTCGCCGGCTCGCGCTACGGGCAGCAGTACCTGGCCGAGTCCTACACCGGCTGGCCGCACAGCTAGCCGCCCGCCGCCCCGAAAGGAGAAAGACAATGCCAGCGAACACCGACGAATCCTTCGACGAGAGCCACGTCATCGAATCCGGCGCCCCGGTCACCGACTCGGACGCCGCGGCCGATACCCAGGACGTGATCAGCGAGCAGATCGCCGCCATCCACGAAGCCTACGCGAAGGCCAAGGCCGACGGTGCCGCGGAGGAAACCCAGCCGCGCATCGACTTCCCGCCCTACCGCAGCTCCATCCTGCGCCACCCCACCAAGGACCTGCACCACACGGACCCGGAGACCATCGAACTGTGGTCCCCGGCCTTCGGGCACCGCGACGTGCACCCCCTCGAGGCGGACCTGACCATCCAGCACAACGGCGAGCCCCTGGGCGAGCGCATTGTGGTTCAGGGCCGGATCCTCGACGGCGACGGCCGGCCGGTGCGCGGCCAGCTGGTGGAGATCTGGCAGGCCAACGCCGCCGGCCGCTACATCCACAAGCGCGACCAGCACCCGGCCCCGATCGACCCGAACTTCACGGGCGTGGGCCGCTGCATCACGGGCGATGACGGTTCCTACAGCTTCACCACCATCAAGCCGGCGCCGTACCCGTGGAAGAACCACCACAATGCCTGGCGCCCGGCCCACATCCACTTTTCGCTGTTCGGCACGGACTTCACCCAGCGCATGATCACCCAGATGTACTTCCCGGGCGATCCGCTGTTCGCGCTGGATCCGATCTACCAGTCCATCACCGACCAGAACGCCCGCGACCGGCTGGTGGCCACCTACGACCACAACCTCACCAGCCACGAATGGAACACCGGCTACCGCTGGGACATCGTGCTCTCGGGCAGCAACCGCACCTGGATGGAAAACGAGGAGGCAGAGTAATGACTGAGCCGGCAACCAAGCTTGTCCCCACGCCGGGCCAGACCATCGGCCCGTTCTACGGCTACGCCCTGCCCTACGAGAAGGACAGCCAGCTGGTGCACCGCGCCCACCCGGGCTCGATCCGGCTGCACGGCACGGTCTACGACGGCAACGGCGACCCGATCCCGGACTCCCTGCTGGAGATCTGGCAGGCGGACGAGGACGGCAGGATCGTCCAGGAGACCGGCTCGCTGGTCCGCGACGACCACACCTTCACCGGCTGGGGCCGGGCGGCCGTGGACAACGTCGGCCACTACACCTTCACCACGGTCAACCCGGGCGCCACCGAGGAGGGCAAGGCGCCGTTCATCGCGGTGGTGGTCTTCGCCCGCGGCCTGCTCAACCGGCTGTTCACCCGCATCTACCTGCCGGAGGACACCGCGGCCCTGGCCGGCGACCCGCTGCTGTCCTCGCTGCCCGAGGAGCGCCGCCGGACCCTGATTGCCGGGCGCGAGCCCAACGGGGACCTGCGCTTCGACATCCGGCTGCAGGGCGCGGACGAGACCGTCTTCCTGAGCTTTCCGGGAGCCTAACCACCCATGACTACAGCGGATACCGCTGACTTCGGGCTGCTGTCCCCGGCCACGGCCGGGACAGCAGCGTCCCGTTTAACCAGCGACTCACAGTTCATCCAGGCCATGCTCGACGTCGAGCTCGAATGGGTCCGGGTGCTCGCGGACGCCGGCCATGCCGGCGCGGGGGTGCCGGCCGCCGTCGAAGCCGCCGCGCGGGCCGGCCTGTACGACGCCGCGGACCTCGCCGTCCGGGCCCAGGGCGGCGGCAACCCGCTGATCCCGCTGCTGGCGGACCTGAGGGCCAATCTTCGGGCTTCCGCGGCTCCCGAAGCCGCCGCGGCCGCGGCAGCGGTCCATAAGGGCGCCACCAGCCAGGACATCGTGGACAGCGCGTTGTTCGTGATGGCCCGCCGCACCGTGGAGGTCATCGGCACCGACCTGCGCGCGGCCGCGGCCGCGCTGGCCCGGCTGGCGGATGAACACCGCGGCACGGTCACCGTGGCGCGGACGCTGACCCAGCATTCGCTGCCCTCGACCTTCGGGCTCAAGGCCGCCAACTGGCTCGACGGCGTGGGCCGGGCCGGCATGCGCCTGGAGGAGGCGGCCGCCGCGCTGCCGCTGCAGTGGGGCGGGGCCGCCGGCACGATGGCCGCGCTGACCACCCTCACCGGCGCGGCCCCGGACCGCGGCGCGCCGCTGGAGCTGGCGGCACGGCTCGCGGCCCGGCTGGGGCTGGCCGACCCGGTGGCGCCGTGGCAGACCAACCGGCTGCCGGTGACCGCGCTGGCCGCGGCGCTGGCCGACGTGCTGGCGGCCGCCGGCAAGGTCGCCAATGACGTGCTGCTGCTCAGCCGGCCGGAAATCGGCGAACTGTCCGAGCCCCGGGCCGCAGGCCGCGGCGTGTCCTCTGCCATGCCGCAGAAGCAGAACCCAGTGCTCTCGGTGCTGATCCGCAGCGCCGCCCTGGCCGCTCCGGGCCACCTGGCCCAGGTACAGGCCGCGGCCGCCGGCGCCGTCGACGAACGGCCGGACGGCTCCTGGCACGTGGAGTGGCAGGCGCTGCGCCAGCTGCTGCGCCTGGCCGGGGGAGCGGCGGCCAAGCTGGCCGAGCTGGCCGGGGGCCTGGCCGTGCACCGGGACCGGATGGCGGCCAACCTCGCGCTGACCGGGCCGCTGCTGGTCAGCGAGAAGATCATGGCCGCGGCGGCACCGCTGCTGGACGGGGCGGAGCCGGGCGCCGGCAAGGCGAAGGTCCAGGCGCTGGTCAACGAATCCCTGGCCACCGGCGCACCGCTGGGTGAGCTGCTGCGCGCGGCCGTGCCGAAGGAGGAGCTCTCCGATGCCCGGCTGGCCGACCTGCTGGAGCCGGCCAACTACACCGGCCAGGCCGACGAGCTGATCAGCCGGATTACCTCCCACTACCAGGAATGGAGCCGGCCGTGAGCATCTCCGGCATCATCCCCACCCAGCTGTCCGGCAGCAGGGGCAGGCCCGTGCTGATCGCCGCGGCGGGCCTCGGCACCGGGGCCAAGGCCCTGTGGACCGACGCCGTCGCGCACCTGGAGGACTTCCAGGTCATCGGCATCGACCTGCCCGGGCACGGGGCCAGCCCGGCCTCCACCAAACCGTACACCATGGCCGGGCTGGCTACCGCCGTGGCCGGCCTGGTGGAGCAGCTGCGCGCGGCCGGGGACATCGACCCGGAGCAGAAGATCTTCTTCGCCGGCGTGTCGATGGCCGGCCAGCTGGCCCTGCAGCTGGGCCTGGACCATCCGCAGCTGTTCTCCGGCCTGGCCGTGATCTGCTCCGGTGCCAGGATCGGCGACCCGCAGGCCTGGCAGGAGCGTGCCGCAACCGTCAGCGCTGCCGGCACGCCCACCATGGTGGAGGGATCGGCCCGGCGCTGGTTCGCCCCCGGCTTCATCGAGCAGCACCCCGAGGCCGCGGCCCGGCTGCTCCACAGCCTGCAGAACGCCGACCGGTTCGCCTACGCCCATGCCTGCGGCGCACTCGCCGGTTTCGACGTGCGCGGGCGCCTGGGGGCGGTCACCGTCCCGGTGATCGCCATCGCCGGCGGCGCCGACGAGGTCTGCCCGCCGCCGTTCGCCGAGGCGGTGGCCGCCGGCGTGCAGCACGGCACCGCTGCCGTCGTCGCCTCCGCCGCCCACCAGGCGCCGGCCGAAGCACCCGAGGAGACCGCGGCGCTGCTGCGCCGCTTCTTCCTGGCAGCCTGATCCCGCAGGACACACCACCTACCAGCAAGGAGATCCTCCCCGTGAGCGAGAAGCACTTTACGTTCGACCCGGCCCAGTCCCAGGAAGCGCTCTATGACGCAGGCATGGCGGTGCGCCGCGAGGTCCTCGGCGATGCCCATGTGGACCGGGCCAACGCCTCCATCGACGGCTTCACCCAGGACTTCCAGGAACTGATCACCCGCTATGCCTGGGGCACCATCTGGACCCGTCCGGGGCTGTCCCGGACCACCCGCAGCGCGATCACGCTCACTGCGATGATCGCCAACGGCTACTGGGAGGAGCTGGCGATGCATGTGCGCGCCGCGCTGACCAACGGCATGACCCGGGACGAGATCAAGGAAGTGATCCTGCAGTCGGCCATCTACTGCAGCGTGCCGGCGGCGAATGTGGCCTTCAAGGTGGCCCAGGGGGTCTTCGCCAAGCTTGACGAGGAGAACACAGCCACCCTATAGTTCATATGACGCACAGAAGTTCGTACAGCGAACGCTAGCCGCTTCCGGAACTGTGCTGCCGACAGCAATTCCCGGTCAGGTCCCGGCCCGTGGCGGGTCGGGACCTGGGCGAAGCCGACCCCGCGCCCGGTGCCGGGCGCGGATAAAGGAGCCGCAGTGAACCAGGCATATCTCTACGATGCAGTCCGTACCCCGTTCGGGAAGTTCGGCGGCGGGTTGGCGGGCGTGCGCCCCGACGACCTGGCGGCCGAGGTGGTCAAGGCTTCGGTCTCCCGTGCCAAGGACCTGGACCCGGCGCACATCGACGAGGTGGTCTTCGGCAACGCCAACGGTGCCGGCGAGGAAAACCGCAACGTCGCCCGCATGGCCACGCTGCTGGCAGGCCTGCCCACCTCCATCCCGGGGACCACGGTGAACCGGCTGTGCGGCTCCAGCCTGGATGCGGCGATCATCGCGTCCCGGCAGATCAACGCCGGCGAGGCCGACGTCGTGCTGGTCGGCGGCGTCGAATCCATGAGCCGGGCCCCGTGGGTGCTGCCCAAGACCGAAAAGCCCTATCCGGCCGGCGATATGACCCTGGCCTCCACCACGCTCGGCTGGCGCCTGGTGAACCGGCGGATGCCCGCGGAGTGGACCGTGTCATTGGGCGAGGCGACCGAGCAGCTGCGCGAGCGCTTCCGCATCAGCCGCGAACGGCAGGACGAATTCGCCGCCAACTCGCACAACCTGGCCGACGCCGCCTGGAACGCGGGCCGCTATGACAACCAGGTCATTGCCGTTCCAGGCACCGATCTGACCCGCGACGAGGGCATCCGGCCGAACAGCTCGGCACAGAAGCTGGCGGGCCTGAAGACCGTGTTCCGCCCGGCCGCGGATGATCCCGCCGACGGCGCTGCGGCCGGCGGCACGGTCACTGCCGGCAACGCCTCCCCGCTTTCCGACGGCGCCTCCGCCGCCTTCCTGGGCAGCGAAGCCGGCGGCACGGAACTGGGCCTGGCCCCGCTGGCCCGGATCGCCGGCCGCGGTGCCGCCGCGAACGAGCCGCAGTTCTTCGGTTTCGCCCCCGTCGAGGCCGCCAACCAGGCGCTCAAGCGCGCCGGCATCGGCTGGGGTGAAGTCGCCGCCGTCGAGCTGAACGAAGCGTTCGCCGCCCAGTCGCTGGCCTGCCTCGACGCCTGGGAGGTGGACCCGGCGCTGGTCAACGCCTGGGGCGGCGCCGTGGCCATCGGCCACCCGCTGGGCGCCTCCGGCATCCGCATCCTCGGCACCCTGGCCCGCCGGCTCGAAGCCAGCGGGGAACGCTGGGGCGTGGCCGCGATCTGCATCGGCGTCGGCCAGGGCCTGGCCGTCGTGCTCGAGAACGTCAACGCCACCAAGTAACCACCACCCGGGGGCCCAGCAGCTCCCACGCAACAGTAAGGAGGTCCGGACCATGCTCACGATTGCAGCCACCGCCCAGGAGGCGGTCGCCGGCGTCCACGACGGCGCCACGGTGCTGATCGGCGGCTTCGGCAATGCTGGCCAGCCGATGGAACTGATCGACGCGCTGCTCCAGGGCGGCGCCACCGACCTGACAGTGGTCAACAACAACGCCGGCCAGGCTGACGCCGGCCTGGCGCTGCTGATCAAGGAGCGCCGGGTCAGGAAGATCATCTGCTCGTTTCCGCGCCAGTCCGATTCCTGGCATTTCGACGCCGCCTACCGGGCGGGGGAGATCGAGCTGGAACTGGTGCCGCAGGGCAACCTGGCCGAGCGCATCCGCGCCGCCGGCGCCGGCATCGGCGGCTTCTTCACGCCCACCGGCTACGGCACCATGCTGGCCGAGGGCAAGGAGACGCGCGTCATCGACGGCCGCGGCTACGTGCTCGAATCGCCCATCCACGCCGACTTCGCGCTGATCAAGGCGCTGAAGGCGGACAAGGTCGGCAACCTGGTCTACCGCAAGACCGCCCGCAACTTCGGCCCGATCATGGCCGCGGCCGCCAAGCAGGCCATCGTCCAGGTCTCCGAGATCGTGGAGACCGGCCAGATCGATCCGGAAGCGGTCATCACCCCGGGCATCTACGTCGACACCGTCGTCAGGATCGAACCGCCCGCGTCCGGCCCGGCCGCACCCTCCAGTACCGAACATGAGGTAAACCAGTGAGCGAGAAACTCAGCCGCGACGCGCTGGCACAGCTTGTCGCCAGGGACATCAAACCCGGATCCTATGTGAACCTGGGCATCGGCCAGCCCACGCTGGTCTCGAACTACCTGACCCCGGAGCAGGAGGTCACCCTGCATACCGAGAACGGCATGCTGGGCATGGGCCCGGAGGCGCACGGGGACCAGATCGACGAGGACCTGATCAACGCCGGCAAGATTCCGGTCACCGAACTTCCCGGCGCCTCCTACTTCCACCACGCCGATTCCTTCGCCATGATGCGCGGCGGGCACCTGGACGTCTGCGTCCTGGGGGCCTTCCAGGTCTCTGCGACCGGCGACCTGGCCAACTGGCACACCGGGGCCCCTGACGCGATCCCGGCCGTCGGCGGCGCGATGGACCTGGCCACCGGTGCCAAGGACGTCTACGTGATGATGTCCCTGTTCACCAAGGACGGCAGGAGCAAGCTGGTGCCCGAATGCAGCTACCCGCTCACGGGCGTAGGCTGCGTGACCCGCGTTTACACTAATGAGGCGGTGTTCCTGATTTCGTCCGAGGGCGTGCGCGTGCGCGAGACCTTTGGCACCACCGTGGAGGAACTGCAGGCGAAGATGGACGTCAAGCTGCTGCCGCCGCTGTAAGGGAGCTGCCAGGGTCCCCGTGCGCGACGCGCGCGGGGCAGGCAGCGAACGCTGAGCGCGGGCAGCACCGGAAACAGCGGAGGGCGATGACCGAGACGAAACAGCCCGGGGACCAGTTTGTCCAGTCCCTGGCGCGCGGGCTGGCCGTGATCCGCGCCTTCGACGCGGAGAACGTCAGCATGACCCTCAGCGACGTCTCCCGGCGCACGGGGCTGACCCGCGCCACCGCCCGCCGTTTCCTGCATACCCTGGTGGAACTGGGCTACGTCCGGACCGACGGGCGTGTCTTCGAGCTGACGGCCCTGGTCCTGCAGCTGGGCTACTCCTATTTGTCCGGACAAACCCTGCCCCAGCTGGTGCAGCCGCTGCTGGAGGAACTCTCCGCCCAGCTGCATGAATCCACCTCCGCCTCCATCCTGGACGGGGCGGACATTGTCTACATTGCGCGCATCCACACCCGCCGCATCATGACGGTGGGCATTACCGTGGGCACACGCTTTCCCGCCTACGCCACCTCGATGGGCCGGGTGCTGCTGGCGGGGCTGCCCGAGCCGGAGCTGGAACGCTACCTGGCCGCCGCGGATCTGCGGCCGCTGACACCCCGGACCATCGGCACCCCGGACGTGCTGCGGGCCGAGCTGGCCAGGATCCGCCGGCAGGGCTACGCCGTGGTCGACCAGGAACTGGAAACCGGCCTGCGCTCGGTGGCGGTGCCCATCCATGCGCCGGACGGAAGCGTGGCTGCGGCGCTGAACGTGTCCATGCAGGTGCGCTTCGAGGATGCCGGCCGGAACCTGGACGACCTCGCCGCGGAGGTCCTGCCCCAGCTGCAGGCCGCCTCGCGGAAGGCCACCGACGCCCTGCGGGCCAAGCAGGAGCCGCGGGTCCCGCCGCGCAGCTAGCACCGAGGGCCCCGCTGCGAGCGAAGCGGGCAGTGGGAAGGGGCGGCGCGCAGGCGGGCAGTGGGAAGGCTCGCGGCGGTAGCCGGCCCCCGGGCCCGGGCGTGTCATGGCGCGCGGAATCTCTGTTAGACTTGATACCGATTGTTTTGTGTGGCAGTGGATGAAGGCCGTTTCCCGGATCCCGGGGGACGGGGCCTGTTTCCGGTCCGCGGGGTACGTGCGCGGAGAATGCCACACTTTTGCACGCCTACGGTCGCTTCATTTCCGCAGGGAGTGCGAAGACGACCGAAAGTGCCAGCCCCCGGGACCGTGCCCATGCGGCAGGGAACCGGGCGGCGGGCAAAGTCCAACTTAACGGAGAACACGAAAGTGCCTACGATTCAGCAGCTGGTCCGCAAGGGCCGGACTCCTAAGGTCTCCAAGACCAAGGCTCCCGCGCTTAAGGGCAGCCCCATGAAGCGCGGCGTCTGCACCCGCGTCTACACCACCACCCCGAAGAAGCCGAACTCCGCGCTGCGCAAGGTCGCCCGTGTCCGCCTCGCCGGCGGCATCGAAGTGACCGCCTACATCCCCGGCGTCGGCCACAACCTGCAGGAACACTCCATCGTGCTGGTGCGCGGCGGTCGTGTGAAGGACCTGCCGGGTGTGCGCTACAAGATCGTGCGCGGCGCCCTCGACACCCAGGGCGTGAAGAACCGCCAGCAGGCCCGCTCCCGCTACGGCGCGAAGAAGGAGAAGAAGTAATGCCCCGCAAGGGTCCGGCCCCCAAGCGGCCGCTCGTCGTTGATCCGGTCTACGGATCCCCGCTGGTTACCCAGCTCATCAACAAGGTTCTGGTCGACGGTAAGAAGTCCACCGCGGAGCGCATCGTTTACGGTGCCCTGGAAGGTGCGCGCTCGAAGACCGGAGGCGATCCCGTTGCGGCCCTGAAGAAGGCCATGGACAACGTGCGCCCCACCCTTGAGGTCCGCTCCCGCCGCGTCGGTGGCGCAACCTACCAGGTTCCGGTCGAGGTCAAGCCGGGTCGTGCCACGGCCCTGGCCCTGCGCTGGCTGGTGGGTTACTCCAAGGCCCGCCGCGAGAAGACCATGACCGAGCGCCTGATGAACGAGATTCTGGATGCCTCGAACGGTCTCGGTGCCGCTGTGAAGCGCCGCGAAGACACCCACAAGATGGCCGAGTCCAACAAGGCCTTCGCCCACTACCGCTGGTAACAGAGCGCAGTTGACGGCGGCGGGCCCGCAACCCGGGCCCGCGCCGTCCGTGCGGCTCACCTATAAAGGGAGACACTGTGGCACTCGACGTGCTTACCGACCTGAAAAAGGTCCGCAATATCGGCATCATGGCCCACATCGATGCCGGCAAGACCACCACTACTGAGCGCATCCTCTTCTACACCGGTGTTAACCACAAGATCGGTGAGACGCACGACGGCGCCTCCACCATGGACTGGATGGCCCAGGAGCAGGAACGCGGCATCACCATCACCTCCGCCGCGACCACCTGCTACTGGAACAACAACCAGATCAACATCATCGACACCCCGGGCCACGTGGACTTCACCGTCGAGGTGGAGCGTTCGCTGCGCGTCCTCGACGGCGCCGTGGCGGTGTTCGACGGTAAGGAAGGCGTCGAGCCGCAGTCCGAGACCGTGTGGCGCCAGGCCGACAAGTACAACGTCCCGCGCATCTGCTTCGTCAACAAGATGGACAAGCTGGGTGCGGACTTCTACTTCACCGTCGACACCATCATCAACCGCCTCGGTGCCAAGCCGCTGGTCATGCAGCTGCCGATCGGCGCCGAGAACGACTTCGAGGGCGTTGTCGACCTGCTGACCATGAAGGCCCTGACCTGGCGCGGCGAGACCAAGATGGGCGCCGAGTACGAGGTCGAGGAGATCCCGGCTGACCTGCAGGAGAAGGCCGAGGAATACCGCGCCCAGCTGGTCGAGGCCGTGGCCGAGTCCTCCGAGGAACTCATGGAGAAGTACCTCGAGGGCGAAGAGCTGAGCATCGACGAGCTCAAGGCCGGCATCCGCAAGCTGACCGTGAACTCCGAGATCTACCCGGTCTTCTGCGGTTCGGCGTTCAAGAACAAGGGTGTCCAGCCGATGCTGGACGCGGTCATCGACTACCTGCCCAGCCCGCTGGACGTGCCCAACGTCAAGGGCCACGACGTGCGCGACGAGGAGATCATCCTCGAGCGCCCGGCTGACGCAGACGCCCCGTTCTCGGCGCTGGCCTTCAAGGTGGTCACCCACCCGTTCTTCGGCAAGCTGACCTACATCCGCGTCTACTCCGGCAAGGCCTCCTCCGGCGCCCAGGTGATCAACTCCACCAAGGGCAAGAAGGAGCGCATCGGCAAGCTGTTCCAGATGCACGCCAACAAGGAGAACCCGGTGGACGAGATCACCACCGGCCACATCTACGCGGCGATCGGCCTGAAGGACACCACCACCGGCGACACGTTGTGCGATCCGGCCAACCCGATCGTGCTCGAGTCCATGACCTTCCCGGAGCCGGTGATCTCGGTTGCCATCGAGCCGAAGACCAAGGGTGACCAGGAGAAGCTCTCCACCGCCATCCAGAAGCTCTCCGAAGAGGACCCGACCTTCCAGGTCTCCCTCAACGAAGAGACCGGTCAGACCGTCATCGCCGGCATGGGCGAGCTGCACCTGGACATCCTGGTGGACCGCATGCGCCGCGAATTCAAGGTCGAGGCCAACGTGGGCAAGCCCCAGGTCGCCTACCGCGAGACGATCAAGCGTGCCGTCGAGAAGGTCGACTACACCCACAAGAAGCAGACCGGTGGTTCCGGCCAGTTCGCCAAGGTGCAGGTGACCTTCGAGCCGCTGGACACCTCCGAGGGCACCTTCTACGAGTTCGAGAACAAGGTCACCGGCGGCCGCATCCCGCGCGAGTACATCCCCTCCGTGGATGCGGGCATCCAGGACGCCATGCAGCTCGGTGTCCTCGCCGGCTACCCGCTGGTGGGCGTCAAGGCAAGCCTGCTCGACGGCGCCTACCACGACGTCGACTCCTCCGAAATGGCGTTCAAGATCGCCGGTTCCCAGGTCCTCAAGGAAGGCGTCAAGCGCGCCAACCCGGTCCTGCTCGAGCCGCTGATGGCCGTCGAGGTGCGTACCCCCGAGGAGTACATGGGCGACGTCATCGGCGACCTGAACTCCCGCCGCGGCATGATCCAGTCCATGGAAGATGCCTCCGGCGTCAAGGTGGTGCGTGCCAACGTGCCGCTGTCCGAGATGTTCGGCTACATCGGTGACCTGCGGTCTAAGACCCAGGGCCGCGCGGTCTACTCGATGCAGTTCGACAGCTACGCCGAGGTCCCGAAGGCTGTTGCCGACGAGATCATCCAGAAGACGCGCGGCGAGTAAGCCGCCGTTGCCCGCCCGGTGATGAGCCGGGCGGGCAGTCACCGCAGGTGGCTGGATGTGCCGGCCCCGGGGCATCCGGCCACCTGCGGCCCCAGGCCGAAGGCATCGCAACCGGTGCCGGTCGATGCCTGTAATTTCACCAAATATCAAAGCCCGACGTAGACTTGTTCAAGTTTCGGTAGCGAAAAGCGTTGCCGGAGAGCAATTCTTCTCAAGACGTTCTAGGAGGAACCAGTGGCGAAGGCAAAGTTCGAGCGGACTAAGCCGCACGTCAACATCGGCACCATCGGTCACGTTGACCATGGCAAGACCACGTTGACCGCTGCCATTTCCAAGGTGCTTGCCGACAAGTACCCCGATCTCAACGAGCAGCGCGACTTCTCGTCCATCGACGCGGCTCCGGAAGAGCGCCAGCGCGGTATCACCATCAACATCGCCCACATCGAGTACCAGACCGAGAAGCGCCACTACGCGCACGTCGACGCTCCGGGCCACGCCGACTACATCAAGAACATGATCACCGGTGCGGCCCAGATGGACGGCGCGATCCTCGTGGTTGCCGCCACCGACGGTCCGATGGCCCAGACCCGCGAGCACGTTCTGCTGGCCCGCCAGGTGGGCGTGCCCTACCTGCTCGTGGCCCTGAACAAGGCTGACATGGTCGAGGACGAGGAACTGCTCGACCTGGTCGAGATGGAAGTCCGCGAGCTGCTCAGCTCCCAGGGCTTCGACGGCGACAACGCTCCGGTTGTGCGCGTCTCCGGCCTGAAGGCCCTCGAGGGTGACCCGCAGTGGGTCAAGTCCGTCGAGGACCTGATGGAAGCCGTGGACGAGAACGTTCCGGACCCGGTCCGCGACAAGGACAAGCCGTTCCTGATGCCGATCGAGGACGTCTTCACCATCACCGGCCGCGGCACCGTGGTGACCGGCCGTGCCGAGCGCGGTACCCTCGCGATCAACTCCGAAGTTGAGATCGTCGGTATCCGCCCGGTCCAGAAGACCACCGTCACCGGTATCGAAATGTTCCACAAGCAGCTCGACGAGGCTTGGGCCGGCGAGAACTGTGGTCTGCTGCTGCGCGGTATCAAGCGCGAGGACGTGGAGCGTGGCCAGGTTGTTGTCAAGCCGGGTTCGATCACCCCGCACACCAACTTCGAGGCCAACGTCTACATCCTGTCCAAGGATGAGGGCGGCCGCCACAACCCGTTCTACTCGAACTACCGCCCGCAGTTCTACTTCCGTACCACGGACGTGACCGGCGTCATCACCCTGCCGGAGGGCACCGAAATGGTCATGCCCGGCGACAACACGGAGATGACCGTCGAGCTCATCCAGCCGATCGCTATGGAAGAGGGCCTCGGCTTCGCCATCCGCGAGGGTGGCCGCACCGTTGGATCCGGCCGCGTTACCAAGATCCTGAAGTAACACCGGTCCCGGATACCCGGACAACACGGAACCCCGCTGCTGCTGCAGCGGGGTTCCGCGTTTAATCCGGCTTTGATCCGCACGGGCCGGCCGGTGCCCCGAACGGGACGGGGTTCAGGTGAGGTTCTGGTGGAGGCAGAGGATGTTGCCCTCGGTATCCGTGAACCAAGCGCACTTCTGGTGTTCGCTGGTGGCCACGTGGTCCACCGTCTTCAGGCCCGGCAGGTCGTAGTCCTCGAACCTGATTCCGCGCTCCTCCAGCGTCTTCATCTCGCTGGCCAGATCGTCCACCTCGAAGCTGACCGAGGTGTGGTCGGAGGTGTCGGCGTTTGGCTTGACCATCAGTTCGATCGCCGAACCGCCGCCGCTGGAGAACATCGCGGTGCCCTCCTCCGGGGCTGCCACGGGCTGCAGGCCCAGGCGGTTTCCGTAGAAGTCGCGCGCACGGTCCATGTCTTTCACGGGCAGGACCGTCGTCATTTTCGTTGTGCTCAGCATGGTGCCCATCTCCTTTGAACCGAGACCGACGGATACTTCCAGAATAATCCCGCCGCTTCCGGCCGGAGCCCTCCCCGCCGGGGAAAAACAGGGCCGGCAGGCGGGAAACCGCGCCGTCCTCCGGTAGCATCGGCTCCATGGAATGGGTCGTCTTCTGGGTTCTCGCCGGCACCGTGGCTGCGGCGGCCTCCGGCGTGCTGTGGGCCCGGCGCTACTTCCGCCACGAGATCGAGCGGGCCCGCCGGATCCGGCGGGCCAACCGCCACGGCCGGCAGTAGCTCCTACAGCCGGGCCCGGGCCCGGTCCCGGTGCGAGGCCAGCTGCTGCAGCCACTTGTAGGAGGCCTTGGGGATGCGCCGCTGGGTGGCGAAGTCCACGTAGACCAGGCCGAAGCGCTGGCTGTAGCCGGCAGCCCATTCGAAGTTGTCCATCAGCGTCCAGACGTAGTAGCCGCGCAGATCGATGGCCTCGGCCGGCCCGCCTGGCGCCGTGGCCTCCAGCGCCGCATTGATGTGGTCGGCCAGATACTCCGTCCGCTTCACGTCGGCCACCTCCGGTTCGCCGGTCAGTGCGTCCTCGACGACGACGTCGGTGAAGCTGGCCCCGCCTTCGGTGATGTAGACCGGGGGCATCCCGGGATAACGCCGGGCCATCTCGGTCAGCGCCACCCCCAGGTACTGCGGGGCCACGGGCCAGCCGAAGCCGGTCCGCTCGTAGCCGGGCCAGCCGGTGAGGTGGAACGGCATATCCTGCACGTCCTGGACGAACTGCTCGGGCACGCCCTCGGGCTTGGCGTGCGGGCCGGTCAGCGGCCCGGGCCCCGGGGCGATCCGGGAGGGGAAGTAGTAGTTCAGGCCGTAGAAGTCCAGCGGCTGGTGCATCAGGGCGATGTCCTCCTCCGGCACCGTGTGGAAGTAGGCCAGGAAGGGCGTCAGCAGCGGATTGAACCGCGGGTAGCTGCCCAGCAGCACCGGGTCCGCGAACATGCCGTTGAAGAGGATGTCGTACAGCTGCACCATCAGTTCGTTGCCGAACCCCTCCGTGGCCGGGACCACCGGGGAGTAGACGTTGGTGATGCCCACCTCGCCCCGGACGCTGGCCGTGCGCAGGGCCTCGACGCTCAGCCCGTGGCCGAGCAGCAGGTGGTGCGCGGCCGGCAGGGAGTCGAACAGGTGCGGCACTCCAGGGGCGTGCAGCCCGAGGGCGTAGCCGTTGAGCGTCACGGTGGCCGGCTCGTTGATCGTCACCCAGCGGTCGACGCGGTCGCCGAAGGCATCTGCTGCCAGGGCGGCGAACTCGGCCAGCCGGTAGGCCGTCTCCCGGTTCAGCCAGCCGCCTTCCTGCTCCAGCGGCAGGGGAGTGTCCCAGTGGTAGATGGTGCACATGGGGGAGATGCCCCGCTCCAGCAGCCGGTCCAGCAGCCGGTCGTAAAAGTCCACGCCCTTGCGGTTCACCGGCCCCCGGCCGTCCGGCTGGATCCGCGGCCAGGACAGGGAGAACCGGTAGGAGTCGGCCCCGAGGGCGTGGATGAGTTCCACGTCCTCGGGCATGCGGTGGTAGTGGTCACAGGCAATGTCCGCGTCCGTGCCATCGACGATCCGCCCCGGCAGGTGGGTGAAGGCGTCCCAGCCTGAAGGACCGCGGCCGTCCTCGGCCACCGCCCCTTCGATCTGGAAGGCGGCTGTGGCCACGCCCAGCATGAAGTGTGCAGGCAGTTTCGCGGCGAGGCTTTCGGCGGCGATGGCCATGGACGGCTCCTTCACTCGGCGGTAGGCTTCACGGCGGGCCGTAGCTCGTAGCATCTCACCTGAGCCTGCCCGCCGTAACCCCCGTACCCTGACGGCGGCGGTCCCAAACCGGGCCGCGCCCGAAAACCGCCGTTGCGGTAGCGGTGGGACCGGAGCGGGCGCAGGGGAGCGAAGTCTAGCGCCCCGGGCGCGCGCAGGCGGGGACATCGGCCCGATTCGCGTTTCGCACCGATATCTGGCACACTGGATGACGTTGTTCAAGCGCTTTTGCGTGTCTTCAGGCGAGGTTGCGTCCCGCCCGGGATAATGCCCGGGGTCAGGGTCGGGCCCGAAGAAGGCGGCTCAAGCCCAAATATAACCCACCCCAATCATGTTGGGCGGAGTCTGCGGAATCTTCGCGACACGCCCGAGCGCGGGGGTCGGAGCCTCGGCAGGGTGAGGAACCCGGAATCGTCCGGATTCAGTCTGTTGGAGGGGCGCCAGGTCCAGGCACTGCCGGTCATCGAGCCGGAACGGGACGCGGGGCGCATGCCAGAAATAAACAGAGCAGCACTGAGAAAGAGAGCGGAGACGCCATGGCGGGACAGAAAATCCGCATCCGTCTGAAGTCATATGACCACGAGGTCATTGATGTTTCAGCACGGAAGATCGTTGAGACGGTCACGCGTGCAGGCGCAACGGTAGTGGGCCCCGTGCCGCTGCCGACCGAGAAGAACGTGTACTGCGTTATTCGTTCGCCGCACAAGTACAAGGACAGCCGTGAGCACTTCGAAATGCGTACTCACAAGCGTCTGATCGACATCATTGACCCCACGCCCAAGGCTGTTGACTCGCTCATGCGGCTCGACCTGCCCGCAGACGTGAACATCGAAATCAAGCTGTAAGGGGGCGCGGATTCACATGTCTACTTCGCTTACACGCCAGGTGAAGGGCCTGCTGGGTACCAAGCTCGGCATGACCCAGGTCTGGGACGAGAACAACCGCGTTGTACCGGTGACCGTCGTCCAGGCCGACTCCAACGTCGTTACTCAGCTGCTCAATGCAGAGCGCGACGGCTACACCGCCGTCCAGATCGGCTACGGTGCGATCGACCCGCGCAAGGTGACCAAGCCGCTCGCCGGCCACTTCGAGAAGGCCGGCGTGACCCCGCGCCGCCACCTGGTCGAGCTGCGCACCTCCGACGCCGAATCCTACGAACTGGGCCAGGAGCTCTCCGTGGAGGTCTTCGAGGCCGGCCAGAAGGTCGACGTCGTCGGCACCACCAAGGGTAAGGGCTTCGCCGGTGTCATGAAGCGCCACGGCTTCTCCGGTGTCGGGGCCTCGCACGGCCAGCACAAGAACCACCGCAAGCCCGGTTCCATCGGTGGCGCATCCACCCCGAGCCGCGTCTTCAAGGGCCTGCGCATGGCCGGCCGTATGGGTAACGTCCGCCACACCACGCAGAACCTGACCGTTCACGCCGTGGACGCCGAGAAGTCGCTGCTCCTGATCAAGGGTGCCGTTCCCGGTGCCCGCGGCTCGGTCGTCCTCGTCCGTTCCGCAGTGAAGGGAGCCTAGTCCAATGGCCAACACTGTCCAGGTAGACCTGCCTGCCGAGATCTTCGACGTCCAGACCAACGTGCCGCTGCTGCACCAGGTCGTCGTCGCCCAGCTCGCGGCAGCCCGCCAGGGTACCCACAAGACCAAGACCCGCGCCGAGGTTTCCGGCGCCGGCCGCAAGCCGTTCAAGCAGAAGGGCACCGGCCGCGCCCGCCAGGGTTCCATCCGTGCCCCGCACATGACCGGCGGCGGCGTCGTCCACGGCCCGACCCCGCGCGACTACAGCCAGCGCACCCCCAAGAAGATGAAGGCTGCCGCCCTGCGCGGTGCCCTGTCCGACCGGGCACGCAACGGCCGCATCCACGTCCTCGACGCACTGGTCGCCGGCGAGAAGCCGTCCACCAAGGCAGCACTCGAGGCCCTGCGCGCGGTGACCGACCGCCGGAACCTGCTCGTGGTGATCGAGCGCTCCAACGATGTCGCGGCCCTGAGCCTGCGCAACATCGAGGAAGTCCACACCATCTACGTGGACCAGCTGAACACCTACGACGTGCTGGTCTCCGACGACGTGGTCTTCACCCAGGCCGCCTACGAGGCGTTCGTCGCAGCCAAGACAGCTGACAAGACAGCCGAACAGAACACTGCCAAGGAGGACGCCAAGTGAGCGCGACCACCGGTAAGGACCCCCGCGACGTCGTCATCGCACCCGTCGTTTCGGAAAAGAGCTACGGCCTGATCGACGAAGGTAAGTACACCTTCCTGGTCGACCCGCGCTCGAACAAGAGCGAGATCAAGTTCGCCGTGGAGAAGATCTTCTCCGTCAAGGTCGACTCGATCAACACCATCAACCGTGCCGGAAAGCGCAAGCGGACCAAGTTCGGATGGGGACAGCGCAAGGACACCAAGCGCGCCATTGTCACCCTGAAGGAAGGCACAATCGACATCTTCGGCGGTCCGCTTTCCTAAGCGGAGACCACTTTAACGAGGAAATAAAACATGGGAATCCGTAAATACAAGCCGACTACGCCGGGCCGCCGCGGCTCGAGCGTGGCCGACTTTGCCGAAATCACGCGGTCGACGCCGGAGAAGTCGCTGCTGCGTCCGCTGTCCAAGACCGGCGGCCGCAACAACAGCGGCAAGATCACCACCCGGCACAAGGGCGGCGGCCACAAGCGCCAGTACCGCCTGATCGACTTCCGCCGCCACGACAAGGACGGCGTGCCGGCCAAGGTCGCGCACATCGAGTACGACCCGAACCGTACCGCCCGCATCGCCCTGCTGCACTACGTGGACGGCACCAAGCGCTACATCATTGCGCCGAACAAGCTGGCCCAGGGCGACATGGTCGAAGCCGGCCCGAACGCCGACATCAAGCCGGGCAACAACCTGCCGATGCGCAACATCCCCGTGGGTACCGTTATCCACGCCGTGGAGCTGCGTCCAGGCGGCGGCGCCAAGATGGCCCGCTCCGCCGGCGCCTCCGTGCAGCTCGTCGCCAAGGAAGGCCGCTTCGCCCAGCTGCGCCTGCCCTCCGGGGAAATCCGCAACGTGGACGTGCGCTGCCGCGCCACCGTGGGCGAGGTCGGCAATGCCGAGCAGTCCAACATCAACTGGGGCAAGGCCGGCCGCCTGCGCTGGAAGGGCATCCGCCCGACCGTCCGTGGTGTGGCCATGAACCCGGTGGACCACCCGCATGGTGGTGGTGAAGGCAAGACCTCCGGCGGCCGCCACCCGGTCAACCCGAACGGCAAGCCCGAGGGCCGCACCCGCCGCCCCAACAAGGAAAGCGACAAGCTCATTGTGCGTCGCCGTCGTACTGGCAAGAACAAGCGATAGGAGCCTGGGAACATGCCACGCAGCCTGAAGAAAGGCCCCTTCGTCGACCAGCACCTCTTTCTGAAGGTGGCTGCCGAGAACGAAAAGGGCACCAAGAACGTCATCAAGACGTGGTCCCGCCGTTCGATGATCGTCCCCGACATGCTCGGGCACACGATCGCCGTACACGACGGACGCAAGCACATTCCGGTGTTTGTCACTGAGTCGATGGTCGGGCACAAGCTCGGCGAATTCGCCCCGACGCGGACTTTCCGCGGCCACGTGAAGGACGACCGTAAGGGCAAGCGCCGCTAAGGCGCTGCTCGTACGGCAGAAGACGAGAGAAGGAAAGCAATGGAAGCCAAGGCTATTGCGCGCCACATCCGCGTAACGCCTATGAAGGCCCGGCGCGTCGTCAACCTTGTTCGTGGCAAGCAGGCGAATGAGGCTCTGGCAATTCTGAAGTTCGCCCCGCAGGCGGCTTCGGAGCCGGTATCGAAGGTACTCGCCTCGGCGGTGGCCAACGCCCGCGTCCTCGCGGACCGCGACGGCGTCGCCTTCGACGAGAACGACCTCTACATCAGCGAGGCATTCGTTGACGAGGGCCCGACCATGAAGCGGTTCCAGCCGCGGGCCCAGGGCCGCGCGTACCGCATCAAGAAGCGGACCAGCCACATCACGGTTGTCGTCGCTACCCCGGAGAAAGAGGAGGACCAGTAAGTGGGACAGAAAGTAAACCCGCACGGATTCCGACTCGGTATCACCACCGACCACGTTTCCCACTGGTTCGCTGACAGCAACAAGGCCGGCCAGCGCTACAAGGACTTCGTCCGCGAGGACGTCAAGATCCGCCAGCTCATGTCCACGGGCATGGAGCGCGCCGGCATCGCCAAGGTGGAGATCGAGCGCACCCGTGACCGTGTCCGCGTGGACATCCACACGGCGCGTCCGGGCATCGTGATCGGCCGCCGCGGCGCCGAGGCCGACCGCATCCGCGGAGAGCTGGAGAAGCTCACCGGCAAGCAGGTGCAGCTGAACATCCTCGAGGTCAAGAACCCCGAGATCGAGGCTCAGCTGGTGGCCCAGGGCATCGCCGAGCAGCTCACCTCCCGCGTGGCCTTCCGCCGCGCCATGAAGAAGGCCATGCAGTCCGCACAGCGTGCCGGCGCCAAGGGCATCCGTGTCCAGTGCTCCGGCCGTCTGGGCGGCGCCGAAATGAGCCGTTCCGAGTTCTACCGCGAAGGCCGTGTGCCCCTGCACACCCTGCGCGCGAACATCGATTTCGGTTTCTTCGAGGCCAAGACCACCTTCGGCCGCATCGGCGTGAAGGTCTGGATCTACAAGGGTGACGTCACCGCCAAGGAACTGGCTGCCCAGCAGGCTGCCGCTCCGTCGTCCCGCGGCCGCGGCGACCGTCCGGGCCGCGGCCCGGCGGACCGTGGCGACCGTGGTGGCGACCGCCGTCGCCGTACCGACCGCAACGCTGCCCCGGCAGCCGAGGCCGCACCGGCCGCCGAGGCTGGCGCCGAGGCTCCGGCTGCAGAAGGAGGAGAGGCTTAAATGCTTATCCCACGTCGAGTCAAGCACCGCAAGCAGCACCACCCGGGCCGTTCCGGCGCTGCCACCGGCGGCACCCAGGTCAGCTTCGGTGAGTGGGGTATCCAGGCGCTTTCGCCGGCTTACGTCACCAACCGCCAGATCGAGGCAGCCCGTATCGCCATGACCCGCCACATCAAGCGTGGCGGCAAGGTCTGGATCAACATCTATCCGGACCGCCCGCTCACCAAGAAGCCGGCCGAAACCCGCATGGGTTCCGGTAAGGGTTCGCCGGAGTGGTGGGTCGCAAACGTCAAGCCGGGCCGGGTTCTCTTCGAACTCTCCGGTGTCAATGAAGAGGTAGCTCGTGAGGCCCTGCGCCTGGCAATCCACAAGCTGCCGTTGAAGGCACGCATCGTGCGTCGCGAGGGTGGTGAATAGACATGGCAGTTGGTTCGAAGGAACTGGCAACCAATCAGCTCGAGACTTTCGACAATGAGCGTCTCGTAGAGGAGCTGCGCAAGGCCAAGGAGGAGCTGTTCAACCTCCGCTTCCAGTCCGCCACCGGTCAGCTGGAAAACCACGGCCGCCTGCGCTCCGTCAAGCGTGACATCGCCCGCATCTACACGGTGCTGCGCGAGCGCGAGCTGGGCATCCGTCCCGAGGCTGCGGCTCCCGCCGAGGGTGCCGATGCCGAGAAGAAGGCAGCCAAGAAGTCCAAGAAGGCTGAGGCCGGCGAGTCCGCCGAGGCTCCGGCAGCAGCTGCCGGGGATGATGCCAAATGAGTGAGAAGGAAGCATCTGTGACCGAAGCACAGACCCGTGGCAGCCGGAAGACCCTTCGCGGCTACGTCGTGTCCGACAAGATGGACAAGACGATCGTGGTTGAGGTCGAGGACCGCGTCAAGCACGCGCTCTACGGCAAGGTTATGCGCCGGAACTCCAAGGTCAAGGCCCACGACGAGCAGAACTCCGCCGGCATCGGCGACCTGGTCCTGCTCGCCGAGACCCGCCCGCTGTCCGCTACCAAGCGGTGGCGCCTGGTGGAGATCCTCGAGAAGGCCAAGTAACGGCCAGGCCGGGTCCGCCTCGACAGGCGGGCCCGGCCCCTCAGGTTTCCCTTCCAGGCCTGCTGCCGGCAGCAGCCGGCGGCAGGACCGGAAGGGGTGGCGGGGGAGCTGTTTCCCCGCGAAGTACGAGCCCCCGGCCGCTGCGTTCAGCTGGATTCGAGCTGAATTTCGTGTCCGGGGTGTCTTGGTAATACACTAGTAATCTTGCCTGTGCCGTTTGGGGAGCCTATCCACCTTCCCGCATGGACAGAACAGGCAAATTCCCGCCACCGCCTTCGGGCGTGCGCACGCGCGCCGCCAGGGGGAGCCACGGTGCGGGCCAACCCATATCCGTTCCGCAAGGCTCAGAAACGCTCTGAGAACCGGCGCGACGACAGGAGTATCAAGTGATTCAGCAGGAGTCGCGACTGAAGGTCGCCGACAACACGGGTGCCAAGGAAATCCTGGCCATCCGCGTTCTCGGCGGATCAGGCCGTCGCTACGCAGGCATTGGCGACGTCATTGTTGCCACCGTCAAGGATGCCATTCCGGGCGGCAACGTCAAGAAGGGTGACGTCGTCAAGGCGGTCGTCGTCCGTACCAAGAAGGAACGCCGCCGTGCGGATGGTTCCTACATCAAGTTCGACGAGAACGCTGCGGTGATTCTGAAGAACGACGGCGACCCGCGCGGTACCCGTATCTTCGGCCCGGTCGGCCGTGAACTTCGCGACAAGAAGTTCATGAAGATCATCTCGCTGGCTCCGGAGGTGTTGTAAGCATGGGTGCAAAGATCAAGAAGGGTGACCTGGTCCAGGTCATCACCGGCGCCACGCAAGCCCGCGGCGGCGACCGCGGCAAGCAGGGCAAGGTCCTGAAGGTGTTCACCGAGACCAACCGCGTGCTGGTCGAGGGCATCAACCGCGTCACCAAGCACACCAAGGCAGGCCAGACCTCCCGCGGCACCAAGACCGGCGGCATCGAAATCGTCGAGGCCCCGATCCACATCTCCAACGTCGCCATCGTCGACCCGGAGACCAAGAAGCCGACCCGCGTCGGCTTCCGTGAGGAGACCGTCGAGAAGGACGGCGTGACGAAGACCGTGCGCGTCCGCTTCGCCAAGGCTTCCGGAAAGGCACTCTAATGACTGAAGCAGCTGTGAAGACCCAGCCGCGCCTGAAGGCCAAGTACGCCGCCGAGATCCGCGAGTCCCTGCAGAACGAGTTCAAGTACGAGAACGTCATGCAGATCCCGCGCCTGGTCAAGGTCGTCGTGAACATGGGCGTGGGAGATGCCGCCAAGGACTCCAAGCTCATCGACGGCGCCGTGCGCGACCTGACCCAGATCACCGGCCAGAAGCCCATGGTCACCAAGGCCCGCAAGTCCATCGCCCAGTTCAAGCTGCGCGAAGGCATGCCGATCGGCGCGCACGCCACGCTGCGCGGGGACCGCATGTGGGAATTCGTCGACCGCCTGGTTTCGCTGGCGCTGCCGCGTATCCGCGACTTCCGCGGCCTGAACGGCAAGCAGTTCGACGGCAACGGCAACTACACCTTCGGTCTGACCGAGCAGTCCATGTTCCACGAGATCGATCAGGACAAGATCGACCGCGTGCGCGGTATGGACATCACCGTAGTGACCACCGCCAAGACCGACGACGAGGGCCGCGCGCTGCTGAAGGCGCTGGGCTTCCCGTTCAAGACCGAAGATTAATTCAACTACGTAACAGGTCCGGTACCGGCCGGCAGTCGCCGTCCGGAACCAGGAAACCGTTACGAGGAAGGGCAAGAGCCCAATGACTATGACAGATCCTGTCGCAGACATGCTGACCCGTCTGCGCAACGCCAACTCGGCCTACCACGAGTCGGTGTCCATGCCGTACAGCAAGCTGAAGGCGCGCGTCGCCGACATCCTCAAGGCCGAAGGCTACATCGCCGGCTGGCGCGAAGAGGAGGCCGAGGTCGGCAAGAAGCTGACCATCGACCTGAAGTTCGGCCCGAACCGCGAGCGTTCGATCGCCGGCATCCGCCGCATCTCCAAGCCCGGCCTGCGCGTGTACGCGAAGTCCACCAACCTGCCGCACGTGCTCGGCGGCCTGGGTATCGCAATCCTGTCCACCTCTTCCGGGCTGATGACTGACCGTCAGGCCGGCAAGAAGGGCGTGGGCGGCGAAGTCCTCGCATACGTCTGGTAACGGGAAGGAAAGAGAATAATGTCACGTATTGGACGTCTCCCCATCACCGTTCCGGCCGGCGTTGAGGTCAAGATCGACGGCAACGTCGTCACCGTCAAGGGGGCCAAGGGCGAGCTGAACCACGCGGTCGCTTCCCCGATCGCCGTCAACCTGGACGAGAACGTCATCACCGTTTCCCGCCCGAACGACGAGCGCGCTTCCCGCTCCCTGCACGGCCTGACCCGCACCCTGATCAGCAACATGATCACCGGTGTGACCGAAGGCTACGAGAAGAAGCTCGAAATCGTCGGTACCGGCTACCGTGTCCAGGCCAAGGGCTCGGACCTCGAGTTCGCCCTGGGCTACAGCCACCCGGTGGCCGTCCAGGCTCCGGCCGGAATCACCTTTGCCGTCGAGGGCCCGACCAAGCTCACGGTTTCTGGTATCAACAAGCAGCAGGTCGGCGAGGTTGCTGCCAACATCCGCAAGCTGCGCAAGCCGGACCCCTACAAGGGCAAGGGCATCCGGTATGCCGGCGAGGTTATCCGCCGCAAGGTCGGAAAGGCTGGTAAGTAATCATGGCGATCAGCATCAACAAGAAGCGCACGAACAAGAGCAAGTCCGCCGCGCGCGGACGCCGCCACCTGCGGGTGCGCAAGCGGATCTCCGGTACCCCGGCCCGTCCGCGCCTGGTGGTCACCCGCTCCGCACGCCACATGTTCGTCCAGGTTGTCGACGACACCAAGGGCGTGACCCTGGCCTCGGCCTCCACCATGGAAGCCGACCTGCGGGCGCTCGAGGGCGACAAGACGGCCAAGGCTCGGCGCGTGGGCGAGCTCGTTGCCGAGCGCGCCAAGGCTGCCGGCATCGAGGCAGTTGTCTTCGACCGCGGCGGCAACAAGTACCACGGCCGCGTGGCCGCGGTGGCCGACGGCGCACGTGAAGGTGGGCTGGCACTGTGACCGCTGAGAATAACGAAAAGGATACTCAGGTGACTGAAGCAACTGAGACCACTGCAGGTGCCGAGGGCACCGCAGCATCCTCCCAGGAGGATCGCCGCGGCGGACGCCGCGGGGAGCGCGGTGACCGTGGCGGCCGCGGCGAGCGTGGCGGCCGCGGCGGCCGCGACAGCGCCCGCGACGCGGAGAAGGACAAGTTCCTCGAGCGCGTCGTGACCATCAACCGTGTTGCCAAGGTCGTCAAGGGCGGCCGGCGCTTCAGCTTCACCGCCCTGGTGGTTGTCGGTGACGGCAACGGCCTGGTCGGCGTGGGCTACGGCAAGGCCAAGGAAGTTCCCGCGGCCATCGCCAAGGGTGTGGAAGAGGCCAAGAAGTCCTTCTTCCGCGTCCCGATCGTCGCCGGCACGGTGCCCCACCGTGTCCAGGGCGAGGCTGCCGCGGGTGTGGTCATGCTGCGTCCGGCTTCCGCCGGTACCGGTGTGATCGCCGGCGGCCCGGTGCGCGCGGTGCTCGAGTGCGCCGGTGTCCACGATGTGCTCTCCAAGTCGCTGGGTTCCTCCAACGCGATCAACATCGTGCATGCCACCGTCGACGCCCTGCGCAAGCTGGAGGATCCGCAGGCGGTGGCAGCACGCCGCGGCCTGCCGCTGGATGAGATCGTCCCGGCGGCTCTGCTCCGCAATCTCCAGCAGAAGGCAGGTGTGTAATGACCACCCCGAAGAATCTGATTCCGTCCGACGCGAAGTTGGAAATCACCCAGATCAAGTCCGTCATTGGCGGGAAGCAGAACCAGCGCGACACCCTGCGTTCGCTGGGCCTGAAGCGCATCGGCCACACCGTGGTCCGCAGCGCCGACGCCGTGACCGTGGGCATGGTCAACACTGTTTCTCACCTGGTGAAGGTTGAGGAGGCGAAGTAGAGATGGCACAGGAGAACAACACTCTCAAGGTCCACCACCTGCGTCCGGCCCCCGGTGCCAAGACCGCCAAGACCCGTGTTGGTCGTGGTGAAGGCTCCAAGGGCAAGACCGCAGGCCGTGGTACCAAGGGCACCAAGGCCCGCTACCAGGTCAAGGCAGGCTTCGCCGGCGGCCAGCTGCCGCTGCACATGCGCCTGCCGAAGCTGCGCGGCTTCAAGAACCCGTTCCGGGTCGAGTACCAGGTGGTCAACCTGGACAAGCTCGGCGAGCTGTTCCCGGAGGGTGGCGAGGTCACCGTGGAGTCCCTGGTGGCCAAGGGCGCCGTTCGCAAGAACCAGCCCGTCAAGGTCCTGGGCACCGGCGACATCACCGTCAAGGTCGATGTGAAGGTTGACGCCTTCTCCGCCAGCGCCGCGGAAAAGATCGCCGCCGCCGGCGGCAGCATCACGGAACTCTAAGTTCCCCAGCGGCGGTCCGCCGCACCTGTTGAGGCTCCCCGAAGCCGGCCCTGTGCCGGTTCCGGGGGGCCTCGCGCGGTTAACACAGGGGCCCTGCGGACGGTCCGGTTTAATCCCGGTGCCGCTGAACCGATAGACTCGGTACTTGTGACTTGCCGCAATCCGGCATCGAGGACTTTCAGGAGGACGCTTGCTTAGCGCGATTGGCCGGGTATTCCGGACGCCCGACTTGCGACGCAAGTTGTTGTTCACGCTCGGAATCATCACCATCTACCGCCTGGGTGCCTTCATCCCGGCCCCCGGTGTCGACTACGGGAACGTGCAGCAATGCTTGGCATTGGGCAATACCAGCGGCGGACTCTACCAGTTCGTCAACCTGTTCAGCGGCGGCGCGCTGCTGCAGGTGTCCATCTTCGCCCTCGGCATCATGCCGTACATTACCGCCAGCATTATCGTGCAGCTGCTGCGCGTGGTCATTCCACGCTTCCAGGAGCTGCATGAGGAAGGGGCGCAGGGCCAGTCCAAGCTGACCCAGTACACGCGCTACCTGACCATCGCCCTGGGCTTGCTCAACGCCACCACGCTGGTGTCGCTGGCCCGGACCGGCGCGCTGCTGGGCGACTGCCCGGTGCCGATCATCCCGGACGACAACCTGGCCACGATCATCCTGCTGATCATCACCCTCACCGCCGGCACGGGCATGATCATGTGGATGGGCGAGCTGGTCACGGAAAAGGGTGTGGGCAACGGCATGTCCATCCTGATCTTCGTCTCCATTGCTGCCGGTTTCCCGAGCGCGCTGGGCGAGATCTTCACTGCCCAGGGCGTGAACGTCTTCCTGGGCGTGCTGGTCATCGGCCTGTTCGTGGTGGCCGCGGTGGTCTTCGTCGAGCAGTCCCAGCGGCGCATCCCGGTGCAGTACGCCAAGCGCATGGTCGGCCGCCGCACGCTCGGGGGAACCAGCACCTACATCCCGATCAAGGTGAACATGGCCGGCGTCATTCCGGTCATCTTCGCCTCCTCGATCCTCTACCTGCCGTCGTTGGTCGCGCAGTTCAACACGCCCACGGACGGCACCACGGCGCCGCCGGAATGGGTGAACTGGATCAACACCTACCTGGTGCGCGGCGACCACCCGCTCTACATGGCGATCTACTTCGCCATGATCGTATTCTTCACCTACTTCTACGTGGCCATTACGTTCAATCCGACCGAAGTGGCGGACAACATGAAGAAGTACGGCGGATTCATCCCGGGCATCCGGGCGGGCCGCCCAACCGCCGACTACCTCGAGTATGTGCTCTCACGGATTACGTTGCCCGGAGCGCTCTACCTGGGGTTGGTTTCGCTGATTCCGCTGATCGCCCTGGTGCTGATCAACGCGAACCAGAACTTCCCGTTCGGCGGTACCTCCATCCTCATCATGGTTGGCGTGGGGCTGGAGACCGTGAAGCAGATTAATGCCCAGCTACAGCAACGCCACTACGAAGGACTACTGCGATGACCCGAATGCTTATCATTGGCCCGCCCGGCTCCGGCAAGGGAACCCAGGCAACGCGTATCTCCGAACGCATGGACATCGTTGCCATCTCCACCGGCGACATCTTCCGCGCCAACGTCAAGGAAGGCACCCCGCTGGGGCTGGAAGCGAAGAAGTACATCGACAACGGCGACTTCGTCCCGGACAGCGTCACCAACAACATGGTGCGGGACCGGCTGGCCCAGCCCGACGTCGAAAACGGCTTCCTGCTCGACGGCTACCCCCGCACCGGCGCCCAGGTCGACGAGCTGGACCGGATCCTGGACGAAAACGGGCAGAAGCTCGACGCCGTGCTGCAGCTGACCGCCGACGACGAGGAACTGGTGCGCCGGCTGCTCCACCGCGCGGAGCTGGAAGGCCGCGCCGACGACAACGAAGCCGTCATCCGCCACCGGCTGGACCTCTACCATGAGCAGACCGAGGCAGTGGTCGCACGTTACCTCGAGCGCGGCATCGTGGCCAAGGTCGACGGCATCGGCGGGATCGATGAGGTCACCGAGCGCATCATGGAAGCGCTCAAGAGCGTCACCGCCTGAGGGCGGACCACCTGCTGGCCGGGTAAGGCGTTCGGCGCCCTGCCCGGCCAGCGCCGTCCAGGCACACCGACAGACAAGAAGGACCCCATGGCATTCCGCCAGCCCGGCATCGAATACAAGACGGCCGACCAGATCCGGAAAATGCGCACCGCCGGCCTGGTGGTCAGCCGCGCCCTCGACGCGGCGGTGGCCGCCGCCGTCGCCGGCGCGACCACGCGCGACCTCGACGCCGCCTTCGAGGCCGTGCTGGACGAGGCCGGGGCCAGGAGCAACTTCAAGGGCTACCACGGCTTCCCGGCCACCGTCTGCGTCTCGGTGAACGAGGAAGTGGTCCACGGCATCCCCGGGGACCGGGTGCTCCAGGACGGCGACATCCTCTCCATCGACGGCGGCTGCAGCGTCGACGGCTGGCACGGGGACTCGGCGCGCGGGGTGATCGTCGGCGTCGCCGACCCCGAAGACCAGCGGCTCTCCGACGTCACCGAGGCCGCCATGTGGCGCGGGATCGCCGCCCTGGCCGCCGGACAGCGGGTCGGCGACATCGGCAATGCCATCGACGACTACGTCAGCTCCGTGCCGGGCAAGCCGCTGGGCATCCTGGAGGACTACGTAGGCCACGGCATCGGCACCGCCATGCACCAGCCGCCGGACGTGCTCAACTACCGCACCCGCCACCGAGGGCCCAAGATCCGCCCCGGACTGTGCCTGGCGATCGAGCCCATGCTGGTGCGCGGCAGCATCGAGACCAAGGTGCTCGCGGACGACTGGACGGTGGTCACCACCGACGGATCCCGCTCCTGCCAGTGGGAGCACACCGTCGCCGTGCACAACGACGGCATCTGGGTGCTGACCGCCGAGGACGGCGGCGCCGCAAAACTGGCCCCGCTCGGGGTCACCCCGGTTCCCCTGGACTGAGCCCTCCCACCGCATGATGCGGCCGCCCCCGCACCCGCGGCAGGGCGGCCGCAACCCGTTCCGGGACCCGGGACTTCACTGTCGGTAGCACCGGCTTTACTGGAACCGGCGCACATGCCCGACGAAAGGACCCCGAGCACATCATGATGGGAGCACACCACGCCCTCTCCGGCGCGGCAGCTTGGGTGGCGCTGACCACCCAATACCGGATTCCGCTGGACTGGGTCCCGGGCGCGGCCGGCCTGGACGGGCAGACCCTGACACTGGGGGCCGGGCTGATGGACGTGGGGCCGGTCGGGGTGCTGACCGGCGCCCTGGTCAGCGCCGGCGCGGCGCTGGTGCCGGACGCCGACCACCGGCACGCCACCATCGCCCAGTCGCTGCCGCCGGTCTCGAAGGCGGTGTGCATCGGCATCGGCAAGGTCTCGGGCGGGCACCGCCGCGGCACCCACTCCGTCCTGGGCATCCTGGCCTTCACCGCCATTGCGTACGTGGCCGGACTGTGGACGGTGCAGGTGCCTCCCTTCGGTACGGTCTATCCCGGGGCCGGCGTGCTGTGCGTGCTGCTGGTCGCGTTCGCGGCCAAGGTCCTGAAGTTCATTCCGGACCAGCTGCAGAAGATCCCCTGGGCCGTGGGGCTGTCCGTGGCGGCCTTCATCGCGGCCTTCGCGCCCGAACAGCAGAACTGGTTCCCGACCGCCATGGGCGTGGGCGTCATCATGCACATCGTGGGGGACATGCTCACTACCGGCGGCGTGAACCTGATCTGGCCTCTGCGGATCAAGCCGCCACGGTTCCTGCGCCGGGTTCCGGTGATCAGCTGGATCTGGCGGCCCAACGGCTATTTCTCGCTGCCGGTGCTTGGCAATGCCGGCTCGGTGCGCGAATGGCTGCTGCTGGTCCCGGTCAGCGCGTACGTGATCCTCGGGATGACCGCGGCCACCTTGAGCATCGGGCAGGTGGCGGTGCTGGCGCTGGCCGCCGGATAGGCGACTGGCCGGGCCGCGGCCAACACCCCGGCCAACACCGGGCCAACGTGGCACGATGGGGCCATGACCTCCTCGATCACCGATGTGCCCGGAATCCGGGTGGGCCAAGTGGAGCGCACCGGCGGCGGCTGGCTGAGCGGCGTCACGGTCGTGCTCCCGCCGCCGGACACCGTCGGCTCCGTCGACGTCCGCGGGGGCGGACCGGCCACGCATGAGACGGACGCCCTGGATCCCACGACCCTGGTCCGCACCGTGGACGCCGTGGTGCTCACCGGTGGCAGTGCCTTCGGGCTGGCGTCGGCATCCGGCGTCCAGCGCTGGTGCGAGGAGCAGGGACGAGGGTTCCGTACGCCCAACGCGCTGGTGCCGATCGTCCCGGCCGCGGCCATCTACGACCTGGGCCGCGGCGGGGACGTACGGGCCCGCCCGGATGCCCGGATGGGGTACGACGCCGCGGCTGCGGCGGGTGCCTGCGCGGACTTCGCGCCCCTGCGGCGGGGCAACGCCGGCGCCGGCACCGGGGCGGCGGTGGACTTCGGCCGGTTCAAGGGCGGCGTGGGCAGCGCCTCGCTGCGCATGGACGGGACCAACGCCGGGATCGTGGTCGGTGCCCTGGCCGTGGTGAACGCGGCCGGACGGCCGGCCGGCAGCCCGGGGCCTGCCCGGCCCGCGGAGGCGGGCGGACCGCCGCTGAACACCACCTTGTGCGTGGTGGCCACCAACGCGGTGCTGGATCCGGCGGAGGCGAAGCGGACGGCGTCGGCGGCGCACGCCGGCCTGGCCCGCGCCCTGGACCCGTCCCACACGCTCGTCGACGGCGACGTCGTCTTCTGCCTGGCCACCTGCTCGCAGCCGCTGGCCGGCGGCGGGGCGCTGGATCCGCGCTGGCAGCTGCAGGTCCTCGCCGCCGAAGCTGTCCGCCTGGCCATCCTCGACGGCGTGGGGAGCGCGGAGGCAGTGGAAACACCGGGTGCCGGACTTGCAAAGTACCCCGATTTAACTTAAGGGCGCCTCAGGAGTACAGTTGACTGTTGGTTGTGTCTGCTTCCGCGCCCATTTTCCGGCTGCGGAACCGGGCCATCAGAACCCAGAAACTAGCCCCGCCCGACGGCGGCGGTTACTGACGTTAGCGGAGGATATGGCTAAAAAAGACGGTGTCATTGAGATTGAAGGCACTGTGCAGGAGGCATTGCCCAATGCGATGTTCCGAGTTGAACTGACCAACGGGCATGTTGTGCTTGCCCACATTTCAGGCAAGATGCGTCAGCACTACATCCGGATCCTCCCCGAGGACCGCGTTGTAGTCGAACTTAGCCCGTACGACCTCTCCCGGGGCCGTATCGTCTACCGCTACAAGTAAAGACTTTTTGCGCCTCGCAGGAGGCCGCATCAAGTAGTTACGCGAACTGAATACTGCAAACAACGCAAAGGAAAACCATGAAGGTCCAGCCGAGCGTCAAGCGGATCTGCGATAAGTGCCAGGTGATTCGTCGCAAGGGCAACGTACTCGTGATCTGCGAGAACCCGCGCCACAAGCAGCGCCAAGGCTAAGCTCCCTGCTTTGTCAGGGCGCTTGCCGCGCGTAGTAATTCCATAAAGGCAGTGCAGCAGGAATTCCTGCACACCCCCGGCACGGAGGCCGGGGACCTGGTCCGCCAGGACGCACTGCTCCAGACCTCCGGATACCACAAGGAGAACCGCCAATATGGCTCGTCTCGCTGGCGTAGACATTCCCCGCGAAAAGCGGGTAATCATCGCGCTTACCTACATCTACGGCGTGGGCAAGACCCGTGCAGAGCAGACCATCGCGGAGACCGGCATCAACCCGGACACCCGCGTCAAGGACCTCACCGATGCGGAGCTCGTGCAGCTGCGTGACTACATCGAAGGCAACTTCAAGGTTGAGGGTGACCTCCGCCGCGAAGTGGCCGCCGACATCCGCCGCAAGGTTGAGATTGGTAGCTACGAAGGCCTCCGCCACCGCCGCGGCCTGCCCGTCCGCGGGCAGCGCACCAAGACCAACGCCCGTACCCGCAAGGGTCCGAAGCGCACCGTCGCCGGTAAGAAGAAGGCCCGCTAAACCGCCGCGGCTCCCCGAGCCGCCGCGGCCCCAGCGGTCGTTAGCTACCTGAAACTTTTGCAGTAGGAGAACAAATGCCCCCCAAGACCCGTGGAGCGGTCCGCAAGCCGCGTCGCAAGGATAAGAAGAATATCGCGCTTGGACAGGCGCACATCAAGAGCACCTTCAACAACACCATCGTGTCCATCACGGACCCGACCGGTGCTGTGATTTCGTGGGCCTCGGCCGGTGAAGTCGGCTTCAAGGGCTCCCGCAAGTCCACCCCGTTCGCTGCGCAGATGGCTGCCGAGGCCGCTGCCAAGCGCGCCCAGGAGCACGGCCTGAAGAAGGTCGACGTGTTCGTCAAGGGCCCGGGGTCCGGACGCGAAACCGCAATCCGTTCGCTGCAGGCCGCCGGCCTCGAGGTCGGCTCCATCCAGGACGTCACGCCCAGCGCCCACAACGGTTGCCGTCCCCCGAAGCGCCGCCGCGTCTAGTCAGCCCCAGGCAACTTTCGGCCGCCGTACGGAACCGCCCGCCAAGGGCGCTGGATCCTGCGGCGGCCGAAGGGCCGTCCGCCGCGGTGCCGCCGCGGCGGCGGCCTGCCCGGCCGAGGCTGGCTGGCCGCCCCTTTCCACCAATCGTGTTGCGTCATATAGCGGATGCTCGCTGAAAGGAATCTAAGTGCTTATTGCACAGCGCCCCACACTTACTGAAGAAGTAGTGGCCGAAAACCGTTCCCGGTTCGTCATCGAACCGCTGGAGCCGGGCTTCGGTTACACCCTCGGCAACTCGCTCCGCCGCACGCTGCTGTCCTCGATCCCCGGTGCTGCAGTAACCAGCATCCGCATCGATGGTGTGCTGCACGAGTTCACCACGGTTCCGGGTGTGAAGGAAGATGTCACCGAGATCATCCTGAACATCAAGAACCTGGCCGTCTCCTCCGAGCACGACGAGCCCGTGGTCGCCTACCTGCGCAAGCAGGGGCCCGGCGTCGTCACTGCTGCGGACATCGCTCCGCCGGCTGGCGTGGAGTTCCACAACCCGGACCTGCATATCGCCACGCTGAATGAGAAGGGCAAGTTCGAGCTCGAGCTGACCATCGAGCGCGGCCGCGGCTATGTGTCCGCGGCGCAGAACAAGTCCGGCGATGCCGAGATCGGCCGTATCCCGGTGGACTCGATCTACTCGCCGGTGCTGAAGGTCACCTTCAAGGTTGAGGCGACCCGTGTTGAGCAGCGCACCGACTTCGACCGCCTGATCGTCGACGTCGAGACCAAGGATTCCATTGCGCCGCGCGACGCCGTCGCATCTGCGGGAACCACCCTGGTCGAGCTGTTCGGCCTGGCCCGCGAGCTGAACACTGCCGCCGAAGGTATCGAGATCGGCCCGAGCCCCACGGATGCCGCGCTGGCAGCCGACATGGCCCTGCCGATCGAGGACCTGGAGCTCACCGTGCGCTCCTACAACTGCCTCAAGCGCGAGGGCATCCACACCGTGGGTGAGCTCGTTGCCCGCTCCGAGGCTGACCTGATGGACATCCGCAACTTCGGGGCGAAGTCCATCGACGAGGTCAAGGCCAAGCTGGTGGAACTGGGCCTGTCCCTGAAGGATTCGCCTCCAGGGTTTGACCTGGCCGCGCGCGCCGCTGCCATCGAAGAGGACGAAGCCGGCTACACCGAGGACGAACTCTAAACCACAGGAATTCTGCCGCGCCGGCGCCGTCGTGCGCGTTCCGCGGCACCATTTGAGGAGATTACATAATGCCTACGCCCACCAAGGGTCCGCGCCTCGGCGGCGGTCCGGCCCACGAGCGCCTGATGCTCGCCAACCTGGCCGCGTCGCTGTTCGAGCACAAGCGCATCACCACCACCGTGACCAAGGCCAAGCGCCTGCGCCCGTACGCCGAGCGCTTGATCACCTTCGCCAAGCGCGGGGACCTGGCCTCGCGCCGCCGGGTGCTCGGTGTGATCAGCAACAAGGGTGTTGTCCACGAGCTGTTCACCGACATTGCCACCGCCGTGCAGAACCGCGAGGGCGGCTACACCCGCATCACCAAGATCGGCAACCGCAAGGGCGACAACGCCCCCATGGCCGTCATCGAGCTGGTGCTGGACCCGGTGTCCCCGAAGCAGGCAGTGGTGCAGGAAGCCGAGAAGGCCGCCGAGTCTGCTGCGAAGCCGGCTTCCGCCGAGGAGACCCCGGCCGCCGAGGCTGAGGCCGCCGACATCCCGGAGACCCGGACCGCCGACGCCGAGGTTACCGAGGATGCCGCCGTCGAGGCCGACGAAGCGGCTCCGGAAGACGACGAGAAGGACGACGAGAAGAAGTAGTTCTTCCCCGGTAGTATCTTCATATGTCACAAGAGAAACCCGCCGTCCCGCTGCAGGACGGCGGGTTTCTTCGTGTCCGCCTGGACCTGTCCTACGACGGCGGGCCGTTCCGCGGCTGGGCCGCCCAGCCCGGCCACCTGACCGTGCAGGGCGCGCTGGAGGAAGGCCTCGAGGTCCTCATCCGCCGTCCGGTGCGGCTCACCGTCGCCGGACGCACCGACGCCGGCGTGCACGCACGCGGCCAGGTGGTCCACTTCGACCTGGACCCGGGGGAGTGGCTGGCACTTTCCCGCGGACGGGACATCGACCCCGGTGCGGCGCTGGTGCGGCGGCTGCGCGGGGTGCTGTCGAAGGTGCTCGGCGGCCGGGTGGGGTCGCCCGCGCCGCTGCGGGAACTGGCCGGGGCCATCGAGGTGCACTCCGCCGTGCCGGCTCCTGCCGGCTTCGATGCCCGGTTCTCGGCGCTGTGGCGCCGCTACAGCTACCGCATCGCGGACCGTCCCGAACTCTGGGATCCGCTGACCCGCAACGTTACGCTGTGGCACGACCGGCCGCTGGACGACAAGGCCATGAACAACGCGGCCGGACGCCTGATCGGCATCCACGACTTCCTGTCCTTCTGCAAGCCCCGCGACGGGGCCACCACCATCCGCGACCTGCAGCACTTTTCCTTCGTCCGCGGGCACGACGGCGTCATCACCGCCACCGTGCAGGCGGACGCCTTCTGCCACAACATGGTGCGGGCCCTGATCGGTGCCTCGCTGGTGGTCGGTACGGAGCACGACCCGTACTGGCTGCACGAGCGGCTGCTCGCCCAGGTGCGTGATTCGCAGACGAAACTGGCGGCGCCGCACCCGCTGGTGCTCGAGCATGTGGCCTATCCGGAGGACCACGAGATGATGCTCCGGGCCGAGCGGACGCGGGCCCGCCGGGGCTTCGACTGAGCCGGCGGCCGGGGCCGGAACGCCCGGAGCCGGAGGCCGTTCCGGCCAGACCGGCAGGGCAGCCTGGCCGGAACCACCGGCCTGCACCTATGCCTTCCCCCACCGAGGCATAGGCAGTCCGTGCCGGGGGCGCCCGCGGCGGGCGGACATCCCGGGATCAAACATTTCATCCGCGGGCTGCGGGCTCAAGGTCCCGGACTACTCGATTAATGCCTGCGGCTACCGGTCCCGGTACCTGCCCGACGACGGGCGGTACGGGTGATGCGGAACTGCGCGACCGCTACGCCGACTGCGGGCTAAGCTCGGCCCGCAGCGGCCAGTCCTGGCCTTCGAGGATGACCTGGGCGCAGGCCCCGGTGGCGCTGTTGACCACCACCGGGGCCAACAGGTTCACCGTGGTGCCGGCGGGGCCGGGATTGGCCACCACGAGGACCAGCGCCTGTTCTGGCCCGGCCAGGTCCAGGGCGGCCGCATCCTCGTCGGAGATGACCGGCTGGTAGTCCGGCAGGTACACCGAGGCATCGAGCACGAACAGCCGCCGGCCGGAACCGGCCGCCGCTTCGAGGGCGAACAGCCCCGGCGCGCCGTCGACCGGCCGCAGAGTGAAGTCCACCAGCGGGGCCAGACCCGGGGGAGGGGCCACGAAGGTCAGCGCGGCGCTCACCGAAGGAAGTCCATCAGGGTCGGCTGGAGCACGCGGGCCGTGACCGCCAGGGCGGACTGGTAGGCGACTTCCTGCAGCTTCAGGTCCAGGATCACCTGGCCGACGTCCGGATCCTCGACGCTGGAGCGGCGTGCTTCCAGGCTGACTGACTGTTCCATATTGGCCTCCTGGGCACGCAGTACCTGGGCATGCCGCACGCCTGCCTCGGCACGCTGGGCTACCACCGTCTTGAGCCGGGCGTCGATGTCGGCAAGGTAGCCGTTCACCGGTTTTCCGGCCCGTAGGTCCGCCACCATGGCATCCAGCAGGGCGAACGCGGAGTCGCCGCCGGCTTCGGTGCCGAAAACGTCGCGCCCGTCCGCATCGACGCGGACCGTCGTTGCGGCGTCGACCCGCCGCTCGACCGAGCCCGCGGCGGGCCCGGTGAACTCGTAGTTCAGGGTGCCGTCGGCGCTGGGGGCGAAGACGGCGGGCGCATCCGAGTTGCCGGCGAAGACGCTCCTGCCCATGTACCTGGTGTTGGCGGCGGCCAGCAGCTCGTCCTTCAGCGCGGACAGTTCCAGCGCGATGGCCTCGCGGCCGGTATCCGAAACGGATCCGCTCCCGGAGCGCACGGCCAGGTCCCGGACGCGGTGGAGGGCATCGGTGGCGGAGCCCAGGGCCGAGTCGAGCGTGGCCAGCCAGCCGGCGGCATCATCGATATTGCGCTTGTACTGCTCGTTGGCACGCTGGTCGGCGCGCACGCGCATGGTGTCGGCGGTACCGGAAGGGTCGTCCGAGGGCCGGGTGATCTTCGACTGGCCCGTGGCGGCTTCCTGCAGCCGGGCCAGCCGTTCCATGTTCGACTGCAGGTTCTGCTGCGCAAAGCGGCTCATGCTCTGGCTGGTGACGCGCGTGATCATGGGCTACCTCCCTACCAGTCCGGTGCGGTTGATGAGTGTGTCGAGCATTTCGTCGACGGCGGTCATGACCCGGGCAGCGCCCTGGTAGGCGTGCTGGTAGGAGAGCAGGTTGATGTTCTCCTCGTCCAGGTCGACCGAGGCGTTGGACAGCTGCAGGGCCAGGGCCGAGTCCGCGGCCAGTCCGGCCAGCTCCGACTGCCGCAGCTCGGTGCGGGCGGCCGCGCCGATGCCGGTGACGAACTTTTCCCAGGCACGGTCCGGCGCCCCTGCACCGGTGCCCAGCTGGGAGATCGTGTCGGCAATGGAGCCGTCCAGTGCGCCGGCGTCCCCGGCGGCCGTGGCAATATCGCCGGCCTCGGCGGGCAGCACCAGCAGCCCTTGGGCGGGTGGGATGCCGGGGTCGGCCGCGAACCCGAAAAAGTCCGTCCCGGTCACGGAGCCGGCGTAGCCGGTGCGGTGGACGGCGTTCACCGCACCGGCCAGGGTGCCGGCGAAGGCGTTGTACCCGGCGGCGGCCTGGCGCAGCGGCCCGTCCCCGGCGGCGCTGCCGAGCATGGCCAGCGCGCCGGCGATTTCACCGCCGTCGAGCACCAGGGGAGTGCCCTGGCGGCTGGCCCACTCGAGCCGGACCCCGTCGCCGTCGGCCAGCCTGCCGGCACCGCCGACCATGACGCTGTGGGCGGTGGCGCCGGAGACCAGCGCATTGCCGCCCAGCAGCACCTCCACCTGGCCGTCGCCCAGTTCCCGTACGCTTGCCCCGGTCAGCGCGGCGATGCTGGTGGTCAACTGGTTGCGCTGGTCGATCAGTTCGTTCGCGGAGCCGCCGTTGGCCACCGCGAAGCGGATCTTCTCGTTCAGTCCGGCCACCTGCGCCGCTGCACCGTTGAGCTCGGCGGCCATGGTGTCCACGTCGGTGCGGATCCGGTCCCACTCATTTGCCACCTCCTGGTAGCCGCGGCCGATCATGCCGGCCAGCGTGCGGGCCTCTTCCAGGACGACGGCGCCGGCGGCCGGATCGTCCGGGCGGTTGGAGAGGTCCTGCCAGGCAGCCCAGAATTCCTGCAGCTGGGCGGAAATGCCGTTGCTGCCGGGCTCGCGCAGCGAGGCTTCCAGCCCGGCCATGGCCTCGGCCCGCACGCCGGCGTTGCCGGCCGCCGCCGCGGAGGCGCGCACCCGGGCATCCAGATGCAGGTCACCGAGGCGCGCGATCGCGTCAACGGAGACGCCCTGGCCGATCTGTACGCCTCCGGTGACCAGCCCGGTCCTGGCCAGGGCGCCGATGGCCGAGGTGCCGGTCCGCTGGCGGGTATAGCCCTCGGTGTTGACGTTGGCGATGTTCTGCCCCACCACGTTCAGGCCCTGGCGGGCAGCCACCAGGCCGGTGTACGCGGTGGTCAGGCCGCTAAACGTACTCACTGCTCATCCTCACAACGTCGTATCGAAAAGCCGGGCCGCGGAGGAAGCGCCGGCCGCGCCGCGGGCATCGTAAGTGCCCGGTTCCGGGCCCAGCCCGGCCATGGTTTCCTGTGCGGACCGCGCCGCGGCACGCAGGAACTGCTCGTTGGTGTCCCGCAGCTCCTTGATCTGCCCCGCGAGCTCGGTCAGGGCGCGCAGATGGCCGTTGAAGATCTCCCCCCACGGCCCGGCCGGGGCCTGTGCGGCCAGTTCGCGCAGGGTGGCGTTCTCCGCCGTTCCCCACTCCGCGGCCAGCGCGGCCACCTCCACTGCCCGGGCCAGGCCCGCGCCCCGCACCCGCTCGAGTACCTGCTCCACTTCGCGGGTGGCATGCTGGAGCCAGCGCGACTTGCCCGCGGTCAGCAGGAGCTGCTCCTCCTCGAGCTTGAAAACCAGCAGTTCGAGCAGTTCGCGCTCGCGCCACAGCATGGCCGAAAGTTCATGGGCGCCCATGTCCCACCTCCCCGGATTGTCTGCACGGGCCGGCTTCCCCCAAAGCCGCGGCCCTCGTTGATCTGTCGTTGTGGGAAGACCACATAACAACATGGCTACGGTCCTTTCTATCGGCATGGCTTTACCGGGCGTTAGCACCCTCCAGTGATAGGTTTCACCAGTAGGTTGACGTGCATGCCGGACTCGCTGCCCGGCATGCATCTTTTGTGCGGAAAGGGCAGTACGTTCCGCGCACGATTGCTCATAGGGGGGCAGGCAGTTGAACCGTGCTGTGCGTAATGACCTGGTGGTGGAAAACCTGCCCTTGGTCGGCTATCTGGTGGCGGAGGTGTGCGCGAAGGCCACGCACCTGTCCCGGGACGACCTGGCTTCCGCCGGCGCGGTGGCGCTGGTGACCGCAGCCGATGCCTTCGACCCGTCCCTGGGGGTGCCGTTCGGGGCCTTCGCCCGGCGCCGCATCGTCGGAGCCTTCGCGGACGAAATGCGCGCAGTGGACTGGGCCCCGCGCTCGGTGCGCAAGCGGATCAAGGAAACCCTGACCGTGCGCGAGACCCTCACCAATGCGCTGGGCCGGTACCCTACGGTGGACGAAATCGCCTCGGCGCTGGGCGTGGACCGTGCCGCCGCCGATGCCGCCCTGGCCGACGCGGCCCGGACGGTATCCTCCCTGGACGAGGCCACCGCGGACTTCCTGATGGACGAGATGCCGTCCCCGGAGGGCTCGCTGCTGACCGAGGAGCGCCTGGCCTTCCTGCGCGCCGCGGTGCAGGTGCTGCCGGCGAAGATGCGCTACATCATCGAGCAGATCTACTTCGAGGACCGCTCCGTCAAGGATCTGGCCGAGGAGCTCGGCGCCACCCACTCGGCGGTGTCGCAGCAGCGCTCGGAAGCGATCCGGCTGCTTCGCGACGGGCTGAGCCAGCATTATTACGACGGCGACGGCGCGGCCCACGTGCCCGAGTCCCGGATTTCCCCGGCGCGCCGGAACGCCTACCTCGGGGAGCTGGGCCGGCGCACCGCCGGCGGCATCACCCGCTCCGGCCGGGAACCGGAACCTATGGTGTCCTAGGCCCCGCCTTCCAGGGGCCGCCGAAAATCCTGCGTTAATCCTCCTAACGCCCCGCCCACCTGCGCCGATAGCGCAAGGTGATGGCCCACGGACGGGCCTGATGTACCAACCCACTCACGGAGGAACACATCATGGGTTTCGCTATTAACACCAACATTTCGGCACTGAATTCGTACCGGAACCTCTCCAACACGCAGAACGACATCTCCAAGTCGCTGGAGAAGCTCTCCACCGGCCTGCGGATCAACCGCGCCGCGGACGACGCGGCCGGCCTGTCCATCTCCGAGGGCCTGCGCTCGCAGGTCAACGGCCTGAACGTGGCCGCCCGCAACGCCCAGGACGGCATCAGTGTCATCCAGACCGCCGAAGGTGCCCTCACTGAGGTCCATTCCATCCTGCAGCGCATGCGTGACCTGGCGGTCCAGGCCGGCAACGACTCGAACAACGCCGACGCCCGGGCAGCCATCAAGACCGAGGTCGACGGCCTGACTGCGGAGCTGGACCGGATCGGCAAGACGACCAACTTCGACGGCACCAAGCTGCTCAACGGCGAAAACGCCTCGTTGACCTTCCAGGTCGGCGCGGACGGCAACACCGACAACCAGATCAGTGTCAACTTGGTCAAGGCAAATCTGAACACCATCACCGAAGCTTTGGACAACGGTGCACTTGGTACCGAAGGTACTAGCTTCGCTATTGCCGACCACACGGCTCTGGGAACTACCGCGACGTTCACGACTACCAATAATGGTGTCAAAACAACGGTTACGACGGATCCGCTTGACCAGACAGCAGGCGGCGCAGGCTGGCAGAGCGTCGAGGAGTACGCCAACGCTCTGCGTGCCGATGGTAACTTCTCCGCCAATTTCAACGTGGAGGTTACGAAGGACACCAATGGTAAGGGCATTGGAATTGTTGTTTCCGCCAAGGATGGTGGACAACTCCTGACGGCTGACAATGGTGCTGATGCTTCCGCGCGTGCCGGTTTGGCCGCCGGGGTTGAATCAACTCCAATGCCGGGCGGACTGGACTTTACGGATGCAGCGAGTGCCCGGAACTCCATTAACTTGATCGACGCCCAGATCAAGACTGTTTCCTCGGCCCGCTCCGAGCTCGGTGCTGTGCAGAACCGGTTCGAGCACACGATCAAGAACCTCAACGTCTCGTCCGAGAACCTGTCCGCGTCGGCGTCCCGGATCCGTGACACCGACATGGCCAAGGAAATGGCCAGCTTCACCCGCTCCCAGATCATGTCCCAGGCCGGCACCGCGATGCTGGCCCAGGCCAACCAGATCAACCAGGGTGTGCTGCAGCTGCTCGGTTAGCCCGGCAGCTAAAAGCAACTGAATGCGGCCTGGCGGCCGGGGAAAGAACTGGACCTCACACCCCTGCCGCCAGGTTTTGCACATGCCGGGAATACGCGCCCGGCACTACTGAACTTTTGCCAATGCACCTCAGGGAGGGAAGGACATGGCGTTCGCCATCGGCGGCCTGGCCAGCGGCCTGGACACCACCACGATGATCAGCCAGTTGATGCAGCTGGAGGCCCGGCCGCAGGTCCTCCTGAAGAACAAGGTGTCCGCCACGCAGTCCCTGGTGTCGTCGCTGCAGCAGCTCAATACCCGGGTCGCTTCCCTGGGCAGCGTCGCGGAAAAGACGGCCAAGCCCGGGGCCCTCGATCTCTACAAGGCCTCCAGCAGCTCGGACAAGGTCACGGCAACCGCAGGGGCCGGCGCGGCCGCCGGTTCCATCGACATCAAAGTGGATCAGGTCGCGCAGGCCCAGGTTTCGGTATCGGCCCTGCTCAGCGACTGGCCCGAGGACGCCACGACGCTGACCATTGCCCTGCAGGACGGCCGCAAGATCGACGTCGACTCCAGCGGCAAGACGCTGGACGAGGTGGCTGCCGCGGTCAACGCCAAGGACGCAGGCGTTACGGCGATGAAGGTCGCGGCCGGCGCTGACGGGAGCGGGATCCCACAGTACCGCCTGCAGTTCTCCGCCACCGGAACGGGAGCGGCCGGAAGCTTTGGCATCCAGCGGACCCAGGCTGGAACAACCGTGGACATGTTAACCGAGCCCGGCGCAGCGCAGATCCGCGCGGCGCAGGACGCCGAGGTGACGCTCTGGGCCGGTACGGCAGCGGCCAGGACCCTCACCTCCTCCACCAATACCTTCACCGCCCTGCTGCCCGGCGTCGACGTGACGGTCTCCGCGGCCTCCGCCGATCCGGTGACCATTTCCGTGGCCCGGGACGACGCAGGCCTCACCAAGCTGGCCAAGGACCTCGTCGAGGGCCTGGCCGGGCTCTTTTTCTACATCGCCACCAACTCCGCGGTCTCGACGTCGACCGCCTCCGGCACGTCCACGGCCAAGGGCGGGATCTTCACCGGCGACAGCAGCGTCCGCGATGTCCAGCAGAACATCTTGCGAGCGGCCTCCGCCCCGGTGGACGGGCGGTCGCCATCGGAAACAGGCATCAGCATCACCAGGGACGGTTCGGTCGAATTCAACGCCGAAAAATTCGCCGAGGCGCTCAAGGAGGACCCTGCCAGGACCCGGAAGGTCCTGCAGGAAGTCGCGTCCCGCGTGGAGGTTGCCGCCGAGGACGCCTCCGACAAGCACGAGGGTGCGGTCAGTCTCCGGATCCAGGGCCAGGAGTCCCTCGTCAAGGAACTGAACACCCAGGTGGCCGAGTGGGACCGCCGGCTGGAACTGCGCCAGTCCACCTTGGAACGCACCTGGTCCGCGCTGGAGGTCCAGCTGTCCGCCCTGCAGTCCCAAGGGGACTGGCTCTCATCCCAGCTGGCAACCCTGCCGACCTACGGAGGAACGAAGAAGTCATGAACCTGATCTCCGGAACCCAGGCCAAGCTCAACCAGTACCAGCGCGAGGCCATCCTGTCCGCCTCGCCGGCGCGCCTGCTGACCATGCTGTACGACCGCCTGATGCTGGATTTGGCCCGGGCCGAAGCCGCACAGCAGGCGCAGCAGTGGTCGCAGGCCTCGGAGAACCTGCTGCACGCACAGGCGATCGTCACGGAACTGACCGTCACCTTGGACACCAAGGTCTGGGACGGCGCCGACGGCCTGCTGGCGCTGTACAACTACGTCTCGCAGACGCTGATCAGCGCGAACATCCACCGGAATGTGGAACGCACGCGCGAATGCATTGATCTGCTGGAACCCTTGCGCCAGGCCTGGCACGAGGCAGCCGGGGCCGCTGCGGCCAGCGCTGCGCAACCGGCCTACGCCTCCGCGCCGCAGGGAGCTTTCGGCATTGCCTGAGACTGCGGCCGGGCGGCCGCCCGGGCCGGAGCCTGCCCCCGAGCGTGCCCGCTGGCTTGCGGTCCTGGACGAGCTGGAAGCGCAGCTGGCCGCGGCGTCCGCAGCCCGGGGCGGCGGTGCCCGCCTGCAGGCTGCGGCAGCCTGGACCGCACCCAAGGACCTCGGCCCCCTGCCGGAGGACCTGGTGGACCGGGCCACCAGGCTGGCGGCGGCACAGCAGGAGGCCATCGCCGCGCTGCGCTCGGCAGTGCGTTCGGCCAGGCAGCAGTCCGCGTACCTGGACGCCGTGCCCAAGGCCTCCGGTCCGGGAGCCGCGGTGTATCTGGACCTCAACGGTTAATTCCCCTCGGGAAACTGCTAACGCACTGCATCAGGCCTGCCGATAGCGCGAAGTGAGCATGGATCGCTCACCACCTCAGGCCACGGATCGGCCGCCTCACCGCGAGTGAAGATGGTTTTGCCGTGTTCAATTCCGTAACCGCCGTGGCGCTGGAGAGCGCCTTGGACGGGCTTGCGCTGCGCCAGCGCACCATTGCGAACAATATCGCCAATGTGAACACTCCTGGCTACCAGGCCAAGCGGGTGGCCTTCGAGGAGGTGTTGGCCCGGTCCGTGCAGGCCGGTGACGGCCGTGCGGCGGCGAGCCTGTCCCGGTCCCTGGAGCCCACCCGCACCGATGGCAGCAACGTCAACCTGGACACCGAGACCCTCTCCAACGTGGAGACGGTGCTGCGCTACCAGTTCGCCGCCCGCGCAGCCGAGGGCAGCTTCACCAGCGTCCGCACGGCCATGAGGACCAGCTGATGACCTTCGACGCGATCGGGATCGCCGGCACCGGCCTGACCCTGCACCGCAAATGGCTTGATGCCGTCTCGGACAATCTGGCCAATGCCAACAACGCCACCGGCACGGACGGCTCCGCCTTCCAGGCCCGCTACGTGCTGGCCCGTGAAGGTGAGGGCAACAGCGGCGCGTATGTGGCCGGCGCGGCCTGGGGCGACGCCGCCGGCCGGCTCGTGCACGAGCCGGACCATCCGCTGGCCGACGCCGAAGGCTACGTGCGCTACCCGGAGATCGACATGGCCGAACAGATGGGCCATCTCATTCTGGCCCAGCGCGGCTACCAGGCCAATGCCGCTGTCGTGGATCGGGCCAAAGCCACCTACGAGGCAGCCCTGCAGATTGGACGGTCCTGATGCCCGTGCCCGCCGTCTCCGGCATTCCTGCCGCCATCGGCCAGGTCCAGGGCGTCGCCGGGACCGGCTACCTCTCCGCTGCCAGCGGGGCCCCGGGCACGGGCGGTACCGGGTTTGCCTCCGCGCTGGCCGGGGCGGTGGACAATGTGCAGCAGCTGCAGTCCACCTCCAAGGAACTGGCCATTCAGGCCGTTACCGGGGACCTGGCCGACATCCATACCGCCACCCTGGCCTCCACCCGCGCCCAGGTCACCCTGGAATTGGTGGCCGCGGTCCGCAACAAGGGTGTTGACGCGTTCAACGAGATCATGAGGATGCAGGCCTGATGCCCCCCACGATTTCCTCCTGGTTCGGGCGCCTGGGCGAGGCAGTGCGCAGCTTCACGGTGGCCCAGCGCACGATCGCGCTGATCGGTGCAGCCGCCGTCGTCCTCGGCATCGTTGCGCTCTCGGCCTGGCTCTCCAAACCCGCCTACAGCCCGCTGTTCTCCGGCCTGCAGGCCGCGGACGCGAACAGCATCGTGGAGCAGCTGCGCACCGACGGGGTGCCGTACGAGCTGGCCAACGGCGGCAGCACCATCATGGTGCCCGAGGAGAATGTCTACGACCAGCGGCTCAAGGCCGCCGCCAGCGGGCTGCCGACCTCCGCCACCCAGGGCTACTCGCTGCTGGACGACATGGGCGTGACCTCCTCGGAGTTCCAGCAGTCCATCACCTACAAGCGTGCGCTCGAGGGCGAACTGGCGGCCACCCTCTCCGCGATGGACGGCGTCAAGACCGCCTCGGTACGGCTGGCCATCCCGGAGGAGACCGTCTTCTCCGAGCAGCAGGCCGATGCCACCGCATCGGTGTTCGTCGAGACGGAGAACGGCGTGCAGCTGGGCGCGGACCAGGTCCAGGCCATGGTGCATCTGACCTCCGCCTCGATCGACGGGCTGGACCCGGCCAATGTGGCAGTGGTCGATGCCAGCGGCAAGGTGCTCTCCGCCGTCGGCGTGGGCGCGGCCGGCAGCGCGGACCAGCAGGCCTCGGATTACGAGGAGCGCGTGCGCGGCTCCGTGCAGCAGATGCTGGACAAAGTGGTCGGGCCGGGCAACGCCAGCGTGGTGGTGGCCGCGGACATGAGCTACGAATCCGCCGAGCGGGTGGAGGAAACCTTCACCACGCCCGAGGACGCCCCCGCCCTGAACGAATCCACGGAAACGGAGGAGTACACCGGCTCCGGCGGAGGTTCCGCCGGCGTGCTGGGCCCGGACAACATTGCAGGTCCGGCCGACGGCGGCGGGGACGGCACCTTCAGTTCCGAGTCCACCACCCGCAACAACGCCGTCAACAAGGTCACCGAGAACCGGACCATCCCGGCAGGGGTGCTCAACCGCCAGACGGTTTCGGTGGCCGTGGACCAGCAGGCCGCCGCCGGCCTGGACATGGCGAACCTGGCCTCGCTGGTCTCGTCCGCCGCGGGCATCAACCCCGACCGCGGGGACGAGGTCACCGTCGAGGTCATGCCGTTCAACACCGCCGGTGCGCAGCAGGCGGCCGAGGCCCTGGCCGCGGCACAGGCGGAGGAGGCCGCCAAGCGGCAGGCCGAGCTGATCCGCACGCTGATCATCGTCGGCGGCATCGTGCTGCTGACCATCATTGCCCTGCTGGTCTACGCCCGCTGGTCCCGCCGGCAGAACCGCGAGCCGGTGGACTTCGGCGATCTGGAGCAGGTCACCCCCGAGCTGGAGGCTGCGGAGCCGCTGGCACCGGTCGTGCGCCAACCGCGGACTGCGCCGGTGGCGGCCGCGCCGGTGGCGCCCGCGCCCGTGCTGCGGCAGGTGGAACCGGCGACGACGGCGATTCCGCTGCCGGTTCCGGTGTCGGAACTGGACCCGCAGGCCGCGGCCGCCGAACGCAAGCGGGCCGAGATCGAGGCCCTGGCCGGCAGCGATCCGGAGCGCACGGCCGAATTTCTGCGGAGCCTGATGGATGACAGGACCCCGGCATGATCGAACAGCTGGGTACCCTGACCGGGACGCAGAAGGTGGCCATCGTGCTGATGCAGATGGACCAGGGGCGTGCCGCCCAGGTCATGAAGCAGTTCAGCGAGGCCGAGGCCGAGAAGATCACCGCCGAGATCGTCGGTCTCGAGCGCGTGGAGCCGGAGCTGGCGGAGAAGGCGCTGGCGGAGTTCCACGAGCTGACCCTCCGGGGCCGTCCCCGCCCGCGCGGGGGCCGCAGCTTCGCGGCCGGCCTGCTGGCGGCCTCCTTCGGTGCGGAGAAGGCCGCGGGCGTGCTGGACCGCCTGGCCTCCAGCCTGGCTGGCAAGCCGTTCGAGTTCCTGGAGGACGCCGAATCCGGGCAGGTGGTCACGCTGCTCGCCGACGAGCTGCCGCAGACCATTGCCCTGGTGCTGGCCCACCTGCGGCCGGACCAGGCTTCGGCCGTGCTCGCCGGCTTCCAGGACGAACAGCGGGCCGAGGTGGCCCGCTGTATTGCCACCATGGGCACGGCCACGCCCGAGGCGGTCGGCATCGTCGCGGACACGCTGCGGTCCCGGGCCGGCTCGCTGGTGGCGCCGAAGCAGGCGGTGGAGGTGGTCGGCGGCATCCAGCCGCTGGTGGACATCATCAACCGCGCGGACATCGCCACCGAACGCGCGGTGCTCGAGGGGCTGGAACTGCGGGATCCGCAGCTGGCCGAAGAGGTGCGCTCGCGCATGCTCACCTTCGAGGACATCATCAAGCTGGAACCGCGGGACATCCAGCAGGTGCTGCGCGGCATCGACGCCGCGGTCCTGGCGGTGGCCATGAAGGGCGCCGGCGAACAGGTCATCGAGTTGATCCGGCGGAACGTCTCCGAGCGCAACCGGGAGATTCTCGACGACGAGATCAGGAACGTGGGCCCCGTGCGCATGTCCCAGGTGGAGGAAGCCCGCGCTGACATCGTACGCGCCATCCGCAGCCTGGAAGCGGACGGGCTGATCACCGTCCAGCGCGCCGACGAGGACGAATATGTCTACTGAGGCGCGGTTTTCGCCGCTGAGCTACCCTGCGCTGCCGGACAGCCGGCAGGAGCGCGTGGAAGAGCAGGCCCGGGCCCGCGGCCACGCGGCCGGTTATGCCGCCGGACTGCGCGCGGCGGCGGTGGCGGTCAAGGAACAGCAGGCCCGGCTGCAGGCCGAGCACGAGGCGGCGGTGCGGAACGGGCAGGCCCGCGTGGAGCAGACGGTGCAGGCGCTGAACATGGCTGTCCGCGCCCTGCAGCAGCGCACGGTTCCGGTCCTGGCGGACGCGCAGGACACCCTGGCGGCAGCAGCGCTGGAGCTGGCCGAGGCGGTGCTGGGCTGCGAACTGGCCGACGGCGGGCGCGGCGCCCGCGCCGCTGTGGCCCGTGTGCTGCAGCAGGTGGATGCCGCCAGCGTGCAGAAGGTGCGCATGCACCCTGCCGACCTGACGGTGCTTGATCCCGACGTCCGGGGCCGGGCCGGGGTGGAGTTTGTCCCGGACTCCTCCTTGGCGCGCGGCGATGCCGTCGCCGAGTTCGCCGACGGCTACCTGGACGCGAAGATCGGCACTGCCCTGGCCCGTGCCAAGGCAGCGCTGCTGGGGGAGGGGCCGTGACGGCGACGGCGGTGGATCGTTGGTCGAGCAGCGAGGAACGAGCGGATCGGGACCAAGGGGAACGAGCCTACCGGGATCCGGTGGCCGGTTCTGCTTCCTCCCGGGATCTTGGGACGGTCGCAGATCGACCTGCCCGGCCGGCGGAGGTTTGGCGCCCGCATGCGGCCCGGTTCGCCGCCGCGTGCGCCGCGGCCCGGCCCGAACGGGTCGGCGTGGTCTCCTCGGTGGTGGGCCTCGCCGTCGAAATTACCGGACTGGACTGTGCCATCGGCGAACTCGTGACCATCGGCGGGTTCCCGGGGATCGAGGCCGAAGTGGTGGCCGCGGACCGGACCAGCGTGCGCTGCATGCCGCTGGGCACGCTGGCCGGCATCAGCCCCGGCGCCCCGGCCCGGGCCAAGGGCGCGCCGGTGCTGGTGCCCACCGGCAGTTCGCTGTTCGGCCGTGTGCTCGACGGGCTGGGCCGGCCGGTCGACGGCAAGGGGCCGCTGCGCCCGGACGCGCTGGTGCCGCTGGACAACGCCCCGCCCGCCGCGATGCGGCGGGCCCGCATTGACACCCCGCTGCAGCTGGGCGTGCGCGCACTGGACACGCTGACCACCGTGGGCCGGGGCCAGCGCATGGGCCTGTTCGCCGGCTCCGGCGTCGGCAAATCCTCGCTGCTGTCCATGATTGCCCGCGGCACCGACGCCCAGGTGTCGGTGATCGCGCTGGTCGGCGAGCGCGGGCGCGAGGTCCGCGAATTCCTCGAGGACGACCTGGGACCGGAGGGTCTGGCCCGGTCCATCGTGGTGGTCTCCACCTCGGACGAACCGGCCCTGATGCGCCTGCGTGCAGCCTTCGTGGCCACCCGGATCGCCGAGTCCTTCCGGGAGCGCGGGGCGGATGTGGTGCTGATGATGGACTCGCTCACGCGCGTGGCCATGGCCCAGCGCGAGATTGGCCTGTCCGTGGGCGAGCCCCCGGCTACCCGCGGCTACCCGCCGTCGACCTTCTCGGTGCTGGCGCGGCTGCTGGAGCGCGCCGGGACCGCCGGGGCCGGCTCCGTCACCGGGATCTACACGGTGCTGGTGGACGGCGACGACCACAACGAGCCGGTCGCCGACGCCGCACGGTCCATTCTGGACGGGCACGTGGTGCTGGAGCGGAAGCTGGCCGTGGCCGGGCATTTCCCGGCCATCGACCCGCTGGCCTCGATTTCCCGGGTGGCCTCCAAGGTCAACCCCCAGGAGCGCACCCGGCTGGCCGCCGGCCTGCGCAGGGTGCTGGCTGCCCGCAGGGGGGCGCAGGACCTGCTCGACGTCGGCGCGTACCAGCGCGGGTCCAATCCGCTGGTCGATGCCGCGGTGGACCACGAGGACGAGATCAACCTGTTCCTGCAGCAGCGCATGGACGAGCAGACCCCGGCCGGACAGGCCTGGGAGCACCTGCGCCGGCTGGCCGCGACCCTTGGAGGTATCTGATGTCCCGTTCCTTCCCGCTGGCCGGTCTGCTCAGGCTGCGCCGGCTTCAGCAGGACCAGGCGGCGGGTGAACTCGCCGCCGCCAATGCCCGGCTGCAGGAAAACGGCAGGAACATCATGCAGGCCCGCGACCTGCTGGGCGCTACCGTCAGCGAGGTCCCGGATACGGCCGCCCTGCATGCGGTCGCGGCGGCCCGGGCCTCCTCGCGCAGCATGCTCGCGGACCTGCAGGCGGCCGAACAGCTGCGCCGGGGCGAGGCGGAGCAGGCCCGGCTGGCCTTCCAGGAGGCCCGGGCACAGGCCATCGGGCTGGAGAAGCTCGAAGCCAGGCACGCCCTGGCCGCGGCGGCCGAGGAACTGCGCGGCGAGCAGGTGGTGCTGGACGAGATTGCCTCCGGCAGTTGGCAGCGCGGGGAGGGCAGCCGGTGAGCGTGTCCGACATGCTGGGGCGGGTCCAGCAGATCCAGTCCACCCTGAGCCAGCTTGAGCGCCGGCCGTCCGTGCCGGCCGGCACCGTCTCTTCCGCAGGCACCGTCTCTTCCGCAGGGGCTGCGGACGGCGCCGGCACCAATGCCGCCTCCGCGGCCGCCTTCGCCCAGGCGCTCGGCGCCGCCGCCGGGACCGCGCCTGCGGCCGGCGGCATTTCCCCGGGCAGCCCGACCGGCGCGGACCTGGTGGCGGCGGCGAAGAAGTACATCGGCCTGCCCTACGTCTGGGGCGGCACGGACCCCGCCGTCGGGCTGGACTGTTCCGGCTTCGTCCAGCGGGCGTTCAAGGACCTGGGCATCGATATCCCGCGGGTGACCTGGGACCAGATGACGTCCGGGACCGAGGTCGCATCGCTGGCCCAGGCCCGGCCCGGGGACCTGCTGTTCACCCGCGGCGGGGGCCACGTGTCCATCTACCTGGGCAATGGCAAGGCCGTCGATGCCCCGCAGCCCGGGGACACCATCCAGATCCGCGACGCCTGGGAGAACGACGGCAACATCACCACCATCCGCCGGCTGCTGCCCGCCGGCACAGCGGCCGCGGCCCAGGCCCGGCCGGCTGTGCCCGCGGCTGCCGCGGACGGCTACGGCAGCTCCGGTGCCTCCGGCACGACGGCGCTCGCCGACCTGGTGGCCGCCGCGCAGGCATCGCTGGTGCCAGGGGGAGCGGCATGAGCGTCCCGGTGACAGGATTCCTCGTTCCGGCGGCCCCCGCCGCATCCCGGACCGAAGGCGGCAGGCAGGCAGCCGGCCTGTTCGGCACCGCCATGGAAGATGCGCTGGGGAGCCTGGAGCCCGGCCTGGCGGGCATGACCTGGGGCTCCACGAGCGGCACGGCCGGCGGCACCGCGCCCGGACCGGGCCGCGGGACAGCTGCCGGCAGCAGCGCAACCTCCCGCAGCGGTCCGGCGGCCGCCGGCTCCCCGGCCGGCACCGATGCTGCCGGCCGAACCATGCCGGCGGCAGTCCTGCCGGGTCCGGGCTTCCCGCCGGCCCTTCCGGGCACGCCGGTTCTGCCGGGCGCGCCGGTAACCGCTGCGCCGCCGGAGGGAGCTCCCGCAGCACCTGCTGCCGGTGCCCCGGAGACCGCGCCGCCGGGCCCCGGCGCGGAAAGCCATGCGGAGTTGGCGGCCGGATTGACGTCCGCCTCCGGAACCGGCACCGCCGAACCCACCGCCGCTGCGACCGCCGTCGTCGAAGCTGCCACCGCCGCGGGCGCCATCGCCGGGACCGCCGCTGATGCGCGCACCGCTGCCCACGTTTTCGCCGAAGACCTCCCGGGGCCGAACCTGCCCGTTGGGCCCCGCACCGGCGTCCACGCTGACGATGCCGCCGCCATCTGGCCGTCCGTGCAGCCCGCCTCCGGCCCGGTCCTCCGGGGAACCGCAGGGCCGCAGGATCCGGGGACCATGGCAGCAGTGCCGGCCGGGCCTGTCGTACCTGCAGAGGGGCCCCGGACCGTGCCGCAGGTCGTCCCGCTCCTCGCCCCTGGTCCATTGACGCCTGCGGCAGCAGCTGCCGGCCGGCCGGCCGCCGCACCGCTGCCGGCGGAGGCGGTTCCGCAGCTCTCCGGAGCTGCGTCCGTGGCCGGAGTGCCGGCCGCCCCGGTGCCGGGAACAGGCGCCGGGCTGTCCGAAGCAGCACCTGATGGCCACCAGAGGGCAGGACTGGTGACGGCGGGGGCAGTACCGCAGGCCGGCCTGTTCGTGCCCGCAGCCGTGTCCGCGTCCGGGATGCAGGCCGTCCCGATGCTGGATGCAGGCGCCACGCCGTCCGGGCCCGGCAGCATTTCGTCTGCGGCGGCCGCCAGCCATAGGGCGGCGGGGCAGGGTGCCCTGGCCGCAGCCATGCCCCGGATCCGGCCCGGAGGCTCCGCGCTGCCGGCAGGCGGGGACGGCCTGCTGCCGGCTGTCCCGTCCGTGGCCGCCCCGGGACCGCAGGCCGCGCCGACGGTTGCAGCGCCCGCCGGTGCCGCTCCGGCGCCGGCCCCCGCGCAGACCGGCATCCCCTTCGGGACCCAGGTCGCCCGGCCGCTGCTGGCGCTGGCCGGTGCCCGTCCCGGAGAGCACGTGCTGACCATCAATGTGGCACCGGAGAACCTGGGACCGGTAACGGTGCGTGCGCATGTGTCCGCGGAAAGCATCCGGGTCGAGCTGTTCGCTCCGAACGACGCCGGCCGCGAGGCGCTGCGCGGCATCCTGCCGGAGCTGCGCCGGGACCTGGCCGGCCAGGCCGGCTTCACCAGCCTCGACCTGTCCTCGCAGAACCGCCCCGGCGACCAGCGGGGCGGTCCCGGACCGGATGCCGGCGGACAGCAAGGTGCCGGCACCGGGGCACGCCCCGGCGCCGGCGGGCCCGCCTCCCGGCCGGCCCCCGGGACCGCCGGAGCCGCGGCCGCAGGAACGGTGCCGGCGCGGCCGGCACTGGACGCATCCATCATCGACGTAATGGCCTAAAGAGAGGAGACCGCTGTGCCCATTGACCCGGTAGCATCCGCTTCCGGCGCCGGCCTGTACACCGACCAGACCGCGCGCACGCCGAAGCAGGTCATGGACGGGGAGGTGTTCATGTCCCTGCTGGTCACCCAGCTGCGCAACCAGGACCCGAGCGCACCCATGGACACCAATGCGATGATCTCCCAGACCACGCAGCTGGCCATGATGGAGCAGATGACCGCCTTGGCCGGGACCAACGAGGAGAACTTCTCGCTGCAGATGCGCTCGGCCGCCGCGGCCCTGCTCGGCCGGACCGCCAGCTACCCCGGCGCGGACGGCAGCGACATCACCGGCGAGGTCACCGCCGTCTCCTTCGCCGCGGCCGTGCCGACCGTGACCATCGGCGGCCAGGACATCCCGCTGGATGCCCTCTCCGGCATCCGGGCAGCCGCTTCCTGAATTTCCACCCCTGAGCCCACCCTCCGATCCACCTGAAAGGCGCCACCGATGCTCCGCTCGCTGTACTCCGGAATCTCCGGCCTCCGCTCCCACCAGACCATGCTGGACGTGACCGGCAACAACATCGCCAACGTCAACACCACCGGCTTCAAGGCCTCGGCCACGCAGTTCCAGGACACGCTTTCCCAGCTGGCCAAGGGCGCCGGCGGCGCCCAGGCCGAGGCCGGGGGAACCAACCCGGCGCAGGTCGGGCTGGGCGTGCAGGTGGCCGGCATTTCCACGAATTTCGCCCAAGGCTCCGCGCAGGCCACCGGCCGGGCCACGGACATGATGATCTCCGGCGACGGCTTCTTCGTCACCAGCAAGGGCGGCGAGCAGATGTACACTCGTGCGGGCGCGTTCGAGCTCGATGCCAACGGGAACCTGGTCAGCCCGGACGGCGCCATCCTGCAGGGCTGGATGGCGGCCAACGGGCGGATTCCGGTGGGCGGGGCGGTGACCAACATCGACCTGTCGCCGAAGGCGGTCTCGCCGGCGGTCGCGACGACGTCGGCCACGCTGGCCGGCAATCTGCCCTCGGACGCCGCCGATGGTGATGCTCTGGTACGCGATGTCAGGACCTACGCGGCGGACGGAGCGGAAGAGAACCTGACCCTGACCTTCACCTGGGATGACGGTGCCGGCGAGTGGGAGGTCACCGATGCCTCCGGTACCGCCGTGGGTTCGCTGACCTTCAACGGCCAGGGACAGCTGACCTCCGGCGGCACGCTGACCGCCGAGGGCATCACCGTCGACGTCTCGGACCTGACCGGCTATGCGGGCATGACCACCATCGCCTTCGCTGACCAGAACGGCCGCGCCGCCGGCACCCTCGAATCCTTCACCATGTCCCCGGACGGGACGCTGATCGGCGGATTCAGCAACGGCAGCACCGAAACCGTCGGCCGCGTCGCCCTGGCCGCGTTCACCAACCCCGGCGGCCTCGAGAAGGCCGGTTCGTCGTCGTACCGTGCCACCGTGAACTCCGGTGCCGGCGAAGTGGGTACCGCCGGGTCGGCCGGGCTGGGCACGCTCTCCGGCGGGTCCCTGGAAATGTCCAACGTGGACCTGTCGCAGGAATTCACCAACCTGATCGTGGCCCAGCGCGGCTTCCAGGCCAATGCCCGGATCATCACCACCTCGGACGAGGTCCTGCAGGAACTGACCAACCTCAAGCGGTAAATCTCCGGAAAGCAGACCCGGTCTCCTGCCAGGCTTTGCCAGACAGCCCCGGTCCGACACAGGTTCGGCCGGGGCTGTCTCCTTGGGGCGGCCTGAGCTGCAGATCGAAGGGACGAAGTGAAGCTCACGACGCAGGCTGCCCCCTCGAACCGTTGGTGGGCTACCGGGTGCGGCGTTGCAGAGCTTTTTGACGGTCGCGGTAGCGCTGGACGGCATCGGAATTGCCGCAGCGGGCCGAGCAGTAGGCGCGCCGGCCGCCGCGGCTGGTGTCGACGAAAACGCGCCGGCATTCTTTTCCGGCACAGGACCCGAGCCGGGAGCCTCCTGCCTCTGCAATGAATACGGCCAGGCCCCCGGCAGTCATCGCGCGCAGGCGCTCCACAACACTGTCGCCGGCGTCGGCGAAGTGCATGTGCGGGAGCATGCCGTCATGGGTGGTCAGGAAGACCCGCCGCACCCCTTGGTCCAGCAGGGAGTTGGCCGCCGCGCAGCGTATCCCCTCATCGGGGGCGTCGAAGACCGGGCGCAGCCGGGTCGCCCATTCCCGCAGCTGATGTCCGTCCGCCGGGCCCAACCCGGGCTGCCGGAACCGGTAGCGCCTCAGGAGATCCTCCAGCTCGGGAATTTCCCACGTGTCCGCCTCCAGCATGTTGACCAGCTCCTCGGCCAGCCACGCGCCGGACATGTTGTCATGGTTGAACTGCATAAACCCATGACAATACAGTCATTTGACGCAGCTGTCTCCGCAGTCATCGACGTGCCGGGGAGCTGCTGCCCAATGCAGAAGCGTTACCCCCGCAAGGAGACCGCGAGCCCGTGAACACCGCCCTGTCCGCCCCGCGGACCGCCCAGCCCCGCATTGTGCGGACCTTGTCGATCGCCCAGATCTTCTCCGGGCTGGGCAACGGGTCCACGCTGGCCCTGGGGTCGATCCTGGCCGTGGACCTGTCCGGATCCGAGGCCTGGGCCGGGTCGGTGAACACCGCCCTGACCCTGGGCACGGCTGCCACCGCGATTCCGCTGTCCCAGCTGGCCCTGGCCCGAGGGCGGCGCATCGCCCTGACCACCGGGCTCGCCGCGGCCGTTGCCGGTACCGCCCTGATGGTCGGCGCTGTGGCCACCGGAGCATTCGTGCTGCTGCTGGCCGGGGCGTTCCTGGTCGGCCTGGCCTCGGCAGTGAACCTGCAGGCCCGCTTCGCCGTCACCGACCTGGCCGAGCCCGCCCGCCGGGGACGGGATTTGTCCCTGGTGGTGTGGGCGATCACCCTCGGGGCGGTGGCCGGGCCCAACATGGTCGGCCCCGGTGCCGTGCTGGCCGGCTGGCTGGGCATCCCGGCCCAGGCCGGACCGTTTTTGATCTCGGCGGCCGGCATGGTGGTCGGCGCCGCCATTGTCGCGCTGTTCCTGCGTCCGGATCCGCTGCTGGCCCGCCGGGCCCTCGACGGGGACGATCCGCAGCCGGGCCCGAGGAGTTCCGGCTCCTGGCGGGCCGGATGGCAGATCGTGCGCGGGCACCCGACCGCCCGCGGGGCAGTGACCGCGGTGGCCGCCGCCCACGCAGTCATGGTTGCGGTGATGTCGATGACCCCGCTGCATATGCAGCACCATGCCGGGCACGCAGCCGGGGGCCCGGACACCATCGCCCTGATCGGCTTCACCATCTCCTTGCACATCGCGGGGATGTACGCACTCTCCCCGCTGATGGGCTGGCTCACCGACCGCCTGGGGGCCGCACGCACGGTACTGACCGGCATGGGCGTTCTGGCCGCCGCGGCGGCCCTGACCGGATTGCTGCCCCGGCACATGCCTGCGGTCACCGCCGGGCTGATCCTGCTTGGACTCGGCTGGTCGGCGGCCACCGTCGCCGGCTCCACCCTGCTGGTCTCCTCGCTCACCCCCGCCCAGCGCGTGCCCGCCCAGGGATTCTCCGACGCCACCATGTCCCTGGCCGGGGCCGCCGGCAGCGCCGCGGCCGGACCCGTCATGGGCCTCATCGGCTACACCGGCATCAGCGCCATAGCCGCTGCCCTCGTCGCCGCCGCCACCGTGACCCTGCTGCGCCTGCCTGCTGTCCACCGCTGACAAGACAGCACGTCGCAGCTCCAAGGCGCGCACAACCCCGCAGTAGGTATGGTTCCCAAGCCCGCCGGCCTTCTACCCTCTGGTTATGCGCCGGGGCAGGTAAACGGTCGTGTCTGTGCGGGAACCTGCCGCCCCTGCCGGAGAGGAGCACGACATGGTCGCGCGCATCGGAGCGGAGGCGGTCTCCGCCAGGGTCGGGACGGTGCTGTTGCCCCTCAGCGTCATCCTGCTGGTGGTTTCAACGCTCCTGCACCCCTCCCGGGAAGATCCCATGGACGACCCGGCGGTCTTCCGGGAGTATGCCGAACACGAGGCCTGGGTTGCCGTGCATTTCGGTTAGTGGCTGGCAGCCCTGCTGTTTTTTGCCGGCCTGGTCGCCCTGTACTATTCCCTGGCCGCAAGGCCGGGCAGGGAAGTGGTGCCGGCACGCCTTGGCCTGGCCGCTGTCGTGGTGACGGCGGCGGCCATCACGATGCTGCAGGCGGTGGACGGCGTGACGCTCAAGTGGGCCGTGGATACGTGGGCAGCGGCTCCCGCAGACCGGCAGGAGACTGTCTTTGCCGCGGCCCAGGCCCTGCGGTGGACCGAATATTCCCTGCAAAGCTATGCGAACGTCCTGCTCGGATTGACCTTGGTTCTCTACGGGCTGGCCCTCGCGCTCGGCACTGCCTATCCCCGGTGGACGGGGTGGTCGGCCGCTGCCTCCGGAACCGCCTGGATCGTCCACGGACTGATGGTGCCCTACCTCGGCCTTTTCGAATCGATCCCCCGGGGCGTGGCTTTGGTGCTGCTGTACCTGTGGGCGTTCATCATGGCCTTCCGGATGTGGCGAAGGGCCGGCCGCGAACCCGGGACGGCATCGTCGGCCGGATGAACGCCCACAGCGCGGCCAGTCCGGCACCGGGATGCCTCCGCGCCGCCGTGGCCCGGTATTACCAGTCCGCCTCCATGCCCAATCCGTACCGGTACGTTTTCGCGCGGGATCCGTCCCTGGACAGGTGCTCCTCCACCGGCACCCAGCCCAGCCGTTCGTAGAAGGCTCCGGCGTTGCCGGGGCCGTCCATGACGACCAGTTCGGCGTGCGGTGCTCCTGCTGTCCGTGCCTTCACCAGGAAATATCCGAGCAGGTCCCGTCCGGCGCCGCAGCCCCGTGCCGCAGGGATTACCGCGAGCGCCGTGACAACGGCGGTCCGGTCCCGGTTGGCCGCATCCTTCGGCCGGACGGCCGGGGCCGGGTTCCCGGAGGATGCGGCACCGGAGCCCTGTAGCAGCCGCCGGATGTAGGCACTGCCGCGGGTGCGCAGGAAGTGTGCGGCCACCCGGGGACGGCGCAGCAGGGCTGCCAGCCCGGCAAGTCCCAGGCCGATCCGGTGCCGGCGGATCACGTCGTCAACGTGGCCGGGTTGGTTGGTGGAGCCGACCAGGAAACCCACCGGCACGCGTGTGCCGGAAACCTCCTGTTCGGCGATCAGCGCCACCCCGTACGGTGCATCCAGGAACGTTGAGTGCCAGCGCCGGACGAACCGCTCACCCAGCTGGGGAAAGAGGCCGTGGGGCACGAATGCGGTCTGCCACAAGGCCATCAGGGCCAGGTCGTCCGCGGTGGCAGGCCGGACCGCTACGTTCGCGCCACTGGATGTGGACATGGAGGTCTCCTTCGGGGATGCCAGGCCAGGTCTCGGAAACAGATGTCATGGCCTGCTTCACTTGCCCAGGGGATTGAACGTGGTGCCGCTGTCTTCGGAATGTTCAAGTCCGGCGGTGGTGGCTACCCAGATCTGCACGGAATTGTCCTTGCCCGGCGCGGCGGCGATGGCGGCGGGCCGGCCCGTCACGGCGCCTGCGCTGTGCCAGGTCCGTCCCGTGTCGCGGCTGAGATGTACTGTGCCGTCTGGGGCGACACCGGCGGCGGTGGAGTTGTCGGCGAAGGCGGTGACCAGCAGGACCGGCGCGCCGGCGGGCAGGTTCCAGGTTTTCCCGCCGTCGTCCGAGCGCTGGACGCCCTCCTCGGTGGTGGCCAGCACGACGGTGCTGGTGGGGGTTCCGGCCAGGCTGTGGGGCCGGACGCCGGTGCCGGCCACCGTCCACTTTTCAAGGTCCCTGGTCATCCGCAGCTGCCCGTCATAGCCGACGACGCCGTCGCGGGTGACGGTGAGGGCATGGAAGTCGGATTCGCCCTGCCGGGAGAGCGGTACCCAGGTTTTGCCGCCGTCCTCAGTGCGGATCAGGCCGGCAGGATCGGGCAGGCCGGACTCGGGGCCGGGATGCCCGGAAGCGTAGAAGCGGTTCCCGCCGGCGGAGGAAAAGCCCATCAGGTCGATGACCGGACCGATCCGCTCCGGCGACCCGCCGGAGGCATCGAAGAGGCCGTTGTGAGTGGCCAGCAGGATGCGGCCCGTTTCCGGGTCCACGCTCATGCCGTGGATGTGGCCGTAGGGATTCTCCTGAGACGTGGCCGGGGCAGCCGGTGGGTTCGCCGGCTGTGCGGAGCAGCCGGCGGCCAGCAGCATCGACGCCGCGGCGGCGGCCAACACTTTCCTGGTGACGGCGTGCGGGGCGGAAGCTTTCCTGGTGACGGCGTGCGGGGCGGAAGGTTGGGGGAACATGGTTACTCCGTAACAAAGAATGGCAGGGGGCGGCGGACTGCGGGCGCGGTGACTGCCGTACCCGGCGGAGCCGCAGCTGCCAGGAACCGGCGGGCAGGTCCTGCATCTTCCGCATCCCCGCCTTCTGGTCCTTCACGGTGGTCTTGCGCCCGGCAGGGTGCGGGCACGTCAACGAGGACCGTCCCGCGGGGCGGGAGGGTCCTGGATTATCAGGTGCGGCTGATCGAGAGCTGGACCAGGGACGGAGGCCGGAGAACCGGCTGCGCCGAGGCGAACGCGTCCGGCGGCCCGCGCCGGCCGTACCGGCGCGCCGGGGGGAGCCGGTGGGGGACGAACAGGGCGGCGAAACCGGCAACGACCACCATCAGCATGCACATCGCGCCCATCGCGCCGTGGACGTCAGCGCACCCACCGGCACAGCCGGCTGCATCCACGGCACCGCGGGAGGCGGCGCCCGGGACCGCGGCACTGGCCTGACCATGGTGGGGCAGATGGGCGGCGGCCGTGGCGCCGGCAGCAGCACCGGCCGCCGGTGCGGGGCTGTGGTGGGCGCCGTTGAGAATGTGCATCCCGAGAACCCCGGCGATGACCGCGGCCAGGCTCAGCAGCGTCGCCAGGGGGTGGAGCCATGGCAGGGACGAACGCGGCGTTTTGCCGTGGTTCATCGTGGCTGCCTCTCGGTTAATTCCTGAGCCGGGTTTCCTCCAGAATATCGGCAGAATCTGCCGCGGCCGAAACGGGCCGGAGACCGCCGTCTCCTGTGCCGGATCCCGCCGGGAAAGACGGCGGCGGCCCGGCGGCAGCAGCAACCTGCCGTCCCGGGCAGAATCGGGGCGTCCGGGGGGGAGGTTCCCCGGTCCGGCAGCCGGGTCCGCGGCCCGGAGGCGTGCCGGAGCCGATGATTGTCGGAGGCCGGCGCTACACTCGTGCGCAAAGAGCTCCAGCACCGAGCCAAAGGGGGCTCATGCCACGGGTCCGGGTCGAATACGGCGGCAGCTGGGCCGCCGACGTCGTCGAGCGGGGGATGGGTGTCCCGCCGCTGGACATCCCGCCTGTGCGCTCGCCGGTGCTCACCGTGGACGGCCGGATCGAACCTGACGCGACGGCGTGGCTGGCCGAGGTCCATGCCCGGACCGGCGGCACCTGGACAGCGCGGACGCACGCCGAGAGCCTGCAGCGCTTCGCCGCGTTCCTGCTGGAGCGCAATACTGCCTTGCGGGCCGCCCGGAACCGGCACATCCTCGAGTACCTCAGGCACCGCACGGCCGATGCCGCGACCAGGGTTTCCGGGGCCACGTGGCAGCGGGACCGCACCGCGATCAAGCAGTTCTACGAATGGCTGCTCGCAACGCAGGGAGTTGCCCTGCCGTTCACCCTCGACGTCGTTCCCACCCGCCGCGGTCCGGTCGCCTCCATGCGCGAGGGCCGCGGCGTTCCCCTGGACTGTGCCGCCGGCACACCGCTGGAACCGCCGCAGATCCCGGAACTGCTGGCCGCGGCACGGCGGGTCGGGGCGCAGGCTGAGGCCGGCGGGAGCGGGCTCACCGGCGCGCGTGATGCGGCCTTCATCGCGCTTGGCCTGGCCTGCGGGGCCCGTGCCGACACCCTGGCCCACCTGACCATCTGGGAACTGCCGGATCCGTCGCTGCCGGGGGACCTGGTCGAGATGTACCTGCCCGGCGCCGTGAGCAAGAGCCGCCGCGAGGTGCGGCTGCTGGCGTTCCGCAGGCACCTGCAGGCTGTCTACGACTATCTGGACCCGCACGGCGGGACCCGCCGGCAGCTGCTCAGGGGCTGGCGGCCGCCGGACCCGATCCGCATCGCCGGGCCGCCGCTGCCGGGCCGGCGGGAGGTCTTCGACACCGCCGGGAACAGGTACCAGTTCAACACCATGACCGCCGGCGAGCGCCGCCGGTTGCTCACCCCCGGCGGCGAGCCGGCCATGCTGTTCCTGTCCGCGCGCGACGGCGCCCCGCTGTCCTACCGCGCGGCGGAAGAGCTGACCAGCGACGCCTCGCGCCTGGCCGAAGCACGCGCCCGCACCCGCGGGGCCTTCTTCCCGCACGTGCACACCCACGACCTGCGGCACACCTATGCCACGCATCTGGCCGCCCTGTACATGCTGGGCCTCGGCCCGGAGGCGGAGCTGCCGCCGCGGTCCGGCCGGCTGGACGCCCGCAGCGCCGTCAGGCTGGCGGCCACCGGACTGGGGCACGTGGACGCGGCGGTCACGGCCGGGTACGCGAGGCAGGCGGGCAGGATGTGCCGGACCTACAGCGCCAGCGAACTGCTGGGGCGGATGGAGGAGGGCCAGTGAATACCCATCGGGAACTTGCCGCAGCTCTTAGGGATGCCTTGAACGCCGAAGCCCAGCTTCCGGTACCGCTCCAGGCCCTGATCGCCGGCAGCGTGATGTGCGCCCGCGGCGGCGCCCCCAGCCGGCTGGGCATGGCGAAGGTGGGCCGCTACTCCTACGGCAGCTCGCAGAACCACTATGCGGACCTGCTCGACGCGATCGTCGGCCGGCTGCCTGCGGTCGTGGCCGGGATGGCTGCCGGCGGCATCGACCCTGCCACCGCGGCCAGGCTGGGCGAAGAGGTCCGGCGGCGCGACGAGACGATCGCGGCCCTCCGCCGGGAGCTGAAGGCCCTGGCCGAGCGGAGCGAGCATGTGCGGCGGTATGCGCTGGCTTTGCACGAACGGGTGCGCACGTTGGAGGAACAGGCGGCCGGGGAGGCGGGGGCGGGGGAGGTTGCCGGACGTACGGCCGACGGCGGGTGCTGAGGCGTCCGGGGAGGGGGGAGACAGGGGGAGTTGCCGACAGATCCTTATGGGACGGCAAGGGGCTGCGGGTTGTTCGCGCTGCAGGAGGCCAGTGCCGCGCCGGCGGCGAGCACGCCGTCGACCACGGGGAGGCCGAGCCTGCGGCGCAGTTCACCGGCGGCGCGCATGCTGGTCAGGCCGGCGCAGGCCAGCAGAATCACATCCGCCCCGGCTTCGGCCAGGCGGTCGCCTGCCTCCAGCGTCTCGAAAACTCCCGTGGGCGTGAGCAGTTGTGCAGGAGTACTTACGCTCGGCGGTGATTCGACGGCGGCCAGATGGTCCCCGAGGACCTCCGAGACTGCTGCGGGCGCTTCCGGGGTGATGGTCAGGACGCCGATGCGTGAGCCCAGCGTGAGTGCGGCGGCAGCACCCGAACTGCCGGCGCCGACGACCGGGATGCTGACGGCTTCCCGCACCTCCGGAAGCCCCGGGTCTGCGGCACAGCTGATGAGGATGCCATCTACCGCCGGTGCCAGTTCCAGGGCCAGGGCACGGACGCGGGGTACGGCCCGGGCCAATGACTCCTGGTCGTGCACCCCGTCCGGCTGGCCGGGTATGGAGCGGGAGTCGACGCTGAGGCGGACACCGGCGGAGGAGAAGGCAGCGTGCAGCACCTGCCCATGGGCGTGCAGCAGGGACCGGCTGGAGGTGGTGGCAGCGCGGATCAGCCCAATGCGTTTCATCTGCGAATCCTTACGTGGCTCGAGCGGGACATGGGGCGCTTGCTGGCGCCGCCGGCCGGGAAGGTGCCGGCCACTGCCCATGCTGCCGGACGGTCATTGCCTGCAGGTTACCCGGACGTTATTTCTCCGCGGCGGGCCGGCAGCGGTGCGTGCGGCGCCGGCCGCGGAACCGTGCGGTCCGGCTTACGGCTCCGGCGGGACGGCCGACAGTAGGGGACAGCGGCTCATTGGAGGAGCCCTGCACAAGGACCAGGACGGGCGCCATGATCGTTGTTACACGGCTGAACGAGAGCCGGTTTGCGGTCAATCCTGACCTGATCGAGCGCATCCACGCCAGCCCGGACACCACCCTGGTCATGGTGGACGGGGCCAGGTACATCGTCACCGAGACGATGGAAGAGGTCATCGAGATGATCGCCGGCTACCGTGCGTACGTGCTGAACCTCGCCCGTGAGATGCCTGCCGCCGTCGACCGGCACGGACACCCTCAGCTCGGCCTGGTGCCTCCTGCCGGGGAGCAGCCCGGCCTGCAGCCCGGGGGGGCCGGGCCGGCCGGAAAAACAGTGCCTCTGCGCCCAAGGAACAAGTAATGGATTTCGCCACAATTATCGGAATAGTCCTGGCTTTCGGGTCGCTCTACGCGATGATCAAGCTCGAGGGCGCCCACGTCGAGGCCCTGCTGTTGCCCGCGCCGATCATCCTCGTCCTTGGAGCCACCATCGCCGTCGGCCTCGCCGGCGGTACGCTGAAGGACTTCATCCGGTCCTTCAAAGCGGTGCCGAAGGCCTTCAAGGGCAAGGTGGTTCCGGCGCAGGAGATCATCGACCAGGTCGTGGCGCTGGCGGAGAAGGCTCGCAGCGAGGGCCTGCTGGCCCTGGACCAGGAAGCTTCGGCGACGGACGATCCGTTCATGCGCCGGGCGCTGCAGAACATCGCCGACGGCACCGACGCCGAGGAGTTGCGGATGCTGCTCGAGGATGAGATTGCCACGAAGACCCAGGCCGACCGGACCGCCTCGAAGTTCTTCCAAGGCCTGGGTGGCTACGCGCCGACCGTCGGCATCATCGGTACCGTGGTGTCGCTGACCCACGTCCTGGAAAACCTCTCGACGCCGGACCATCTGGGACCGATGATCGCCGCGGCCTTCGTTGCCACCCTGTGGGGACTGCTCACCGCGAACTTCCTCTGGCTGCCGCTGGCCACCCGGCTGCGGCGTATTTCCGAGCTTGAAGCAGACCGGATGACATTGCTAATGGAAGGGATGCTGGCGGTCCAGGCCGGCAGCCAGCCGCGTCTGCTGGGCGAACGGCTGCGCGCCATGGTCCCGGCCCATGATCTGCCCCGGGCCGCTTCCGCCTCGGCCGCAGCATGAGCCGGCGCGGCCGCCGCCGTTCCCGCGGCCACGAGGAGGACGAGCACCCTGACGAGCGGTGGATGGCCTCCTACATGGACATGGTCACGGTATTGATGTGCATGTTCATCGTGCTGTTCGCCATGTCCACCGTGGATGCCAACAAGTTCGCGAAGCTCGCGAACTCCCTGGCCACCGGCTTCGGGACGGAGAGGACCCAGAAGGTGGACACCGCCGAAGGCGTGGTGGTCCCGCCCGAGCTGGTCAACGAACAGGGCGAGGGCTTCACCAACCTGGAGATGGCCCTGCAGGAAGTGGAGGACCTCACCGCGCTGCAGGAGGAAATCGCCGGCAAGCTGGATCGGGAAGACTTGGCGGACGCGGTCCGGTTCGAGCTGGACGAGCGCGGCCTGACGGTCAGGCTGGTGGGCAGCGAGTCCTTCTTCAAACCCGATGATGCCGCGCTGACGCCGCGGACCCGGCGGGTACTGGACGTCGTGGGCCCGGTGCTGGAACCGGTGGACTATGAACTGAAGGTCGAAGGCCATACGGCCCAGGTCCGCGACTTCGATCCGGATCCGCTGGACTGGGAACTGTCAGCGGACCGGGCCGTGAACGTGCTGCGCCACCTGGTGGAGCGGCACGGGATCGGCGTGCGGCGCATTTCCGCCGTCGGCTTCGGCGAGTCCCGGCCGCTGCAGGCCGCCGGATCGGCGGCGGATCTGGCAGCCAACCGGCGGGTGGACATTGTGGTGCTCTCGGGACAGCCCGAGACCGTGCGCGCCCTCATTCCGGAGGTGGCCAAGGACCCGGAGGCGGCCCTGGAAAAGATCCGGGAGGCCAGGAAGTCCGCAGCATTGGCCCCGCAGCCGGCCGGGACCGCGGAGCCGGCCGGAGAGGGCGCCGGGGGCCATTGACATGTGATGGCGGCGGACGCCGAAGACTTCCGCGGGAAATTTCCGCACGGAATTTCCCTGCCGCCTAACATTGGCGCCGCCGCTGCCGACAGTGCCAGCTGTGACGGTCCAGGATCATGTGCAATCCAGCGTGCCCGCGAAGCCTGCCCCGACAGTAGAGGTATACGACTTCCGCCGGCCCACTACGCTGGCGCGCGAGCACTCGCGGGTGCTGGAACTGGCCTTCGAAACCTTCGCCCGCCAGTGGGGCACCCAGCTGACCGCCAAGGTCCGCGTGATTTCCCAGGTCACCTCCGAGCAGGTCCTGATGCAGACCTACGATGACTACGCCGCCTCCCTGCCGGCCACCACGGCCATGGTGCTGTGCGCACTGGAGGACATCAGCGGCAAGGCCGTGATCCAGTTCCCCACCTCCGCGGCCCTGGCCTGGGTGACGCACATGCTCGGCGGCAGCGGCAACGACCGGATCCCCGAGCGCAAGTTCACCCAGGTGGAGCAGGCCCTGATCAGCCGCCTGATGGAGGACGCGCTGGAGGACCTGCGCTACTCGCTCGGCTCGCTGCTGACCACACCGATCGCGCTGGATTCGATCCACTACAACTCGCAGTTTGCCCAGGCGGCAGCCACCAACGACCTGATGATCGTGGCTTCGTTCGAGATCCGCGTCGGGGAGAGCACGGCCCCGGCCACCGTCGCCTTCCCGGCCGAGGTGCTGCTGGCCCAGTTGCGGGATGCGTTCCCGATGAGCAGCGGAGCCAACGCGCGCAGCCTGATCGAAGCCCATCTGGCCCAGCTGCCGGTGGAGGTATCCCTGCAGTTCGCCCCCATGGCGGTCACGCCCCGGGAGGTCCTGGGACTTGCCGTCGGGGATGTGCTGCCGCTGCCGCATCCGCAGCACCGCCCGCTGGATGTTGCCATCGGCTCGCAGCCGCTGGCCCACGCAGCTATCGGCGCCAACGGTTCCCGCCTGGCCGGCGTCATTGTCACTACCGAGGAGAAGTCCCGATGAACCCCACCCAGACCCTGCAGGCCGCCGCGGCGGATGCGCTCCTGGGCCTGCTGCCCAGCCCCAGCCCGCTGTACGCAGTGGCCTGGGCCGACGGCGCGTCGCTGGCCCCGCGGGTGGCGCGTGCCGTCACGGCCTCGTTCGTCGGCGCCACCTCGGCCGACCTGGCCGTCATGCTCGAGGACACCTCGGCCTTGCCCGCGGCCGCCGGCACGGATTCTCCGCTGGTGTCCAGCTCCGACCTGCTGCGCCCGGCGCTGGAAGCGGCGTCCTCGGTGCTGGGTACGGGCGTGCTGGGCGAGGCGCGGGTGGACAACGCCGCCGGGCTCTTCGCCGATCCCTCCGCGGCCGTCTTCAAGCTGGCCAGCGACGACGGCCAGGCCGCCGGCTGGTTCGCGGTCAGGGTGCGCGGAAACCATGCGGGCCGGCACGGCTCCGCCGCGGACGTGGCGGGCAAGCTGGGACGGATCAACAACGTCGAGATGGCCCTGACGGTGGAGATCGGGCGCACCCGGATGTCCGTGCGGGATGTGCTCGGCCTCGAGCCCGGTGCCGTGATCGAGCTGGACCGGTCCGCCGGTGCGCCGGCGGACGTACTGCTCAACGGCCGGCTGATTGCCCACGGGGAGGTCGTCGTCGTGGACCAGGACTATGCGGTGCGCATCACCAAGATCCTCGACGTGGCCGAAGGGCTCACCTAAGTGGACACCGTCGTCCTCATCCTGCGGGTCCTGCTCTCGCTGGCCGTGGTGCTGGGACTGCTCTGGGTGCTGCAGCGGCGCTTTGCCGGCAGCGGAGCTGCCAGTACCGGCGGGGTGCCGCTGACAGTGCTCTCCCGCCGGAACATCGGCGCCAAGGCCGCCGTCGTCGTCGTCGAAACGGACGGCAAGCGCTTCCTGCTCGGGGTGACCGAGCAGTCCGTGAACGTGCTGCACACCAGTGACGCGCCCGTGCCGGTTCCCGTATCCGAAGGCGCCGAGGTTTTCGCCCGGTCCCTGCAGGAGGCAGGCCGGCGCGATGCCACGTCCGGCAAAGCCGGGGCGCACGGAGCCGGAGCAGACGACGCCGTGACAGCGCCTGCGCTGTACCCGCTGCCGGGCGGGCGGCGGGCCAGGCGCCGGCCGGAACCGCCGCTGGCCGGTTCCATCCTCTCGGCCGGAACCTGGCGGCAGACGGCCGCGGCCCTGCGCCAGGTCACCCAGAGATGACCACCGGCGCTACTCCGGTGCCGGGCCCCCGGGCCCCGGCGGCCGGACTGTTCCGGGCTGTGCTGGCCGGGCTCGGCCTGGCCGTCCTCCTGCTGCTGGCCGGCGCCGTTGCCGCGCAGGCTTCGCCGCTGCCCCCGGTGGACCCTGCCGTCCCCACCGTGCCGGGCGTGCCCGGCAGCGGCGGGCTGTCGGTCGAGATCAACGGCCCGGACGGTACCCCCTCGTCCGCGGTGGTCACCCTGCTGGGCATCACGCTGCTCGGGGTGGCCCCGGCGCTGCTGCTGATGATGACCTCCTTCACCAAGATCTTCGTGGTGCTGGCAATGACCCGGAACGCGCTCTCGCTGCCCTCGATCCCGCCGAACCAGGTGCTGGCCGGGCTGGCGCTGTTCCTGTCCCTGTTCATCATGTGGCCGGTGGTCACCGAAGTGAACACTCTGGGCGTGCAGCCCTACCTCGAGGGCAGGACCGAGTTCGGCAGGGCCCTGGAGGCGGCCGCCGGACCGCTGCAGCAGTTCATGCTCGGGCACACCCGCCAGGAGGACCTGGCGCTGATGACCCGCGCCGCCGGGCTGGAGAACCCGGCCGGGCCCCGGGACGTGCCGCTGCAGACGCTGATCCCGGCCTTTATGATTTCCGAACTGCGGGCGGCGTTCATCATCGGCTTCGTCATCTTCGTGCCGTTCCTGGTCATCGACCTGGTCGTCTCGGCGGCGCTGATGTCCATGGGCATGATGATGCTCCCGCCGGTGATGATCTCCCTGCCGTTCAAGATCCTGCTGTTCGTGCTCGTGGACGGCTGGGGACTGGTCATCACCTCGCTGATCTCCAGCTATCAGGCAGGCGGCTGATGGATACCAGCGCCGTCCTGGACATCGGCCTGCAGGGGCTGTTCGTCGCCGCCAAGCTCTCCGCACCCGTGCTGCTGACGGCGCTGGTGGTCGGCTTCGCGGTGTCCCTGGTCCAGGCCATGACCCAGATCCAGGAAATCACGCTCTCCTTCGTGCCCAAGGCCATCGCCGTGGCGCTGGCCCTGCTGGTCTGCGGACACTGGATGATCACCGAGATAGTCAGCTTCACCCACCAGCTCTTCGGGAAGATCCCCGGACTGCTGGGCGGAGGCTGAGATGTCCATCCCCCTGGACCAGCACTGGATCGAGGCCGTCATGCTCGCCGGGGTGCGCATGGTGGCCTTCCTGGTAGTGGCCCCGCCGTTTTCCTATGGCGCCATTCCTGCGCGGATCAAGGCGATGCTCGGCGTCGGCCTGGCGCTTGCCGTCTCCCCGCAGGTCACTGCCGGCTACGAGTCCCTGGACACTGCCGGATACTTCGGGGCGCTGGTGCTGGAGGTGCTCACCGGCGCCGTGCTGGGCTTCCTGGTCCTGGTGGTGTTTTCCGCGGTGCAGTCCGCCGGGCACCTGGTGGATCTGTTCGGCGGCTTTTCGATGGCGCAGGCCTTCGACCCGCAGTCGCTGGTCAACGGCGCCCAGTTCACCAAGCTGTTCCAAATGACCGCGTTGGCACTGCTGTTTGCCTCGGACGGCTACCAGCTGATCATCGGCGGACTGGTCCGCACCTTCACGGCCCTGCCGCTGGGCGGCGGCATTGATCTGGCCGAGCCGGTACAGGCCCTCACTGCCGCGGTGACGCAGATGTTCCTGGCCTCGGTGCAGATCGCCGGCCCGCTGCTGGTGGTGCTGTTCCTGGCCGACGCCGGCCTCGGCCTGCTCACCCGGGTGGCTCCGGCACTGAACGCCTTTGCCCTGGGCTTCCCGCTGAAGATCCTGCTGACCCTAGTGCTGGGCTCGGTGGTGTTCGTGGTGCTGCCCCGGGTGGTCTCCTCGCTGGTGCAGCAGGTTGCCGGCATGCTGCTGGGGGTGGGCTAGGTGTCGGATTCCGGGGAGCGCACCGAACAGGCCACCGAGAAGCGGATGAAGGAGGTCCGCTCCAAGGGCCAGCTGTCCCGTTCCCAGGACGTGACCGCCTGGGTGGGCGTGGCCGCTGCCGGGGTCATGCTGCCCACCACCATGACCCGGGGCACCGAGGTGGCCTCGGAGCAGGTCTTCGCTGTCCGGGCACTGGCCGCGGACCCGGACCCGGCCCGGGCGCTGCAGGCGCTGGGGGATGGGCTGGGATCGATCGGGCATGTGCTCGGGCCGCTGCTGACCGCCGTCGTGCTGGCGGTGGCGGTCAGCGCGGCGCTGCAGGGCGGGATCCACTTCAAGAAGTTCAAGCTGGAGACCGAGCCGCTGAACCTGCTCAGCGGGGTCAAACGCGTCTTCGGTGCCCAGGCCCTCTGGCAGGGGGCCAAGGCGCTGCTGAAGACGCTTGCCGTCGGGGCGGTGCTGTACCTGGTGGTGCTGGACCTGGTCCCGGTGCTGATGTCCGCCGGCGGGCTGTCCGTCTCGGCGCTGCTGGACACGGCAGGGGCGGGCACCGCCACGCTGGTGCGCGCCGCCGTCATTGCCGGGCTGGTGCTGGCCGCGGCCGATATCTTGGTGGTGATGCGCCGGAACCGGAAGCGGACCCGGATGACCAGGAAGGAGGTCCGGGACGAGCACAAGAATTCCGACGGCGACCCGCTGATCAAGTCCCAGCGCCGCTCCCGGCAGCTGGCCATGAGCCGCAACCGCATGATCGCCGCCGTCGGCGGTGCCGACGTCGTCATGGTGAACCCCACCCATTACGCGGTGGCGCTGAAGTACGAGCCGGGCAAGTCGGCACCGCGGGTGGTGGCCAAGGGAGCCGGGAACATTGCCGCGCGCATCCGCGAGGAGGCCGAGGCAAAGCGCGTGCCGATGGTCCGCGACGTGCCCCTGACCCGCGCGCTGCACGCGGCCTGCGAGATCGGCCAGGAAATCCCCGTGGAGCTGTACAACGCCGTCGCCCGGGTGCTGGCCTTCGTGATGGCGCTGAAGTCCCGCGGTGCCGCCCGGGGCGTGCACACCCTGGCCCGGCCCGCCATGTCCGGACCCGCCGCATCCGGCCCCGCACCTTCCACCTCCGAACACAGAGACTGAAGATGAAACGCAACCTGCCCAAGTTCGCCGTCCCCGTCGGGGTGGTCGGCATCATCATGCTGCTGGTGGTTCCCATCCCGGTGGCAATGCTGGACTTCCTCATTGCCGTGAACATCCTGTTCGCGCTGGTGATCCTGCTGACCACGATGTCGGTGAAGAAGCCGCTGGACTTTTCCGTGTTCCCGTCGCTGCTGCTGGTGGCCACGCTGTTCCGGCTGGGCCTGAACGTCGCCTCCACCCGGCTGGTGCTCGGCGAGGGCCACGCAGGCCAGGTGATCGAGGCCTTCGGGCACGTGGCGGTGGGCGGTTCGCTGATCATCGGTGCGGTGGTCTTCCTGATCCTGGTGGTCATCCAGTTCGTGGTGGTCACCAAGGGCGCCGAGCGCGTGGCCGAGGTGGGCGCCCGCTTCACCCTCGACGCCATGCCCGGCAAGCAGATGGCCATCGACGCGGACCTGAATGCCGGGCTGATCACGGACAGCCAGGCGCGCGAGCGGCGCGCGGCCGTTGCCGCCGAGGCGGACTTCTACGGCGCCATGGACGGCGCCTCCAAGTTCGTCAAGGGCGATGCCATCGCCGGCCTGATCATCATCATCATCAACCTCGTCGGCGGCATCGCCATCGGCATGCTCCAGCGCGGCCAGGACTTTATGGACGCGATCAACACGTACTCGCTGCTGACCATCGGCGACGGGCTGGTCACGCAGATTCCGGCCCTGCTGATGGCTGTGTCCACCGGCATGATCGTGACCCGCTCCAACGCCGAGGCGGACATCGGCTCCACCGCCTCCGCGCAGTTGTCCCAGTCCCGCAACGCCCTGATGATTGCCGGCGCGGCGGCCATCGTGCTGGCCCTGGTCCCGGGCATGCCGAAAATCCCGTTTGTGCTGGTGGGTGTCTTCCTGCTCTTCGCAGCGCAGAAAGTCAAGGTGGCAGAGGCCGCCCGGAACGACGGCGCCGCTGCGGCGGCTGCCGCCAGCGCCCCGGCCACGGACACCACCGAGGACCTGATCGAGCAGATGCGCGTGGCTGCGCTGGAGATCCAGCTCGCGCCGGACCTGGTGGACCTGGTCTCCGGCGGACCCGACGATCTGCTCGCCCGGGTGCGGGCCCTGCGCCGGAAGATCGCCATGGACTTGGGTGTGGTGGTTCCACCGGTGCGCACCCGGGACAGCATCGACCTGCCTCCGGCCACCTACGTGATCCGGATCGCCGGTGTGGAGGCCGGCCGCGGCCAGGCTCCCTCCGGGAAGGTCCTGGCGCTGGGGGAGAACCTGGAGGCCCTGCCCGGCACGGCCACGGTGGAACCGGTCTTCGGCCTCGCCGGCAAGTGGGTTCCGGCGGAAATGCGGCACAACGCCGAGATGGCCGGCGCCACGGTGATCGACAGGGTCTCGGTGCTGGTGACCCACCTGTCGGCGATGATCACCGGCAACGCCGCCCGGCTGCTCACCCGCGAGGATGTGCGTGTGCTGACCGAAGGCGTCAAGGCGGTGAACCCGTCGGCGGTGGAGGAACTGGTTCCCGCCCTGCTGTCCATGGCCGAGGTCCAGCGCGTGCTGCAGGGGCTGCTGGCCGAGCAGATCCCGATCAACGACCTGCAGCGCATCTACGAGGCCCTGGCCCTGCGGGCCCGGGTTTCCACCGAACCGGAGGGGCTTATCGAGGCCGCCCGGCAGGCGCTCGGCCCGGCGCTGACGGCCCAGTACCTGGACGGGCAGCTGCTGCGCGTGATCATGATCGATCCGGTGCTGGAGCAAAGCATGCTCGAGGGCATGCGGCCGTCCGAGCACGGTACCCAGATCCTGCTCACCCCGGACCGCACCGAGGCGGTGGTGCAGTCGCTGCAGGAATCGGTGCGGAACGTGGAGGCCAACGGGCAGACGGCGGTACTGGTCTGCGCACCGGCGCTGCGGCCGGCCGTCCGGCGTCTGGTCTCGGCCCAGGCCGGCGGACTGCCGGTGCTCTCCTACCAGGAGGTCACGGCTGCGAATGTGAACATCGAGACCGTAGGGGTGGTCCGTGTCGCCGGTGCGGTTACAGCTTAAAGGCGCCTCGCTGCAGGAGCTGCGCGCCCAGGTGCTCGCCGAGCACGGCCCGCGCGCCCGGATCGTGGCAGCCGAGAAGGTGACCGTCGGCGGGATCCGGGGCTACCTGGCCCGGCACCACTACGAGGTCACGGTGGAAATCCCCAACGGGCCGGCCGAGGGCACGCTGCAGGATGCCGTCCGCCGCGGCGCGCACGCGCTGGACGAACCGCGGCGGGCCGGCATCGCCGCGCTGCTGGCCGAAGCCGAGGCCGCCGAGGCACAGCTGCACGGCCGCCCGCCGGAAGTGAACGTCTCCACGAGTTCGGGAGGCTTCGCCAAGCTCATGGACGACCTCACCTTCAACACCGGCGTTGGCCCGGCCGGCGCGCACGAGGACGCGGCCGGACCCAGGCCCGACGAGCCGCCGGTACCTGCCGGCGGAACGGACGACGCCGGGCCGGCCCCGGCCCCGCTGGCCGGCCCGGGGGATCTGGTGGTGGTGGCCGGACTGGGGGAGGACCCGCTGCGGGTGGCACGGTCCATGGCCGGTGCAGTCCGCGGCCTGGTCCCGCCGGGGGAGGACGGGACCATCCTGGCCGCGCCGGAGGTCAGGGCCGGCGGCGCGCTCGCCGGCACCGTCCGCCGGCCGGTCCAGGACCGCAAGAGCGCCCTGGCCGCCCGGGCCAGGGGCGTCGAACGCGGCCAGAGCGTCTTTGTGGCCTTTGGCCTGGGTCCGGGCGGACCGGACCTGGCCGGCCTGCTGCTGGTACTGGCCGGCCTCGGGGCGGACCAGCTGTGGGCTGCCGTGGACGCCGGCCGCAAGCCCGGGGATACCGCCCGCTGGGTGCAGCAGCTCCGCGAAGTGGCCACGGTGGACGCCGTCGCCGTGGAAGGACTCGCCTACACGGCGACGCCGGAAACCGTCCTCGAGCTTGGACTGCCCATCGGCTGGAGCGACGGCGCCGCACGCGCCTGACCTCTGCGGTGCGGCGCTTGCGATAGAGTGGGCGGGTGCTGGTACTGACGCGCAAACCGGGCGAGCGGATCCTGATCGGTGAGGACATTGTCATCACCGTGCTTGACGCGCGCCGGGACGGGGTGCGCCTGGGCATCGAGGCGCCGAAAGGTGTGAAAATCCAGCGTGACGAGGTGGTGCGTGCGGTGACTGAAGCCAACGTGGCCGCCGCCGAGGCGGACCCGGATGCCGAAGACCGGATCAAGGCACTGCTGGGACTGAAAGCCGACGGCGCCTAAGGCAGCCGTCGTCGACAGGCAGGTGTTTTGACCTGCTGCGTCCGCTCACGGTAACCTTGGTAGTCGTTGTGCGTGTCCATTCCCGATACGTCCATGCCCGCGTGACGGCTCAGTTGCAGAGCCACCTGGTCCGCAGGGATGGCCGGGAAGCATTGGACCACTGGTCATTCAGTCCTCACCTGAAGTTCCGGTAGCGCATAGAAAACGTGCGTGCGTGTCCGTCAGGACGCGCCGCTACCTTGAGAACACGAAACGAAGGCAAAAACCGTGCGTACGTACACCCCGAAGCCCGGCGATATCAACCGCCAGTGGCACGTCATTGACGCCACCGACGTTGTCCTGGGTCGTCTTGCCAGCCAGACCGCAACACTGCTGCGCGGAAAGCACAAGCCGACCTTTGCGTCCCACATGGATATGGGCGACTTCGTCATCATCATCAACGCCGACAAGGTGGCCCTGACCGGCGCCAAGCTCGAGCAGAAGCGCGCCTACCGCCACTCCGGCTACCCGGGTGGCCTCAAGTCGGTGAGCTACGCAGAACTGCTGGACAAGAACCCGGTCCGCGCCGTGGAGAAGGCCATTCGCGGCATGCTGCCGAAGAACTCCCTGGCCGCCCAGCAGCTGAGCAAGCTGAAGGTCTACGCCGGCCCCGAGCACCCGCACGCGGCCCAGCAGCCCAAGACCTTCGAAATCACCCAGGTCGCCCAGTAGTCCTGGCCACCGACTAAGAAACTTAATTCAAGGAGAATCGTGGCTCAGAACCCTGAAGAGCTGAACACCCCGGCTGAGGAAAACCTCACCAGCTACACCTCGGAGACCCCCGCGGCCACCGAGACCGCCAAGCGCGAGCGTCCGGCGCTGACCGTCGGCGGTTCCGCCGTGGGCCGCCGCAAGGAAGCTGTTGCCCGCGTCCGCATTGTCCCGGGCACCGGCAAGTGGACCATCAACGGCCGCGACCTGGCCAACTACTTCCCGAACAAGCTGCACCAGCAGGAAGTCAACGATCCGTTCCGGATCCTTGAGCTTGACGGCGCCTACGACGTCATCGCCCGCATTGACGGCGGCGGCGTGTCCGGCCAGGCCGGCGCGCTGCGCCTGGGTGTGGCCCGTGCGCTGAACGAGATCGACCGTGAGAACAACCGCCCGACCCTGAAGAAGGCCGGTTTCCTCACCCGCGACGCCCGTATCATCGAGCGCAAGAAGGCCGGCCTCAAGAAGGCCCGCAAGGCCCCGCAGTACTCCAAGCGCTAAAAACGCGCCTACCCTGGCCGGATCCGCTGCGCGTCTCCGGCCAGGGGCCCTCGGCGGTTTTCACGCTTGGCTCCACAAGCGCCTGCATGGTGCGTGGTTCTGCAAGCGCTGAAAACGCGTCACGAGCCGTATGGCTTTTCCGGACCCCGGTTGGTGGATTATTCCACCGGCCGGGGTCCGGTGCGTTAAGCCTGCCGGCAGGCAGGGGCCAGGCAGATATGCCGCGCATCCTGCCGAATCATGACGCGGTACCTGCGCCCTGTGTCCGCCGGTCACGGTTTGGCCACGTAAAATGGTCTGCGATGTCTAGATTATTTGGTACTGACGGTGTCCGAGGTTTGGCCAATGGGCTGCTGACCGCAGAACTCGCCCTGCAGCTGGCGCAGGCAGCCGCGGTGGTCCTGGGCCACCGTCAGGTGGAAGAAGCCAGGCGGCCCCGGGCTGTCATCGCCCGCGATCCGCGGGCCAGCGGCGAGTTCATCGGCGCTGCGGTGGAAGCGGGGCTGGCCAGTGCCGGCGTCGACGTCTTCAACGCCGGCGTGCTGCCCACCCCGGCCGCCGCCTACCTGGTGGCTGACCTGAAGGCGGACTTCGGCGTCATGATCTCCGCCTCGCACAACCCGGCGCCGGACAACGGCATCAAGTTTTTTGCCCGTGGCGGGCACAAGCTCCCCGACGAGGTCGAGGACGCCATCGAGGCCGAGATGGCCATGCCCCGGGTGCGCCCCACCGGCGGCGGGGTCGGGCGGATCCAGCGCTTCTCCGACGCCGAGGACCGCTACGTGGTCCACCTGCTGCAGACCTTGCCGGCCCGGCTCGAGGGACTGAAGGTGGTCCTGGACTGCGCCAACGGTGCTGCCAGCGGGTGCTCGCCGCAGGTCTTCAAGGACGCCGGCGCCGACATCGTGGTCATCGGAGCCGATCCGGACGGGCTCAATATCAATGACGGCGTGGGCTCGACCCATCTGGAGAAGCTGCAGGCCGCCGTCGTCCAGCATGGCGCGGACCTGGGCATCGCCCACGACGGCGACGCGGACCGCTGCCTGGCCGTGGACGAAAACGGTGAGGTGGTGGACGGGGACCAGATCATGACGATCCTGGCCCTGGCGCTCAAGGACGCCGGCAGGCTCAAGGACAACGTCCTGGTCGCCACCGTCATGAGCAACCTGGGCATGAAGATCGCCCTGCGTGAGGCCGGGATCCGCGTGGAGGAAACCGCTGTGGGGGACCGGTACGTGCTGGAGAACATGCGGGCCCACGGCTACTCCCTTGGCGGCGAGCAGTCCGGCCACGTGATCTTCTCGGATTTTGCCACCACCGGCGACGGCGTGCTGACCGGCCTCCAGCTGGCGGCCCAGGTGGCCAAAACCGGCAAGCCCCTGTCCGTGCTGGCCACCCAAATGAAGCGCCTGCCCCAGGTGCTGATCAATGTGCGCGACGTCGACAAGGCCGCAGTGCAGACCAACCTGGCGCTGCAGAAGGTCATCGCCGATGCCTCGGCGTCGCTCGGCGAGACCGGACGTGTGCTGCTGCGCCCCTCCGGCACGGAGCCGGTGGTGCGCGTGATGGTGGAAGCAGCCGACATGGAGACCGCCCAGTCCACCGCGGAGCTGCTGGCTGCCGCCGTCAAGAAGCATTTGTCGCTGGAACAGGAACTCGCCAGCTAGCGGAAGGCGCGCCGCGCCGGCGGACAACCCGACGGCGCACGGAGGTCACCGGGCGTTGACGACCACTACTTCATAGGTTTCGGCGGTCGGCGGGAAGCCGGTGTCGAACTTCGCGTTCACCACCAGCAGCTTGTTGCCGACCAGCGCCGCCGTGGTCGGCGTCTGGAACAGGTCGCTGGTGATCACCGAGTCGAGCGTGCCCGAGGTGATGTCCTCGTCCAAGGTGATCCGGCTAATCTGGTTCAGCAGGTTCTGCACCGCCCAGAGGACCCTCCCCTCCAGGACCAGGCCGTCCACGTGCGGCAGCTTGAGCCCTTCGATGGCCTTGCTGGCACCGGTTTCCGGGTCCACGGTGTACACCGCCTCGTTCGCGCTGTGAGCCACGATCAGCCGGCCGTCGTCGGTGGCCACGATCCCGTTCAGGTTGAAGTCGCCGGGGGTCTCTGCCGCAGGCCCGGTCAGCTCCACGGTCCTGGCCTTGCCGGGTTCCTGCTCTTCCTCCAGCGGCACGGTGTACAGTACCCCGCGGCGCGAATTGGTGAACCACGCGCTGTCGGCAGTCACCGCAACGTCGTTGATGAAGCTTGTCTCCGGATCCGCGAACTCATAGGTCCGTACGTCGGCGCCGTCCGCGAGACCGTAGACGAAGCCTTGGCCGGTGCTTCCGCCTGCGACGAACAGCAGATCGCGGGACACATCCGCCGCCATGCCTGCGGCCATGCGGCCCTGCGGCGCGTCGATGAACCGCTCGGCCGTCCGCTCGTCCAGGCTGCCTTGGAAAATGTCCCCAGCCAACAGGTCGCCGGCATAGAAGGTACCGCCTTCGCCGGCGGTGATGCCTTCCGCCGAGGTCGCGCCAGGGAGCGTGATGGTGGCGGCTGGGGTCGTCAGCGGGGAGCCGGCCGGCGACGGGCCGGCCGCCGGCTCGGCGCATGCGGCCAGCAGTCCAACCGCCGTTAGCGCCGTCAGGAAGACCGCAGGCAGAGCGCGCCGGGGCCGGGAAGCTGTCTGGGGCATGGGATTCTCCCGTCCGCGTTGGATGAGCGGGAGCCACCGGAGCAGGCTCCCTGTGGTTATTTCCAGCGTACGCCTGTCAGACGGCTAACCGGCATTGCCGGCCGTGCCGTGCTCCTCCAGCAGGCGGTTGCGCAGCACGGACGCGCTGTCGCTCTCCGGCGCCGGGTCACCGTGGCGGTGGATGATTCTCCATTCGCCGTCCTCGCGCCGGAAGACGGTGGTGACCCGCAGCGCGTAGGACATCGGGGCTCCGCCGTCCAGCGAGGCAGTGGTGTGCTCGATGCCGACAATGGACAATGTAGGCCAGGTCGCCGCTCGCGCCGGCCGCTATCACCTCGTACTCGAACACCTCGCAGTTCGAAAAACGCGATGCGAGCCACCCGAATATCGGGGCCATCTCGCTCTGCCCGCTCTTCACCGCGGCACCGAACAGCGTCACCGGATCGGTGCGCGACCACAGGGCAATCCGCGGGCCGGCGTTGCCGTTGTGGAGGGCCCTCTCGGTCTCTGTCAGGCGCGGCATCACCGCTGCCAGGAACGTATCCACTTCTCCCACGGTGTCCCCTTCGCTTGGACCCCCTGATCCAGTATCGGCGCGCCCCCCGGCGGCGCCGCAAGGACGCCGCGGGCACCCCGGAGAGTGGGGTGCGAGGGCCCCGCCGTGGCGCGTCAGCGACACTGCGGGAGCGCCCCAATCTCAGCGGGGCGGCAGGTCCTGGCCGCGGGCCTGGAGGGCATCGCGGATCTCGGTCAGCAGCGCGATCTGCGGATCCACCGGGGTCTCCTCGTCCTTGGCCGCAATGCCGAACTTCCGGTCGCGCAGGGCGATCAGCTTGTTCATCGGCAGCACGATGGCGAAGTAAATGGCCGCAGCTACCAGCAGGAAGTTGACGATGGCGGTGAGCAGCACACCGAACTCGACGAAGTTGCCGTTGAAGTTCCAGCGGGCGAATTCGTCGAAATTCGGCGAACCAACCAGGCCGGCGATGAACGGCATGAGCACGTTCTTGACCAGCGCGTTGACCACGTTCCCAAAGGCGGCACCGATAACCACCGCGACCGCGAGGTCGATGACATTGCCCTTCATGATGAATTCTTTGAAACCCTGCAGCATGACCACCAGCCTAGACGCCCGCGGCGCGGACCTTACCGGTAGTCGGGCGCCGGTGGGAGCCCGAAGTACGTCTCCAGCGCCTCGACGCCCCGGTCGGCCATGTCCGCGGCCACGTCCTTGCCCACATAGCGCAGATGCCAGGGTTCGGCAGCATAACCGGTGACGGACTCCTGCCCGGGCTGGTAGCGCACGATGAACCCGAAGCGGTGGGCGTTCCGGGCCACCCACTGACCGGCGGCCGTGTCGCCGAAGCAGGCGCTGAGATTGCAGCTTCCGTCCGGATCGCCGACATCCACCGCGAGGCCGGTCTGGTGCTCGGAGTAGCCAGGCCGTGCCGAAACCCGGTCCGCTCCGGCCTGGCCATTCACATTGACCCAGTGCTGGTAGGTGGACACCTGTGTCTGGTAGGAACGGAAGCCGCTGAGCAGGGTCATCGGCACCCCGTCCGCCGCGGCTGCGGCGAACATCCGTTCGACGGCGCCGGCTGTGGCGTCGCGGACCACGGCCGCGTCCCCGCCCGGGCCCAGCGGAACGGCGGGCAGGCGCAGATCGGCAGGGGCGTAGTCGAGCGGCTTCAGCGGCCGGGTCTTGTTGACGACGACGTCGAGGCGTGCCGGGTTGTCGTGTCCCTCCGCGGGGGCGGGGACAGGTTCCGTAGCCGGCGGTGCCGGCTCAGGCGGGGGCGCCGGCGTGTCCTTCTCCGGTTCCGCCGGCGCGGGGGAGGCACCCCGGGTGCCGGCCGCCGGCGTCGTCGTGGCGGAAGGTACCGGGCCGCTGGAGGCCGCCGGACCGGACGCGCCTGGGCTGCAGGCAGCCAGCAGCAGCACCAGGCCGGCGGCGGCGAAGGCTGTGCGCATGGATCTCATCTCAGGTCTTCCGCAGCAGCATCCTGCGGACCGAATGGTCGGCGTCCTTGGTCAGCACCAGCTGGGCCCGGCCGCGGGTGGGAAGCACGTTCTGGCGCAGGTTCGGTTCGTTGATCCGCTTCCAGATATCCAGTGCCGTGGCCCGCGCCTCCTGGTCGGTCAGGTAGGCATAGCGGTGGAAATAGGACTCCGGCTTGGCGAACGCGGACGAGCGCAGCTTCAGGAAGCGCCTGACATACCACTCTTCGATGTAGGAGGTGCGGGCATCCACGTAGACGGAGAAATCGAAGAAATCGCTGACCGCCAGCGAGGACCGCCCGTCCAGCTGGGGCCGGGCCGCCTGCAGCACGTTCAGGCCCTCGACAATCAGTACGTCCGGGCGGCGGACCACTACCTCGCGGTCGGGGAGGATGTCGTAGGTCAGGTGCGAGTACATCGGGGCACGGACTTCCTCCGCCCCGGACTTCACCTCGCTGACGAAACGCAGCAGGGCCCGGCGGTTGTAGGACTCCGGGAAGCCCTTGCGTTCCATCAGCCCGCGCCGGATCAGTTCGGCATTGGGGTAGAGGAAACCGTCCGTCGTGACCAGCTCCACGTTCGGGGTGCCCGGCCAGCGCCTCAGCATTTCCCGCAGCACGCGGGCGGTGGTGGACTTGCCCACGGCCACGGAACCGGCGACGCCGATCACGAAGGGGGTGCGGCGGAAGCGCTCGCCGAGGAAGGTGGTGGTGGCCCGGTGCAGTTCGCCGGCGCCGGCCACATAGAGGTTGAGCAGGCGGGAGAGCGGCAGGTACACCTCCCGGACTTCATTCATATCCAGCTGCTCGCCCAAGCCTCGCAGCCGCTCGATGTCCTCCTCGTTCAGCGGCTGTTCCAGCTCATTGGAAAGGCGGGACCAGGTCTGGCGGTCCAGCTCCACGAAGGGTGTGAAGTTACTCTCACCGGTGGACGCCGACGTCTTCAGTGTCGGTTCACTCACTTAAGAATTGTGCCTGTTCGGATGAACTTTCCCCAAAATGGCGGCGTTTGGTCCTGCACGGCAGGGACCTGGCCAGGTGCACGCCGCGCCGGGCCGGGGCAGGTACCCTTGAACGCATGTGTGGAATCGTAGGTTATGTGGGCCGCCGCGGTGGATCGGCCGGCCAAGAGGCTCGTTACAACGGCCACAGCGCCCTGGACGTGGTCCTGGAGGGGCTGCGCCGCCTTGAATACCGGGGCTACGACTCTGCCGGCGTCGCCGTCATCACCGCGAACGGCATTGAAAGCCGGAAGAAGTCGGGCAAGCTGACCAACCTGATCAGCGAGCTGCAGGCCCGCCCGCTGCCGGAGTCCCTGACCGGCATCGGCCACACCCGCTGGGCCACCCACGGGGGACCCACGGACCGGAACGCACACCCGCACCTGGCCGACGGCGGCCGGCTCGCGGTCATCCACAACGGGATCATCGAGAACTTCGCCGAGCTCAAGCACGAGCTGGCGGCCAAGGGCTTTGAATTCGCCTCGGAGACCGACACCGAGGTGGCCGCCGCACTGATCGGCGACCTGTTCCGCGGCGCCGCAGAGGGTGATCTTGCCAAGGCGATGCAGCTGGCCTGCCAGCGGCTGGAGGGCGCCTTCACCCTGCTGGCCATCCACCAGGAACAGCCCGACGTCGTCGTCGCCGCCCGCCGCAACTCACCGCTGGTCGTGGGCCTGGGCGAGGGGGAGAACTTCCTCGGTTCGGACGTCTCCGGCTTCATCGACTTCACCCGGCGGGCGGTGGAGCTGGGCCAGGACCAGATCGTCACCATCACGGCCGAGAGCTTCGAAATCACCGACTTCCACGGCCGGCCGGCCCAGGGCCGGGAGTTCAAGGTGGACTGGGATGCCGCGGCGGCCGAAAAGGGCGGCTTTGCCTCCTTTATGGAGAAGGAGATCAACGACCAGCCCGAGGCCGTGGCCCAGACCCTGCTGGGCCGTGCGGGCCTGGACGGAAAGCTGGAACTGGACGAGCTGCGCATCGACCCGTCCCTGCTGAAGGCGGTGGACAAGATCATCGTGCTGGCCTGCGGCACCTCCGCCTATGCCGGCCAGGTGGCCAAGTACGCCATCGAGCACTGGTGCCGGATTCCGGTGGAGGTGGAGCTGTCCCACGAGTTCCGTTACCGGGACCCGATCGTGGACGCCAACACGCTGATCGTGGCCATTTCCCAGTCCGGCGAGACCATGGACACCCTGATGGCCGTGCGCTACGCCCAGGAGCAGGGTGCCAAGGTGCTGGCCATCTGCAACACCAACGGTTCCACCATTCCGCGCGAAGCGGATGCGGTGCTGTACACGCACGCCGGGCCGGAAATCGCCGTGGCCTCCACCAAGGCCTTCCTGGCGCAGATCACTGCCGCGTACCTGCTGGGCCTGTACCTGGCGCAGCTGCGCGGGAACCTGTTCAGCGGGCAGATCCGGGACATCCTGGCCGATCTGGGCAAGGTGCCGGCGAAGATCCAGGCCATCCTCGATGACGCCGACCGGATCAAGAAGCTGGCCCGGTCCATGTCCGATGCCCGCTCGGTGCTGTTCCTGGGCCGCCACGTCGGCTTCCCTGTGGCCATGGAAGGCGCGCTCAAGCTCAAGGAACTGGCGTACATCCACGCCGAGGGCTTCGCCGCCGGCGAGCTCAAGCACGGCCCGATCGCGCTGATCGAGGAAGGCCAGCCGGTCTTCGTCATCGTCCCGTCCCCGCGCGGCCGCAATTCCCTGCACGCGAAGGTGGTCTCCAATATCCAGGAGATCCGCGCCCGCGGCGCCAAGACGGTGGTCATCGCCGAGGAAGGCGACACCGCGGTGCAGGCGTACGCCGAGCACGTGTTCTACATTCCGGAGACTCCCGTGCTGCTGGCGCCGCTGCTGGCCACGGTGCCGCTGCAGATCTTCGCCTGCGAACTGGCCACGGCCAAGGGCTACGACGTGGACCAGCCGCGCAATCTGGCCAAGTCCGTGACGGTCGAATAAGTCCGCACCGGACCTGCCGCCGGGGAGGCTGGGGAAGGATCTGCCGTGATCGTAGGCATTGGCGTGGATGTGGTGGATGTGCCGCGTTTCCGGCGCCAGCTGGAGCGCACCCCCGGGCTGCGCGAGCGGCTGTTCACCCCGGCCGAGCGGTTGCTGAACACCCGCTCCCTGGCGGCGCGCTTTGCCGCCAAGGAGGCTATTGCCAAGGCCTTGGGGGCGCCGGCAGGGATGAACTGGCAGGACTGCACCATCAGTGTGGACGGCGCGGGGGATCCGTACCCCGAGCTCACCGGCACGGTGGCGGCGGCGGCGCGGGCCAGGGGAGTGGCGATCTGGCACCTGTCCATGAGCCACGACGGCGACCTGGCCACGGCCATGGTGGTGGCCGAGAAGTAGCTCAGTAGGGTAGTAAGGGTACAGACCTTTTCCGGCGACTACTGGGAGCACAGCATGGAAGTTTGGCCCGGACAACCCTATCCTTTGGGTGCCACCTATGACGGCAACGGCACTAATTTTGCCCTTTACAGCAACGTGGCCGAAGGCGTTGAGCTGTGTTTGTTCGACGAGGACGGCAACGAAACCAAGGTGCGGATGCGCGAGGTCGACGGTTACGTCTGGCATTGCTATCTGCCGCAGATCATCCCCGGACAGAAGTACGGCTACCGTGTGCACGGCCCCTACGATCCTGCCCAGGGGCTGCGCTGCAACCCGAACAAGCTGCTGCTGGACCCGTACGCCAAGGCCGTGCACGGGGAGATCGACTGGGACCAGTCCCTGTTCGGGTACAACTTCGGGGATGAGGACTCGCGCAACGACGAGGATTCCGCCGCGCACATGATGCTCGGCGTCGTGGTGAACCCGTTCTTCGACTGGGCCGGGGACCGCAAGCCGGGCACGCCCTACCACCGTTCGGTCATCTACGAGGCCCACGTCAAGGGCCTGACCGAACTGCATCCGGACGTGCCCGAGGAACAGCGCGGCACCTACGCCGGTGTCGCCCATCCGGCCGTTGTGGCGCACCTGCAGAAACTCGGGGTCACCGCCATCGAACTCATGCCGGTGCACCAGTTCGTCAACGACAGCACCCTGCAGGACAAGGGCCTGTCCAACTACTGGGGCTACAACACCATCGGCTTCTTCGCCCCGCAGAACACCTACAGCTCGACCGGGGACACCGGCCAGCAGGTGCAGGAGTTCAAGGCCATGGTCCGCACCCTGCACCTGGCCGGCATCGAGGTCATCCTGGACGTGGTCTACAACCACA
>NZ_JAAZSQ010000002.1:241014-468384 GCF_012395835.1 Arthrobacter mobilis
CGGCAACTCGCTGAACGTCCGAAGCCCGCATTCGCTGCAGCTGCTGATGGACTCGCTGCGCTACTGGGCCACGGAAATGCATGTGGACGGCTTCCGCTTCGACCTGGCCTCCACCCTGGCCCGCGAGTTCTACGACGTGGACCGGCTCTCGTCCTTCTTTGAAATGGTGCAGCAGGACCCGGTGGTTTCCCAGTGCAAGCTCATTGCCGAGCCCTGGGACGTGGGGCCCGGCGGCTACCAGGTGGGCAACTTCCCGCCGCTGTGGACCGAGTGGAACGGCAAGTACCGGGACACCGTGCGCGACTTCTGGCGCGGCGAGCCTGCAACGCTGGGGGAGTTCGCCTCCCGGATCACCGGCTCCGCGGACCTCTACGAGGACACCGGGCGCCGGCCTTTCGCCTCGATCAACTTCGTCACCGCGCACGACGGTTTCACGCTGCGGGACCTGGTTTCCTACAACGAGAAGCACAACGAGGCCAACGGCGAGGACAACAACGACGGCGAGTCCCACAACCGGTCCTGGAACTGCGGGGCCGAGGGGCCCACCGACGACGAGGCGGTGCTGGCGCTGCGGGCCCGCCAGCAGCGCAACTTCCTGGCCACCCTGCTGCTTTCCCAGGGCGTGCCGATGATCTCCCACGGGGACGAGCTGGGCCGGACCCAGCACGGCAACAACAACGCCTACTGCCAGGACTCGGCACTGACCTGGATCCACTGGGACGAGATGGACCAGCCGCTGCTGGAGTTCGTGGCCGCGGTGAACAAGCTCCGCGCCGAGCACCCCACGTTCCGCCGCCGCCGGTTCTTCGACGGCCGCCCGGTACGGCGCGGCCAGGGCGAGGCCCTGCCGGACATCGACTGGCTGGGCACCGACGGGCTGCCGATGCAGCCCGAGGACTGGGACTCCGGCTTCGGCCGGTGCATCGGGGTCTTCCTCAACGGCCAGGGCATCCGCGGAATGAACGAGCGGGGCGAGCGCATCACGGATGTGAACTTCCTGGCGTACTTCAATGCCCATGACGAGGAAGTGGTCTTCGTGCTGCCGCCCAAGGAGTACTCCCCGAAGTGGGATGCGGTGATTGACACCGCGGGAGAGTATGCCGAGTCGGAGCCGCACCAGGCCGGCCGGAAAATCACCCTCCAGGCCAAGTCCATGGTGGTGCTCCGGGCGTACCAGGAACCCGAAACCGAACCGGACCACTCGGTGGCCGCCTCGCTTGCGGCACTGGCGGGCAACACGGTCGTGACCCCGAAGCCGGCCAAATGAGGACCCCGCGTTCGACCTACCGGCTGCAGATCCGCCCGGAGTTCGACCTGTTCGCCGCCGCCCGGCTGGTGCCCTACCTGCAGCAGCTGGGCGTGGACTGGGTCTACCTGTCCCCGATCCTGACGTCCGAGCCGGGATCGGACCACGGCTACGACGTCACCGACTTCACCACCGTGGATCCGGCCCGCGGCGGTGCGGCGGGACTGCAGGCGCTCTCGGAAGCAGCCCACGCGGCAGGCATGGGCGTGCTCGTGGATATCGTGCCGAACCACATGGGGGTGGCCACTCCGGCGAACAACCGCTGGTGGTGGTCCCTGCTGGCCGAAGGCCGCGGCAGCCGGTATGCCGAGGCCTTCGACGTCGACTGGGACGCCGGCGGCGGCAGGATCCGGCTGCCGGTGCTCGGTGACGGCCCGGACGAGCTGGACCAGCTGGAACTGGTGCGCGACGCCGGCACCGGCGCTGAACTGCGCTACTACGACCACCGGTTCCCGGTGGCCGCAGGTACCGCCGATGACGGCGCCGGCGCCCGCGAGGTGCACGACCGGCAGCACTACGAACTGGTGAACTGGCGCCGGGCCGACGCCGAGCTGAACTACCGACGCTTCTTCGGCGTCAATTCGCTGGCCGGGGTGCGCGTGGAGGTCCCCTGGGTGTTCGAGGAATCCCACGCCGAGATCAAGCGCTGGTTCGACGAGCGCCTGGTCGACGGGCTGCGGATCGACCACCCGGACGGCCTGGCGGATCCTGCCGGGTACCTGGAGCGGCTGCACGAGCTGACCGGCGGCGCCTATGTGCTCGTGGAGAAAATCCTCGAACCGGGCGAGCAGTTGCCCGAACGCTGGCGCTGCCAAGGCACCACCGGCTACGACGCGCTCGCCGACGTGGACCGGCTGTTCACGGACGAGGCCGGCTGCCGGACGCTCACCGATGCGGCACAGCTGATGCCCTACCGGCAGATGATCCACGGCACCAAGCGGATGATCGCGGACGGGCTGCTGCACTCCGAGGTCCAGCGCCTGACCCGGCTGGTACCGGCCTCCGCCGGACTGGACCGGGGAACGGCCGCGGACGCCCTGGCTGAACTGCTGGCCTGCTTCCCGGTCTACCGCAGCTACCTGCCCGACGGCGCCGGCTACCTGGCCGAGGCGGCGGTGGCCGCGCGCATCTACCGCCCGGACCTGGCACCGGCCATCGCGGCCCTGCTGCCGCTGCTGGACCCGATCCACCACGGATCCGGCGCGGAGCCGGGCGGGCTGACGGAACTGGCCGTGCGCTTCCAGCAGACCTCGGGCATGGTGATGGCCAAGGGGGTGGAGGACACCGCGTTCTACCGCTATACCCGGCTGACGTCGCTCAACGAGGTAGGAGCCGACCCGTCCCACTGTGCACTCGAACCCTTCGCGCTGCATGCCGCGCTCATCCGGCGCCAGCAGGAACGGCCGCTGGCCATGACCGCGCTGAGCACGCACGACACCAAGCGCAGCGAGGATACCCGCGCACGGATCAGCGTCCTCTCCGAGATGCCGCAGGACTGGATCGGGACCCTCCGGCAGCTCGAGGACGCCGCGCCGCTGGGGGACCGGCCGCTCGCGGACCTGCTGTGGCAGGCCCTTGCCGGCGCCTGGCCGCTGGACGCGGAGCGTGCGCACGCCTACGCCCTCAAAGCCGCCCGGGAGGCCGGCGACAGCACCCGGTGGACGGACCCGGACGAGGACTTCGAGAAACGGCTGGCCAGCGCCGTCGACGCCGCCTGCGGCGACACGGAGGCGAACCGGATCCTGGCGGAGCTGGCCGCCCGGCTGCAGCAGGCCGGCTGGACCAACTCGCTCTCCGCCAAGCTCGTCCAGCTCGCCATGCCCGGCGTGCCGGATGTCTACCAGGGCACCGAGTTCTGGGACCACTCGCTGGTGGATCCGGACAACCGGCGGCCGGTGGACTTCGAGGCCCGCCGCGAAGCCCTGGCCCGCCTCGACGCCGATGCCGGCACCGGTGCCATTCCCGGGATCGACGCCGGGGCCGCGGCCAAGATGCTGGTGGTCTCGCGCGCGCTGCGGCTGCGCCGCGACCGGCCGGAACTGTTCACCGGCTACGAGGCGGTGGCCGTCCGCGGCCAGGCCGCGGACCATGTCTTCGGCTTCGACCGCGGCGGCGCCGTCGTCCTGGCCACCCGGCTGCCGCTGGGACTGGAACACGGCGGCGGCTGGCACGACACCGCCGTCGTCCTGCCGGCGGGCAGCTGGCGGGATGAGTTGACCGGGCAGGCATTTGCCGGCGGTCACCAGGCAGTATCCGGGATATTCGCGCAGCTGCCGGTGGCGCTGCTGGCCAGGGAGGATGCATGAGCACTGACTTCGCTGTATGGGCACCGAGGGCCGGCCGGGTGGACCTGGCGGTCGGATCGGACGGCCGCAGGCTGCCGCTGGAAGCTTCCGGGGGCGGCTGGTGGCGGCTGCCCGGCGCGGCAGCCGGGGGCCTCCCGGCGGGCGAACTGGATTATGGCTACAGCATCGACGGGTCCGACCCGCTGCCGGATCCGCGCTCGCGCCGCCAGCCCGAGGGCGTGCACAAGCTCTCGCGCACCTTCGACCCGTCGGCGCACCGCTGGCAGGATGCCGGCTGGCGCTCGCCCGGGCTGCACGGCAGCGTCATCTACGAACTGCATGTCGGCACCTTCACCCCGGAAGGGACCTTGGACGCCGCGGCCGGGAAACTGGAGTACCTGGCCGGGCTGGGGGTGGACTTCGTCGAACTGCTGCCGGTGAACGCCTTCAACGGCACCCACAACTGGGGCTACGACGGCGTGCTGTGGTTCGCGGTGCAGGAAACCTACGGCGGTCCGGCGGCGTACCAGCGCTTCGTCGACCAGGCGCACCAGCACGGCATCGGCGTCATCCAGGACGTGGTCTACAACCATCTCGGCCCCAGCGGGAACTACCTGCCGCAGTACGGGCCGTACCTGGCCGCCAACAGCGTGAACACCTGGGGCGACAGCGTGAACCTGGACGGGCCGGGCTCGGACGAGGTGCGTGCCTACATCCTGGACAACCTGCGGATGTGGTTCCACGACTACCACGTGGACGGCCTGCGGCTGGACGCCGTCCACGCCCTGCACGACGAACGTGCCGTGCACCTGCTCGAGGAAGCCGCCGCGGCCACGGACGACTGGGCCCGCCAGCTGGACAAGCCGCTGTTCCTGATAGCCGAATCGGATATGAACAACCCCCGGCTGCTCGAACCCCGCACGGTCAACGGCTACGGGCTGGCCGCCCAGTGGAGCGACGACTTCCACCACGCCGCGCACGTGAACCTGACCGGCGAAACCCAGGGCTACTATGCGGACTTCAATTCGCTGGCGGCGCTGGCCAAGGTGCTGAGCGGGGGGTTCTTCCACGACGGCAGTTATTCCTCCTTCCGCGAACGGCACCACGGCCGGCCGATCAATTCCACGCGGGTCGGCACGCACCAGCTGGTGGTCTGCACGCAGAACCATGACCAGATCGGCAACCGTGCCGCCGGGGACCGGATCACCGCGCACCTGGATTACGGTTCGCTGGCCGTCGCCGCCGTGCTGACCCTGGCCTCCCCGTTCACCCCCATGCTGTTCATGGGGGAGGAGTACGGCGCCTCCACGCCCTGGCAGTTCTTCACGTCCCATCCCGAGCCCGAGCTCGGAGAAGCCACGGCCCAGGGCCGGCTGAAGGAGTTCGAGCGGATGGGCTGGGACCCGGCAACCGTCCCCAACCCGCAGGACCCTGCCACCTTCGCCCGTTCGAAGCTGGACTGGGCCGAGGCCGAACAAGGCGACCACGCCCGGCTGCTGGAGTTGTACCGGGAACTGATCGCGCTGCGCCGCAAGACCCCGGAACTGACGGATCCCGATTTCACCGCCACCACGGTGGACTTCGACGAGGACGCCCGCTGGCTGGCCCTGCACCGCGGGGCCGTCACCGTGTGCCTGAATTTTGGTGCCGGGTCGCAGCACCTGGGGCCCGGGGTCGGCGAGATCCTGCTGGCCACCGATGACGGGATCCAGATGCGGGACGGAGGAGTGCAGCTGCCCGCGAAATCGGCAGCGATCCTGCGCCGGCAGTGACATCCGCCCCGGCCGTCCGACCCACTCGGCCATCTGGAGGAAAACCATGATCAGGGCCTGGACCGGAACCCAGATCCGGGCCGCCGAAGCACCGTTGCTGGCTGCAGGCCAGGGCCCGGACCTGATGCAGCGGGCCGCGCACGGGTTGGCCAATGCCGTCGTCCGCGAACTCATCCGGCGCCGCGGCAAGGTCTACGGCTCCACCGTCGCGGTGCTGGCCGGCAGCGGCAATAACGGCGGTGACGCGCTGTACGCCGCAGCCGCGCTGGCCCGGCGCGGGGCCCGGACGACGGCGGTGCTCACCTCCGTGCGGTGCCATGCCGAGGCGCTGGCCGCCTTCCGGCATGCCGGCGGCAGAATCCTGCCGGCGGGCGGTGACCGTGACGGCCTGGCCCGCGAGTTCGCGACAGCCGACGTGCTGGTCGACGGCATTCTGGGAACCGGTGCTTCCGGCGGGCTGCGCGGCGAGGCCCGCGCGCTCGTTGCCGCCCTGCAGAAGCAGCTGGACAGGGCCGGGACGGCCGGCGGCGGCCCGCTGGTCGTGGCCTGCGATCTGCCCAGCGGTGTGGACGCGGACACCGGACAGCTGCACGAACCGGTGCTGCGCGCCGACCTCACCGTCACCTTCGGCGGCGCCAAGCTCGGACTGCTCGCGGACCCCGGTGCCGGCGCCGGCGGCCGGGTGCGGACGGTGGACATCGGGCTCGGCCCCTGGCTGGATGGACCGGCGCTGTGGCAGCTGGAACCGGAGGACGTTCCCGCGCTGTGGCCGGTCCCGGAACGCGCCGGCCACAAATATACCCGCGGGGTCCTGGGCATCGCCGCCGGTTCGGCCAGTTACCACGGAGCGGCGCTGTTGGCGGCTCAGGCGGCCGTTGCGACCGGCGTCGGCATGGTCCGCTACCTCGGACCCTCCGCCATCTGCAGCCAGCTGAACCTGCTCGTTCCCGAGGTGGTCTGCGGCACCGGGACCGTGGGGCAGAACCGCTCCCAGGCCTGGCTGGTCGGCCCGGGCGCCACCGGGGACCCGGAGCAGGCGCAGCGGGCCCTGGATGCCTTCGGGACCGGTTTGCCGGTGGTGGCCGACGCCGGGGCGCTGGACCTGCTCCCGGACGGGCTGGGGCCGCACGTGGTGCTGACCCCGCACGCCGGGGAACTGGTCAGGATCCTCGGCGCCCAGGGCGTGCAGGCAGCCAGGGAAGACATCGAGGCCTCGCCGGCCGAGTACGCCCAACTCGCCGCCGGGCTGACCGGGGCAACGGTGCTGCTCAAGGGCGCGGCCACGGTGGTTTCCTCGCCCAACGGAACGCTGTTCAGCCAGGACAATGCCACCGCCTGGATGGCCACCGCCGGCAGCGGGGACACGTTGGCCGGCATTCTCGGCGCGCTCGCGGCGACGGTGCGTCCGGAGGCCCTGGACCGGGCCGGCATCGCCGGGCCGGACCATTTCGCGGCGGTCGCGGCACTGGCCGCCCTGGTGCACGGGCTGGCCGGCAGCACAGCGGCCGCCGGCGGGCCGGTTTCGGCAGGGGCCATCGGCAGGTCCGTCCCCGCGGTGGTGCGTGCGCTCCTGGCCGGGTGAAGGCCGGCGGCGTCCGCGGTCTGCCATGAACGGGGCCGCTGGCCACCGGAGGATGCTGCGGCTACTGTGGGTTCCGTCCGTCGACGAACAGCGGAGGTTGTCCATGACCATCACCCGAGACCTGATTATCAACGGCAAGCACGTGCCCGCCGCATCCGGCAAGACCACCGAGGACCTCAACCCCTATACCGGCACCACCTACGCCACCGTGGCCGCTGCCGGCACGGAGGATGTGACCCGCGCGGTGGATGCGGCCGACGCCGCGGCGGAAGCATGGGCTGCGGCCCCGCCGTCGGCCCGGGCCAGGATTTTCCTCAAGGCGGCGGACATCCTCGAGTCCAGGACCGACGAAGGCGCGGCCCTGATGGCCCAGGAGGTCGGCGGTGTCCGGCCGTGGGCCGAGTTCAACCTCCACCTGGCAGCGGACATCATGCGTTCGGCGGCCGCCGCGACCACGGCCCCCCAGGGCGAAGTGCTTGCGACGAACCTGCCGGGCAAGTACTCGCTGGGCCTGCGCCAGCCCTTTGGCGTGGTGGCGGCGATCTCGCCGTGGAACGCCCCGTTCATCCTGGGCACCCGGGCCATCGCGATTCCCCTGGCCGTGGGCAACACCGTGGTGATGAAGCCGAGCGAGGACGCGCCGCTGTCCTGCGGTCTGTTCATCGCGGACGCCCTGCTGGAAGCAGGCATCCCCGAGGGCGTGCTGAACGTGGTGACGAACGCGCGCGAGGACGCGAACGAGGTCGTGGGCGCCCTGATCTCGGACAGCCGCGTCCGCTGCGTGAACTTCACCGGCTCCACCAAGGTCGGCAGGATCATCGGCACGCTGGCGGCGCAGAACCTCAAGCCGGCGGTCCTGGAACTTGGCGGCAAGAACTCCCTGGTGGTACTCAAGGACGCGGACATCGAGTATGCCGCCAGCGCGGCGACCTTCGGCGCCTTTATGAACGCCGGACAGATCTGCATGTCCGTGGACCGCGTGCTCGTGGACCGGGCCGTTGCCGATGACTTCACCGCCCGCTTCACCGAAAAGGTGGCCAAGCTGCCCACCGGGGACCCGAATGATCCCCGGACCTTCATCGGGCCGCAGGTGAACCAGGCAGCGGCGGACCGGCAGTACGGGCTGATCGACGACGCAGTGGCCAAGGGCGCCACCGTCACCACCGGTGGGCAGCGGCTGCAGAACGCGGTGGTGCCGGCCACCGTGCTGACCGGGATCACCGATCAGATGCGGATCTTCGAGGAGGAAATCTTCGGCTCGGCGACCACAGTGCTGCCGGTGGACGGGCCCGAGGAAGCGGTGCAGCTGGCCAACAACACGAACTACGGTCTGACGGCCGGGGTTATTACCGAGAACCTCTCGGAGGGCATCGAAGTGGCCCAGCGGCTGCGTACCGGAATTGTGCACGTCAACGACCAGCCGGTGGCGGATGAGCCGATGGCGCCGTTCGGCGGGATCAAGGAATCCGGCTACGGCAAGTTCGGTGGCCAGGCCGGGATCAACTCCTTCACCGAACTGCGCTGGGTCACGGTCCAGCACAAGGGCCACGCACAGTACCCGTTCTAGGCACCGGCCCGAAAGCCAGGAGCGAACGAAAAACAGGAGGAACGCATGTACCAGGCAGCTCAGGACCGCTACGGACAGATGCCCTACCGTCGGGTGGGCCGCAGCGGCCTGCAGCTGCCGGCGGTGTCGCTGGGACTCTGGCACAACTTCGGGGATGACAAGCCGTTCGAGGTCCAGCGCGCGGTGCTGCGGCGTGCCTTTGACCTGGGCGTGACGCACTTCGATTTGGCCAACAATTATGGTCCGCCCTATGGCTCGGCGGAGCGGAACTTCGGCCGGCACCTGGCGGAGGATTTCCGGCCGTACCGGGACGAGCTGATCATCTCGACGAAGGCCGGGTACGACATGTGGCCGGGCCCGTACGGGAACTGGGGCTCGCGGAAGTACCTGCTGGCCAGCCTGGACCAGTCGCTGGCCCGGATGGGGCTGGACTATGTGGACATCTTCTACAGCCACCGGCCGGATCCGGACACCCCGCTGGAGGAGACCATGGGGGCACTGGATACGGCGGTACGCTCGGGCCGGGCGCTGTATGCGGGCATTTCCACCTACACCCCCGCGCAGACCCGGGAGGCAGCCAGGATCATGCGCGGCCTGGGCACGCCGCTGCTCATCCACCAGCCCTCCTATTCGATGCTCAACCGCTGGGTGGAGGAGGGCAGCCCCAGCCTGCTCGAGGTTGCCGAGGAGGAGGGCATGGGCGTGATCGCCTTCTCCCCGCTGGCGCAGGGCCTGCTGACGGACCGCTACCTCGATGGCGTCCCGGAGGATTCGCGGGCGGCGGCCGACAAGTCCTTCGTCCCGGAGTGGCTCTCCGAACAGAACCTGGGCCGGGTGCGCGGGCTGAATGAGCTGGCGGCCGCCCGCGGGCAGTCGCTGGCCCAGCTGGCCATTGCCTGGACCCTGCGCGGGCTGCGCCGCGGCGTTCCGGTCGCCTCTGCCCTGATCGGCGCCTCCAGCGTGGAGCAGCTGGAGCAGAACCTCGCCGCGGTGCGCAAGCTCGACTTCACGCCGGCCGAGATCGAGGCCATCGACCGGTTTGCCGTCGAGTCCGGTATCGATCTGTGGCGGCAGCCGCCGGACCAGGACGATGCTCGAGGACCCGCTGCCGCGCAGCGGACACAGCCGTTAGGTTAGCCAGGTATCGGGCGGGCCGAGGAACAGCAGGAAGCCGAACACGGCCGCCACCCCGGCGAGCACGACGGCCAGAGCCGGGACGGGATGGCGCAGCACCCACGCCTGCGCCAGCTCGAGCGGGCCGCGCGGCGCCTCGCCGCCGTCGGCCAGCCGCCAGCCGCCGTTGAGCAGGCCCCGCCGGTCCAGCATTTTCTCGACAGGAACAGTGGCGTAGGGGACCACGGCCGAGGCCAGGGCCAGCAGTCCCGTCCCCGCGGACCACTTCTGGTTGACCCAGATGAAGCAGGTGGACGCCACGTAGCAGAGGAAGACGAAACCGTGCAGCCCGCCACCAATGCTGACCCCGGTTTCGGTGGTGTGCGTGACGTACTTGAGGAACAGGCCGAGCAGCAGCAGCGTCCAGGTGGCGGCCTCGGCCAGCGCGACGGCGCGGAACAGGGTGCGGGGAGACATTGACGTCCTCGGATCGGGATCAAGAGCCGCCTCCACGTTACCGGGTGCCGCGCGCATCTGGTAAATCCTTGCATCCGGTGCATCTTTGCATCCAGTGCAAGCTTAGGGCTAGGCTGGCCGCATGCCCGAACCCCAATCTCCGTCCCGGCCCCGCGGACAGCAGGCCGGCGGCCGGCGGGAGCTGAACCGGCGCGCCACCCGTGAGGCGATTTCCGCGGCGGCGCTGCGGCTGTCCCGCGAGCACGGCCCCGGCGGCTACACCGTGGATACCCTCGCGGAGGAGGCGGGCATCTCCCGCCGCACCTTCTTCAACTATTTCCCCTCCATCGAGGCGGCCGTCACCCAGCCGGTGGAGGACTTCCTGGACCGCGCCTTCGCCCGTCTGTACGAGCGCCCCGTCGAGGAGCCGATCATGGACGCGGTGCTCGCTGCCCTGGGCTCGGACGTGGGGCAGGAGGAACTGGCCCTGCTCTGCGAGGTCTACGCCATGGGCTTGGCCGATGAGCAGCTGGAGCGGATGCAGCTGTGGCTGTGGAACAAGGCCCAGCAGAAGCTCGAAGAAGGCCTGCGCGCCCGCCTGCCCCAGGACAGCAGCGGACTGCTCATCGACGCGCTGGCCGGTTCGCTCATCGCCTGCGCGAAGGCCGCCACGCGGCGGGCATCGCTGGACGCCCCTCCCGGCCAGGGGCCTGACCCGGCGGCCTTCCATGACCTGCTCCTGGCCTCGCTCGGTCTGCTCCGGGCCGGCTTCAATACCAACGGATTCACGACCCTCAAGGACATCTGACCATGGCCTCCTGGCTGTATTCCCTCGGCACACTTGCCGCCCGCAAGCGCTGGTGGTTCATTGCCGCCTGGCTGGCCGTGATGGTGGCCGTCGGCGGCTCGGTGGCGGCCTTCGGCGGCACCCTGACCAACAGCTTCACCATTCCCGGCACCCCTGCCCAGCAGGTGCTGGACCGGCTCAAGACGGACCTGCCCGAATCCTCCGGCGGCCTGGGCACCATCGTGTTCAGGACCGAGGACGGCAGGCCCTTCAGCGACCACCACCAAGCCGCCGTCGAAAAGATCGCCGGCCAACTCGCGGACCATGCGGCGGTCAAGTCCGCCACTGATCCGTTCGAACTGCAGTCGGCACTGGATGATGCCCCGGAACAGATCGCCGTCGGCGAAGCGGAACTGAAGCAGGCCAGGCAGCAGCTGGCGGACGGCCGTGCCGCCCTGGACGCAGCCAAGGCCCGGCTGGAGCCGGCCAGGATCCAGCTGCAGACGGCCCGGGCCCAGGCAGCCCAGCTCGAGGCTGCCGGCCAGCCGGCGGTGGCCGAACAGCTCCGGGCCCAGCTGCGCCCTGCAGCCGCCCAGCTGGCGGCCGCGGAGGCCGAGCTGGCCAGGCAGGAGCGCAAGCTTAAGGACGGCCAGGCCGGGTACGACGACGGTGTCGCGGAGCTGGCCTCGGCGAAGACCCGGATGCAGTCCTCGGAGGGCGTCCGCTTCGTGTCTGCCGCCGGCGACGTGGCCTTCATGCAGGTGTCCTTCGAGCAGTCCATGATGGAGGTCTCCAAGGAGGACCGCGCCGCCGTCCAGCACATCGCCGAGGACGGACTGGTGCCGGGGCTGCAGGCCGAGTTCAGCAAGGACATTGTCGAGGACATCTCCCAGCTCTTCGGCGCTGCGGAAATCATCGGCATCGCAGTCGCCGCCGCAGTACTGGTCATCATGCTCGGTACGCTCGTTGCGGCCGGCCTGCCGCTGCTGATGGCGGTCGTCGGCGTGGGCGTCGGGGTGGGCGGCACCATCGCCCTCTCCGGCGTAGTGGAAATGAGCAGCATCTCCCCGGTGCTGGCCCTGATGCTCGGCCTGGCGGTGGGCATCGACTACTCGCTGTTCATCGTCAACCGGCACCGGACCCAGCTGCTGGCGGGCATGCCGCTGGCCGAATCCATCGGCCGTGCCACCGGCACCTCGGGCAATGCGGTGCTGTTCGCCGGCCTGACCGTCATCATTGCCCTGGCCGCGCTCGCGGTGCCCGGGATTCCCTTCCTGACCGTGCTCGGCCTGGCCGGCGCGGCGACCGTGGCCGTGGCGGTCCTGGTGGCCCTGACCCTGACCCCGGCGCTGCTGGCGGTGATCGGCAGCCGCATCCTCTCCCGGCGTGCCTGGGCCAAGGCATCCGCCCGTGCTGCTGCGGCCGCTGGCGACGGCGGTGCTTCCGGCACGGCCGCGCCGAAGCGCAGCTGGGGCCGGGCCATTACCCGGCATCCCTGGCTGGCGCTGCTCGTCGGTGTCGCGCTGCTGGGCGCCATGGCCCTGCCCGCTGCCGAACTGCGGCTGGGGCTGCCCGATGGCAGCTCGGAACCGGCCGATTCCACCGCCTATCGTGCCTACACCCAGCTCGGGGAGAACTTCGGCGAGGGCATCAACGGCCCGCTGATCGTCGTGGCTGACCTGCCCGCGGGGCTGGATGCCGCCGGGCAGGACAGCACGCTGCTGAAGCTGTCCCGGGAACTGCGCGGCATGGAGCACGTCACCGCCGCCATCCCGGTCGGCACCAGCGAGGACGGCACCACCGCGGCGCTGCAGGTGGTCCCCGACGGCGGGCCGGCGGCCGGGAGCACCGAGGAGCTGGTCCACGCGCTGCGGGCCGAGGCTGGCGCCCTCTCTGCGGCCGCCGGCGTCGAATCCGTGGCGGTCACCGGGCAGCCGGCCATGCAGATCGACGTCTCCGACCGCTTGGCCGAGGCCATGCCGGTGTACCTGGCCATCGTCATCGGGCTGTCGCTGGTGCTGCTGCTGCTTGTCTTCCGCTCCATCCTGGTGCCCCTGCTGGCCACCGCCGGGTTCCTGCTCTCGCTCGGGGCCAGCTTCGGCGCTGTCGTGGCCATCTACCAATGGGGCTGGCTCGCGGGCATTTTCGAAGTGCACGATCCGGGCCCGATCCTCAGCTTCCTGCCGATGATCCTGATCGGGGTGCTGTTCGGCCTGGCCATGGACTACCAGATGTTCCTGGTTTCCGGCATGCGCGAGTCCTACGCCCACGGCGAGGACGCCCGGGCCGCGGTGGTCAGCGGCTTCAACCACGGGGCCAGGGTGGTGACGGCGGCTGCGGTCATCATGGTCTCGGTGTTCGCCGGCTTCATCTTCTCGCACCTGACCATGGTCCGGCCCATCGGGTTCGCGCTGGCGCTGGGCGTGCTGCTCGATGCGTTCGTGGTCCGCATGACGCTGATTCCGGCGGCCATGCACCTGTTCGGCAAGGCGGCCTGGTGGATGCCGAAGTGGCTGGACCGGATCCTGCCTGACGTGGATGTGGAAGGGGCAAAGCTGGCGGCTAACGCTCCGCAAGCGCCCGAACCCGTCCTCGCGCACCAGTGACGCAGCAGGGGTCCCCGTCCGAGCCTGCGAGGACGGGGCCGCTGCGGAACGGACGCAGCAGGGGTCCCCGTTCGAGCCTGCGGGGACGGGGCCGCTGCGGAACGGACGCAGCAGGGGACTCCGGACGGAAATATACTGGGCCGGTGGATTCCGCCCCTTTCGTTGCCGACGTCCCCGCCGCCGTGCCTGCCGTGTCTGAGGACAAGGCAGGCTTCGTGGCCTGGCTGCGTGCGGTCGCCCCGTACATCCATGCCTTCCGCGGCCGGACCTTCGTCGTCGGCGTCCCCGGCGAGCTGATCGAAGCCGGCCGGCTCAATGCCCTGGTGCAGGACCTGAGCCTGCTGCACGCGATGGGCATGCGGATCATCGTGGTGCACGGGTCGCGTCCGCAGGTCAACGCGCAGCTGCGGCTGCGTGGACTTCAGACGCAGTACGCGGACGGGCGCCGCATCACCGACGCGGCCGCCCTTGAGTGCGCCAAGGAGGCAGCGGGCGAGCTGCGCCTGGATATGGAAGCGGCGTTTTCCCAAGGCCTGCCGAACACACCGATGGCCCACGCCTCGATCCGCGTGGTCTCAGGCAACTTCGTGGTCGCGCGCCCGGTGGGCATCGTCGGCGGCGTGGATTTCCAGCACACCGGCGTGGTACGCAAGATCGACACCGGCACCGTCCGGCTGGCGATCGACGCCGGAGCCATCGTGCTGCTCTCGCCGCTGGGCTATTCGCCGACCGGCGAGGCCTTCAACCTGAGCATGGAGGACGTGGCCTCCAGCACCGCCGTCGCCCTCGGCGCGGACAAACTGGTCCTGCTTTCCGAGTCGGCAGGCGTCCCGGGGGCTTCCGGCGAGGTGCTGAGCGAAATTTCCGAGGCGGCAGCCCAGGCCCTGGTGGAGGCCGGCGGGCTGCCCGGATCCCTGGCCTTCCAGCTCCGCCACGCCCTGCGCGCCTGCGAAGGCGGGGTGCCCCGCGCCCACATCATTCCCCAGGGGCTCGACGGCAGCGTCCTGCTGGAGCTGTTCCGGCACGAGGGCGTGGGCACCATGCTGGTCAAGGAGACCCTGCAGGCGCTGCGCGAGGCGACCAATGACGACGTCGGCGGCATCCTGGCGCTGATCCGCCCGCTGGAGGAGGACGGCACGCTGGTCCGGCGCGACCGCTCGCTGATCGAGCGGGAGGTGGGGAACTTCACCGTCATTGAGCACGACGGCGTGATCTTCGGCTGCGCGGCGCTGTATTCGTTTCCGGAGGACGGGATCGGCGAAATGGCCTGCCTGGCGGTCAACCCCACGGCCCAAGGCAAAGGCGACGGCGAAATGATCCTGCAGCGCATCGAGCAGCGGGCCCGCGCGGCCGGGCTGAAGCAGCTGTTTGTGCTGACCACCCGCACCATGCACTGGTTCCTCAAGCGCGGCTTCGTGGAGGGTTCCGTGGACCAGCTGCCGCTGGCCCGGCAGAACCTGTACAACTGGCAGCGCCGTTCCCGCGTGCTGATCAAGGACCTTTAGCCCGCTGCCTGCGGCGACGCCGTTGCCGTGCTGTGGCTGTGGACCCGGGTGGGAACACCGGTTGCCGCAGCGCGCCCGGTCACGACCACTGGTAGCCGTGGGCCTGCTCGTAGGCCTCCAGCAGGCGGATGGAAATGTGCGCCGAGGCGACCAGCGGGTGGATCATGAACGCACGCAGGGCCGCGTCCCGGTCCCCGTGGCCGCCCTTGATGACTTCCCGCTCCACCGCCTTGAGCTGGCTCATGTAGCCGGTTTCGTGCAGTCCCAGCGGCTTGGCCGGCAGCGCGCGGGCGCCGCCGCCGTCCACCACGGCGGGAACCTCCACGACGGCGTCGGCCGGCAGCTGCGGGAAGGTGGCCCCGTTGCGCACGTTCAGGATCAGTTCCGTGCGGGCCCCGGTCAGCAGCGCGCGCATGACATCCAGGGCCACCTGCTCGTAGCCGCCTGCGTCGTCCGCGATGTGCCGGGCCTCGCCGTCCACCCTGGCCTCGGCCAGGTAGCCCTCCTCCCGGGCGCGCCGGGCCGCCTCCCACTCGCGGAACGGTTGGTCCGAGCTGCGCAGCCTGGCGTACAGTTCCTGCTGCTGTTCGTGGATGAACTCGCCGCGCGTCCGGGACGCCCCGGCCATCGCCAGCGTCGCCTCGCGGCGGAAGTAGTAATAGAACAGGTACTCGTTGGGGATTGCACCCAGGGACTGCAGCAGCCCGGTGCCGAACACCCGTCCCTCTTCGAAGGATGCCAGCCGGCCCGGATCCGCCAGCAGCCCCGGCAGCCGGTCCGTGCCGTCCTCCACCAGCCCGCGCAACCAGCCCAGATGGTTCAGGCCCACATAGTCCACACCGGCCAGCGACCCGGGCTGCAGCCGCACCCCGGCGGCGCGGGCAGCGCGCCGGACCAGGCCGATGGGGGAGTCGCAGATGCCCACGACCCGTTGGCCGAGCACGGGCATGACCGCCTCGGTCACCACGCCTGCGGGGTTCGTGAAGTTGATCAGCCAGGCCTGCGGGCACAGCTCGCGCATCCGCCGGGCGATCTGCAGCGCGGCCGGAACCGACCGCAGCGCATAGGCAATGCCACCGGCCCCGGTGGTTTCCTGCCCCAGCAGGTTCAGCCGGGTGGCCACCCGCTCGTCCACCGTGCGGCCGGCGGTGCCGCCGGGCCGGATGGCGGAAAAGACGACGTCCGCCCCGGACAGGGCGTCATCCAGGCTTTGCGCGAAGGTCAGCTTCGGCGGTGCGGCCCCGTCCGGCAGCGGCAGGTCGGCCAGGACCCGGGCGATCGCATCCAGCCGGCCGGGGTCCGTGTCGTGCAGCATCAGCTCGTCCACCAGGCCGGCGTCGTTCCCCGCCGCCGGGCCGCCGGCCAGGATCCGGTACACCAGCGGCACGCGGAAGCCGCCGCCGCCCAGTATGGAAAGTTTCACCATGTCGCCCCCTTGTTGATGCCCCCGCTGGCTGCCCTGCGGGCACCGTCCCCAGCTTGTATTCTGCCAGCATGGGCCACTTCCTCAACCAGCCCCACCGGTTCGACCCGCTGGCGGTGGGCCGGACCCCGGACTCACCCGCCATCGATCTGCTGCTGACCGGTCCTGTTTTCCTCGACATCATCTTCACCGGCCTGGAGGCCTTGCCCGTCCCGGGGGAGGAGCTCTGGAGCAAGGGCATGGGGTCCTGTCCCGGCGGTGCGGCCAACCAGGCTGTGGCCGCCAGCCGCCTGGGCCTGCAGACGGCGCTGGCCGCGGCATTCGGCGACGACGTCTACGGCGACTTCAACCAGGACGTCCTTGGCCGGCAGGAAGACGTGGACTTGTCCCTGTCCAGGCGGTTCCCGGGCTGGCATTCCCCGGTCTCGGTCTCGCTGTCCACGGCCGAGGACCGTTCGTTCGTCACCCACGGGCATCCGGCGCCGCTGAGCGCTTCCGAGCTGATCGGCGATCCGCCGAGCTGCCGGGCGGCCATCACCTCGCTCGGGCCGGAGCTGGAGCCGTGGGCGCTGGCCGCCCGGGAGAAGGGGGCCAAGCTCTTCGGCGACGTCGGCTGGGATCCCACCGGCCGCTGGTCGGCGGAAGCGCTGCGGAACCTGGAGAAGTTCCACGCGTTTACGCCCAATGATGCCGAAGCCGTCAAGTACACCCGCACGGAGGATCCGTGGGCTGCGCTCTACGCGCTCGCCGACCGGGTGCCGGTCGCAGTGGTCACCCTCGGGGCCCGCGGGGCCATTGCCATCGATTCGCTCACCGGCGAGGAGGATTGGGCACCGGCGCTGCCGGTGCAGGCCTACGACGCCACCGGCGCCGGGGACTGCTTCGGTGCGGCGTTCCTGATGGGGACCCTGGCGGGCTGGCGGCTGTCGGACCGGCTGGCCTTCGCCAACCTTTGCGCGGCGCTGTCCGTGCAGCAGTTCGGCGGCTCCCTGGCCGCGCCGGGCTGGGGGGACATCGTGGACTGGTGGGAGCGGATGAACACCTCCCGGGACAGCGTCCGCGGGCCGTGGCTGCGCCGCTACGCCTTCCTGGAGCAGCTGATTCCGGCCGTGCCGCAGCAGGCGGTCCGGCGGGCGACGGCGACGGTGGCCCGGCACTCCGACGCCGGCAGCGTTCCCGCACCGGCCCGGCCGGGTGAAAGAATGGGCGGGTGAGTTTGAACCCCGCTTCCAAGACATTCGACCGCCAGGCCCTCATCAATCTGGACGCCATCCGCGACAACGTGCGGCAGTTCCGCAAGGTTGCCGAGCCGGCCCGGGTGATGGCCGTGGTCAAGGCGGACGCGTACGGCCACGGGGCGCTGCCGGTGGCGCGGGCCGCGCTGGAAGCCGGGGCCGCGTGGCTCGGCGTGGCCCACCTTTCCGAAGCGCTGGCCCTGCGCGCGGCGGGCATTGAGGCGCCCTTGCTGGCGTGGCTGCATACCCCGGACAGCGATTTCGCCGCGGCCATCGGGGCCGGCGTGGACATCGGCATTTCCGGCTGGGAACTCGAGCACGTGGTCGCCGCGGCCCATGAGCAGGAGCGTCCCGCCCGCATCCATCTCAAGATCGACACCGGGCTCGGCCGCAACGGCTGTCCGGCCGGCGAGTGGGAGGCCTTGGTCAACCGGGCCCAGGAATTCCAGGAAGAAGGCGTGCTGCGCGTGGTCGGGGTTTTCTCCCACCTGGCCGTGGCCGACGAGCCGCACCGGCCGGAAACGGATGAACAGATCGACAGGTTCCGGGATGCCGTCGCAGTTGCCGAGGATGCCGGGCTGGACCTGGAGGTGCGGCACCTGGCGAACACTCCGGGGACGCTGACCAGGCCGGACGCCCACTTCGATATGGTGCGCGTCGGCCTGGGCCTGTACGGGCTCTCGCCGTTCGGGAACCAGCGCGCCGAAGACCTCAAACTGACGCCGGCCATGACGCTGCGCACCAAGGTGGCCAACTGCAAGAAGGTCCCGGGCGGGCAGGGGGTGTCCTACGGGCTGAACTACCGCACCGAGGCGCCGACGACCCTGGTGCTCGTGCCGATGGGCTACGCGGACGGAGTCCCGCGCAACGCCAGCGGCGCCCAGGTGGCCATCGGCGGCCGACGGTACGACGTCGTCGGCCGTGTTGCCATGGACCAGTTCGTGGTGGACCTGAAGTCGGCCGAGGCCGGTTTCCCCCCGGGGGAGGAGGTCATCCTCTTCGGCCCCGGCGACGACGTGCCGGACGCCGCGGACTGGGCGGCGGCCTCGGGCACCATCAATTACGAGATTGTCACCCGCGTCAGCGGACGCGTCCCGCGGGCCTACGTCGGACAGACCCCGGAACCTGCCGGCACGGCGGACCCCGCAGCCGCGGAAGACACAGCCCTGGACGAAACCGCACCGACGGTGGCTGCGCCGTGAACGGGTCCCGGGAGGAGGCCCCGGTCTGGACCGTGGAACTCAGCGCGGCCAGTGCGGCCGGCACTCAGGCGCTCGCGGCCCGGATCGGCGCGGTGCTGCAGGCCGGTGACCTGCTCGTGCTCACCGGGGAGCTGGGAGCCGGCAAGACCACGTTCACCCAGGGCCTGGGCGAGGGCCTGGGCGTGCGCCCGGGCATCATCTCGCCCACGTTCGTGCTGGTGCGCAGCCACCCCAACCTCGCCGGCGGCCCGGATCTGGTCCACGTCGATGCCTACCGGCTGGGCTCCGCGGCGGAGATCGACGATATCGACCTGGAGAATACCCTGGACTCCGTGGTTACGGTGGTGGAGTGGGGCCGGGGCCGGGTGGAGCACCTGAGCGACAGTTGGCTGGACATCACCCTGGTGCGCGCCACCGGCACCGCACCGGGCGCAGCCGGCCCTGCAGCGGTCGCCGCCGGCCCTGCAGCGGTCGCCGCCGGCCCTGCACCGGGCGCCGCCGGCCCCGCACCGGAGAGCCCCGCGCTGGACTTCGACGAGGCGGAGGAAGACGAACCACGGATCATCCGCATCGCCGCCTACGGGCCGCGCTGGGAGGGCAGGCCGCTGTTCTGAGCCCGCTGTGCGGGATGGGCACGGCCGCAAGCGTAAAATGGTCGGGTGCTGATCCTCTCCGTTGATACCTCCGCCATTGCCAGCGCGGCGCTGCTGACCGGAGAGGGGCAGATCCTGCGGGCCTTCGCCACCGAGGACACCCGGACCCACGCCGAGGTCCTGGCCCCGGGCATCCGCGCCCTGCTCGACGAGGCGGCCGTGGCCCCGGCGGAGCTGGACTCCCTGGTAGTCGGCGTCGGACCGGGACCGTTCACCGGCCTGCGCTCCGGGATCGCGACGGCGCGGGCGCTGGCCTTCGCCTGGGACAAGCCGCTGCACGGGGTGATGAGCCTGGACGCGGTGGCGGCCCAGGCGGCACCGGCAGCGCGCGCGGCCGGGCAGCCCGAATACATCGTGGCCACCGACGCCCGGCGCAAGGAAGTGTACTGGGCCCGCTACGGCACGGCCGGCAGCGCCGTGATGGGTACCGCAGGGGATGCGGTCCTGCCGGAGTTGCTGGACGGCCCGCACGTCGGCCCGGCGTCGGAGGTACCGCCGCTGCCGGCCTACGGCCGCGGGGCCGGGCTCTACCCGGAGCAGCTGGCGGCCGTGGCAGGATTTGAAGGCGTCCAGCCGACGGCCGAGGCGCTCGGACGCACGGCCGCGGCCCGCCTGGCCCGGGGGTTGCCGCTGCTGGACACCACCCCGCTGTACCTGCGCGAATCCGACGCCAAGGTGCCCGGACCCCGGAAGCGCGCACTGTGAAGCCCGGTGCCGCCGGCGGTATCCGGCCCATGACCGAGGCGGACGTCCCGGCTGTGGATGCCCTGGAAAAGGTGCTCTTCCCCGCGGACGCCTGGCCCACCTACATGTTCTACGACGAACTGTCCCAGCCGGACACCCGCACGTACTACGTCGCGGTGGACGCGCTGGGCACCATCATCGGATACGCCGGCGTGATGTGTATTCCGCCGATCGCCGACGTGCAGACCATCGCCGTCGTGCCCGAACGCGAAGGGCAGGGCATCGGCACGGCGCTGCTGACCACGCTGCTGGACGAAGCCCGCGCGTTCGGGGCCCGGGACGTGCTGCTGGAGGTGCGGGCGGACAATCCGCGGGCGCAGCGGCTGTACCGCTGGTTCGGCTTCGAGCAGATCCACGTCCGGCCGAGGTACTACCGGGACGGGGCGGACGCACTGATCATGCAGTTGGCGCTGGCCAACTGGACCGGGGACCCCGGACCTCGGACCGGCGCAGCCCGGGCCGTGCCGCAAGCAAGGATTGAGGAAACCACGGAGGAAACACAGTGAACCGCGAGCGGCCCCTGGTGCTGGGCATCGAGTCGTCCTGCGACGAGACCGGCGTCGGAATTGTCCGCGGGGACGAACTGCTGGCCAACACCGTGTCCTCGTCCATGGACGAGCACGTGCGCTTCGGAGGCGTGATCCCCGAGATCGCCTCCCGCGCGCATCTGGACGCGATGATCCCCACCCTGCGCCAGGCCCTGGACGAAGCCGGTGTCACCCTGGAGGACATCGACGCCCTCGCCGTGACCTCGGGACCCGGGCTGGCAGGGGCACTGATGGTGGGCGTCTGCGCGGCCAAGGCACTGGCCGTGGCCACCGGCAAGCCGCTGTACGCGATCAACCACCTGGTCGCTCATGTCGGCGTCGGCGTGCTCGACGGCGGCACGCTGCCGCAGAACCTCGGTGCGCTGCTGGTCTCCGGCGGCCACACCGAGATCCTGCGCGTCAAATCCCTTACCGACGACGTCGAACTGCTCGGTGCCACGATCGATGATGCCGCGGGCGAGGCGTACGACAAGGTCGCCAGGATCCTCGGGCTGGGCTACCCGGGCGGGCCGGTCATCGACCGGATCGCCCGCGAGGGCAACCCGAAGGCCATCCGCTTCCCGCGCGGGCTCAGCCAGCCCAAGTACATGGGCACCGCCGAGCAGCCGGGCCCGCACCGCTACGACTGGTCCTTCTCCGGGCTGAAGACCGCCGTGGCCCGCTGCGTGGAAGGGTTCGAGGCCGCCGGCCAGCAGGTGCCGGTCGCGGACATTGCCGCCTCGTTCCAGGAAGCGGTGGTGGATGTGATTACGGCCAAGGCCATGCTGGCCTGCACGGAGAACGGCATCAGCAACCTGCTGCTCGGCGGCGGAGTGGCAGCGAACTCGCGGCTGCGTGCGCTGACCGAAGAGCGCTGCGCGGCGCACGGGATCAGCCTGCGGGTGCCGCCGATCAGGCTGTGCACGGACAACGGCGCCATGGTCGCCGCCCTCGGAGCGCAGGTGGTCATGGCCGGGGGAGAACCCAGCGGGATCACCTTCGCGCCGGACTCCTCGATGCCGGTCACCAGCGTCCACCTCCCGCCCGTACGTTGACGACGCGGAAGATACCCTTCCCGACGCTGGAAAGGGCATCTTCCGCGTCGTCAACGTGGCATCGGTCTATGACGCTCCTTCGACGCCGCGCTGCTCGGCCGAAACAGGTGCGGGCCGTTCCACAGGCACGGCCTAGTACCCATTGCGCAGCAGCTGGATCCCGTCCATGACGACGGAGCGCAGGTCGTCCTCGTTTTCGGCGGCAATCCGGCGCTGGCGCTGGTAGCCGGCCCCGCGCTGGATGATGCCCTCGATGTCGGCCAGCTCCTTGCTGCAGCCGAGCCGGCGCGCCACCGGTTCCAGGCGGTTGAGTACATGCTCGCGCAGATGGTCGGTGACCAGCATTTCCCTGCCCGCGGCGTCCAGGATCACGATCGCGTCCAGCCCGTAGCGGGCCGCCCGCCACTTGTTCTCCTGCACGTGCCACGGCGGCATGGTCGGGATCGCCCAGCCCTCGTCCAGCACTGTGGAGAACTCCTCCACCAGGCACTGGGTCAGCGCCGCGATCGCCCCGACCTCCTCCAGCGTGGCCAGGCCGTCGCAGACGCGCATTTCGATGGTGCCCAGGCGCGCCACCGGGCGCACGTCCCAGCGGATCTCGCTGATCACGTCGATCACGCCGGTGGTGAGCATGTCCTGCACATAGTCCTCGTAGGCCGCCCAGGACGGGAACTGGAACGGCAGCCCCGCGGTGGGCAGCTGCTGGAACATCAGCGCCCGCTGCGAGGCGTAGCCGGTGTCCTCCCCGCCCCAGTAGGGCGAGGAGGCGGAGAGCGCCTGGAAGTGCGGGAAGTAGTTGACCAGTCCGTCCAGCACCGGCAGGGCCTTGTCCCGGTGGTCCAGGCCCACGTGCACATGCACTCCGTAGATGACCATCTGCTGGCCCCACCATTGGGTGCGGTCGATCAGCTTGGCATAGCGTTCCTTGTCCGTCACCGGCTGGGAGCGCGGAGCGGCGAAGGGATGGCTGCCGGCGCAGAACAGTTCCACGCCCATTGGATCGGTCACGGCACGCACCGAGTCCAGGCCGCTGGCCAGGTCGTCCTTGGCCTGCTCCACGGTGGTGCACACCCCGGTGACCAGTTCCACGGTGTTCAGCAGCAGCTCCTGCTTCACGTGCGGATGCTCGTCGTCATCCTTCAGCTCCGGGTGGTGGGTCTTCAGATCCTGCAGCACATTTTCGGCCACGGAGACCAGGTCCCCGGTCCTGCGGTCCACCAGGGCCAGCTCCCATTCGACGCCCAGGGTGGAGCGGGCCGATGGTGCGAAGTCGATATTCACTAATGGCTCCTGGGGTGTTTTGCCGGGCCGTGCGGGGTGGGGAGCCCAGAGTGAGCCCAGCTCGATTCTATTGCAGTGGTACCGTCGAAGGCGTGAGTTTTTCCGGTCCCCGGCCATGGCGTGCGGCACTTTCCGTCCTGGCAGCTTCAGCCGCCCTGCTGCTCTCGTCCTGCACCCCGGCCCCGCAGGCGCCCGCGCCGGGCGCCGCAGCGCCGTCGCCGTCCGCTGCACAGGCACAGGAGCAGGCCCTGTCTTGGGGGCCGTCCCGGCAGCATTTCGACGACGCCGCGGCAGCGGTGGCGGACATGTCCCTGGCACAGAAGGCCGGCCAGGTGATGGTCGCCTTCTACGCCGGCACCGACCCGGCCCCGCAGCTGCAGGCCATCGAGGAGCTGCACCTGGGCGGCAGCATCATCATGGGGGACAACGTCCCGAAGTCTGCCGACGGCACGGTGGACGTCGAAGCCATGAAGAGCGTGAACGAGTCGCTGCAGCGAGCGCTCTCGGCCGGCCGCAGCTGGCCCGGGATCATTTCCGTGGACCAGGAGGGCGGGCTCGTGGCCAGGCTTGGGGCGCCGCTGACCGAATGGCCGGCGCCCATGACCTACGGTGCCGCCGGCAGTGCCGAAGTCTCCCGGGAATCCATGCGGGCCCTGGCCACCGAGCTGGCGGCGCTGGGCTTCACCATGGACCATGCCCCGACCGCAGACCTGACCATCGGGGAGCAGGACCCGACCATCGGCGCGCGTTCGCTGGGCAGCAGCCCGTCGGCCGGAGCGCAGCTGGCGCCGCTGCTGGCCGGCTTCGAGGCCGCCGGCGTGATGCCCAGCGTCAAGCACTTCCCCGGCCACGGCTCCGTGACCACCGACTCGCATCTGGCGCTGCCGGTGCAGAAGGCTTCCCTGGCCCGGTTGAAGAAGCGCGACTGGGTGCCGTTCCGCGACGCCATCGCCGCCGGGGCGCCCGTGGTGATGATGGGGCATATCGCCGTGGAAGCACTGGATCCGGGCATGCCGTCCTCGCTTTCGGCGGCCAGCTACCGGCAGCTGCGCGGACTGGGCTTCGAGGGCGTGGCCGTGACCGACGCACTGAACATGGGGGCGATCGAATCCACCTATCCCGGCGGGCAGGCCGCGCCGATGGCGTTGAGGGCCGGGGCGGACCTGCTGCTGATGCCGGCGGACCCGTATGCCGCGCACGCGGCGGTCGTGGCCGCCGTCAAGGACGGGTCCCTGCCGGAGGAGCGGCTGGACGAGGCCGCCACGCGCGTGGTCGCCCTGCAGCTGTGGCAGGCCTCGCTGGCCGGTGGCGTGTCCCTGGACGAGGTCGGGGCACACCAGGAGGAGTCCAAGGCTGCGTCGGCGGCGGCGCTGACGGTGCTGACCGGACAGTGTTCGGGGGATCAGCTGGACGGTGCGCTTACCATCCAGGGAACGGACCCGCGCCACGTGCAGCGGCTCACCGAGGCGGCCCGGGCGCGCGGGCTTCAGCTGGGTGGCGGGCCGGTCGTAACCCTGCTCGACGGCGCGGCGACCGCAGCCGGGGATACCGCTGCGGATATCGCCGTGGCGCTCGATGGCCCGTGGGCCCTGGCAGATGCTGATGCCGGGCTGAAGGCGGCGCTGTACGGGGACACCCCGGCGGCGTTCGAGGCGCTGCTGGACTACCTCACCGGCCAGGCCCCTGCCCCGGGCAAGCTGCCGGCCACGGTGGGCGACTACAGCATCGGCACCGGCTGCAGCACCGGTAACCGCCCTGAGTAGCCGGCCCAAAAGACCCGTAGCTGCTACTCATGCGCCCGGTGGCTCCGTGTTTTTACGCTGGTGGAGAGCCGGCGGCGGTGCCTCCGTCAGGGGGTCTGCCCCAGCCGCCGCCGGCTCTTCGCCTGGCGTTTCCGCCGCTCCTCGGCGGACTCTTGGGACGGTATCCTGCATAGTCATAACGCCGAAGTAACGCCGCCGGTTCAAAATGGACCCGCCGGCTACCGGGCGATTTCCTGCGGCTGCCGTGCTGTTCGGGCGCACTCGAAGGAAGGTTCAGCCATGACCGCAATCGATGACAAGTGGCGCGAAATCCCATGGGTCGGAGCTCCCGTTGACACGGGCGCCGGGAGCGCGGAAATGGCCTTGCCGGACGGCCGCGGGCGGGCACGGGATTTTGAACACGCGACCATTGTCTGGTCGCCACAGACCGGTGCCCACGAGGTGCACGGGGATATCCGGATCAAATGGGCGCAGCTGGGCGGTACGCGCGGGTTTCTCGGCTACCCCTTGACAGACGAGACGGGCTGCCCGGACGGCGTCGGCCGGTTCAACCATTTCGAGGGCGGTTCCATCTACTGGACTCCCCGGACGAGGGCGCACGAGGTGCACGGTGCCATCCGCAGTCACTGGGCGTCGCTGGGCTGGGAACGCAGCGCTCTGCGCTATCCCGTCAGCGATGAGCGGGACATCCCGGGCGGCCGGATGAGCCAGTTCGAGGGCGGCCGGATCGACTGGACACCGGCGGGCGGGCCGGTGGTACGCAAGACCGTTCCGATCGACTGAGCGTTCCGCGGCGGTAAGGTCCGGCTCAGACCGGCTCCACCACAATCGCCACCCGCTCCTCGCCGATCCGCGTCAGCACCAGAGTGGCCTTGTTCGGGCCCTTGCCGGAACCCGTCAGCAGCGTCTTGCGCAGCTCGTCCGGAGCCACCGAGGTGCCGCGCTTTTTGATCTCCAGCACGCCGATCCGGGAAGCCTTCACCCATGCCTTGAGTTTCTTGACGTTGTAGGGCCGGACCTCCAGGACCTTGTAGGCGCGGGCGAAGGGCGTAGCCACCAGCTCCGGGGCACAGATGTAGGCGATGTGCGGATCCAGCAGGTGCCCGCCCAGTTGCCGGGCCACGTCGGCCACCAGGCCCGCCCGGATAACGGCGCCGTCCGGCTCGTACAGGTAGCCCTCCGCCGGGCCAAGGTCCACGTCCTGGTGGTCACGCTCATAATCGGTGCCGCTGGTCAGCTCGGCCGAGCCGCCGTCGCGGATGACCAGCGCGGCGCGCCGGATGCCCGGCCTGGCCAGCGAGTTGAACCAGAGTGCCGCCTCAGCCACCTCCCCGTGGACGGAAACCCACTGCGCCTCGCAGTTGGCCGGCAGCGATTCGTGCGGAATCCCCGGCCCCATCTTCACCCCCACCGGCAGGCCGCGGTCGGCCAGCGACTCGACGAAGGACAGCGGCGGGGAGAAGGCCTCCGGATCGAACAGCCGCGTGGTGCCCGACGTCGTTGTTGTCCGCCGTGCCGGATCCAGCCAGACGCCGTCCACGCCGGCCAGGTCCACCGCGGTGGCATCGGCATTGACCACGGTGGCCTCCGGCCACGGCATCAGGTTGATGGTGGCGACGGCGGCCGTAATTTCGTCGCGTTCGACGGCGGTGACCTTGCGGTCCAGCGTGGCCAGGGCCATCGCATCGGCGCCGATGCCGCAGCCTAGGTCCGCCACATGGGCCAGGCCGGCGGCCGCGAAGCGCTGGGCGTGCAGCGCGGCGATGTTCAGCCGGGTGGCCTGCTCCAAGCCGGCGTGGGTGAAGAGCATCCGCTCGGCGAACGGGCCGAACTTGGCGGCGGCTTTGGCCCGCAGCTTCGCCTGGGTCAGCACGGCGGAGACGAGTTCGGGGGAGTGGCCGGCCTTGCGCAGTTCAAGACTGGTCTTGAGGCTGTCCTTCTCCGAGTAGGGGCCGAGCGAGTTCAGCAGCGCCCAGCCCTCGGAGGTCAGCAGCGGGGCGATGTGTTCGTGTTCAGTGGAGGTCTCGGCCATGCTTCCAGCCTAGCTAACGGCAGGGCCCTTCCGGGGAGCGGGAAACTGCTCCCCGGACTCCTATAGACAATCTGTATACAAGCGGTATAAAGTGAGATGCATCACAATGCGTTGCTGCCTGGCCTCAGGGGCAGCGCATCCGCTGACACAACACCGGACCCCTTCGCATCTAGGAAATACATCCCATGAACGAACTGTCCAAAGACGAGCGCAGGCGCCAGAAGCATTCGCGGATGCCCGTCGTTGCCGGCTCGAGCCTGGCCGGCACCGCCGTCGAATGGTACGACTTCTTCCTCTACGGGACCGCGGCCGCCTTGGTTTTCAACAGGCTTTACTTCCCGACCGATGACCCGCTGATCGGCACCATGCTGGCGCTGGGTACGTTCGCCGCCGGCTTCATCGCGCGTCCGCTCGGCGCCGTCGTGATGGGGCACTTCGGGGACAAGCACGGACGGCGTGCCACCCTGATCGCCAGCCTGCTCATGATGGGTATAGCGACCGCTCTCATTGCAGTGGTCCCCACCTACGCCGTCATCGGCGTCGCTGCACCGCTGCTGCTGCTCCTGCTGCGGCTGGTCCAGGGATTCGCCCTCGGCGGGGAATGGGGCGGGGCAGTGCTTCTGGTCTCCGAACATGGCGATGAAAGCGCCCGGCGCGCCTTCTGGGCATCCTGGCCCAACATCGGACCGCCGCTGGGCAACCTGATGGCAGCAGGCGTCCTGGCGCTGCTGGCCGCAATGATGCCCGAAGAATCGTTCCTGGCCTGGGGCTGGAGAATTGCCTTCGGTTTGTCAGCCATCCTTGTCTTCATCGGCCTCTTCCTCCGCCTGTACGTCCAGGAGACACCGCTCTTCAAGGAAGCCCAGAAGCGGCGGGAAGAGCAGGAGCATCGCGAAGTCAAGCTGCCGCTGACCAAGCTCGTCCGGCGCAACTGGCGGCAGATCCTGATTGCTGCGGGAACCCGCATGGGCGAAAATGCAGGTTTCTACATCTACTCCCTCTTCATCATCACCTATGTGACCGAGATCCTGGGTATGGAGCGGCAGACCGGACTGACGGCCGTCATGATCGGCCAGGCCGCGGCAGTCATCGCCATCCCGCTCCTCGCGCTCCAGGCCGACAGGATCGGACGCCGGCCGCTGATCATCGCGGCCTCCATCGCCACCATGATCTGGGCCTTCGGCTTCTTCTTCTTCCTGGACATGGGCACCCTTCTGAGCGTGACGATTGCGGCCGTCGTCGGCCTGCTGATCTTCGCGACCTACAGTGCAGTGATCGGCGCGTTCTTCTCCGAACTGTTCCCCACCGATGTCCGCTACAGCGGAACCTCGGTTTCCTACAATCTGGCATCGGTCGTGGCAGGCGCCCTGTCTCCGGTCATCGCACTGGCGCTCTACACGCAGTTCGGAACCGGCTACGCCATCGGCATCTACCTCGCCGGGATGGGACTCATCTCGCTGATTTCCGCGCTGGTTGCCAAGGAAACCAGGCATCTGCGGCTCAGCGACCTGGACGAGCCTTCGGTCCGGCCCGGACTGTAGGAGGAAGGGCAGGCAGCTTTCTTCGGTGTCGGCCGCGTGGAAACCTGAGAGGATGCTTTCGCGCCGACGAGTCAAGGAGTAACCGACCATGAACGTACTGAAGAAGCCGGTCCAGCCCACGGCCCCGGAAGTTGCCTATCTGTGGCTGCGGGACGCGATCACCTCGCTGCCGTGGGACGAGGAGGCCTTCCTGAGCGAGAACGCAGTGGCGGAAGCTTCGGGGACTTCGCGGACTCCCGTCCGCGAAGCCCTGCTGCGGCTCGAGGCCGAAGGCCTGCTCCGCCGGGTCCCGCGCCGGGGCGCCTATGTGCCGGCACTGTCGGAGAAGGACATCGACGCGATGATGGAGGCCCGGCGGGTCATTGAGGAATGGGCGGTCCGCAAGGTCACCGGGTCCTCCTACTCGACGCGGAACCTTGAGGACCTGCTGGCCAGGCAGTCCGAGATCATCTCCGACCCGGTCCAGTTCATTCAGTGCGACATCGACTTCCACAAGGACATCGTGACCGCCGCCGGCAACCCGGTGCTCGCGGAAGTCTACGGATCCCTCAGGTACAAACAGCTGCGGATGGGCGTCCGCGCCATCCGGGACAGCCAGGGGCGCAGCGACCATGTCCTGGCGGAGCACCGGTCGATCGTGGAAGCGATCCAGTCGGGTGATCCCCTGCAGGCCGCGCAGGCCACCGGGGAGCACCTGGCCTCCACGTTGGCGGCACTCAAGGCACCGGGCAGCTAGCGCCGCGGGCCCCGCTGCGAGCGAAGCGGGCAGTGGGAACGTGCGACGAACTAGCCCGGGCCTGCACACGGCAGAACCTGCATCATCGCTACGAACAGAGGAATGAGTATGAAAGTGGCCCTTGTCCAGGTGGCCAGCCCGGATGGGGAAACCCAGGCGGAGCGGATCGCCCGGGTGGAACAGACCCTCCGCGGGCTCAACGGAGTGGACCTCATTGTCCTTCCCGAGCTCTGGAGCGCCGGGTACTTCCATTTCGATGACTATGCCAGCCTGGCCGAAACCATGGACGGCCCCACCGTTACCATGTGCTCCCGGGTGGCCAGGGACCTGCAGGCGCACGTCCACCTGGGCAGCATCGTCGAGACCTCCGGGAACGGCCAGCTGAAGAACACCTCGATCCTGTTGAGCCCGGAGGGCAGGGTGATCCACTCCTACAGCAAGGTCCATGTCTTCGGCTACCAGTCGCTGGAGTCCAAGTTGCTGACCCCCGGTTCCGCGCTTCCGGTGGTCCAAACACCGTTCGGCCGCGTCACCGGCACCACCTGCTACGACCTGCGGTTCCCCGGCCTGTGGATGGAGTTGAGCAAGCGGGGAGTGGAACTGGTCATCGTGCCGGCGGCCTGGCCTGCGGCCCGCCGCGAACACTGGCGGCTGCTGACCTCCGCCCGCGCCCTCGAACACCAGATCTTCGTGCTGGCCTGCAATGCCGTCGGCGAGCAGGCAGGAGTCACGCTCGGAGGCCACAGCCGGGTGGTCGATCCTTCCGGCGTTGTGCTGGCGGAAGCCGGCGACGAGGAGGAAGTGCTGATCGTGGACATTGATCCGGACCAGGTCCGCGCTACCCGCGAGGAATTCCCGGTCCTGGCCGACAGGCTCCCGGCATACGACCACCTCACCAACTAGCTCACCTACCAGGAGGAGCAATGAACGCTGCTGCGGACAAACCGCTGGCCTTCAGTGTTGACGGAACAGGCGAAGAAATCGTCCTGTCCGGTTTCACCGCCGTCGTGGCCGGCTATACCGGACGCGACCTGGCAGCGGTCCAGCACCACATTGACGAACTGGCCGCCATCGGCGTGGCACCGCCGCCGGAAATCCCGATGTTCTACCCCATGCCGCCGGAACTGTTCGACACCTCGGGCAGGCATACCGGGTCCGAACACCTCACCTCGGGCGAAGTGGAGCCGGTCTATATCCGCCACGCCGGCAGGTACTTCCTCGGCATTGGCTCCGACCACACCGACCGTGACCTGGAAACCCAGGACGTCGCAGCCTCCAAGCGGGCCTGCCCCAAGCCGGTCTCCCGCACGGTGATCGCTGTCGACGACCTGGCCGCCTTGTCCCTGGACGAGTGCGTGGCCCGCTGCTGGGTGGACGGGGACCGTTACCAGGAGGGCACCCTGTCCGGGCTGCGCACACCCAAGGAGATTGTGGACCTCTTCCTCGAGCGGACCGGGCTTGGCGACGACGACTTCGTCTGCCTGGGCGGAACCCTTCCGCTGCTGGACGGGAAGTTCAGGGCCGGAACGCGCTGGCGCGTCCGCCTGGACCTGCCCGGCGGGCGGTTTCTTGAACACGAGTACACCATGGAGAAAGGCTGACTCACATGCGCACTGGAAAAGAATATTTGGAATCGCTCAAGGACGGGCGGACGGTCCTCCTCGACGGCGACGTTGTCGACGACGTGACAGTGCATCCGGCCTTCGCCCGGGTGGCGCGGACCATGGCCGAGCTCTTTGACCTGGCGGCAGATCCGGCCAACGGCATGCAGGCGCACTCCGACGACATCGGCGGTACCGCCAACCGTGTCTTTATGGCGCCGCGCACAGCCGGGGAATTGACCGAGCGCCGCCGGGCCATCGAAGTCTGGGCCAAGCACACCCACGGGTGGGTAGGGCGCAGCCCGGATCATGTGGGAACATTTTTCGCGGCTTTCGGCACCCACCCGGAGGTGTTCAGGACCGAGACGCACGATTTCTCGGAGAACATCGCCAACTACTACAAGCGGATTCTCAGCGAAAACCTTTACGTGTCCTACGCCATCATCCCGCCGCAGGTTTCGCGTGCGACGACGGCATCCGGCTGGGAAGGCGACTTCCTGCAGGTGGGCGTGGTCCGCGAAACGGACGAAGGCATCATCGTGCGCGGCTCGCAGATGCTGGCCACCGGCGGGGCGATTGCCGACGAAGTGTTCGTCACCTGCATCAAGCCCCTCGGACCCGACGATGTGGACTTCGCCGTCAGCTTCGCCCTGCCGGCCGCGACGGAGGGCCTGAAGTTCTACTGCCGCAGGCCGTATGCGCCGGCGGCGACGAGCGAGTTCGACTATCCGCTGACCACCCGCTATGACGAGCCGGACGCTCTGGTGGTCTTCGACGATGTCCTTGTGCCCTGGGAGCGGGTCTTCGTGGACCGGGATGTGGACACCCTGCGGCGCCAGTTCTTCGACACCGGCGCCCATGCGCTGGGCAACTGGCAGGCGCAGATCCGCTTCATGACCAAGCTGAAGTTCATTGCCGCCGTGGCCCGCAAGGTCACCCAGGTCAACGGCACGGACAAGATCCCGGGTGTCCAGGAGAAACTAGGCGAACTGGCGGCGCTGGTCTCCGGCGTGGAGTCCGGTGTGCTGGCGGCTGAGTACACGGCCGAAGCCGACGGCGCCGGGGTCATGATTCCCGGGAAGCGTGCCCTGTACGGCGCTATGGGACTGCAGTTCGAGACATACCCGCGAATCATCTCCATCCTGCGCGACCTGGTGGGCGGGGGCGTGCTGCAGCTGCCTTCCAGCGTCGCGGACCTGAAGAGCGATGTGACCCGGGGGGACATGGAGCACTACGTCCAGTCGCCGGGCGTGCCCAGCGAGGAGCGGGTCAAGCTGTTCAAGCTTGCCTGGGACATCGTCGGGTCCGAATTCGCCGGCCGGCACCAGCAGTACGAGATGTTCTATGCGGGTGCGCCCTTTGTGGTCAAGGGGGCCTACACGTTCCGCAACTTCGGCTATGAAGGAGTCGTGGAAGAATTGGATGAATTCCTCTCCCAGTACGGCGTCAGCGGCAGGAAGGAGCACTGACCATGGCCAAGCCCGAGGTGGAATTCACCCCCGTCAGTTCCGTCGAATTCACCCCCTGCGATCCGCCGATCGAGGGTCTGTCCGAGGCGATCCTCGCGCGGGACGATGAAAGCGACGCCGTGACCCGGATCCTGAAATTCGAACCGGGCACCGACACCTCGCCGAACGGTCCGCTCCGGCACGACTTCTGGGAGGAAGTCTTCATCTTCGAAGGCTCGTTCGTGGACCAGCGCCTGAACAAGACCTTCAAGGCCGGCGACTGGGCCACCCGGCCGCCGGGCATGGAGCACGGGCCGTGGATCTCCGAGACCGGGGCCAAGATGTTCGAAGTCAGGTACTACAGCAGGGACGGGGCCGGCCATGAGTAGGCAGAGCCAGTTCCAGGTTCCCGACAGCCTGGCAATGCGCCGCACCATGGGCAGGTTCCTGACCGGCGTTGCCGTCGTCACCACGCGCAGCGGCGATGAACTGCACGGAATGACGATCAACTCGCTGACCTCCATCAGCCTCGACCCGCCCATCCTGATGGTGTCGCTGACGTTCGGAGCCCGGACCACCGACGCCCTGCTCGAATCCGGCAGGTTCGCCATCTCGATCCTGGGCGCCAAACAGGAGGCGATTGCGCGCAAGTTCGCCACCCGCGGCGGCGAACGCTTCGAAGTCGGTGAGTTCGACTACACGGACAACGGACTGCCGGTGGTCAAGGACGCCCTGTCCCAGGCCGACTGCACCGTGGTGAACCAGTACGAAATCGGGGACCACCAGGTCTTCTTCGGGCAGGTCACCGGCTGCCGCGACCGCAATGGAGCGGCGCTCGCTTTCAATGCCGGAAAATTCGGGTCGTTCCATGACTTCCACCACGCGGAGCTGCCCTGGTTCTTCTGACCCGGGGAAGGGAATTGCCCCGGCCCCTGCACAGCGGGATGGGGTGGCCGCAGCCGCGGCCACCCCATCCCGCTGTTGCTCTACAGCGACTGCCTGTTTGCCGTATTTGCGGCAGTCATAGCGGTCCTTGTTGCTGTAGTCCCAGCCATCTGCCTTTGTAGCTGGCGGCAATGTAGGTCCGTCCGCACTTCAGGCCGTGGTCGGTGAACTTGAAATCGTTGTACTTGTTGGTCTTGACCCACCGGTCATCGACGACGCGGTGCTTCTTCTTCGAGATGTCAATGACCCACACGTGCACGAACTTGGCTTTGCAGTCCTTTCCCTCGACACGGTAATGACCGTTCTTCTTGATATCCAGATACAGGTACGAAGTGTCCTTTAGACGGCAACGGCGCTGTCCGGAGCCGCCTCGACGCTCGCCCCGGCCGGAGCCGGCATGCCCAGGCCTGCGGGCAGACCCAGGACTATGCCTGCGATGAGGAGCAGCAGGCGCCGCATCGCTGACCTTTTCATCATGGCAGTGCCTCCGAGAAGATGCCGGTCGTAGGACGCAGGCGGTGCGTCCGCCGGAAGTCTGGCCGGATGCGGTACGGCCGGGCACCGGCAGACCCGCCCGCGTGTTCCGCTCCCCCGGGATGGCGCCAGGGCAGCGGACTGCCCGCGCCGGACCGGCGCCACAAGGTGACGATTGACCGTTGCCAATTGCACGTTTTTTCAGAGCAGGCCCGGGCAGTGGATACATTAGGCTCCTGCCATGGGAGAAACTGCCATGGCGGCAAGCCATCGCCGGAACCTGCGCGAGGAAATCGCCCTGTACCTGACCGCGGCCCGCTGCTTCCGTGACCTGCTGGCGCGGCTGCCCGTCGACGGCTGGGACCGTCCCGGACTCGGGGAGTGGAGTATACGGACCCTCGCCGGGCACACCAGCCGGGCCCTGTCTACCGTGCTGACCTACCTGGACCGGCCGGCCGACCGCGTGGAGGTGGAGTCCGCAGCCGCCTACTACCGCACCCCCGGCCTGGCCAGTTCCCCGGAGGTCACCCCGCGGGCGGTGCAGGCAGGGGAACAGTTGGGCGATGAGCCGGTGGCGGCGGTGGACGCGATGCTGGCCAGGCTCGAGGCACGGCTGCCGCAGGAAACCGACCGCGTCATCAGCACCGTGGCCGGCGGCATGCGCCTGGGCGATTACCTGCCCACCCGGATCTTCGAGCTGGCGGTCCATTCGCTGGACCTGGCGGCCGCCTGCGGGACCGAGGTCCGCCTGCCGGCGGACGTGGAACTGGCCGCCGGGGAACTGGCGCTGCGCATCGCCGTCGGACGGGGCGACGGCGCGGCGCTGCTGCTGGCGCTCACCGGCCGCCGGTCCCTGCCGCAGGGTTTCTCAGTGGTCTGACGCCGGGCCGGCCACGGTCACGGCCACCCGCTGCACGGCGTTGTTGCCCATGCCCAGGCAGTTCCATTCCGGCTCCAGCGGCTGGAGCTGGCCCAGGCCGTCCATCGCCCGGCACATCAGCAGATGTTCGCCGGCTTCGGCCTGCCAGCTGAAGGACCAGCCGCGCCACGCGAACTCGCCGTCGGGCGCATCCAGCTGCGCCTCGGACCACACGCCGTCCACGGCCACCTGGACCCGCTGGATGGGCGCCCTGCCCGACCAGGCCCGCCCGCGCAGCAGCACCGGTCCCGCCTGCACCAGCCGGTGCCGGGTGAGGAAGTCCGGGATGCCCGGTGGGACCATCAGCGAACGGACCTTCATCCGGGTGACCGGCTCGCCCCGTTCCTCCTCGTCCTGCTTGTACCGGTAGGAACCGATCTGCTGGAACCCCTCGAAGGGCGCGGTGGCGGCCTCGATGCCGGTCAGCCATTTCACGCTCGCCATGCCGTACCAGCCCGGCACCAGCAGTCGCACCGGGAAACCGTGCTGCGGGGGCAGCGGGGCCCCGTTCATCGCCCAAGCCAGCAGCACATCCGGGGAGAGCGCCTCGGACAGCGGCAGGCTGCGGGCGTAGTTGTGCTCCTGGCCGCCCTAGATGCCCCGGTCGGCACCGGTGAAGACGATTTCCACCGCCTCCGGTTCCAGCCCGGCCTCCTCAAGCAGCGGAGCCAGCGGGGTGCCCGTCCACGCGGCGGTGCCGATGCCGCCAAGTATCCAAGGCTGGCTGACCGGCCGCGGGTGCAGCAGGCTGCGCCCGTTGCCGGCGCATTCCAGCGTGACGGCCAGTGTGCGCCGGCCGCGGGCCTGCAGCTCGGGCAGGGACACTTCCAGCGGGCGCCGGACAGCACCGCCGATGCGCAGGCGCCAGCCTCCGGCATCGATCGCAGGGACATCGAAGTGGATCAGCAGGTAGTGCAGGCCTGCCGGGGTGCGGTCGAAACCGAGCATCTCCAGCGGCATCGCATGGTTGCGGGAGGCCAGCTGAAGCTCTTCGGCGGTCAGCGGGGGGTCTGCCACCGGGAGCTGGCCGGCCAGGCTGGCGGCTTCCGGAGCGGGATGCACGGCCGATGCGCCAGGGGCGCCGGGCCGTCGTCGCGTCGTCATGCCTTCAGTGTTCACCGCGGTGCGGACCGCTGTCAGGAACTTGGGTTCCACACGGCCAGTTCCGCGAGCCGGCCGGGCTCGACGACGACGATGCGGTCCCGTTCCGTGCGGACGACGCCGGCTTCGCGCAGCTCGCGCAGGATCCGCACCACCACTTCCCGGACCGAGCCGACCGCCTCGGCGAGTTCCTGCTGGGTGGTATGCACGGCCAGCTCGGGCCCGGCCCCCGGCCAGGCCGCCGGCAGGACCGGCTGGCCGCCGTCGTCATTGCCGGCGGCCAGGTCCAGCAGGTGCCGGGCCACGCGCTGGCGCACCGAGGTGAAGGCGCTGCCCGGGATTTCGGCCATGAACCCGAGCACTCGCTCGCTGAGCTCGCGCAGGAACGCATGGGCCACCGGCAGTTCGCGCGCGGCCGCGGCCCGGGCCCGGCCGGCCGCCAGCTGCAGCAGGCTCGTGTCGGTCAGCGCCACCGCGCTCGCCGGCAGGGCAAAATGTGGGGCAAACAGGGACACCACGCCGATCAGGGCGCCGCGGCGGCAGTAGCGCACGGTGATCGTCCGGCCGTCCGGGGCGGTGGCATAGAACTTCAGCAGTCCGGAGACCACCAGTTCCAGGTGCGCCGCGGTATCGCCCTCGCGGTGGGTCATGGTGCCCGCCGGGACCAGGATGCGCGTAGTACCGTACAGGAGCTCATCCAGCAGCGGTTCGGGAAGCCCGCCCAGTTGCGACGCAGCCACGGCCTGGCGCGTCAGGCTGTCCGCGGACCAGACCCGGCCCGGGCCGGCCTCCGCCGTCATCGCCGGGCCGCCGTATATGGAATTCTGCCCCCTGCCAGCACCATGGCCACCTGGCGCTCCGAGAGTCGGTGCTTCAGCACGATCGCCTGCCCGTCCAGCTCTGCGCCGATGTCCGTGCCCGGCCGCAGGGCACGCAGGCCCCTGAACGCCAGCACGCTGCCGGGACGGAGGGCGTTGTAGTCTGCCGGCCGGGCGAACTCCAGCGGAAGGATGCCGAAGTTGGCCAGGTTCTGCCAATGGATCCGGGCAAAGGATCTGGCGACGACGACCCGCAGCCCCAGATAGCGCGGGGCGATTACGGCGTGCTCGCGCGACGATCCCTGCCCGTAATTCTCCCCGCCCACGACGGCGTGCCCCGCCCCCGCTGCCCGGGCCCGCTCCGGGTAGTCGGCGGCGATCCTGCTGAAGCTGAACTCGGCGATTTTGGGAATGTTGCTGCGGTAGGGCAGCACCTGGGCGCCGGCGGGCATGATCTCGTCGGTGGACACATTGTCGCCCATCTTCAGCAGCACCGGCAGTTCCAGCTCGTCCGGCAGCGGGTCGAAGTCCGGCAGCGAGGAGATATTGGCGCCCTTCACCAGTTCCACGTCCCGGGCCTGGTCCCGGGGCAGCGGCGGCTGCAGCATGGCGGTGTTGCTGCTGTAGCGGCCCGGCAGGTCCGGCCGCGGGTAGCCGAGCCCCAAATCGCGGCCCAGGTCCCTCGGGTCCGTGATCACCCCGGTCAGCGCCGCGGCGGCGGCTGTCTCCGGGGAGCAGAGCCAGACGGCGTCTTCCCGGGTGCCCGAGCGGCCCGGAAAATTGCGCGGCACGGTGCGCAGGCTGTTGCGTCCGGTGGCCGGGGCCTGTCCCATGCCGATGCAGCCCATGCAGCCGGCCTGGTGGATGCGTGCGCCGGCCTGGATGAGCTGGAAGAGCCAGCCGCCCTTGGCCAGGTCCTGCAGCAGCTCCCGCGACGTGGGATTCACATCGACGGAGACCTGCGGGTGGGTCTGCCGGCCGGCCAGGATCTCGGCCACCACCGCGAAGTCCCTCAGCCCCGGATTGGCCGAGGAGCCGACGACCACCTGGAAGACCTCCTCCCCGGCCGCCTCGCGCACCGGCACCACGTTGCCGGGGGAGGAGGGCCGGGCGATCAGCGGTTCCAGGCCGGACAGGTCGATAGTCTCGGTGTCGTCGTAGCCGGCGTCCGGATCGGCCGCCAGCTCGCGGAAGTCCTGCGGGCGGCCCACTGCCCGCAGATAGTCCCGAACGGCGCCGTCGGCCGGGAAGACGCTCGTGGTGGCACCAAGCTCCGCGCCCATGTTCGCGATCACGTGCCGGTCCATCGCCGTCAGGTGCGCCAGCCCGGGGCCGTAGTATTCGATGATGCGGCCGGTCCCGCCCTTGACGTCGTGGCGGCGCAGCAGCTCCAGGATCACGTCCTTGGCCGAGACCCAGTCCGGCAGCTTCCCGGTCAGCTCCACGCCCCAGATCCGGGGCATGGCCAGGTACAGCGGGTCGCCGGCCATGGCCATCGCCACCTCCAGACCGCCGACGCCGATGGCCAGCATGCCCAGGGCGCCGGCGGCGCAGGTATGCGAATCGGAGCCGGCCAACGAGGCCCCGGGCCGGCCGAAGCGGGCCTGGTGCACCGGGTGCGAGACGCCGTTGCCGGGTTTGGAGAACCAGAGGCCGAAGCGCTGGGCGGCCGAAAGCAGGAAGAGGTGGTCTTCGGGGTTCTTTTCGTCGGTCTGCAGCAGGTTGTGGTCCACGTACTGGGCGGACAGCTCGGTCCTGACCTGGTCCAGGCCGAGCGCTTCCAGCTCCAGCATCACCATAGTGCCGGTGGCGTCCTGGGTCAGGGTCTGGTCGATCCGGAGCCCGATCTCGGTTCCCGGCGTCATCCCGCCGCTGACCAGGTGCTCGCTGATGAGTTTTTGCGCAAGGTTTTGTCCCATGGCCTTCTCCGTCCAGGCCCGGGGCCGTCACCGGCAGCGGGCCCTGTTCCCATGCTAGGCCTGCAGGAACGATGGCGCGAGGGGCCTCTGGCGGGTGCGGCACGTCCGTGCCATCGTGGAACGTGTTCATCCGGCCGGTCCGTCAAAGGAGAGCACCATGTTCGTTGCCAAAGGCGCCCTGAGCAGTTTCAGCGTCAATGACATCCCTGCCGCAAGACAGTTCTATGGCCGCACCCTCGGGCTCACGGTGGCCGACGGCGGCATGGGTACCTTGGACCTCACGTTGCCCGGCGGCGGGAAGGTCCTGGTCTATCCCAAGGACAATCATGAACCGGCCACCTTCACCGTCCTGAATTTTTTGGTGGAGGATGTGGACGCAGCTGTCCAGCAGCTCAACGACCTGGGAGTGCAGACCAAGATTTACGACGACCCCGGCCTGCCCACCGATGACCGCGGCATCATGCGCGCTGAAGGACTGGAAATTGCCTGGTTCAAGGACCCGGCCGGCAATGTGCTCGCGGTCCTGAAGGACTAAGGCCCGGGAGGGAATCCCAGCCGCCGCGGGCCCGGCCTCAGGCGAAGTAGACGCCGATCCGGTTGCCGGCGATTTCCTCGATCCGGATGTCGATGTCGTAGACCTCCCGCAGTACCTCCGGCTGCATGATCTGCCCCGGCGTGCCCTGGTGCAGCAGCCGGCCGCCGCGCATGGCCAGGATGGTGTCCGAGTAGCAGGACGCGAAGTTGATGTCGTGGATGACCACCACCACCGTCTTGCCCAGCTCGTCAGCCAGCCGGCGCAGCAGGCGCATCATCTCCACCGAATGCTTCATGTCCAGGTTGTTCAGCGGCTCGTCCAGCAGCAGGTACTCGGTGTCCTGCGCCAGGACCATGGCGATGAAGGCCCGCTGGCGCTGGCCCCCGGAGAGTTCGTCGACGAACTTGTCCGCCAGCGGCAGCAGGTCCAGTTGTTCCAAGGCGCGCTCGATATGCCCGCGGTCCTCGACAGTGGGCCGGCCGCCCGAGTGGGGGAAACGGCCGAAGGCCACAAGGTCCCGGACCTTCAGGCGCATGGTCAGGTGGTTTTCCTGCCGCAGGATCGCCATGGTCCTGGCCAGCTGCCGGCTCGGGGTTGCGGCCACGTCCAGGCCGCCCACGGCCACGGTGCCGGCATCCATCGGCTGCAGCCGGGAGATCAGCGACAACAGCGTGGACTTGCCGGCGCCGTTGGGGCCGATGATGGAGGTGACGCCGCCGGAGGGGATGCCGGCGGTGACATCGTCCACCACCCGGGCGGTGCCGTAGGACTTGCAGACGCCGGAGAGCCGGATCACTTCAGGTAACCCTTCAGCAGCAGGAACAGGAACAGGATGCCGCCGGCGAATTCGATCAGGATGCTCAGCGCGGTATCGAAGCCGAACACCTTCTCCAGCACCAGCTGGCCGCCGATCAGCGCCACCGCGCCCAGCAGGGACACGGCCGGCAGCAGCCAGCGGTGGGAGTAGTCGCGGCAGAGCTGGTACCCGAGGGTCACCACCAGCAGGCCGAAGAACGTCACCGGACCTACCAGCGCGGTGGAGACGGCCACCAGGACCGAGCACATCACCAGCACCCAGGTGACGATGCGCCGGTGGTTCACACCCAGGTTCACGGCGGTTTCCCGGCCCAGCGCCAGCACGTCCAGGGTGTGGCGCAGCCGCCAGGCCGCCGCCGCGACCGTTCCGACCACGGCCGCCGAGACCCACAACAGGACCGGATCCACCTGGTTGAAGGAGGCAAAGAACAAATCCTGCAGGATGATGAATTCGCTGGGGTCCATCAGTCGCTGCAGCAGGGAGGATGCCCCGCGCAGGAGCGTGCCGAGCACGATCCCGACCAGCAGCATCAGGTGCAGCGACTGGGTGCCGCCGGTGAACAGCCAGCGGTAGAGCAGTCCGGAGCAGAGCACCATCAGCAGCACCTCGACGGCGAACTTGCCTGCCGCCGGTGCCGTGGCCAGCGCGCTGCCTCCCACGGCGAAGACAACGGCCGTCTGGATGAACAGGTACAGGGCGTCGAAGCCCATGATGGAGGGGGTGAGGATCCGGTTGGCCGTCACGGTCTGGAACATCAGGGTGGACAGGCCCACGGCCACCGCCACCAGCAGCATCGCCCCGACCTTCACTGCGCGCAGGGGCAGGATGTAGCCGAGGTTGCCGCGCAGGTCCACGGTCATGAAGAGCACGACGGCGGCGAGCGTTGCCGCGGCGAGTACGGCGAGCACGACGGCGGGGGAGGGGGTGCGCCGCAGCGGGCCCCGGCGGCGCAGCTCTGCCGGGGACGGCAGGCCGGTAGCGTCAGCCACGTCCGGCTCCCTTGCGTTTCGGGCGGCCGCGCAGCAGCAGGAGGAGGAAAACCGCCGCGCCGGCCACCGACATGACCATGCCGACCGGGACCTCATAGGGGTAGCGGATGGTGCGCCCGAGGATGTCGCAGACGAGCACGAAGCCGGCTCCGAAGACGGCCGTCCACGGTACGGCCCGGCGCAGGTTGTCCCCGAAGAGCAGCGAGACGAGGTTGGGCACCACCAGACCCAGGAACGGCACGGCGCCGACGGTGGTGACCACGATGGCGGAGATCAGCGCGACCAGCACCAGGCCCAGGCGCATGGTCGCCTTGTAGTTCATGCCCAGGTTGGTGGTGAAGTCTGCACCCATGCCCGCGACAGTGAAGCGGTCCGCGGCGATGTAGCCGGCGACGGTGAGCGCGGCGACGATCCAGAGCAGTTCGTAGCGCCCGCGCAGCACCCCCGAAAAGTCCCCGATCATCCAGTTGTTCAGCGTCTGCAGCAGGTCGAAGCGGTAGGCGAAGAAGGTGGTAACGGACCCGGTCACCCCGCCGAGCATGATGCCGGTCAGCGGCACCAGCAAGGTGCTGCGGGCCGGGAGCCGGCGCAGCACCGCCAGGAACAGCGCCGTCCCGGCCAGGGCGAAGCCGCCGGCGACGCCCATCTTGGCCATCAGCGGGGCGGCCGGGGCGAGCACGGTGACCACCAGGATGCCCAAGGTGGCGGACTCGACCGTGCCCACTGTCGAAGGTTCGACAAAGCGGTTGCGCGCCATCAGCTGCATGATCAGCCCGGCCACCGCGACGGCGGTACCGGCCAGGATCACGGCGAGGGTGCGCGGTACGCGGGAAATCCAGAAAATATCCCAGGTGTCCTGGTGCCCTGCCAGCATGGCAGGCAGGGAGACATCGGATACGCCGATGAACATGCTGGCTGCCGCGAGGACAACAATCCCCAGGCCGGCGGCCACCAGCAGGACGGCCTCGCGCCGCGGCCCGCTGCGCGCGGCTGCGCGGCCGGCCGCAGCGGACGCCGGTGCGTCCGCTGTGGCCGGCCGGTTGACGGCGGGGGCTGCCATGACGTGTTCCGGCAGCCGGGCTAGAGGGCGGCCTCGACGTCGCCGACCATCGCCGGGAGGTTGTTCAGGCCGTAGCCGACGTTGTACCAGGAGGTGGCGTCCAGGGGGACGATCCTGCCGTTCCTGACCGCATTGGTGGACTTGACCAGGTCATTGTCCAGGACGGCGGCGGCGGCCTCGCCCTCGGTGCCCATCGCGGCATCGCGGTCGACAACGAAGAGCAGGTCCGGGTTGGTCTCCTTCACGAACTCGAAGGAGACGGACTCGCCGTGCGCACCGTCGGCCTTGACCTCGGCAGCGGTCGGGACGCCGAGCACGTCATGGACCAGGCCGAAGCGGGAGCCGGCGCCGTAGGCGGTGACCTCGCCGCCGGAGGTCAGCAGGATCAGGCCCTTGCCGGCATCGGCGGCCTTGGCCCTGGTCTCTTCGATCTGCGCGTCGATGGCCGCCAGCTTTTCGCTGACGAGGTCCTCGGCCTCGAAGATCCTGCCCAGGTTTTCTGCCTGCCCGGTGAAGGACTCCAGCGCCCTGGCCTGGTCGATGGACAGGTCGATGGTGGGGGCGATCTTGCTCAGTTCCTCGTAGGCGCCGGCGGTGCGGCCGGAGATGATGATCAGGTCCGGGGCGCCGGCGGAGATGGCCTCGAAGTCAGGTTCCTTCATCGAGCCGATCTTGGTGTACTTCCCGTCCTCGTACTTGGACAGGGACTCGGGGAACACTGCTTCCGGCACCCCGTCGGCCTCCAGGCCCAGGGCGTCGAGGGAATCCAGCACGCCCAGATCGAAGGAGTAGACAGTCTCCGGGTTGACCGGAACGGCGGTGGAGCCTTGCGCATGCTCGATCGTCACGGTTTCGCCCGCGGCCGCGGCGGAGGCCCCTGCCTCCTGGCCGCAGGCGCTCAGGGCGAGCAGGGAGAAAGCAGCCGATGCGGCCAGCAGGCGGGACTTGACTGTCGTATTCACGGTGGACTCCGTAGCAGGTCGGGTCCGGAGGCCAACTGCCCACCCCCGGCATTAGATGACAAGAATGTGATTTATTTCCGCGCGCTCCTTGAAGCTATCCGTTAGGTAAGCCTTACCGCAAATCCTGCATTCGTGAGGTAAACCATGGCCCGGGCGGCTGTCGTACCGCGGCCGGACGGGCTCCGCTGGCACTCACCTTGACCGAGTGCTAATCCTTCTCATAGAGTCGCTGTTAGCACTCTCCCCGCGAGGGTGCTAACCCCCTTCAAGGAAGCCCGCCGGCACCGCGACGACGGCAGGACGTCCTTGGCAACTGAACCTATTCGTAGCTCATGCAAAGGAGAGAGCCGAGTGTCGGTCTCCATCAAGCCTCTTGAGGATCGTATTGTTGTCCAGCCGCTCGAAGCAGAGCAGACCACGGCCTCCGGCCTGGTCATCCCGGACACCGCCAAGGAGAAGCCGCAGGAAGGCAAGGTTGTCGCAGTAGGACCGGGCCGTGTCGATGACAACGGCAACCGCGTGCCGGTCGACGTGGCCGAAGGCGACGTCGTCATCTACTCCAAGTACGGTGGAACCGAGGTCAAGTTCGGCGGCGAGGAGTACCTCGTGCTGTCCGCCCGCGACGTGCTGGCCGTCGTCACCAAGTAGTTTTCCTCGTAACCCCGGCCGGACCATCCGGCCGGGGTTTTCGCCCATAAGGAGCAATACATGGCAAAGCAGTTGGAGTTCAGCGACTCTGCCCGCCAGGCCCTCGAGGCCGGCGTCGACAAGCTGGCCAACACCGTCAAGGTCACTCTCGGCCCGCGCGGCCGCAACGTGGTCCTGGACAAGAAGTGGGGCGCGCCCACCATCACCAACGACGGCGTGACCATCGCCCGCGAGGTGGAGCTGGACGATCCGTACGAGAACCTCGGCGCCCAGCTGGCCAAGGAAGTGGCCACCAAGACCAATGACGTCGCCGGCGACGGCACCACCACCGCCACCGTGCTGGCCCAGGCCCTGGTCAAGGAAGGCCTGCGCAACGTAGCCGCCGGCGCCGCACCGGGCGAGATCAAGCGCGGCATCGAGGTCGCGGTCGAGGCCGTGGCCGCCCGCCTGCTGGAGAACGCCCGCGAGGTTGAGGACAAGGTTGCCGAGGTGGCCACCATCTCCGCCCAGAGTGAGGAGATCGGCCGCCTGCTGGCCGAGGCCTTCGACAAGGTCGGCAAGGACGGCGTCATCACCATCGAGGAAGCCTCCGGCATCAGCACCGAACTGGTGCTGACCGAGGGCATGCAGTTCGACAAGGGCTACCTCTCCCCGTACTTCGTCACCGACCCCGAGCGCCAGGAAGCCGTCCTCGAGGACGCGCTCATCCTGATCAACCAGGGCAAGATCTCCTCCATCCAGGAGTTCCTGCCGCTGCTGGAGAAGGCGCTGCAGGCCGGCAAGCCGCTGTTCATCATCGCCGAGGACGTCGAGGGCGAGGCCCTCTCGACCCTGGTGGTCAACAAGATCCGCGGCACCCTGAACGCCGTGGCCGTCAAGGCACCGGGCTTCGGCGACCGCCGCAAGGCCATGCTGCAGGACATCGCGATCCTGACCGGCGCCGAGGTCGTTTCCCCGGACCTGGGCCTGAAGCTGGACCAGGTCGGCCTGGAGGTGCTGGGCTCCGCCCGCCGGATCACCGTCACCAAGGACAACACCACCATCGTCGACGGCGCCGGCTCCGAGTCCGACGTGGCCGACCGCGTGGCCCAGATCCGGGCCGAGATCGAGCGCACCGACTCCGACTGGGACCGCGAGAAGCTGCAGGAGCGCCTGGCCAAGCTGGCCGGCGGCATCGGCGTGATCAAGGTCGGCGCCGCCACCGAGGTGGAGCTGAAGGAGAAGAAGCACCGCATCGAGGACGCTGTCTCCGCCACCCGCGCCGCCCTGGAGGAGGGCATCGTGGCCGGCGGCGGTTCCGCCCTGGTCCACGCCGCCAAGGTTCTGGACACGGATCCGGAGGTCCTCAAGCTCGAGGGCGATGCCGCCACCGCGGTGAACCTGGTCCGCCGCGCGCTGGCCCAGCCGCTGCGCTGGATCGCCGAGAACGCCGGCTTCGAGGGCATGGTCGTTGTGTCCAAGGTGAACGAGCAGGAGAACAACTCCGGCTTCAATGCCCTGACCGGCGATTACGAGGACCTGATCGCCGCCGGCATCATCGACCCGGTCAAGGTCACCCGCTCGGCGCTGCGCAATGCCGCGTCGATCGCAGCCCTGGTGCTGACCACCGAGACCCTGGTCGCGGAGAAGCCGGCCGAGGACGAGGACGCCCACGCAGGCCACAAGCACTAGCAGGGCCGCCGACGGCGGGAACTGCGCCGCGTGCGCGACGGGAGGGGATCCGGCAGATGCCGGGTCCCCTCCCGGCATTAACCGTCTCCGCGGCGTGCCGGTTCAGTCGGTTTCCGGCTGGGCGTCCTGCAGCCACACATGCCCGGGACCGGCCCGCGGCGGACTCCACGGCGCGTCGTCGGGCCCTTCGGAGGCATCCTGCGAGTGTGCGCGGATGTCGATCCCCGGCCAGGGATCGTCGCCTTCGGCGGGATCTTCCGTGTGGAGGCGGATGTCGTTGCTGTAATTCTGGTCAGTGTCCATCACTGCTTCTTTCGCCGCACCTGAAAGGGTCCGTGCGTATCCAGCGTAGCGCCGCTTGCCTGCCGGAGGGGAGGCCCTGCCGGCCCGGCCGGAACACCGGCGGAACCAGGCCGTTATTTGTGCCACATCGGCTCCGGGCGGAAATAGTGGCTGGTGGCGAATGGTTCTACGATGTACTTATACCCCCACGCAGAACCGGCTTCGAAGCGACTTTCGCCGCCGCCCGGTGTTTCCCGAAAGGCATCCCCGTGACCGACGCTGAATTCAATCCGTTTGCCTTCGAGGGCCTGACGTACGACGACGTACTGCTGCTGCCCGGGCCCACCGACGTCATCCCGTCCGAGGCGGATACCAGTTCCCGGCTCTCCAAGCGCATCACGGTCCAGACGCCGTTGATCTCGGCAGCCATGGACACCGTGACCGAGTCCCGCATGGCGATCGCCATGGCGCGCGAAGGTGGCCTGGGCGTCATCCACCGCAACCTGTCCATCCAGGACCAGGCCGAGCACGTGGACCGGGTCAAGCGCAGCGAGTCCGGCATGATCACCAACCCGGTGACCATCGCCCCGGAGGCCACCCTGGCCGAACTGGATGACCTGTGCCGCAACTACCGGGTGTCCGGCCTGCCCGTGGTGGACCCGCGCGGCAAGCTGCTGGGCATCGTGACCAACCGCGACACCCGTTTTGTTCCGCGGGCGGCCTACCCCACCACCAAGGTGGACGAGGTCATGACCAGGATGCCGCTGATCACCGGCAAGGTGGGCATCAGCCGCGAGCAGACCATCGAACTGCTGGGCAGGAACCGCATCGAGAAGCTGCCGCTGGTCGATGACGAGGGCTACCTGCGCGGCCTGATCACGGTCAAGGACTTCGACAAGGCCGAGCAGTACCCGCTGGCCACCAAGGACGACGAGGGACGCCTGCGCGTGGGCGCGGCCATCGGCTTCTTCGGCGACGGCTACGAGCGCGGCATGACCATGATCGAGGCCGGCGTGGACGTGCTGGTGGTGGACACCGCCAACGGCCACAGCCGCGGCGTGCTGGACATGATCGCCCGGCTGAAGAAGGACCCGGCAGCGGCCCACGTGGACATCATTGGCGGCCAGGCGGCCACCCGCGAGGGTGCCCAGGCCCTGATCGACGCCGGCGCCGACGCCATCAAGGTCGGCGTCGGCCCCGGCTCCATCTGCACCACCCGCGTGGTCGCCGGCGTCGGCGTGCCGCAGGTCACCGCCATCTACGAAGCTGCCAAGGCAGCCATCCCGGCCGGCGTGCCGGTCATCGCCGACGGCGGCCTGCAGTATTCCGGCGACATCGGCAAGGCCCTGGTGGCCGGCGCGGACACGGTCATGCTCGGTTCGCTGCTGGCCGGTGCCGCCGAAAGCCCGGGGGACCTGGTCTTCGTCAACGGCAAGCAGTTCAAGACCTACCGCGGCATGGGCTCGCTCGGGGCCATGCAGACCCGCGGCAAGAACACCTCCTACTCCAAGGACCGCTACTTCCAGGCGGATGTCCCGGACGACGAGAAGCTGATCCCCGAGGGCATCGAGGGCCAGGTGCCCTACCGCGGCCCGGTCTCCGCCGTTGCGCACCAGCTGGCCGGCGGCCTGCGCCAGACCATGTTCTACACCGGCGCGCACTCCATCGCGGAACTGAAGGCCAAGGGCAAGTTCGTGCGGATCACCTCCGCAGGCCTGAAGGAGTCCCACCCGCACGACATCATGATTACCGCCGAGGCGCCGAACTACCGCCGGTAGGACCGAAGGCACGGCGCGGCGGGCGCGCACGGACAGCGGGCGGGTTCCCCGAAGGGGGACCCGCCCGCTGCGTGTTCCGGGGTCCGTCAGAGCTGCAGGTCAGCGTAGCTGCGCAGCTGCCGCCCGGGGATGCCGGTGCCCAGCGACTCCAGCGAACCGGGGGCTTCCTCGAAGCGGTCGTTGAGCGGATCGAGGGCGAACAGGCCGGCAAAGTCCAGCCCGGTCAGTTCGCTGACCTTGCGCACGGGCACCTGGAAGGTCTCCGGGACGAAGGCCTCGGTCAGGATTCCCTCCACCAGCTTCCGCTGGCTGATCAGGTAGGCCGTGGCCGACTGCCCGCCGTCCGGCCGGTCGAAGACGGCGATCTTCCAGAAGGCCAGCGGGATCGGCACGCCCCGGTACACCGGGTCCGCGGCAGCGAACACCGGTCCGGTGAAGACGCTGATCCGCTGCCTGGCCGCCCGGGCATTCTCCAGCAGGAAGTCCTCCAGGCCCGCCCACAGGGATTCGTCCTGGTTGAAGAACTTGTGCTGCGGGGAGCTGTTGGTGAAATGGAAGGTGTCGTCGTTGGCGACCTTCGCCGTCTGCTCGTCGGGGCCCCAGGCCGGGTCGAGGCGGCGCACCAGGTGCCCGCGGTCGAAGTCGTTGCGCGAGTACAGCTCGTTGCCGACCTGCTCGTCCCGGCCCAGCCGGGGATCGAAGAACCAGACGTCGCGGTCCCGGCGCAGGGTGCGGCTGAGGGCACCGTCGATATTGACGGCGGTGTACCAGGCCAGCCGGCGGCTCCGTTCCACCACCAGGCTGAAATGGTGGTAGGGCAGCACGGCCGGATCCTGCCCGGGCCCGGCCTGCCGGTTCTGCGCCGCATTGGCCCGTTGGGCGGCGCTGAGTACCGGAAGCGGGACCGGTGCGGCCAGGAACTGCTCGTCGTAGCCCTGCCGTTTGCTGTAGTCCGGGTCGATGCTGATGGCTTCCTCGGCGCTGACGCTGCCGGGTGCGGCGCCGCCGGCCGCGGCTGCTCCCGCAGCGGCGCCCAGCCGGATGCTGATCTCCAGTGGAACCGTAATCCGGACGACGCCGTCCGTGCCGTCGCCGCCAGTGCCGACGACGGCGGCCGCTGCCTGCTGCGGCGCGGGGTCGTGCCCGGAGACCGGAACTTGTTCCCCGGGCGGCAGCGGAGCCGGGTCCAGCACCTCGGCCAGCAGCTGCCGCTGCGCAGCCTCCAGCCCGCCCGACGCCCGGTCGAGCCAGTGCAGGATGCTGCTGATCCGCACGCCCTCGTTGGCCTTCCACCGGATCCGCATCTCGCCCTGCTCGGGTGTCCAGACCGTTCCGTCCACGGCCAGGATGTCCCCGTTGTCGTTGCGGTCCGGGACCCCCGAGTGGTGCAGCCCCACGATTTCCCACTGGTTGTTGTACAGCGGTGATCCGGACGAGCCCGGCGAGGTGTCCGTGTGATAGTGCAGGAAGTTCTCCAGCCGGTCGACCAGTTCGTTCTGCTGCAGCGCGAGTTGCTTGGGCCGGCCTTCGGGGTGCTGGATGATGTTGATGGATTCGCCCAGCAGGATCTTGCCCTGTTCCCCGGACGTCCGGTTGAAACCGAAATCGTCCAGCGCGGCCGGGCCGCCGTTGCCGCTCCGGCCGGCGGCGGCGACGGCAACCAGTGAAAAGTCCAGGCCGGCGTCGGTCAGGAACAGGACCTGGGGCTCCAGTCCGAACAGGTAGGCGGTGCGGGCCAGCCCATCCTCACCGATCTGGTAGTTGAATTCCAGCCTTGAGGAGGCGGCCGTGCCCGCATCCGGCAGCACGTGGTTGTTGGTGAGCAGCAGGCGCGGGGAGACCATGAAGCCGGTGCCAAAGCCGCGGCCGCCGAAGCTGTCGCGGACATGGATCCGGCCCACCGTCCGGGCGGCCCGGACCCCGGTCTCCAGGAAGGAAACCCCGAGGAAGTTATTGCCGCCGATCAGCCGCTCGAGCAGGCCGTCCTCCGCTCCGGCAGCGGCCTCCGGCGGCAGTCCGGGCAGCCGGCCCGCGGAGGCCGCCGCGATGGCCTCGCGGACGGCCGGATCGCGCATGATCCGGCGGCTGCGCAGGACCACGCGGGCCGGATCGTCCACGTCAAGGATGCTGCGGCGGTGTTCCCCGGCCTCCTTGATTTTCTCTTCCGTGGCCTGCCGCTCCCCGGCGTGCTGCCGGTACCGCGCCTCGGTGGCCTCGATGACGTCCTGCGGAACGATCATGGGAATTCCTTCTCTGCAAGTGCCGGAGTGCGATGTTAGGCGGGGGCCTGGACCAGTCCCGCTCCGATGTCCAGCGGATCCGTGCCCGCATCCAGGCCCTGGCGTGTGCCGGAGGCGACCAGCCTGGCCGTCAGGAGCACCGGGTTGAGTGAGCCGAGCTGGGCCAGCTGCTCCGCCCAGAGCGCGGCCACGCCGGCGACGTGCGGGGTGGCCATGCTGGTGCCGCTGATGGTCTTGAGCCCGCCGCCGCGCCAGGCACTGGTGACCTTGACGCCGGGAGCGGCCACAGTGGCCCGGGTGTTGGAGAACGGGGCGACGGCCAGCCCGTCGGGCCCCTGGCCGAGTGCGGCGACCGAGATGACGCCGTAGGAGGCAGCGGGCGGGGCCACATTGATCTTGAACGGCGGGTTTTCGTCCATGCCGCTCTCGTTCCCGGCGGCGGCTACCACCACCACCGTCTGGGCCACTGCCGCCTTGGCGTTGAGCAGGTTCACCAGTTGCTCGAAGAGCCTGATGTTCGCCCGGTAGCCTTCCAGGGCGATCGAGGTGGCCGCCGGGATGCGCAGCCCGTGGGTCTGCACCAGTTCCTCGACCCAGCCGGGAAAGTCGATGCCCAGGGACATGGAAATGACGTTGGCCCCGTTGTCCGCGGCCCAGATCATGGCCTCGCTCAGGGTGTCGCTGCCGCCGCCCTGCGGCCCGCCGAGCACCTTGCCGATCAAGGCCCCGGATACGCCGCGGGCGACACCGATCCGCTGGCCGTTGATGTCCTGGCCGAAGATGGTTCCCGCACAGTGCGTCCCGTGGCCGTTGTCGTCGCCGGCGCTGCCGGAGCCGGTGAAGTCCCGGGTGGTCAGCGTCACGCCCGCGAAGGCAGGATGGGCGGCGTCGATCCCGGTGTCCAGGACCGCGACCTTCACGCCCGCACCGGTGAAGGGTGACGTGTCCGCCCCGACCGCGTCCACGCCCCAGGTAGCCCCGGCAGCAGCCTCCTCCGCGGCCGGCTCGTCGAAGGGCTCCACCAGCTTCATCGGCATGACCGGCGCGTAGCCGAGCACCGTGGGATCGGCCTGGAGTGTTCGGACCGTGCCGCTGTCCGCCCGCGGCTCCACCTCCACCTGGACATTGGCGGCAATTTCCGCCATTGATTCCAGGGCCGCCGAGGCCCCCGGTCCCGCGAAGGGGTCCCGGGTGGCTCCCAGGCCCGGTGCCCGCAGGATGACGATTTTTCCGGTGATTGGATCGGTCATGGCCATGTTCCTTTTGCTCCGAGTGGCAAACCGGCTCAAGTGTCGAATACCGCCGTTACAGCTCCGTTACAGCTCCGTTACAGCCCGGGCCGGGGCGCGGCGCGCTAGCATGAACCGGTGAGCGCAGACCTTCCAGCCGGGATCCTGCCCGGTTATGCAGGGCAGGCCCCGGTGGAACAGGCTCCGCGGGACGTGGGCATCTGGCAGCGCGTGCTGGCCCAGTCCGGCACCCTTGCCCCCGCTGGCAGGGAGGACAGGCTGAACCCCGGGCACCCCCTGGACGCCGGCATGCTCTTCGGCCTGGCCGGCGGCATCGGCTTCATGGTCTTCACTTTCGAATACGCCGAGGTCACCACCGCCACCATCGTGCCGAGGTTCCACCCGGGTCCGTTCGTGGGCAACCTGCTGCGCCGCTGCGGCGCCGAGGTCCGCCAGGCGGAGACCACCAGCGCCAAGGTGGCGCAGCGGAACCTGGACGAGGCGCTCGACGCCGGCCGCGCCGTCGTCGTGCGCGTCACCCGCGGCGCCCTGCCCTGGTCAGGCGGCGGGCTGGCGGACCAGGACCCGGTGGACCTGGCGGTCGCCGGCCGCGGCAGTGGCGGATACATTGTCGACGACGCCAGCGGATTGCTGCGCACCTTGGCACCCGGGCAGCTGGCCCAGGCCAGGGCCCGGCGCAGGCAGGACCGGAACTGGCAGGCGCACGTGGCCGCGCCCGGCGCCCTGACCCGTGAGGAACTGGCCGGCCGGGTCCGCGAAGCCATCACCGAAACCTGTGCGGCGCTGCTGGCCGTGGAGGCGCCGGCCGGAATCCCCGCCCGCTTCGCGAAGAACTTCGGCCTTGCCGGCCTGCGGACCTGGATTGAGCGGCTGCGGGACACCCGGACGAAAAAGGGCTGGACCGCCATGTTCGCGGACCCGGCACGGCTGTTCTGCGGGCTGCGCCGGGTGCACGAGAGCCTGGAACAGGACTGGGGGCCGATGGGCGGGGCGCTGCGCACCGACTATGCCGCATTCCTGGCCGCAGCCCGGGACCTGCCGGGACTGCACCGGGTGGACCCCGGGGACTACTACCGGCTGGGGGAGCGCTGGTCGGCGTTCGCGGACCTGGTGCTCGGCAACGGGCAGGTGCCGCTGCTTGAGCAATACCGCAGCTCCCTCGGGCAGGCTGCCGGCAGGGGGTTCGATACGGCTGATCCGGACTTTCAGGAGTTCACCGGCTGGGCCGAAACGCACCGGGCCGGACACTTCGCCGCGCTCGCCGATGCGCTCGAGCCGATCCTTGAGGCCGAGCAGGCCGCCGCTCGCAGGCTCGCCGGTGCCGTTGGGATAACCTAGATCCGTGACTTACGAGATTGAGATTGGCCGTGGCAAACGTGGGCGCCGAGCCTACTCCCTGGACGATGTAGCCATCGTCCCGTCCCGCCGGACGCGGGACCCGAAGGACGTCTCCGTCTCCTGGCAGATCGATGCCTACAAGTTCGAGGCGCCGGTCATCGCCGCGCCGATGGACTCGGTCATGTCCCCGGCCACCGCCATCGCCATGGGCAAGCTCGGCGGGCTCGGCGTGCTCAACCTCGAGGGCCTGTGGACCCGCTACGAGGACCCCCAGCCGCTGCTGGACGAGATCGTGGGCCTGAGCGAGGAGAACTTCAGCCCTGCCGCCACGCGGCGCATGCAGGAAATCTACGAGGCCCCGGTCCAGGCCGGCCTGATCACCTCGCGCCTGGCCGAAATCCGCGAGGCCGGCGTCACGGTGGCCGGGTCGCTGACCCCGCAGCGCACGCAGGAGTTCTACAAAACGGTGCTGGCCGCCGGCGTCGACATCTTCGTCATCCGCGGCACCACCGTTTCGGCCGAACATGTCTCCAAGGAGCACGAACCGCTGAACCTCAAGCAGTTCATCTACGAGCTGGACGTTCCCGTCATTGTCGGCGGTGCCGCCGGCTACACCCCCGCCCTGCACCTGATGCGCACCGGCGCGGCCGGCGTGCTGGTCGGCTTCGGCGGCGGGGCGACGACGACGACCCGGCGCGCACTGGGCATCCACTCGCCGATGGCATCGGCCATTTCCGACATCGCTGCGGCCCGGCGCGACTACATGGACGAGTCCGGCGGCCGCTATGTGCACGTGATTGCCGACGGCGGCATGGGCTACAGCGGCGACATCGTCAAGGCGGTGGCCATGGGAGCGGACGCCGTCATGCTCGGCTCGGCGCTGGCCCGCGCCGAAGAGGCACCCGGCCGCGGCTGGCACTGGGGCATGGAGGCCCACCACAGCGAGCTGCCGCGCGGGGACCGCGTCCGCGTGGGCACCGTGGGTCCGCTCTCCGAAGTGCTGCACGGTCCGTCCCACCACACCGACGGCACCTCCAACCTGATCGGTGCCCTGCGCCGTTCCATGGCCACGACCGGCTATTCGGACCTGAAGGAGTTCCAACGCTGCGAAGTTGTGCTCTCCCCGCTGCAGGGCCTCGGCTGAGCCGGCCGGAGGCAGCTTCCGCATGGATACCGGTGCGCTGAGCCCGCAGGACCGCGAAGAGGCCCTGGCCGCCCTGCGGGCCACCGCCGGCCGCGGCCGGGAACTGGACGTGCTGATCGTCGGCGGCGGCGTGGTCGGTGCCGGGGCGGCCCTGGACGCGGCCACCCGCGGTCTGGACACCGGCATCGTGGAGGCCCGGGACTGGGCCTCCGGGACCTCCTCGCGTTCCTCCAAGCTCATCCACGGCGGCCTGCGCTACCTGGAGATGCTCGACTTCGCGCTCGTGCGCGAGGCCCTGCAGGAACGCGGCCTGCTGCTGGAACGGATCGCCCCGCACCTGGTCCGGCCCGTGCCGTTCATGTACCCGCTGACCAAGCGGTTCATCGAACGCCCCTATGTCGGCGCCGGCGTCGCGCTCTATGACGCCATGTCCGCGGCCCAGGACCACGGCAGGGGAGTGCCCTTCCACCGGCACCTGTCCCGGCGGGCCACCCTGCGCGCGGCCCCGAGCCTGAAGGACCATGCGTTCGTCGGTTCCATCCGCTACTACGACGCACAGGTGGACGACGCCCGGTTCGTCGTGAACCTGGTCCGCACCGCCGCAGCCTACGGGGCGCGGGCGGCGAACCGGCTGAAGGTGGTCAGTTTCCTGCGCGAGGGCGAACGCGTGGTCGGGGCCCGGGTGAGCAACCAGGAGGACGGCAGCGAATTCGACATCCGCGCCAAGCAGGTGGTCAATGCCACCGGCGTCTGGACGGACGAAACCCAGGCCATGGTCACCGACCGCGGCCAGCTGAAGGTGCGCGCTTCCAAGGGCATCCACCTGGTGGTGCCGCGGGACCGCTTCCAGTCCACGGTCGGCCTGATCCTGCGCACCGAGAAGTCGGTGCTCTTTGTGATCCCGTGGGGCCGGCACTGGATCATCGGCACCACCGACACCGACTGGAACCTGGACAAGGCCCATCCGGCGGCCTCCTCCAAGGACATCGACTACCTGCTGGAGCACGTCAACCAGGTGCTCAAGCGCCCCCTGACGCGGGAGGACGTCGAAGGCGTCTACGCGGGGCTGCGGCCGCTGCTGGCCGGCGAAAGCGACTCCACGGCCAAGCTCTCCCGCGAGCACGTGGTGGCGCACCCGGTGCCCGGGCTCGTCGTCGTCGCCGGCGGCAAGTACACCACCTACCGGCTCATGGCCAGGGACGCAGTCGACGAGGCGGTGCGCGCCCTGGACGAGCGGGTGGCCCCCAGCTGCACGGAGTCCATCCCGTTGCTGGGCGCGGAGGGATTCAAGGCCAAGTGGAACAAGCGCAGCCGCCTGGCCGAACGCGCCGGCGTGCACGTGGCCCGGGTGGAGCACCTGCTCAACCGCTACGGCTCGCTCGCCGACGAAGTGCTCGCCCTGATTTCCGCGGACCCGGCGCTGGCCGAACCGCTGCCCGGGGCAGACGACTACCTGCGCGCCGAGGTGGTCTATGCGGCCACGCACGAAGGGGCCCGGCACATCCACGACGTGCTCACCCGCCGCACCCGGATCTCGATCGAGGCCTGGGACCGCGGCGTCTCCGCGGCACCGGTGGTGGCCGAGCTGATGGCCCCCCTGCTGGGCTGGAGCGGCGCCCAGGTCGAGCGCGAGGTGCGGCACTACCTGGCCCGCGTGGACGCCGAGCGGCTGAGCCAGGAACAGCCCGACGACGTCTCCGCGGACAGTGCCCGGCTGGGCGTGGACGACATCGTCCCGCTGGCATGAGGCGCCCGTGAGCGGCGCCGGTGCCCCGGACCCGGCCGGCGGCAGCACCGCGCTGACCACGCCGGAACTGGTCATCCTGGAGCTGGAAGCGGCGGATAAGGCCGATGCCGCCGCCCGGCTGGCCGCGCGGCTGCACGAACAGGGCCGGGTCTCGGACCTGGCCGGTTTCCTCGAACAGGTGAATGCCCGCGAGAGCCAGCTGGCCACCGGGCTGCCCGGGGGAGTGGGGCTGCCGCACGCGCGCAGCACCTTCGTGGACCGGCCCTCGATCGCCGTCGGCATCACCCGCTTCGGCCATGCCGTGGACTTCGGCGCCGCCGACGGTCCGGCGGACCTGATCCTGCTGATGGCCACACCGGCGGTGTCCTATGCCGAGCACCTGCAGGTACTGGCCCGGCTGGCCAGGTCGCTGGCGAAGGACGCCTTCCGCGAGTCGCTGCGCCGGGCCCGGGACCCCGAAGTCATCGCCGGGCTGGTCGAGTCCACGGTTGATTTCTCCGACGTCTGAAACCCGCGCATCGGCCGTGCCCGGCCGGGCCCTGATTCGTTTTCTACCAACGCACGAAGTAGGGTTAATGGGTGCTCAAAACCGCCCTCAAGCCCCGGTGGATCGCGGCGCTGGTCTTTGCGCTTGCCGTTTCCTGGGTGTTTGTGCTGCTGAGCCAGTGGCAGTTTTCCGCCTCCCGGAGCGAGGGCCCGCCGCCGCCGGCGGCCACCGAAACCGTCCGGCCGCTCACCGAGGTCTTCACCCCCGCAGTGCCGATGAAGGCGTCGACGGCGGACCAAATGGTCTCCTTCCGCGGCAGCTTTGTCCCGGGCAAGCAGGTCCTGGTCGGCCACCGCCTGAACGAGGGCAGGGAAGGCTACTGGGTGGTGGCCGCCTTCGCCGTCGACGGCGTGAAGACCCAGGCCGGCGAGCAGGTGATGATCCCGGTGGTGCGCGGCTGGGTGGCTTCGCCCGGTGATGCCGCACCCGCCCCCGCAGGCCGGGCCGACGTCGTCGGACGCCTGCTGCCCACCGAGGCGCCCGAAGCCGGCCCCGCCGCGCCCGGCCAGGTGGCCACCCTCTCCGCGGCCCAGCTGATCAACCTCTGGGACATGCCCGGTTACTCCGGCTTCGTCGCCGGCATCCAGCTGGGCCTGGACGGCGCCGCCCCGGATGCCGGGACCGCCGGCACGAAGATGGTTCCGGTCACCGTCGGCCCGCAGCCGCAGGAAACCCCGGTGAACTGGCTGAACATCTTCTACGCCGTAGAGTGGATCGTCTTCGCCGGCTTTGCCGTCTTCCTCTGGTGGCGCCTGGTCGCGGACGACTACCGGCGCCAGCAGGAGGCACTCGAGGATGCGGCGCACGCCGCCGCGGGTGGTGTGCAGCCGGGCGCCGGAGCCGGTACCGACCAGAACCCGACCAATTCCTAAAGAACAGCAGAGGTAGTCACGTGAGCGAAACCGCCCCGAACCAGGCCCGCCCGGCCGGCAAACGGCGCTATGGCGGAACCCACGCCCAGATCCGGTCCGCCCTGACCTTCTACAAGGTCGCCTCCTACATCACGGGTGTGATGTTGCTCCTGTTGTGCGCGGAGATGGTGCTGCGCTACGGCTTCAATCTCTTCCTGTTCGCCGGCGGCACCAACACGGTCACCGGGCAGCCTTTCGGGTTCGGCCTGGCCCAGGCCGAGCCGGCCGCCGTGGCCGGCGGAGCGAACCTCTCCATCGCGGTGCTGATTGCCCATGGCTGGCTCTACGTGGTGTACCTGCTGGCCGATTTCCGCCTGTGGTCGCTGATGCGCTGGCCGTTCCCGCGCTTTGTCCTGATTGCACTGGGCGGCGTTATCCCGTTCCTGTCCTTCTTCCTGGAGCGGCGGGTGCACCGCCAGGTGGAGGAGGACCTGGCCAGCCACCCCGAGGCAGCCAAGCGGTACTGACCGGCCGCCGCCGGGCCGCAGTACTGCCGTTCTGCCGCAGCGCTGCCGTTTTGCCGCGGTGCTGCCCAAGGTGCGAGCACCTGCGCGCGCCGACTATTCTGTATGGGTGACTAATCCCCCCGCCATGGACCACAGGCCCGTTCTTGTTGTGGACTACGGGGCCCAGTACGCGCAGCTGATTGCCCGGCGCGTGCGCGAGGCCAACGTCTACTCCGAAATCGTTCCCCACACCTACACCACCGAGCAGCTGCTGGCCAAGAACCCCGCAGCCATCATCCTCTCCGGCGGCCCCTCCAGCGTGTACGCCGAGGGCGCCCCGGGCGTCGGAGCCGATCTGTTCGAGGCCCGCGTGCCGGTGCTGGGCATCTGCTACGGCTTCCAGGCCATGGCCGCGGCCCTGGGCGGCAAGGTGGCCCGGACGGGCCTGCGTGAATACGGCTCCACGGAGACGGCGACGGTCGGCGAGGCCCGTTCGATCCTCGCCGGCATGCCGGCCACCCAGACTACCTGGATGAGCCACGGGGACTCGGTGCACGAGGCTCCGGAGGGCTTCGACGTGCTGGCCAGCACCGCCGGCGCCCCGGTGGCAGCCTTCGCCAATGAGGACAAGGCGCTCTACGGCGTGCAGTGGCACCCGGAAGTCAAGCATTCGGTCTTCGGCCAGACGGTGCTGGAGAACTTCCTGTTCAAGGGCGCCAAGCTGGAGCCGAACTGGACCACCGGCAACATCGTGGAGGAGCAGGTCGAGCGCATCCGCGCCCAGATCGGCAGCTCCCGGGTCATCTGCGGGCTCTCCGGCGGCGTGGATTCCGCCGTCGCTGCGGCCCTGGTGCAGCGGGCCGTCGGTGACCAGCTCACCTGTGTCTTCGTGGACCACGGGCTGCTGCGCGAGGGCGAGGCCGAGCAGGTCGAGCGCGATTTCGTGGCGGCCACCGGCGTCAAGCTGCACGTGGCCAACGAGCAGGAGCGCTTCCTGAAGGCCCTGGCCGGGGTCACCGATCCGGAGATCAAGCGCAAGATCATCGGCCGCGAGTTTATCCGTGCCTTCGAGGCCGCGGAGAAGGCTGTCCTGGCCGAGGCCGCTGCCGAGGGCGGACAGGTGAAGTTCCTGGTCCAGGGCACCCTCTACCCGGATGTGGTCGAGTCCGGCGGCGGCGAGGGTGCGGCGAACATCAAGAGCCACCACAACGTGGGCGGCCTGCCCGAGGATCTGCAGTTCGAACTGGTGGAGCCGCTGCGCACGCTGTTCAAGGACGAGGTGCGCGCCGTGGGCGCGCAGCTGGGACTGCCGGCGGAAATTGTCGGCCGCCAGCCGTTCCCGGGGCCCGGGCTGGGCATCCGGATCATCGGTGAGGTGACCGAGGACCGCCTGGCGCTGCTGCGCAAGGCCGACGCGATCGCCCGCGCCGAGCTGACCGCTGCCGGGCTCGACAACGAGGTCTGGCAGATGCCGGTAGTGCTGCTGGCCGACGTGCGCAGCGTGGGCGTGCAGGGCGACGGGCGGACCTACGGCCACCCGATCGTGCTGCGCCCGGTTTCCTCCGAGGACGCCATGACCGCCGACTGGTCCCGGCTGCCGTACGAGCTGCTGGCCCGCATTTCCAACCGGATCACCAACGAGGTCGACGGCGTCAACCGCGTGGTGCTCGACGTGACGAGCAAGCCCCCGGGCACCATCGAGTGGGAGTAGCCGGTCGGGAGACCGCAGCTGTGCGGGGCCGGGCAATTTGGCCCCGCCAGTGTTGCGGTCTCCCGATTGGCATTTGCGATCGGCTAGTTTGAAAGACATGCCTATCTGGTCGAGGTTCTTATCCGCGAGTGACGAAAAGGGGGCTGCCGTGCCGGATCCACAGGGCGGGGTCGCCGAGGATGCCCTGACACCCTGGCTTAGGCAGCTCGGCCGCTATGCCGGCTCCGATACGCTCCTGCAGTTCGCCCCGACGCCGACCAACAGCATCGACCTTACGCACGCCCACCCGTCCGGGCTCACCCAGCTGCTGACCACCCGGCGCACCCGCCTGTCCACGCTGCTGCGCGAGCCTGGCCAGTATGCGGCGGCGATGAAGACCGCCCGCAGGCTCCGGGCCAAGATCCTTGAACTGGGCGCCGAACGCGGTATCGACGTCGGCTATCTGGCCGCCGGCACGGCCACCTGGCGGGTCGCCGGTGCCGGACGTTCCGAGGCGCTCACCGCGCCGGTCATGCTGGCGCCCGTGGCGCTGACCGTGCGCCCGAGCCAGGATGACTACGAACTGCAGCTGACCGAACGGGCCAGGCTCAACCCCGCCCTGGTCCGGCATTTGAAGACCGAGCAGGGCCTGGTCTTCGACGCCGGCGCGGTGGCGCGGCTGGCCTACAGTACCGCGCGCTTCGACCCGCATCCGGTGCTCGAGCGCCTGCGCCAGCTCACCGCCGGCGTGCGCGGGATGAACATCGAGCACCACCTGCTGGTGTCCACCTTCGCCGACCTGGCCGATGTTTCCGAGGCAGTGGGCCGGCGGTCGGACCATCCCGTGCTCAACGCCCTGATCGCCGCCGACCTTGACCCCGAAGGCCCCGGCCAGGTTCCGGCACCGGAAGTGAAGCTCCCGCCGCTCGACGAGCGCGCCCCGGAGGATGAGTTCCTGGTCCTGGACGCCGATGCCGCCCAGCAGGACGTGCTGGATCTGGTCCAGGCCGGCCATTCCCTGGTGGTTTCCGCGCCGCCGGGTACCGGCCAGACCCAGACGGCCATCAACGCCGCGGCAGCGCTGGCCCGCGAAGGCAGGAATGTCCTGGTGGTCGCCGAGCGGCGGGCGACCCTGAACCAGTTCGTCCAGCAGCTGGATGCGCTCAAGCTCGGTTCCCTCGTGCTGCAGCTGAATGCGAACATCACCAGCACGCAGCTGCGGGACCAGCTGATCCGGGCCATCTCGCGCAACGAGAAGGCAACCAAGCCGGAGCTGCAGAAGCTGCACGACACCCTGTCCGAGCACCGCCACAAGCTGCTGGACCATGTGAAGTCCCTGCACAACGTCCGCCGGCGCTGGAACTGCTCCCCGTACCAGGCCATGCAGTCCCTGGCCGGGCTCACCGCCCTGGACCCGGCCCCGGCGACGACCGTGCGGCTGAAGCGCTCGGTCCTGGACAGCATCCGGGACCGCGCCGAACTCGCCGGGCGGCTGCAGCGCGCCGCCGAGCTCGGCAGCTTCAGCAAGGCCTCCACGACCAGCCCCTGGTACGGTTCCAAGCTGCTCAACCGCAAGGAAACCGAGGACGCGCACCAGCTGGCCGTGGACCTGGAGCGGGATCTTCCGAAGCTGCGCGAGCGGATGGCCACCGTGGCCGAGCACTCCCAGATTGCCCTGGGTTCCACCTTCGCGCAGTGGGGTGAACAGCTTGAGCTGCTGGTGGCCGTGCGCGAAAGCCTGGACAAGTTCACCCCGGATATCTTCGACCGTCCGGTCACGGACCTGATTTCGGCCACCGCCCCGTCCATCTGGCGCCGCGAGCGGGGGATCGAGATGAGCTCTATCACCCGGTCGCGCCTGCGCCGGGTAGCCAAGGAGTACGTCCGCCCCGGGGTGCATATTGCCGACCTGCACGAGTCCCTGGCCCAGGTGCAGGTGCAGCGCGCCAAGTGGAGCGACTACGCGACGACGCAGCGCCATCCGTCGGTCCCGACAGGCCTCGCCGACCTGAACAGCTTCTACCGGAACGTGCACCGGAAGCTGCGCAAGCTCTCCGGGGTACTGGCGGCGCAGCCTCCCGGGCAGTCGCTGGCGGAACTGGAGTACGAAGTCCTGCTCGAGCGCCTGAAGACGCTGGTCAAGGACAAGCAGACTTTGGTGACCCTGCCCGAACGCACGCTGCTGCTGGAGCAAATGCGCGGGCACGGCCTGGGCGAACTGCTTGATGACCTGGCGGCCCGGGAAGTCGGCGCCGACCGCGTGGGCCCGGAACTGGAACTGGCCTGGTGGCAGTCGACCCTCGAAGCCATGATCAGCGGCGACGACTACCTGGCGATGACCGACGGCACCAACCTGCGCAAGATCGAGGCCGTGTACCGGCTGGCCGACAATGCGCACGTCGCCTCCGGCGCGGCCCGGCTGCGGTGGGAACTGGCCGAGAACTGGCGGCGCTCGATCCGGAAGCATGCGGCGGCCGCAGAAGGCCTGAAGGCCCTGCTGAAGACCGGCGAGCCGACCCTGAAGACCCTGTCCGAACAGTCCGGGGCACTGGTCCCGGCGGTGATGCCGGTGTGGGCCGCCTCGCCGCTGGTGCTGTCCTCGGTGCTGCCCGACGACAGGACCTTCGATACCGTCATCATCCTGGACGCCGAGTCCATGAGCCTGCAGTCCGCCATCGGTGCGATCATCCGCGGGCAGCAGGTCGTTGCCTTTGGCGACGGCCGCCTGGCCGGGCCCCGGCCCTTCGAAGTCAACGTGGACCTGCCCCGCGCCCAGCAGGCCGGACCGGACGAGCCCGGGGAAGCGCTGACCAGTGCCTTCGACGCACTGGCCAGGGTCCTGCCGGTGAAGGCCCTGACCACCGCCTACCGGGCAGTGGACCTGGAGCTGACCAAGTACCTCAGTGCGGAATTCTACGACGGCGCCCTGACCCGCCTGCCGTCCGCGGCCGCGATCACCGGGACCAAAGCACTGACCGTGGAATACATCGAGGACGGAACCGGGCTTCCCGGTGCCGGCCACGAGGCGGTGGAGAGCGTTCCGGCGGAAATCGGCAGGGTGGTGGAGCTGGTCTTCGAGCACGCCCGCCTGCGGCCGGGCCGCTCGCTGGCCGTCATCACCGCGAACGCCCGGCATGCGGCCAAGGTAGCTGACGCCGTCCGGCAGCAGCTGGCCGCAGCCCCGGACGCCGCGGCGTTCTTTAGTCCCGGCCCGGAGTCCTTCCAGGTGGTTCCGGTGGAGCGGGCCGCCGGCCTGGTCCGCGACGACGTTGTGTTTTCCCTCGGTTACGGACGCACCCCGCACGGCCGGGCCGTCCACGATTTTGGTCCCATCTCCGGGCCCCAGGGCCGCAGTTACTTCCTGGCAGCCATGACCCGTGCCCGCCGGACCCTGCATGTGCTCACCTGTTTCCAGCCCGGCGACCTTGATCCCACCCGCCTGGGTAACGGTGCGGTGGATTTCTACCGTCTGATCAAGCAGGGACTGGGCAGTTCCTCCGGCTTCGCAAGCCTGCCGTCCCCGGGGTTCGACGACGCTCTCGTGTCCGATCTGGTGGAACGGGTGCGTGTCCGCGGGGCGCGGGTGCGCGACCGCTACGAAGGCGCCATCGACATCGTCGCCGCGCCGCTGCTGCCGGAGGAGGACCCGGCCCTGCCCGTGGCCCTGAATTCCGACGGCACCCGGCAGTACCTGCAGATGTCGGTCCGGGACCGCAGCCGCCTCAGGCCGCAGTTCCTTGAGCGGCTTGGCTGGCGGCCGCTGACGCTGTGGACCATCGAAGTGTTCACTGACCCCGATAAGTGCGCCGATCTGATTGGAGGCTACTTGGGACTGAACGAACCCGGCAGGACGGGCGAAGCCGCCCCGGCGCGGCCGGAAGCACGCGGACCGGCAGCCGGCGCGGTGTCCGGCCGGGTGTCCGCGGAGCGTCCGCCCGAGGCACCGGCAGCGGCCTCCGTCCGGGACGCCGGTGCAGCGGCCGGGCGGCCGGCAGAAGCCGGGACCGGGGAAGCTGCCGGGACGGGTGCCGCCGAAGCCGCGGCACAGGACGAAGCCGCGGCACAGGACGAAGCTGAGGCACCGGAGCAGCCCGGCGCCCCGGCAGAGTCTCCGGACGCGGTTCCTGCCGGACAGGAAACCGGGCGGCGGGCCAAGTATTCGCTGCAGGCCGGGAGCGTGATTCCGTCCCGGGCTGCCGAGGATGACCCGCGCTCCTGGGGCGACGCGGGCGATGACCGCGATGCGTGGCTGAAGGAGCAGCGGCCGCCGCACTGGGGCTGAGCAGCGGCTCACCCGACCAGTACCAGGAACACTTGGCCCCTGCTGGAGGATCCGGCCAGGGCGGTGGCTTCGGCCGGAGATGCCGCGACGACCACCAGTCCTTCCGGCGACGTGCCGCCGAGCAGATCCCCGGCGCCGGCGCCGCCGTCGGCCTTCCAGAGCACCGCAACACTGCGGGCCAGCACCGTCGAGGCGGCAGGTTGCTCAAGGCCGTTGCCGCTGCTGAGCACGATATCCACGAGCTGGCCGGGGGCCACCAGCTGGACCGTGGAGGGGTCGGCCGGACGGACCGGCACGGCGACGGTGCCGGGCGGGCTGCCGGCGAGCAGGCCCGGGCCTACCAGGGATGTATCCAGCACCGGGGAGCCTGCCCGCAGGGCCGATGCCAGCCGCTGGCCGACCAGCCCGTCACGCACGGCAGAGGAGCCGGGAGGACCGGCGGAACCAGGGTACGGCTGCACGTCCAAATGGCCGGGGGCCAGAACCGTCCCGGCCGGCAGGTCGCCGCTGGCGACCACAACGGGGACTGTGGACAGCGGCGCAGGGGTCAGGGCCTGGACGGTCAAGCCGGCCGCGGCGCACAGCAGCAGCGCCGCCAGCAGCCGGTAATGCCGGCGCACCAGTCGCCTGAGGAGTGGGAGCGGGCCTGCCCGGCCCGCGGTCTGTACCTGCATGCAGCCACCCTAGGTGCCGCCACTGGCCGGCATGAAGCGGAGGCGGTCCGCCTGTGGACAGACCCGGGCCCGGACCCCCGGTGGAGGAAGGGAAGTAAGGTACCGGAGCCGCCAAGAGTCCCCGCGTTAAGCGGGCACAGCAGGCCTCCCCGCCTGCGGAGCGTGCGGGGAGGCCTGCTGCAATGGCGGTGCTAGCTGGCCGCGGCTGTGGGGGCAGGAGCCGCAGCCGCCGGGGCGGCAGCAGGTGCGGCGGGCGCCTCGGGCTTGGCAGCCGGAACCGTGCTGGTGCTCTTGGAATCGCGCGAATCGGTCCGGTAGAAACCGGAGCCCTTGAACACTACGCCGACGCTGTTGAACTTCTTGCGCAGGGCGCCGCTGCACTGCGGGCAGACGGTCAGCGAGTCATCGCTGAAGGACTGCTGGATATCGAAAGCATGGCCGCAGTCTTTGCAGGCGTAGGCATAGGTTGGCACTGTGGATCCTCCTCGACACTGATCCTCAAAACGATCACCGGGGGCCGCCCGGACCAGCCGCATGGCTGGCACTCTGCGACCCCGAGTGCTAATTCTACACTGTTTCTACTCGGCCCTGCCGGAATTTCTGCTGCCGAACCATGTCCAGCCCTCATCGGTGACCGCGCCGTCCAGCGGAACATCCAGCGGTGTGGATTCGAAACTGCCGGCGGGGACAAGCTCGTGCCGGTAAACCACGGCCACTGTCCGCGGCCGCGTTTCCGCGGCGGCGAGGGCCCCGAGGAAGCGGTCGTAGTACCCGCCGCCCTGGCCGAGCCGGTTGCCGGCGCCGTCGATGGCCAGCCCGGGGGCGAGGATCAGCGGCACGCGCGCCATGACCGACGCATCGAAACGTTCGCCGACGGGCTCATCCACCCACGCCCGGGGGCTGCGCACCAGTGGTACCCCCTCGTACCACCGGGTCCAGCTCAGCTGGTAGTCCGGTTCGCAGACCGGGACGACCACCTCATAGCCGGCCTCGGCCAGCCTGGGCAGCAGGACCGCCGTCGACGGCTCGGACCCCACGGAAAGATAGGCGGCCACCGTGGCACCAGGCTCGATCCCCAGGCCCGGCAGGGCCGGAACGACGACGTCGGCCAGGGCCGCGGCGGCGGCATGCCGTGCCGGCGCGTCCAGTGCAGCCCGCTGCTGCCGGAAGCGGGTGCGCGCCGTTTCCTTGTCCATTTGTGCTGTCATGCCATGTCCTCCCCGTCGCGGATCCGTCTCCGGAACACCTTCGAACCCATTCGACCACGGGGGTCCGGGCTGGAACCAATGCCGCGGAAAATACCCGGAACCGGGGAATCGGCGGAGCCCATGGGTACTCTTAGGTGTATGAAAACTGGACAAACCGTACGCAAGGCAGTCATTCCGGCTGCAGGACTGGGTACCCGTTTCCTCCCCGCCACCAAGGCGATGCCGAAGGAAATGCTCCCCCTGGTGGACAAGCCGGCCATCCAGTATGTGGTGGAGGAGGCCGTGCGGGCGGGCATCGACGACATCCTCATGATCACCGGACGCAACAAGCGCCCGCTGGAGGACCACTTCGACCGCGTGCCGTTCATGGAGCAGACGCTGGAGGAAAAGGGCGACTTCGACAAGCTGGCTGCGGTCCGGGAGGCCTCGTCGCTGGCGGACATCCATTACCTGCGGCAGGGAGACCCCAAGGGGCTCGGCCATGCGGTGCTGCGCGGCCGGCAGCATGTCGGCAACGAGCCGTTCGCGGTCCTGCTCGGCGACGACCTCATCGACCAGCAGGACGAACTGCTCACGGCGATGATGCAGGTCCAGGCGCAGACGGGCGGTTCCGTGGTCGCGCTCATGGAAGTGAATCCTTCCGAGATCAGCGCCTACGGCTGCGCCGACATTTCCCCGGCCGATGGCGGCGGCTTCGTCCGGATCAACGAACTGGTGGAGAAGCCATCCGCTGAGGAGGCCCCGTCCAATCTCGCCGTGATCGGCCGCTACGTCCTGCATCCGGCGGTCTTCGACGTGCTGGAACAGACACCGCCCGGACGCGGCGGCGAGATCCAGCTCACCGACGCCCTGCAGACCCTGGCTGCCCGGGACGGGGAAGGCGGCGGAGTGTACGGCGTGGTCTTCCGCGGCCGCCGCTTCGATACAGGCGACAAGCTCAGCTACCTCAAGGCCGTGGTGACCATTGCTGCCGAGCGTGAGGATATCGGCGAGGAATTGCGCCTGTGGCTGAAGGAATTCACCGCCGGCTCCGCTGACTGAACCAGGCCGCAATGGTGCTGGGTTCGGACTTCTGGCCGGTCACTATTGAATGCGGCGACCTGGTGCTTCGTCCCATCTCGCGCCGGGACAAGCGCGAGTGGGCGGAAGTCCGGCAGCTGAACGCCCAGTGGCTGGCGCCATGGGAAGCATCCAACCCGCTGCCCGGAGGCCGGCTGCCCTCCTTTGGCGAGATGGTGCATTCGCTCAATCAGCAGGCTCGCCAGGCCACTGCACTGCCCTGGCTGATCACCGAGCGCCGGCCCGGACTGGCCAAACCTGCCCTCGTGGGCCAGCTGACCGTTTCCGGGATCGTCTGGGGCTCGGCCATGATGGCGACCCTCGGCTACTGGGTCGACCGGCGCTGCGCCGGCCGGGGGATTGCCCCGACCGCCGTCGCCATGGCCACGGACCACTGCTTCGCCGTCCTGGGCCTGCACCGGATGGAAATCAACATCCGGCCGGAAAACGGCCCCAGCCTGCGGGTGGTCGAGAAGCTGGGGTTCCGCTCCGAGTGCCTGCGGCCGCGCTACCTGCATATCAACGGTGAATGGGCGGACCACCGAAGCTTCGCGCTGACGGCCGAGGAGGTGCCGGACGGGCTGCTGGCCCGCTGGCTGCGCGAGGGCGACCAGTCGGCCAAGGCACCATAGCAAGCAGCTGTAACATTCCCGTTATCCGACACGCCGTGGTGAATGCAGCTTCGTTACCGAAGCGGCTTCTACGGTTTGGAGAATGGACATCCAGAGCTCAGTGATCTTTGCGGTCATCATTGGGCTTTGGCTTGCCTGGGTAGCGCCGTACGTACTTCGCTTTCAGTTGGAAGCAGCCCCGGCCGAAGCAGCCGCAGGCCGGAGATCCTTACTCGAATCTGTACCCGCCGGCGGGCACACCGCCGGCTTCCAGGGGATGATCATGGACAACACAGCCCGTTCCGCGCACTCCGGACTCGCAGGGCCGGCAGTCCCGCTTGCCGCGCCCGAGGGAGCCTCGGTGTTCCGGATCAGATGGGGCCGGACCGTCCTCGCCTTGGTCGGAACCATGGCTGCCGCAGCGTTCGTGACCGGCACGCTGCTGGCGCTGTTCGGTGCGCTTCCGGCCGGTGTGCCCCTGGTGGCCCTGCTGGTGGTTGCCATCGTCGTCGCGACCCTGCGCGGCCTGGCCGTGCGGGACCGCAGGCTCCGGGCCAGGGCCCGCGCCGAGCGGGCCCTGGCCGAACCGGTGGAGCCGGAGGCGGAACCGGAGCGGCCGGCACGGCCGCGGGAAACCGTGCTCTTCAATGCTGACGCTGCCGCCGGCGGAGAGTCAGCGGCGGAACGGCCGGCCGCGCTGTCGGCCGAACAGCTGCGCGCCGAGGCACTGAAGGTCGCCGCCGAGGCCGACCGCAGGGCTGCCGTTTCCGGGCCGGGCACGGGAAGCGCCTGGCAGCCCGTCGAGCTGCCGAAGCCGACCTACGTCGACGCCGCGAAGGCCGAACGTCCGGCGCCCGAGCCGCTGCCGGCTCCCGAAGTCAAGAAGCCGACCGCCAAGACCTACCTCAAGCAGGATCCCGCGCTCAAGCCGGCCGCCGCGGCGGCGGAAACGCCGGCTGCGCAGGCTGCCCCGGCCCGTCCGCAGACGGCCAAGCTGAATCTGGACGCCGTCCTGCAGCGCCGCCGCGCCTGACGCTCCCAGGGGACATGGCCAGTCCGGCTGCTGCGGCGCGCGATCAGCCGTCGGCAGCTTCCTGGGCTGCCCGCCTGGCCCGGTCAGCCGCGCGCTTGCGGCCCAGCTCATCCAGCGCACCGGCCAGTCCAAGGTTCGCCGCGACCACCAGGGGCCTGCTGATTTCCGGCTGGTCCAGCACCATCCGGAAAATGGTTACCGCCGCCGAAGTCTGCCCGGTTTCGGCCAGCACGTGGGCGGCGAAGAGTTCGGCATTGCAGGCCGACCCCGGATCGTCCGCAGCGGCATACAGATCTGCAGCATGCAGGGCCGCGGCCACCGCGGCCTGGCCGCGCTCCAGCGCCCACAGGGCCCGGGCCCGGGTATCGCAGTAGTCGGCTTCATGCCAGCTGGCCCCGTACTCGCGTGCGAGCCGGATGGCCTCATCCAGCTGGGCCAGCCCGTCCGGATCCCCGGCCTCGCAGAGGGCATGGCCCAGGGCATGCAGGGCCTGGGGCAGGACGGTGTCGTCGTCCTTCGCCTTGCGTGCCGCGGCCACCGCAGCCTCCAGGCATACGATGGCATCGCTGCCGCGGTTCTCGCGGGACAGCAGCGTGCCGATGGCCAGCAGCGCCCGCGACGCTTCGGCATACTCTCCGGCCGCGTTGAATTCCGAGACGGCGTGGCGCCAGCATTCCAGCGCATCCGCGCTGCGCCCCCTGTGGCGGTGCGCATGGCCCAGGCTCATCAGGGTCCGGGCAATATCGGATGGACCCGAATTGGCGCGTTCCTGGCGTTCGAGCAGCTTCTCCAGCACTTCCCGGGCCAGTTCGTATTCCTCGGCCTCGAGCAGTTGGTTGCCCAGCGCGAGCCTCAAGGTCAGCTCCTCATGGACCTCGCCGCGCTCTGCCTGCTGGACGGCCACCCGCCAGGCCAGCACGGAGGTGCCTCCGTCGCCGGCTGCCGCAGAAAGCCGGGCGACGAGGACGGCGGCCGAGACGGCGCCCTTGCGCGCCCCGCAGGCGGCATAGAGCTCCAAGGCCGTGAGCGCGTAGTCCAAGGCCTGGTCGTCATGCTCCCCGCTGCCGGCGGCCAGGTTTGCCTTCAGCAGCCACATGGAGGCCAGCAGCGCACGGTTGGCCGGCAGGGACAGCAACCGGTCCGCCGTCGCGATGGCCCGGCGCGGGTGGTCGGTCACCACGTAGGTGTGCGCCAGGTACATCAGCGCCCCCGAGAGGCTGTCGGGCCGCCGGCCGGCGGCATAGCCCTGGACCGCCTGTTCCAGCAGTTTCAGCGCCTGCGGCTTGGTGCCGGTCCTGGAACGGGCGACGGCGACAGCGAGCTGCAGGTCCGCCAGGACTCCCGGCGGGGCCTTGGCCTCGGCCAGCTGCTCGAGGGCTGCCTCCAGCAGCGGCAGGTCCCTTTCCGTTGCCTCGCGGAACAGCAGGGTACCCAGGTCTTCTTCCACCGAGGCCTGCATCTCCTGCCCGGTTTCGCGCAGCAGCCGGATCCGTGCCGTCAGATAGCCGTCGGCATCGCTGTGCCTGCCGGCCAGCTGGCTGACGGCAATCAGTACAGAGTACAGCGCCAGGACCGTGTCGGTGTCGGCGCCGGCGGCACGTTCAAGCCCGGCACGGGCGAAGAACAGGGCACCCAGGTTGTCTTCGGCATAGGCAGCTTCGTAGGCGCGGTCCAGGCAGTCCCGGGCGCTGGCCGGAATGGTGCCGGGGTCGGGGGCAGCGGCGGTAAGGACTTCCCGGAGCCGGACCTCGGTATCAGGCATGGCGGTATCCCGCCCCTCCGGGGCCGTGTGCCCCCGGAGCGCAACTTGGCCTGGTCCCCATGGTTTCAGTTCTAGCCCTCAGCTCGGTGCCGTGCAATTAGCAGTTTTTCGTGCGGCCGGGGATGCTTTCTGGCGCGGATCCGTCCGCCGGTCTTGACACGTCGGACTATTTTATGCCGAATCAGCCCTGATGTGGCGTTCCGCCTTGACAGAAGACGAAAAGAAAAGCCCTGGCTGCCCCCGCACCGGGCCCTCCGGCCGCTTCCTGCCCGGTCCGTATGCTGGTTCCATGGACTTTGACACCAGGGTGGGCGCCTACGGCGTCATCATCCAGGACAACGCGCTGCTGCTGACCCGCTGGACCGAGTCCGGCGTCCCGCGCTGGACGCTGCCGGGCGGAGGCCTGGAACTGGGCGAGGACGCCGCAGCCGGTGCCGTGCGCGAAATCTATGAGGAAACCGGCTACACCGCCAACCTCAGCCGGCTGCTGGGCGTGGACAGCAAGCACATCCCGGCCGAACACAGGCTTCGCGGCACGCGGCCGCTGCACGCCCTGCGGGTCATCTACGAGGCCAGCATTACCGGCGGGGAACTGACGCACGAACTCAACGGCTCCACCGACGAGGCCCGCTGGGTGCCGCTCGACGAGGTGCCGTCACTGGAGCGCCTGGACCTGGTGGATGTCGGGCTGCGCCTCTATTTCGCCCGCCTGCCCTGAACCGGAGTCCCGACCGCCCGGCAAGCCGGCCGCGGCGGCTGCGGTCAGGGACCACCGGGGCCGCAGGCGCCGGCCGCCCGGGACCTGCCGCGGCACCGGGCCAGTGGCTAGACTCGGTTCAGAAGATGGCCCGGCACAGCGCCGCCGCAGACTCCGACGGAAGGCACCGCACCATGACCGAGTCCCCACCGGTGTCTGCGGCGACCGGGTCCGCCGCCGGCGGCACGGACAGCGCCGGACCCATGGTGCGCTTCAGCAACGTCTCGAAACGGTACGGCGGCGGGCACCTGGCAGTGGCCAGCCTGGACCTGGACATCGACCGCGGCGCGGTCACCGTCTTCGTCGGCCCCTCCGGCTGCGGCAAGACCACTTCTCTGCGGATGATTAACCGGATGGTGGAGCCGGACACCGGGACTGTCCTGGTGGACGGCACCGACGTCTCCCGGCGCCCCGCCGCGGCCCTGCGCCGCACCATGGGCTACGTGATGCAGTCCGGCGGCCTGCTGCCGCACCGCACGGTGCTGGACAACATCGCCACGGTGCCCCGGCTCAACGGCGTGCCCAAGGCACAGGCCCGGCGCCGGGCCCAGGAACTGCTCGACGTCGTCGGCCTGGACCAGGAGCTGGGCCGGCGCTATCCGGCCCAGCTCTCCGGCGGCCAGCAGCAGCGCGTGGGGGTGGCCCGCGCGCTCGCGGCGGACCCGCCGATCCTGCTGATGGACGAGCCGTTCAGTGCGGTGGACCCGGTGGTCCGGGCCGAGCTGCAGCAGGAACTGCTCCGGCTGCAGCGGCAGCTGGCCAAGACGATCGTGTTCGTGACCCACGATATCGACGAGGCCATGGTGCTCGGGGACAAAGTGGCGGTTTTCGCGTCCGGCGGCCGGCTGGCCCAGTACGCGCCGCCGGCCGAAATCCTGCGCGCGCCGGTGGATGACTTCGTGGCCGCCTTCGTCGGCCGGGACCGCGGCTTCCGCGCGCTCGGCTTCGAGTCCGCAGACGGGCTCCAGTTGGAACCGGCGGTCACGGTGCGGGCAGGGGAACCGGCCGGCGGTGCAGGCTGGCGGCTGCTGGTCGACGACGACGGCCGTCCGGCCGGCTGGCTGCCGCCCGGGGCGCGGGACCGACGGGGCATGGTCACCGGCGGATCCCTCTTTGTCCTGGGGTCCAGCCTGCGGCTGGCACTGGACTCGGCGCTCTCCTCTCCTTCGGGCAAGGGCGTAGCCGTGGACGCCGCCGGCACGGTAGCCGGGCTGGTGGACGCGGAGGCGGTGCTTCGGCTGATCGACGCGGGCCGGACCGGCTGATGCAGTGGTTCCTGGACAATGTCCCCTTCGTGGCGGAACTGGCCTGGCTGCACCTGTACCAGTCCGTGCTGCCGCTGCTGCTGGGCCTGGCCGTGTCCCTGCCGCTGGGCTGGCTGGCCTGGCGCGTCCGTCCCGTCCGCGGCGTGGTCCTCTCCGTCAGTTCGGTGCTCTACACGATTCCCTCGCTGGCCCTGTTCGTGATCCTGCCGGTGGTGCTGGGCACGCAGATCCTGGACACGGCCAACCTGATTGTGGCGCTGACTCTGTATGCCGTGGCACTGCTGGTGCGTTCGGTGGTGGACGCGCTCAACTCCATTGACGACGGCGTGCGCCAGTCGGCCCAGGCCCTGGGCTACCGCCCGCTGCGGCGCTTCCTCACCGTCGAGCTGCCGCTGGCACTGCCGGTGCTGTTCGCCGGCCTGCGCGTGGTGTCGGTGAGCAATATTTCCCTTGCCAGCGTCGGCGCGGTGATCGGGATCCGGAACCTGGGCGTGCTGTTCACCGACGGGTTGGTGCGCTCGTTCCTGGCCGAAATCCTCGTCGGGATCATCATGACGCTGGTCCTGGCACTGGTGATGGATGCAGTGCTGGTGCTCACCGAACGTCTGCTGACGCCCTGGCTGCGGCACAACCGCGGCCGGCAGGCCGTCCGTCCGTTCCGGGCCCGTCCCGTACGGCCGGATGCCGCGGAAGCGGCGGTGCTGCCATGAACCTGCTGGAACAGGTTGCCGCCTGGTTCGCGGACCCGGCCCACTGGGCCGGGCCCGAAGGGGTGCCGGCCCGGCTGGGCGAGCACCTGTATTACAGCGCGCTGACACTGGGGCTCGCCGCGGCCGTTGCGGTTCCGCTGGGCCTGTACGTGGGACACACCGGCCGGGGACGGGTCGCCGCCATCGCGGCGGCCGGCGCGTTGCGGGCCCTGCCCACGCTCGGGCTGCTGACCCTGTTCGTGATTCTGCTGGGCATCGGGTTGATGCCGCCGGTCTATGCCCTGGTCATCCTTACCATCCCCCCGCTGCTGGCTGGAACCTATGCCGGTATTGCCGCGGTGGACCGCCAGCTGGTGGACGCAGCCCGGGGACTGGGGATGACCGAATGGCAGATCCTGACCAAGGTCGAACTGCCCAACGCGCTGCCGGTGCTGCTGGGCGGGATCCGCGCCGCCGTCCTGCAGGTCATCGCCACCGTGGCCGTCGTCGCCTACATTAATCTCGGCGGGCTCGGCCGGTTCCTGATCGATGGGTTGGCGGTGCGCGACCCGGTCCGCCTGGTCGCCGGGGCCATCCTGATTGCGGTCCTGGCGCTGGCCGTGGACGGTTTGCTCGCCCTGGTCCAGCGGTTCGCGCTCCCGCCCGGACTGAAGACGTCCCGGTCCGGCCGGGACCGTGAAGCCATCGAAGCCGGCCCCCTGGCGCCGGCAGGTTAAGGAGAACCCTATGAAGAACGCGGTCCTTCACCGCTCCCGCCTGCAGGCCGCCGGCCGGCGGACCTTGGCCCTGCCGGCAGCACTGGCTGCGGCCACGTCGCTGGCACTGGCACTGGCCGGCTGCGGTGCGAATTCGAATCCGCTCGAGGACACCTCCTCGCAGCCGGCAGCCGGCGGCACCGCGCAGGCCCCGCTGGTGGTCGGCTCCAGCGGCAGCACCGAGAGCCAGACGATCGCCGAGATCTATGCAGGCGCGCTGCGTTCGGCCGGCTTCGAGGTGGAGACCAAGCCGGGCATCGGTTCCCGCGAGGTCTATGTCAAGGCCGTGGAGGAAGGGTCCGTGGACATCATCCCCGACTACAGCGGCAACCTGCTGCTGCACCTGGACGGCAACGCCACCGCCGCCTCGGCACCGGATGTGCTGGCGGCCCTGCCTGCCGCACTTCCCGAGGGGCTTAAGGTACTGGAGGCCGCGCCGGCCGAAAGCAAGGACGCGATGGTCGTGACCAAGGCCACCGCGGAAAAGTACCAGCTGTCCTCGATCGAGGACATGGCCAAGGTCTGCGGCGAATTGACCATTGGGGCCAATCCCGAATTCCGGGAGCGTGAGTACGGCCTGCCGGGCCTGGAGGCCAAGTACAACTGCGTGCCCAAGGACTTCGAGCCGATCAACGACTACGGCGGTCCCGCCACCCTCAAGGCCCTGCTCACGGACCAGATCCAGGTGGCCGACATCTACACCACCACCCCGTCCATCGAGGACAATGACCTGGTGGTCCTGGAAGACCCGAAGAACCTGTTCATCGCCCAGCAGGTCCTGCCCCTGGTCAAGGCGGACGCAGTAAGCCAGGACGCTGCCGCGGTGCTGGACAAGGTGTCGGCCGAACTGAGGACGGAGGATCTGGTCGATCTGAACCGGCAGGTCAGCGGGGACGAGAAGCGCAGCCCCGCGGACGCTGCCGCAGACTGGCTGGAGGCGGAAGGATTCGGGGCCTAGGCCGCGCCATCCGGAGCCGCCGGGACGGATATGGGAAACTGTGTAGATGGTTCAGTTCAAGCAGTCCAACAAGCTCCACAATGTCCTCTACGACATCCGCGGGCCGCTGCTTGAACATGCCCAGCGGATGGAGGCCGAAGGCCACCGCATCCTCAAGCTGAACATCGGCAACCCGGCCCCCTTCGGGTTCGAGGCCCCGGACGCCATCCTGGTGGACATGATCCGCAACCTGCCTACGGCCCAGGGCTACAGCGATTCCCGCGGCATCTTCTCCGCCCGCACCGCCGTCTCGCAGTACTACCAGACCCGCGGCATCCAGGACATCGGCGTCGACGACGTCTATCTGGGCAACGGGGTCAGCGAGCTGATCACGCTGAGCCTGCAGGCCCTGCTCAACAACGGGGACGAGGTGCTCATCCCGGCCCCGGACTACCCGCTCTGGACCGCCTCCGTCTCCCTGGCCGGCGGCCACCCGATCCACTACCAGTGCGTGGAGGAAGAAGGGTGGCTGCCGGACCTGGAAGACATCGAGCGCAACATCACGCCCAATACCAAGGGCCTGGTGATCATCAACCCCAACAATCCCACCGGCGCGGTATACCCGCGGCACATTCTCGAGGACATGCTGGAGCTGGCACGCCGGCACAACCTGGTGGTCTTCTCCGACGAAATCTACGAGAAGATCCTCTACGACGACGCCGTGCACATCAACAGCGCGCTGCTCTCCGACGACGTCCTGACCCTGACCTTCAGCGGCCTGTCCAAGGCCTACCGGGTGTGCGGCTTCCGCAGCGGCTGGATGGCCATCTCCGGGCCGAAGCATCTGGCAGCGGACTACATCGAGGGCATCAACCTGCTGACCAACATGCGCCTGTGCGCCAATGTGCCGGCCCAGCACGCCATCCAGACCGCGCTCGGCGGCTACCAGAGCATCAACGACCTGATCCTGCCGGGCGGGCGCCTGCTCGAACAGCGCAACCTGGCCTACAAGCTGCTCAACGAGATTCCGGGGGTGAGCACCCAGCAGGCCCGGGGCGCGCTCTACCTGTTCCCGAAGCTGGATCCGGAAATCTACCCGATCGCCGACGACGAGGCCTTTGCGCTGGACCTGCTCAAGCAGCAAAAGATCCTGATCTCCCACGGACGGGCCTTCAACTGGGGCAAGCCGGACCATTTCCGGCTCGTCACCCTGCCCAATGTGGAGCAGCTGGAGGAGGCCATCGGCCGCATCGCCGAGTTCCTGGAGGGCCAGCGGGCTTAGAATCCGTCCAGAAGCGGCCGTCCGGCCGCCCGGACAGGAGGACAGCCAGCATGCTTGACACGGGTTTTATCCACAGTCCGCACCAGATCCTCAGGGTGGGGGAGGGCTTTGACCTGGCCGCCGTCGATCCGGACTCCACGCCAGGGTTCGCAGGCACCAAGCAGGACGGCAGCCGGCTGCTCGCCGCCTGCGACGGGCAGCTCTCCCAGCTGCAGGAACGGCTCTTCGCCGCCTCCCGGTCCGGTGCACAGGACTCGGTGCTGCTGATCCTGCAGGGCATGGACACCTCCGGCAAGGGCGGGATCGTCAGGCACGTGATCGGCGCCGTCGACCCGCAGGGGGTCAAGCACCATGCCTTCAAGCAGCCGGCGGGCGAGGAACAGATGCACGACTTCCTGTGGCGGGTGGCCGTGCAGCTGCCCGGGTACGGCATGATCGGCTGCTTTGACCGGTCCCACTATGAGGACGTGCTCGTCCACCGGGTCCGCGGATTGAGCCCGGCCGCGGAAATCGAGGCCCGCTACGACAGGATCAACGGCTTCGAATCGCGCCTGGCCGGCGGCGGCATGCGCATCGTCAAGGTCATGCTGCACATCAGCCGGGAGGAAGGCCGGGCCCGGCTGCAGGAACGGCTGGACCGGCCGGACAAGTACTGGAAGTACAGCCCCGGCGATGTCGACGAGCGCCGGCTCTGGGACGAGTACATGCAGGCCTACCAGATTGCGCTCGAGCGCACCTCCACGGAGCACGCCCCGTGGTTCGTGGTGCCGGCGAACAGGAAGTGGTACGCCCGCCTGGCCGTCCAGCAGCTGCTGCTGCACGCCCTGCAGCAGGTTGGCCCGCAGTGGCCCGGCCCGCACTTCGACGTCGAGGTGGAGAAGCAGCGCCTGGCCGGCTCATGATCGGCCCCGGCCGGTAATTCGGAGCCCTTAGCTGCCGGGCTGTTCCTGGGCCGGACGCGCAGCCTCCAGCCGCTGGCGGGCGCCTTCGAGCCAGGCCTCGCAGCGCGCGGCCAGGGCCTCGCCGCGTTCCCACAGCGCCAGGGATTCTTCCAGGCTGGCGCCGCCGGTTTCCAGCGCGGTGACGACGGCGACCAGCGCCTCCCTGGCCTGCTCGTAGCTCATCGCTGCGATGTCGGCGTTGGCGGCGCTGCCGCCGGAGACTGGCTGTTCACTCATGGTTCCTCGGTTTCCGCCGCGTCCGCGGCCTTTTTAGTGGTTCGTCAGCGACTGGTGTGCTGGCTGCGGCGTCCGCAGTTTCGGGCAGCCGGCCGGACTCAGGGAACGACGTCGGCGGCCAGTTCGCCGGCCGCCACGCGTACCCGCAGCCGGGTTCCCGGCGGGGCATCCTGCGGGTCGCGCAGCACCGCGCCGCCGGGTACCTGGACGACGGCATAGCCGCGGTCCAAGGTGTTCTGCGGCGAGAGCGCGCGGACCTGCGCGCGCAGGTGAGCGATCCGGTCCCGGTCCCGGTCGACGGCGGCCCGGATGCAGCCGTAGGCGCGGGTGGAAAGTCGCTGCAGGTCGTCGGCACGGGCCTGGAGCATGCCCTGCGGGTTGGCCAGCACCGGCCTCGAGCGCATGGCGGCCAGCCGTTCGCTCTCGTGCCGGAGCATGGTTTCCACGCTGCGGGCCAGCAGGGCCCGCGCCCGGGCAATGCGGTCCAGCTCTTCGCCCACGTCCGGCACGATCCGTTTGGCGGCGTCGGTCGGCGTGGAGGCCCGCAGGTCGGCGACCTCGTCGAGCAGCGGGCGGTCCGCCTCATGGCCAATGGCGCTGACCACGGGGGTCTGCGCGGCGGCCACGGCGCGGACGAGGTCCTCGCTGCTGAAGGGCAGCAGGTCCTCCAGCGAGCCGCCGCCGCGGGCAATGACGATGACGTCCACCTCCGGCATGGCATCCAGTTCGGCCAGGGCCTGCATCACCTGGGCCACTGCGCTGACTCCCTGCACGGCCACTTCGCGCACTTCGAAGGCCACCGCCGGCCAGCGCAGCGAGGCATTGCGCATGACGTCCTTTTTGGCGTCCGAATCCCGGCCGGTGATCAAGCCGATCCGGTGCGGCAGCATCGGCAGCGGCTTCTTGCGCGCATCCGCGAACAGCCCCTCGGCGGCCAGGGCCTGGCGCAGCCGCTCCAGCCGCGCCAGCAGGTCACCCAGCCCCACGGGGCGGATGTCGCGGGTCTGCATGGAGAGCCTGCCGGTCTTGATATACAGGTCCGGCTTGATCTGGGCGACCACGCGGGAGCCCGGCTGCAGCGGCACGTCCAGGCGGGACATGACGCTGCCCCAGGCGACCAGGCTGAAGGAGGCTTCGGCATCCGTATCCCGCAGGGTCAGGTAGGTGACGCTGTTGCGGCGGTTCAGCTCGATGATCTGGCCTTCCACCCAGGTGGGCGGGACCCTGTCGATATGCGCCTTCAGCTTCTCCGAGAGCAGGCGCAGCGGCCAGGGATTCTCCGGCGAGGTGTCCGCGGCCGTCGGCGGAAGCGTGGTGCGCTGGGCCGGAGCCTCGGCGATTCCGGTCCCGTTTCCGGGCCATGGCTGGTCCTGGCTCATACAGGTCCCTTTCCGCCGCTGCCGGCAGTACTGCCCTCCGTCCGGTCCCCGCCCCGGTCTGTGCGGCCGGAGATGTGGTGCTGAACGATGGAAGCAGGTCGGCATATGTTCAAAGGTTCCATTCATTCTTACCAGCTGTGTCGGACAAACCGGATCTGGCCTATCGTGCTCTGGAGGGCGGGCGCGCCGCCCCGGCTCCGAACAGGCACACGGAAAGGACCAATCCATGCGCAGCCTCATCGCCGCCGCTCTGGGGCTCGTGGCCATCCTGCTGGCAGCCGCCGCGCTGCCGTCAGCGTGGCTGGAGCGGAACGTTTTCCGCGAGGCAGGCTGGGTTTCCCTGGCGGCGCCGATGGCCGAGGATCCGCAGTTCCGTTCGGCGCTCTCGGCCGCCGTGGTCGAGGATTTGGACGGCCGGCTGGACCTGCCGCCCGGATTCGAGTCCCTGGCCGTGCCCGTGATCGAACGGGCAGCGGACAGGCTGGCGGAGCTGGACGGCTTTGACCAGGCCTGGGAGGAGTCCCTGGCCGCCTCCCACCGCCTGAGCCTGCAGGACCGGCAGCACCCCGGCCTGGCCGTGGAACTGGCCCCGCTGGCCGACCTGGCCGCCCGCGACGTCGAGCAGTCGCTGGGCATCGAGGTGCCGGACGCCGGGAACATGGTGGTCCAGACCGGTGGCCCTGCGATCAACAGGTATGTGGCCGTGGCCGGACAGGCTGCCGCGGCATGGCCCTGGCTGGCCGCCGGTGCAGTGGTAACCGCCGCCGGGGCGGTGCTGGCGGCCCGGCGCCGGGCCGCGGCAGCCTTCTGGCTGGGCCTGAGTGCTGTTGCCGCAGGAGCCGTGCTGTGGCTGGCGGCCGGAAACCTGCCGGTGCTGGCCCGCCAGGTTTCCGCCGATGCCTTGGCGGACGCCTTTGCCGGCAGGCTGGCAGAACTGGCCATGCAGGACTTCCAGCCGTGGGCTGCCGCACTGGCCGTGGCCGGACTCGCCGCCGCGGCGGCCGGCCTGCTGCTCCTCCTGGTCGGGCGCCGGACCGGAGGCCCCGGTCCGAGCCGATAACATGGAGGTATGAGTAGTACCGCCGTGTCCGTTCCCATGCCCACCGTGCCGCGCAAGCGGCGCAGCCCGGAAGAGATCGCCGCGGCGGCCCCCGTGGCCGGGCCCCGCCGGGTGCTGCTGGCGGCCCCGCGCGGCTACTGTGCCGGCGTGGACCGGGCGGTGATCGCAGTGGAAAAGGCGCTGGAGCATTACGGCGCCCCGGTATATGTGCGCAAGCAGATCGTCCACAACCGCCACGTCGTCAGCACCTTGGAGGAGCGCGGGGCGATCTTCGTCGAGGAGACCGACGAGGTCCCCGAGGGCGAGTTGGTGATCTTCTCGGCACACGGCGTCTCGCCCGCCGTCGTCCGCTCCGCCGAGGAGCGCGGGCTGCGGACCATCGACGCGACCTGCCCGCTGGTGACGAAGGTCCACCGTGAAGCCGTCCGCTTCGCCAAGGACGACTACGAGATCCTGCTCATCGGGCACGAGGGCCATGAAGAGGTCGAAGGCACTTACGGCGAGGCTCCGGAGCACACGCAGATCGTCAACAACCCCGACGAGGCGGACACCATCCAGGTGCGCGACCCGGACAAGCTGATCTGGCTGTCGCAGACCACGCTGTCCGTCGACGAGACCATGGAGATCGTCCGACGGCTGCGCGAGCGGTTCCCGAACCTGCAGGACCCGCCCAGCGACGACATCTGCTACGCCACCTCCAACCGGCAGGCGGCGATCAAGAAGATCGCCCCGCAGGCGGACCTGGTGATCGTGGTCGGTTCGGCCAACTCCTCCAATTCCGTCCGGCTGGTGGAGGTCGCCCTGGAGTACGGCGCGAAGGCCTCCTACCGGGTGGACTTTGCCAGCCAGGTGGACGAGTCCTGGTTCGAAGGCGTCGCCACCGTCGGCGTGACCTCCGGGGCCTCGGTGCCCGAGGTGCTGGTGCGCGACGTGCTGTCGCTGCTGGCCCAGTACGGCTATGACCAGGTGGACGAGGTGGTCACCGCCGAGGAGGACATCCTCTTCTCGCTGCCGAAGGAGCTGCGCGCAACCCTGAAGGAGAAGGGCGACTCCTCGCGCGGTCTCGGCGGCCGGGGCGCCCGCCCCGCCCGCTAAGGCGTTCAATCAGGCGGACCGCTCGTGCAGCGACTCCTCCGGTCCGTCCGCCATCCCGGCAATGAGTTCGGGGGCCGCCAGCAGCCGCGGCGTGGTCTCCAGCGGCTCCGGTGCCTTGGCATTGTCCAGCGAGGTGGGATCGAAGGCGTTGATCCGGCGCGCAGTCGGGAGCACGCGGGACTCCAGCGTGCCCACGAACGCGTTGTACTTTTCCACCGACCCCTTCAGCGAACTGCCCAGCTTGGCCACATGCTCCCCGAGCGTGCCCAGACGTTCGTAGAGCTGACGGGAGAGGTCGAAGATCTCCCGGGCGTTGGCTGTCAGCAGGTCCTGGCGCCAGGCGAAGGCCACTGACTTGAGCGCCGCCAGCAGCGACACGGGGGAGACCAGGCCCACATTGCGGGCGAAGGCATAGTCCAGCAGGCCCGGATCGGCCTGCAGGGCCGCCGCGAGCATGGATTCGGCGGGCAGGAAGCACAGCACCAGCTCCGGTGAACCGGCGGTGGCGTCCCAGTACTTTTTGTTGGCCAGCGCGTCCACGTGCGCCTTGACGGCCTTCGCATGGTCGGCCAGCAGCCGCGCCCGCTCCGGCGAACTCCCGCCCGTCTCGGCAGCGGTGTCCAGCGGCAGTTCGTTGGCCTGCAGATAGGCCCGCAGTGGTACCTTCGCGTCGACTACCAGTTCCTTGCCGCCGGGAAGGTGCACCAGCATGTCCGGCCGGAAGGTGCGGTCCCCGCCGGCCAGGTGCACCTGTTCGGCGAAGTCCACGTGGGCGAGCATTCCTGCCGCCTCCACCACGCGGCGCAGCTGGACCTCGCCCCACTGCCCCCGGGCGGAACTGGACTGCATTGCTGCCGCCAGGGTACGGGTCGAGCGCAGCAGTGCCTCGTCCGAGGCCTGGGCCGCACGCAGCTGCTCGGCCAGCTGGCCGAACTGTTCCACCCGGTCCCGTTCCAGCAGGCCCACCTGGTTCTGCACCTGCCTCAGCTTCTCGCCCACCGGGGCGAGCGCGCGCAGCACCGCATTGTCCCGGTCCTCCAGCACGCTGAGCTCACGGTTCTGCCGTGCCAGCAGCCGGCTTTCGGCCTCGGCCGCCGCCAGCCGCGCCGCCGCCTCGCCCAACCGGTCCCCGGCATCGTCGAGCTCGGCGGTCAGGGCCGCCACCCGGCGGCGGTAGGGCACGGCGGCAGCGGCCGCTCCCGCGGCCAGGCCGACAACGAGCAGCAGCAGCGACAGCACGATCGCAAAGGCATCCATGCCTCCACCATGCCAGCCGGACCCGACAAAATCCGGCAGCTTCCGGTCCGTGCCGGACGAATCGTGGCGCCGGCTGATCCAGCGGTATCCTTGAATACCGTGGCTCTTACTATTGGCATCGTCGGACTGCCCAACGTCGGCAAATCAACCCTCTTCAATGCACTGACCCGCAACCAGGTCCTGGCCGCGAACTACCCGTTCGCCACCATCGAGCCGAACGTGGGCGTCGTGCCGCTGCCGGACCCCCGGCTGGACCGGCTGGCCGAAATCTTCGGCTCGGCGCGCATCCTGCCGGCCACCGTCTCCTTCGTGGACATCGCCGGGATCGTCCGCGGCGCCTCCGAAGGCGAAGGCCTGGGCAACCAGTTCCTGGCCAATATCCGCGAGGCCCAGGCCATCGCCCAGGTCATCCGGGTCTTCGACGACCCGGACGTGGTCCATGTCGAGGGCAAGGTGGACCCGCGCTCGGATATGGAGACGATCCACACCGAGCTCATCCTGGCCGACCTGCAGACGCTGGAGAAGGCGCTGCCGCGGGTGGAGAAGGAAGTGAAGATCAAGAAGCGCGAGGCGGCCGAGCTGGCCGCCCTGCAGGCCGCCCAGGCGGTGCTCGAACGCGGCGAGACCATCTTCGCTGCGGCGGCCAGCGGCGAGCTGGACCTGGAGCACCTGCGTGAGCTGAACCTGCTCACGGCCAAGCCGTTCATCTACGTCTTCAACGCCGACGACTCCGTGCTGGGCGATCCGGCGAAGCAGGAGGAACTGCGTGCCATGGTGGCCCCGGCGGACTGCGTCTTCCTCGATGCCAAGCTCGAGGCGGACCTCGTGGAGCTGTCCGAGGAGGAAGCCCGCGAAATGCTGGAGATGAACGGGCAGAAGGAGTCCGGCCTGGACCAGCTGGCGCGCGTCGGCTTCCACACCCTGGGCCTGCAGACCTACCTGACCGCCGGACCCAAGGAAGCCCGCGCCTGGACCATCAACCAGGGCGACACTGCCCCGCAGGCAGCCGGAGTGATCCACTCGGATTTCCAGCGCGGCTTCATCAAGGCCGAAGTGGTGTCCTTTGCGGACCTGTCCGAGGCCGGATCCATGGCCGAAGCGAAGGCACGCGGCAAGGTGCGCATCGAGGGCAAGGACTACGTGATGGCCGACGGCGACGTCGTGGAGTTCCGCTTCAACGTATAGTTCCTGACCCCGGAGACCCATTGCGATGGCCGCCAAGAGCACATGTTCTTGGCGGCCATGCGCTTTTACGGCCACCCGTTGCCAAGTCGAAATGATGCCGGCCCCATTTTGCTTCATAACGAATTAGAACAGCGCCCAAGGCACCGCAGACATCTCACCGCTCGGAGGAGGAAACCGCCCGGCCAAGCGCAACCCGGCACAGCGCGCGGCGAGCGATGCGATTTCTTCGACGGCGGGCAAGCCCGCCAGGTTCTGCCCAGCCCGCCGTGCAGTCCTTCGCTGACAGGGTCTATGCCGTCGCGTTCCTCGGCGGTTGGAGCGTCTCCCAGCCATCCCCACAGCACCGTGGGCAGCTTGTGGTCACGGTGAAAAGTCAGCCCATGGTCCACGCCGTGCCGGTGTCCGTCCGTCATGGCAGGAATGTGATCGCCTTGACCATCGCACAGCCAGGTCTGCGGTACGACGTCCCAGCCGGAGGCCTGCGAGACCAGATAGGCGGCCGCCTGCCGGTGAGCCAGGGTGCCGTGGGGAAAATCCCGCAGCGGACTTTCGCCTGCTATCGGCTTATAGACGACCGTCACGTCGCCGATGCTGCCCGGAAATGTCGCGTTTGAAGCCGTCGTGATGCGGCCGGTGAGCGTCAGCTCGGCGGTCACCAGGTCCGGCGCTGGCATCAGGCCTCGGGAAGGGTGCAGGTGTGCCCGTCGGCGTCTATGGGGTAACCGCAGAGCGGGCACGTCGGACGTCCGGCGCCCACAATCTCACGGGTGCGCTTGGCGAATGCGCGGGCGGTGCCCACCGGCATTCGCACCAGCAGCATTTCGGCCGCGTCAGCCCCGCCCTCATCAAGCGATTCGTCGTCGGCATCGACCTCGGTGATGGCGTAGGCCTCTTACACGACCTGCGCCGTCGTCGGGTCCCAACCTAAGCTCATGGAGCCGGTGCGGAACTGCTCTTGAACTGGCTCGAGCTGGTCATTGTCGACAAGTTCAATGGGAATGCTCGTGGGAACGCTGAAGGGGTTGCCCTCAATGGTGATGAGCTGGTCGAGAATTTCGTCGATCTTCTCCGCGAGCAGAGCTGACTGCTGCTTCTCCAGGGCAATACTCACGATCTGCGTCCCCGCACGCACCTGCAAATAGAACGTACGCGCCCCGGGAAGGCCAATGGTGCCAACGACGACCCGATCAGGCCAGGCATACTCGTGAACACGTGTAGGCATGTGAGTATTTTAGGCGCATGAGGTTCAGGGCGCCTGTCAGGTTATTCGGTTACAGAACGTGGTGGAGTTCCGCTTCAACGTATAGCCGCGTCCGGCTTGAGCTATGGCTCGCGTCCGCTGAACTGCGGACGCGTTGGGGCACACCGGTCCGTGTGATCGGTGTGCCCCAACGCTTTATGCGCACAAGTGCAGGCTGTCGTCCTCTTCGGCCGTTCCCATGAGTCCCTCTTAGCGGGAGTGCCCATGGGAAGTTCGGGCTTCGAGGGCAATGGAGTCACCAAAGAACCTTAGGTGGCGGTGCCCAACCTGGAGTCTCGATCGCATCTCCCGTTGACCTGACTCCCTCCAACCCTTGAAATTGACGACCAAAGTAGCTCATCATTTCGCTTCATAGTGGAACGACCGATCAGCAGGCAAAGCGAGGAAAACGGTGAAGCAGTGCCATATCTCCGACGACGGCGCCGCGACCTGCCAACGCAGCTTAGATCACCGCGATTCCCCCGGGACTCTTACGATCAACCAATTACTACTTGAGAGCCGCATCGGGCTCGAGCGTGTTCACGCTTCGGATCTTGAGCGGGAGATGGCAGCGGGCGCACTTGTTGTTGACACACGGCCGGTCGATCAGCGGGAACGCGACGGTGATCTTCCGGGAGCGGTCGTCATTGACCGGAACGTTCTCGAGTGGCGGCTCGATCCTTCCAGCCCCCACCGGCTCCCGATCGCTGGCGACCCCGCTCGGCGGATTGTGGTCGTCTGCAATGAGGGCTACAGCTCCAGCCTCGCTGCACACACCCTGCAACGGCTGGGGCTGACCCGTGCGACCGACCTTATCGGCGGTTTCCAAGCCTGGGCAGCACTGCGCAAGCAGTCCGGCTAAATAACTTGCCTGCGCTAGCTGTACTCAGACAGCAGGTCGGCTCCGAGGATCTTGAATGTGCTCCCGACATGGCCTAGTGGAATCGAGCCGCTTTCTGACTGTGGTTCGCCATCTCTCTTGGCTTGCGCCCACTTCTTCAAAAGCTTTTTGTCCGGAGGCGAAGTGATCTCGACGATGCCGCGGCGTCCCTTCGCGCCCGCACTGGCCCAAGCGGCATCAGGTTTCTTGTTGCCCGCGCCTGCGTCCGCGAGGTGGATGTCGACTCCGAGGACGGCCTCCATGATGAGGAACGCGATCTCTTCCTCATGGCGGGCCTTGGCTCCGACTGCATTGCTCATTCTTGAACTGTAGTGAGGCTCGAACGCCGAACTACTGGCGTGCACGCTCAAGCAGCTGTGCAGATGTTGAGGGACTTGTCTGGAAGACCGAGATGTGCCGCTATTCAAATTTAAGTGGGATTCCGACGGACGAACCACTGATGAGCGCCGACCACTGATCGCCGCGACAGGTTGGTATGTGCGGCGACGTGGGTGGAGTTCAGGTTTAGCGTCTGAGCGAGAGCCCGGCGATCCGCGCAAGCAGGCAGGTCATTCGGGCCATGGGGGCCTGCGGTTGCGCTTGGTCTCGGAGCGCCTAGATTTTCCTTCGAGCCGACGACGTCGCGAGCCATTCGTTGGCCGGCTTGATCGCCGGACGACGGGGGGAACTACTGCATCTCGCAGGACTGCGGCGAGGCGTTGCCTCGCCGCAGTCCTGTTACGCCGCTGGGAGCGGTGCTCGGAGGCGCTGATGGTAAGCATCGTGCCCGAGAGTCTCTCGGCGAGCCGGCAGAGGGCGCGTTCGCGTTGGACCTCGCTCAGGGCTGTTGTCGTGCCTAGGTCGAGACTCAGTTGCACACGTGAGTCGGCGGTGTTGACGCTCTGGCCGCCAGGGCCGGAGGATCGGGAGAATTGCTCGACCAGCTCTCCCGCCGGTACCCGGAGGCCGCGGGGCGCGCCGGGTCCCGGGGGCACATTCAGGTCGTCCACACGATTATTGTCCCGCAACGCCGACGCGGGTGCCGCGATCAGTACCGGTCGGAAGCAGCCAAAGCTGGATGCCAGGCTTCGCACATGACAGTGTGTACGAACCCAAGGTTGCCCGGCTACGGAACGTGGTGGAGTTCCGCTTCAACGTCTATGTTTTTCTTACGATGAGGGGCTGCTCCCGCAGGTAATGCTGCGGGGGCAGCCCCTCGTCTTTTGCCTAAAAGTTGAACGAACACCGCAACTTGAGCCGCCTGTACATCCACGTCGAAAGCTTGATGAAACGCGTGCGCCCCCTATTGCCGGGGAGGGGCGATGGGCTATGGTGGGCGCATGTCGCGGTTCAGCTTCCTAGGATGGCCGGTGGTGCGGCAATTCCGGTCGGGCGATCCACTCGGCCGCGGCGAAGCCGTGACCTCGCCGAGGACCCGCGCGATCACGCCGCGGACGACAACTGCGGACCGGGTGGTTCAGAGCGTCTGCCCCTACTGCGCCGTCGGATGCGGCCAGCGTGTCTTTGTCAAGGACGAAAAGGTCGTCCAAATCGAAGGGGACCCGGATTCACCAATTTCCCGGGGGAGGCTCTGCCCCAAAGGATCGGCCAGCGAGCAACTGGTCAACGCGCCCGGCAGGCAGACAAAGGTGCTTTATCGGGCACCCTACGCCAAGGACTGGCAGCAGTTGGACCTGGACACCGCCATCGAGATGGTGGCGGACAGATTCCTCGAGGCGCGCCGGAACAAGTGGCAGCAGACCGATGGGCAGGGCCGGCCGCTGCGCCGCACCATGGGCATTGCCGGCCTGGGCGGGGCAACGCTGGACAATGAAGAGAACTACCTGATCAAGAAGCTCTTCACCGCCGCCGGCGCCATCCAGCTGGAGAACCAGGCCCGCATTTGACACTCCGCCACGGTTCCCAGTTTGGGAACCTCATTTGGGCGGGGCGGCGCCACACAACCGCTCCAGGACATGGCCAATGCCGACTGCATCGTCATCCAGGGCTCGAACATGGCCGAATGCCATCCCGTGGGCTACCAGTGGGTGACGGAGGCCAGGGCGCGGGGCGCGAAGGTCATCCATGTTGACCCGCGGTTCACCCGCACCAGCGCGGTGGCCGACAAGCATGTGCCCATCCGCGCCGGATCGGACGTCGTGCTGCTTGGCGCCCTGATCAACTATGTGATCAGCAACGAGCTGTGGTTCAAGGAGTATGTGCTCGCCTACACCAACGCGGCGACGCTGGTCGGCGAAGACTTCCGTGACACCGAGGACCTGGACGGACTGTTCTCCGGATACGACCCCGGGACCGGGCAGTACGACCTGACTTCCTGGGCCTATGAGCGGAAGGAGGGGGCGGAAGCAACCGGCGGGTACGAGCACGGCGCCGATACCGCGGCGCGGGCGGCGGGCCACCAGTACGGCAGCGGCGGCCCGCCGATAGGAAACCCCCGGTTCGAACAGGACCGCACGCTGGAGCATCCGCGGAGCGTGTTCCAGATCCTCAAGCGGCACTATGCGCGCTACACCCCGGAGATGGTCCGCGAGGCCTGCGGCATTTCCCCCGAGGACTTCGACTATCTGGCCCGGACGATCACGGAGAACTCCGGAAGGGACCGGACCACGTGCTTCGCGTACGCCGTCGGATGGACGCAGCACACCCTGGGCGCCCAATTCATCCGGACCGCGGCGATCCTGCAACTGCTGCTGGGCAATGTGGGACGGCCCGGCGGGGGCGTCATGGCGCTGCGCGGCCATGCCAGCATCCAGGGTTCCACCGACATCCCGACCCTGTTCAACCTGCTGCCCGGCTATCTCCCGATGCCCAACGCCGGGATGGAGACCCTGCAGCAGTACCTGGATGCCATCGCCTCGCCGACCCAGAAGGGATACTGGGCGGCTGCCGACACCTACACCATCAGTCTGCTCAAGGCCTGGTGGGGCGACGCGGCCAACGAGGACTCGGAATGGGGCTACCAGTACCTGCCCCGGATCACCGGCGCCCACGGCACGTATGAGACGGTCATGAGCATGCTCGATGACGAGGTCGAGGGCTACTTCCTCTTCGGCCAGAACCCTGCCGTCGGTTCGGCCCACGGGCGCATGCAGCGGCTGGGCATGTCCCACCTGAAATGGCTGGTCGTGCGGGACCTGAACCTGATCGAATCGGCGACGTGGTGGAAGGATGGTCCGGAGATCGCCTCGGGCGAACTCAAGACCGAAGACATAGCCACCGAAGTCTTCTTCCTGCCCGCAGCCACCCATGTGGAGAAAGCCGGTTCCTTCACGCAGACGCAGCGGATGCTCCAATGGCGCCACCAGGCGGTCCGGCCGCCGGGCGATTGCCAGAGCGAACTGGAGTTCTTCTATGAACTGGGCAAACGCATCCGCGCGAAGCTTGCGGATTCGACCGATGAGCGGGACCGGCCGCTGCTGGACCTGACGTGGGACTATCCCGTCGATGAGCACGGCGAGCCCGACGCCGAGGCGGTGCTCGCGGAAATCAACGGCAGGCATCTGACCGGGCCGCAGGCCGGCCGGCCTCTTTCGTCCTACACGGAAATGCGCGCCGACGGGTCGACGTCGGGCGGGTGCTGGATCTACACCGGAGTCTACGCGGACGGTATCAACCATGCCGCTGATCGGAAACCGCAGCAGGAGCAAGGCCTGGTCGCCCCCGAATGGGGCTGGGTGTGGCCCTCGAACCGCAGGATTCTCTACAACCGGGCATCGGCGGACCCGGACGGCAAACCGTGGAGCGAACGCAAGAAGTACATTTGGTGGGACCCGGAGCAGAACCGGTGGACCGGAGATGACGTGCCGGACTTCCCCGTGGACCTCGCACCGGGGACTCCTTCGGATCTCGACGCCGGCGGGGCCGCGGCGCTCGCCGGCGACGATCCGTTCATCATGCAATCGGACGGCAAGGGATGGCTGTTCGCGCCGAAGGGCATGGTGGACGGACCCCTGCCAACGCACTACGAGCCCCAGGAGTCCCCGGTCGCCAACCCGCTCTACCGGCAGCAGCAGAACCCTGCCCGGCTGACCTATCCGCGCGCGGACAACCTCAGCGCGCCCAGCGCAGGCGAGCCCGGTTCCGAGGTCTACCCGTACGTGTTCACCACGTACCGCCTGACCGAGCATCACACGGCCGGTGGGATGAGCCGATGGCTGCCCTACCTCTCCGAACTCCAACCGGAACTGTTCTGCGAAGTGTCTCCGGAACTGGCAGCTGAACGAGGACTGGAACCCTACGGGTGGGCCACCATCATCTCGCCCCGGTCGGCGATCGAGGCCAGAGTGCTGGTGACCGAACGGGTGAAACCGCTGGTCGTGAGCGGGCGGACCTTCCACCAGATCGGGTTGCCCTACCACTGGGGCGTCGGGCAGGACGCCGTGGTTTCCGGCGACGCGGTCAACGACCTGCTCGGCGTGACACTCGATCCGAACGTGCAGATCCAGGAGTCCAAGGCCGGGTCGTGCGACATCATCCCGGGGCGGCGGCCGCGTGGCGCCGCGCTCCTCTCGCTGATCGCCGAATACCAGACCCGTGCGGGGGTAACACCGGAGACCGGCAACCAGAAGCTCACCGGTCCCGGCCGGGCATCAGGCCATGAGACGAAGGAGAACTGAATGAACCGGCTGACCGAATCTCCGGACCATTTCAGGCACACCGGGCATCCTCGGAAGGGCTTCTTCACCGATACCTCGATCTGTATCGGGTGCAAGGCCTGCGAGGTCGCCTGCAAGGAATGGAACCGCAACCCCCACGACTCGGAATACGAACTGCTCGAGTCTTCCTATGACAACACCGGGTCTCTCGGAGCGGACACCTGGCGCCACGTCGCGTTCATCGAGCAGGACCGGGAGCAGATCGGCCGGGCCCGCGAATCCGGTCGGGCTCTTGTCAGTCTTGGCATGCCCAGCGTCGGCCCACCGGGGCAGGATCAGGCGTCGAACCTGGCCGGTGCGGACACAACGCCGCCGGACACCCCCGACTTCCGGTGGCTCATGTCCTCCGATGTGTGCAAGCACTGCACCAACGCCGGGTGCCTCGACGTCTGTCCCACCGGTGCCTTGTTCCGCACGGAGCACGGAACCGTCGTCGTGCAGGACGATGTGTGCAACGGCTGCGGAACCTGCGTGGCGGGGTGCCCGTTCGGGGTGATCGAGCGGCGCCGCGACGGCACGGCAGGGCCGAAGACCGAGCGCGACTTCACTCCGGGGGAACAGGCCCCGACGCACAACGTCGGCGTCGCCCAGAAGTGCACCTTGTGCTACGACCGGATCGTTGACGGCCAGACGCCCGCGTGCGCCCAGACGTGCCCCACGACGTCGATCAAATACGGCGAGCGCGAGGACATGGTAGCCACCGCGAGGGAACGGGTGGCCGAGCTGCATGCGCAGGGGCTGACCGAGGCACGACTCTACGGAGCCAATGATTCCGACGGCGTCGGCGGCACCGGGTCCGTCTTCCTGCTGCTGGACGAACCGGAGGTGTACGGGCTGCCGCCGGACCCCCGGGTGCCCACAGCAGACCTGCCGCGCATGTTCAAGCGGGCGGGCATTGCCGCCGCCGGCATGCTGGCCGCCGCCACCGCGGCCTTCCTGGCTGGAGGCCGGGCTTGACGGTCTCCGACTTCGACGACTACCGCCCGGCCGAACCGCCGCGGCGGCGCAAGCGGGGCGGCAAGCGCCGTCGCGCCGGCGGGGGCGAGGGCCGCGGCGAAGTGCCGGTGGTCCCCGAGGCGGAATTCACTTCCTATTACGGCCGGCCGGTCGTCAAGCCGCCGCCGTGGGGAGACCCGATAGCCGTCTACCTCTTCCTGGGGGGAGTGGCCGGCGGCTCGGCGCTGCTCGGTGTCGGCGGGCAGATGACCGGCAAGCCGATACTGTGCCGCAACAGCCGCCTGGCTGCGCTCGCTGCCATCGGGGTGGGAGCTGTGGCGCTGGTGGAGGACCTGGGCCGCCCCGAGCGGTTCCTCAACATGCTGCGCACCATCAAGCCCACATCGCCGATGAGCCTGGGCTCGTGGATTCTGACGGCCTTCAGCGCCGGTGCCGGAGTCTCAGCGGTTTCCGAGATCGACCGTATGACCGGCTCGCGACTGCCGCTCGGGCCGCTGCGCCGGCTGCTGCGGGGGCTTGAGGGGCCGGCGGGGGTGGAAGCCGCCGTGTTCGCGGCCCCGTTGTCCGCCTACACCGCGGTCCTGCTGTCGGACACCGCGAATCCAACGTGGAACGCCGCGCGGGAGGATCTGCCCTTCGTCTTCGTCAGTTCTGCCAGTCTCGCCGCGGCGGGCCTGGCCATGATCACCACCCCGGTCAAGGAGACCGGGCCGGCCCGGGCACTGGCGGTGCTCGGAGTCGCCGGCGAGTTGATCGCGACCCGGTTCATGGAGAAGAACATGGACCCGGTCGCGGCCGAGCCCCTGCACCTGGACGGGCCGGGGCGGATGCTCGCCTGGAGTGAACGGCTGGCCATCGCCGGCGGCATCGGCGCGCTGGTCGGCGGCCGGCACAGGCTTACCGCGGCAATATCGGGGGCGGTGCTGCTCGGCGCCTCGGCCCTGACCCGGTTCGGGATCCTGCGCGCCGGCATCCGCTCCGCTGAAAATCCCCGTTACACGATTGAACCGCAGAAGAACCGGCTCGCCGCACGCCGCCGGGCAGGCATCATCCACGATTCGATCACGACCACCGAATGAGCCGGCCAGCGGCCGCCCAGCTAGCGCCGAGGGTCCCGCCGCGAGCGAAGCGAGCGGTGCGAAGGCGCGACGCGCTAGCGCACCTCGATTCCCGGGCCCTCGGTCGTGTGTCCCACGACGGGGTGCCCGGGCAGTTCGCCCACCACGAGCAAGCCGCCGGAGGTCTGGGCATCGGCGAGCATCAGCAGGTCCTCCTCGGAAACCCCCGGCCCCGGCCGCAGATGGGGACGGACCCATTCCAGATTGCGCCGCGTTCCCCCGGAGATGAAGCCGTCCCGCAGCGCTTCGCGGGCGCCGGAGACCAGGGGCACCGCGCTTCGGTCGATGACCGCGCCGACGCCGGATGCCCGGCACATCTTGTACAGATGGCCCAGCAGGCCGAAACCGGTGACATCTGTTGCGGCCCGGAGACCGCGCTGCACGGCTGCCTCGGCGGCCTCGCGGTTCAACTGCACCATCGTCGCGATGGCCTCGGCGAAGACCTCGCCGGTTTGCTTGTGCCGGTTGTTCAGCAAGCCCAGGCCGATTGGCTTGGTCAGCGTGAGCGGCAGCCCGGGCCGGGCAGCATCGTTGCGAAGCAGCTTGCCGGGGTCGGCGACGCCGGTCACCGCCATTCCGTATTTGGGCTCCGGGTCATCGACTGAGTGCCCTCCCGTCACCGGGCAGCCAGCTTCGGCGGCCACTGCCAGCCCGCCGCGCAGAACCTCGGCCAGCAACTCCATCGGCAGTACGTCCCGCGGCCAGCCGACAAGATTGATGGCGCTGACGGGACGTCCGCCCATGGCATAGATATCGGAAATGGCGTTCGCTGCCGCGATCCGGCCCCAGTCGTAGGCGTCATCGACCACTGGAGTGAAGAAATCCGCCGTCGAGAGCACCGCGAGGTCGTCGCCGACCAGCACGGCCGAGGCATCATCACCGTCGTCGAGCCCCACCAGAACGTCCGGGTGGGTCTGTCCGGCCAGGCCACGGACAGCATCCTCGAGCTCCCCGGGGGGAATCTTGCAGGCGCATCCTCCGCCATGCGCATAGCCGGTGAGCCGGACCGCTCCGGACTGTTCTTGATTTACGGCCATGATCCCGTCCATGGCCCTCAGTCTAGGAGCCGAGGGCCCCGCTGCGAAGCGAAGCGAGCAGCGGCAGGCGACGACGACGCTAGGAAAGTCGGGCAGTGTTAGCATCCTTTTGGAGGCGTCCGGGTCCTGGTGGGCCCCCCGGTCTTCAAAACCGGTGAGGCCGAGTAGCTCGGTCTGGCGGGTTCGATTCCCGTCCGCCTCCGCCAACTGCCGCAGCTGAAGGCGATCCCCAAAGGAGGGCCGTGGGCACAAACGACCCGCGCAGACTTATTCCGCGCACGGATCGGCTGCTCGCACACCCGGAGCTTCGACGCGCCCGGGGGCGCCTCGGCGATGAGGTGATCCGCTCCATCGTCCAGGACATCCAGGACCAGGCACGCTCCGGCGAGCTCGCGCCCGAGGACGTCGAACCGGAGATCCTGGCCGCGGTATCATCCCGCGCGGCCACATCATTGCGGCCGGTGCTCAACGCCACCGGCGTCATCGTGCACACCAATCTGGGACGTGCCCCGCTGTCGGAGTCCGCCCGGCGGGCCTTGCTCACGGCGGCCGGTTATGTCGACGTCGAAATGGACTTGCCGTCCGGGACGCGCTCCCGGCGCGGGGCCGGAGCGCGTCAGGCACTGATGCGGACCTGTCCCGCTGCCGAGGACGCGCTGGCAGTGAACAACGGCGCGGCCGCCCTGCTACTGGCCACCACCGCCCTGGCCGGAACCGGCGAGGTGGTCGTCAGCCGCGGGGAGCTTGTCGAAATTGGCGCGGGCTTCAGGCTTCCCGAACTGATCGAATCGACCGGTGCCCGTTTGCGGGAAGTGGGCACCACCAACCGGACGCACCTGAGCGACTACGAGTCCGCCATAGGGGCACAGACCGGCTGTCTGCTCAAGGTCCACCCGAGCAATTTCCGGATCAGCGGCTTCACCTCCGGCGTCGGCGTGAGTGAACTCCGGTCTCTGGCCGATGAACATGATGTCCCCTTGGTGGTGGACCTGGGCAGCGGTCTGCTCGCCCCGGACCCCGTGCTGCCCGAGGAACCCGATGTCGCAAGTGCGCTGGTATCCGGTGCCGACGTCGTCATTGCCAGCGGTGACAAACTCCTGGGCGGCCCGCAGGCGGGGCTCCTGCTGGGCCGCGCCGAAGTGATTGCCAGGCTGGCGCGCCATCCGCTGGCCCGGGCGCTGCGGGCGGACAAACTGGCGCTGGCCGCGCTGGAAGCGACCGTCTCCGGGGAGGCTCCGCCGGTGACCGCCGCCCTGCACGCCGACCCGGTGCGGCTCCGCGGGCGCACCGAGGCGCTCGCGGAGGCCGTGGGCTGCGCCGTCGTCGAGCACGACGGCAGGGTCGGGGGTGGGGGAGCGCCAGGCGTGCCGCTGCCCGGTTGGGCCGTCCGGCTCCCCGAGGGCGCGGCCCGGTTGCTGCGCACGGGCAGTCCGGCGGTGCTGCCCCGGGTCCACGGCGGCGCCTGCCTGGTGGATCTGCGGTGCATCCCGGAGGACGAGGATGAACGGCTGGCCGACGCTGTGCGGGCAGCCCTGGCGCACCAACCGCTCGGAACCGAAGGCAGCTGAAGATGTTCGTGGTGGCCACCGCCGGGCATGTCGATCACGGCAAGAGCACCCTGGTGCGCGCGCTGACCGGGATGGAGCCCGACCGGTGGGCCGAGGAGCGCCGCCGCGGACTGACGATTGACTTGGGGTTCGCGTGGACCAGGCTGGCATCGGGCCGGGATGTGGCGTTCGTGGACGTCCCCGGGCATGAACGGTTCCTCGGCAACATGCTGGCCGGGCTGGGGCCGGCGCCCGCCGTGTGTTTCGTCGTCGCCGCCGACGAAGGCTGGCAGGCCCAGTCCAGCGACCATCGCGACGCCGTCGCAGCCCTGGGGATCAGCCACGGGATCGTGGTGCTGACCCGCAGCGACCGCGCACCCGGCGGCGCTGGCGAGGTACTCGCGCGGGTGCGGGCCGAACTTGCGGGCACCGGGTTGCGCGACGCGCCGGCCGTCGCCGTGTCCGCGGTCGACGGGACCGGGCTCGACGAGCTGCGCAGTGCACTGGATGACATGCTGGCGTCCTTGCCCGCGCCGGAGCCGGACGCCCGCGTCCGGTTGTGGATCGACCGGTCGTTCACCATCAGCGGCGCCGGAACGGTGGTGACCGGAACCTTGACGGCCGGCACGCTCGCCCAGGGCGACCGTTTGCTGCTCGTCGGCCACGCCGGCGCCAGACCGGTGTCGGTTCGGGCCCTGCACAGCTGCAACCTGGCCGCTGGCTCCATCGGCCCCACCAGCCGTGTCGCGGTCAACCTCCGGTCCGGGCCGTCCGCAGACGCCATCCACCGCGGCGACGTTCTCCTCGCCGAGGACAGCTGGCCGGTGGTGGACACCGTCGACGTCCGGCGCACCATGGGTGCCTCTTTCGCAGACGCGCCCGGGCAGCTGCTCGTCCACATCGGCAGCGCCGCCGTGCCGGGCCGGATGCGCCCGTTCGGTGCGGACCACGCCCGCCTGACCCTCGACCGTCCGGTTCCCCTCGAACTGGGCGACCGTCTGGTGCTGCGGGCGACCGGTAGCCGGTCGGTCCTGGCCGGGGCGCAGATTCTCGACGTCGAACCGCCCGCGCTCGACCGCCGCGGCGACAGCAGCCGGCGGGCCGCAGTCCTCGCAGCCATGTCGCCCCGCGGGGACGCACTGGCGGAAGTGGCTCGCCGGGGCGCGGTCCGTGTCGAACAATTGCGCCGGATGGGGGTTTCCGGTCTGGCCCGGGTGCCCGACGGGGTGAGGGTTTTCGGCGAGTGGTGGGTGCACGAACCGGTCTTCGACGCGTGGCGACGGCGGCTGCGCAGCGCCGTGGAGCAACTCGGCGAGCAGGACCCGCTGGCGGCCGGGCTCTCCCGCGGAGCCGCCATGGACCTGATCGGACCGGCTGGCGGCGCGCTGTTGGAAGCGGTCGTCCGGGAATCGGGACTGGAGTACCGTGCGGGCTTCATCAATCTCCCAGGGCAGCGCCAGGACCTCGGCGCGGCCGAGGCCGGGATCGGCGCGCTGGAGAAACGGCTGAAGATTGCGCCGTTCGCCGCCCCCGAAGCCCACGACCTGACCGCCCTCGGCCTGGGCGCCCGCGAACTGGCGGCAGCTGAGCGCAGCGGCCGTCTGCTGAGGCTCGGCGACGGCGTCGTCCTGCTGCCGCGGGCACCTGCCCTGGCCATGCGCGAGCTCGCCGCCTTGCCACAGCCGTTCACAACCAGTGAGGCGCGTAAGGCGTTGGGCACCACCCGGCGGGTCGCGATCCCGCTACTGGAGTACCTCGACAGCCGAGGGTGGACCCGGCGACTCGACGCGACCCGGCGCACCATCGCCTGAGGTTGGAAGCGGGGACGGGCGCGGTGATGGCACTTCTCCGCTGCGGAACGCAGTCGGGTTCCGGTTCAATGTCCAGCGCTAATGACGCGGCGCGTGGCCGGCAGGGGGCTTCTGTTCTGCACTCCCGGCTCGTTAGCATGTCGCGCATGGCCATCAAACTTGAGAACGTCGGTATCGCCGTTCGCGACCTCGACGCAACGATCGCCTTTTTCACCGACCTCGGTCTTACGGTTGTCGGCCGTGACACGGTCAGCGGAGAGTGGACCGACACCGCTGTCGGACTTGACTGCAACCACGCCAACATCGCGATGCTCCAGACCCCGGACGGTCACGGTCGACTCGAGCTCTTCGAATACATCCACCCTGAAGCGATCGAGACGGAACCCACCCGCCCCAACGAGATTGGCATGCACCGCGTCGCCTTCTCGGTCGATGATTTGGACAAGGCCCTTGAGATAGCCGCGAAACATGGCTGCCGTCCGCTTCGCGGCGTGGCGACCTATGAGGACCTCTACAGGCTCACATACGTCCGCGGTCCCAGCGGCATCATCGTGATGCTCGCTGAGGAACTGAAGGGAGAAATGACGGCTGATCGGCCGTCCTCTGGCTGAGGGGGAGTTCGCCCGTCGCTGGCGGGGCATGGACAAGGTCATGGTGTCCTCGACCATGACGGGCGAAGAGCTCACTTCGGACTGGTTTTTCGTTGCAGCTGCATAACGATCCGTTTTTGAAACGACCCTTTGATACCCGCTGGTTCCTGCCGGGGGCTACTCTCTTAGGCATGTGAGGCGCGCCACTGGCGGCAGGCCGCCGGCCGGCAGCTACTATGAAGGCGAGCCAGTCCTTCCGCGCAAGCGTTTGGGACACTTTCTACACTCATGATCAAGGAGGCGGAATGCGTTTCGGACGTACTTCCAAGGCTATTGGTGTCGCGGCGGCAGCAGTCCTGGCATTGAGCGCCTGCGCAACTGCCGGAGGTGGTTCCGAGGAAACCGGGACAGCCGGCGGTTCCCAAGCCGGCGGGTCCATCAGCGTTGCTGAAACCAATGCGTTCAGCTCGTTCAATTCGGAGTCCGCCCAGGGCAATGTCGATATCAACGGCAAGATCGCCTACATGACGCGCGGCGGTTTCTACCATATCGACAACGAGCTTAACGTCGTCCGGAATGAAGAGTTCGGCACCTACGAGAAAGTCTCCGACGATCCGCTGGTCGTGAAGTACACCGTCAACGAAGGCGTCACCTGGTCCGACGGCACGCCCGTCGACGCCGGTGACCTGCTGCTGACCTGGCTCATCGAATCGGGCTACGCGAACGACGCCAAGACCAACGAGGATGGCAAAGTCACCAGCGGAACCTCCTACTTCGACTACGCCGGCGACACCAGCGGCCTGGCCCTCACCGACCAGCCCGAGGTTGGCGACGACGGGCGCTCGATCACGCTGACCTATTCCAAGCCCTATGCCGACTGGGAAATCGCCTTCGGCGGCCTGAGCGACGGCGGCATCGGCGCGCCGGCCCATGTGGTGGCCGAAAAGGCGGGCCTGGCCGACGAACAGGCCCTGGTCGACCTCATCCAAGGCCTGAAGCGCGGCGACCCCGACAGCCCCGCTGAGGCGAACGATCAGCTGCAGAAGGTCGCCGATTTCTGGAACACCGGCTTCGATACCAAGTCCCTGCCCAGCGACACCTCGCTCTATCTCTCCAGCGGCCCGTTCGTCGTCGACAGCATCACTCCCGACCAGTCCATCACCTTGGTACGCAACGACTCCTATACCTGGGGGCCGGATCCGAAGGTCGACGAAATTACCGTCCGCTTCATCGGCGCTGCCCCCGACCAGGTGCAGGCGCTCAAGAACGGCGAGGTGGACATCATCGCCCCGCAGCCCTCGGCGGACACCGTCGAGCTGCTTCAGGCCATCGACGGCGTGAACGTGGACGTCGACGACCAGCTGGCCTACGACCACATCGACCTGAACTACTCGGGCGTCTTCGCCGACCCGGACGTCCGCCAGGCGTTCATGAAGGTGGTGCCCCGCCAGGCGATCGTGGACCGCATCGTCAAGCCGCTGAAGGACGACGCTGCTCCGCTGAACTCGCAGTTCTTCGTGCCTGCCCAGGATGCCTACGCCGAATCGGCGGAGAACAACGGTTCCTCCGCCTACGACAAGGTGGATATCGACGGCGCCCGGCAGCTGCTGGACGGCCGTGAGCCCGAGGTCCGGATCATGTACAACAAGGACAACCCCAACCGCGCCGACGCCTATGCGCTGATCCAGGAGTCCGCCGAGAAGGCCGGGTTCAAGATCGTCGACGGCGGCCTGGGCGCCTCCGACTGGAGCGCAGCGCTGGGTGACGGCACCTACGACGCCACCATCTTCGGCTGGACCAACCCCGGCGTGGGCGTCTCGGGCGTTCCGCAGATCTTCAAGACCGGCGCCGGCTCCAACTTCAATGGCTTCTCCAACAAAAAAGCCGACGAACTGATGGACGAGCTGATCGTCACCACCGACAAGGCCAAGCAGGACGAGATCATCATGCAGATCGACAAGATCGTGTGGGATTCCTACTACGGCCTGCCGCTCTTCCAGTCCGTGGGCCTGGACGCCTACAACAGCAACCGCATCGAGGGCGTGAAGTACCAGCCCAACCAGACCGGTGTCTTCTGGAACTTCTGGGAGTGGGGGGTCAAGGAGTAGGGCACGGGCAGGCCGCAGGCACACTCCGTTCCGTACCGGAGGACCCAATGATTCCCTGAACCGCAAGGCAAGGCGCCGGGACCGCGAGCACCATGGTCCCGGCGCCTTGCGCCATCCCGGCCCGATGCAACCTGCTCTACCTTCGCGGCCCTGCCGGATCCGGCGGTTCCGCACAGAACCGATTGGGGTCATAGACCATGCTGACCTATATCGCGCGGCGGCTGGTGACCGCCGTCCTGATCCTCCTCGGAGCGTCGTTCGTCGTTTACCAGCTGACAGCGCTCTCCGGCGACCCCCTGCATGACCTGCGGGCGTCCAATGCTCCGAACAAGGACCAGCTCATCCAGCAGCGGATCGACCTGCTGAACCTGGACGTTCCCGCACCGGTGCGCTACTTCCAGTGGCTGGGCGGGGCCGTCCGGTGCGTCATCCCCACCCAGTGCGACCTGGGCTATGCCATCAACGGCCAGCCGGTCACCGAAGCCCTGGGCCGGGCGATGGGCATGACCATCCTGCTGGTCAGCGCTGCCGCGGTGCTGGCCATCGTCATCGGCGTTGCCCTCGGCATTGTGACCGCGCTGCGCCAGTACAGCACGCTGGACTACGGTGTGACGTTCATGGCCTTCCTGTTCTTCTCCCTGCCGGTGTTCTGGGTCGCGGTCCTGCTCAAGGAATTTGCCGCCATCGGCTTCAACAACTTCCTGCGCGACCCGCACATCCCCCTGCAGACCATCCTGCTCATCGGCCTGGTCAGCGCCGTCGTCTGGTTTGTCTGTGCCGCCGGCACGCTGCCGCGCCGGTTCGGCGCAGCCGCCATCGGTTTCGTGCTGGCCGCCGCGGTGATGTGGGTCCTCTCGGCCACCGGCTGGTTCGCTACCCCGGGACTGGGGCTGGCGGTCATCGCGCTGACCGGCACCGCCATCGCCTTCGGCACCACCCTGCTGGCTGCCGGCCTGAGGAACCGCCGGGCCCTCTATGCGGCGCTGGCCAGTGCCGGCGCCGGCGTCGTCCTGTACTTTCCCATCCAGCCGCTGCTGGCGCAGGCCACGGGGCTGATGATCTTCCTGCTGGCCGTGGCCACCGTGCTGGCCGGCCTGGCCGCCGGCTACCTGATGGGCGGCTACGACCGCCGCCAGAACATGTCCGCGGCCGCGATCACCGCCTTCCTGACCGGCGGGCTTATCCTGCTGGACAGGTACATGCAGGCCTGGCCCGCCTACATGGACAATTCGCGCATCAACGGCCGCCCGATCGCCACCATCGGATCCCAGACCCCGAACCTGCGGGGCGATTTCTGGATCCACGGCCTCGATACGTTCACCCACCTGCTGCTGCCCACCATTGCGCTGCTGCTGATCTCGCTGGCCTCCTACAGCCGCTACGCCCGCTCCTCCATGCTCGAGATCATGAACATGGACTACATCCGCACCGCGCGGGCCAAAGGCCTGAGCGAGCGCACCGTGGTGATGCGCCACGCCTTCCGGAACGCGCTGATTCCGATCGCCACCATCGTGGCCTTCGACATCGGCGGCCTGATCGGCGGTGCAGTGATCACGGAGAACGTCTTCGCCTTCGCCGGTATGGGGCAGCTGTTCATCAAGTCGCTGGAGCGGGTCGATCCCAATCCGGTGATGGGCGTCTTCCTGGTCACGGGCATCGTGGCCCTGGTGTTCAACCTGATCGCGGACCTGGTCTACTCCGCGCTGGATCCGCGGGTAAGGGTAAAGGCATGACAACCACCACGAAGACAGTCAAGGCGCTGAAGCCGGGGAAGGCGCCGAAGGTGTCCCGGCCGGGCAAGGCCGGCAGGGCCGCTGCGCGTCGGCAGGCCGGGCTGAGCCAGGGCCAGCTGGTCCGCAGGCGATTCCTGGGCAATACCGCGGCCGTCGCCAGCCTCGTGCTGTTCGTCCTGATCCTGGTGCTCGCCTACAGCGCCGGCGGGTTCCTCGGCCTGCCCGGCTGGTGGAAGTACACGCACAACGAGGTCACCGATGTGCTCAACGGCGGGGTGCCGACGCTGCAGCTGCTCCCGTTCAGCCTCGGCGAGCACCCCTTCGGCCAGGACCGGCTGGGCCGCGACACCTTCGCGCAGACCATGCGCGGGGTCCAGATCTCCGTGGCCGTCATGGCCATCATCGGCCTGGTCGGCGGGTTCATCGGGGTCGTCATCGGCGCCGCTGCCGGCTACTTCCGCGGCTGGGTGGAGACGCTGCTGATGCGGCTGACGGACATCGTGATCATCATCCCGCTGATCATCCTGGCCGCGGTGCTGGGCCAGGTGGCCAGCCGGAGCGTGCCGGCCGGCGTGCAGCCGTACTTCCTCGGGCTCTTCGTCGGCACGGTGGTCTGGACCGGGCTGGCCCGGCTGGTGCGCGCCGAGTTCCTCTCGCTGCGCGAGCGCGAGTTCGTCGACGCCGCGCGGATCGCCGGGGCCTCCAGTGCGCGGATCATTTTCAAGCACATCCTGCCCAACGCGGTCGGCGTCATCATCGTCAGCGTCACGCTGAGCATGTCCGCGGCCATCCTGCTCGAAACCAGCCTGTCCTACATCGGCATGGGCGTGAAGGCCCCGGACGTGTCCCTGGGGTTGCTGATCAGCCAGAACCAGGAGGCCTTCTCGACCCGGCCCTGGCTGTTCTGGTGGCCGGGCCTGTTCATTGTGGCCATCTGCCTGTGCGTGAATTTCATTGGCGACGGCCTGCGCGACGCCTTCGACCCGCGGCAGAAGAAGTTCAATGCCCGGCGGGCCAAGGAGGCACCGGTGCCCCCGGCTGCCGTTGGGTCCGGCCACCCCGGCAGCGGCCGGGATCTGGCCGGCACGGACGGCAGCGATGACTAGGGCCGTCCCGTCACAGCAGGAGCGCGCCGGCGGCCAGCACCACGGCCACGGTAACCGGGAGCCAGTTTGGCCGCACGGTCACCGCGGCGGTGCCGGCGGCGCCGGCGTCGACCGTGCCGCCGTCGAGCAGCTCGCTCCAGCGTTTGCGCACCAGGTAGGCGGCGGCGCCCGAGTCGGAGTTGGACAGGTCGCCCGGCCGGATGGAGCCGGCCGGGCCGTAGGTGGTCTCGGGCAGGCCGGCGGCGTGTTCGGCCCTCGCCCGGTGGACGCCGAAAATTCCCGGCGCCGGTGCCGCCCAGGCCGAATACTTCCGCCGTACTGTGACCAGCGTCAGGGCATACCGGGTGTCCACGGTGACCAGGGCCTCCCACGGGACCGTGATGGTGGCCAGCGGATTGCGCAGCGTCACCTCCATTTCCCCGACGACGACGGCGGGGTACCACGCCAGCCACCACGCCAGGTACGCCAGGACCAGCCAGGGCACGGACGCCGGCAGCCCGGCTGCCCCGTAGGTGGCGGCGGACACGACCAGGCCGATGGCCGCCAGCAGCCACACGCTGCCGGTCAGCCAGGGTGCCGAGCGCGGGCGGAAGATCGTGCGTGCTTCAGGTCGGGGGGCAGTCATGCCTCCATCGTTTCAGGATTCTCGTACCGGGGGCATGGCCGGTACCAGGTGGAAGGAAATGTGCAGCCATGAGCGAGCTCTTCGACGATGCCGGTCCCGCAGCTCCGCCCCTGGCCGGCACCGGGCCGGCCCCGGTGCTGGAAGTCCGCGGCCTGTGCGTGGATTTCGGAGTGGACAAGGAATGGGTGCCGGCAGCAATCGACCTGGACTATGAGGTGAACGCCGGCGAGGTGCTGGCCATCGTAGGGGAGTCCGGATCAGGCAAGAGCGCCAGCTCCATGGCGCTGCTGGGCCTGCTGCCGTCCAACAGCCGCGTGCGCGGCAGCGTGAAGCTCAACGGCCGGGAAATCCTGCACCTGAGCCCGGCCAAGCTCCGCCAGCTGCGCGGCAACGACGTGGCCGTGATCTTCCAGGAGCCAATGACGGCGATGAATCCCGTCTACACCATCGGCTTCCAGATCGTGGAGACCATCCGGCTGCACCGCGCAGTTTCCCCCGGGGCGGCCAGGGACCATGCCCTGCGGCTGCTGGAGCTGGTGGAAATGCCGGATCCGGAAAAGGCCTTCCGGTCCTATCCGCACCAGCTCTCCGGCGGCCAGCGGCAGCGGGCCATGATCGCCCAGTCCCTCTCCTGCGACCCCAAGCTGCTCATTGCCGACGAACCGACCACCGCCCTGGACGTGACGGTGCAGGCCGAAATCCTCGACCTGATGCGCAACCTGCGCACCAAGCTGGACAGCGCCATCGTGCTCATCACCCATGACATGGGCGTGGTGGCGGACCTGGCCGACCGGATCGCGGTAATGCGCCGCGGCCGCATCGTGGAAAACGGCACGTCCCTGCAGATCTTCAACAACCCGCAGCACGAATACACCCGGGCGCTGCTGGCAGCGGTACCGCACCTGGGCACTGCCAAGGACGGCGGCAGCGTCGGCGGCGGTGCCGGCGGCGGGGAAGTGGATATCAATGCGGCGCTGGCGGCGGCCACCGGCGCCAGCTTGGAGGCAGTGGATGGGGCCGAACTGCTCCGCCGGGAACAGGAGAACGCCGAGGCCCTGGCCCATGCGGGCCCGGACAGGCCGGCGGGCGCACCCGTCCTGGAACTGTCCGGCGTCGCCATCGAGTACCCGAAGCAGGGCCGGGTGCCCGCCTTCCGCGCGGTGGAGGGGGCGAGCCTGGCCATCCACGAGGGCCAGGTCCTGGGCCTCGTCGGCGAATCCGGGTCGGGCAAGACCACCATCGGCCGCGCCGCCGTCGGGCTGCTGCCGGTGGCGGAGGGATCACTGAAGGTAGCCGGGCTGGAAATCGCCGGCGCGAAGCGCCGGCAGCTGCAGGCCCTGCGCCGGCAGGTGGGGATGGTGTTCCAGGACCCTTCTTCTTCACTGAATCCCCGGCTGCCCATTGGCGAGAGCATTGGCGAGCCCATGTACCTGGCCGGCATGGCCAAGGGGGCGGCGCTGCAGCAGCGGATCGAGACGCTGCTGGACCAGGTGGAGCTGCCGCGGTCCTACCGCAACCGGTATCCGCACGAGCTCTCCGGCGGGCAGAAGCAGCGCGTGGGGATTGCCCGGGCCCTGTCGCTGCGGCCCAAGCTGATGGTGGCGGACGAGCCTACCTCGGCGCTGGACGTGTCGGTGCAGGCTACGGTGCTCCAGCTGTTCCGGAACCTGCAGCAGGAACTGGGTTTTGCCTGCCTGTTCGTCACCCACGACCTGGCGGTGATCGACGTCCTGGCCGACCATATCTGCGTGATGCGCCGCGGCCGGATTGTGGAGCAGGGCACCCGTGACCAGATCCTGCGCAACCCACAGGAGCCGTACACCCGGCGGCTGCTGGCGGCCGTGCCGCTGCCGGACCCGGAAAAGCAGCGCGAACGCCGCGAACTGCGTTCCCAGCTGCTGGCCGCGGAGTCTTCCTGACCCCTGGGGGACCCGGGCCCGGGACCCTTTTAGGTCAATTGCGGGGCGCGGCCGTAGAATGGAGTGCCTACCCGCATCCGGGAGGCGCTGGCAGACTGCATTCGAGTCACCACCCGCAGGCCCCAGGAACCCAAGCAAACCACGGAAGAGTAATACCGCATGTCTGAAATGACCGCGTCGACGCAGAGCGCCGTCCGCAGCGACCTTCGCAATGTCGCTATCGTTGCCCACGTCGACCACGGTAAGACCACGCTGGTTGACGCCATGCTGCGCCAGACCGGCGCCTTCTCCACCCACGGCGAGGTGGAAGAGCGCGTCATGGACTCCGGCGACCTGGAGCGCGAAAAGGGCATCACCATCCTCGCCAAGAACACCACCGTGTTCTACTCCGGTCCCTCCGCCAACGGCGGGAACATCACCATCAACGTGATCGACACCCCCGGCCACGCCGACTTCGGCGGCGAGGTCGAGCGCGGCCTGTCGATGGTCGACGGCGTGGTGCTGCTGGTGGACGCCTCGGAGGGTCCGCTGCCGCAGACCCGCTTCGTGCTGCGCAAGGCGCTGGCAGCCAAGCTGCCGGTGATCCTGGTGGTCAACAAGACGGACCGCCCCGACGCCCGCATCGACGGCGTCGTCGCCGATTCCATGGACCTGCTGCTGGGCCTGGCCTCGGACCTGGCCGACGAGGTGCCTGACCTGGACCTGGACAGCGTGCTCGATGTCCCGGTGGTCTACGCCTCCGGCCGCGAAGGCCGTGCCTCCCTGGACCAGCCGGCCGACGGCACCGTACCGGACAGCGAGAACCTGGAGCCGCTGTTCAGCACCATCCTCGAGCACATCCCGGCTCCGTCCTTCGACGAGGGCGAAGTGCTGCAGGCGCATGTGACCAACCTCGACGCTTCTCCGTTCCTGGGCCGCCTGGCCCTGCTGCGCATTTTCAACGGCACCCTGCGCAAGGGCCAGCAGGTGGCCTGGGCCCGCCAGGACGGGCAGCTCAAGACCGTCAAGATCACCGAACTGCTGGCCACCAAGGGCTTGGAGCGGGTGCCGGCCGAATCCGCCGGCCCGGGCGAAATCGTCGCCGTCGCCGGCATCGAGGACATCATGATCGGCGAGACGCTCACCGACGTCGAGAACCCCAAGCCGCTGCCGCTGATCACCGTGGACGACCCGGCGATCTCCATGACCGTGGGCATCAACACCTCGCCGCTGGCCGGCAAGGTCAAGGGGGCCAAGGTCACCGCCCGCCAGGTCAAGGACCGGCTGGACAAGGAACTGATCGGCAACGTGTCGCTGAAGGTCCTGCCGACCGAACGCCCGGACGCCTGGGAGGTGCAGGGCCGCGGCGAGCTGGCCCTGGCCATCCTGGTCGAGCAGATGCGCCGCGAAGGCTTCGAGCTGACCGTGGGCAAGCCTCAGGTGGTTACCAAGAAGATCGACGGCAAGCTCCACGAGCCGATCGAGCACATGACCATCGACGTTCCGGAGGAATTCCTCGGCGCCGTCACCCAGCTGATGGCTTCGCGCAAGGGCCGCATGACCAACATGGCCAACCACGGCACCGGCTGGGTCAGGATGGAGTTCACCGTCCCCGCCCGCGGCCTGATCGGTTTCCGCACCAGGTTCCTGACCGAAACCCGCGGCGCCGGCATTGCCTCCTCCTACGCCGGCGGCTACGAGCCGTGGGCCGGGGAGATCGAGTACCGCACCAACGGCTCGCTGGTCGCCGACCGTGCCGGGGTGGCCACCCCGTTTGCCATGATCAACCTGCAGGAGCGCGGGACCTTCTTCATCGAGCCCACCTCCGAGGTGTACGAGGGCATGATCGTCGGCGAGAACTCCCGCGCCGACGACATGGACGTGAACATCACCAAGGAAAAGAAGCTCACCAACATGCGTTCCTCCACCGCGGACACCTTCGAGGGCCTGACCCCGCCGAAGAAGCTGACCCTGGAGGAGTGCCTGGAGTTCGCCCGCGAGGACGAGTGCGTGGAGATCACCCCGGAGGCCATCCGCATCCGCAAGGTGATCCTGGACGCCAACGAGCGCCTGAAGGCCAACCGCGCCCGCGCCAAAGCCTGATCTCCTCCCTGCGTTCGAAACAAGTTTCGGCCGCGGGTCCCTCGGAGATTAGGCTGGAAGCCATGAGCGAACAGAGGCAGCCTGCCGGATATGGAGCCGGCGGGCTGCCTCCGGCCGTTAACCCGGCCGGACGGCACCGGCACCGTACCCGCGCAGGACTGGGTACCGCCGTCGTCAGCGGTATGGTCGCCGCGGTGCTCGGCACCAGCCTGCACGGCCGGGTGCTGTACCTGGACGGCGCCGGCTACCCCTGGGGAGCGGTGGCGGCGCTGGTCTTTGCCGTAGCCCTGCTGGTCTGGGCCGGGGTGAGGGCGCGCAACGTGCTCATGAGCGGTGTCGCAGGCATGGTGGCCTATGTGCTGGTGGGGCTGATGGTCACCGGCATGGGCCAGGAACCGCTGATCATCACCGATACCACGGCGGAACCGGAGCTCACCGTGGCAGTGGCCGGCCGGATCTGGGTCGTGGGACTGGCTGCCGCCACGGTGGCGGCCATCGCCGTCTGCGCCTGGGCGCTGAAGCCGGGCCGCGCACTGCGGTAGCCCGGCCTGCCTGCGCCCGCCGTGGCAGTTCCGGGCGGACGGGCGGACGGAGGTCAGTGCCGGCCGGCAGCCCGGCGCGGCGGTGCGGGGGGAACCTGCTTGGCCGCGACTACCTGCGCCAGCGGCACGGTGACGTCGCCGCGGCGGGTGCGCACCACGCAGTCGGCCGGACCAGCATGTACCAGTTCCCCGAGGGCATCGGTGAAACCTCCCTCGATCCGGTAACGGACCACTACGCGGGTGCCCGGAGGCAGGTCACAGAGCAGCGCGGAAGGTCTCATCTCTTCATGGTACGTTCGTCCGCTCCGACTGCGGGATAATGGGGGAGGCGCCGCCGGCGGCGCAGAACGCTGAGGAAAGGTACAGGTCCGTGACGTACGTAATCGCGCAGCCATGCGTGGACGTGAAAGACAAGGCATGTATTGAAGAGTGCCCCGTTGATTGCATCTACGAAGGCGAACGCTCCCTCTACATCCATCCGGATGAGTGCGTTGACTGCGGTGCCTGCGAACCCGTCTGTCCGGTGGAGGCCATCTACTACGAGGATGACGTCCCCGAAGAATGGGCAGATTACTACAAGGCCAACGTGGAGTTCTTCGATGACCTGGGGTCCCCGGGCGGTGCCGCCAAAGTCGGCAATACCGGCAAGGACCACCCGATCATCGCCACCTTGCCGCCGCAGAACCAGGACTGAGGATGAGGGAGTTCGGCCTGCAGCTGCCCGACTATCCGTGGAATGCCATGCAGCCCTTTGCCCTGAAGGCATCCCGGCACCCCGGTGGCGTGGTCAACCTGTCCATCGGGACACCCGTTGACCCCACCCCGGAAGTGGTCCAGGAGGCACTGAAGGCGGCAGCGGATGCCCCCGGCTACCCGACCACCCACGGCACGCCGGCACTGCGCGAGGCCATCGCCGCCTGGTACGACCGGCGGCGCGGCGTCCCGGACCTGGATCCGGAGGCGATTATGCCCACCGTCGGTTCCAAGGAGCTGGTCGCCTGGCTGCCGCTGCTGCTGGGCCTGGGCGCCGGCGACGTCGTCGTCCGCCCGCGGGTGGCCTACCCGACCTACGACATCGGCGCGCAGCTGGCCGGGGCCCGGCCGGTGGCTGCCGACGACCTGGATGAGCTGGACCCGGACGTGCGGGCCAAGGTCCGCCTGGTCTGGGTGAATTCGCCGGCCAACCCCACCGGCAGCGTCCGCGGCCAGGACTCCCTGCGCCGGATCGTGGAGCAGGCCAGGCAGCTCGGCGCCGTGGTGGCCTCGGACGAGTGCTATGCGGAACTGGGCTGGGGCCCGTGGGATCCGGCCCGGGGCGGCGAAACCGTGCCTGGCGTGCTGGACCCCAAGGTCGCCCAGGGCAGCCACGAGGGGCTGCTCTCCGTCTATTCGCTGAGCAAGCAGTCCAACCTTGCCGGCTACCGGGCGGCTTTCGTCGCCGGCGACGAAGCGCTCATGGCCAACCTGGTCAACAGCCGCAAGCATGCCGGCATGATCGTTCCGTATCCGGTCCAGGCCGCGATGGCTGCTGCCCTGGCCGATGACGCCCATGTACAGGCGCAGAAGGACCTTTACCGCGCCCGGCGCGAGCGCCTGCTGCCGGCGCTGGAGAAGTTCGGCCTGCAGATCCGCGACTCCGAAGCGGGGCTGTACCTGTGGGGTACCGCGGGGGAGGACACCTGGGCCACGGTGGACCGTTTCGCGGAGCAGGGAATCGTTGTCGGACCGGGCGTTTTCTACGGCGAGCACGGCCAGGGCTTCGTCCGCGTGGCCCTGACCGGCACCGACGAGCGCATCGACGCTGCAGCGGAACGGTTGGGCTGAGCCGGCCGCGTCCGGCGGCGGTACAGGCACCGGGGGATCCCTCGTCCGTGACCTGATGGTGACTTACCGATTAGTTAACTTGCACGGGATGCGGGTAGCGTTTTACCGAGTGTGCACGGGCCGCGGCTCCGATCGGGCCGCTGCGTGCGCAGTTGGTTTCGAACACCTCCTGAAGGGGATTCAATGACTGAGCAAACCGGTGCCACCCTGCACTACCCGGGCGGCACACTGGAACTCCCGCGGCTGAAGGCGGCCGAAGGCAACGACGGCTACGACGTTTCGAAGCTGCTGAAGCAGACCGGTGCGGTCACGTTCGACCCCGGGTTCATGAACACCGCGGCCACCGCTTCGGCCATCACCTACATCGACGGCGACGCCGGCGTGCTGCGCTACCGCGGCTACCCGATCGAGCAGCTGGCCGAGCACTCCAACTTCCTTGAGGTGTCCTACCTGCTGATCTACGGCAACCTGCCGACGCCGTCCGAACTGGAGGCTTTCGACCACCGGATCCGCCGCCACACCCTGCTGCACGAGGAGCTCAAGGGCTTCTTCAACGGCTTCCCGCGCGACGCCCACCCGATGCCGGTGCTGTCATCCGCCGTGAGCGCCCTGTCGACCTTCTACCAGGACTCGCTGGACCCCTTCGACGACGAGCAGGTGGAGCTGTCCACCATCCGTCTGATGGCCAAGCTGCCGGTCATCGCCGCCTACGCGCACAAGAAGTCGATCGGCCAGGCGCTGCTGTACCCGGACAACTCCATGAACCTGGTGGAGAACTTCCTGCGCCTGAGCTTCGGCCTGGCCGCCGAGCCGTACGAGCTGGACCCGACGGTGGTCAAGGCGCTGGACCTGCTGCTGATCCTGCACGCGGACCACGAGCAGAACTGCTCGACTTCCACCGTCCGCCTCGTGGGCAGCTCCAACGCGAACATGTTCGCCTCCATCTCCGCCGGCATCAATGCGCTCTTCGGCCCGCTGCACGGTGGCGCCAACGAGGCAGTGCTGAACATGCTCCGCCAGATCCAGGCCACCGGCCAGACGCCGGAGCAGTTCATGGAGAAGGTGAAGAACAAGGAAGAGGGTGTCCGCCTGATGGGCTTCGGGCACCGGGTCTACAAGAACTACGATCCGCGCGCCCGCCTGGTCAAGTACACCGCCCACGAAATCCTGGACAAGCTCGGCGGCAACGACGAGCTGCTGGACATTGCCCTGCGCCTGGAGGAAAAGGCCCTGGCGGACGACTACTTCATCGAGCGCAAGCTGTACCCGAACGTGGACTTCTACACCGGCCTGATCTACAAGGCCATGGGCTTCCCGGAAAAGATGTTCACGGTCCTTTTCGCCATCGGCCGCCTGCCGGGGTGGATTGCCCAGTGGCGCGAGATGATCAAGGACCCGCAGACCAAGATCGGCCGCCCGCGCCAGCTGTACGTTGGCGAGCACGAGCGCAACTACCCGGTCCGCTAGCGGCACGTCCCGCCGTCCCCGCAGGACGACGACGGCGGAACGCCCCGGATGCACGAAGGCCCCGGAGGATTCCGGGGCCTTCGTGCATCCGTGGTCAGTCCGCGTAGCCGTTGGGGTTGTTCTTCTGCCAGCGCCAGTGGTCCGCGCACATCGTGTCCAGGTCCCGCGTGGCCGCCCAGCCCAGCTCCGCCAGTGCCGCGGACGGGTCCGCATAGCTGACGGCCGCGTCCCCCGGCCGCCGGTCGGCCAGCTCGTAGGGGACCGGCGCTCCGCAGGCCCGGCCGAAGGCGGCGAGCACCTCCAGCACGGAGGAACCCTTGCCGGTGCCCAGATTCCAGCGGCCCACGCCCGGATGGGCCACGATGTATTCCAGGGCGGCCAGGTGCCCGGCGGCCAGGTCCACCACATGGATGTAGTCGCGCACGCCAGTGCCGTCCGGGGTGGGGTAGTCGCTGCCGAAGACGCGGACCTTCTCGCGCCGCCCGACGGCCACCTGGGCCACGAACGGCAGCAGGTTGTTCGGCACGCCCGTCGGATCCTCGCCGATCCGGCCGGAGGCGTGGGCACCCACCGGGTTGAAGTACCGCAGCAGTGCGATCCGCCAGCGGCTGTCCGCGGCCCCCAGATCGGACAGGATGTCCTCGATCTGTTCCTTGGTCCGCCCGTAGGGATTGGTGGCATCCAGCGGCATCTTCTCAGTCAGCGGCACCTCTTCGGAGGCACCGTACACGGTGGCCGAGGAACTGAACACCAGGGTGCGCACCTCGTGCGCTTCCATGCAGCGCAGCAGGTTCAGCGTCCCGCCGACGTTGTTGTGGTAGTAGCGCAGCGGCTGGGACACCGATTCACCCACGGCCTTCAGCCCCGCGAAGTGGATCACTGCTTCCACCTGTTCCGCCGCGAATACCGCGTCCAGCGCGGCTTCGTCGAGCAGGTCGACCTGGTGGAAACGCGCCGTCCTGCCGGCCAGCTCCTCCACCCGGCGCAGCGCTTCAATGCTGGAGTTGGACAGATTGTCCACAACGACGACGTCGTGGCCGGCTTCGAGCAGGGCAAGCGTGGTGTGGGAACCGATGTAGCCGGTTCCCCCGGTGACCAATATTTTCATGATTCCCAGCCTATCTGCCGAGGGCCCCGCCCCGAGCGTAGCGAGGGGTGGGAGGCAGACAGGCGCTGTCGTCAGGCAGCCGCCGGCAACTGTAGCTGCCCCCGGCGGCAAGGACTACAGTGGATCTATCACCGCACTGGCGCGAAAGGACTCCTGCGACCATGCATCAGACCGGCGGACCGGGCTGGCGGATTACCGCCGATACGTCCGGGCAAATGCTCATCGCCTTGTATCTGAAAGACGTGGCCGGGTTGGCAGGAGCCGGAACTCCGGCGCTGTGCCCCGCCAGGCCCGAGGTGCGCCTGGCGGATCCGCGCCAGCTCACCGCCCACGTGGGCGGGCTGCCGGCGCTGCGGACCCAGTGGGAGCAGTGGTGGTCCCTGCTGCTGGCCGAGGACCGGAAAACCATGTCCGCCCTGGCACCGCCGTCGTTCCCCGCCTTCGCGGACAGCCCGGCACTCCAGAAGCTGCTCCAGGCCCACTTCGGCGCGGCCATGACCTGGGCGCGTGAGCGGATCAGCGACTACAACCTCCTGGCCCAGGAACGCGAAGCCAACGGGCGGGACAAGCTCATCGGCCAGCTGGTCCAGGACCGGGAAATGGAACTGGGCCGCGGCGCCCGCAGCTTCGAGCTGAAGCTGATCGAGCTGCCGCTGAGCGAGCCGCGCGCCTGGTACGTGGAGCCTGACCGGGTGCTGCTGTGCCAGACACTGCTCGACGACGAGCAGGACTTCCGCAGCTACATCCAGCCGATCATCGAACTGCTGGTTTAGCGCGCCGCACCTTCCCACTGCTCGCAAGCTCGCAGCAGGGCCCGCGGTGCTAGCTGCCGGCCGCGGGCTGGCCGGCGAGCGTAATGACCACGCTTCCGTTTTCCACGTCCGCCGGTTCCCAGCCACCGGACCGGTTCCAGCCCATGCCCGCGTAGGACACGGCATCAATGTGGAGCTCATCGGCTGTGGCCACGGCCCACTGCGCCACTGCCCAGCCGGTCGTACCCCCGGCAGCGACCGCCAAGGTGCGGCCGCCGGCCTCGGCCTCCAGCCCCGGGTGCGAGGCGGCCAAATGCGCCTGCACCGCAGCAGGATCGCCGGCTGCCGAAGCCCGCTTGAGCACGCAGTCCAGCGCGGCAGGGGAGTGCCCGGTCAGGGCCGAGGCGAAGGCTTTGCCCTCGGCTTCATGATCGGCGTAGGCATCGGGATAGGCGCTGCGCTGGACCCGCTGGGCGGCCTCGGTGACAGCCATCTCCTCATAGCCGTCGACCTTCTCCAGCTCGGCGTAGAACCTGTTGGCCGCATAGACCGGGTCCATGACTTCCGCTTCGGTGCCCCAGCCCTGCGACGGGCGCTGCTGGAACAGCCCCCGCGAGTCCGGCCCCGCTTTGTCGCCATGGTCCAGATTGCGCAGCTTGGACTCCTGGATGGCAGTAGCCAGCGCAATCGAGGCGGCCCGTGCGGGCAGGCCGCGCTGGACGGCGATGCCTGTGATCAGGGCGGCATTGGCCGCTTGGTCGGGAGCCAGATCGTAGTTTTCGGCACCGGCGGAGGCGGTGCAGCGCTCACGGACCAAGGTCTGCGACTGCTCAAGATACTGCGTGGCCGCATAGGTTCCCCCGGCGGCCAGCACGAGGCACAGCGGCAGCGCGATGACGCCGCGCCGCCGCCGTGCCGGTACCACTGCCATTAGCGGCTAGTTGGCGTGCAGGGCCGCATTCAGCTCGACGGTCTGGCCCTGGCGCGCCAGGGCCTCGACGACGCCGGTGGCGGAGTTGCGGCGGAAGAGCAGGTTGGACACGCCCGACAGTTCCACCGCCTTGACCTGGCGGGTCTCGCTGCCGGAGGCATCCGCCAGGGACACCCGGGTACCTGCGGTGACGTACAGCCCGGCCTCGACTACGCAGTCGTCCCCGATGCTGATGCCCACGCCGGAATTGGCCCCGAGCAGCACACGCTCGCCGATGGTGATGCGTTCCTTGCCGCCGCCGGAGAGGGTGCCCATGATCGAGGCGCCGCCGCCGACGTCGGAGCCGTCACCCACCACGACGCCGGCGGAAATGCGGCCTTCGACCATGGAGGTGCCCAGAGTTCCGGCATTGAAATTGACGAAGCCTTCGTGCATGACGGTGGTGCCGGCTGCCAGGTGGGCGCCGAGCCGGACCCGGTCGGCGTCGGCAATCCGCACGCCTGAGGGAATGACGTAGTCCACCATCCGCGGGAACTTGTCCACGCCGTAGACGGTGACCGGGCCGCGGGGGCGCAGCCGCAGGCGGACCGTCTCGAAGTCATCGGCCGCGCACGGGCCGTGGTTGGTCCACACCACGTTGGCCAGCAGACCGAAGATGCCGTCCATATTCATCGTGTTGGGGGCGGTGAGCCGGTGGGAGAGCAGGTGCAGGCGCAGGTAGGCATCGGCGGTGTCTGCCGGCGGGGCATCGAGGTCGATGCTCCGGCTGACGACCTCCTGCCGGGTGCCGCGGGCACTGTCCTCGCCCTCGGCGGCCAGGGTGGCCAATTCGGCCGCGGTGCCGTCCTCGGCGGGCGCGGTGCCTAGCCCCGGATTCGGATACCAGACATCGAGGATGGTGCCGTTCGCGGCAACGGTGGCCAGGCCGGTGCCGTAGGCGGTACGGGAACGTGCGTCAGCGGTGGTGCTCTCAGTCATGCGCTCCAGTCTAATGCCAGTGGCCGGGTGACCCGCCGCGAACGGGGAGGCACTGGGTACCCTAGGGGGGTGACTATTTCCCTGCCGCGCCTGGACCTGCACGTCGACGTCGCCGAGCTGGCCGCCGCCTTGATCGACATCGAGAGCGTTTCCGGCCACGAGACGGTCCTGGCCGACGCCGTCGAAACCGCGCTGCGTTCCCTGGGGCACTTGACGGTGCTCCGGGACGGGGACGCCGTCATTGCCCGGACCAGCCTCGGCCGGGCCGAACGGGTCATCCTGGCCGGCCACCTGGATACAGTGCCGCTGCCGACGGCGCCGCATGCGCGGGGTACGGTGCCGTCCAGCTGGCAGGACGGAACGCTCTACGGCCGGGGGGCCACCGACATGAAGGGCGGCGTCGCCGTGCAGCTGGCGCTGGCCGCCGCACTGGCCCGACCCACCCGGGATGTCACCTATGTCTTCTACGACCATGAGGAAGTCGAGGCCTCGCTCAGCGGCCTGGGCCGGCTGGTCCGCAACCACCCTGAACAGCTGCAGGGAGACTTTGCCATCCTGCTGGAGCCGACGGACGGCACCGTGGAGGGCGGTTGCAACGGCACCATCCGGCTTGAGGCGAGCACCGTGGGAAAGGCGGCGCACTCGGCCAGGGCCTGGATGGGGCAGAACGCCATCCACGCCGCGGCCGAGATCCTGGTCCGGCTCCGCGACCACGAGCCGGCCACCGTCACCGTGGACGGGCTGGACTACCGCGAGAGCCTCAATGCCGTGAAGATCCGTGGTGGCACCGCCGGCAACGTGATTCCGGACCACGCCGTGGTCGAAATCAACTACCGCTTCGCCCCGGACAAGACCCCGGACGACGCCGAGGCCTACGTCCGTGAGCTGCTCGAAGGATTCGCCGTCGTCCGCACGGACGCCGCAGCCGGCGCCCGGCCGGGCCTGGAACATCCGGCCGCGGCGGACTTCATCCGCGCCGTTGGCGCGGCTCCGAAGCCCAAGTACGGCTGGACCGACGTCGCCCGCTTCAGCGAGCTGGGCATCCCGGCGGTGAACTTCGGCCCCGGCGACGCGCTGCTGGCGCACACCGACAACGAACATGTCAGCGCCGACGCCATCCGCACCTGCCTGGCCGCACTGCGCACCTGGCTGACCAGCTAGCCGCGGGAAGGTGCGCCGCGCTGGCTCGCACTAAGCCGGCTCCCAGTCGCTCCGGCTCAGGGCCGCTTTGCGGGTTCCGCCGTGTCCTCGCCCGGCAGCAGGTTTGGAGTCGGCGAGACCTGGGCGGTCCGGCTGGCCGTCCGGGAGCTGAGGTACCGGGAAAGCCGGTGGGCCAGCGCGGTCAGGGCGAAGTTGATCACGATGAAGATCAGCGCGGTGACCAGCAGCGCGGGCACCATGTTGCCCTCGGCCGAGCCGAGCCTGCGGCCTTCGTTGAGCAGCTCGACGTAGGTGATGATTGCGCCGAGCGCCGAATCCTTCAGGATCACCACGAACTGGCTCAGCAGCGCAGGCAGCATAGCCACCAGTGCCTGCGGGATTTCGACATTGCGCAGGGACTGCTGGCGGGTCATCCCGATGGCCAGGGCCGCCTCGCGCTGGCCCTTGGGCAGCGAGTGCACGCCGGAACGGACCAGTTCCGCGATGACCGCGCCGTTGTAGAGCGTCAGTGCGGTGACGACGGCGATGAAGGGGACATCCTGGGGCGGGAAGATGCGCACATTGGCCAGGCCGATCCACAAAAAGATCATCATCAGCAGGACCGGCACCGCGCGGAAGAACTCCACGACGATCGAACAGAACCAGCGCAGCGGCGCCAGGTGGGAGAGCCTGCCTACCCCGAAGAGGAACCCGAAGACCACCGAGGTGACGATGGCTACGGCCGCAGCCCTGAGCGTGGCCATCAGCCCGGGCAGCATGAAGTTCAGCCAGGTATCGGCCTGCAGGAACGGGGACCACTTGCCGGCGTCGAGCTGGCCCTGTTCGGCGAAGCGGATCAGGACCACGGCCAGGATTGCCGCGACAAGCAGGATGCCGACGACATTCGCGATCAGGATCCGCCGCCGGGCACGCGGTCCCGGTGCATCGAACAGGACTGTCTGCCTGTGCGCACTCATCGCGCCACCGCCAGTTTCTTCGACAGCCAGGTTGTGGCCAGGCCGATTGGGATCACGATGATGACGAAGCCCACCGCGAAGATCAGGAAGATCAGCAGGGCGATGTCCCCGTTGAACTCGAGCATGGTCCGCATCAGCCCCGACGTTTCGGCTACGGAACCGGCCGTTGCCACCGTGGAGTTCTTGGTCAGCGCGATCAGCACGTTGCCCAGCGGCGCAACGGCCCCGCGCAGCGCCTGCGGCAGGATGATCAGCCAGGCGGCCGGAAAGAAGCTCAGTCCGATCGCCCGGGCCGCCTCTGCCTGGCCCAGGGGCACCGTGTTGACGCCGCTGCGGATGGCCTCGCAGACGAAGGCCGCGTGGTAGACGGTCAGCCCCACGATGGCCAGCATGAAGAAATTCAGGTTGAAGTTCTCGTTCAGCTGTACCTGCAGCTGGCTGTAGAGGCCCAGCACGCCGAAGACGATGATGATGGTCAGGGGCGTGTTCCGGAAAATGTTGACATACGAGGCGCCGACCCATTGGAAGCTCGGTACCGGGGAAATGCGCATCAGGGCCAGGATGGTCCCGAGGACAAAGGACCCCAGTGCCGCCCAGAAGGTCAGCTGGATATTCGCCCAGAACGCTCCCAGGATGTCGTAGTCCTGGAAAAGCGAGAGGAAGCGATCCACGAGTCACCTCTTCCGCGTTGATGGTGGTCCGGCTGGGTCCGGGAGGAAGCCGGGGGCCTGGTGGCTCCGGATTCCTCCCGGACGGTGCCGGGTTGGCTAGGCGCAGGGCGCAGGAGTGGGGGGATTCAGCTCCGCATTGGGCTCGTAGCCGGTGCCCTCGGTGTTCTTGGCCAGCGCGTCCTTCCATGCGCTCTCATCGATCATCTTCGTGATCGCGGCATTGATGTCCTCGCACAGCTCGCTGCCCTTGGGCAGGCCCACGCCGTAGTTCTCCTCGGAGAACGTGTTGCCGACCACCTTGAACTTGCCGGAGTAGGCAGGCTGGGCCGCCAGGCCGGCGAGGATGATGTCGTCGGTGGTGACTGCGTCGATCTGGCCGCCCTCCATGGCCGTGACGCACTCGGCGTAGCCCGGCTGCTCGAGCAGGTTCACCCCGGAGGCGAACTCTTCCTTGACGCGCTGGGCGGATGTGGAGCCGGTGACCGAACACAGGTTCTTGCCGTTGAGGCTGTCCGGGCCGGTGATGTCGGTGCTGTCGGCCGGCACCAGCAGGTCCTGGCCCGCCACGAAGTACGGGCCGGCGAAGTCCACGACTTCCTTCCGCGTGTCGGTGATGGAATAGGTGGCGAAGATCATGTCCACCTGGCCGTTCTGCAGCATCGTCTCGCGCTGTGCGGACGGGGCCGAGACCCATTCGATCTGGTCCTCGCTGTACCCCAGCTCGTTGGCCACGTACTTGGCCACGTCGACGTCGAAGCCGGTGTAGTTGTCGCCGTCCTTGAAGCCGAGCCCGGGCTGGTCGAACTTGATGCCGATCCGGATGCTCTCCCCGGCGGCGCCGGTTCCTTGCGTCCCTCCGCCGCCGGCGCCTCCGCCGCCTCCGTCTCCTCCACAGGCCGAAAGAGCCAGCGCGGCGATGGCGGCCGTGGCAGCCAGAGCGATGCGGGGTTTTCGCATATTTCCTCCTCGCGTGGTGGTTCCTCCGGTTGAAGAACCTTGGTTGGTCTGTTCGGGGGAGCAGGGCAGCCGGTCCTCGCGGGCGCGTCTGCGGCGCACTGTGACGGCCCCGCTCCCTAGTGCTCCAGGATCTTGCCGAGGAAGTCCTTCGCCCGCTCGCTGCGCGGATTGGTGAAGAATTCCTCCGGGGTGGCCTGCTCGACGATCTGGCCGTCGGCCATGAAGATGACCCGGTCGGCAGCCTTGCGGGCAAAACCCATTTCGTGGGTGATGACGATCATGGTCATGCCTTCCCTGGCCAGTTCGACCATCGTGTCCAGCACCTCGTTGATCATTTCCGGATCCAGCGCGGAGGTGGGCTCGTCGAAGAGCATGACTTTGGGTTTCATGGCCAGGGCGCGCGCGATGGCCACGCGCTGCTGCTGGCCGCCGGAGAGCTGGGCGGGCAGTTTCTGTGCCTGGTTGGCGACGCCGACGCGTTCCAGCAGCCCCATGGCCAGGTCCTTGGCAGCATCCGGCTTCATTTTCTTGACCTTGACCGGGCCGAGCGTGACGTTTTCCAGGATTGACTTGTGGGCGAAGAGGTTGAAGGACTGGAAGACCATGCCCACGTCCGCGCGCAGTGCGGCCAGCCCCTTGCCCTCGGACGGCAGCCGCTTGCCGTCGATGAGGATTTCACCGGTGTCGATGGTTTCCAGCCGGTTGATGGCCCGGCACAGAGTCGACTTGCCGGAACCGGACGGGCCGATGACGACGACGACCTCTCCCTTGGTCACTTCCAGGTTGATGTTCTGCAGCACGTGCAGGGCACCAAAGTGCTTGTTGACGTTCTTCAGCTCCACCAGCGGGCGGACTGCCGGTTCAGTTGCCATGGACTGAATCTAGCGAGGACTGGACCCGGGCACCATCCCCCGCGGTGGCTGCGGGCGGCAATCGTGACTCAAGCGCAACCTGCCCTGCGTGGCTCAACTTGCGGCGGTGAGTAGCCTTGGGACATGAGTAATCAGTCAGGAATACCGCTGCCGTCCGAGCTGCCGACGGCGCTGAAGACGCGGTACAAGGGTGCGGTGGAACTGCGCCGTGCACAGGCGGACATTCCGCAGGCTGACCAGTATCTGCTCGATACCCGTGACCAGGCCGGCTTCACGCATACCGATCCGTGGCGGGTGCTGCGGATCCAAAGTGAGTTCGTGGAAGGGTTTGGCACGCTGGCTGACCTGGGTCCGGCCATCAGTGTGTTCGGATCGGCCAGGACCAAGCGCGGCACCGAGCATTATGCGATCGCCGAGGCAGTAGGCAGGTTGCTGGTCCAGTGCAACTTCGCGGTGATCACCGGCGGCGGGCCGGGCTCCATGGAGGCGGCCAACAAGGGTGCCAGCGAGGCCGGAGGCCTGTCGGTAGGGCTCGGGATCGAGCTGCCGTTCGAGCAGGGGCTCAATGAGTGGGTCGATCTGGGCATCAACTTCCGCTACTTCTTCGCGCGCAAGACGATGTTCGTCAAGTATGCACAGGGCTTCGTGGTGCTGCCCGGCGGACTGGGCACCATGGACGAACTCTTCGAAGCGATGGTGCTGGTCCAGACCGAAAAGGTCACTTCGTTCCCGATCGTCCTGGTCGGCACGGCCTTTTGGACGCCGCTGATGGACTGGGTGCGCTCTACGCTGCTGGGTGAGGGCATGATTTCCGAACGGGACTTGTCCCTGGTGCATGTGGTGGACTCCGCGGAGGAAGCAGTCGAGAAGATCGTCGCCGGCGTCGGCTCCCTGCCCCGCCCGTGAAGGGCACCGCGGGACCGCCCCAATAGTGGGTTCCGGGGGTCCCCGCGTAAGAGAACGGCCAGGGCTCCCCGTGCGCGAAGCGTGCGGGGTGGCCGTGAACGGGAGCCGGCACATGGGGAGGAACCCAAAATAGAGTGGGTTCCGAGGGGTCCCCGCGTGGCGGCGGAGCCGGCACATGGGGAGGAACCCAATCTCTGGCACGATGGTTCCGTGAGCTTTTTCCTTGTCTTCCTCGCCATAGCCGTTGCCGGCGTTGCCGCGGCAGCGGCTGTGGGCAAGCTGCCGGGAAGGTTCCAGTGGCTGCTTGAGGGACGGGGCCGCGGTGCCTTGCCGCCGGCCGCCCCCGTACCGGCGCCCGACGCCCCCGAGGCTGACTGGCGGCGCGGCCAGGTGGCGGCACTGGAAGGATTGAGCGAGCATGAAGCGAGGCTGCCGGCGGTCCTGCTGCCGGAGCACCCGCGGTCCGAGGACATTGACAGCATCAGGTTTTCGACGGCGTTGCGCGGCTACCGGATGGACCAGGTGGACCAGGTGCTGGATGCCCTGCGCGCCGAATTGGCCGCCAAGGAGGCCCTGATCCGGACGCTGGCCAGGTCCGGAAACGGTTCCGGCAGGCATGCTGCGGTGGAGGAACAGGGGCAATGACCGGAACCGGACAGCGTCCGGCTGGCCTGCACGCGCTGCTGGCCTCCGGCGTGCAGGACTGGCGGCTGCGTGCTGCCCGCTGGCCCTGGTGGGTGCAGGTGTGCGGCATCTATGCGCTGGCCAGGGTTTTCTCCCTGCTGGTTTTCACTGCTGTAGCCAGACAGCAGGGCCCGAGCCCGTGGGGTCCGGCGCGGCCGGATTACCTGGACTTCATCGGGATCTGGGACAGCGCCTGGTATGAGCGGATCTACCGCGAGGGGTATCCGGACCAGGTGCCGCGCGGTCCCGACGGGCGGGCGCTGGAAAACCAATGGGCCTTCTATGCGCTGTTCCCGGCCCTGGTCCGGGCAGCGAATGCCCTCACCGGGCTGGAATGGCGCATACTGGCTCCGCTGCTGGCCACGGCCGCAGGATTTGCGGCCGTGCTGCTGGCCTACAAGCTCTTCCGGCAGTTCGCCGGGCACCCCGCGGCCCTCTGGGGCGTGGTCTTCGTTTCGTCCTTTCCGGTCTCGCCCATCCTCCAGGTGCCCTATGCCGAGTCTTTGAACCTGGCACTGCTGGCCGCCGGCCTGTACCTGATGGTGCGGGGCCGCTACTTGGCAGCCCTGCCCGTCGTCGTGCTGATGTGCCTGTCCCGCCCGGTCGGGGTGCCTTTCGCGGCAATGGCGGGCCTGTATCTGCTGTGGCGGATCCACCGGCGCGGACGGAATCCACTGCCGGCCGCGGAGTTTGCCCGGCTGGCCGTGCTGGTCCTGGTCAGCGGCGTGGCCGCGCTGGCCTGGCCGGTGCTGGCCTGGGCGGTGACCGGGGAGATGCGCGCTTATACGGACACCGAAATGGCTTGGCGCGGCCGGGACCTGGTGCTGTTCCAGCCGTGGTTCGAGATGGGGGCCAGGCTGTTCGGTCCCGTAAGCGGGTTCCTGGCGCCGCTGGTGCTGGCAGCGGCAGCGCTGCTGTGCCTGATGTCCCGGCCCGTGCGGCGGCTGGGGCCGGTACTGCGGCTCTGGTGCGCCTGTTACGGCCTCTACCTCTTCGCCTTCCTGCATCCCCAGACCAGTACGTTCCGGATGATGCTGCCGTTGTTTCCGCTGGCGCTGGCAGCGGCCTTGGTCTCGGACAGCCGGGCCTACCGGGTGTGCCTGCTGCTGATGTTCCTGTCGGGCCAGGTCGTCTGGGTGACCTGGCTCTGGTCCTGGGCCGAACTGCCCGGTGGCGGTGACTATCCGCCGTGACCTGCGGGAATGTCCGGCCCGGCACGTTGCGTGTGATTGCGCACAATTCCACCGAATGTGTGATGTGGGCGATAATGTGGAACGGTGAAGGCACGGCCAAGGGCTAGCCCCCGGGCCGTGCCCGTGATGTTGACGGGCTTGGCTGGCCGCGGTTGTGCCGCGGCCGGCCTGGTCCACGGCGGAAAGGGATATTCCACATGGCTGCGATGAAACCGCGTACGGGTGACGGACCCATGGAAGTCACCAAGGAGGGGCGCAGCCTGATCCTGCGTGTGCCCATTGACGGCGGCGGGCGCCTGGTGCTGGAAATGAACGCCGAGGAAGCCGGGCACCTTAAGGACTGCCTGCTGGACGTCACACAGTAGGGGCCGCAGCCGGTGACCCTGCATGCCGCAACACCCGGGGAGCGGACCGGGCAAGCCCTCGAGGAGGCGGTCGCAGCGCCGCTGCCCACCCGGCTGTCCGCTCTGCCTGCACTGCCCAGGGGCGCCTCGCTGGCCGACGGCGCCGCGTCGGTGTCCGCGGTCGTGGTGCCCGTGGCGGCCGTCGCCGACGACGCCGACTCCGGCCCCGGCCGCCGGGTGCCCCAGCCGCGGCGCGGCGCGGCGGAAGCGGCTGTGAGCTTCGGGGCGGACGTTGCAGCCTGGGCCGAAGTCAGTTCCGTCACCGGCAAGGCCGGGGACGTCCTCGCCGTGGCGGCCTCCGGCGGCCGGGAGGGCACCGGACGCGGCACATTGCCGCAGCGGCTCATTTTCCTCGGCGTCGGCGACGAGTCGGCCCGCGGCCTGCGCGCCGCCGGTGCCGCGCTGGCCAAGGCCACTGCCGGGCTGGATGTGGTGCGCTCGAGCGTGGTTGACGGCCTCGCCGGGCCGCTGCAGGCGGCCTTCGCCGAGGGATTCCTGCTCGGCGGCTACCGGCCGCCCCGGGCGGGCCGGAACAGCGGCCCGAAGCCAATGGCCTCAGTACTGGAGTTGACAGGTGCCTCCGCCGACGTGCTGCGGCGGGCGGCGGCCACGGCGCAGGCCGTCTGGCTGGCGCGGAACCTGGCGAATATGCCCTCGAACGTGAAGAACCCGGCGTGGATGGCAGCGCAGGCTGCCCGGCTGGCTGACGGTTCCGGGCTGCAGATCAGGATCCGGGACGCACAGGACCTGGCCCGCGAAGGTTTCGGCGGCCTGCTCGCGGTCGGTTCCGGATCGGCCAGCGAACCACGCCTGGTCGAACTGTCCTATACCCCGGCCACTCCGGCTCCGGCCGGCAGTCGCCATATCGTCCTGGCCGGCAAGGGCATCACCTTTGACAGCGGCGGCGTGTCGCTGAAGCCGCGCGAGGCCATGGTGCCGATGAAGACGGACATGGCAGGTGCCGGCGTCGTCCTGGCTGTGCTGTCGGCGGCCGCCGAACTGGGAGTGGGGCACCGCGTGACCGGCCTGCTGCCGCTGGCCGAAAACGCCATTGGTGCCGGATCCTACCGCCCCGGCGACGTCGTGGAGGTCTACGGCGGCACGACGGTGGAAATCGGCAATACCGACGCCGAGGGCCGGATGGTCCTCGCGGACGTGCTGGCCTACGCAGCTGCGGAACTGCGGCCGGACGTACTGGTGGACATTGCCACCCTGACCGGCGCCGCCTCGCTCGGTCTGGGCCGGAGGCACGCCGCCTTGTACTCCAATAGGCCGGACCTCGTGCCGGTCTTCGAGACGGCCTCCGCGGAGTCGGGGGAGCGGATCTGGCACATGCCCCTGGCCGAAGTTCAGGAGGAATACGGTTTTGCGCTTGAGTCCTCCGTGGCGGATTTGTCGCACATCGCCTCTGCCGCCTCCAAAGTGGGCGGCGGGTCCATCACGGCCGCGCTGTTCCTGAAGGAATTCGTTGGGGACACCCCCTGGGTCCATCTGGACATCGCCGGTCCGGCACGCGCCGACGCGGACGAGGCCGAGGTGGCCAAGGGGGCTACCGGCTATGGGACGCGGCTGCTGCTGGCGTTCCTGCGCGGCGTCGCCTGACGCTACTTCTTGACCGCGACGAGCAGACCGCTGCCGGTCGGCAGCATGGCCGAGACCAGCTGCTTGTTCGCGCGCACCGCCTTGCCCACCTTGCGCAGCGTCGTGGTGGTCTCGTCGCGGATGGCCGGATCGGAGACGCGGTCCTGGTCGAGGGCGTCGTTGATGATCAGCGTCCCGCCGCGCTTGAGCAGCCGCACCGCCTGCTCCACATAGTTCAAATAGGACGGCTTGTCGGCGTCAATGAAGACCAGGTCGTAGGCATTGTCGGTCAGCCGCGGCAGGACGTCCGCCGCCCGCCCGGAGATGGTGCGGGTCCGGTTGCCGGGAATGCCGGCATCGTGGAAGGCCTCCCGGGCCGCGCGCAGGTGGTCCACGTCGGAGTCGATGGTGGTCAGCACCGCTGTTTCCGGCAGCCCGCGGAGCAGGCAGACCCCGGAGACCCCGGCCCCGGAGCCGATTTCGACGGCGGTCTGGGCCTTGGTGGCGGCTGCCAGCACCGTCAGGGCGGCGGCGACGCCGGGGCTGACGGTGGCGACGCCGAGCTCGAAGGAACGTTCGCGGGCGCGCAGCAGGACCTCGTCCTCGGTGGGCAGGCCCTCCGTGTAGGACCAGCTGGTCTGCTTGTCGGCGCTCATGCGGCGTCGCTCCCTCCACTAACTGCTGACTGGACTGCCGGCCGCGGCTGCATGCCTGTGGCAGCAGCCCGCGGCTCCGGCCGGCGCTTGCGGCCCTGGACAGCCCCGGGGCCGTCCCGGCAAAGGACACGGCAAAAGACATTGTCCAGCCTACTGCCTGGGAGCCCGCAATCCTGCCCGTATCCGCCTGTGCCCTTGCCGACAGCACCTGCCAGGACGCAAGATGCCAGTAGAAGCGTTTATGCAGCTGGTATCCAGAGTTCTCACAGCTTGCTGGGGGAGGATTGGGTTCCAAACAACATATCGGCTGCCGTCTTGAGTCGGTGGCGGCAGCTTGGAGGGGAGTGCCGATGTCACAGCTGCGCCAGCGAGCCGGGCGGAAAGTTCCCGCCGGCGGCGACCAGGACTGGGTCAGGCCCAGCTGGGAAGAAGTCGTGGCCGAGCACTCGGCAAAGGTCTACCGCCTCGCGTTCCGGCTCACCGGCAACCGGCATGACGCCGAGGACCTGACGCAGGAAGTTTTTGTGCGCGTCTTCCGTGCCCTGGACAACTTCAAGCCCGGCACCTTGGACGGCTGGCTGCACCGCATCACCACCAACCTGTTCCTGGACCAGGCCCGGCGGCGGAACAGGATCCGCTTCGACGGCTTCAGCGAGGACGCGGAATCGCGCATTCCCGGCAAGGAGCCTGGACCCGAGCGCAGCTTCGAGTTCAACAACCTCGATGTGGACATCCAGGCCGCGCTGGAGGAACTGCCGCCGGACTTCCGGGCCGCCGTCGTACTGTGCGACCTGGAGGGCCTCTCCTACGACGAAGTGGCCGAAGCGCTGGACGTCAAGCTGGGCACCGTGCGGTCGCGGATCCACCGGGGGCGGACCATGCTTCGCGAGAAGCTCGCCCACCGCGACCCTGCCGCCAGGCGCGCCCCCCGGTTGAAACTACCCCGTGTGGCCGGTGCACACTAAGACCCAAAATGCGCCATCCAGTACGTGAGTTAGGTGAGTTCCTGGACGGTGAGCTGCCGGACAGCCGGCGGCTCATGCTGGAACGGCACCTGGAAAGATGCGCCCGCTGCCGGGAGATCGTCGCCGGGCAGCGCCATGTGCAGGAACGGCTCCGGTCACTGGATGTGCCGCCGCCCCGCCCGGACCTGGCCAACCGCATTCTGCGTGAAAGCGTGCTGGCTTCGGGAGGGGCGAGTCCGCAGGTTGCGCCGGACGTTCCGGCCGCAGCCCCGGCCTCCGCAGCCAGCGGAGTGCGGCGCCGGGTGGCCGCGGCGGCCTCGGTCGCGCTGGCCGGCATCCTCACCCTGACCTTGGCCGGGGCCTGGCTGCTCGGCGGGGAGGAAGAGCTGTTGGCCGGCCGCGAGCCGTCCCTGGCCTCCGTCTGGAACTCCGCGGACGGGATCAGGCCGGCCGGGGGCGCAGCCACCGCCGCTGCCCTGGACCAGGAAGACCTGCGCAAGCTGCGCAGCGAGGGCTGGAACTGTCCGCAGCTTGGCGCCCTGGGCTATCGGCTGGTGTCGGCCACGGGGACCGCGGTGGACGGCCATCCGGCCGTGCAGATCAAGCTGAGCAACGGCACGGACTCCATCGTGGTGGTCGAGGAGCGCCGCGGCATCGAGGATATGGCCGGCGCCGAACTGGATGTTGTCTCCGGCGAGGAACCGGTCAACGGCCTGACCGGCCGTACCGTGTCGGCGGACGGCTTCTGGCAGGTGGACGGCATGGACCGGCAGATGTGGGTGCGGGCATCGGACACGTGGACGGTGGTATTGGATTCGAACCATGTCACCTACACCGTGTGGTCGGACCTGCCGGTCTCCGAGCTGCCCGACACCGTGAACCACGTGGTGGTGACCGAGAAGTCCCGGCTCATGCTGCCGCGGCCGCAGGAGGACAATGACCCGGTCAGCCGGATTGTGCGCGGCCTGGGCATGATGATCCAGCCGGCACGGCCGTGAGGTAATCTTCAAGGGTGTTCGGAATTAATGGATCGGAACTGATCATTCTTGCGGTCCTGGCCGTAATTGTGCTCGGTCCCGAGCGGCTGCCCGAATATGCCGCCCAGCTGGGCCGCTTCGTGAGGCAGCTGCGCGCCATGGCCGCGGGGGCGAAGGAACAGCTGCGCGAGGAAGTCGGCGACGAGATCGTGGACATGGACTGGCGCAAGCTGGACCCCCGGCAGTACGACCCGCGCCGGATCATCCGCGAGGCCCTGATGGACGACGACGTCGCCCCGGCGCCGCCGGCCGCCGCTGCCGCAGGTGCTGCGGCCGTGGCAGCGAAGCCCGTCCGCGAGGTGCAACGCCTCGCACCCGGCCGGCCGGCTCCCTTCGATCCCGAAGCCACCTGACTCCCGGCCGGGTCAGCTGCGCGGGGTGACCCCGAGCGGGCGGCCGGCCAGGCCGCGGGGGCGGGCCGCCAGGGCATTCGCGATTCCTCGCAGGGCCCCGGCGGCGGCCGAATCCTCCGCGGAGAGCACTATCGGCCGGCCGCTGTCGCCGCCTTCGCGCAGCCGCGGCTCCAGCGGGATGCTGCCGAGCAGCGGGACCGGCGCCCCGAGGGCGGTGCCGAGCCGTTCCGCCACCGCTGCGCCGCCGCCGGAGCCGAAGATCTCCATCCGGGAGCCGTCTTCCAGTTCGAGCCAGGACATGTTCTCGATCACCCCGGCTACCTGCTGGCCCGTCTGCGCGGCGATGGAACCGGCCCGCTCGGCAACCTCCGCCGCGGCGGCCTGCGGCGTGGTGACCACCAGGATTTCCGACGACGGCAGCAGCTGCGCGACCGAGATGGCCACGTCCCCGGTGCCGGGCGGCAGGTCCAGGAACAATGCGTCCAGGTCGCCGAAGTACACATCGGTGAGGAACTGCTCCAGGGCGCGGTGCAGCATCGGTCCGCGCCAGGCGACCGGCTGGTTGCCGGTGACGAACATGCCGATCGAAATCGCCTTGACCCCGTAGGCCACCGGCGGCAGGATCATCTCGTCCACCCGTGTGGGAGCCTGCGAGATGCCCAGCAGCCCGGGCACCGAGAAGCCGTGGACGTCGGCATCGATGACGCCCACCCGCAGTCCGCGGGCCGCCATCGCGCAGGCCAGGTTCACCGTGATGCTGGACTTGCCGACGCCGCCCTTGCCGCTGGCCACCGCGTACACCCGCGTCAGGGACGACGGCTGGTTGAACGGGATGCCCCGTGCGGCCCCCGGACCGCGCAGCCGGTCCTTGAGTTCCTGGCGCTGCTGCGCGCTCATTACCTCCAGCTGCACGGACACGTCGGCTGTGCCGGGAACGGCACCGAGGGCCCGTTCGACGTCGGCGGTAATGGTTTCCCGCAACGGGCACCCGGCAATGGTCAGCAGCACCTCGACGCGGACGTTGCCCGCGCCGTCGATCTGCACGTCCTTGAGCATGCCGAGCTCGGTGATCGGCCGCCGCAGTTCCGGGTCCATGACCGTGCCCAGCGCCGCACGCACGGATTTCTCGTCGACCACCGGCTACTGCTCCGATCCTGCGGTTTGCCCGGACGCGTCCCGCCGGCCGGACCGCCGGTCCTGCTGGGCGGGCGCGGTGATCCGGGGCAGGCTCACGGTGGTCTCCGGCAGCTTCTTCCTCCTCCGGCGCACCGGACGCTGCTCGCGGTCCTCCTCGAGGAGCTCTTCCAGCACGCTGCGCAGCTCGCTGCGGACAAAGTCCCGGGTGGCGACTTCGCGCAGCGCGATCCGCAGGGCGGCCAGTTCGCGGGTGAGGTATTCGGTGTCGGCGAGGTTGCGTTCGGCCCGCTGGCGGTCCTGCTGCAGTGCCACCTTGTCCCGGTCGTCCTGCCGGTTCTGCGCCAGCAGCAGCAGCGGCGCGGCGTAGGAGGCCTGCAGCGAGAGCATCAGGGTCAGCGCGGTGAAGCCCAGCGCTGCGCTGTCGAAGCGCAGTGCCTCGGGGCCGAAGGTGTTCCAGGCCAGCCACACCAGGCAGAAGACGGTCATCCACATCAGGAACTGCGGCGTGCCCATGAAGCGGGCGAACTTCTCGGTGGCCTTGCCAAAGGCATCAGGGTTGGGAGTCAGCCGCGGCAGCAGCCTGGCACGCGCCTCGCGCGGGGTATCCAAGCCTCCGGTCTTGACCTTGGTTTCAGCCACGGCGCGCACCTCCAGTCATGCTCTGCGGGGGTTCTTCCTCCTGGGCCCGCCAGTCTTCAGGCAGCAGCTGGTCCAGCACATCGTCCACCGTCACCGCGCCGACCAGCCGGCCGGCGTCGTTGACCACGGCCACCGCGTTGAGGTTGTAAGTGGCCAGCATCCTGGCCACTTCGCTGACCGCCGCGTGGTCGGAGACGGGTTCCAGGTCCGTATCCACGATATTGCCCAGGGCCTCCGGCGGCGGGTAGCGCAGCAGCTGCTGGATATGCACCACGCCGAGGTACCGGCCCGTCGGCGTCTCCAGCGGCGGCCGGCAGACAAAAATGGCTGAAGCCAGCGCCGGGGTCAGTTCCTCGCGCCGCACGTGCGCCAGTGCTTCGGCCACCGTCGCCTCCGGAGGGAGGATGACCGGGACCGGCGTCATGATGGACCCGGCAGTGTTCTCCTCGTACTCCATCAGCCGGCGGACATCCTCCGCCTCTTCCGGTTCCATCAGCTGCAGCAGCTGTTCCTTCTGCTCCTCCGGCAGTTCCGCGAGCAGGTCGGCCGCGTCGTCGGGGTCCATCTCCTCGAGCACGTCCGCGGCGCGTTCCAGGTCCAGCGAGGAGAGGATCTGGACCTGGTCATCGTCCGGCAGTTCCTGGAGCACGTCGGCCAGCCGCTCGTCCTGCAGCTCGCTGGCCACCTCGAGCCGGCGCTTGTCGTTCATCTCGTGCAGTGCCTCGGCGAAGTCCGCAGGCTTAAGGTCTTCATGGCTGGCCACGAAGGTTGTGGCGGACTGGGGCTCGTTCCGGCCGCCTTGGTATACCTCGTTCCAGTCCACGATCAGGGTTTCGTTCCGCCGCAGGCTGCGCAGCGGGGACATCGAGTGGCCGCGCCGGACGAACAGCTGGGAGACGTACCAGTCCCCGTTGCGGGCCTGTTCCATGCCAATATCCTCGATCGTGGCGCTGCCGCTGCCGTCTGCCAGGATGACGCGGCGGTCGAACATTTCGGCCACGACCAGCATTTCGGCACCGCGCTGCTCGAAGCGGCGCAGATTGACCAGCCCGGTGCAGATAATCTGTCCGGCTTCCATGGAAGTCACCCGCGTCATGGGCACGAAGACGCGCTTTTTGCCGGGGACCTCAACCACGAGGCCCACCACCAGCGGCGGCTTCGCGGGCCCGCGGTCCAGTACCACGACGTCGCGCAGCCGGCCTAGGCGGTCGCCCAAGGGGTCGAAAACATCCAGACCCAGCAGGCGCGCAACGAAGACCCGGGTTGAATTTGTGCTCACCCCTTTAGGCTACGTTGTTCCGCCCGTGTACGCTCGCCGGACGTGCCAAGCCGGCCGCGGGCCTGCCCGGCAGGGGAGCACCGCTGTTCACCCGCAGCGATACGCGGCCCGCTGCCCGGTGCGGCCTGCGGGAATGGTGGAGAATAAGGATATGTCTAGCATGCTTGGCCGTTCCGATGCACGAGATTTGGGCCGCACGCTGCCGCAGGGGCAGCTGATCGGCAATTACCGATCCTATCTTGACGCCCAGAAAGTGGTGGACTACCTGGCGGACCAGAACTTTCCCGTCCAGCACGTGTCCATCATCGGCAACGACCTCAAGACCGTGGAACGGGTCACCGGCCGGTTGAGCTATCCCCGGGTGGCGCTCTCCGGCGCGGCCACGGGAGCGTGGTTCGGGCTCTTCGTCGGTCTGCTGCTGATGCTGTTCGGCAGCGGCCAGACCTACGGCCTGGTGCTCTCGTCCATGGCCATGGGCGCGGCCTTCTGGATGCTCTTCGGCATCATCAGCTACGCCTTCCAGCGCGGAAAGCGCGACTTCACCTCGACCAACCAGGTCATTGCCACCAGCTACGACGTGATCGTGGCCCCGGAAGTAGCCTACGAGGCCCGCCGGCTGGCCGCCCAGGTCGCGGTGGCCGGCACCGCGGGATTTGGACAGCACCCGCAGGCCTACGGCCAGCGGCCGCAGGGCCCCGAGCGACCCCCACAGTGGGGCGAGGACCCGTTCGGCCGGAACGGGCAGGCTCCGGGGGCGGGACCGCAGGGAAACGGTACCCCGGCACCGCCGGCCCCGCGCGGGGTGCCGGTGCGCGGCAGCTACCCGGACCTGCCGGACGGCCGTCCGCAGTTCGGCGTGCGGCTCCCGCCGCAGCAGCAGGCGCCGGAGGCTTCACCGGAGCAGCAGCCCGGACCGGCCAACGGGGACGAACCGCGCCGACAGGGCGACTGACCACCGGCACGCACACCGGCCACGGACACAGCAGAGGGGCCCGCCAACCGGCGGGCCCCCCGCTGCTGACTGCCGGCCTGCCGCTAACTGCCGGCGTAGATGCCTGCCATCCAGGATTCGACATCGTCCGGGGTACGGGGCAGGGCAGCGCTGAGGTTCACCGGGCCGTCGGCGGTCATCAGGATGTCGTCCTCGATCCGCACCCCGATGCCGCGGTATTCCTCGGGCACGGCCAGGTCCTCGGCTTTGAAGTACAGTCCCGGCTCGATCGTAAAGACCATGCCCTCTTCCAGCAGTCCGTCCAGGTACAGTTCGCGCCGGGCCTGCGCGCAGTCGTGCACGTCCAGGCCCAGATGGTGGCTGGTACCGTGCGGCATCCAGCGGCGGTGGTGCTGGCCGTCGGGGGAGAGGGCCACTTCAAGGGGCACCGGCAGCAGGCCCCACTCGTCCAGCCGCTCGGCGAGGACCTTGACCGCGGCGCTGTGCACGTCGCGGAACTTGGCTCCGGGCCGGGCGGCAGCAAAGCCGGCATCAGCCGCGTCCAGGACCGCCTGGTAGATCCTGCGCTGGACCGGCGTGAAGCTGCCGTTGACCGGAATGGTGCGGGTGACGTCGGCGGTGTAGAGCGAATCGGCCTCGACGCCGGCGTCCAGCAGCAGCAGGTCCCCGGAACGGACCCGGCCGTTGTTGCGGATCCAGTGCAGGACGGTGGCGTTGTTGCCGGCGGCAGCGATCGTGTCGTAGCCCAGGTCGTTGCCTTCCTCGCGGGCACGGGAGAAGAAGGCGCCTTCCACCACGCGTTCGCCGCGCTCGTGGGCCATGGCGCGCGGCAGCACCTTGACCACCTCGTGGAAGCCGTTGACCGTGGCGGCGACGGCTTTCTTCAGCTCGCCGACCTCCCACTCATCCTTGCGCAGGCGCAGTTCGGAGAGCGCTTCGGCAAGTTCGGCGTCCAGGTTGTCGGATTCCTCCAGGTCCACGCCGGTATTGATCCGGGACGTATCCACCAGGGCGTCGACGTTCAGGTCCACCTCCCGCAGCAGGCGGATGCGCAGCCCGCCGATGGCGACGACGCCGGCGTCCTTGGTTACGGCAGTCTCCAGTTCCTCCAGCGTGGCCGTGGGCAGGTCCAGGTGCTGCTGCAGGACGGCAAGTGTCGGGCGCGGGCCGATCCAGAATTCGCCGTAGCGGGCGTTGGCGTAGAATTCCGGCGATTCCCTCCCGGACGGGGGGCGGAAGTACAAGGTGGCGTGGTGGTTGCCGCCGTGGTCCCCTGTGCCCGGGTCTACCGGTTCCAGCACCAGCACGGCATCGGGCTCGTGGTCCAGCCCCAGTCCGGTCAGGTGGGCAAAGCCCGAGTGCGGGCGGAAGCGATAGTCGGTGTCGTTGGACCGGACCTTCAGCGGGCCGGCCGGAACCACCAGCCGCTCGCCGGGGAACTTCCGCGAGATGGCGAGCCGGCGCCGGGCCGCATACCCGGCCACCTCGGCCCGGGACACTTCCGGTGACGCGGAGGGCCCCCACGCCGAAGCCATGAATTCCTTGAATGCCTGGGACTCGGGCCGCTGCGAGCGGTTGTTCACCCGGTCCCCGAGCGGCTGCACCCCTGCCTGGCTGTCCTTGTTCTGCTCTCTGCTCACCCGTACATAGTCTCACGGGGGCGTACATTGGGGGTGTGAGGATTGACCTGCATACGCATTCGAAGATCTCGGACGGCACCGAGGAGCCGGCCGACGTCATCCGGGCCGCCGCCGATGCCGGCCTCGACGTGGTTGCGCTGACCGACCACGACACCACCGGCGGCTGGGAGCAGGCCGCCGCGGCTGCGCGCCGGATCGGTATCGGCTTCGTCCCCGGGATGGAAATTTCCTGCCGGACCGTCGAAGGCATCAGCGTGCATGTGCTCTCCTACCTGCACGATCCGCAGTACCCGGACCTGCTGGCGGAAATCTCCAAGGCCCGCGACGCGCGGCTGACCCGTGCCGAGCGCATGGTGGAACTGCTGGCCGAGGATTTCCCGATTACCTGGGAGGACGTGCACGCCCACGTCGGTCACGGGGCCACCGTCGGCCGCCCGCACATTGCGGACGCGCTGGTGGCCGCAGGTGTGGTGGCGGACCGTACCGAGGCCTTCGCCAATATCCTCACCTCGCACTCGCGCTATTACGTCACGCACTATGCACCGGACCCGGTGCTCGCCGTCGAACTGGTCCGGCAGGCCGGCGGGGTGCCGGTCTTCGCGCACCCGGTGGCCAGTGCCCGCGGCCGGGTGGTGGCTGAGGACGTCTTCCGCCAGATGGTCGACGCCGGTCTGGCCGGCGTCGAGGCGGACCACCGGGACAACCCGCCGGAGGGGCAGGCCTGGCTGCGCCGGTTCGCCATTGAGAACGGACTGTTCCTCACCGGCTCGAGCGACTACCACGGCACCGGCAAGCCGAACCGGCTGGGCGAGAACGTCACCGCCGAGGAAGTGCTGTACCGCATCCTCGACGAGGGCAGCGGGGCCGAAGCCTTCCTGCCCGGACACACCACCGCCAGCTAGCGCCGAGGGCCCCGCTGCGAGCGAAGCGAGCAGGGGGAAGGCGCGACGCGCTAGCGCCGAGGGCCCCGCCGCGGGCGCAGCGAGCTAAGAGAGCGGCCCGGGGTTCCCGCATGCGGAGCATGTGGGCAGGCCGCGAACGGGGAGGGTGCGACGCGCCGGCGCCGGCCGTCCGCGACAAGCAGGCGCCGAAGCCGCCGGTGCTACACCGGGCCTGCCTGCTGCAGCGCCGGCTCGAACGCGGCGACGGTGGCATGGCCGCCGAGCCGGCGGCGCATGATCTCGATGGCCTGGGGGTTCTGGTCCACGCACACGAAGCGGCGGCCCAGCCCGGCGGCGACGGCGCCGAGGGTGCCGGAGCCGGCGAAGAAATCGAGCACCCAGTCGCCCTCGCGGCTGCTGGCTGCCACGATCCGGCGCAGCAGGCCCTCGGGCTTCTGCGTTGGGTAGCCGGTCTTTTCCCGGCCGGTGGGCGAGACAATGGTGTGCCACCAGACATCGGTGGGCAGCTTGCCGCGGGCGGCCTTCTCCGGGGTCACCAGCCCGGGAGCCATGTACGGCTCGCGGTCCACTGCGGCACTGTCGAAGTGGTACTTGGCCGGATTCTTCACGTACACCAGGATGTTGTCGTGCTTCGTCGGCCACCGGCGCCTGGCCCGCGCCCCGTAGTCGTAGGCCCAGATGATCTCGTTCAGGAAGCACTCCCTGCCGAACAGTGCGTCCAGCAGCACCTTGGCGTAGTGCACCTCCCGGTAGTCCAGGTGCAGGTACAACGTGCCGTCCTCGGCCAGCAGCCGCCAGGCCTCGGCCAGCCGCGGCTCCAGGAAGGACCAGTAGTCCTCGAAGGCGTCGTCGTAACTGGCGAGCATGCCCCGGATGGTCCGGTAGGAGCGGCCCTTGAACCCGACACGGTCCCCTTCGCCGTCGGCGCTGCGGACCATTGACGTCTGTTGCCGGCGCTGGCTCCGGCCAGTGTTGAACGGCGGGTCCACGTAGATGAGCGTGAAGGCCCCGTCGGGCAGGGTCGGCAGGTAGCCGGCGTTGTCCGCCTCCACTACCAGCGAGCTGCCCGACGGCGACCACAGCGGGCCGGCCGGTCCGCCTTCACCACCGGCAGCCATTTATTCGGCTGAACCCTGGCGGCTCTGGACCACCTCGCCGTTGCGGCGGCGGGTGCGCGTGCGGCTCCGCCGTGCCGGCGCTGCGGCGTCGGTGCCGGCCTGCGCATCGGCAGGTGCGGCAGCGGCAGCCGGCTCGGCAGCTTCGGCAGCAGAGCTGCGGCGGGTCCGCCGCCGGCCGGCGCCTTCGGCCTGCTCGCGTTCCTGTCCGCCCCGTTCGCCGCGGGGCCTGCCGCCGCGTTCCTGGCCGCCGGAGCGTCCGCTGCCGCGTCCGCCGCGCTTGCCGGTTTCGCCCAGGTCCTCGAGCTTTTCGGCGTCGATGCCGGCCAGCTTGCGCTGGCTGCGCGGCAGCCGTCCCTTGGTGCCCTGGGGAATGTCCAGGTCGGTGTACAGGTGCGGGGAGGAGGAATAGGTTTCCCGCGGCTCCGGCACATCCAGGCCGAGGGCCTTGTTGATCAGGCCCCAGCGCGGCACGTCTTCCCAGTCCACGAAGGTGACCGCGGTGCCTTTGTTCCCGGCACGGCCGGTGCGGCCGACCCGGTGCAGGTAGGTCTTTTCGTCCTCCGGGCACTGGTAGTTGATCACATGGGTAACGTCCTCGACGTCGATGCCGCGGGCGGCGACGTCGGTGGCCACGAGCACATCGACCTTCTCGTTGCGGAAGGCACGCAGCGCCTGCTCGCGGGCACCCTGGCCCAGGTCGCCGTGGATCGCCGCGGCGGCGAAGCCGCGGTCGACCAGCTCTTCGGAGACCTTGGCCGCCGTGCGCTTGGTCTTGGTGAAAATGATGCTCCGGCCACGGCCCGTGGACTGCAGGATCCGGGCGACCACTTCGGTCTTGTCCAGACTGTGCGCCCGGTAGATGACCTGCCGGATGTCCTTCTTCGTGATGCCTTCGTCGTCCGGGTCCGCGGCGCGGATGTGGGTGGGCTGGGTCATGTACCGGCGGGCCATGGCAATCACCGGGCCGGGCATGGTGGCGGAGAAGAGCATGGTCTGGCGGACGGCCGGCGTGGCGCCGAGCAGGGTCTCCACGTCCGGCAGGAAGCCCAGGTCCAGCATTTCGTCGGCCTCGTCGAGGACCACGATGCGTACATTCTTCAGGCTCAGGTGCCGCTGCCGGTGCAGGTCGATCAGGCGGCCGGGGGTGCCCACCACCACTTCCACGCCTTCCTGCAGCGCCTCGACCTGGGGTTCGTAGGCGCGGCCGCCGTAGATGACGGCAATCCGGGCATTGCGCTGCCGGGAAGCGGTCTCCAGGTCGCGGGCCACCTGCACTGCCAGTTCGCGCGTGGGCACGACCACCAGGGCCTGCGGGGCGCCGGGCACGGGCAGCTTGTCGAAGCCCTCGTCGTCGCGGCCGATGACGCGCTGCAGCACGGGGATGCCGAAGCCCAAGGTCTTGCCGGTACCGGTCTTGGCCTGGCCGATGATGTCATGGCCGGACAGGGCCACCGGCAGGGTCATGGCCTGGATCGGGAACGGGTGGGTGATCCCGGCGTCGAAGAGGGACCTGACGATGTCGGCGCGCACCTCGAAATCCGCGAAGGTCTGCTGCGGCAGTTCGTGCGGGCGCTCGTCGGAGGAAAGCGAAGCCTCGATTTCGATCTCTTCGCTGCTGTTGTCCGCGTGCAGGCTGTGCTCCGCGGGGAGATTCTCTGTCTTCAAGTACATACCGTTCAATCAGGCGCCTTGGGCCGCGGTGCTCGACGAGCCCGCCACATGTTGTGGCAGCGCGGAACACGGCGGAGGCGTGGCGCATCCAGTGGAAGCCGATCGCGGGCTAACAACTGCGTGCCGGTCATGTCCGTGGCGGAACAGTCGCGGCGGTTCAAGATCGCGTAGGTGCGGATCAGCTGATTGTGTGTTTTTCCAGCAAAATTCACGAATAATCAACGACCGGGCATCCATTACTACGTTCTCCAGTCTACCGGCAAGTGCAAATCGGCCGTCACCGCAGGTTTATCCGGCAGCACCGTCGAGTTCGAACCGGATTGTGCGCGCCGCAATGTCCGCCTCGATCAGCCGGGCCCGGACGGTCGTCCCGGTCTCGAGCGTCCCGTAGCAGCGGGCGGTGACGGCCGGACTGCGCAGCTGGATCATGCCCGACGGCCCGGCGCCGTTGCTGCCGTTGCTGTTGCCGTTGGCGTGCCCGTTGCCGGGGCGGCTGCCGGAGATGACGACGGCGTCGAACACCTCGCCGACGCGGTGGCTCAGCAGCGCCGCTTGGACGGCCTCAAAGGCCGCCCGGTCCACTCTGGCGGCGAGCTGGTCGGAGGCCGCCATCAGCCGGGGCAGTTCCGGCAGGGCGTCGCGGGCCCATTGCGGGATGCCGGTGCCGGCACATTGTGCCTCGCAGATGACCAGCACGAACCTGTCCACCAGCCGGCGCAGCGGTGCCGTCGTGTGCGCGTACGGGGCGGCAATGGCCGACTGGAGCCTTGCCTCAGGCAGGGCGCCGTCGAACGGGGTATAACCGGCGCCGCGGAAGAGCGAGGCCGCCGCGTGCAGCAGGGCCAGCTGCCGGGGGTCCGATGCGTTCAGGCCGCGCAGGTATTCGCCGTATGGCATGTCCTCGGGCCAGGGATGGTCGAGTGCGCAGGTCTGGCGGCGGAAATGTGCCACGGCCTCGGCGTCAGGGGCAGGCATGGTCCGCAGGATGCCGACGCCGGCCTCGATCATGAGCTGGGCCGCGGCCATGCCCGTCATCAGCGATATCTGCGCATTCCAGTCCTCCACCGGCAGCGGCGGGCTGGAGACGATGAAGTAATGGCGTCCGTCGTGCGCGATTTCCTGGTCCGGGATGTTCAGGCTGGCCCCGCCCCTGCTGCGCTCCAGTTCGATGCGTTTCAGGCCGATCTCCCTGAGCAGCATCAGGTACTCGGGAGCGTCGCCGGAATCGATATCCTGCTGCACCTCGGCGTAGCTCAGCTTCGCCTGGCTGCGCACGGTGGCCCGGCGCAGCCCCACCGACTGCACGTTGGCCTGCGCATCCAGCCCGAATTCCCATACGTAGGCGGAGCGGTCCTGGTCCGGCAGCAAGCTGCCGGCGTCCTCGCTGATGAGTTCCGGATGCAGTGGGATTCGTCCGTCCGGGACATAGATCGTCTGCCCGCGGCGGCGGGTTTCCGCATCCAGCACGCTGCCCGGGGCCACGAAGGACGGCACGTCGGCGATCGCGTACCAGACCCGGTAGCCTTCTCCCTCGCGCTCCAGGTACATGGCCTGGTCCAGGTCGGTGGATCCTGGCGGGTCGATGGTGATGAAGGGCAGTCCGGTGAGGTCCGTCGGCGGCAGGACAAGTCCGGATACCGCCTTCTCGGCCTCGGCGACCACCGCGGCCGGGAAATGCCGGGGCAGCTCGAACTGGATCCGCAGCTGTCCGAGCACCTGGGCCAGCAGGTGCTGGGACTCATGCACCTTCGCGTCCAGACGTGAATGCTTCACCTGCTAAGCGTAGCCGCCGAGGGGCCCGCCGCGAGTGTGCGAGCGGTGGGAGGCGGTTACGCGGTAGCCGCCGAGGCCCCCGCCCGCGCAGGCAGTCCGAGCCTTCAAACCGGAACGTATCCTCGCTACGCTGGCGGCACGGCCACGCGCCCCGGCCTGCCGCCATGATGTCCGCAGGCTGCGGCTGCGCATCGACGAGCGGAGATGACATGCCTGAAGCCAAAGACACCCTGACCCGCGAGCAGATTGAGGCGGAACTGCGCGGGCTGACCCAGTGGACCTACCGGGATGGGGGGCTGGTCACCGTGTACAAGCTGGAGAACGCCCGGCAGGCGCTGGACCTGATCGCCGCCATTGGTGACATCGCCGAGGAAGCCAACCACCATCCGGATCTGGACTGGCGCTATAACCGGGTGTTCCTGCGCTTCTCGTCGCACGATGCCGGCGGGCAGGTCACCACCCGGGATGTCTCGGCAGCGGCCACGGTCAGCGTGCTCGCCGAACGGCTGGGGGCGGCGGCGGAACCGGAGAAGTATCCGGGGTGATGTCCTGGCGGCGGTCAGCGCAGGATTGCCGTCAGCCGGGCGAGGTCCGCTGCTGCCCGGCGGCGGCCGATGAACCAGGCGGCCGCCGCCGCCGCCACAATGGCGGCGGCGGCGGGCAGCAGCCAGGTCAAAAAGCCCGGTCCCGTCCCGAAGCCCACTCCGGCGGACAGCAGGACCACCCGCAGCAGCACGGCGGCGACCACGGCGGCGGCGGGCATGAGCAGCACGCCGTAGCTGGCACGGTTGCGGTCCACCGCCCAGACCACGAACCCTGCTGCGGCGGCCCCAAGGGCCACCAGGATGAACTCAACCATGAGGGGCTTCGGTTCCGGCGGCCAGTCCGCTAGATGGCGCCGAAACCCACGCGCCGGGTTTCCTCGGCGCCGATTTCGACGTAGCCGAGCACATTGGACGGAATGATGACGAGGCGGCCCTTGCTGTCCTTCAGGCGCAGTTCGGCACCGCCGTTCATGGCGCGGCTGACAAGTTCGGCAACGGCATCGGCAGGTTCGGCCGACTCAAAAACAATCTCCCGGCCCACGTTCTGAATGCCGATCTTGATTTCCACGCTATTGCCTCCTGGGTATGACAGTACTTCCGTGTCGAAATGTATCGGAATTTTCCCTAGGGTTCCTTCGGGAAGCGGGAAATTCCGCGCCAAGCTAAACGATAGATGAGCTCGCACGCGGCGTCGCGGTCCAGGCCGCCCCCGCCGGACTGGACCCAGTAGCGGGCGCTCACCTGCGCCATGCCGGCCAGGGCCCGGCCCAGCAGCGTCGCTTCCGCGGTGGAAAGGTTGGTTTCTTCGGCCAGGACCTCGGCGATGGACCCGGCCAGCCGGGTGTTGAACCCTTCCAGCCGGGCGGAGACCTCCGGATCATTGGCCAGGTCCGATTCGAAGACGATCCGGTGCGCCTGGCTTTCCTCCGCAATGAAGCGGTAGTAGGCGCCGATGGTGGCGTGGACCCGCGCCTTGTTGTCGGTGGTGGACTTCAGGGCGTCCGACAGCATGGCGGTCAGTGACTGCAGGTGGTGGTCCAGCAGGGCCAGGTAGAGATCCCGCTTGCCGGGAAAGTGCTGGTAGAGGACGGGCTTGCTGACCCGTGCGGCGACGGCGATTTCGTCCATGGCCGCACCGTGGTAGCCATTGGCAACGAAGACTTCGTGTGCGGCCTGCAGGAGCTGCCGGCGGCGTTCGTCGCGGGGGAGCCGGATCGGTTTGGCAGGCCTGGACTCACTGCTCACAGTCTGGACTCGCTGGTTCGGCTCACGGTTGTTGGAACTCCATCTCGTGTACATCGTGTCGGGCGCGGCACGGTGTCGCTGTCCGGCGCGGCGGCTTCTAGCCAGTTTACGTGGCAGTTGCGGGTCAGCGGGCGCGGGCGGGAAACGGACGGACACGCACCGCCTCCGTGGCGTAGATTGGCAATATGGCTAGCGATACGAGATCGGACACCCTCCCGGACCTTCTGCCGCCGCTGGTGGAGCCGGCCGGGTCCCTGACACCGGAGGAAATCCAGCGCTATTCCCGGCATCTGATCATCCCCGAAGTGGGCATGGAAGGGCAGCTGCGGCTGAAGAATGCCCGCGTGCTGGTCATTGGTGCCGGCGGGCTGGGATCGCCGGCCCTGCTGTACCTGGCGGCGGCGGGCGTGGGTACCCTCGGCATCGTGGACGACGACGTCGTCGAAGCCAGCAACCTGCAGCGCCAGGTGGTCCACGGGGTCTCGGACGTGGGCCGGACAAAGGCCGCATCCGCGCGCGACAGCATCCGGGAGCTCAACCCTGCCGTCGATGTCGTCCTCCACGAAGTGCGCCTGGACGCCTCCAATGCGCTGGAGATTTTTGCCGGCTACGACCTGATCCTGGACGGCACCGACAATTTCGCCACGCGCTACCTCGTCAACGACGCCGCGGCGCTGCTGGGCAAGCCTTATGTCTGGGGCTCGATCCTGCGCTTCGACGGGCAGGTCAGCGTCTTCTGGGACGCCCACGGCCCGAATTACCGCGATCTGTATCCCGAGGCGCCGCCGGCGGGTTCGGTGCCCTCCTGCGCCGAGGGCGGGGTGCTCGGGGTGCTCTGCGCCCAGATCGGCTCGGTCATGGTCAACGAGGCGGTCAAGCTCATCACCGGGATTGGCCGTACCCTGCTGGGCCGGGTTCTGATCTTCGACGCCCTCGAGATGAGCTGGCGCGAACTGCGGGTCCGCAAGGACCCGGACGCAGCCCCGATCACCGGCCTGGCCGACTATGAGGCGTTCTGCGGGGTGGCCCCTGCACCTGGCAGCGAAGCCGGGGCCCCGGCCGTCTCCGCCGTCGAACTGGCCGGCATGCTGGCCGCCCGGCAGCCCGGGGACAGCGGGTTCGAGCTGATCGACGTGCGTGAACCTGGTGAGTACGGCATTGTCAGCATCCCCGGGGCGCGGCTGGTACCCAAGGGCCGGATCCTCTCCGGCGAGGCGCTGGCCGAACTGCCGCGGGACAAGGACCTGGTCCTGCATTGCAAGTCGGGCGCGCGCTCCGCCGCGGTCCTGGCCTACCTGCAGCAGGAAGGCTATACCCGGGTGAAGCATCTGGACGGCGGCATCCTGGCCTGGATCCGGCAGGTGGAACCGGACAAGCCCGTGTACTAAGGCGCCTGCTGCCCCGTCCTGCCGTGCCCGGCGTCACGATGGATGCCGGGCACGGCAGGACGGGGCTTTCGATGACCTCCGGAGATCCGTCAGCTCACCTGACGGAGGACAGGCCTCAGGCGGATTCGGCGACGGAAGCGTCGTGCGGCACCGGGCAGCCATCCTGCGCCCGGGAAGCAGTTTCCTCAGCCGGGGGTTCGACGGCGATGCCGTAGAGCGCGTCCAGGGCCGCGATGTAGTCGTCCTGCCGGCCGGCAGCGGCCAGCTCGCGGGCCCGGACGGTCGGCAGGTGGAGCAGCTGCTTGACCATGCGGCGCATGGCGAATTCCACTTCCTGTGCCGGGCCGGTGCAGCCGTGCTGGTTGCGGACCTTTTCCAGTTCCTTCTCCAGCACCTGCATGGTGTGCCGCCGCAAAGCCACGATGGCCGAATCGATCGACCGTTCCTGCTGCTGGTCCTCGAACGCCCGGGCTGCCTGGACGACAATCTCCTCGGCCTGCCGGACGGATTCGGCCTGCTCTTCCGGCGCGGCCAGGCGCACGGATTCGAGTGTGATCAGTTCCACCCCGTCCAGCCCGGCCACCGCCGGGTCGAAATCGTGGGTCAGCGCCAGGTCGATCATGATCAGCGGTTTGCCGGAACCTGCACGCAGCTGTTCCACCTCGTCCGCTCCGACCCGGCTGTCACTGCCGCTGCAGCCGATGACGACATCCGCGGCCGCCAGTGCGGCGCCCAGGGTCTCGCCGGTCAGCGGAGTTCCGCCCCGCGTGGCGGTGAAGGTCGCGGCCCGCCCCGACGGGGAGTACACCGAAATATTGGCGCAGCCGCGCTCGCGCAGCAGGGCCATGGTCGCTCCGGCATAGGCGCCGGTACCGAAAACCACGACGTTCTTCGCCGCCCAGCGGCGGTCCTCGGACAGGTCGGTGGCCAGGTCCAGGGCGACGGACACGATGGACAGGCCGCGGCCGCCGAGGGCGGTCCGGGCGCCGACGTCCTTGGCGGTGCGGGAAGCTGCCTGGAAGAGCCGGACCAGGGCGGCGCTGGCGGTTCCCTGGTCCTGGGCCTGGATCAGCGCCCGCCGTACCTGTCCGGCAATTTCGCGTTCACCGACGACGGCGGAGTCCAGCCCTGCGCCGACGGCGAAGAGGTGCCGGGTAACGTCCGCTCCGGTCTTGGTGTCGAAGTAGCGGGACACCAGCGGCTCGGGCAGGCCGGTGGCGCCGCTGATGGCAGCCACCACCTCGGCGCGGGCCCTTTCGAGGTGGGCTTCGGACTCGGCTTCGCAGTAGATTTCGAGGCGGTTGCAGGTCGACAGGACCACCGCACCGGAGACTGCCTTGCCTTCCTCGAGCACACCGGCAGCGACCTGGGAGGAGCCGGCGCTGAGGCGGGCCACGGTTTCCAGGTCTACGTCTGAGTGCGATGCAACGAGAGAAAGTAAAACCACAACCCCTCCATAGTAGCCGCTGGGCCGGAACTGAACCTATTAGGTATACCTACCCCGCCGGGGCTGGGGATTCCTTGTGTCTCCGGTCACCCTGCCTGCGTCAGCGGCGCCGGGAAGCCGGGCAGTGGGCCGCTGCCGGAGAGTGTCCGGTTGGCAATCGGCGGCGCAACTGGAGCAGAATCTATAAACATGACATTGAATGCCTCCCACCCGCTGCTGGACGGCCGCACGGCGGATTCGCCGCTGATCACTGCCTACCGGGGAGGGAAGCCGGAGCGGCGCCCCGTGTGGTTCATGCGCCAGGCCGGGCGGTCACTGCCCGAGTACCGCGAGGCGCGCAAGGGCATCGCCATGCTGGATGCCTGCCTGACGCCGGACCTTGCGGCGGAGATCACCTTGCAGCCGGTCCGCCGGCATGACGTGGACGCCGGCATTTTCTTCTCCGACATCGTCATTCCGCTCAAGCTGGCCGGGGTGGATGTGGACATCGTTCCCGGTGTCGGTCCGGTCCTGGGGGCCCCGGTGCGCACCGCCGCCGACGTGGCCCGGTTGCCGAAGCTCACCGAGGAGGCGCTGGAGCCGGTCCGCGAAGCGGTCAAGCTGACCGTGGCCGAGCTGGGCAAAAAGCCGCTGATCGGCTTTGCCGGCGCACCGTTCACGCTCGCGGCCTACATGGTCGAGGGCAGGCCCTCGCGGGACCACCTGGGGCCGCGCACCATGATGCATGCGGACCCGCAGACCTGGAACGCGCTGGCAGCCTGGGCGGCGGACGCGTCCGGAATGTTCATGCGCGCCCAGCTGGAAGCCGGCGCCAGCGCTGCGCAGCTGTTCGACTCCTGGGCCGGTTCGCTGGGCCTGGCGGACTACCGCCGGCACGTCGCGCCGGCATCCGCCAGGGCCCTGGACCACGTACGCGGGCTTGGGGCGCCGCTGGTGCATTTCGGCACCGGGACCTCCGAGCTGCTGGTGGCCATGCGCGATGTCGGCGTGGACGTGATCGGCGTGGACTACCGCCTCCCGCTGGATGAGGCGAACCGGCGGCTGGGCGGCACCACTCCGCTGCAGGGAAACATCGACCCGGCGCTGCTGGCCGCCCCGTGGGAGGTGCTGGAGGCCCACGTGCGCGAGGTGATTGCCGCCGGCGCGGCCGCCCCCGGGCATGTGCTCAACCTCGGCCACGGTGTGCCGCCGGAAGCCGACCCCGATGTGCTCACCCGCGTGGTGAAGCTGATCCACTCGGTGGAGCCGTAGCCATGCCGCACCGCGAGCGCCACCCTGTCACCGCCGCGCTGCAGAAGGTCGCAGCCCAGCAGAAGACACAGCACAAAGCAGCCCAGCAGAAGTCCCACCAGCCGGCGCAGCCCCGTGCCGTCGTCGTCGGCGGCGGCGTGGCCGGGCTGGTGGCCGCCCGTGAACTGGCCCGGCAGGGCCTGGACGTGGCGGTGCTGGAGGCTTCCGCCGCCTTTGGCGGCTGCGTCGCGCGGCACGAAGTGGCCGGGCTGATGCTCGATGCCGGGGCCGAGTCCTTCGCCACCCGTTCGTCCGTGGTCGCCGACCTGGCCGGCGAGCTGGGGCTGGGCGGAAGCATCGTCGCGCCGAATCCGGCCGGAGCCTGGCTCCAGCTGCCGGAATCGGCCCAGCCGCTGCCGAAGACGTCGGTGGTGGGCATCCCCGCGGATCCCGCGGGGGCGGACATCGTCAAGGCCATCGGCCGGCGGGCCTCGCTGCGGGCAGCGGCGGACAAGGTCCTGCCGCTGGGAACTCTGCTGCGCAAGGAGCCGCTCAGCCTGGGCGAGCTGGTGCGCACCCGGATGGGCTCGGCGGTGCTCGAACGGCTGGTCACCCCGGTGGCCGCCGGCGTGTACTCGGCGGATCCGGATGTGCTGGATGTGGACTCGGTGGTTCCCGGGCTGCGGGCTGCGGTCGTCAGGCACGGTTCGCTGGGGGCGGCCGTGGGCGCCCTGCGCGGGGCCGCGCCGGCGGGGGCCGCCGTGGCCGGCATTGCCGGCGGCATGGGGCTGCTCGTGGAGCATCTGGTCAAGGACCTGAAGGACCGCGGGGTGCGCCTGTACACGGATGCGAAGGTGTCCGGCCTCGAACGCCGCGACGGCGGCTGGCGGGTCGCCTCCGCGGCCGGAGACTTTTCCCCGGCCGGTCTGGTGGTGGCCACCGACGGCGTGTCCGCCGTCCGGCTGCTGGCCGGTTCCCTTCCCGGACTCGAAGCAGCCGAGCCCGCGCCGGGTCCGGCCGTGGCGCTGGTGACCCTGGTAGTGGACCTGCCCGAGCTTGATGCCGCCCCGCGCGGTACCGGCCTGCTGGTGGCACCGGGTGTGGCAGGGGTACGGGCCAAGGCGCTGACGCACGCCACTGCCAAATGGCCGTGGCTGGCAGCCGAAGCCGGCCCCGGCAACCACGTGCTGCGTCTGTCCTACGGCCGGGCCGCCGGCCAACACGCTCCGGAGGCCGAGGCTTTCGAAGACTTCACCAGCTGGCCGGACGAGCAGCTCTGCGCGCAGGCGCTCGCGGACGCGTCGGTGCTGCTGGGCCTGCCCATCGGCGAGGACGACGTGCTGGGCCGGAAGGTGGTCCGCTGGGTTGGCGCCCTGCCGTCGGCGACGCTGGGCCACCGGGCCCGGGTGGCCGAGGTCCGGCGGCTGGCCAGCGGGCAGCATGGGCTGCAGCTGGCCGGCGCCTGGCTGGCCGGTACCGGGCTGGCCGCGGTGGTCGGGGATGCCCGGCAGCGGGCCCGGCTGCTGGCCGAGGATCTTGGCGCCGGAACCGCACCCGAGGGCGCGCCTGCGGATAGCCCGTAACCGGGGTCCCTTCTACAATATGTAGAAGAAGCTCCGAGGCCATACTGTACTTTCGATATAACCCCAACCAAGAAGGCAGACTGTTGAGCATGACTGAAACGTCCGTATCGGAATCCGCCGCCCCCGCCGCCGAGGAGCAGTACTACACCCTGTGGACCGTGTTCAAGCGGTCCGGCGCCCTGATCCAGGACTCTGCCCTGACGGATTTCGAGGCCGCCATCGCCAAGCTGGCCGAAGCCGGTGTCACCCTGCGGGGCGCCTACGACGTCTCGGCCATGCGCGAGGACGCCGACGTGATGATCTGGCTGCACGGCTCCAAGCCGGAGGAGCTGCAGGCCGCCGTGCGCACCATCCGCCGCACCGCGCTGTTCGAGGACACCGACATCGTCTGGTCCGCCATGGGTGTGCACCGCCCCGCGGAATTCGCCCGGGACCACGTGCCGTCCTTCGCCCGCGGCATCGAGCCGAGCACCTGGGTCTGCGTCTACCCGTTCGTGCGCTCCTACGAGTGGTACCTGCTGCCGGCCGCCGAGCGCGGCCGGATGCTGCGCGACCACGGCATGCTCGGCCGCGACTTCCCGCAGGTGCTCTCCAATACCGTCTCCTCCTTCGCCCTGGGCGACTGGGAATGGATCCTCGCCCTGGAAGCACCGGAGCTGGTGGACCTGGTCGACCTGATGCGCCACCTGCGCGCCACCGACGCCCGCAACCACGTCCGCGAAGAGATCCCGTTCTACACCGGCCGCCGCATCAGCGTGGCCGAAATCGCCGAGGTGCTGCGGTGACCAGCTCCGGCAGCGCTGCCGGCGGGTTCAGCTTCGACCCCCGGCAGGGCTACGACGAGAACGGGCTCATGGCCCCCAAGCCCTACGATGCGGTCCTGCTGGCCTCCTTCGGCGGGCCCGAGGGGCAGGACGACGTCATCCCGTTCCTGCGCAACGTCACCCGCGGCCGCGGCATCCCGGACGAACGGCTCGAAGAGGTCGCCACCCACTACCGCGCCAACGGCGGGATCAGCCCGATCAACGCGCAGAACCGCGCGCTGAAGGCGGCCATGGAGGCCGAGCTGTCCGCCCGCGGGATCGGGCTGCCGGTCTACTGGGGCAACCGCAACTGGGCGCCCTACATCCAGCCGGTGCTGCAGCAGATGTACGAGGACGGCCACCGCCGCGTGCTGATGTTCTCCACCAGCGCCTACGCCGGCTATTCCAGCTGCCGGCAGTACCGCGAGGACCTCGGCGTCGCGCTGCGGGAAACCGGCCTGGAGGGCAAGTTGGAGGTGGACAAGGTCCGCCAGTACTTCGACCATCCGGGCTTCATCGAGCCGTTCGTCGACGGCGTGGCCGCCGGCCTGGCCGACGTGCGCGCGCAGCTGGCCGACGCGGACGCGCCGGTGCGGATCGTGTTCACCACGCACTCCATCCCGGTCTCCGACGCCGAGGCCGCCGGCCCTCGCGACCTGGCCGCCCGGCTGGCAGCCCAATGGCACGTGGATGTCTACACCGCCCAGCACCTGTCCGTGGCGCGCGCCATCCTGGCACGCATCCCCGAGGCCGCCGGCCTCGAATGGTCGCTGGTGTTCCAGTCCCGCTCCGGTGCCCCGCACATCCCGTGGCTGGAACCGGACATCAACGACGCCCTTGCCGACTACGCCGCCGCCGGTACCCGCGGTGTCGTCGTGGTCCCGATCGGCTTCGTCAGCGACCACATGGAGGTCGTCTGGGACCTGGACACCGAAGCCAGGAACACCTGCGCCGAACTGGGCCTGGCTTTCCACCGGGTCCCCACGGCCGGAACCCATGCCCGGTTCGTCGGCGGCATCGTGGACCTGATCTCCGAACGCCTGGCCGGCCCCGGCGGGCAGGCGCTGCTGCCGGGCCGGGCCAGCGCCGCGGAACTGGGTCCCTGGTACGACGTGTGCCGGCCGAACTGCTGCGTCAAGGTGATGCGCGACGGCACCGTCCGGCCCACCATCGCCGCCGTCGATTCCGAAGTAGGTGTTCCGCAGCCATGAGCCAGGCTCCTGCCTCCACCGCGACCTTCCGGGTAGGCACCCGCGGCAGCGCACTGGCGGTCACCCAGACCACCACCGTGGCCGAAGCACTGGCAGCGGCCAGCGGCCATCCGTACGAGCTCGTGCGGGTCAAGACCGAGGGGGACGTCACCAGCGGCCCGCTGTCCCAGCTCGGCGGCACCGGAGTGTTTGCCGCCGCCCTGCGGCTGGCCCTGCTGGAGGGGGAGTGCGACGTGGCCGTGCACTCGCTCAAGGACCTGCCCAGCGCCCAGCCCCAGGGCCTGGTCATTGCCGCCACCCCGGCCCGCGTGGACGTCCGCGATGCCCTCTGCGCCCGCGACGGGTTGACGCTGGCCGCCCTTCCGCCGGGCGCCAAGGTGGGCACCGGCTCGCCGCGCCGGGGCGCACAGCTGCTGGCCGCCCGCCCCGATCTGCAGATCGTGGACATCCGCGGCAACGTAGGCACCAGGCTGGGCCGGGTCGCCGGCAAGGCGCCGGCTGCCGACGACGGCGGTGTCGGCCGCGGCGTCCAGGGCGACCTGGATGCCGTCGTGCTGGCCGCCGCCGGACTGGCGCGCCTGGGCTTTGAGGAGCACATCACCGAATATCTGGACCCGGCCGTCATGCTGCCGGCCCCCGGCCAGGGCGCGCTGGCGGTCGAATGCCGGCCCGAAACCGCAGCCGACGGCGTAATCGCCGGCGCGCTGGCCGCCCTGGACGATCTCCCCACCCGGCTGGCGGTGACGGCAGAACGTGCATTGCTGTCCCGCCTGGAGGCAGGTTGCGCCGCGCCGGTGGGGGCCCTGGCCTCGCTGCAGAATGGCGGCCTGCGGCTGGAGGCGGTGGTCTGCAGCACCGACGGCACGCGCCTGCTGCGCCGCAGCCTGGCCGGCGAAGCCACTGCCGGCGCGGCCGCCGGCCTGGGGGTGCGGCTGGCCGAGCAGCTGCTGGCGGACGGCGCCGCCGAACTGGCCGCCCTGGCCGGGCACTGACCATGGTCCCGGACCTGCCGCCACGCATGTCCCCGGCCGCGCCGCCGCTGGCCGGGCTCGTCGTCGTACTGCCGCGCAGCGCCGACCGGGCCGCGGGCATGGCGGACGAGCTGGCCGCACGCGGTGCGGTGCCCAGGCTCATGCCCCTGATCGACTTCGAGGAACCGGAATCCCCCCGCGAGCTCGACGAGGCCCTGGTCCTGCTCGGCCGCGGCGGCTTCGAGTGGCTGGTGGTCACCAGCATCACCACCGTGCGGGCGCTCAAGCAGCGTGCCGCGCTGCTCGGCACCTCACTGGCAGAGCTGACCCGGGGCACCAAGCTGGCGGCCGTCGGCTCGGCCAGCGCCCGCGTGCTGGCGGCGGAGGGCCTGGACGTCAGCCTGGTGCCGGAGGCCAGCATGGACGCCGTCGGACTGGTCGCGGCGTGGCCGGAGCGCACCACACCCGCACAGTCCGTCCCGGCACAGGACGGCACCGGGAAGGTGCTGCTGCCGCAGGCGGATATCGCCGCTGCGACCCTGGCGGACGGCCTGGCGGCCAAAGGCTGGCAGGTCCGTCCCGTGGTGGCCTACCGCACCGTGGACTATCCGGCCCGGCCGGACCGGCGGCTTACCGCGGTCCTGGCGGCGGCATCCGCCGGATCGCCGGGGGCGGACAGCGCAGGGACGGCCGGGGCGGCGGAAATTTCCGTGGCGGACTTCAACCGGGCCGCGGCCGACGGCGGCATCGGCGCCGTCGTTCTGACCTCACCGAGCCTGGTCCGCCGGCTTCACGCCGTGGCGCCCGGGCTGCCCGCCGGCGTGCTGCTGGTGGCGATCGGCAACAGCACCGCCCGCGAGGCCGCCCGGCTGGAGCTCCGCATTGCCGCCGTCGCGGCCGCCCCCACACCGGCAGGTGTCGCCGACGCCTTGGCCGCTGCACTGGCAGCGGCGCCGGGGAACGCTGTCTCCGGACATCCTTGACCAACCAGTCCAGACCACCAGCCGGGCCGCCAGGCAGGCCCGCAGAATCGAGCAGAGGATCACGATGAGCTTCCCCCTCCACCGCCCGCGCCGGCTCCGCGCCACTGCCGCGCTGCGCCGCCTGACCGCCGAGACCAGCCTCCAGGCATCGCAGCTGATCCTGCCGGCCTTCATCCGCGAGGGCATCAGCGAGCCGGTGTCGCTGCAGTCCATGCCCGGTGTCGTCCAGCACACCACTGACACGCTGAAGCGGGCCTCGGTGGAGGCCGCGGAGCTGGGACTCGGCGGCATTATGCTCTTCGGTATCCCGGCCACCCGCGATGCCACCGGCACGGCCGGCCTGGACCCGGACGGCGTGCTCAACAAGGCCATCCGGGACGTCAAGGCCGAGGTGGGCGATGACTTGGTGGTCATGGGAGACGTCTGCCTGGACGAATTCACCGACCACGGCCACTGCGGCGTGCTGGCCGCCGACGGCAGCGTGGACAACGACGCCACCTTGGACATCTACGCCCGCATGGCTGTGGCCCAGGCCGAAGCCGGTGCCAATGTGCTCGGGCCCTCCGGCATGATGGACGGGCAGGTAGCAGTGATCCGGCAGGCGCTGGACGCGGCCGGGTACCAGCAGACCTCGGTGCTGGCCTACGCCGCCAAGTACTCCTCGGCGTTCTACGGACCCTTCCGCGAGGCCGTGGACTCGCAGCTGACCGGGGACCGCCGCACCTACCAGATGGACCCGGCCAACCGCCGCGAGGCGCTGCTGGAAGTCGAACTGGACCTCGGCGAGGGGGCGGACATGATCATGGTCAAGCCCGCCATGAGCTACCTGGACATCGTGGCCGACGTGGCGGCCATGTCCCCGGTGCCGGTGGCCGCCTACCAGATTTCCGGCGAGTACGCGATGATCGAGGCGGCTGCCGCCAACGGCTGGATCGACCGGAAGGCGGCAGTGCTGGAATCGGTGCTTGGCATCCGCCGTGCCGGCGCGGACCTGGTGCTCACGTACTGGGCCGCCGAAATCGCCCGCTGGATCAAGGCCTGAAGGCCTGCTGCACCGTCCGGGGCGGCAAGCCTTTCCGGCCCGTTTCTACCTGAGTCTTCCCTGAAAGGATCTTTCGTGACTTCCTCCGCAGAGCTGTTCGAGCGAGCCCGGGCCCTGATGCCGGGCGGGGTCAATTCACCCGTGCGGGCCTTCGGGTCCGTGGGCGGCACCCCGCCGTTCATGGTCTCCGGCCGCGGCCCGTACCTGACGGACGCCGATGGCCGCGAATATGTCGACCTCGTCTGCTCCTGGGGCCCGGCCCTGCTCGGCCATGCCCACCCCGAGGTGCTCGCCGCCGTCCACGCAGCCGTGGACCGCGGCCTGTCCTTCGGCGCGTCCACTCCTGCCGAATCCGAATTGGCCGAGCTGGTCATGGGCCGGGTCGGTGCGGTCGAGCGCCTGCGCATGGTTTCCACCGGTACCGAGGCGACGATGACGGCGGTGCGGCTGGCCCGCGGCTTCACCGGACGCAACCTGGTGATCAAGTTTGCCGGCTGCTACCACGGCCACCTGGACGGGCTGCTGGCGTCGGCCGGCTCCGGTGTGGCCACGCTGGCGCTGCCCGGTTCCGCAGGTGTCACCGAGGCCACGGCCGCGGAGACCCTGGTGCTGCCGTACAACGACCTCGCCGCTGTCGAGGAAGCCTTTGCCGTCCGCGGACAGGAAATCGCCGCGGTGATCACCGAGGCGGCGCCGGCGAACATGGGCGTGGTCGAGCCGCAGCCGGGCTTCAACGCCGCGCTGGCCCGGATCACCGCCGCCAATGGCGCGCTGCTGATCTTCGACGAGGTGCTCACCGGATTCCGCACCGGCTACGCCGGCTACTGGGGCCTGACCGGCGGAGCGGCGGACTCGGACGCGCCGTTTGTTCCGGACCTGCTGACCTTCGGCAAGGTCATCGGCGGAGGCCTGCCGGTGGCGGCCCTCGGCGGACGCGCCGAGGTGATGGACCATCTGGCTCCGGTGGGCCCGGTCTACCAGGCCGGCACGCTCTCGGGGAACCCGGTCGCGATGGCGGCAGGCGTGGCCACGCTGACCCACGCTACGCACGAGGTCTACGAGCACATCGACGCGCGTTCGGCACAGCTCTCCGCCGCCGTCTCCGAGGCACTGTCTGCCGCCGGGGTGGACCACAGCATCCAGCGGGCCGGCAACCTCTTCAGCGTCGCCTTCGGCACCTCCGCCGCCGGGGTGCGCAACTATGCCGACGCGCAGGCGCAGGAAGCCTTCCGCTACGGCCCGTTCTTCCATGCGATGCTCGACGCCGGCGTTTACCTGCCGCCGTCGGTCTTCGAGGCCTGGTTCCTGTCGTCCGCCCACGACGACACCGCCATGGACCGGATCCTGGCAGCGCTGCCGGCAGCTGCCAAGGCCGCCGCGGCCGCTGCAGCGCCCGCCGCCTGGCCGGCAGTCTAACGGCAGGGGTCCCCGCCCCGAGCGCAGCGAGGGGTGGGGGAGCTGTTGGACGCTAACGGCAGGGGTCCCCGCGCGCGGAGCGCGTGGGGCAGGCGGCGAACGGGGAGGCCTGCTGGGCGCTCGGAGCCGGCCAGCACGGCCCAAACCGGCGCACGCACAGACAGGAAGCCCGGAGGCCTTCCCTTGAGGGGAAGGCCTCCGGGCTTCGCTGTGTCGGGCCGGAAGCCGTCAGAAGGCCGGGGTCACGTCACCGTTGGGCCAGGTCTTGGTGATGTACTCCTTGACCTCGGGGGAGTGCAGCAGTTCGTCCAGCTTGGCGATGGCCGGGGTGCCTTCGCCCTCGCGCCAGACCAGGAAGTTGGCGTAGGGGTTGTCCTCGACGGACTCGACCACCAGCGCCTCCTCGGTGCTCAGGCCCGCCTGCAGGATGAAGTTGCCGTTGATCAGCGCAAGGTCGATCTTCGGGTCCTCCACCAGCGGAAGCAGGATCTCGGGCTGGTTCTCCTCGAACTTCAGCTTCTTCGGGTTCTGCTCGTCGGTCAGGTTCAGCACCGAGGAATCGTCCTCGATGTTCTTGAGCAGGCCTGCGGCTTCCAGCACCTTCAGTGCGCGGGGCTGGTTGGCCGGGTCATTGGTGATGGCAATGGTGCCGCCGTCGGGAATGTCGGCGATGTCCTTGTGCCTGGCGGAGAAGCCGGCATACGGTTCGATGTGCACGCCCGCGCCGTGCTCGAACTTGTAGCCCTTGGACTGCTCCTGCTCCTCGAGGAAGGGCAGGTGCTGATAGTAGTTCGCATCCAGCGAGCCGTCGCTCAGGGCGATGTTCGGCGTCTGGTAGTCGTCGAACTCCTCGATGGTCAGATCGATGCCGGCCTCCTTGGCCAGGTTCTGGTCGATGAACTCAAGGATCTTGGCCTGCGGCACCGGGCTGGCGCCGACGGTGACGGTCACCGGCTGCGCCGGGTCCAGGGAGGTTTCGGCGCTGGGGGTGGATTCTCCTCCACCGCAAGCCGTCAGCGCCAAGGCAGCGGCGAGGCCGGTGCCCAGCAGGGTGAGTGCTTTACGCATCCGTGTGCGTTCCTTTCGAATAACCCGGACCATCGTAGTGGCGCGGCCCGGACCTGGTGCAGCTAGCGGCTACTGGCTGCATTGTTCCGTCCAGGCCGTTTCGGCCAGCCGGACGGAAAAGCGGGGAAATCTCGGAAATACTCAAGACCGTGTGCCGGGTCAGACGCCGATGGTCGTGTCCGGCTCATGCCGGCGCACCTTGCGCACACCTGCCGTGGCGGCGGTGCGGTGGTCCACCCGGCGGACGGCGGCATCCCCGATCCACTGGATGGCCTGTACCAGGATGACCATGATGACGATCGTCACGATCATGACGGTGGTGTCGAAGCGTTGGAACCCGTAGTTGTAGGCCAGCCGGCCCAAGCCGCCGCCGCCGATGATGCCGGCCATGGCGGAGTAGCCAACCAAGGTGACCATCGTCGTCGTCAGTGCCGCCACCAGGCCGGGCATGGCCTCCGGGACCAGGACCTTGCCGATGACCTGCATCCGCGTGGACCCCATCACCAGTGCGGCATCGATCTTGCCTGCGTTGACATCGCGCAGCGCGGCTTCGACCAGGCGCGCGAAGAACGGCACCGTGCCGATGGTCAGCGAAACGGAGGCGGCGATCGGTCCGATCGAGGATCCGGTGATCAGCCTGGCCAGGGGAATCAGGGACACCATCAGGATGGCGAAGGGGATCGAGCGCGTGATGTTGACGATGACGTCCGAGACAATGCGGTTCGCCACCGGCATCGGGCGCAGCCCGCCCGGCGCGCTGACATGCAGGAAAATGCCCAGTGGCAGCCCGATCAGCAGCGTGAAAAAGCCGGAGATCGCGATCATCTGCAGGGTTTCGAGGATGGCCTCGGGCAGCGCCCGCGTAATGCCGGGATTGGTCGTCAGGTCTTCGATGAAGTTCATGCGGCGTCCTTTCCGGCGGCCCGGACCGACACACCTTGGTCTTCGAGGTAGGCCGCCAGCGGCGCCGGGTCGGCGCCGTCGGGCAGCTGGATACGCAGGTGGCCGAACTGCGTCCCGGCCAGTGTCTCGACGCTGCCGGCCAGGACGTTCAGATCCAGGTCGAACCGGCGCGCGGCGGAGGTCAGCATCGGTTCCGAGGCCCGGTCGCCCGAGTACAGGATTTCCAGGACGGCGCCGGAGCCCAGCGGTTCCGCCGCGGGCAGGGGCAGCAGCGTCCGGGAGAGTTCGCTGCCCAGGTTGGCCGCGACATCGCGCAGCTTGCCGTGCTCGACGATCCGGCCGCCGGCCAGCAGGGACACCGAGTCGCAGATGCGCTTCACGACATGCATCTCGTGGGTGATGACCAGCACCGTCAGGCCCAGCCGCGCGGTGAGGTCCTTGATCAGGGCCAGGATCTCGTCGGTGGTCTTCGGATCCAGGGCGGAGGTCGGCTCGTCGCAGAGCAGCACGTCAGGGTCCGAGGCCAGGGCGCGGGCGATGCCCACGCGCTGCTTCTGGCCGCCGGAGAGCTGGGACGGGTACGCGTTTTCGAAGCCGGCCAGGCCGACCAGCTTCAGCAGTTCGGCGGCCCTGGTCCGGATCCGGTCCTTCGGGGTCTTGACGATCTCCAGCGGGTGCGCCACATTCTGCACGGCCGTGCGCGAATCCATCAGGTTCGCATGCTGGAAGATCATTCCGATCCGCCGCCTCGCCGCGCGCAGGTCCTGGTGCCCGGCGGAACTGAGCTCCGCGCCATTGATGCTCACCGACCCGGACGTCGGGGCGTCCAGCAGGGTCAGGCAGCGGACCAGGGTCGACTTGCCGGCGCCGGAGTGGCCGACGATCCCGTGGATGGATCCCTTCGGTACCTCGAGGCTGACGCCGTCGAGGGCCACGACCTCGCGGTTGCCTTGGCGGTAGACCTTGCGCAGGTCGGTGACAGTGATCATGAATCCTCGGTTGGGTGGGCGGCAGGGCATGTCCGGACATACAGCCGCACGCGCGATAGCACAAGGGCTGGGTCCGGTGTTAAGTATGACAGCCGCCGGCCGGCTGCCGAACCGGCCACACGCCGTCCACGACCGCATCCGGCTGCTTCCGGCGCAGCCATTCCTGGAACGACGCTGCCTGGGCGGCGGCCCAGCCGACCTGTGAGTCGTGCAGCTGTCCGGGCTCCATCCGCAGGGTTCCGTATTTGCGGGCCAGGGCATCGGCCACGCCGATGGTGGCCAGGGCGTCCGCGGCGGAGGTGTGCGCCGCGTCCAGCCCGACCTGGTAGAGCTCGCTCAGCGCCACCAGGGTGCGCTTGCCGCGGCGGTAACGGTCCATCTGCTTGTCCAGGATGTACGGGTCGATCACCGGGCGAGGGGCCGGCGCGGCCAGGCCGCGGCGGCGGCATTCGGCGGCCAGCACGGTGAAGTCGTAGGCGGCATTGAACGCCATCACCGGGATGCCGGCGGCGAAGTAGCCGGCGAGTGTCCCGGCGATCTGCGCCACCGCTTCGGCGGCATCCTGGCCTTCCTTCCGGGCGCGTTCGGTGGTGATGCCGTGGATCGCGGCAGCTTCTTCCGGAATGGGCACGCCGGGATTGACCAGCCATTCGTGCTGCTGCAGGGGCGCGCCCCGGCCGTTGACCAGCACGATGGAGGCGGTCACGATCCGCGCTTCGTGCGGATCGCGGCCGGTGGTTTCGACGTCGAAGGCAGCGCGGGGGAGTTCATGCCAGCTGTTCATGCCTACAACGCTACCGGCCGGCGCGGACGGTATCGTACACGGCCGGCCGCCTCCGGTCGTGCCCGTAGAGTGGACGCCATGCGCGAGGAGTTGGTCGACGCCGTCCTGCAGGTCGCCGCCCTGGTGCCGGCGGGCAAGGTCCTCTCCTACGGGGACATCGCCGAATTGCTGGGCGCTGCCGGTCCGCGGCAGGTCGGCCGGGTGATGGCCCTGCATGGCGGGGCAGTGTCCTGGTGGCGGGTCGTCCGGTCGGATGGTTCCCTGCCTGCTGTCCTGATGTGGCAGGCCTTGGAGCACTACCGGCATGAGGGTACCGGTCTTCTCTTCCCGTCCGCAGCTGCCCGGCCGGCCCTGCCGAAGGTGCGGATGGCCCAGGCACGCTGGGTTCCTGCAGAACGTGATTTCGCACGCATCGACGGCATCGCCGCGGACCTCCGGACGAAACTGTCGGCGGCAACTGGTGGAATAGACGCGTGAGCGATCCCGTGCTGAGTGTCCCGGTACCCAATGTCCCGGAGCTGCGGCTGGCCCCGCCCGAAAGGCTCCGGTCCGAAGTACCGGTTCCCAGTCCGGACCAGGCCCCGGTGATCGGCCTGCCCGCCGGCTGCGGTCCCGTCCTGGTCCTCGGCGGGCCGGGGACCGGCAAGTCCACCGTGCTGGTCGAGCACGCGGTCCGGCGGGTCGACGCCGGACTGGACCCGGCGGGGATCCTCATGCTGGCGCCCACGCGCCTGGCCGCCGGCCGGCTGCGCGATGAGCTCACCGCCCGCCTGGACCGGAGCCTGAGCACGTCACCGGCCAGGACCTGGTCCGCCTACGCGTTCGACCTCATCCACCGGGCCCGCGCCGAGGGGCGCCTGCCGCTGCTGGAGCGTGCACCGCGGCTGCTTTCCGGCCCGGAGCAGGACCAGATGATCGCGGACCTGCTCGCCGGGCACGGCTCCGGGTTCGGGGCGGCCATTGACTGGCCGGAAGACCTTTCCGAGGCCTTGAAGACGCGCGGGTTCCGGCAGGAAGTCCGCCAGCTCTTCGACCGGGTGATCGAATACGGCGGCACGGCCGAACAGCTGGAGGAGCTGGGGCGGCTGTGCTCGCGGCAGGACTGGTGTGCCGCCGCGGCCCTCTACCGGGAATACCGGGACCTGATTGACCTGCGCATGCCGGAGGCGTTCGATCCGGCCGGCATCATCACCTCGGCCCGGCAGCTGCTGCTGGAGGACGAGGACTTCCTGGCCCGGGAACGGCGCCGGCTGGAGCTGATCCTGGTGGACGACCTGCAGGAAGCCAACCCCGCTGTCTACGAACTGCTGGCGGTGCTGGCCGCCGGCAAGGACGCGCTCATGGCAGCTTCCCCGGACACTGTCGTCCAAGGTTTCCGCGGCGCGCGCCCGGACCTGCTGGCGGAGCTGCCGAAGCTGGTCGGCACGGACACCGTTCCGCTCCAGACTGTCACCCTGCGCACCTCGCACCGCATGGCGGGCCCGGTGGCCGCTGCCTGGCAGTCGGTCGCCTCGCGGATCTCACAGGTCGCCGGCGGCCACCGCGCCCGCGAACTGCATCCGGCCGCCACTGCCGGGGATGCTTCCGGGCCCGGCCCTGCCGCTTCTGCCCACGTCGTGGCATCGGCCGTCCACGAGCAGCGCTACGTGGCCCAGCGGATCCTCGAAGCGACACTGTTCGGCGGCTACCGGCTGGGCGAGATCGGCGTCGTCGTGCGCACCGGCGGACAGCTCTCGGAGCTGGCCCGTTACCTGACCGGCCAGGGCATTGCCGTCAAGGTGCCGGTGGCCGAGACGCCGGTGCGGGACGAGGCGGCTGTCCGTCCGCTGCTGGACGCGCTGGCCCTGGTCCTGGACCCGGAGTCCCTGAGCCCGGAAGCGGCCGTAAAGCTGCTGACCTCGCGCATCGGCGGTGCGACCGCGATCGATCTGCGCCGGCTGCGCCAGTCGTTGCGGCGCGAGGAACTGCTCGGGGGCGGCGGCCGTGCCAGCGACGCGCTGCTGGTCGAGGCCCTGCAGGATCCTGCCCGGCTGCAGACCCTGGGCCGGGAGGCCGGGCCCGCCCGGCGTGTCGCCGCCATGCTCAAGGCCGGGCGGGAAGCTGCGGCCGAGCCGGGGGCCAACGCGGAGACGGTCCTGTGGGCGCTCTGGTCGACCGCCGGGCTGGCGGACCGGTGGTCCGCCCTGGCGCTGCAGGGCGGACCCGCCGGGGTCCGGGCAGACCGTGACCTGGACGCCATGATGGCCCTCTTCCAGACGGCCGAACGTTATGTGGACCAGCTGCCTGGTTCCACGCCGGGCCAGTTCCTTGACTACCTGCTCAACCAGGAGCTGCCCATGGACAACCTGGCCCCGCGTGCACAGCTGCGCGAGGCCGTGGAGCTGATGACTCCCGCCTCCGCGGCCGGCCGCGGCTGGCCGCTGGTGATCGTCGCCGGGGTCCAGGACGGGGTCTGGCCCAACACGCGGCTGCGCGGCGAACTGCTGGGCAGCACGCAGTATGTGCAGGTCCTGGAACACGGAGTCGAAGCGGCGCGGCGCAGCGACCCGGCCGCCCGGCTGCGCGAAACCCGCTACGACGAGCTGCGCAGCTTCGCCACGGCCGTATCCCGGGCAGAACGCGAGCTGATCTGCGTGGCCGTCCAGTCCGAGGACGCCCAACCCTCGCCTTTCCTGGATCTGGTGGACCCCTGGCTGGATCCGGAGCAGCCGCGGCCCGCCACCGAGGTGCTGCGGCCCAGGACGCTGCGCGCGCTCGCGGCCGAGTTGCGCCAGTGGGCCCAGCAGGCCGGGCAGCAGCCGGCCGAAGCTGCGGAAGCGGCGGCGGTACTGGCTTTGCTGGCTGCCAGCGAGGTGCCCGTCCCGGGCGCGCACCCGGACCAGTGGTGGGGGCTGCTGCCGCTCAGCTCGGACGCTCCTGTGGTGCCCGAGGGCGAGCCGGTCCCGGTCTCGCCTTCGCGGGTGGAGGCGGTGCGCAAGTCGCCGCTGGACTGGTTCGTGCAGGCGGCAGGGGGAGAAGCGGCGACGGATTTCGCCCGCAGCCTGGGCACCCTCGTGCACTCGATCGCCCAGGACATGCCGGACGCCACCGGCAGCGAATATGCCGCGGAACTGGTCCGGCGCTGGCCCAGCCTGGGCATGAAGGACAACTGGGAGGGGCGGCTGGATTTCCAACGGGCCGAAGGCATGGTCCGGCGGCTGGCCCAGTATGTGCTGCTAATGCGCCGGGAGGGGCGCCGGCTGCTGGCCGTGGAACGGGACTTTTCGGTGGACCTGCGCGGACCGGAGCGGGTGGCACGGCTGCGCGGCCAGGTGGACCGGCTGGAAATCGACGCGGACGGGCGGCTGGTGGTCATCGATCTGAAGACCGGCAAATCCGCACCGGCAGGCCGTGACGTGCAAGGGCATCCGCAGCTGGCCAGCTATCAGGCCGCCGTCCAGGCCGGTGCCTTCGACGACGTGCCGGGGTTGGCCGGGGACGGCGGCCGGCCGCCATCGGGCGGTGCGGCGCTGGTCCAGCTGGGCCAGGATCTCAAGTCCGTCAAGGTCCAGCACCAGGACGGGCTGGCCGACGGGGACGAATGGGCCGCGGAGATGATCCACGAGGCTGCCGTGCTGATGTCCGGGAGCACCTTTGAAGCGCGCCATGATCCGCAGCAGGCCGGTCATGGGGCGCAGGGTTGCCGGGCCCCGCAGATCTGTCCGCTGTGCGCCGAAGGAAAGCAGGTTACCGAATGAGCAGCGGCCAGGCCGCCACCGGGCAGGCAGTTGCCGTCCATACCCCCGAAGAACTGGCGGTGCTGCTGGGCCAGCACCAGCCGACGCCGGAGCAGTCGGCGATCATCAGTTCGCCGCTGGCGCCGCTGCTGGTCATTGCCGGTGCGGGCTCGGGCAAGACTGCCACCATGGCGGACAGGGTCGTCTGGCTGGTGGCCAACGGCCTGGTGCGGCCGGAGGAAATCCTTGGTGTCACCTTCACCCGCAAGGCTGCCGGGGAACTGGCTGCACGGATCCGCGCCCAGCTGGCCAAGCTGGACCGCCGCGGGCTGCTGCCGGTGGACGGGGACGATGCGGCCGGAATGCTGGAGCCGAAGGTGTCCACCTACCACTCCTATGCCAACGGGCTGGTGTCGGATTACGGGCTGCGGCTGGGAATCGAGCGCGACGTCGTGTTGCTGGGCAGCGCCCAGTCCTGGCAGCTGGCCAGCCAGGTGGTGGAGGCCTGGGACGGGGACACGGACCACCTGGTGGCGGCCAAGTCCACGCTGGTCAAGGCCGTCATGCAGTTTGCCGGCGAATGCTCCGAGCACCTGGCGGCCCCCGGCGAGGCCCGGAGCTGGCTGGAAGCCGAGGTGGCCCGCGTGGAGGCCCTCCCGTATGTGCAGGGCAGCACTAAAACGGCGAAGAAGGCCGTCGTGGACCTGCTGAACCGGCTGCGCACCCGGACCACGGTCGCCGAACTGGCCGCCGGCTATACCCGGGCCAAGCGGGAACGCGGCGTGCTGGACTACGGGGACCTGGTGTCGCTGGCCGCGCGGATCGCCAGCGAGGTCCCGCAGGCGCGTGAACTGGAGCGCAGCCGCTACAAGGTAGTGCTCCTGGACGAGTTCCAGGACACCTCGCATGCCCAGATGGTTCTCTTCTCCAAGCTGTTCGGCCAAGGCCATGCCGTTACCGCCGTCGGGGACCCGAACCAGTCCATCTACGGGTTCCGCGGCGCTTCCGCCGGCCAGCTCTTTGCCTTCCGCCAGCATTTCCCGCATGTGTCCGCAGACGGCAGCCGTGCCCCGGCGCCGGCCGCCTTCCTGACCACCGCCTGGCGCAACGCCGCCAATATTCTGTCCATGGCCAACGCGATTGCCGCGCCGCTGAACCGGGTGGACCCGAACCGGCCGGACCCGGCACGGCTCGAGGTGCCGCCGTTGCGGCCCCGGCCCCAGGCAGCCGACGGCAAGGTGGTCCTGGCCCGCTACCGCACGGACCTCGAAGAAGCCGGGCAGTTGGCCCGGCAGGTCGCCGCCGCCCGCCGGACGGTCTATGAACGCGATCCCGAAACCGGGGCGGCCGAACCCGTCTCGGCGGCTGTGCTGTGCCGGCGGCGGGCACAGATCCCCGTCATCGCCAAGGCTTTGGAGGCCGCCGGCGTGCCCTGCGAGGTGGTCGGCCTGGCCGGCCTGCTCAGCCAGCCGGAAATCGTGGACCTGGTCTCGACCCTGCGCGTGCTGGCCGACCCCGGGCGCTCGGACGCCCTGATGCGCCTGCTGGCAGGGGCCAGATGGCGCCTTGGACCCGCAGACCTGATGGCGTTCGCCGACTGGTCACGCTTCCTCGAGAGCCAGCGCCGGCGGGCGGCCGCCGGCCGGGAAGAGGCTGACCTGGACAGCAACGAAGCCGATCCGGGGCCCGTCGTTGAAAGCGACGTCGCCGAGGCCGCCTCCCTGGTCGAGGCACTGGACCGGCTGCCGAAACCGGGCTGGACGTCGCGCCACGGGCGCTCCCTGACCGCCGAGGCGCTGCGGCGCCTGGAACTGCTCGCGGAGGAAATCCGCCAGCTGCGCACCTTTGCCGGCGACGATTTGACCCTGCTGCTGGGTGAGGTGGAGCGCGCCATGCTGCTGGACATCGAGGTCGCCTCCAAGCCGGGGGTCTCCATCCACCAGGCCAGGCGGCATCTGGATGCGTTCCACGACGCCGCGGCAGGCTTCGTGCAGACGGCGCAGCGCGTGGACCTGCTCGCCTTCCTGGGCTGGCTCGAAGCTGCCGCCGCCGAAGAGGACGGACTGGACATCACCCAGGTGGAAGTCAGCAAGGACGCGGTCCAGCTGCTGACCGTCCACGCTTCCAAGGGGCTGGAATGGGACGTGGTGTTCGTACCCGGACTGAACGAGGGAGCCTTCCCCAGCGGCTCGGACAACCGCTGGAGCAGCGGTTCCGAGGCGCTGCCCTGGCCGTTGCGCGGGGACCGGCACGATCTGCCGCACTGGGACACCGACCAGCCGGACCAGCTTTCGTGGTTCAATGCCGAGTCCGAGTTCAAGGATGCTGTCCAGGCCCATGGCGAGCAGGAGGAACGCCGCCTGGCCTACGTCGCCTATACCCGGGCCAAGCACCTGCTGGTCTGCAGTTCCTCGGGCTGGTCCGGGACCAGGACGAAGCCGGCTGCCCCGTCGGTTTTCCTGACCGAACTCCACGAGCTCGTCGGCGGGCAGCCGGCCGGACAGGGTCCGGGGGCTGGCGTCGGCACCTGGCTCTCGGACGATGAGCTGGGGGAGGAGAACCCCGTCCGCGCCCAAGTGGAAACGGCCGTGTGGCCCTACGATCCGCTCGAGGGTCCGCGCGTGGTCCGCGGCGGCGAGGCCGAACCGGCCCGTCCCGGCCGGCGGGCCGCCATGGAAGCGGCGGCACGGGCAGTCCTCGACGCCATGGCGGCCGGACAACTGCCGGCGCCGGAGAAGGCCTGGGCGAGGGAAGCCGAGCTGCTGCTGCGGCGCCATAACGCCGTCCGGCAGGTCAGCGAGGTGGAACTGCCCCCGCACATCTCGGCATCGATGCTGGTGAGCCTGACCGAGGATCCGGCCGCGGTGACCCGGGCCCTGCGCCGGCCGGTCCCGCGCCGTCCCGGCATGGCGGCGCGGAAGGGAACGGCGTTCCACAGCTGGATCGAGGAGTATTTCGGTACCAGCGGCATGCTGGATCTGGACGAGTATGTGGAGCCCGCGGACGCCTATGTGGACGAGGCCTACGACCTGGCCGCCATGATGGAGACCTTCAAGGCCTCCGAGTTCGCGGACAAGGTTCCCGAGGCGGTCGAGGTGCCGGTGGAAACCCGCATCGACGAGGTAGTGGTCCGCGGGCGTATCGATGCAGTCTTCCGCGGGCCGGACGGCCGGTGGGAACTGGTCGATTGGAAGACCGGAACGCCGCCGTCCGGGGAGAAGCTGAAAATCCGTGCGGTCCAGCTGGCGGCCTACCGGCTGGCCTGGGCACGGCTGAAGGACGTGCCGGTGCAGCAGGTGTCCGCGGCCTTCTACTACGTTGCCGCGGATAAGATCGTCCGGCCGCATGACCTGGCCGGGGAAGCCGAGCTGGAAGCAGTCGTCCGCCGAGCCTACGGCGCTAAGTGAAGCGGCCGGGGCCCCTCCTGAGCTTGCGAAGGAAGGGGCAGCCGCGGAACGGGGTGGTGCCGGCCGGCCGGCCGGACCGCCGCAGGCAGGCAGGTAGGCCTGTTCCGGGTCGGGGACGTTAGTCGCCGGGCCGGGGCAGGACCGGAATCGAGCTCGTGCTGGCATCCTCCGCCGCGGACCGCTCTTCCGGCCCGGCCTCGCCAGCGGCGGAGCCAGGCTCGGCAGCCTTGCCGGTGTTCTTCGTGCCGGTTTCCTCCCCGGCCGCTGCATCTTCGGCAGCTTCCGGTGCCGGTTCCGCGGCAGCATCGGCCACCGGCTTCGGGCCGGAACCGGGGGCTTCGGGCAGGAGCGCGGCTGCAGTGGAGTTCACCAGCACCACCTTGGGATCCTCGCGGACAGGTTTTGGAGCCTCCGCCGGCTTGGGCGGAACCACCGCCGGTCCTGCGGCGGGCTCTGCGGGGCCAAGCAGGACCACCCGCGGCTTCTGGGCAGCCCCGCCGGCAGCTGCCGGCCCGGCTCCCGGCGCCGGAGCCTGCCGCAGCGGCACCGGCGGTTCCTCGACACTGATCTGCTGGCCTCCGTGCTCGCGGATATCGGCTTCGAGCTCACCGAGCATCTCCTGCGCCTCCGCCACCATGGATTCATCCCCGGCAGCCAGGCCGCGGACCAGCCACTGGGCCAGGGCGAATTCCGCAGCCAGCGCGGCACGGCGCATCAAGTGCGGATCGACCGGCTCCTTGCGGTACTCGTTGTAGGCTTCGAGGACCACCTCGGCGAAGGCCTGCTCGTGGACGGCGATCAGCCAGGCGAAGTCGTCGGCAGGGTCTCCGATCCGCAGGTCGGTCCAGCCGGCCACCGAGGTGACATGGCCCTCGGAGATGAGCAGGTTGTCCTCGTGCAGGTCGCCGTGGACCACGCACGGGTTGAACTTCCACAGCGAGACATCCTCGAGGGCATGCTCCCAGCGGCGCAGCAGTGCCGGCGGGATTTTTCCGGTCGTCGCCGCCTGGTCGAGTTCGTTGAGCTTGCGCTGCCGGAACTCGTCGGCCGTGTAGCTGGGCAGGTCCGCCCGGTCCACCATGGACTGGGGCAGGTCGTGGATGCCGGCCATGGCCCGGCCGATCTCCGTCGGCACGCGGCCGCCTTCGGCAACCAGGGATTCCAGGTCCAGAGGCATGCCCGGGACATGGTTGTAGACAAAGGTCCGCAGGTCGCCCTGCCGGACCGTGCCGGCCACCGACGGGACCTGGAACGGCAGCTCGGCCCGGATCGCCGGAGTGAAGGTGCGCAGGACCAGCAGCTCGGTTTCCAGCCTGATGCTTGCTTCCGGATGGCGCGGGGACCGGACCCGCCACTGTTTGCCGGCGTCGTCAAGCAGGACAGCGGACGTGAAGTCCGCGGCATCGTCCGGTACGCCGGCGACGCCCGTGGGACTCAGCCCCGGCACGGCCGCACTGGCGATGGCTGCCAGTTCCATAGGTGTCCTTCTCACCTACACCACGGTAGTTGCAAGCGCATGCATCGACACAGGATGTCTGCGGCGAGTCGCTGGATGCGTCGCAACGGTCCGAAATATAAATTGCCGGTGCGACTTAGTACGGTAGAGGCATGAGTATCCTGACCGAGTCCGAAGGCCTTCCACCGCTTGGCGAACTGGCGCTGGCACGGACCAGGATGGACCGGGGATGCGACCGCCGCGCCCGTCCGGGGCTGCTGGAGGAAATCTGGGGCGCCGCCACCACCAGCGTGATGCTGATGTCCAGTGCGCGGACCCTGGTCCGCGGGAACAAGATCGTCCTGCTGCCCTCGGAGGGGCGGCCGCTGCCGGCGTCGGCGGTGTACCTCGGCCGGGCGGTGCCGGGTGCCGACGTGCCGGCCGGGACCGATATCGTGCTGGAAATCCTGGAGGCACCGGAGGAAGCCGGCCTGTCGGCCGCGGACGACGGCGACTGGCTGGGCCTGCGCGAGGTGGCAGCCGATGTTTCGGCCCAGGACGCGGGCCTGTTCGTGGAGGCCGCAGCCATCTCCAACTGGCACGCCAGCCACACGCACTGCCCGCTGTGCGGCACTCCTACCAGGCCCGAGCAGGGCGGCTGGGTCCGGCGCTGTCCGTCGGACAACTCCGAGCACTTCCCGCGCACCGACCCGGCAATCATTGTCTCGGTGCTGGACGAGCAGGACCGGATCCTGCTCGGACACAACAAGTCCTGGCCGGTGGGCCGCTATTCCACCCTCGCGGGCTTCGTGGAGCCCGGCGAGTCCCTGGAGGCAGCAGTGATCCGCGAGGTCGAGGAAGAATCCGGCGTGCTGGTGCAGTCGCCGCAGTACATGGGGTCGCAGCCCTGGCCGTTCCCCGCCTCGCTCATGCTCGGGTTCACCGCCACGGCCGTGCGGACCGACCTCACGCCGGACGGTGTAGAAATCTCGGACGTCCGCTGGTTCAGCCGCGAGGAGCTGGCCGACGGCATTGAAAGCGGAGAGGTGCGGGTGGCCCCGGGGATCTCCATCGCCCGGGCCCTGATCGAGCATTGGTACGGCGGGCCGCTGCCGGAGCCGCGGGCCTGGCAGTGACCATGCCGGCGCAGACCAGTTCTTCGGCGGCCGGGAGCCTGGAGGAGCGGATCCTGGGCGGGCTCGACGACGAGCAGCGGCAGGTCGCCGCCACGCTGGCCGGCCCGATGTGCGTGCTGGCCGGGGCAGGCACCGGCAAGACGCGGGCCATCACCCACCGCATCGCCTATGGTGTCCATTCCGGCATCTACACTCCGCAGCGGGTGCTCGCGGTGACGTTCACCGCCCGGGCTGCCGCCGAGATGCGCACCCGGCTGCGGGACCTGGGCGTCGGCGGGGTGCAGGCCCGGACCTTCCACGCGGCCGCACTGCGGCAGCTGCAGTACTTCTGGCCGCAGGCAGTCGGCGGTCCGCTTCCCGGACTGCTGGACCATAAGGCCAACGTGATTGCCGAGGCGGCCCGCCGCCTGCGGCTGAATGCCGACCGGGCGGCGATCAGGGACCTGGCCGCGGAGATCGAATGGGCCAAGGTATCCATGCTGACCCCTGATTCCTACGCCAAGGCTGCCGCCGGACGGGCCGAACCTGCCGGGTTCGACCTGGTCACTGTGGCGCGGCTCTTCCAGTCCTATGAGGACGTCAAGACGGACCGGAACGTTATCGATTTCGAGGACGTCCTGCTGATCACGGTCGGCATCCTGCAGGAAGACCCGAAGGTCGCCGCCGAGGTACGGGCACAGTACCGGCACTTCGTCGTGGATGAGTACCAGGACGTTTCCCCGCTGCAGCAGCGGCTGCTGGACCTGTGGCTGGGGGAGCGCTCGGACCTGTGCGTGGTCGGGGACGCCAGCCAGACCATCTATTCCTTTACCGGCGCGACGTCACGCCACCTGCTGCAGTTCACCAAACGCTTTCCGGAGGCCACGGTGGTCAAGCTGGTGCGGGACTACCGCTCCACGCCCCAGGTAGTGCAGCTGGCCAACTCGCTGCTGTCGGCCAGGACCCGGCAGCCGTGGCGCGGTGCCGGCCCGGATCCCTGGCCGGCACCGCTGGAACTGGTCGCGCAGCGCCCGGCGGGTCCGGCGCCGAGCTTCACCGAATGCGCCGACGACGAGGCCGAGGCGGCCCTGGTTGCCGCCCGGATCCGGGAACTGCTGGACGCCGGCGTGCCTGCGAGCGAAATTGCCATTCTGTTCCGGACCAACGGCCAGTCCGAGGCCTACGAACAGGCACTGGCCTCGGCCGGCATCGGCTACCAGTTGCGCGGAGGGGAACGTTTCTTCGGCCGCCGCGAGGTGCGGGACGCTCTGCTCCAGCTGCGGGCCTCGGCGCGGGCCGCAGGCCCCGAGCCGGTGCCCCAGCTGGCCCGGGATGTGCTCTCCAACCTGGGCTACACACCCCAGGCCCCGCAGTCCTCCGGGGCGGTGCGGGAACGCTGGGAGTCCCTGGCAGCCCTGGTCGCCCTCGCGGACGAGCTGGACGCGGCCCGCGGCGAAGCCGCCGGCGGGGTATTCACCATGCAGGATTTTGTCGCGGAGCTGGAGGAGCGCGCCGCCGCCCAGCACGCGCCGACGGTGCAGGGCGTCACCTTGGCATCGCTGCACTCGGCCAAGGGCCTGGAGTGGGACGCGGTTTTCCTGGTTGGCCTGAGCGAGGGACTGATGCCGATCTCCTTCGCGGATACTGACGAGGCGGTGGACGAGGAGCGGCGGCTGCTTTACGTAGGCATTACCCGGGCACGGGAGCATCTTGCTCTGTCGTGGTCCCTGGCACGCACCCCGGGCGGGCGGGCCAACCGCAAACCGTCGCGTTTCCTGGACGGTCTGCGCCCGGCCTCGGCGTCGCGCGTGGGCGCACGGCCTGCCGAACGCAGCGGCCGGCGGCAGGCCGGACCAGTCCACTGCCGGGTATGCGGAACCTTGCTGACCAGCGGGGCCGAACGCAAGGTGGGGCGCTGCTCGAACTGCCCGCCCGGCTATGACGAGCACACCTTTGAAGCACTGCGTGCCTGGCGCAAGGAGGTCGCCCAGGAGGCGTCCATGCCTGCCTTTGTGATCTTTACGGACGCCACGCTGGTGGCGATCGCCGAGGCCCGGCCAGGTTCGCTGCAGGAACTGTCCAAACTGGCCGGTGTCGGCCCGGCGAAGCTGGAGCGCTACGGCCAGGACGTCCTGCGGGTGCTGGCCGCCCACTGAGGCCGGGACCGTCGCGCCCCACGCCGTCGCGGCCGGTCAGCATGGCTGCAGGCTGCAGCCGCAGCCCGGATGCGGAGGATACGCATGCCGGACCACGGTACCGTCCGCCGGCCGCAGCTGCAGCACCGCGGACCACGCGGCGGGTTGGTTCCTGCCGTCCACGTACAGCAGCGCCTGCAAGGCAGCCAGGCCGGCCGCCGCCACGGACAGCGAGACCTCGTCGACGGGGGTGCCCGTCTTCTGGGCTGCCAGGTCCGCGCCGAGGCTGTACCAGTCCGGATCCGCGTCACCGTGGTGCCGGTTCAGGCATTCCAGGCACGCGGACTGGCCGGGCACCACCAGCGGGCCGACCAGTGCGTCCTGCTCACGGGACAGCACCGGCAAATGTGGGTGCCCCCGGCTCATCAGGGCGGCACCGATGTTGCCATCCGGCACGTCCGCGGCGGTGCAGACGGCCAGGTCCAGCATCCGGGGCAGCCCGGACCCCGGTTCGTTGGCCGTGCCGGTACCGCTGACCAGATGGCATGCCACCGTAGGGTCGATCTGGTGCACCAGCCGGCGCAGCGCCTGCGCCCGGTTCAGCCCGATGTCCGCCAGCCGGAAGGCCCCGGCCCCGACATCCGCAGGGGACACCGGCAGCGGATCCTCCAGCAGCAGGGTGCCGACCCCGGCCGCCGCGAGCGCGCAGGAGAGGGCGGCCCCGGTCCGGCCCAGGCCCAGGACCAGCACGACGGCGCTGCTGCGGCCGGCGAGGATGCTGCCGCCGTCGCCGCCGTACACGGCGGACCAGGCATTGCGGTCAGGTGCGAGCCGGTCCGTCCGCAGGCCGTTGGTTCCCGGGTCTTGTCCGGAACCGGCCACCAGCACTGGTTCCAGGGCCGTCAGCAGTTCCTCGGTGCGCGTCCTGCTGATCCGGCAGGAGGCGGCCGCAGCAGCAAGTCCGGTGTCGTCCAGGCCCTCGCGCAGCCGGGCGATGAAGGCCAGGTCGGCCTCGCAAGTGCCGTCCAGCAGGACACCACCGGGGCCCAGACCGACCTGGAGGGACCCTGAGGCCCGGAGCAGGATACGCAATCCGGGGTTGATCCGCAGGTGTGCCACGCTGTCTCCTTCCGGCTTCACGGGACGGATCCCGGGTGGGTCCATGCTGGCACGTCCGTCGGTGCGGGACGTAAGTTATCCACAGCTGCCGCCGGACTGGTGTGCAGGTAGTTGGAGGGCCGGGGTAACGTCGAGGACATGCGGCGAGGACAGTACCCGGCAGCTGCCGGCGGGAGACAAAACGGACCAGAGTGTGAGGCAGGGGGCGCCGGCTCGGGCGGAACACCGGAGGACGAGGTGCTGGGTGCACTGCCGTCCACCACCCGGGACGGGGTCCCGGTGGTGGTCAAGCGGTCCCACCGGCGGCGCCGCACGGTTTCGGCCGCCTGGCGGGACGGCACGGCAGTGATCTCCATTCCCGGTCATTTCACCAGGACCCAGGAGCAGTTGTGGGTCCGGCGGATGCTGGAAAAGCTGCAGGCCCGTCCGGCGGGGGCCGGCGCACCGCGCAGTGACGAAGAGTTGCTGCGGCGGTCCCTGGATCTTTCCCGCCGCTTCCTGGGCGGGCAGGCCCGGCCGGCGTCCATCCGCTGGGTATCCAACCAGAACGGCCGTTGGGGATCGGCCACACCGGCACGGGGGACCATCAGGATCTCGGACAAGATCGGCGGCATGCCGGCCTGGGTGGTGGACTATGTGATCCTGCACGAGCTGGCACACCTGCTGGAGGCCGGGCACGGTCCCAGGTTCTGGCAGTTGCTCGCCGGCTACCCGCAGCTGGAGCGGGCCAAGGCCTTCCTCGAAGGGGCCGCGTACGCGATGGGCCGCGGCCTTGGCGATGATCCACTGGATGGGGATCCGGACGACGGGGAACCGGCAGAGCCCGGCGCCGGAGATCCGGCGAACCGCGGTCCGGTCCCTGCCCGCTGAGCTTACCGGTCTTCCCGCCCGGTTCCGCCCTCGTCCGTTTCCGGCCCCGGAGTTCCCGGCTGCGTCCCGCCTTCCCGGGCCGTTCCCTCGTCTGGCGAGCCGGCCGTCGCGTCACCGGGCCCGGTGCCCGGCCCGGTTTCCTTCGCTGGCGCCGCAGTACCCGGTGCCGGGGTGTCGAAGCCGCCGGCCAGCAGTTTCTGCAGGGCTTCGTCGACCTCGGAGTCCCTGGCCTCGACCTGCTGCCTCCGGGCGGAGAACCCGGCCGGATCGTCCAGGTCCTCGAGGGTGGGCAGCAGGTCCGGATGCTGCCAGATCGCGTCCCGGCCGGCAATGCCACGTTCCTTGCCCAGCGCCGCCCACAGGGCTGCCGCCTCGCGCAGCCGGCGCGGGCGCAACTCCAGTCCCACCAGCGCCGAGAAGGCATGTTCGGCCGGGCCGCCGGTAGCCCGGCGGCGGCGGACCATCTCGCGCAGGGCTCCGGCCGAGGGCAGGTTGACGGCGGCGGCGGCCGTCAGCTCGTCCACCCAGCCTTCGACCAGCGCCAGCACGGTCTCCAGCTTGGCCAGGGCCGCATCCTGTTCGGGCGTGCGGGCCGGCATGAAGACGCCCTGCGAGAGGGCATCCTGCAGCGACTGGGGATTGGCCGGGTCGATGTCCCGGGCGGCTTCCTCGATCCGTGACATGTCGATGTGGATGCCGCGGGCGTAGCCTTCGATGGCGCCCAGCAGGTGCGCCCCCAGCCACGGCACGTGGGTGAAGAGCCGGGAGTGGCAGGCCTCCCGCAGCGCGAGGAAGAGCATGACGTCCTGCCGGGGAATGTCCAGGCCCTCGCCGAACGCCCTGACATTCGCCGGCAGCAGCGCCATCTTTCCCGGGGCCAGTGGGATGCCGATGTCGGTGGAACTGACCACTTCCTTGGACAAGGCGCCCACAGCCTGGCCCAGCTGCATGCCGAACAGGGCCCCGCCCATGTTCTGCAGCATGGAGCGGGCCCCGCCCATCATCTGCTTCATCTCCTCCGGCACCTGCTCGGTCAGGGCCGAGGTCAGGGCGAAGGCGATGCTGTTGGCCACCGGCTCCGTCATCCGCTTCCAGGTTGGCAGGGTGGCCTCGACCCATTCGGCCCGTGCCCAGGCCTTGCCCATGAGGCCGGTGCCGCCGAAGTCGGTGACCGGGTCCAGCCAGAGCTCGGCCAGGCGCAGTGCTTCATCCACCTCGCGCGCCTCGGCGGCGCCAACCGAGGGGTCCCCGTCCGCGGCCGCGGCACGGCGGGCGTTTTCGTGGGCCAGCTTCCAGTTGACCGGCCCTTCGTTCCCGGCGCTCATCATCGCCTGGACCTGCTGGAACATCTGGGCCAGCAGGTTCGGATCCGCCGGCAGGCCGGCTGCCTTCGCGATTTCGGCAGGATCCATGCCCGGACCCTGGCCGCCGAACAGCTTGGCGAACATCTCGGACAGCGGGTCCTGCTGGTCGTCGCCGTCGTTCGGTCGGTTGGAAGTCATCTGTACCACCGCTTCTCGTGGGGCTTGTCTGCGGGCAACGGGTGCACCCGGACGGGCCGCAGGCCGGTGCCGGGAATCAACGCCTATAGCTCCACGTTACCGGCAGTAAATCTGCGTTGTCGCCGCCGTGGGGCCCCGTTCGCTGTCGGCGTTGGCCTGGCTGGCGGTCCCGGCCCGCCCCTGCAGCCGTTCCCAGCATCTGCCCAGTGCGACGGCGTAGGCTGGTTCCTGCGCCGCCACCTGCCGGTGCGGCTGCGGCGTGGCCCTGACGACGGCGGCCGAGGAGAACCCAGGGAAGAGGAAACCGGATTGGTCCAGCCCATTGCCCCCGAGGAACGCCCGGCTCCCACGCGCCGCCGTGCCGGCCGGCGCCGGACCGTGCTGATCGGCGCGGGTGCCGTGGCCGGCCTGCTGGGCCTGGTGTCGCTGGTGCTGCCGGCACCGTACGTGGTGGAGTCCCCGGGACCGACGTTCAACACCATCGGGGAGCTGCAGAACAAGCCGCTGATCGAGGTCGCGGGGGAGCGGACCTATCCTGTGTCAGGGGCGCTGGACCTGACCACCGTCTACCTCAGCGGCGGCCCGAACGCTCCGGTCAACATGCTCGAAGTCCTGACCGGCTGGCTGGATCCATCCCGGAGTGTCTCGCCGGTGGAGCTCGTCTATCCGCCGGGCACCACGGGTCAGCAGATCAGCGAGCAGAACACGGCCGCCATGGTCTCCTCGCAGGAGTCGTCCGTGGCTGCGGCTTTGGGATACCTGGGCGTGGACTACGGACAGAAGCTGTCCGTAGCCGGGTTCGCTCCCGGTTCGGTCTCCGAGGGTGTGCTCCAGGTCGGCGATGTCATCGAGACCATCGACGGCAAAGCCGTGACGGACATCGAGGTCCTGCGCCGCGGACTGAACGCCAGCGGCGGCAGCACCGTGGAACTGGGCATACGCCGGGATGGGAGGCGCACCACTGAACGGATCGCACCCAAGGCCAACAGCGAGGGCGTGTACCAGCTTGGCGTGGGGCTGAACATCGACTACAGCTTTCCGTTCCGGGTCCGGATCGAGCTGGACAATGTCGGCGGGCCGAGCGCGGGGATGATGTTCGCCCTCGGCGTCGTCGACAAGCTCACCCCGGGACAGATGACCGGAGGAGTGCACTTCGCCGGGACCGGCACCATCGACTCATCGGGGGAGGTCGGGCCCATCGGCGGAATCACGCAGAAGATGCTGGGCGCCTCGCAAAGCGGGGCGACGGTCTTCCTGGCACCGGAGGACAACTGCGGCGACGTCGTCGGGCACGTCCCCGACGGCCTGCAGGTAGTCAAGGTGTCCACCCTGGAGGATGCCGTGGATGCCGTGACGCATATCGGACGAGGCAAGGACGCCGCGGCACTGCCCACCTGCAGCTGAAGAGTCAACCCGTTTGCGTCACAATCGGGACACAGATTTGCCGGTTCGGCCCGGCTTGGTGGCTCGAGGCCGCCAGCGCAAGGCAAAATGGCAGCAGGCGGAACCTCTGTGGCTGCTGGATCGTGGTTTAAACGGGGGACTCCCAGGCTGCGGGCCCGGGATCCGTCGCGCGTGTCAACCACCAGACAATGAGGTAACGAGTGACTTTCGGACCAGACCGGCAGTTCGACGAGCGGCCGATGCCGCCCACCAAACTTGGGCGGAAGCGTTCCGCTCTGGTGCCCACCTTGATTGTGGTGGCTGTGCTGGTGGTCGGATTTGTCTTTTTCTCCCAGGTCTACGCCGACATCCTCTGGTACGGCCAGCTCGGTTTCCTGGAAGTGTTCCTGAAGGAAAACGGCACGAAGATAGCGATTTTCCTGGCCGCCTTCCTGATCATGTCCGTGTCGGTGTACCTGAGCCTGCGCCTCGCCTACCGCTCCCGGCCGGTATATGCGCCGGACAGCTCGCTGCAGGAGAACCTGAACCGCTACCAGGCACAGCTGGAACCGGTCCGGAAGCTGCTGATGGTCGGTATCCCGGTCGTGCTCGGCGGGTTCGCCGGCACCGCGGCCGCCTCGGCCTGGCAGACGGTGCTGCTGTTCTTCAACCAGGGGCCGTTTGGTACCGCGGACCCGCAGTTCGGACTCGACTACAGCTTCTACCTCAACACCCTGCCGTTCATTGGCTTCATCACCGGCTTCCTGGTCAGCGTCGTGCTGATTGCCGGCATCGCCGGTCTGCTGACGCACTACCTGTACGGCGGGATCCGGCTGGAGGAGAAGGGCCTGTTCGCCTCGACCGCGGCGCGGATCCACATCGCCGTGTTCGCCGCCCTGTTCCTGGTCCTGCAGGGGGTCAACTACTGGCTTGACCGCTACAGCACGCTGCAGTCCGCGTCCGGCAAGTGGGCAGGTGCCCTGTACACGGACGTCAACGCCGTCATCCCCACGAAGGCGATCCTGGCCGTGGCCGCCATCATCGTGGCCATCCTCTTCATTGTGGCCATTTTCGTCGGCCGGTGGCGGCTGCCGCTCGTCGGCACGGCGATGCTGGTCATCACCGCCATCCTGGCCGGCGGCATCTACCCGTGGGTCGTCCAGCGCTTCCAGGTCACCCCGTCCGAGCTGAGCATGGAACGGCAGTACATCGAGCGCAACATTGCCCTCACCCGCCAGGCGTACGGACTGACGAACACCGAGGTCACCCCCTACAACGCGACGGTGACGGCCGAGGCCGGCGCGCTGCGCGCCGATGCCGAGACCACCGCGAACATCCGCCTGCTCGACCCGAACCTGGTCTCGGACGCTTTTGGCCAGCTCGAGCAGTTCCGCCAGTACTACCAGTTCGCCCCCACCCTGAACGTGGACCGGTACCCGGTCGAGGGGGACGTCCAGGACACCGTCATTGCCGTACGCGAACTGAACATTGCGGGCGTGCCGTCCGGCTGGGTCAACGAGCATGTGCTGTTCACCCACGGCTACGGCGTGGTGGCGGCCGCCGGTTCCCGGGTCCAGGCCGACGGCAAGCCGGCCTTTATGCTCTCCGGCATTCCGTCCACCGGCGTGCTGGGCAACGACGAGACCTACGAGCCGCGCATCTACTTCGGCGAGTACTCCCCGGACTACTCGATCGTCGGCGCCCCGGAGGGGACCGATCCGGTGGAGATCGACCGTCCGCAGAGCGAGAATTCCGACACCGAGTCGAAGAACACCTTCGAGGGCAACGGCGGCCCCAACGTGGGCAACTGGTTCAACCGGCTGGTCTACGCCCTGAAGTTCCAGTCCACCGACCTGATGCTTTCGGATGCGGTCAATTCCGAATCGCAGATTCTCTACGACCGCAACCCGCGCGAGCGGGTGGAAAAGCTCGCCCCGTACCTGACGGTCGACGGCAACGCCTACCCGGCAATCGTCAACGGCCGGGTCAAGTGGATCGTGGACGGCTATACCACCAGCAAGCACTTCCCGTACTCCACCCCGCAGCAGCTGGCCTCGGCCACGGAAGACTCCCTGACCGCCGGCGGCCGCACGGTGGCCCTGCCTCCGCAGGACGTGAACTACATCCGCAACGCGGTCAAGGCCACCGTGGATGCCTACGACGGTTCGGTGACCCTCTACGCGTGGGATGACCAGGACCCGCTCCTGAAGGCCTGGCAGAAGGTCTTCCCGACCACGCTCAAGCCCTACAGCGAGATGTCCGCCGAACTGATGGCCCACGTGCGCTACCCGGAGGATCTGTTCAAGGTCCAGCGCGAACTGCTCGGGCGCTACCACGTCACCAACGTCGACCGGTTCTACTCCAACTCCGATGCCTGGAGCGTTCCGACCGATCCGACCCTCGGGGCCCAGACCGATGTGAAGCAGCCGCCGTTCTACCTGTCCCTGAAGATGCCGGGCCAGGACAGCGCGGCCTTCTCCCTGACCACGCCGTTCATTCCCTTCGTGGCCGACGGCGAGGAGCCGCGCAACGTGCTCTACGGCTTCCTGGCGGCCGAAGCCGATGCCGGCACGGGCGAGGACGGGGTGAAGTCCCCGGACTACGGCAAGCTGCGGCTGCTGGAGCTGCCGCGCTCGGTCACCGTCCCCGGCCCCGGCCAGGCGCAGAACCTGTTCAACTCGGACACCACCGTGTCCCAGGCGCTCAACCTGCTGCGCCAGGGTGCCTCGGAGGTCATCAACGGCAACCTGCTGAGCCTGCCGGTGGGCGGCGGCATGCTGTACGTCCAGCCGGTCTACGTGCAGTCCTCCGGTGCCTCGTCCTACCCGACGCTGCGCCGCGTGCTGGTCAGTTTCGGCGAGCAGGTGGGCTTCGCGCCCACCCTGTCCGAAGCCCTGGACCAGGTCTTCGAGGGCAACTCCGGGGCGACTACCGGGGACGAGGGCAACGTTGGCCAGACGCCGGAGGAAACCCCGACGACGGAAGTATCCGCCCAGGAGAAGCTGCAGTCCGCGCTGCAGGCTGCCCGGGCAGCCATCGAAGAGGGCCGGACGGCCCTGGCCGACGGCGACTTCGCGGCCTACGGTGCGGCGCAGCAGAAGCTTCAGCAGGCGCTTCAGGAGGCCCTCGACGCCGAAGCGGAGCTCACCGGAGAGGCCCCGGCCGGCGGCAGCACGCCGTCGCCGTCGCCGACGACCGGAGGCTGAGCCCGGCCCGATTTGCATCCGCTTTCCGCGGCCGGTAAAGTTACTCAGGTCGCCGCGGGGTGGAGCAGTTCGGTAGCTCGCTGGGCTCATAACCCAGAGGTCAGAGGTTCAAATCCTCTCCCCGCAACCAGGGAAGCAGCGCGGTCCCGTCCAGGCATCAAGCCTGGACGGGACCGCGCTGCTTTTGCATGTCCCCGGTGCGGCGCCGGACGGTGCCGTACCCGGGCCGCGGTGTCCGGCCCGGACGGGCCGGACACCGCGGGACGCGTGCTACTGGCCGGACTCCAGCGATGATGCCGCCGACTGCTGGCCGCCCCCGGCCTTGAGGGCAGCCAGGCGGGCTTCGATCTCCGTCTGTTCGCCCAGGTCCTCCAGGCTCTCGAACTGGGCGTCGAGACTGGAAGCAGCGAGCTCGTTGGCCCCGCGGACCTTGGCCTCTTCGCGCCGGACCTTCTCCTCGAACCGGCTGACCTCGCTGGTCGGATCCAGGATGTCGATGCTCTTGACCGCCTCGTGGACCTGCTGCTGCGCCTGGGCGGTCTTGGCACGGGCAATCAGTTCGTCGCGCTTGTTCTGCAGCTCACCGAGCTTGGCCTTCATCTGGTTCAGGCCGGTCTTGAGCTTTTCCACGATCTCGGTCTGCGAGGCAATGGTCGGCTCGGCACCCTTGGCCTCGTTCTCGGCAGCGATCTGCCGCTGGAGCGCCACCTTGGCCAGGTTGTCGAACTTCTCGGCATCGGCGGTGTTGCCGGCGGCCCGGAACTCATCGGCCTTCCGGCTGGCAGCCAGGGCCTTGTTGCCCCAGTCCCGCGCAGTGGCCAGATCCTCGTTGTAGTCGTCCTGGAGCATGCGCAGGTTGCCGATGGTCTGGGCCACGGCACTCTCGGCCTCGGCAATGTTGTTGGCGTAGTCGCGGACCATCTGGTCCAGCATCTTCTGCGGGTCCTCGGCCTGGTCCAGCAGCGCGTTGATGTTGGCCTTGGCCAGTTGTGCGATGCGGCCGAAAATAGACTGCTTTACCACGATGTTGCCCTTCCTTTTGGGTATTCATTGGAAAAGTGGGGTCCCGCAGGCAGGCCGTCCAGGTAGCACCGGACCGGCGGGAGGCTGTCGTGAGCTGCTAGAAGTTGCCGCCGGCGCCTCCGCCGTCGCCGAAACCGCCGTCGCCGAAGCCCCCGCCGAAGCCCCCGTCATCGCCCCCGCCGAAGCCACCGAAGCCGCCGCCGCCGAAAAAGCCGCCGTTGTGGTGGCCGCCGTGCAGGATCGAATCGATCAGGATGCCTCCGAGGACGGCACCACCGAAGCCGCCGCCAAAACCGCTGCCTCCGCGTCGGCCGAAGCCACCCATCCCGGCGAATCCGTCCACGTCCTGCTGTGCCATCCGGCTGGCCTGTTCGGCCAGGACGTTGGCCTGGTGGGCGTAGTTGAGGGCCGTTTCCGGATCCGATTTGGCCAGGCCCATGGCTTGCTCCAGATGGCGTTCGGCCTCGGCCAGCCGGGTGCGGGCCTGGCTGCCGACGCCACCACGGCGGGCCCGGATGTAGTCGGAGGTCCCGGAGATCTGTGCCTGGGCGGACATGATGGCGTGCTGCAGGGCCTCGCGTGCCCGGCGAGTGCGTTCCTGCTGGTCCCGGACGCCGGCCAGGGCCTGGTCCAGCTGCCGCTGGGCCGACTCGAGCTGCTGCAGGATGGCCAGGGGATCGGTCCGCGCGCCTGCCGCGGTCCGCCGTGCACTGGCCAGCGCGGACTCCAGGGCCGCCGCGGGACCGGCCAGCTCGGGAAGCCTCCCGCGGTCCAGCAGGGCCTTGGCCTCGGCCAGGTCCTGGGCTGAGCCGGCCATGGCAGACTCCAGGGATTGCCGGGCCGCGGCGAGGTCCCGGGCGGTCTTGGCGATCGCGTCGAGGAGGACGCCGGCCTGGTGGACGCCTTCCTCGCCGGCACGGATGGCGACGACGGCGCCGCTGCGGTCACCGGCATCCAGTGCTTCCTGGGCGGCCCGTGCCCTGTCGTCGGCGAAGTCGAGCCGCTCCCGGGCCTGGGCGACATTGTCCGCCACCTGGGCCAGCGCTGGTTCTGAGTAGCTGGCCTGCATTTGCGCCAGCTGGCCATCGCCCTCCCGGAGCCGGCCGCGGGCGGTGCGTGCGGCCGCCACCAGCGCCGCCAGTGCCTCCGGTGCCGTCGACTCCAGCTTGCGCAGCGCGTCGAAGTCCGCCTTGTGCCGCTGCAGGGAGGCGTTGACCGCCTCGCACCGCCGGATGATGTCGCCCAGCCAGGCGCGCTGCTGCTGCTCGGTGTCGGGGATGTGGTCGTCCAGCTGCTGCTGGAGCTTGAAGGACTCGCCCATGTGGATTTTGGCGGCGTCGATGTCCTCGCGGAAGGGCCGTACTGCCGCGTCCCCATACTGGGCCAGTGCAAAGCCGATCTCCTGCTCGCTGGACTTGATCGCGTCGTCGGCAGCTATCAGCAGGCTCGAGGCCTTCCGGCGCAGATCCTCGACGCTTAGCGCGTCATTGGGGTTCGGAGGCTGCCCGCCAGGGCCGGCTGCGGCCGGCGCGCCGGGGGCCTGCCGGGAGCGGCGGTTGCGCACATACAGATAGGTGCCGACGCCGCCGGCAGCGACAGCGCCGCCCACCAGCAGCAGCGGCACCAGCGAGCCGGCACCGCCGGAGTCGATCGAACCGCTGCCTCCAGTGGCGGCATCCTCGACGGCGGCCACCGCGTCCAGCCCGGCCTGCGCCCAGTCACTGCGGCTCAGGGCGGGGGTAACGGATTGGAAGATGGCCTGCTCCTTGCCTGCGAGCGGACCGCCTTGACCCGACTGGAAGTGCGCCGCGCGCTGCTCCACGGCCACGGCCAGGATGCTGTCGGAACTGCCCAGGCCCTTCCGGTTGGCGGTATCCACGACCCATTGGCGGGCATTCGCCGGATCGGTGAAGCTGTCGACATAGATGAGGTACAGGCTCAAGCCGCGGTCCTGCTGCAGTCCGCGCACGGCCTGCTCCACTTCACCGGCCTGCCCGCCAAGGACCCCGGCCTTGTCCACCACGAACTGCCCGGGCGGAATGGCCACGGGAGGTTCCGCGCGGGCGGCCGCCGGAACGGCCACCAGGGCTGCCAGCAGGCCGGCCACTGCCGCCAGCCGTGCTGCCAGCGGCACCTGCCGCGCTGCAAGGGGACGGAGCAGAGATCGCATATTCAACCCTTCGGCAGCGATCCGGCCCGCCGGGAGCCGGATGGTCATGGGCGGATGCCTGCATGGCGCGCCTGCACCCGGTTTTGATTCTATGGGCCAGTACTGGGAGCGTCCACCGCAGCCGGCAGCCTTAGGGTGTCCGGGACCCGCCCGATGCTTTCCGGCAAGCTCCCAGATTTCTTCCAGCAAACGTATGCGCACGTCACAGCCTGGGCAGGCATAGTGGAATTAGTTCGATGAAAGGAATGACCATGAGCGAGAACCAGGATCCCGCGGCCCGGCGCGTGCCGCCGCCGCCGCAGAATCCGCCCTCCGCCCCGGCCGGGTCGGGTGCGCCGCGCGTTCCGTCACCGGGGCAGCACGCAACCCAGCCCATCGGGCCGGTGCCGAACCAGACCCAGCCCATCGACCGCCTCTCCGGCGAACGTACAGCAGCGCCGCAGCAGGAAGGGGCATGGTACCGGCCCGAGCCTCCCGCGCACCCGGCCCCGCAACCTTCCCACGGTTCCGCACCCTTCGCGCCGGGCGCCGCCTTCCACACCGCCGGCAACGGGCAGGCTCCCGGCCCGGCCAAGCCGGCGGCCCGGAAGCGTTTTGGTGCCGGCACCCTCGTGACCGGCATGCTGCTGGCCGGCCTGGCCGGCGGCGGCGTCGCGGTGGGAACCCAGGCCCTGTCCGGTAGCTCCACCGTCGCGGTCGCGCCGGCCGGCGAGTCCGGGCAGCTGATCATTAACAACACGGATTCGGTCAACGAAATCACTGCGGCTGCCGCCAAGGCCTCGCCCAGCGTGGTGACCATCTCGGTCAGCGGCGGCGGCAGCGGGGGATCCGGCTCGGGGATCATCCTGGACACCGAGGGACACATCCTCACCAATACCCACGTGGTGACCTTGGGCGGCACCGTGGCCGACCCGTCCGTGCAGGTGCGTACCCAGGACGGCAGGGTCCACCGTGCCTCCATCGTCGGCACCGACCCGCTCTCGGACCTGGCCGTGATCAAGATCGACGCCGGGGGCCTGACCCCGGTGGCGTTCGCCGACTCCGACAAGCTCAACGTCGGCGACACCGCCATCGCCATTGGTTCACCGCTCGGCCTCAGCGGCACGGTGACGGACGGCATCATTTCCACGCTGAACCGGACCATCAGCGTGTCCTCCTCGGCCGTTCCGGAAGATACCGGGGACAGCAGCCAAGGCAACCCCGAGGACCAGTTCAACTTCCAGTTCCCCGGCCAGGAACAGGGCAGGTCGGGCGGCCAGGGCAGCATCTACCTGAACGTGATGCAGACGGACGCGGCGATCAACCATGGCAACTCCGGCGGGGCTCTGGTCAATACTGCCGGCGAGCTGATCGGCGTCAACGTAGCCATCGCGTCTTCCGGCGAAGACAGCGGCAACATCGGCGTCGGCTTCGCCATCCCGAGCAACTACGCCAAGCGCGTGGCCGAGGAACTGATCGCCGACGGCGAGGCCAGCCACGGCTACCTCGGCGTCAGCATCACCGACCAGGCGGCACAGGATTCGTCCCAGTTCTCCGTCGGCGCCGCGGTGGCCGACGTTGTCTCCGGCTCCCCGGCGGACGAGGCCGGGATTCGCAAGGGCGACGTGATCACCGCCGTCGGAAAGCGGGTCATCGAGGACAGCCAGTCCCTGACCGCGGCCATCCGTGAATACAGCGGTGGCTCCAAGGTCACCGTGGAGCTGCTGCGTGACGGTGAGCAGCGCAGCGTCGAAGTGACCCTCAAGGAAGCTTCCGAGAGCTGAGATTGCGGGGCACTCTGCGGTCGCTCCGACGTCCGGGCGGGTCCTGCCGGAGGCAGGACCCGCCCGGCGCCGCTTAACATGTCCCGTCCGAGGGATAACATGCCGTCTTCCTCGTTAACCTGCCGTCTTCCCCGGTCACATGGACGCTGCCGGCGGGCGCGGAGTCCGGGTTCTGCCGCCCAAACGGTAAGGTTAGCTACGTTTGCAGCCTGCGCCAGACCGCGGAAGGAAGACACGCAACGATGGACGATGCAGCCACGCTGAACATTGTGGTCCTGGTCAAATACGTCCCGGACACCCAGTTCGACCGGCAGCTGGACAGTGGAACCTACACCACCGACCGCTCCGAGAGCATCCTGTCCGAACTGGACGAGTACGCAGTCGAGGCTGCCCTGCAGCTGATCGAGGCCCGCGGCGGTGCCAAGGCAGGCAACAAGGTCATCGCATTGACCATGGGCCCGGCCCCGGCTGTCAACGCGGTGAAGAAGGCCCTGCAGCTGGGCGCCACCGAGGGCGTGCACCTGGTGGACGACGCGCTCGCCGGCTCCGATGCCGCCGGCACCTCGCTGGCGCTCGCCGCGGCCATCCGGCGGCTCGGTCCGGTGGACCTGGTGATTGCCGGCATGTCGTCCACGGACGGCGAAACCTCGCTGGTTCCGGCCCAGTTGGCAGAGCGGCTGGGGCTGCCGCAGGTCACCTTCGCCGCCTCGCTCCAGGTCGAGGATTCAACCGTTACTGCCCGCCGCGATGGCGAGCGGCAGGCGGAGACAGTGCAGGCGCAGCTGCCGGCGCTGGTCTCCGTGACGGACCAGATCAACGAGCCGCGGTACCCGAATTTCAAGGGCATCATCGCGGCGAAGAAAAAGAAGATTACCGAACTGGCGCTGGCGGACCTGGGCCTGGAGCCGGCCCAGGTCGGTGCCGCGGGCGCGTGGACGGCGGTGCTTTCCGCCGAGCCCCGGCCGGCGCGCAGCCAGGGCATCATCATCACGGACGAGGGCGACGCGGGAATCAAGCTGGTGGATTTCCTCGCTTCCCGGAAGCTGCTCTAGGAGGACGCGGAACATGACCGATACGGCCCGGATCCTGGTATTCATCGACAACCTTGCCGGTGCACTGCACAAGGTGCAGCACGAACTGCTCACGCTGGCCCGTTCCCTGGGCGAACCGGTGGCAGCCGTCGGCGGTGTGCCGGACGAGGCGTTGCTGGCCGAACTGGGCAGCCATGGTGTGGCCACGGTCTACCGCCCGGCGGCGGACCTGGAGGACAGCCTGGTGGCGCCCAAGGCGGCTTTCCTGGCCAACGCGGTGCGCGCCGCGGCTCCGTCCGCGGTGCTGCTGGAGAACGGTTTCGGAGGAAAGGAAATTGCCGCCCGCCTGGGCATCAAGCTTTCGTCCGGCGTCATCACCGACGCCGTCGCCGTGGCACCTGACCTGTCGGTGACCAAGAGCGTGTTCGCCGGCGCCTACACGGTGGTGGCCAAGGTGACCACCGGCACTCCGGTCATCACGGTCAAGCCCAACACCATTGAGGCCGCTGCCGCCGGCACCGGCGGAGTTCCGCAGGTGGTGGAGGTGGACCCGGGGGATCCCGGTCCCGCTGCCCGGATTATCGAACGCAGCCCCAAGCCTGCCACCGGACGTCCGGAGCTGTCGGAGGCCCGCGTGGTCGTGGCCGGTGGCCGCGGAGTGGACGGGGACTTCGGTCCCATCGAGGAACTCGCCGACGCCCTGGGCGGAGCCGTGGGTGCTTCCCGGGCCGCCACGGACGCCGGCTGGATCGAGCACTCGGCACAGGTCGGGCAGACCGGCACCACGGTGTCGCCGCAGCTGTACATCTCCGCCGGCATCTCCGGGGCCATCCAGCAGAAGGCCGGCATGCAGACGGCCCAGGTCATCGTCGCCGTGAACAAGGACCCCGATTCCCCGGTCTTCGAGATCGCGGACTTCGGCATCGTCGGCGACCTGTTCAAGGTGCTGCCGCAGGCCGCCGAGGAAATCCGGAAGCGGAAGGGCTAAGGCCGGGGTGGAACTGAGCCGTTTCGAGCCCGGTGCGGCAGGCCTGCAGCAGGTGCTGGTCTTCGCCGCCCACCCGGACGACGTGGACTTCGGCGCCGCCGGCACCATCGCCGGCTGGACCGCCGCAGGTGTCAAGGTCACTTACTGCATCATGACCGACGGCGATGCCGGTGGCTTCGATGAATCCCATCGTGCCGGGATCGTCGCCATGCGGGCACGCGAGCAGAAAGCCGCCGCAGGCCTTGTCGGTGTGGAGGACATCCGCTTCCTGGGCCAGCGCGACGGCTACCTGGAGCCCACCCACGACGTGGTGAAGCAGGTGGTCGAGCTGATCCGCGAACTCCGGCCGGACGTGGTGCTGTCGATGCACCCGGAACGCGCCTGGGACCGTATCCAGAAGAGCCATCCGGACCATCTGGCCTGCGGCGAGGCGGTGACCCGCGCGGTCTATCCCGCGGCGGAGAATCCCTATGCGTTCCCGGAGCTGGTCGAGGCAGGACTGACGGCTTACAAGGTTCCCTATCTGTGGTTCTACGGGGGGCCGCGGGAACGGGACAACCACTTTGTGGACGTGACCGACCAGGTCGAAGCCAAGCTGGCGGCCATCCGGATCCATGCCAGCCAGCATCCGGACCTGCCTGCGATGGACGCCATGGTCCGGGCGAACCTGAAGGAGAATGCCCGGCGCTGCGGCCTGGCCGAAGACCGCAGCGCCGAGGTGTTCCACGTCGTGGGGATCAATACGCCGGTGACGTTCGCCGGCTTCTAGCGGCCGGGCAGCTGCCGGAACGTGAGCTGCCCGGGTCCCCGTCCCGAACCTGCAAGGGCGGGGAAGCCACTGAGCGCTACTTCTGCAGCGGGATAGTCACCGCGAAGGGCGGGGTCGGCGACTCCGAGCCGCCGCTGGGTTCCAGCGTGACGGCCAGTTCCTTGAAGCCGCCGATGTGCTCGATCACCACCGGCCGGGCACCGGAGATGTTCTCCTGCGTGAGCATGCCGGCGGAGACCGGCGCCGACCCGTCGGCCGGAATCTTCCACAGCTGGTAGACCCCGTTCCGGCCCGGGGAGGCCAGATCGTCGAACCCGACGACGGCGGCATCCCGGCTGGCGGATACCGCCACCGAGGCGGTGCCGCCGGGGGCCTCGACCGATGTGCTGGCGACATCAGGTGCCTGCCGGACCGCTTCCTCTACGGAACCGCCGCCGAGTGTTTTGACCAGGGCGAATCCGCCGACGGCCAGGACGATGGCGGCCACCACGGCGAGCAGTCCCTTCACCGCCGGGCTCGTCGGACGTCCGGGGGCGGCGGCATCATCGTCGGCAGTGAGCTGGTCCGCGTGCAGGACCGAATTATCCTCGAACTCCGGCTCCTGTCCAGCGGATTCCCCGCTGTTGCGTCGTGCGTTCTTGCTGTCCCGTGATACTGGCGTTTCCATATAGTTCCAGCATACGGGCCGGTCGGACGCGGGTGGCGGAAGCTGGCGGGCGCGGCTCGGGTTCGGGAAGGGCCGGCACGCCGGGCGCGGGGGCCCGCTCCTAGATCCGGGCGCCGGCGAAGCCGTGCTGCCGCCACGCTTCGTAGACGGCAATCGAGGCCGAATTGGCCAGGTTCAGCGAGCGCAGCGACGGCAGCATGGGCAGCCGGACCCGCGCGGTCACATGCGGGTCCTGTTTCACGGCCTCGGGCAGTCCCACGGACTCGGGGCCGAACATCAGCACGTCCCCCGGGGCATAGCTGATGTCCGTGTAGGAGCGTTCCCCGTCCGAGGTGAAGGCGTAGACGTTCTCCGGCTGCAGTGCCTGCCACGCATCCTCGAGGTTCTTGTGGACGTGGACGACGGCGAGGTCATGGTAGTCCAGCCCGGCCCGCCGGAGCTTGGCGTCCTCGAAGCTGAAGCCCAGCGGTTCGACCAAATGCAGTTCGGCGCCGGTGATGGCAGCCAGCCGGATGGCGTTTCCGGTATTGCCGGGGATTTCGGGAGTGTAGAAGAGGATGCGGAACACGGCTTCCATCTTATGCCCGGCCTGGCCGGGCGGCGTCCGGCCCGCTCCCGGTCAGCGGTGCATGCCGGCCAGCAGCCGGGCCAGGGAGGGCACATGGACAGTGTTCGGTGCCGGACCGGAGGAGAGGAACTGCTTGAGTTCGCGTACCAGCCGCGCGGCGTTGACCACATGGACCGGGCCGTATCCTCCCGGGTCGTAGCCCCTGGCATAGTCCACCACCGGCTCGTGCAGGTTGCCGTCCGGGCTGTGGATGACCGTCCAGCCCTGCACATTCAGTTCGGGGAAGAGATCCTGCATGCGCCGGACCGCGGGAGCCAGCCGCGGAGGCTCGACCACCCGGCCGTCCTTGTGCAGGGTGGACCCGTCCCAGCGGAAAATCCCTTTGGGCAGCAGCATCGAATCGATCAGCGCCAGGCGGTAGCCGGCGAGCAGGGCATGGTCGATGTAGCCGTGCTCGCCGGGGGTGTGCAGCCCGTTGATTAGCCGTGCCGACGGCATGACGGCGACGATTTGCTGGGCAAGCAGCGCGACCGTGCGGGCCTCGCGCTGCAGGCGGGAGGTGGCGCCGAAGATGCCGCGCTTGCGCGGCACGCCGTGGATCTGCTGCCGGGCCACCGACAGCGGCACCACGGCGGAGGCCTCGGCCGAATCGTAGGACGGGACATAGACGGCCGGCGCGGCAGCTGCGGCCCGGTCCCCGGCCGCACCGGTCCGGCTGCTGAAGCCGGCCTCCCGCCCGGGTGCCGTGCCCGCCGCCCGCGGCACCTGGGCCGGGGGGCCGTAGGAACGGTCGTACTGCTGGCGCGCCTGCGGGTCGCTGAGGACCTCGTAGGCCAGAGTCACCTCGTGGAAGTGGGCAGCATCGCCGCCGTGGTCTGGGTGGGTGGCCCGGGCAGCCTTCCGGTAGGCGGCCTTGATCTGGCGCACGGTGGCATTCGTGGGCACTCCCAGGATCTCGTAGTGGGACGGGGGAGTCACACTGGCCCCTTTCCATGCGGCAACTGTCGTGCAAGTCTGAGGAATCCAACGTCTGCGCGCCCGCGCCGGTTCCGCGGGCGTCTCCGGGCGGACCGGGTCACGACCCGGGCCGGGCGGCCTTGTAGCGCAGCAGGAGCATGCCCGCCGACTCCAGGATGTGCACCAGTTCCATCCCCTGGAGCGTCTGTTCGGGTCCGCCGTCGGCAATCCGCTTCCCGGTGCCGCCTGCCAGCACCGGGGAGAGGGTCAGGCAGAGCTCGTCCACCAGCCCGGCCGCTTGGAAGGCGCCGAAGAGGACGGGACCGCCCTCGCTGTGGATGCTGTGCCAGCCGCGTCCGGCCAGCGCTTCCACTATGCGGGCGGGCTCGGCGGAGCCGGTGCCGACGTCGATGACGTCGGCGACCTCGCTCAGCGCCTGCCGCCGGGCGGCGCCGGCCCGGGCCGAGGTCAGCAGCACCGGCCGCACCGGGGCCTGCGCGAAGAATCCGCCCGCCGGGTCCAGGTCCAGGGATCCGGAGACGACGGCGATGGCCGGATGGGCGGGCAGGCCCCGTCCGGCGCGCCAGGCCAGGTCTTCTTCGGACAGCAGCGGTCCCGCGTAGCCTTCCGCCCGCACGGTACCGGCGCCGACCAGGATCACGTCCGCCTGGCGGCGCAGCAGGGTGAAGACGTGCTGGTCCACTACGTCGCCCAGGCCGCCGGCGCGGCCTTCGTAGGTGGCCGCGCCGTCGAGGCTGGACACGAAGTTGAACCGCACCCAGGGCCGGTCTCCGTCCGGAACCGCGTACCAGTCCAGCAGTTGCCCGTCGGTGGCATCCGGGATGTGCTCCGGGAAAACCTGGTTGATCGCACGCAGGGCGCCGGAGCCGCTCACGCCTGCGCTCATGCCTGCCCGAAGGGCTCGTTGACGTCCCCCATGTTGTGCTTCAAGTAGGCCGGTTCCCGCCAGCCCAGGGCAGCCTCGGCCAGCCGGACGGCTGAACTGGCTTCGGGGATGTTATGCATCCGGACAATCCGGGCACCGTTCATAATGCACATCACGGCCGCCGCCAGGGACCCGGCCAGCCGGTCCTGCTTGGGCTGGTTCAGCGTCTCGCCGATGAAGTCCTTGTTGGACACCGCGGCCAGCGCAGGGAAGCCCAGGGCGGCGATCTCCGCGAAGCGGCGGGTGATTTCCAGCGAGTGCAGGGTGTTCTTGTTCAGGTCGTGGCCCGGATCGATGATGATCTTCTCCGGCGCGATGCCCAGCTGCACGGCCAGGTCCACCTTCCGGCGCAGGAAGTCGGCGACCTCCCGGACCACATCCTGGTACTGCGGCCGCGGATACACCGTGCGCGGGGCCGCCAGAGAGTGCGTGATCACCAGGTGGGCGCCGCTGCCGGCCACCACCGCAGCCATGTCCCTGTTGTGCAGCCCCGTGGTGTCGTTGATGACATTGGCCCCGGCCCTGATGCTGGCCTCGGCGACCTTGGGGTCGAAGGTATCGGCCGAGATGACCACGTCGGAGGCGGCGCGGACCGCCTCGATGACCGGCACGATCCGCTCCGCCTCCTCGGCCGCCGGCAGCGCCGGGCCCGGGGCAAACGGCACCCCGCCGATGTCGACCCAGTCCGCGCCATCGTCCACCGCCTGCAGCGCGGCGCCGACGGCGGCCTCCAGGGCGAAGGTGCGGCCGCCGTCGTAGAACGAATCCGGCGTGCGGTTGATGATTGCCATGACCGCCACCTGCCGGCTGAAGTCGATCCGCCGGCTCCCGAACGTGTGGACAGGATGCTGCAGGGCGGGCATGAACGCGCCCGGACACCCTTCGGCGGCGGCAGGTACTGTCACAGGCTGGTCAGCTCCTTGGACTCGTCGGACAGCTCCGCAGCACTGACGGGGCGCCCGGAACGGATCAGGTCCTGGATGGCATCCTGCACATCCCAGACGTTTACATTCATACCAGCCACCACCTTCGAATCCCGCAGCCAGAACGCAATGAACTCCAGCTCTGCCGCATTTCCGCGGATCACCGGCTCGCCGGTGGCCCAGGGGAAGAATCCCGAGTACTCCATGCCGATATCGAACTGGTCGGTGTAGAAGTACGGGATATCGTCATTGACCGGCTCCTGCCCGAGCATCGCCTTGGCCGCCGTATTGCCCTGGGCGATGGCATTGGCCCAGTGCTCGCTGCGCAGCCGGGCGCCGAAGACCGGATGGAAGGCATTGGCCGCGTCCCCGGCAGCATAGACGTTGGCTGCGGAGGTCAGCAGCGAAGCGTCCGTGTCGATACCCCGTGAGCAGGCCAGCCCGGACGCCTCCGCCAGCGCCGTGTTCGGCTCGGCGCCGATGGCCACCAGCACCAGGTCGGCGTCCAGCTGCCCGCCGTCGTCGAGCACGACGGCGGCTGCCCGGCCGCCGGAATCGGCGGTAATCCGCGCGGGCCTGCGGCCGGTGCGGAACTGAACCCCTTCGGCCCGGTGCTTGTCGGCGAACAGCGAACCGATCTGCGGCCCCAGCGCGCCGGCCAGCGGGATCCCGCCCGGACCCACCACTGTCACGTCATTGCCCAGCTGCCGCGCCGTGGCGGCCACCTCCATGCCGATCCAGCCCAGGCCGATGACGACCAGCCGCCGGTCCCCGCGGATCAGCTCATCATGCAGGGTGCGGCTGTCATCGATGGTGCGCAGGTAGCGGACCCCTTCGAGGGTGGAACCGGGAATCTCCAGGCGGCGCGGGGAGGCACCGGTGGCGACCAGGAACTTCGAATAGGCCAGTGAGCCGCCGCGGGAGAGTGTGGCCCGGCAGGTGGTGGTGTCGATGAAGTCCACGGACTCGTCGAGCTTGACGTCCACATCCTGCTCGTCGTACCACGCCGGGGTCTCGATCCTGCCGTCTTCGGCCAATTCCTTGCCCGCGAGGAAGGCCTTGGACAGCGGCGGACGCAGGTACGGATAGTGCGTTTCGGCCCCGACCAGGGTGAGTTTGCCGTCGAAGCCCTCCGCCCGCAGCGCCTTGGCAGCGGTCGCACCGGCCAGCCCCGCGCCGGCAATGATGATGTGGTTCGGGCCCATGGTGTGCTCCTTTGTCCGGAACTGCCCCCGGTGGCTTGCTATGACCATAGGAACCGGTCCCGGGCAAGTCAACGCCGCCGCCGGCCCCGGTCCGGCCCGGTTCCCGCCGGCACGGATCGAGCGCACCACCCGGTAAAATGACTTCGTGCCCGTGTATTTTGACCACGCGGCGACCACGCCCCTTTCGGCGCAGGCCCTGGCCGCACTCACCCGTGAACTCAGCCGCTGCGGAAACCCTTCCTCGCTGCACGGCTCCGGCCGGCGTGCCCGCCGGGTGGTGGAGGACGCCCGCGAAACGCTCGCCGCCGCCGCCGGCGCCCACCCCTCTGAGGTGGTGTTCACCTCCGGCGGCACCGAGGCGGACAACCTGGCCGTCAAGGGGCTGTACTGGTCGCGGCGGGACGAGGACCCGCGGCGGCGCAGGATCATCTGTTCACCCGTGGAGCACCATGCGGTGCTGGATACCGTCGAGTGGCTGGAACGGCACGAAGGCGCCGAGGTGTGCTGGCTGCCGGTCGACGGCGACGGCGTGGTCTCCGTGCAGGACGTCCGCGCCGCGATCGAAGCCGGCCCCGGCTCGGTTGCGCTGGTGACGGTCATGTGGGCCAACAACGAAGTCGGCTCGGTGCAGCCGGTCGCCGACATTGCCCGGCTCGCGCACGCCTACGGCATTCCGGTGCACTCGGATGCGGTGCAGGCATTCGGGGCGCTGCCGCTGTCCTTTGCCGGTTCAGGCCTGGACACCATGGCCATCAGCGGGCACAAGATCGGCGGCCCGGTAGGCGTCGGGGCGCTGCTGGTTGGCCGCAGCGTGAAGCTGACGCCGGTGCTGCACGGCGGCGGGCAGGAGCGGGACATCCGCTCCGGCACCCTGGACACGCCGTCGATCGCCGCGTTCGCGGCGGCGGCAGAAGCCGCCGTCGCCAGTCTGCCCGAGGAAAGCCTGCGGCTGGCCCGGCTGCGTGAAAAGCTCATCGCCGGCGTCGCCGCCGCCGTTCCCGAAGCGGTGCTGCGCGGCACCCCCGACCCGGACCTGGCCGGGCTGCGCCTGCCGGGCAATGCGCATTTCACCTTCCCTGGATGCGAAGGCGATTCACTGCTGTTCCTGCTGGACCTGGCCGGGGTGGAGTCCTCCACCGGGTCCGCGTGCACCGCGGGCGTGCCCCGTCCCTCGCACGTGCTGCTGGCCATGGGGCTGACCGAGGAGCAGGCCCGCGGGGCGCAGCGGTTCAGCCTCGGGCATACTTCGACCGACTCCGACGTTGAAGCACTGGTGGCGGCATTGCCGGAAGCCTACGCGCGTGCCCGGAAGGCCGGCATGGCCGGGCATGAGTCGACGATCCGCACCGCCGGCACCCAGGACCTCTAACCCGGCGGCACCTGCAGCACCCGGCCGCACGGCGGGGCATCAACGAGAACACAAGGATTGGTTATGAAGGTACTGGCAGCGATGAGCGGCGGCGTGGATTCGGCCGTGGCGGCGGCACGGGCCGTGGAGGCCGGGCACGACGTCGTCGGCGTCCACCTGGCGTTGTCCCGCATGCCCGGAACGCTGCGCACCGGCAGCCGCGGCTGCTGCACCATCGAGGATTCCCGGGACGCCTGGCGGGCCTGCGACATCCTGGGCATTCCCTACTATGTCTGGGACTTTTCCGAGCGGTTCAAGGAAGACGTCGTCGACGACTTCGTCGCCGAATATGCCGCCGGGCGCACTCCGAACCCGTGCATGCGCTGCAATGAGCGGATCAAGTTCGCCGCTCTGCTGGAAAAGGCGCTCGCCCTCGGGTTCGACGCCGTCTGCACGGGCCACTATGCCAAGGTCATCGAGGACGAACACGGCAACCGGGAACTGCACCGGGCCGCGGACTGGGCCAAGGACCAGTCCTATGTGCTCGGCGTGCTCACGCACGAACAGCTCAAGCACTCGATGTTCCCGCTGGCGGACACCCCGTCCAAGGCCGAGGTGCGCGCCGAGGCGGCGCGCCGGGGCCTGTCCGTGGCCAACAAGCCGGACAGCCACGATATCTGCTTCATTTCCGACGGCGATACCCGCGGCTGGCTGGCCGAGAGGATCGAGATGCAGCCGGGCGAGGTCGTGGACGAAACCGGTGCCGTCGTGGGCGCGCACGAGGGCGCCAACGCCTTCACCGTGGGCCAGCGCCGCGGCCTGAAGCTCGGCCGGCCGGCCGCGGACGGCAAGCCGCGCTTTGTGCTGGAAATCCGGCCGAAGGAGAACAAGGTGGTGGTGGGGCCCGAGGCCCTGCTGGCGGTGGACCAGCTGCGCGGGATCAAGGTGTCATGGGCCGGGCTGCCGATCCCCGCCGTTCAGGCGCAGGCCGAGTTCGACTGCATGGTGCAGGTGCGCGCCCACGGCGATCCGGTGGCTGCCACGGCCCGGGTCCAGCTCGACGGCGGCCGGCAGCAGCTGGTGGTGACACTGGTCGAACCGATGCGCGGCGTGGCTCCGGGCCAGACGCTGGTGCTCTACCAAGGCACCCGTGTGCTGGGACAGGCCACCATCGATTCGGCGCGCTCGCTGGACTGGGACCCGGCACGGGTCTCCTGACCCCGGTCCGCTGACGGCCGGGGCAAAACGGTCGGAGCCGGCCGCTAGCCTGAATCCACTGGAGAGCAGGGGACCGGCGGCTGTTGTGTCGGTAGCAGGCAGTACTGTTCCTGCCAGGACAGTTCCGATGGTGGAGCGTCTGCCCCGGACGGCCGAGGAAGGTGGGCGGTTGTGGAAATTACCCCGGACTATGCCAGGCGCGTGGTGGCTGCCCTTGCCGCCAAATGCTCTTTGCCCGACAGCCCGCCTCCGCCGCAGCGGAAGGCCTCCCGAAAGGTGCCTGTCCCGGCCCGGCGTGCCGCACCGCAGGCCGACCGGGGCAGGCAACCGGACGGTGCGGCCCGGGCCGGGACCGGCCGGGGGGACCAGGGGCGCCGGGAACGCAGCGAAGGGCAGTAGCCGCGCCGGCTGCGGCGGCCGGCCAACGGCAGCGAAGCCGGCCGCAGGCGGGTTCGGACACAGGCCTGCCGTGCCGTGCGCAGCTTCATAGAGGGCAGGCTCTGCGCATCGGACCGCGGCAAAACAATAGACTGGACGCATGACTGAACCGCACGCCGCAGCCGACTTCGACCCCTCAGCCAGTTCCCTTGCCGGGCAGGTGGCTCCGGAAGTAATGGAAGAGCTGCTTGCCGTACGGGGCAGTATCGACAACATCGATGCCACCTTGGTCTACCTGCTGGCCGAACGGTTCAAGGCAACGCAGCGCGTGGGCTACCTGAAGGCCAGGCACAAGCTGCCGGCCGCCGACCCGGACCGGGAAGTGGCCCAGATCGCGCGCCTGCGCCGCCTGGCGGAAGAGGCGCACCTTGACCCTGCCTTCGCCGAGAAGTTCCTGAATTTCATCATTTCCGAGGTGATCCGCCACCACCAGGCCATTGCCGAAAACCACGGGCCGGCCGCGGATCCGGTCGAGGAACCGACAAGTGGCCGCTGAGGCCCCCGCGTCCGTCCAGTGCACCGGGTCTGAACGTCCGCTGCTCGTCTCCGCCACGGCCCTGGGCAGCTGGCCGGGGACGGATCCGGTGGAAGCGACCCGGACGGTGCGCGGCGAACTGGGCGAGCCGAACCTGCCGCACCTAGTGGAGCTGCCGGACCGCGGGACCGGCTCGGACCCGGTGGGCCGGACCGCGGCGATGCTGGTGGAGCTGGCCGTGGACGTCCAGCCGCATGGGTGGCGCCTGGTGGACCGCCCCGGCCAGGACCACCGCCGCGCCGTCTCGGCGCTGGCCACCGACCTGAACGTGCTGGCCGATGTGGCCGGGGCGGAGGAGAACCCGGGCCGGCAGTTGAAAGTGCAGCTGCGCGGGCCGCTGTCCCTGGCCGCCAACCTTTACCTGCACAACGGCGAGCGGGCACTGCTTGATGCCGGTGCCCGCCGGGACCTGGTCCAGTCGCTGGCCGCCGGCGCCGCAGGGCATCTGGCCCGGGTGGCCGCATCGGTTCCGGCTGGAACTCAGCTGGTGGTCCAGCTCGACGAGCCGGAGATCGACCGCGTGCTCGCCGGCTCGATCCCGACAGCCAGCGGCTACCGCACCCTGCGTTCGGTTCCCGGCCCCGAGGTTTCCCAGGCCTGGCAGACGGTGATCGGCGCACTGCGCGATGCCGGGGCCGTCGAAGTCGTGCTGGCCGTTCCGGCTGCCGGCACGGCCCTCGAGGCAGTTGCCGGCGTCGACGTCGACGGTTTCGCTGTCCCGGCGTCCGGGTTGGACACGCGGCGGTGGGAAACCGTCGCGTCGGCCGTGGAAGCGGACCGCAGGATCTGGCTGGGCGCCCTGGACACCGCCGACCCTGCGGCGCAGGTGCCGCAGGTCAGGCAACTGGTCGAAGGGGTGCTGCGCCCCTGGCGCCAGCTCGGCCTGCCGGCAGCCAGCCTGCCGCAGCTGCGCATTACCCCCTCCACAGGCCTGGCCGGGCACACTCCTGCCGCCGCCCGGCAGGTCCTGACCCGGCTCGGCCAGGTGGCCGACGCCCTCAACCAGGTCGTCGCCGACGCCTGAGCCCGGCCCTGTTACCCGGGCCGGTAGCTGAAGGCGCCGTCGTATTCGAGCACCGTGCCAAGCTGGCGCTGGATGACCTTGGTGCGGATCCGGAACCGGCCCTCGGCCCGGTCCCACCACTGTTCGGTGAACGCGGCGGCCTCCAGCAGCCTGGGCACCGGCAGCGGCAGCGGGCCCGCCAGCAGGCGGGCGCGGCGGGAGACCAGGCGCATCCGGCCGCCGGCACCTACGCTGCAGACCAGATCCGTCGCGAGCCGGCCGCTGCGGCCCAGCCGGTCCACCAGCAGGCCGCTGGCGGCATCCCAGGACGTCGTGTCCTCCAGGATCCGCGTGCGGCCGGCGAAGTCCAGCGTGCGCAGGGCGGTCAGCGCCGGCCCCCCGGACCCATCCAGCCGGGCCAGATTCACGATGCTGAACGGCACGTCGCGCCCATAGTCCGGGAAGAGCGAGCGGTCCCGGGCCGTCAGGGCCAGCAGCGGCCGCAGCACCGGCAGGGGGCAGCCGGCGACGTCGAAGGTTCCGCTCCCGGTGCCGCGGGAGCGGGGCCCGGACGGTTCCAGGCCGAAGTACTCCTGAAGTTCGGGTTGCAGCTGGAAGAAGCGGGCCCCCATGGCCTGCCGGTAGATGGACGTGTCCGCCTCCTACAGCCGGCCGGCCGCCTTGAGCTGGATGTATTTATCGGCCAGGGCCGGCGGCAGTTCATGCGGCGTGGCATCGACCACTTCGGCGCCCAGCTGCCGGATGGCGGCCGAAACGGCGGCCCGCTCCAGCAGCGCCCGCTCGGCGGCGGCGGCCCGGAAGGTCTCGGAGGCGGTCGCGCGTGCCTGCCGGAGCTCGTCCAGGTGCGGATCCCTCACCGAGGCCACCAGCACCATGTGCCTCGAGGCCAGCTGTGCCAGCACCGGCAGCAGCCCCTCCTCGGCGGCGCCGGAATCCAGCGCGGTGAGCAGCACCAGCAGCGACCGGTGCGAGGCGACGGCCTGGACCTGGGCCGGGAGCTGGCTCCAGTCGGTTTCGATCAGCTCCGGCTCCAGCGGTGCCATCGCAGTGACCAGCTGGTTGAGCATGTTGGACTTGTCCGAGGACTTCACCCGCGCCCGCACCCGCCGGTCAAAGGCGAGGAAATCCACGCGGTCCCCGCCGCGCTCGGCCAGCACGGCCAGCAGCAGCGCCGCTTCGATGCCGGTATCCAGCCGCGGCTCGTCGTCGATCCGGGCAGCGGACGTGCGGGAGGTGTCCAGCACAATGACCACGCGGCGGTCCCGCTCCGGGCGCCAGGTGCGCACGACGACAGCCTGCCGCCGGGCTGTGGCCCGCCAGTCGATCGAACGCACGTCGTCGCCGCGCACGTAGTCGCGCAGCGAGTCGAATTCCGTGCCGGCGCCGCGGATCTGCACGGCCGCCTTGCCGTCGAGTTCGCGCAGCTTGCGCAGCTTTGACGGCAGATGGCGCTTGGCGCGGAACTCCGGGAGCACGCGCAGCGCGCCCGGCAGCGGCAGCGTGCGCTGCCGGGCCGCCATCCCCAGCGGCCCGAAGGACCTGATGGTCGCATGGTGGGCCCGCAGGTCCCCCCGGCGCTGCGGCCGCAGCCGCACGTACATGAACCGGCGCTCGCCGGCCGGGATCAGCAGCTGCTGCACGGGATCGGCCGCCCCGGCCGAGGGCTGCCAGCCGTCCCTGATCCGGGCGCGCAGGGTCCGCGTGCCGGAGTTGATCAGTTCCAGCCGCCCCGTGCAGTCTTCGCCGAGCCGGACGCTGCCGGGCAGCGTCCGGTGGGCCAGCATCTTGCGCGGGGACGCCGCCAGCAGCAGGTCGGCGGCCACCACCGCGGCCAGCAGCAGCAGCCACCACAGCGCCGTTGTGCCGGAGGGGAAGAGCAGCAGCGGGATGATGCCGGCCAGCGCCAGCAGGATGAATCGTCCGGTCAGTGCCATCTGGATCCCGGAACCGGTCCGTCAGCGGGGCACCGGCACGGTGGCCAGGATGCTCTGCAGCACGTCGTCGGCCTGGACGCCGTCCATCTGGGCCTCCGGCCGCAGCAGCACCCGGTGGCGCAGGGCGGGCAGGGTCAGGGCCTTGACATCGTCAGGGGTGACGAAGCCGCGTCCGCTGAGCCAGGCCCAGGCCTTGGCGGTGTTGAGCAGAGCGGTGGCGCCGCGGGGTGAGACGCCGAGCTGGAAGGACGGGGCGGAGCGGGTGGCCCGGACCAGGTCCACGATGTAGCCGAGCACTTCCGGTGCGATCTCCACGCGGGCCACGTCGGCCCGGGCCAGGGCCAGGTCGGTGGCCGAGGCGACCGGCCGTACCCCGGCTGCGGCCAGGTCGCGGGGATTGAAGCCGAGGCTGTGGCGCCGGATGATTTCGATCTCGGCGCCGCGGTCGGGCAGCGGCATGGTCAGCTTGAGCAGGAAGCGGTCCAGCTGCGCCTCGGGCAGTGGGTAGGTTCCCTCGTACTCGACCGGGTTCTGGGTGGCCGCGACGATGAAGGGCTCGGGTAGCTTGCGGGCGACGCCGTCGGCGGAAACCTGCCGTTCCTCCATGGCTTCGAGCAGCGAAGCCTGGGTCTTCGGCGGGGTGCGGTTGATTTCGTCGGCGAGCAGGATGTTGGTGAAGACCGGGCCCTCCCGGAAGGTGAACTCGGCCGTGTGCGTGTCGTAGACCAGCGAGCCGGTGACATCGCCCGGCATCAGGTCGGCGGTGAACTGGATCCGCTTGGTCTGCAGGCTCAGGGCCGCCGAGAGTGTGCGCACGAGCAGGGTCTTGGCCACCCCGGGCACTCCCTCAAGCAGCACGTGGCCGTTTGCGAGCAGCGCGATCAGCAGGCCCGTGACGGTCGCATCCTGGCCCACCACCGCCTTGGCCACCTCCGCGCGGACATCGAGCAGCGCCTGCCGGGGCCGGTCCCGTCCGCCGGCAGGGGCGCCGGACCCGCCTGCGGCCTCCTCCCGGGCGGCTTCAAGCTGCGGGTTGGGGTGGTGCTCGCTCATCGGCGGATTACCTCTTTCTCTAGGGCCAGCAGGTCCCGGGCCCAGGCGGCCAGCTGGGCCTCGGTTCCGGGGGTGTAGGTGAGCAGCAGGTGCTCGAGCTGCGGGGGGCTGTACCGGGCGGAGGGGCCGGAGGGCCCGGCCGCGCCGGGCTGCCCGGACGGCAAGGACCCGGCGGCGGTCCCCAGGGCGGCGGCGGTGGCATGGACGACGGCGGCCGCGTCGGCTCCGGGACCCAGTCGAAGGTGCGCCGCCAGCCGGGCCAGGGTCCCGGCGCGAAGGTTGGCCGCCGCGCGGGCCACCGCCTTGGACTGCTGGTAGAGCCGGGCCCTGCCCTGCGCGGTTTCCGCGGCGGGGACGACGACGGGCAGCGGCTCGGTGACCAGCGGGCCGAGCCGCCGGCCGCGCCACAGCATGGCCAGCACACCGGTGCCCAGCAGCCAGAGCGAGACCGGGTGCACCCACGCCGGCAGCAGGCTCAGCGGCTCCCGCGGCTGCTCCGTCAGCTGGACGTCATCCGCGCTGGGCTGGTACCAGATGAGCCTTGCGGTGCTGCCCAGGGTGTGCAGGGCCAGCGCGGCGTTGCCCTGTTCGGTGATCCGTCCGTTGCTGAGCACGTGGCCGGCACCGAGGACCACCGTGCTGCCGCCGCCGGTGGTGGCGTAGGCTCCGGCCGGGTCTGCCGGGGTATCGAAGGTGAAGCACAGCGAGTCCGCCCGGTAGGCCAGCCCCCCGCGGGAGATGGCCGAGGCGGCCGCCGGGCCGGGGACGCTGCAGTCCGCCGGCAGCGGTCCGCCGTCGCCGGGGACCAGCCCGGCAGGCAGGACACCGGGGGCAAGCGCGCGCAGCTGCGGCAGTGACGGTTCCACCAGGACCAGCCGGGCGGCCTTGTCCTCCAGCAGTTCCAGCTGCGCCGGCTGCAGGTAGCCGTCGGCGTCGTGCAGCAGCAGCGTGGCAGGTTCCCGGCCGGCCAGCAGCCCGCCGGCTTCCTCCAGGGACTGCGGAACGAGGACCTGCACGCCCTGGGCACGGAGTACCTCGGCCACCGCCTTGGCCCCGTCCGGGGCCGCATTGCCGGGGGAGAGCCCGCGGGTATCGCCGGCCGAGCGGACCAGCTGCAGCACCACCATGCCGGCCAGCAGCAGGAACAGGAGAAACCAGAAGCCCCAGCGGCGCAGCACCTGCCGGAGGGGACTGCGGGTACCGGAAGGTGCGGTGCCGTCGGCCGGTGCCGTGTCCGGCAGGACTCCCGCCGGCGCCGTCACTGCGGCACCGCCGGCTCCGCAACAGCCCGGGGGTCAGCCCCGGGCGGCGATGACGCCAGGGCGGCATCCAGCCCCCGCACGGCGAGGTAGCCGTCTTCGTCCGCGGGAAGGTTGCCGTAGCGGACCGTGTCGAAGATCCCGGCAGCCCGGCGGAGCCCGCCGGCGTGTCCGGGGAAGACGGCGGCGAGCCGTGCGGCGACTTCGTCGGCGGTCCGGCCGGGCTGCTCCTCGAGTACGGTCCGCTCCTCCGCGGCACGCACGAGCGCGCGGAACTGTTCGGTCACGGCGGTGTTCCAGTCGCCGCGGGCGGCGGCAGCTGCCGCCAGGCTGCGGTGCTCGGCGGCGGTCCGGGTGTAACCGGCGTCGAACACCTCGGCCCGGTGCCGCCGCCGGCGGTCCAGCCGCGGCTTGACGATCCAGATCATGGCCGCGATGAACAGCAGGACGGCCAGCCCGATCACCAAGGTGCCGGCATTCGGATCCAGTCCTGCCAGCGAGGAGAGCGTTTCCTCCAGCCACCGGAGGAAGCCCTCCAGCAGCTCTTCCAGGAGACCGGGCTTGGCGTCCTGGTATTGCTGCCTGGCCAGTTCCCGGATCAGCAGCTCGCGCGCCTCATCCGGGTCCGGTGCCACGGGAACGCCAAAGCCGGAAGGTCCGGGGATTGCGGCCGTTGCCAGCCCCTGGATCAGCGGGCCCACGGGCTGCCCGAGGCATCCGGCGGCCCGGCCGGACCCGGGGACAGGCCCGGAATCGTGCGGGTCTCGGATCCTGCCGCCTGCTCATGCTCGTGTGCGAGGATGACGTCGAAGCCTTCGCGGCGGATCCGCAGGTCGATGTACACCAGGGCGATCACGGCGGCCTGGAAGGCGTAGCCGATCGCGGAGAAGATGGATGAGACCAGCATCGACGCCAGGGTGAGCGGCCCCATCACGGCCAGCATCTCCTCGGGCGAAGCAGTTTCCCCCGTCAGCGGGGCCACCAGGCCCAGGGCGAAGGAGATCGGCATGCTGATCACCGAGGTAATGACCGAGACGATGACCGTGCACAGCAGCACGATGCCGAAGGTGCGCCACCAGTTGCCGCTGGTCAGCTGCCACGAGCGGCGCAGCGAACCAGGCAGCGACGCCCGTTCCAGGACCATGGCCGCCGGCGCCAGCATCAGCTTGATGCCGATCCAGACCGCGGCCAGGACCAGCCCGACGGCCACCAGCACGATGATCAGGGCCGACGCCGCTCCCAGCAGGTCCGCCAGGACGACGGCGCCGGCAACGATGGCGGCCAGCACCAGGACGGTCAGCAGCAGGTACAGCAGGCCCAGGACGACCAGCGCCCCGGTCCGGCCACGGGCCAGCGACCACATCAGGGCGAACCCGGTCCGCTGGTTCACCGCCGCCCGGGCGGTGGGAATGGCGAGCACGCCCTGCAGCAGCAGGACACCCACGCTGGAGAGCAGGCCGAGCACGGCCGAGGAAACCAGCAGGGATGCCCCGAGGGACAGCGCCGATTCCTCCGGGAGTTCGTTCCCGGCCAGCACCTGGGTCCCGCCGAGCACGCCCAGCAGCAGGGCGCCGGCCAGCCAGGCCAGCAGGGTGACGGCGACCTGGAACAGCACGGCGGTGCCGAAGACCGCGGCGGCATTCTTGCGGGCGGCCTGGAAGGCGCCGTCGAGGATTTCCCCGACGCCAAGCGGGCGCAGCGGAATGACTCCCGGCTTCGGCGGCGCCGTATAGCCGGGGTATCCGGGGTAGCCGGGATGTCCCGGCTGGCCGCCCGGCCCGGGGCTGGACCCGGGGGGCTGCTGCCAGCCCGGGACCTGCCCCCACTGTGGCTGCTGCCCCCATTGCGGCGGTTGGCCCCACTGAGGTTGCTGGCCCCACGGTGGCTGTCCGCTGCCAGCTGGACCCTGGCTCAAGAAAATCCCCCTGCACTGGTCAAAATGTCAAAGTGTTAGCCTTCCAACAGCCTATAGTTTCCGCCTGACAGTTCATAGGACGCGCACCGGCGGGGTGTGGGCGGCGGGCCGGCGGCAGGGAATACCGGAGGATGGCCGGGTATGCGGAAGAATAGGGAGATATGAAGGCACGCATTCTGGTCGTAGATGATGATGAGGCGCTGGCCGAGATGATCGGCATCGTCCTGCGCAACGACGGGTTCGACCCGGTATTCTGCGCTGACGGCGCCAAGGCAGTCGAGGTGTACCGCAGCACGAAACCGGACCTCGTCCTGCTGGATCTGATGCTGCCCGGCATGGACGGAATCGAAGTCTGCCGCCAGATCCGCGCCGAATCCGATGTTCCGATCGTCATGCTGACCGCCAAATCGGACACCTCCGACGTTGTGCGCGGCTTGGAGTCGGGCGCCGACGATTATGTGCCCAAGCCCTTCAAGCCTGCCGAACTGGTGGCCCGGGTGCGGGCCCGGCTGCGGCCCGGGGACCAGCGCGCCCCCGAGACGCTGCGGATCGGCGACGTCGTGATCGACGTTGCCGGCCATGCGGTGCACCGCGGCGGGGAGAAGATTTCCCTGACGCCCTTGGAGTTCGACCTGCTGGTGGCGCTGGCGCGCAAACCGTGGCAGGTATTCTCCCGCGAACTGCTGCTCGAGCAGGTATGGGGCTACCGCCATGCCGCTGATACCCGGCTGGTCAATGTGCACGTCCAGCGGCTGCGGTCCAAAATCGAACGTGATCCGGAGGCGCCCGAGGTTGTGCTCACCGTCCGCGGCGTCGGTTATAAGGCTGGCCAAGGTTAGTTGGAGCTTGCGCTGGGACGATGGCCTGCGAGGCTGGCGGCATCTGCCGCCGGCCTGCGCCATGCCATCCTGAATTCCGCGGGCACGATTGCCCACAAGTGGCGCCGTTCGCTGCAGTTCCGCACGGTGGCCGCCACCGTGCTGCTGACGGCGCTGGCCTTTACCGGCGTCGGTGCGTTCCTGTCGAGCCAGATCGCCTCGGGCCTGTACGAGGAGCGGGTGCAGCAGGCCGAGGCTGAGGCCCAGCGCGGCCTGTCCCGGGTCAAGAGCATCTTCGAGAATTCCTCGGCCAGCGACCGGGAGACGGTCACCACCATGGTCACCGACACCCTGCAGCTGCTCGAAGGTACCGGGGCGGAGGCTCCCCGGTACTTCCTGCTCACCCCGCTGAAGAACTCGCAGAACCTCTATGTGGCCAGCCTGACGAATTCCACCATTACGGCTGCCACGATTCCCGAAGCCCTCAGCCAGGCCGTCGCCGGCGGGCAGGGACAATACCGCCAGGCGCTGGAACTGCCCGTGGGGGACAAGGATGTGCCTGGCATCGCATTCGGCACCCAGGTGGTCCTGCCGCCGGGCAATACCTATGCGCTCTACTTGATCTACGACCTGTCCTCGGTGCAGCAGACCCTGGACTTCATCCACCGCGTGCTGTGGGTCGGCGGCGGCCTGTTGCTGGTGCTGATCGGCGGGGTTGCCTGGCTGGTGACCCGCGCCGTCGTGCACCCCGTCAGCGAGGCGGCGGCGGCCTCGGAGAAGATTGCCGCCGGCGAGCTGCAGGAACGCCTCGTCGTCAAGGGCGAGGACGAACTGGCCCGGCTCGGTGCTTCCTTCAACCATATGGCCGAAACCCTCCAGGAGCAGATCACCCAGCTGGCGGCCCTGTCGGAAATGCAGCAGCGGTTCGTGTCGGATGTTTCCCACGAGCTGCGCACGCCGCTGACCACCGTCCGGATGGCGGCCGAGGTGCTCTACGACGCGCGCGAGGACTTCGATCCGGTCAACGCCCGGTCCGCTGAGCTGCTGTACAACCAGGTGGAGCGCTTCCAGGCGCTGCTGGCGGACCTGCTGGAAATCTCCCGGTTCGACGCCGGTGCGGCGGTCCTGGATGCCGAGCCGGCCGACCTGCTGGACGTGGTCCGCCGCGCGATCGAGGACGCGCGCCCGCTGGCAGAGAGTTCCGGCTCGGCGCTGGAACTGGTGACCGGCCTGGATCACTGCATCACGGACATGGACCCGCGCAGGATCGACAGGATCCTGCGCAACCTGATTGTCAACGCGCTCGAACATGGCGAGGGGAGGCCGGTGCAGGTCATCGTGGCCGCCTCCGAGGAGGCTGTGGCGGTGGCCGTGCGCGACCATGGCATCGGCATGACGGCGGAAGAGGCGTCCAAGGTTTTCGACAGGTTCTGGCGGGCCGACCCGGCCAGGGCCCGGACCACCGGCGGAAGCGGTCTGGGCCTGTCCATCGCGGCCGAGGACGCCCGGCTGCACGGGGGCTGGCTGCAGGCCTGGGGCAAACCGGGCGAAGGGTCCTGCTTCCGGCTGACGCTGCCGCGGCGCCGCAATACGGTGCTGCAGCAGTCCCCGCTGCCGCAGCCGCCGTTCGCCCCGGGAGGAGCTGGCGAGGCAGAGCCGCATGCCGGCCTTCCTGCCGCGGCCCCGGCCACCGGCCCGGGCAAGGAGGAGGAACGTGCCCAACACCACAGCTAGCAGCCGAGGGCCCCGCCGCGAGCCTGCTAGCGGCGGGAGGCTGCGACGCGCCGGGATGCGGGGAGGAACGGCGCTGCCGCTGCACGCCGTCGCCGTCCTGCTGGCGGTCCTGCTGACCGCCTGCTCAGCCATCCCCACCTCCGGTCCGGTGGCCACGTACCTGGCGGAGGACGGCGGGCGGAACCAGGGGCCGGAGTACACCTTTAATCCGCCGGGACCGGAGGAGGGGGCCACGCCCGAGGAAATCGTGCAGGGCTTCCTCCTGGCCGGTACCGCCACGCAGGACGACTACAAGATCGCCCGCGAGTTCCTGGCACCGTCGCTGGCCGGCGAATGGAAGCCGGTGGAGCGCACGGTGGTGTTCCGCGACGCCGTCAAGATCGTCGGATCGCCGTCCGAATCCGAGTTCGTCCTGCAGCTGGAAGTGGAGTCCGTGGTGGATGAGCGCGGGATCCTGCAGGCGGCGGAGGAGGGGACCACCGAATCCGTTCCGGTGAACCTCGTCCAGGTGGACGGCCAGTGGCGGATCTCCCGGATCCCCGACGGCACCATGCTCTCCGCCGCGGACTTCCGCACTCTTTTCGCCGCCCGCAACCTGTACTTCTACGACGCCACCTACACCTACGCCGTCCCCGATGTCCGTTGGTTCGCCAGCCGTCAGGGCGTCTCCGCCGCCATCGTGTCCGCACTGTTGGAAGGGCCGGCACCCTACCTGGCCGGCGCGGTGCTCAGTGCCTTCCCGGAAGGCACCACACTGGTGCGGCGCTCGGTGCCCGTAGAGTCCGGTGCGGCGACGGTGGATCTGTCCGCCGAGGTGCTGACCGGGACCACCTTCCTGCGGCGCCAGCAAATGCAGCAGCAGCTGGAACTGACCCTGGCCGGGCTGAACACCATCAGCACGGTGAAACTCACGGTGGACCAGCGCGATGTGGACCTGGGCAGCGGGCCGGACCCGGCCTTCCATGCGGCCGTCCGCGATCCGGCCGTCGGTGATACCCAGATCGCCGTGCTGGACGGCGAACTGGTCTACTACGAGGGATCCCGGCCGATGCGCCCGGAGGACCTTCCCTCGGTGGCGCGGTTCGCGCCCCAGGACCCGGCCATGTCCCTGGACCAGCAGCAGTTCGCGTTCCTGAACGGTCAGCGGACCCGGATGCTGGTCATCGGGACCGACCGGTCGGTGCAGGAGGCGGCAACCGGCACGGCCCTGACGGCGCCGAGCGTGGATCCCTTTGACTGGGCGTGGACCGCGGCCGGGGACGGCAGCGGCCAGGTATACGCGGTGGCGCCGGACCGGAGGCGGGGCGCTCTGGTCGAGGTCGGAGCCCAATGGCTGACCGAACGCACGATCAAGGCTCTGGAAATCTCCCGGGAAGGATCGCGGGCCCTGATCATCGCCGTCGAGGGCGGCACCACCAAGGTGTACGTCGCCGGGGTGGTGCGGGACCGGGACGGCCGGCCGAAGAGCATTAACACACCCACCGCGCTGAACCCTTCGGTGCGCGTGGACCGGGGCGTATGGGCCAACGAGGAAACAGTGGTGGTCATGGCGGCCTCGTCCACCAAGGACGTCACGGCGGAGGCGCTGGGACTGGATGCGACGTCGCTGCGGATGGCCCCGCTCGAGGGCATGATCGGGATCAGCGCAGGCAACGGTCCCGAGGACGTCTATGCCGAAACCCCCGACACCCTCTACGTCAGGGTCGGCAACAGCTGGGCCCCGCAGTCCCCGCCGGTAGTCCGGGACCGGGCCTTCCCCGGTTAGCACGCAGCCGGTTCCTCCCCGGGGCACCTGCGCGACACGTCCTGCACAGGCGCGCAACTCCGGGCGGTTGTCCCCCGAACAGCACCGGCTCCTCGCACCGGCAGGACCGGAACGGCAGGCTGGCCGCATGGACAGCAGCGACCGTGCCGCCGCCGTGGCATCAGCACTGGATTCGTTCTACTACCGGCCCGAAGTCCAGCTGCTGCGCCGGTGGTGGTCGGAGTTTGGCCGGCTGGTCCTGCCCACCGAGTGTGCCGGCTGCTCTGCTCCGGATGAGGGGCTGTGTCCGGGCTGCCGGGCCAGCCTGCGGCGGGCGACGGCGCGGCCTTACCGCGCCGAAGCAGGGGCGGCGTCGCTGCCCTTCCTCGACGACTGCCTGGACGGCGCCGGGCCTGGCATGCGGGACCCGCAGGTCCTGCCGGTGGTCGCTGCCGGCCGCTACCGCCACGAGCTGGCACTGGCGGTCCTGGCTTTCAAGAACCACGGCCGGACGGACCTGGCAGCCGTGCTGGCGGCAGCCCTGGGCCGGGCCGTGCACGACGCCGCGGGGCAGCTGCGGGGAACGGGCCCCGGACCGCTGCTGCTGGTCCCGGTGCCGGCACGTCCGCGCGCACGGAACCGGCGCGGCTATGAGCCGCTTGGCCTGCTGCTGCGCCGGCTGGAGCGGGGCAGGCTGCTGCCGCCCGGCGTCGTCGTGCTGCATGCGGCGACGGTCCGGCCGCGTCCCGGGGCTGCCGGGCGGGCGGTCGCAGAAGGCGTTGGGCCGGTCGGCCCGCCGTCGCAACGTCGCCGGGTCCATGCAGGTGCGCCGGCGCTGCCGGGAGGTCCTGGCCGGGCACAGTTGCCTGCTGGTGGACGATGTCCTCACCACCGGCGCCACGCCCGCGGAACTGGCCCGCGCAGTGCGGCAGGCCGGGGGTCAGGTTGCCGGCGGCGTGGTTCTGGCCGCGGCATGCGCGCCGGACGGAGGCACGGCGCGGATCCTGCCTCAGCCGTGAGCGAAACCGGCGCCGGTGTTCCGCAGCAGCACGCGCCGGCCCGCCGATTGTCGCCGGGCCGGGTGAATTTAACCTGACGAAGGGGTGAATAAAGCGGGGGGTTGTTCTAACGTGAAGTATGGGCTCCTGAAGAAGGATGTGGCCCATCTTCAGCGACTGAGAGGAGTATTTCCTGCAGTCGCTGTTGTGTCATCTAAGCAAGTACGGAGGGCACCATGGAATTCAACATCAACGGCAGGAATCTGTCCGTTTCCGACCGTTTCCGTGAGTACGCTGAAGAGAAGGTCTCCAAGATCGAGCAATTGGGGGACAAGGTCCAGCGCCTGGATGCCAAGGTCACCAAGGAGACTAATGCCCGCAACGCTGAGAGTTCCATGACGGTCGAGCTGACGGTCCTCGGACGCGGCCCTGTGGTCCGCGCCGAAGCGTCGGCCGCAGACAAGTTCGCCGCCTTCGACCTTGCCTACGGCAAGCTGATGGAACGGCTTCGCCGCGCCCGCGACCGGCGCAAGGTCCACCACGGCCGCCACGTTCCGAAGGGCGTCCACGAGGCAACCGCCCCGCTGCCGCCGGCCAGCAGCTCCATCCCGCTGCACGAGGAGGCATCCGCCCGGGCCGCACAATCCTCCGCGGCACCCGAGGAGGAACAGACCGGCTATGAAATCGAGAACGACGTACCGGCCGGAGACTCGCCGGTGCTCATCCGCCGCAAAGTCTTCCCGACCCGGCCCATGACGCTCGACGACGCTGTCGACAACATGGAACTCGTCGGCCATGATTTCTATCTGTTCATCGATACCGCCACGGGCTCGCCCAGCGTTGTCTACCGCCGGCGCGGCTGGACCTATGGTGTCATTTCCCTGGACGCCAACTGCGACGAGAAGTCCACTGCCCAGTCCGAACTGCTGGCCTACCGGTCCTGATCCGGACCCCGGGAGCCTGCAGACCCGCAACCAGCGGGGGAGCGGCTGCTCCTAGTATGAGGGTATGAATGCACGGCTGACCCTGTCCCAGGCCCGGCGCATCGCGCTCGCGGCGCAGGGACTGGCCAAGGAACGGCCCACCCGCCCGGCTGCGGCCCGGCAGGTGGGCCGGACCTTTGACCGGCTTCAGCTGCTGCAGATCGACTCGGTGAACGTGCTGGCCCGGGCCCACTACCTGCCCTTCTTTTCGCGGCTCGGGCCGTACGACACCGGCATCGTGGACCGCATGGCAAGCCGCGCGCCGCGGCGCATGGTCGAGTACTGGGCGCATGAAGCAAGCTATGTGCGCCCTGGACACTTCGCGGACCTGCGGGTATGGCAGCGGCGGCCATGGGTCGGCGCCGCGGGCCTGGATCCCCAGTTGCGCCTGGACCTGACCGAACGGATCCTGCAGACCCTGGACTCCTCCCGGCCGCTGACCGCACGGGCCGTGGCCGAACGGATCGGCCACGCGGAAAAAGTCCCGAAGAGTGGCTGGGGATGGAACTGGACAGCGGCCAAGCGCGTGCTGGAGGACCTGTTCGAGCAGGGCCTGGTCAGCGCTGCCGGCCGCACCGCCCAGTTCGAACGGCTTTACGCACCTGCGGCGAAGGTGCTGCCCGCGGCCTGCGGCCCGCTGCACCTGCCGGACCGGGATGAAGCGATGCTCCGCTTGATCGAGGCGGCGGCTGCCGCCCACGGCATTGGCAGCACCAGGTGCCTGGCCGACTATTTCCGGCTCCCGGTGAAGGCCGCCGCGCGGGCCGCCGGGACCTTGGTCCGCCAGGGACGGCTTGAAGAGGTGGAAGTGGCAGGCTGGCCCGGACCGCTGTACCTGCATCCGGCGGCGGCCAGGCCGCGCAGGGCCGGCGGGCGGGCCTTGCTGGGCCCCTTCGACTCGCTGGTCTTCGAGCGCCGGCGGCTCCAGCAGCTGTTCGGTTTCCACTACCGGATCGAAATCTACACCCCGGCCGGCAGGCGCCGGTTCGGTTACTACGTGCTGCCGTTCCTGCTCGGAGAACAGCTCTGCGCGCGGGTGGACCTGAAAGCGGACCGCGGCGCGGGACTGCTGCTGGTGCGCGGAGCCTACGCCGAGCCACAGGCTCCGGTGGAAACCGCCGTGGAACTGGCACAGGAACTGGGCCTGCTGGCACAGTGGCTGGGCCTGGCAGGCATCGTGGTGCTGGACCGGGGAAACCTGGCAGCAGCACTGGCCCGAGCATTGGGCGGGCGGCTGCAGGAGCCCGGTCCCGGACAAGTTCTGGCGCGGCAGGATACTTCTCTCACGTAGACTGAAAAAGCCAGAACTCTGCGCAAACGACTGGGAGCAATGTAGTGCCTTCGATTCTCGAGCGAGTCCTTAGAACCGGCGACAAAAAAACGCTGAAACGTCTAAGGGCCTATGCCGACGCGATCAACGTGCTCGAAGAGGACTTCAGGAGCCTCAGCGATGCCGAACTGCGGGCCGAGACCGACACGCTGCGGCAGCGCCACCTCGACGGCGAGCACCTGGACGACCTGCTGCCCGAAGCCTTTGCTGCGGTGCGCGAAGCCGCCGGCCGCACGCTGGGCATGCGTCACTTCGATGTCCAGCTGATGGGCGGGGCGGCGCTGCATCTGGGCAACATCGCGGAAATGAAGACCGGTGAAGGCAAGACGCTGGTGGCCACGGCGCCGGCCTACCTGAATGCCCTGACCGGCAAGGGCGTGCACGTGGTCACCGTGAACGACTATCTGGCCGAGTACCAGTCCGACCTGATGGGCCGGGTCTACCGCTTCCTGGGCCTTTCCAGCGGCTGCATCCTGTCCAACCAGGATCCGTCCGTGCGCCGCCAGCAGTACAACGCGGACATCACCTACGGGACCAACAACGAGTTCGGGTTCGACTACCTGCGCGACAACATGGCCTGGAGCAAGGAAGAGCTGGTCCAGCGCGGGCACCACTTCGCCATTGTCGACGAGGTGGACTCCATCCTGATCGACGAGGCGCGCACCCCGCTGATCATTTCCGGCCAGGCCTCGGGGGACGTGAACCGCTGGTACACCGAGTTCGCCCGCGTCGTGACCCGCCTGAAGCGGGACGAGGACTACGAGGTGGACGAGAAGAAGCGCACTATCGGCGTGCTCGAGTCCGGGATCGACAAGGTCGAGGACTACCTCGGCATCGACAACCTGTACGAGTCGGCCAACACCCCGCTGATCGGCTTCCTGAACAATGCCATCAAGGCCAAGGAGCTGTTCCGGCGGGACAAGGACTATGTGATCCTCAACGGCGAGGTGCTCATTGTGGACGAGCACACCGGCCGCATCCTTGCCGGCCGCCGCTACAACGAGGGCATGCACCAGGCGATCGAGGCCAAGGAGGGCGTGCAGATCAAGGCCGAGAACCAGACGCTGGCCACGATCACCCTGCAGAACTACTTCCGCCTCTACGAAAAGCTCTCCGGCATGACCGGTACGGCCGAGACCGAGGCTGCGGAATTCATGGGCACCTACAAACTGGGTGTGGTGCCGATCCCGACCAACAAGCCGATGGCCCGCGTGGACAGGCCGGACCTGATCTACAAGAACGAACTGGCCAAGTTCGATGCCGTGGTCAAGGACATTGCCGAGCGCCACGAGAAGGGCCAGCCGGTGCTGGTCGGGACCACGAGCGTGGAGAAGAGCGAATACCTCTCCAAGCAGCTGGCCAAGCAGGGCATCCGGCACGAGGTGCTCAACGCCAAGAACCATGCCCGCGAGGCCGCGATCGTCGCGCAGGCCGGACGCAAGGGCGCCGTCACGGTGGCCACGAACATGGCCGGCCGCGGCACCGACATCATGCTCGGCGGCAACGCCGAGTTCAACGCGGTGGCCGAGCTGCAGAAGCGCGGACTGGATCCTGCCGACAACCCGGAGGAGTACGAGGCGGCCTGGCCGGCGGCGCTGACAGCAGCCCAGGACGCAGTCAAGGCCGAGCATGAAGAAGTTCTGAAACTCGGCGGCCTGTACGTGCTGGGTACCGAGCGGCACGAATCCCGCCGCATCGACAACCAGCTGCGCGGCCGGTCCGGACGCCAGGGGGATCCGGGCGAGTCCCGCTTCTACCTGTCGTTGACGGACGACCTGATGCGCCTGTTCAATGCCGGCGCCGCGGAACGCATCATGAACTCCTCGCGCATGCCCGACGACGTCGCGCTGGAGTCCAAGATGGTGTCCAAGGCGATCGAGAACGCCCAGGCCCAGGTGGAGGGCCGCAATGCCGAGCAGCGCAAGAACGTGCTGAAGTACGACGACGTGCTCAACCGGCAGCGCGAGGCGATCTACGGAGACCGCCGCCGCATCCTCGAAGGGGGCGACCTGCACGAAAAGGTCGGCTACTTCCTGGAGGACGTGGTCACCGCCATGGTCAACGAGGCCACGCTGGAAGGCAACGGCGACGACTGGGATTTCGAACAGCTGTGGACCAACCTGAAGCAGCTGTACCCGATCCAGCTGACCATCGACGAAGTCCTGGAGGAAGCCGGCGGTAAGTCCGCCGTCACCGCGGACTTCCTGCGGGAGGAGATCATCTCCGACGCCAAGGTTGCCTACGCTGCCCGGGAGGCGGCCATCGGCGCCGAGAACATGCGCGAACTTGAGCGCAAGGTGGTGCTCTCGGTGATCGGCCGGAAGTGGCAGGAACACCTCTACGAGATGGACTATCTCAAGGAAGGTATCGGGCTGCGGGCCATGGCCCAGCGCGATCCGTTGGTCGAATACCAGCGCGAGGGCTACGTGATGTTCCAGGCGATGATGGAATCCATCCGCGAGGAGTCCATCGGCTACTTGTTCAACCTGGAGGTCAAGGTCCAGGAGCCGGCGCCGGTTTCCTGGCCGGGCGTGGCCGATGCCCGCGGCCTGGTGCAGCATCCGCAGATCACCGCTGCCGGCCTCGAAGCGCCGCAGCGGCCGGCAGCGCTGCAGTTCACGGCTCCGAGCCCCACGGGCGAGGCCGAAACGCACGTCGAACGCCAGCGCCCCGCCGGTGCCAAGGGCGGCAAGCCTGCCGGCTTGGATGAGGCCGAGGACCAGCCGGCGGGCGGTGGGAACCGCGCCGCCCGCCGCCGCCGCAAATAGCGCCCTAAGTGAAGCGGCAGGGGTCCCCGTCCCGAGCTTGCGAGGGACGGGGCAGCCGCGGAACGGAAGCGGCAGGGGTCCCCGTCCCGAGCTTGCGAGGGACGGGGCAGCCGCGGAACGGAAGCGGCAGGGGTCCCCGTCCCGAGCGAAGCGAAGGCGGGGGACCCCTGCCGGGCATTAGCCGATTTCCAGCGCCGCTTCATAGACCTCGTTGCCGACGTGGCAGACCCGCGCCGAACGTACCTGCGGGCTGGGCAGCAGCCGGAGCCCGGTCCGGCGCGCTGCCCGGCCGGCCGCGCGCCGGTTCCTGAGTTCCTGCGCGAGGGCCGCCCGGTGGACCAGCTTGTCATAGCAGTCCGGGTCCAGCCAGCGGGCCAGCTGCTGGACCGGGCGGGTGCCGCCGATCACCTCCATGCAGGCCTGGGTGATGGAGCGCGCCGTGCCGGTGACCTGGCGCAGTTCGCCGGCGTCGCCTTCTTTCGCCCTGCCGGCAGCGGGCGCGTCCGGGTCTGCGGCTAGTGCCGCCGGTTCGGTGGCCGGCTGGGGACGAAGCCGGATCACGGGTGCGAAATAGCTGTCCGGTTCCGCCGGACGGACCGGCCGCACGGTGAGCGGCCGGGGTGCCCCGCTGGCCGGGGCGAGCAGCTGCCCGCCGAGCTGGACGGACTGTGCAGCCGCGGGATCCAGCCGGCTTGCGTCGCTCATGGTCGTTCCTCTCGTCGTGCTGCTTGGCTCAGCGCTGGGTCGGCGGGGTCAGGAGCTGGCCCGGAAGCAGGAACCCGGGATCGGCCCCGATCGCTTCCCTGTTGGCGGCGTACCAGCGGGGCCAGTGCGCGGCGATCTCGGCGTCGGTGGCCAAACTGCCCAGATCCCGGGCGGCGATCTGCCACAGGGTGTCCCCGGCCCGGACCGTCACAGTGGCGGGCCCGGGCTGCCGGGACGGCGTGGTGGCGCGCCCCGTAACCAGGCCGGGCGAAGGTGCCGGGGCTGCGGGCTGCCAGGTGGGGTCAACAGCCGGACGTTGATGCGCCCCCGGGCCGGGAACCAGGAAGTACGGGTCGGTCTGCCCTCCAGGGGCTGCCGGCATGATGGCCACCGGGCCCGGGCCGCCTTCGGGCAGCGGGGTGGAGGCATGGGCTGCCGGGCCGGAAAGCAATTGCAGGCCGACGACTGCAACCACCAGGCGCCGCAGGAACGCTGGGCTCGCGGCAAGCGGGAATGCCGCGAGGCGGACATGGCCGGCGCGGTGCAGCAAGGTTCCGGCCACTGCCAGCAGCAGGCCGAGGACCCACCACGCGGTGGTGGTCAGCCCGGCCGCGGCCGCGACCAGGCCCAGAAGTTCGGAATATCCTGTCCACCCCCGGCCGGCCCCAGGTTGTGTCCAGTAGTCGCCCGCGATCAGCCAGCCGGGCCCTGGCAGAGCTTGAGCAGGCCGTGCCGTCGGCTGCACCCCAAGTGGTGTTCAACCGGGTCAGGCAAGGGGCGGCGGGACGGAAACCGGAACGGCAGCTGCGCGAAGCCTGGGAACGCTTTGCTCCGGGCCGGGACATCAGGGCCTGCCTGCCGGCTGACTTTACGGCAGCCGACGCGGCGCTGCTCGGCGGTTCCGTGCTGCTGGAGACGGCACCGGGCTCGGCGCTGCGCCAGGCCATCGCACGGCTGGCAGGTCCAGCTGCTCCGGTGCGCCGGGGCCTGTTGCGGCGGCAGGCGGCCAAAGTGAAGTTTTGATGCCGGGGGACTAGGCTAAAGCTGACGGCCGCAACGGGGCGGACCGGAAGCAGCTAGCGGAGGCGTATTCCATGTCGTCTGGATCCAGCAGGGCGGATCTTTTGAGTTCAGAGCATTTCGCGGATGAATTCATCGCGAATTACTACGAGCACCTCGCCCAGGAGGATGCGGAGAACTACAGCCCGGAGGTGCTCCAGCAGCGGGCTTACGCGCACCGGGAGCTGGCCCTGCACCGCGCGGAGGGACAGCCGGCAGTAAGCGTCCTCGATGAAGAGAACTGCAGCGTGGTCATGATCGTCACTGACGATATGCCGTTTCTGGTGGATTCCGTCACGGCCGAAATCGTGCGCCAGGGGGTGGCCATCCGGATGGTCACCCACCCCACCTTCGTGGCCACCCGCGACCGCGCGAGCCACGAGCTGGTCAACCTGAAGCGGGTTCCGGCGTGGGCCGGGATCTCCAGCGGGGATACCGCCGCGATGCCGAATCTGGCGGAATACGTGGCCGGCCAAGGCAACGCCACGTTTACTGAATCGTGGATTGCCGTGGAAACGGAGAAGGTCGGCAGCGCGGAGAAGGCCGAAGAGCTCGTCGCCGGCCTGCTCAGGATCCTCGAGGACGTGCGCGTATCGGTCGAGGACTGGCCGGCGATGCGCCGCAAGGTACACGAAATCGCCGATTCGCTCGAGTCCGTCGTGGGCGCCGAGCAGATCCCGGACCTGCACGAGGCCAAGGCGCTGCTTGACTGGCTGGACGCCGGCAACTTCACCTTCCTGGGCTACCGCGAGTACGATCTGGTAACCCAGGACGGCGAGGACGTGCTGGTGGCCCGCGAAGGCAGCGGCCTGGGCATTATGCGTCAGCTGCCGGCCGGCCGGCAGGTCCAGCACCTCACCGAGGCCGGCCGGGCCAAGGCGCGGGAAAAGCGCGCACTGGTACTGACCAAGGCCAATTCCCGCTCCACCGTCCACCGCGCCGCGTACCTGGACTACATCGGCGTCAAACGTTTCGACGCCCAGGGCAATGTCGACGGCGAACGCCGCTTCATCGGCCTGTTTGCCACCAGTGCCTACAACACCTCGGTCCATTCGGTGCCGATCGTGCGCAAGAAGGTCGAGGAGGCGCTGCGCCGCTGCGGCTTCCCGCCGAATTCGCATTCAGGCAAGGACCTGCTTTCGATCCTGGAAACGTATCCGCGGGACGAGATTTTCCAGATGGAGGCGGAGGAACTGGCTGAGACCGCCCTGGCCATCCTGCGGCTGCAGGAGCGCCGGCGCACCCGGCTGTTCCTGCGCCAGGACGTCTACGGCCGGTTCGTCTCCGCGCTGGTCTTCCTGCCCCGCGACAGGTTCAATACGGCGGTGCGCCTGCGGATCGAGGACGAACTGCGCCGCACCTTCAATCCGCAGGCCATCGACTATGAGACACGGCTGACCGAATCCGCGCTGGCCCGGCTGTTCTTCCGCATCCGGCTGCCGCGCGGGGCCAAGATCGCCCAAGTGGATACTGCCAGCCTGGAGCGCCGGCTGGCGGACGCCGCCCGGTCCTGGGGCGAGGGCATCACCAAGGTGATCCACAGCAAGTACAGCGGCGAGCGCGCCGAGCGGCTGGCCCGGCGCTGGATGGAGGCCTTCCCTGCCACGTACCGGGTGGACTTCGAGGTCGAGGACGCGCTGGAGGACATCGAGCGGTTCGAAAGCTTCGCCACCGGAGGCGGGGCCGCCCCGATCATCCGGGTCTACATTCCCCACGGGGCCGACGGCCTGGCCGAGGACGCCCGGCTCAAGCTCTATCTGACCGAGCCGAAGTCGCTCAGCCAGATCCTGCCGGTGCTGCAGAACATGGGCCTGGAGGTGCTCGACGAGCGCCCCTTCGAGGTCACTACCGCCGATGGCGCCGGATTCTTCCTGTACGACCTGGGCCTGAAGTACCCCGAGCAGGTGGCGCCAGAGGCCACCGGGGAGCTGCTCGAGGCGGCCTTCTCCGCCGTGGACACCGGGCAGAGCGAGTCGGATGGCTTCGACCGGCTGATCCTGCGCGAGCGCATCGACTGGCGGCAGGTGGCGGTACTGCGCAGTTACGCCAAATACATGATCCAGCTCGGGCACGCCAGCTCCTATGGCTTCATCGCCGACACGCTGCTGGCCAACCCCGGGGTGACCCACTCGCTGCTGAAGCTGTTCAATGTCAGCTTCCATCCGGACCTGTCCGCCGATACCCGGCCGGCGCAGATAGCCCAGGCCCGGGCCGAACTGGACGCCGGCCTGCAGGCGGTGCCGACGCTGGATGCCGACCGGGCGCTGCGCACTTTGGCCAATATCGTCGAGGCCACGCTGCGCACCAATTATTTCCAGCACAAGCCGTACATGAGCTTCAAGCTCAGCCCCGGGCGGATCGAGGGCATGCCTTTCCCGCGGCCGAAGTACGAGATTTGGGTCTACTCGCCGCAGGTCGAGGGTGTGCACCTGCGCTTTGGTGAGGTTGCCCGCGGCGGCCTGCGCTGGTCGGACCGGCGCGAGGACTTCCGCACCGAAATCCTGGGCCTAGTCAAGGCCCAGACAGTCAAGAACGCCGTCATTGTCCCGACCGGGGCCAAGGGCGGGTTCTTCGCCAAGCAGCTGCCCGATCCTGCAGCGGACCGGGCAGCGTGGCTGGCGGAGGGGCAGGCCAGCTACCGGACCTTCATCCGCGGGCTGCTGGATATTACCGACAATCTGGTCCGCACCGAGGGCGGCCGGCAGGTGGTACCGCCGCCCCGGGTCATCCGGTACGACGGCGACGATCCGTACATGGTCGTGGCAGCGGACAAAGGCACGGCAAGCTTTTCCGACATCGCCAACGAGATTTCGCAGGAATACCGCCACTGGCTCGGGGACGCCTTCGCTTCCGGCGGCTCAGTCGGGTACGACCACAAGGCCATGGGCATCACCGCCCGCGGAGCCTGGGAGTCGGTGAAGCGCCACTTCAGCGAACTTGGCGTGGACACCCAGACCGAGGATTTCACCGTGGCCGGCATCGGCGACATGAGCGGGGATGTTTTCGGCAACGGCATGCTGCTTTCGGAACACATCCGGCTGGTGGCGGCCTTCGACCACCGGCACATCTTCCTGGACCCGGATCCGGACCCTGCCGTCTCCTATCGCGAGCGCCAACGCCTGTTCGAGCTGCCCCGGTCATCCTGGGCCGACTACGACCAGTCGCTGATCAGCCCCGGCGGGGGTGTGTATTCCCGGACAGTCAAATCCATTCCGCTCTCGCCCCGGGTGCGCCAGGTGCTCGGCCTGGATCCCTCGGTGGAGGCGATGAGCCCGCCGGAACTGCTGCGGGCCATCCTGCAGGCACCGGTGGACCTGCTCTACAACGGCGGCATCGGCACCTACGTCAAGGCCTCGACCGAAACCAACGCCGAAGTGGGCGACAAGGCCAACGACGCCATCCGGATCGACGGCAGGATGCTGCGGGCCAAGGTGGTTGCCGAGGGCGGAAACCTGGGCTTGACCCAGCGCGGACGTATCGAGGCGGCACTGAACGGCGTGATTCTCAATACCGACGCGATCGACAACTCCGCCGGCGTCGACTGCTCCGACCACGAAGTAAATATCAAGATCCTGCTGGACCAGCTGGTGGCCGCGGGCAAGTTCCCGGCCTCCGAGCGCGCCCAGCTGCTGGAGTCCATGACGGACGAGGTAGCCCGGCTCGTCCTGGCCGACAACGTGGACCAGAACGTGCTGCTGCTCAACGACCGCCAAGGCGTCATCGACTGGAGCCCCAGCTACGAACGTCTGATGGACTCGCTGGAGGCCCGGGGCGAACTGGACCGGGAGCTGGAGGCGCTGCCGGATACGGCCCAGTTGCGCGAGCGGATCGCCGCCGGCCAGGGCCTGACCTCGCCGGAGCTGGCGGTGCTGGCGGCCTATGCGAAGATCGAGCTGACCCGGGCGCTGACCAACAGCAGCCTGGCGGATGATCCGTACTTCGACAAGGTGCTGCGCGGATACTTCCCCAGGCCGCTGGTGGAGCGTTTCGGCGACGAACTGCACCAGCATCCGCTGCGCCGGGAGATCATCGCCACCGTGGTGGCCAACGACATGATCAACATGGGCGGCATCACCTTTGTCTACCGGGCGATCGAGGAAACGTCGGTCTCCGCAGAGACCATTGCCCGGGCCTTCGTGGCATTGCGCGAAATCTACGAGCTGGACCGGTTCATGCAGGCGCTCATCGAGCTGCCGGCCAGCTTCCCGACAAAGGTGTGGACCACCGTCAACCTGGACATGCGCCGGCTGCTGGACCGGGCCGTGCGCTGGTTCGCCAACCATGTCGGCCACGGCACCACGGTCTCGGAGAGCATCGCCACCTTCAAGCCACTGATCGATCCGCTGCGGACGCGCCTGGTGAACTACCTGCGCGGCGACGACCTCGCCCGGGTCCGCGAGTGGCTGGCCACGGCCGAGGGCTGGGGGCTGCCGGACGCGCTCGCCCACACCTGGGCCGAGCAGTTCGAAAGTTTTGGCCTGCTCGACGTGGCCCGCATCGCGGCGCGCATCGAGGAGCCGGTGAACCACGTGGCCCACGTGTACTACACGGTCTACGACCGGTTCGAGGTGGACTCGCTGCTGGTGCGCATCACCAACCTCCCGCGCGCTGACCGCTGGCAATCCCTGGCCCGCGCCGCCATGCGTGATGATCTGTACCAAACCATCACGGACATCACGACGGCGGTCATGCACTCGACCCTGCCCAGCCTGCCGGCCGAGGACCGGCTGCACCAGTGGGAAAGTGCGAACGCCGAAAGCATCGAGCGGGCCAGCAATATGCTGGAGGAAGTCAACAAACTGGATCAGGACGACATGGCCTCGTTGTCCGTTGCACTTCGCCTGATGCGCTCGATCGTTCGGAGGTAATTTGGCCATCTTCACGGACCCCATCAAGGACTACGCGGAGTTCGGGCCCGGGGATGCCGAGTGGCTCCACCTGCTCGTGGGCGACTGGCAGCTGATTGCCGACCTGGCGTTCGCGGACCTGGCCCTGTGGTTCCCGACCCCGGACGGCAGCTACATTGCCTTGGCCCATGTCCGCCCGTCCACCACCCACACGGTGTTCCACACTGATTTCGTCGGGGAGCGGATCCGGGCGGACCTGAAGCCGCTGGTGGACCTGGCCCGGCAGACCCAGACCATCGAACGGTCGCGTGAAACCAACTGGACCACCGAAATGGCCATGCGGGTCGAAGCGGTGCCGATGGTGCGCAACGGGCGGACCCTGGCGGTGATCACCTCGCACATGGATCTGTCCAGTTCGCGCATGCCTTCGCGGCTGGAGCTGACTTACCGGCAGTGTGCCTACGACCTGCTGCACATGGGCACGCTGGGGCTTTGGCCGGACTTCGCCTCGCCGACAGGTTCCCGGCGCGGGGCCCCGCGGGTGGGCGACGGGCTGATCCGGCTGGATGCCGAAGGCATCGTGCAGTATGCCAGCCCCAACGGCGTCTCGGCCTTCCGCCGGCTGGGCGACGTCGAGTCACTCGAAGGGCGCTCGCTGGCCGAAGTCACCACCGGCCTGCTCAGGGACCGGCGGATGGTGGACGAGACCTTGCCGCTGGTGGTTACCGGGCGCATGCCGTGGCGTACGGAAATCGAATCGCGCGGCGTCAGCCTGTCCCTGCGGGCCATCCCGCTGCGCAACGAGACCGAACGCTTCGGTGCCCTGGTCTTGTGCCGGGACGTCTCCGAGCTGCGGCGGCGCGAGATGGAACTGGTCTCCAAGGACGCCACGATCCGTGAAATCCACCACCGGGTGAAGAACAACCTGCAGACGGTGGCGGCGCTGCTGCGGATGCAGTCCCGGCGGATGGTCAGCGAGGAGGCCAAGCAGGGGCTCGAGCAGGCCATGCGCCGCGTGGCGACCATCGCCCTGGTGCACGAAACCCTCTCCCAGGGGCTGGCCCAGAATGTCGACTTTGACGAACTGATCAGCCGCCAGTTCCGGCTCTCGGCGGAGGTGGCCTCGCCCTCGCGGAAAGTGCGCACCGAACGCAGCGGGGAGTTCGGGGAGCTGCCCAGCGAGTTCGCCACCCCGCTGGCGTTGGTCATCAACGAGCTGGTGACCAACGCGGTGGAACACGGGCTGCACGACCGCAAGGGCACCGTGTGGCTGACCGCCAACCGGAAGCGGCGTGATGACAAGGCCGAGATCCTCAACGTCTGCGTGGCCGACGACGGCGTGGGGCTGCCGGAGGAGAACCGCAGCGAGGGCCTGGGTCTGCAAATCGTCAGGACCCTGGTGACCAGCGAACTGGGCGGACGTATTGACTGGAAGCCGCGGGAGGGCGGCGGCACCCGGGTGGACATCAGCCTGGTTCTCGACCATCCGCCTGCTTAGGGGTGGAGCCGGCCGTGTCCGGAAATGCCGAAGGCCGCCGCCGGAATCCGGCAGCGGCCTTCGCGGGCTGGGTGCCGCGCATGGCTGGGAGCAGTTGCGCCCGGTCAGGAGGCGCGGCGGGCGCGGGCGGCGCGGCGCTTGAGGGCGCGGCGCTCATCTTCGCTCATGCCGCCCCAGACGCCGGCGTCCTGCCCGGACTCAAGGGCCCACTGCAGGCAGGTGTCGATCACCGGGCAGCGCCGGCAAACGCTCTTGGCCTCCTCGATTTGAAGCAAGGCTGGGCCGGTGTTTCCCACCGGGAAAAACAGCTCCGGGTCCTTGTCGAGGCATGCGGCGCGGCTACGCCAATCCATCTGATCACTTACTCCTTTTGAGGACGCGGCCCGGTCGAACGATTGTGAAGATATTCACGAGCGGGCTCATAGTAAAGGGGGCTGCACAGGCCCCCGGTGGATTCAGAAACCAGCGTTTCATGTTAAATCTGTGTAAACAAGGGCTGCTGCGGACTTAATGGCCCGTAACCGTGAGTCATTCATCACACGGGCCTTCCGGGGTCCGCCGGGCGCGGCGGAGAGGGCCGGCGGCCCGTGCGCCCGGCCGCCGGGGCGGCTGCAAATCGACTATCTAAGGTAGGGTACCGGTGTGTCAATACCTTCACCCGGTTCCGGTCCTGCAAAGCGCCCGGTCGCCGTCACTGTGATTTCCTTGGCAGTGGTTTTCGAGGCGCTGCTGCTGCTGGGCGCGGCGGCATGGTTCGTCGCCGGCCTGGTGACCCAGCAGCCAGTCTCCCTGGCCGGGACGGTATTCCAGCTGGTCCTGATTCTGCTCTTTGCCGTGTGGCTGCTGGCGGTGGGCCATTTCCTCTTCCGTGGCTACCGCTGGACACGCGCGGCCGCCGTTGTCTGGCAGGTCTTCATGATTGTCGTGGCCGTTCCGACGTTGAATGCCGGACAGGTGGTGCTGGGCCTGGTCCTGCTCGTACCGGCCGTGCTGGTTGCGGCCCTGATCTTCGGCAGGCCGGTTACGGAGTTCCTGGTCAAGGGGCCGGCTCCACGCGCACTGTAGCGCCATGGCACCAGCCGGGGCCGGCCGGTTCAGCTGCACAGGGCGACCTGCAGCGCTGTTATCCGGCCATGTTCGACCCGGTAGCACCGGCCGGGCGGGGCCCATCCGGCCTCCAACCGCGCTCCGAAGAAGTGTCCGTCCGCCGGTGACCTGGGAGAAAGCACCAAGCCCCAGGGAGCGCCCCGTGCCTGCAGGGCCAGCGGCACCTGCTGCAGCAGGTTTGCCTCCGGCACGGCGGTGAGGACGGCCGCTGCCCCGTCCGCCCCGAGCCCGCCCAGCCGCCGGTGTGTTTCCGCTCCAAGGCAGTGCGCATCGTCCACGAGCAGGACCGTACGCGGGCCGGCACCGGGCAGTTGTTCCCAGTAGTCCTGCGGCAGGCAGCCGGCTCCGGGCCGGCGGACATCGCAGTCCGCGCCGAGCCGTTCGGCCAGCAGCCCGAGAAGATTGCTTTTGCCACTGCCGCTGCCGCCCAGGACGAGGTGCACCGTACCGGGACGCAGTGGCAGCACGGAGGGCTGCAGCTCATCGCCCTCCACTCCGATCACCGGATCCGCGCCCGGTCCCGCCGTTCGGGCCGGGGCGGCGGCCGGCAGGGCCGAGACCGGCACCAACCGGGGGAGGGCCTCGATCCGGAAGGGCCGCTCCACCGGCGGTACCGGTGCCGGAAGCCGTTCCGGCATGCTGGCCAGCTGGGCCACGGCATCGCGTCCGCCGCAGATCCGGCCCTGGACCAGTGCCCGGCCCAGTACCGGGTCCATCGGAGGAAGGCGCGGCCAGGACAGCTGTGCTTCCGGAGTGGAGCCGGCCGGAAGGAAGCATCTGTTGGGGACCAGCCCGAAGAACCTGGCGGCGGCCAGGTCCCGGTCCCCGGCCAGCAGCAGGCTGACCGCGGTGGTGCCTCCGTCGCGGGCGATGTCCTGCAGGCACTCTTCGGCCCAGGCGAGCCGGCCGCTGCGGAAGCCGGAAAGCCACCGCCCCCAGCCGCTGACCACCAGTACCAGCGGCACCGGCGGCCGCGCCCGAGGTGCCGCCGCATCCGCAGCCAAAGACGGTGCAGCCGGTGCCGCCGCGCCGAGCCGTCCGGCCGTTTCCGCGGCGAGCCGGCGCAGCACCCGGGCACCGCGCGCGGTTTCGCGCGGGCCCGCATAGGCGCCGGTCCGGCCTGCTCCCGCCAGCAGGCCCAGGGAGCCGTCGCCGTCCAGCACATAGCAGTGCCGTTCGGTGCCATCGGCCAGCAGGCCCGACCCCAGCCACTGGAGCACCTCGCGTGCTCCGCCGGTCTCCGCACCGAGCAGGCATAAATGTCCGTCCCGTTCGGGTGCCCAGTACAGCCGCACCTGCCGCTGTTCGTCCGGCAGGTCCAGCAGCCCGAGGAAGACGCCGCACCCCTCGGGCCCGGCACCGCCCGGTGATGCCGCGTCGAGCTTGTGCGGCAGGGGCGGCGTCAGGACCGGGCCGGGCTGCGCGGACCGGGCAGCGGCCGCACGGGCCTGCCCGGCCAGTTCCGCGATCCAGTCCCGTTCCGGCATCCCCGGCGGGGCAGGAACGGACGGGGCGGCAGCTGGTGTCAGCCAGTCGGCGAGGGTCTGCACGGCCGGGCAGCCGGTCCGCGGCTGGTCCCGCTCCGCAGCGGCGGACTGGAACAGGACCGGGGCAGCCCCGGCAATCCGCAGGTAGGCCCGGCCCGGGGTGTCCGCACCGATTCCGGCCGCCGCGGGCGTCCCCCGGGACGTCGGAGGACTCCAGACCGTTCTGGACCCGCAGGGCGATGGCTGCGTTCACATTGGCCCGGATATCCGAGGACACCGCACCTTGGGGGCGCTGCGTGGCCATGACCAGGTGCAGGCCCAACGACCGGCCGAGGGCGGCAAGGCGCATCAGTTCGGGCACCGCGTCCGGCACCGCGTCGACCAGCATCCGGAATTCGTCGACCACCACCAGCAGCCGGGGCAGCGTTCCGGCGCCGCAGTCCGCGATGTCCCTGGCGCCCAGGCCGGCCAGGATGTTCTCGCGGCGCCGGACTTCGGCCTTCAGCCAGCGCAGCGACCGGCCGACATTCTCCACCGAGAGGTCGGTGAGCAGGCCGACGGTATGCGGAAGGTCGGCGAGCGGCCCCAGACCTGCGCCGCCCTTGAAATCCACCAACAGGAAGCCTGCCTGCAGCGGCGAGTAGTTGGCGGCAATGCCCAGCACCAGGCTGCGGAGCAGCTCCGACTTCCCCGAGCCCGTGGTCCCGGCGACGAGCAGGTGGGGGCCATTGGCCGCCAGATCCAGGGACAGTGGTCCTCCCGCTGCCCAGCCAATCACCGCCGCCAGCCCTCGCCGGTGCCTGTTCTGCCGCCAGCGTTCGCCGATGCCGGTGCCGGACAGCGATTTCTCCAGTGGAAACCGTGCCGGGATGTCCCCGGCATCCTCTATGCTTCGGCAGCCGTCCGCTGCGGCCAGCCGTGCGAAGCGGTCCAGCGTGTCGGCAGCGACCAGATCGGCTGTGAACCGGCGGCGCTGCCTTCCCTGCGTGAGCACCGCACCCCCGGGCTCCAGGCTGAGCATTGCCGGTGGCACCGGGGCGGCCTCCGCGGCGGACTGCCGGCCCGAGGGCCCCGAGGGGGAGGGGGCCGCCGGCGGGACAGGAGCCGGCGGGCTGGCCGAGCCGTGGAGGAACCGGATGACGGCCGGCGCGCCCTCGGGTCCCGGCGGAACCGGCAGCGCCGCGGCACTGCCGGTCAGCAGCAGCACGGTGCTCCCGCTCAGGCGGCTCCGGATGATGGCCGGCAGTTGCCCGCCGGCGGCAAGTTCGACGCCCGGTATGAACCGGGCACCGGCCGGCAGCCGTTCCGCCTCGCCGCAGCAGACGACCCGGAGCGCTGCGTCCATGGCCCGCCGGCCCAGCTGCAGCAGGCAGCTGCGGAGCAGCCCGTCCAGGTCGCTGCCGCTGCCGCTGACCACAAGCTCGCGGGCCTCCTGCAGATCGACCAGGACCGGGGCCTGCGCCAGCGTCGGCGGTTCCTGGCCGCCGGCACCGCCAGGCAGGGCAATGTTTGCCGGCTGGTCCGCGGTGCCCAGCCGCAGCCACAGGTGGCCCGGTGGCAGCAGGGGCCGGGACCGGGCACCTCGGCTGGCTCCAGCAGGCCGTAGAGCAGCCGGGCGGCATCCGGTGCCGCACTGTTGCGCCGTTCCTGGTCCGCGGCCGCGGCCGCGGCGACGGCGGTGCGCCAGGTCTGTCGCTGCTTCCGGCCCGCCGCGTAGGGGATGACCGCCGCAGCCATGGATACTGTGCTGAAGGCCAGGAAGAACCACATGCCGGTCACCACGGCGAGCACCAGCCCGGCTGCCAGCGGCAGCCCTGCCACGAGCAGCGCTGTCCGGCCCCGGGCCTCCGGCGGCCGGGCCCGGATTTCCACCGGTTCGGCCAGATCCGTGTCGGGCGTGAACGCTCCCAGGTGCTCGTTGCCGACCAGCAGCCGGAGCCGGGAGCTGCCGGCCAGCACGACCGTTCCGGAAGCCAGTTCCGTGTGCCCGGTCCGCCGGCCAGCGACCAGAAGTCCGTTGGCCGATCCGGCGTCCCGGAGCCGCACGGACTCCCCGGTGACCTCGAGCAGCGCGTGCCTGCGGGAGAGGAGCGGATCGTCGATGCCCAGGTCCAGGCTGCGCCGGCCCAGCACGTGGCGGCCACGGCGCAGCCCAAAGATCCGGCCCGCATCCGGACCGCCGGTGACGGCCAGGGCAAGGACCGGCCGTCCGGGCCGGGATTCCCGCGGGCTGTCCGGTCCGGCAGCCCCGCAGACGATGACGGCGCCGTCGACCAGCGGTGCGGTGCCTGGGACCAGGGCCCGCAGCGGCAGCCCGCCGACGGTCAGCGGCACAGCGTCCTCGGGGTCATCCTGGCCGGGACCTGGCCCGCTGGCTGCGGCGGCCAACCGTTCATGCAGCCAGCGGGCCAGGTCCGCCGAGGTGCATTGTTCCTCGTCCACCACGAGCTCGGCGTGGGCGGCGGCCCACGCCGCGGCCGCCGGCGGCAGCCCCGGGGCGGCGGCCAGGGACAGATGGAGCGGCACCTGGGCTCCCTTCGCCTTTGATCTGGTTCGGGCCTCTGTTCCGGGACTTTAGGCGGGCCCTGCCGCAGGCGCAGCCCGGGCCGGTTTGCCTGTGGATAAGCCGGCCCTGTGGACGACGGTAGGTCCTGCTCCGATCGCTGGCGGTAACCTAGGTGGTGGCCGCTGCGCCCGGATGTCTCCGGCGCGGCCCGGATGTCCCTGCCCCACGTTGAGAAAAGGTCCCCTACCAGGTGAAGATCGCTGTCATTGCCCTCGGCAAGATCGGGCTGCCGCTGGCGGTCCAGTTTGCGTCCAAGGGACACGAGGTCATCGGCGTCGATGTCAATCCCGCCGTCGTCGAGCAGGTCAACGCCGCGGTGGAGCCGTTCCCGGGCGAGGCCGGCCTGCAGGAAAAGCTGGCGGAGCTGGTTCCGGCCGGCAGGCTGCGGGCCACCACCGACTATGCCGAGGCCGTTCCCGGAGCCGGCGCCGTGGTGCTGGTAGTGCCGCTGTTCGTCGACGCCGAGGCCCGCCCGGACTTCGGCTGGATGGACGCGGCCACGGCGGAGCTGGCCCGGCACCTGACTCCGGGCACGCTGGTGTCCTACGAGACCACGCTGCCGGTGGGCACCACGCGCACCCGGTTCACGCCTATGCTCGAAGCGGGCTCGGGTCTAACCGAGGGGAGCGATTTCCATGTGGTTTTCTCCCCGGAACGGGTGCTGACCGGGCGCGTGTTCGCCGACCTGCGCAAGTACCCGAAGCTCATCGGCGGCCTGTCGCCGGCCGGGGCCGCGGCGGCGAAGGCGTTCTACGAAGCGGTGCTGGACTTCGACGAGCGGCCGGATCTGGCCCGTCCCAATGGTGTCTGGGACCTCGGCTCGGCCGAGGCCTCCGAACTGGCCAAGCTGGCCGAGACCACCTACCGCGACGTGAACATCGGCCTGGCCAACCAGTTCGCCCGCTACGCGGCGACCGCCGGGATCGACATCTACCAGGTGATCGAGGCATCCAACTCGCAGCCTTACAGCCACATCCACCAGCCAGGCATCGCCGTGGGCGGCCACTGCATCCCCGTGTATCCGCGGCTCTACCTGTGGAACGACCCGGAGGCGTCAGTGGTGCGGGCCGCCCGCGAGGCCAATGCCGGCATGCCCGACTACACCATCGGCCTGCTCGAAGGCGCCTACGGGGATCTGTCCGGGGCCCGCGTCGTGGTGCTCGGGGCAGCTTACCGCGGGGGAGTGAAGGAGACGGCGTTTTCCGGGGTGTTCGGTGCCGTGGCAGCGCTCGAGGCCCGCGGGGCCGTCGCGCTGGTGCACGACCCGCTCTTTTCCGATGCCGAGCTGAAGGCGCTGGGGTTCGTGCCCTACCAGCTAGGCGAGCCGGCCAACGCCGCCGTCGTCCAGGCCGACCACGCCGAATACCGGCAGCTGGGACCGGCGGATCTGCCGGGGATCAAGGCCTTCATCGATGGCCGGAGGGTCAGCTCGGCCGAACGCTGGCCGGGTACGACCTACCGGGTGATCGGCAAGCCCTGAACGTCCGGAAGGGTCACCTGAAGGGACCATCCGGCAGGACAATACCGAGAGGAACGTACTTCATTGAGCTTCATCGCTGATTCGGCCGATGTGTCGGAGCGGGCGCGCCTGGGCGAAGGCACGAAAATCTGGCATTTGGCCCAGGTCCGCGAGGACGCCGTCCTCGGGGCCAACTGCATCGTCGGCCGCGGTGCCTACGTGGGCACCGGCGTGCAGATCGGGGAGAACACCAAAATCCAGAACTATGCGCTCGTTTACGAGCCGGCGCGCCTGGGCCGCGGCGTGTTTATCGGCCCGGCGGTGGTGCTGACCAATGACACCTACCCGCGCTCGGTCTCCCCGGACGGCACGCTCAAGAGCGCCGAGGACTGGACCCCGGTGGGAGTCACGGTCGAGGACGGTGCCTCCATCGGGGCCCGCGCGGTCTGCGTCGCGCCGGTGCGGATCGGCCGCTGGGCCACCGTGGCAGCCGGCGCCGTGGTGACCAAGGACGTACCCGACTTCGCGCTGGTGGCCGGTGTCCCGGCCCGGCGGATCGGCTGGGTCGGCGAGGCCGGGCAGCCGCTGGCCGACGACGGCGGGGGCAGGTTCAGCTGCCCGGCCACCGGACGTACCTATATCGAAGAGCACGGCGCCCTGCGCGCCGAAGGCCGCGCAACTGACAGGGAGCAGGCATGAGCAAGGACTTCATTCCGGCGGCCAGGCCGATCATCGGTGAGGAGGAGCGGGCAGCGGTCGACGCCGTGCTGGCCTCGGGCATGCTCGCCCAAGGCAGCGAGGTGGCGGCCTTCGAACAGGAGTTCTCCGCCGAACTGCTCGACGGCCGCCACGCCGTGGCGGTCAACTCCGGCACCTCCGGCCTGCACCTGGGCCTGCTGGCGGCAGGCATCGGACCCGGCGACGAGGTCATCGTGCCCTCCTTCACCTTTGCCGCCACCGCGAATTCGGTGGCGCTGACCGGAGCCACCCCGGTCTTCGCGGACATCGAGCCGCAGCATTACTGCCTGGACCCGGCCTCGGTGGCGGCCGCCGTCACGGACCGGACCCGGGCCATCATGCCGGTGCACCTGTACGGGCACCCGGCCGACCTGGACGCCCTCGGCGCGCTCGCCGCCGGGCGCGGGCTGCAGCTGTTCGAGGACGCCGCGCAGGCCCACGGGGCCTCGCTCAACGGCCGGCCCGCCGGCACCTTCGGCGAATTCGCCATGTTCAGCCTGTACCCGACCAAGAACATGACCTCCGGCGAGGGCGGCATGGTGTCGACCGCGGACGACGCCGTCGCGCGCCGGCTGCGCCTGCTGCGCAACCAGGGCATGGAGCGCCAGTACGAGAACGAGCTGGTCGGGTTCAACGCGCGCATGACCAACCTGCATGCGGCCATCGGCCGGGTGCAGCTGCGCAAGCTTGCCGGCTGGACCGCCGCCCGGCAGGCCAACGCGGCGTTCCTGAGCGCCCACCTCGAGGGCGTAGCCACACCGTCGGTGGCCGCCGGGGCCGTCCACGTCTACCACCAGTACACGATCCGCGTCGCGGCCGGAGAGCGGGACCGCTTCGCCGCGGCGCTGAAGGACGAGTACAGCATTGGCTCCGGGGTGTACTACCCGGTGCCGAACCACCGCCTGCCCTCCTTCAACCGCAGCATCGACCTTCCCCACACCGAGTCCGCGGCCCGGGAGGTCCTGTCCCTGCCGGTGCACCCCTCGCTGGACGCCGAGGACCTGGACCGGATCGTCACCGCCGTGAACGCCCTCGCCAAGGCGGGTGCCTGAACCGTGGCACCGGCAGGGGCACCGGCCGGCGGCCCGGGACAGGGGAACCTCCTGCGCGCCGGCCTGATCGGACTGGGCATGATGGGCCGGCACCACGCCCGGGTGCTGCGCGAAACCCCCGGGTTCCAGCTGGTGGCTGTCGCCGACGCCTACGGGGATCCGCACGGCGCCGCCGGCCCGCTGCCGGTGCTCGGCAGCGTGCAGGAACTGATCGCCGAGGGCATCGACGTCGCGGTCTGCGCGGTGCCCACCGGGCTGCACGAGGAAGTGGGCCTGGCCCTGGCCGACGCCGGCATCCACACCTTGGTCGAGAAGCCGATCGCCGCCAGTGTCGAGGCCGGCCTGCGCCTGGTCGAGGCCTTCGAATCCCGCGGACTGGTCGGGGCGGTCGGACACATCGAACGCTACAATCCCGCGCTGCAGTCCCTGCGTGCCCGGCTCGCCGCCGGGGACCTGGGGCGCGTCTACCAGATCGCCACCCGCCGGCAGGGTCCGTTTCCGGCGAGGATTGCCGACGTGGGGGTGATCAAGGACCTGGGCACCCACGACATCGACCTGAGCGCCTGGCTGGCGCAGAGCACCTACGAGTCCGTCGACGCCCGGACCACCTTCCAGTCAGGCCGCGAGCACGAGGATATGGTTGCCGCCACCGGGCGGCTGGCCAACGGGATCATCACCAGCCATCTGGTGAACTGGCTCTCGCCGATGAAGGAACGCGTCACCGTGGTTACCGGCGAGAAGGGCGCGTTCGTGGCCGACACCCTGACCGCCGACCTGACCTTGTTCGAAAACGGCACGGTCACCACCCAGTGGGATTCGGTGGCCAACTTCCGCGGCGTCTCCGAAGGCAACGTCACCCGGCTGGCCATTGCCAAGCCCGAACCGCTGCGGGTTGAACACGAGGCCTTCCGCGACGCGGTCCTGGCCGCCCGCGGGCAGCTGCAGTCCGCGGCCGCGCCGCACGTGGGCGTGGTGAGCATGCGCGAGGGCCTGCAGACGCTGCGCGTGGCCGAAGCCATGATCGCCTCGGCCCGCGAAGGCCGCACCGTCCGGCTCGACGCCGGCAGCTGAACCGGCGGGACAGTACGTGCGCATCCTCGTTGCCACCCGCATCTATGCCCCGGAAGCCGGCGCCGCCGCCTACCGGCTGGCCGCAACGGTCCGCGCGCTGCGCCGGGCCGGGCACGACGTCGAAGTCCTGACCACCCGCGTGCCCGGCACGCCCGGCTCCGCCGACGGGATCAGCCGCTGGCCGGTACTGCGCGACAGGTCCGGAGCCGTCCGCGGTTACGTGCAGTACGCCAGCTTCGACATCCCGCTCATCTTCCGCCTGCTCGCCCGGCGCCGGTTCGATGCCGTGCTGGTGGAACCGCCGCCGACTACCGGTGCGGCCGTGGCGCTGGCCTGCGCGCTGCGCCGGCGGCCGTACATCTATTTCGCCGCCGACGTCACCTCCAATGCCGCGGCCGGCATCGGCGTGCATCCGCTGGTGGTCGCCGTGCTGCGCGCTGCGGAGAAACGGATTCTGGCCCGCGCGGCGGCGGTGCTGAGCATCTCCGCCGGGGTGAGCGCGGCCGTCCGGGAACTGACCGCGGGCCGGGCGAGAGTGGCCGAGGTCGGGACCGGCATCGACACCGGCACCTTTTCCCGGTCCGGCCCGGCGGCTCCGGCTGGACCGGTGTTCGTCTATGCGGGCACGATGTCCGAAATCCAGGGCGCCGGCGTGTTCGTGGACGCCTTCCTGCAGATCATGCACCGGGTTCCGCAGGCCCGGCTGCAGATGTACGGGCAAGGCGTGGAACTGCCCGCGCTGCGGCGCCGGGCGGCCGCAGCCGGGGACCGGATCCGTTTCATGGGAGTGGCCGGCGGCGCCGAGATCGCGCGCGTGCTGCGCGGGGCGGCGGCCGGCCTGGCCTCGGTCCGCCCCGGGCGCGGCTACGATTTCGCCTTCGCCACCAAGGCCCTGGTCAGCCTCAGCTGCGGCACCCCGGTGATCTACGCCGGCGTCGGACCGCTGCGCACGCTGGTGGCCGAGCACGGCCTGGGCCACAGCGTGGACTGGGACGCCGGCCAGGTGGCCGAGGCCATGCTGGCCGTGCTCCGGCAGCCGGCGGGCGAGGCGGAGCGGGAACGCCTGGCACAGTGGGTCCAGGCCAACTACTCGCTGGACAGCGTCGGAAGCCGGGCAGCGGCCGCCATCGGCTCGGCCGCCGGCCAGGCGCCGCCGGCCGGATAGCGGCCTCCACGCACGGACCGCCCGCGTACACCTGCAGGTGTACGCGGGCGGTTCCTATGCGCCGGGAAGGCGGCGGAGGGTGGCTAGAGGCTGCCGGTGGTGAACGTCCAGCTGGTGGTGGTCAGCCGGTTGCCCGCCAGATCCCGGATGGCGGTGGTGCCGCCGGTGAGCGTGACCGTGTACCTGGTGTTGGCCGCCAGGGTCACGCCCGGGTTAAGGATCCACTGGTTGGTGGTGCCGTTGCGGGTGACCGCAGAGGACACGACCGCTCCGGTCGCGGTGTTCCGGATCGTGAAGGTCGAGGCCGAGACACCCTGCACCGCCTCGCTGAAGGTGGCGGTGATGTTGTTGCCCCGCCGGACTCCGGTCGCGTTGGCGGCCGGCGTGCGGGTCGTGACCGTCGGAGCCGGTCCGGTGGTGAAGGACCAGCTGGTGCTGGCCAGCGGATTGCCTGCCAGGTCCCGGATCGCCGTTGTGCCGCCGGTCAGGGTGGCGGTGTACCTGGTGTCCGCGGCCAGGTTGGCGCTCGGGTT
>NZ_JAAZSQ010000002.1:468492-469196 GCF_012395835.1 Arthrobacter mobilis
GCTGACGGCCGCCGTGATCGTGGCGCCTGCCGGGTTTTTCAGGACGAAGGTGGTCCCGCTGACGCCGGTGACGGCCTCGCTGAAGGTCGCCGTGATATTGCCGCCGGTAGCCACCACGGTCGCGCCCGAGCCCGGCGTGCGTGCCGTCACGGCCGGTGCCGCTCCGGTGGTGAAGGACCAGCTGGTGCTGGCCAGCGGAGTGCCGGGCGTGTCCCGGATCGCCGCCGTTCCGCCGGTCAGCGTCGCGGTGTACCTGGTGTTCGCGGCCAGGTTGGCGCTCGGGTTCAGGGTGGCTACCCGGGTGGTCGCGTCATAGCTGACGGCCGCCGTGATCGTGGCGCCTGCCGGGTTTTTCAGGACGAAGGTGGTCCCGCTGACGCCGGTGACGGCCTTGTTGAAGGTTGCGGTGATGTTGTTGGCCACTGCAACCGAGGTGGCGTTGGCACCCGGGGTGCGTGCGGTCACGGCCGGGGCCGCCGTCGTGGTGAAGGACCAGCTGGTGCTGGCCAGCGGAGGGCCGAGCGTGTCCCGGATCGCGGCCGTTCCGCCGGTAAGGGTGGCGGTGTACGTGGTGTTGGCGGCGAGGTCGGCGCTCGGGTTCAGGGTGGCCACCCGGGTGGTCGCGTTGTAACTGACCGCTGCCGGGATGGTGGTGCCGGCCGGGTTCTTCAGGATGAAGGTGGCCCCGCTGACGCCGGTGACGG
>NZ_JAAZSQ010000002.1:469333-469492 GCF_012395835.1 Arthrobacter mobilis
CACGTTAGTGGCAGCAGAGCCCGGAGTACGCGCGGTGACGGTGGGTGCCGCCGTCGTGGTGAAGGACCAGCCCGTGGTCTCGAAAGGAATGCCTGCCGAGTCCCGGATAGCCTCCGCGCCGCCCGTGAGGGTGGCGGTGTACCTGGTGTTGGCGGCGAG
>NZ_JAAZSQ010000002.1:469597-492842 GCF_012395835.1 Arthrobacter mobilis
CACGGGTGGTGGCGTCATAGCTGACTGCCGCCGGGATAGTGGTGCCGGCAGGATCCTTCAGGACGAAGGTGGTCCCGCTGACGCCGGTGACGGTCTTGCTGAAGGTCGCCGAGATGTTGCCGCCGATGGCTACGTCGGTGGTATCTGTGGCGGGGGTGCGCGCGGTGACGGTGGGTGCCGCGGCCGCGGTGAAGGACCAGCTCGTGGTGGCCAGCGGCAGGTCGGCAGTATCCCGGATCGCCGACGCGCCGCCGGTCAGGGTGGCGGTGTAGACGGTTCCGGGGGCCAGGTTGGCCGCCGGAACCAGCGTTGCCTTGCCGGAGGCCTGGTCGTAGGTCACGGTTGCTGGGACGGCCGTTCCTGCCGCGTCCTTCAGCGTAAAGGTCGAGTCCGAGACGCCTACCACGTCCTCGCTGAAGTTGGCCGTCACGTTGCTGTCCAGGCCGACCTCGGTTGCCTCGGCCGCCGGGGTGCGTGCCGGGACGGACGGGGCGATGGTATCCGCCGGTCCGATCCGGAAGGAGTGGCTCGCAGCCTCCCCGACGTTGCCCGCAACGTCCGTGGCCCGGACGTTGAAGACGTAGTTGCCGTTGACCTGGGCATCCCAGGTCTTCGGCGACGCGCAGCTCGGATCCCACGTGGAATTGCTGGGCAGCAGCTGGCACTCGAACCTGGCGCCGGCTTCATTGGCGGTGAAGTTCAGCGTCGGCGTATTGTCCAGCGACGGGTTGGACGGGAAGGGAGCCACCACGGAGGCGGCCGGCGCGGCCGTGTCCACGGTGAAGCTCAGGGTCTGGGACGTCAGGTACTGGGGCACCGACGGGTCGGTAGGCTCGCCGGTCACCGGATCCACTGTGTATGCCGGATTGGCGGTGCGCGCCTGCACCTTGTGCACGCCCGGCTCCAGTGCGGTGGGCAGCTGGATCGAGTACGCACCGTCGACGGCGGCAGCGGACGCAGCCGGTGCCGCGGCCCCGTCCACCATCAGCTCCACAGTGGCGGCCGAGGTGCTTTCGCCCGGGACGGTGCCGGTGAAGGTCGGCGTGGCCGCGTTGGTGATGTTGTCGGTGCTGGAGCGGCCGCTGTCGCTGGCGGCAGCCAGGTCGGGCGTGCTCGGTGCGCCGTCCACGCCGTCGAAAATCACGCCCTGGATGGCGAAGGTATCCACCGTCAGGGTGTCGATTCCGTCCCCGCCCACATTCGGCCCGGTGACGGTGACGAAATTGTTTCCGGACGGTGCCCCGGTCACCGGTGCGTCGGTGGTGGGGTCGCCCAATGTGCCCGCGGGCGCATTGACCTGGCGCAGGAAGCTGGCGGTGGTGCCAACCTTGTAGTCGCCCAGGAAGGCTGCGCCCACCCGGTCCCAGTCACAGGGGTCGTCCGGGGCGGGCTCACATGCGCCCTCGTCGATGGTCTCGAAGACCGTACCGTCGTCCCCGGCGGTGACCACGTGGACGCCATAGGGGTGGGTGATGGTGTAGTCCTTGCCGGGATCAAGGTTCACCAGGCGGAAGCGCAGCCGGGCGAAGCCCATCTGGTCACCGGGGATGACAGCCTCGTTGGCATGGGCTGCCTCGAGGGCCGCCTCGTAGAGCCTGAGGTTGCCGCCGCTGGCTTCGGCGGCGAACCAGAACGACTCATCGGGGAAGTTGTCCGGGTAGGACACCGGGCCGGGATTCGGCGGCGTGGCCAGGCAGTTGAGCTCGGCCGTGTAGCACAGCTGCAGCTTGACGCTGCCGTCGGAGTACCACATGGGGTAGCCGTTCTGGGGGTCTACGGGCCCCCGTCCGGCCAGGTCGGCGTGTGCCGGCACGGCTGCCAGCGGGGTCAGGGTCGCGGCGAGCAGCGCGGTGGTCACGGCACTGCTCAGCACGTGGGTTGATGATGGTTTTTTCCTGGGCGATGGTGCTGGGGTTGTTCGCATCTTGGTCCTCACAAAGTGCTGTCCGGGATCGTGGGGTGATATCCGGGTGGTGCGGGATAACTGTGCACCGTGGCGCTTGGTGAAACCTTGGATAGTGGGGCGGGGGATTCCGCCGCCGGTCAGCTCCCCAGCAGCCGGCGGAGGATCCCGCGCGTGACGGCCTCGTCCTCGGCCGAGCTCAAGGCCCGGGCCGCCCGGTGCGTGTTGGCCTTGTAGCGCTCCACCAGTTCCGGAGTCAGGGCAGACAGCGCCCGGACCAGCGCGGGTGTACTGAAATCGTCGGCCACCACGCCGAGACCGTGTTCGCGCATCAGCCGCGATGTCTCCGGGGACGGGCTGAAGACCAGCGCCAGGCGCGCCTGGACGAAATCGAAGAACTTGTTCGGCAGCATCAGCCGGTGGTTGGTGGTCTGCGGCGGCAGGCTGAACACTCCCACGTCGTACTGGTTCAGCGTCCGCGGCAGCGCGTCCGGGGCCACTGCGTCGTGGAACGTGATCCGGGCATCGCCGGCGGCCAGTTCCCGCAGCCGCTGCCAGTAGCGTCCGCCGTCGCGCGCCTTGACCAGGTAGAGGTCGAGGCTGAAGCGCTCATCCAGCGCCTTGACCGCCTCGATGGTGCCCTCGAGGTTGCGTCCGGGCACCGCGGCGCCGCTGTGCGCCAGCCGGATCCGTCCGGGCACCGGGGCCGAGGGCTCCAGGTCCCGGAACGGCCCGGCGTTGCGGACCACCTCGACCGGGCAGCCGAACTGCTCGGTGTACAGTGCGGCAATGGAGGCATTGACGGTGGTCACGGCCGCGGTGCGCGGCAGGTACTTCGCGCAGACGGCGTACATGTACGGCTTGACCAGCAGCCGCCAGGGCAGCACGTGGGCCCGTTCCTCCGGCGCCCACTCGTGCATGTCGCCCCACACCGGGGCGCCGCCGGCGACGGCGTGGGCCAGCGGCAGGGCCCGGGCCTCGTTGGCCACGACCAGGTCGAACTGCCGGCCCGCCACCAGTTCCAGGGCCTGGCGGACCGCGGGTGCCTCAAGTTCGACGGCGCCGTGCCGGCGCAACCCGAGCTTCAGGACCCCGGCCGGCGTCTGGGGCAGCGAGGGCAGGGCCGGATCGATCCCCAGGTGCGTGCCGGCACCCGGCGGCCGGCTGCCGTAGGACAGGGTAGTGACTTCCCCGGCCTCGGCCAGCAAGGCCAGCTGGCGCAGCACGCGCGAATCCGCGGCGATGTCGGAGAACGAGATGCACAGGATCCGTGCCGCCAAACCTGCTCCTTGCTGTCCTGGCCGTGCGGCCGTGAGGGGTGCCCGGCGGAGCTGCTGCTCCGGTGCCGGGCAGCATCCAGCCTACCCGCCGGCCCAGTGCCGCCGGGACGGTAGGGTTAACCGGTTTATTATTGCCGTTGCGCCGCTAATATGACTGCCAGGGCCGCCTACCGTTGAGGAAGACCTGTGAAGATTGCGATCACCAAGAGCACGCTGCGCATCCCGCCGACGTACTTCGCCACGGCCCATGCCCAGCAGCTCGCGGACCGGCACGACTTCCGGGTGTTCACCCTGGCCGCCGACATCCGGGACGAGTCGGTCACGGTGCCGGTCACCGACTTCGTGCCCCGGACGGGACTGGGCTTCCGACAGCGCGAGCTGATGATTCCGGCGTTCATGCCGCTGATGACGCTGGCGGTGCGCCGGTACCGGCCGGACCTGATTCACCAGCATTTCGCCACCTGGTCGCTGCCGGCGGTCAACGCCTCGCGGCAGTCCGGGGCCCCGCTGCTGACCACCCTGCACGGCTCCGACATCGTTTCGTTGGCGAACCCGGCCGACACCTTGATGGCCCAATGGCACCACCGCAATGTGCTGGCCGCTGCCGCCCACAGCCGGCGCATCCTGGCGGTCAGCAACTATCTGGCCGGCCGCGCGGCCGCACTGGGCCTGGACCCGGCCAAGATCCAGGTGCACTACCAGGGCGTGGACACCGATTACTTCGTGCCCGGCCGGGAGCATGACAGCGCGCAGCCGCCCGTGGTCCTGTTCGTAGGCACGCTGAACACCCAGAAGGGCATCCGGGACCTGATCGACGCCTCCCTGGCGGTGTGGCGGCGCGCCCACCACCGCCTGGTCGTGGTCGGCGACGGCCCGCTGCGCGACGCGGTGCAGGAGCAGGCCGCCAGCCATCCGCACATCGAGTTCCTCGGCCGGCTGCCCCGGGAGCAGATCCGCAGCTGGATGCAGCAGGCGTACCTGCTGGTGGCCCCGAGCCAGGAGGCCGGGGGAGCGCGCGAGGCGGCCGGGCTGGTCCTGCTGGAGGCTCAGGCCTGCGGCACGCCCGTCCTGGCCTACCGCAGCGGCGGCATCCCGGAAATGGTCGACGACGGCGCTTCCGGCCTGCTGGCTGCCGAGGGGGACTATCCGGGGCTGCGGGCGGCGCTGGGCGACCTGCTCCGGCTCTCCGCTGCCGAGCACCGGAACATGCGCCAGGCGGCCCGGCGGTTCGCCGAGGAACACCGGAGCCTGGCCGGCAGCTGCGCGGAGCTGGAACAGCATTATCTTGAAACAGCAGCAACCGCTGCCCGCTGACGTTCCGGCGGCCGGCGGCGGAAGGCGCCGGCCACGTGTGGAATACTGGGCAGGTGAGTCGTTGCTGGGTTGTTGTGCCAATGTACAACGAGTCCACCGTCATCAAATCTGTGCTCGAAGGGCTGCTGGACGAATTTCCCTACGTCGTCTGCGTCGACGACGGCAGCACCGACGGCTCGGGTGCCATTGCCGCCGCGGCGGGTGCCGTCGTCGTCAGGCACCCGGTCAACCTCGGCCAGGGCGCCGCCCTGCAGACCGGCATCGAATACGCGCTGCAGGATCCGGAACTGGACGCTGTGGTCACCTTCGACGCCGACGGCCAGCACCGGGTCTCCGATGCCAGGGCGATGGTGGCCCGGATCCGCTCCGGCGAGGCCGAGGTGGTCCTGGGCTCCCGGTTCCTGGGCGGCGCTTCGGAGGTGTCCTGGCTCAAGAGGCTGGTGCTGCGCACGGCCGCGCTGCAGTCGCGGCTGACCACCGGACTGGAACTGACGGATGCGCACAACGGCCTGCGTGCCTTCTCCGCGTCCGTGGCGGCCCGGATCGACCTGCGCCAGGACCGGATGGCGCATGCTTCCGAACTGATCCACCAGCTCGCCGAGCTCAAGCCCCGGCTGGTGGAGCATCCGGTCCAGATCATCTACACCGAATACTCCAAGGCGAAAGGTCAGTCCCTGCTGAACGGCGTCAATATCCTCGCGGACCTTTTCTTCAGGTGAGCCCATGATCATCATCGTCCAGCTCCTGCTTTTCCTTGCCGTGGTGATCGGCACGGTGACGCTCATGCGCGGTGCCGGCAATGCCCGGTACCAGGCCGTGCGGCGCATCCTGCTGGCCTTCTTTGCACTGGCGGCGGCCCTGTCGGTGTTCTTCCCGACGCTGCTGACCCGGCTGGCCAACCTGCTTGGAATCGGCCGCGGCACGGACCTGGTCCTGTACGCGCTGATCGTCTTCTTCATGCTGTACATGGCCACCTCGGCCCAGCGCACCCGCCAGCTTGAGGCCCGCATCACCAAGCTGGCCCGGCGGATCGCCCTGGACGAGACCCCGAAGCCGGCGGAAGTGGCCGAAAGCCCGCTGCGCCCGGGTGTCCGCGGGCAGCGCAGCACGGCAGCCGGACGAGGCGCGGTTCCCGAGGACGACGGCGGTATCCCGCCGGTGCATGGGGGCAGGCCTGTGGACGACGGCCCCGCGCGGGACCGGGAAACCCGGACGGAGCCTGCCGGTGGCTGAGGCAGCAACGGACCGGATGGAACCGGTGGAAGTGATCATCGCCGTCCACGCCCGCGAGCGCCCCGTGCGCCGGGCAGCGGCCTCCGTGCTGGCGGCCGGGACGCCGGGCACGGTGCGTGCCACGGTGGTCTGCCACAACATGGACTCGTCGCCGGTCCGCGAAGCCCTCGACGGTTTGTCTGACGGCCTGCCCGAGGGCACCGTGCGGGTGCTGAAGCTGCGCGACGGCATCCCCTCCCCGGCCGGCCCGTTCAACTTCGGCCTGCGCCACGCCGAGGCGCCCTGGGTGGCGCTCATGGGATCCGACGACGAACTCGAACCCGGCGCCCTGGACGCCTGGCGGGCTGCCGCGGACGGGACCATGCCTGCCCTGGCGGTCATTGCCCCGATGCGCACCCGCGGCGGGCGGCGCATCCTGACCCCCCGCGCGCGCGTGCTGCGCGGCAGCCGGGTGGATCCGGTCAAGGATGGGCTCGCCTACCGGACCGCGCCGTTGGGACTGATCCGGCGCGAGGCAGTGGACCGGTTCGGCCTGCGGCTGGCGCCGGGGCTGCGGACCGGCGAGGACCTGGAATTCGGGCTGCGCCTGTGGTTCAGTGGCGAACCGATCGCCTACCCGGCCGGGGCACCCTGCTATGTGGTGGGCGAGGATGGCGGCGAACGCGTCACGGCGGCGGTCCTGCCGCTGGCCGAACAGTTCCGCGACCTGGACCGGCTGCTTGCCGCCCGCTGGCTCACCGGGCTGCCGGACAAGTCCCGGGAAGCGGTGGCGGTGAAGCTGCTGCGCGGGCACGTGGTCGGCGCGGCTCTGCGCCGCGGCCCGGACTTCGGCTGGACGGACGAGGACCGCGCCGAACTTTCCCGGGTCATCACCGCGATCACCCAGTTGGCTCCCGGCGCGTCGCGGCTGCTCTCGGCCCCGGACGAGGCGCTGCTGCTGGCCGTGCGCGGCCAGGCCGGGCAAGTGCCCGGCAGCGCCGCCGTGGCCGGGGCGCTGCGCCGGCGGCAGGCCGCCGGCGTCGTCGCCCGCAGCCTCACCCGGCGCTGGCCGGACAATTTCCGCGGCGAATCGCCGCTGCGGACCAACCTGAACTCGCTGCTCGCCGCAGGCCTGGACCGGGTGTGCCGGGCCGCCGGCCGGTCGGAACGAAAGGACGCCACGTGAGCGAAGCGGACCGGACCCTGCTGATCCTGTCCCTGTCCCCGCTGCGCAGCGACCCGCGGGTGCTCAAGCAGATCGACCTCTTCCGCCGGCGGTACCGCGTGGCCACCTGCGGCTTCGGCCCGGCTCCGGACGGCGTCGCGGACCACATCGAACTGGATCGGGCAATGCCGTCCTGGCCGCGCGATCCGCGGCGGCTGCTGCTGCGGCGGTACGTCGATGTCTACTGGGGCATTGCGGCGGTGGCAGAGGCCCGCCGGCAGCTGCGCGGCCGGGATTTCGACGCCGTGCTGGCCAATGACGCCAACACCCTCCCGCTGGCGCTCAGCCTGGCCCCGGCCCGCGGCGTGCACGCCGACCTGCACGAATTCGCGCCCAAGGAGCACTTCAACAAGCCCGCCTGGCGGGCCCTGGTTGCCCCGTACGTGCGCTGGCTCTGCCGCACCTACCTGCCGCAGGCCGCCTCCGTCACCACCGTCTCCGAGGGTATCGCCGAGCAGTACCGCAAGGACTTCGGCGTCGCCGCCGGCGTGGTCACTAATGCCGCCCCGTACGCGGACAAGGAACCGCGCCCTACGCAGCTGCCGATCCGGCTCATCTACAGCTCGGCCGGGCAGCGCTACCGCAAGATCGAAAACATCATGGAAGCCATGCGGACCGCCCCCGGGCATGTGGAGCTGGACCTGATCGTGATGCCGAACGAGCCGGCCTACGTGGCCGAGTTGGAGGAACTGGGCCGGAGCCTGCCGCGGGTACGGTTCCGCGACCCGGTCCCGTATACCAAGCTGGTGGACACCGTGGCCGAATACGACGTGTCCGTCTCGGTCATTCCGCCCACCAACTTCAACCTCGCCCACGCGCTGCCGAACAAGTTCTTCGAGGCCGTCCAGGCCCGCACCGGGCTGGTCATCGGGCCCTCGCCCGCCATGCACGCCCTGCTCGAACGGCACGACCTCGGCGCCGTCACCCGCGACTTCTCCGCCGAGGCGCTGCGCGAGGTCCTGGACTCCCTGACCCCCGAAAGTGTGGATGCCTGGAAGCGCAACGCGCACCAGGCGGCCCGGGAACTGTCCTCCGAGCACCAGAACCTGGGTTGGGAGTCCGCCATCGCCGCGCTGCTGGACGGACGCTGACGGATGGGCGGAACGGACCCGAAAGTGCTGCACCTGTACGACGCCGCGGACGTGGGCGCCACGCTGGTGCGCTACGGGCGCCGGCAGCACCTGCCCTGGAGGCAGTTCAACACAGTGCCGCCAGCCGACGCCGCCCTGCTTCCGGACCCGCCCAACGGCCCCGGCCGACGGGCGCGGCGCCTGCTGGCCGAGGCGTACTGGCAGGCGGCCCGTGCCGCCGGCATCCTGCGCGCGGACCTGCTGCACGTGCATTCCGGCTCCCGGCTGGGCATTGTCAGGTCCCGGCCGCACCGGCCGTTCGTGCTGCATTTCCACGGCACCGACATCCGGACCCAGTACTACGACCCGGCGCGCCGGCCGGTACTGCAGTGGGGTGCGGACCATGCCGCCGCCGTGCTCTACTCCACCCCCGATCTGCGCCCGCACGCGCAGGCGGCCCGGCCGGACGCGCTCTACCTGCCCAACCCGGCGGATCTGGAGGAACTGCCTGCCTGGGCGCCGGCAGCCCGGCCCCGGGTAGTCTTCGCCTCGCGCTGGGACGAGGCCAAGGGCGGTGCCGCCCAACTGGACACCGCCAAGGCCCTGGCCGCGGCTGCCGGCCCGGAGGTGGAACTGCAGGGACTGGACTGGGGCGGCGCCGCCGGCGAGGCCGCCGCGCTCGGGGTGAAGCTGCTGCCCAGGATGCCCAAGCCACAGTACCTGCGCTGGCTCGCCTCCGCGCACTGCGTCATCGGCCAGAGCGCGGGCATCCTGGCCATGAGCGAACTGCAGGCGGTGGCCATCGGGGTGCCGGTGGCCATGCCGCTGGGGGAGGGATTCTACCCGGGGCCGTCGCCGGTGCTGCGCGGTTCGGGACCCGGGGAACTGGCGGCCCAGGCCATGGCGGCGCTGGCCGACCCGGCCGGAACGTCCGCGAAGCTGGCCGGGCGCGCGTGGGTGCAGGCCCACCACTCGCCGCAGCAGGCGGTGGCCCGGCTGGCGGATCTCTACCGCGGCCTGGCCGGGAGCCGGCAGCGCTGAGCCAGGCCTCCGGCAGGGGAGCCGGTTCCTAGCCGGCGGTGCTGTCTCCAGCCTCGCCCCGGGTGGCCAGCCCGGCGAGCGCCGCCTGCCGTGCGAAGTCCGGCACCCGGGCCACGACGTCGTCGAACGTCCCGGACGCTGCAACTGTCCCGTCGCGCATGAAGAACACCACATCGGCGTTGCGGATGGTGGACAGCCGGTGTGCCACCGTGATCACCGTGACCTGTCCGTGCAGTTCGCTGATCGCCGCCGTGACGGCCGCCTCCGTGGCGGTGTCCAGGGCCGAGGTGGCCTCGTCCATGACCAGCACCAGCGGGTCGTCGTAGAGTGCCCGGGCGATGCCCAGCCGCTGGCGCTGCCCGCCGGAGAGGGCAATGCCGCGCTCGCCGACCAGGGCGTCGATGCCGCCCTCGCGCCCGAGCACGGTCTCCAGCAGCTGCGCCCGGCGCAGCGCGGTTTCCACCCGGGCCCGGTCCACTTTCTTTGGGTCCCAGGCCAGCGCCACGTTCTGGGCCACGGAGGCGTCGAAGAGCGAGACCTCCTGCGGCACATAGCCGATCCGCCGCCGCCAGGACTCCAGCACGAACTCCAGCGGCTCGCCGCCGACCAGGATCCGCCCGCCGTCGGGCTCCAGCAGCCCCAGCAGCACGTCCACCAGGGTGGACTTGCCGGCCCCGGAGGAGCCCACGAACGCCACGTGGCTGCCGGCCGGAATCCGGATGCTGATATCCCGCAAGGCCGGGGCGGTGGCGCCGGGGTAGCTGAAGGACACCTGCTCGAGCACAAGGTCGGCCGCAGCCGCAGGCAGTTCGCGCTGCGGACGTTCGGCACTGCGGCGGGCCATCTGCTCCTCGCCGTCCTTGATGTCCTTGACGATCTGGGTGGCGAAGGACGCGCTGGTGTTGACCGAGGACTGCACCGCCTGCATCCGGGTCAGCGACGGAATGAGCCGGAAGCCGGCAATGGCGAACAGGCCGACGGCGCTCACCGCCCCGGCGGGCCCGGCGGTGGTCAACCCCACGCCGCCCACCAGAGCGAAGCCGACCACCAGGGCGGTCTCGAGGATATAGCGCGGAATCTGCGAAATCTGGATTGCCGCCGCACGGGCCTGCGCGGATTTGGTCCGCGTGGCATGCACCTGCGCCTGGACTTCCGGGCCGCGGCCGGCCAGCGTGATCTCCTTCAGCGCCCCGAGGGCCTCGTAGAGGACCTTCGCGGTGCGGTTGGACCATTCGCGGTTTTCCTGGCCGATGGCCACTGCCCGCGGGGAGATCACCCGGGCCAGCAGCAGCGCTACCAGCCCCAGGTACACCATTGTCACCACTGCGATCAGCGGCTGGGCGATGAACAGCACGACGACGACGGCCACCAGGGTCCCAAGCTCGCCGAACAGCGTCATTGCCGGCATCAGCACCCCTGAGACCGTGATGCCCACACCCACGTCCACCGACCGGACGATTTCGGCAGAGTTGCGGCCCAGCCGCTGCTCCCACGGGGAGGCCAGGTAGGCGGCGAACAGCCGGTCCCCGATGGCTACCTCGTGCCGGGCGAAGCGCCGAGTGGCAAAGCGCAGCAGCAGCACGGCCAGCACGCCCTTGAACACGATCAGCAGGCAGATGGCGCCCAGCAGCGGCAGCACCAGGCCCTGCTCGGTGAGGTTGCCCAACACCGGGAACACCACGTCCGTGCCGCCGACCAGTCCCGGCAGCAGCGCCGCCACCAGGCCCAGCGCCACCACGTCGAGCAGGGCCAGCGCGGCGGATGCGGCACCGTAGCCGGTGAGGAAACGGCGGCTGCCCTCCGGCAGGGTCCGCAGCAACGGACCGATGATCTTGAAAATGCTGTTCATACTGGCTTCAACAGTAGATGATCAGGTCCGCGCGGTCCTTGGTGGCTCGGATGAGCCCGGCATTGCGTTCGTCCACGTCCCGTACCCAGGCCGCGGCGGCAGCAGGGGTTTTCCCGAACCTCACGTGCCGTTCGGTCAGCCGCTGGATCCGCACCGCATCATCCTGGTCGCAGTACCAGATTTCCGTGCACTGCTCCTGGACCAGATGCCAGCCAGGCTGGTCGAGCAGCAGGTAGTTGCCTTCCGTGAGGACCGTTTCGACGCCGGGAAACACCGGAACGACCCCGGCGATGGGCTGTTCCAGGCGGCGTTCGAAACCCGGGGCATACACCACGTGTTCCCGATCCGTGCGCAGCCGTGCGAGCATTGCTGCATAGCCGTAGACGTCGAAGGTCTCCGGCGCCCCTTTGCGCCCGAGCAGTGCCAGCCGGGTCAGTTCGGCGTCGGACAAATGGAACCCGTCCATCGGCACATGAGCGTAACGCTGGTGTTCGGGCACGGGCGTGTCCGCGTTCAGTTCCCGGATGAGGGCCTCGACGAGGGTCGTCTTGCCGGCCCCGGGGGCGCCGGTGACGCCGATGACGGTGCGCCCTCCCGGGGAAGCTGCCAGGGAGGTCACGCGTTCAAGGAGGTTCTGGATGGTCATCGGCCGGCGGCGTGCAGGTGGCTTTCGCTGAAGGTGCGGGTTTGGCGGGCAGCCAACATCCTACCCGGACGCGGAGCACCTGCTCACGGCCAGAGACGGTGCCGGCGCCGGTACCGGCCTGATCTCCGAAACCGGCTGTACCGCGGAACAGCCGGCAGCGCGGGCCGAGGGTCTTGGTGGTGCTGCGGATGATCCCTGTGGCTCCGTCACCAGCGTACCGGGCTGGAACGGCTTTTCCTGGCTGCGGCGTGCCACTCTACTGTCACTGGTCGGCAACGATGGCAGTACGTACCTGGGCCCGGCTGACGGACACGGAAACACCAACGTCGGAGGCCGAAATGATCGCAGTGGTTACACGGGCCCGTACCCGTGTCGATCCGCCGCCATTGACGGGGCTGATCGATGCACTGTAGGCGGCTGTGCCGCTCCGGGCAACCTCGGTGACGGTGCCTTGGGGACAAGTGTTGTTGGTTTCGTTCCAAACGGTGCTGCAGACTTCCAGGACTGCCGTCCCTGTGCTTGCCGTAGCAGTGAAGGTCGCCCCGGTAAGGCGCAGCGTTCCGGTGTTGCCGAGGGTGAAGAACTGCGGCGGTGGTGCGGCCAGCAAGGAAGCATTGAACCTCAGCGCGAGCGGCCCGCTTCCGTAGGGAGCCTGTGTGGCGGTGGTGGCCACAGCACCCCAGATGCCGGAGGAAACGCCTTGCGGCCCCGATTGGAGCCTGGCATCTGCATGTGCGGCAACCGGCTCGGCGGCATACCCAAGGAACAGGGTGGCCGCCATCGCGGCGCCGGCCACCCTGTTCCTGATCACCCGGGCAGGCATTGGAAAAACTCAGCCGTTGGCGGTACTGGCCTCTCTTTGCTGCTCGGTGAAGGTCCAGGTCAGCTTGGCGGAGAGTCCTTGGATGGTGTTTGCCGGAAGTGTCCCGTTGACCGTGGTTTCTGTCTGATCCGGCAAAACCAGGCTCATCTGCAAATGGGTCACGCTTCCGGCTGCGAGCGGACCGCTGAGCACCGCTGCCGGAGTGGAGGCGAGGGAGGCCAGGGCCGTGCTGCCCAGCAGCGGCTGCACGGTGCCGCTGCAGGTCCCGTCGGTGGCATTCCATGTGCCGCCGGTGCAGGCGCTGACGGTTACCTTGAGGCCGTTGGTGGCATCCGTGGTCAGTTTTGTCGGCGTCGCGTCGCTCACGGACAGGGTCAGGTTCCGTCCGCCGAGGGATCCGTCCTGGGTGAGGCTGACGTACCTGTTGACCCTGTCGCCGGGCGCAAGGTCAGCGATCTGCTGGCTGAAACCGGTGCCGTTGTTCGCCATGGTGAGTTCAAGCGTGCCGCTGCCTACGTCCTGGGCAGTTGCGTTGAAGGCTGTTGCGTTCAGCGACGCGTAGACTCCGCCAACGGTTACGGCGAGGCCAAGGGCGCCCACGGCGGTGGCCGCGACAAGGCGCCCCCGGCCCGGGCGGGGGTATGTCTGGACATGCTTATTCACGGAAATCTCCTGGTGGTTCATCAGCCGGCCGCGGACAGAGGGGCCGCGGGCACCAGCGGGTTTCATACGTTGTTTCAGGCTGTCCGGACGGGCTGGCGCAGGATGCCAATGACACTGGCAGCAGTGAGCAGCAGGCCGAGCAGCGCGACATTGATGGAGCGCACGGGCGGACTTTGCAGCCATGAGAGCGCGCTGCCCAGCTGCGGCAATGATGCGACCACGACGGGGATGCGGGGACCGGAGGCGGCCAGTCGCCACGCGTCCGGGGCCGGGTTCGCGTCACCTTTGGTGACCAGGACCGGGCCGGCCGCCGTCGTTTGGATCGAAGCTATCCGGTGTGCGAACAGAGCGTTCTCGTCCGGCGGGGTGAACACGATTACCTGGCCTTCCTTGAGGTCGTTCACTGTGACGGGGTACGTAATGAGCAGATCCCCCGGCGCGTGGGCGGGACGCATACTGCCGGTCAGGACCGATGAGAAACCAATACCGAGAAGCGGTGCGACCACGGCGACCGTCATGGAGAGTGCGACTACGAAAGCAGTGAGTGTGGTGCCAACAAGCCATCGTCCCCGGGAGAGCCGGCGTGGCTTCCGGCGTCGCCCTGGACACGGCCTGGACGCAGGCACGTTTTCGGCGGAGAGCGCCGCGGTCCCGACCGTCACCGTGTCCGGTCCTCGGCCGGGCCCCCCGGCGGGAGGCGGCACTGGGTAATATCCATTTCTTTTCTGTCCCCAACAGTCAGTGCCGGGGACAGCGGTGCAGCACGCCCGGCACTGCTTCCCCCAGCAACAGTTAAACGTTCAAATTCGTTAGTACGTGGATGGTAGCCGATTCCCCGGGCGAGTAACAGGACACCGATCCGGATGCCAAAGGTGGGCTTTTTCAGAAGCCGGGCCGCCGGGAACGAACCCGAAATCGGCAGTTTGTGGATCGGCATCCGTCATGCAGACGCTGGACCTGCGGGTTTGCACCACGGCCAGGGGCCGCGGTGAACCGCTGGTCCTGGCCGCCGGATTCGGCAGCGCCGGCAGCTTTCGGTTGTCCAGCGCAAAAGCTTGGAAAAACCTTGGGAAATTCTTATCCACAATCCTTTCCCCCGGGGTGACCCGGCCCTGCAGAGGTCATCTAGCCTCTGGTCAGGGAAAACGTTCAGCCAGCGGCCATGCAGCCTCAGGTCATTGCGGCTGTCCGGCCGGTGCTGTGCACCAATGGGGGGTGGGGATGGAAGCGATCCGGATCGTTGAGGACGAGGTCCGCGAGCTGATCCGACGGCGTGGGCTGGACCCGGCCAGGCAGGCCGTCGAGGTCCGGCGGTTGGTCGATGCCGCGGTCACGGACTACGACGAGCGGTCCATGCTCGGCACTTTGCCGTCGATTGGCGCGCTCGACACGGCACGGAATCCGTCTTCGACGCGGTCGCCGGCTTCGGCCCGCTCCAGCCCCTGCTGGAAGATCCGGGCATCGAGGAGATCTGGATCAACTCACCATTGGTGGCAAAAGCCTTAGTCAGAGCCTACCTCTGCTGATTCAGTCCGCAGAGAGTCCGCAAAATTGCCCATAGCGTCCTCCATCATGGCTGCTGCAGCCCGCCGGGTGCGGTCCTCCGCAGTGGGCCAAAGATGCGAATACGTGTTCAGCGTGGTTGTTGCGGAGGCATGCCCATGGCCCTCTGGACGGTCACAACGTCACAACCGGATGCAATGAGCCCGGAGGCGAAAAAGTGCCGTAGGTCGTGCATCCGCAACCCGTCGAGGTCAAGGCTGCGCATGAGCTTCCGCCACCACTCGCCGATCGTGTTCACATGGGCCGGCAGGTCACGGGAGCCTGGGAACAGCCATTGCTGCTCACCGCCCACGCCCACCTGCTCCACATGACGGGCCAGCATCGTCACCAGGGCGTCTGGAATGTGGATGACCCGCTCGGATCCGTACTTCGGATCCCGAGCCTTCGGGGGTGCCTCTATGGTTTTGGTCAAGCGGCTGGGGGCAGCTTTCCCGGTTCGGGATCCTGGTAGAGGGTGCCGTCGCGGAGCATCGCGAAGAGCACGTCCGAGCGGCGCCGGGCGAGGGCGATGAGGGCCTGGTTGTGGCGTTTGCCTTCGGCGCGTTTGCGGTCGTAGTAGGCCCGCGAGGGCGGGTTGTGCAGGGCGGCGAAGGCGGAGAGGAACAGGGCGCGTTTGAGTTTCTTGTTCCCGCGCCGGCTGGTGTGCCCGGGACGTGGCGGCCGAGACCGTCGGTTCGGGGCAGGAACGGATGCTGCGGGTGAGTGTCTCGTCGCCGCTGCCGGCGCTTGGCCTGCTGGGCCCATCCGGCGTGCTCAGGATCCAGGGCCATGCGCCGCTGCCGCGCTAACGGGTGCCGGCCCCGCCCGGCCGGCAGGTGGTCCAGGCAGGTGGGGGAGTGGCTGCGCCGCGCGTGGGGGGAAGGAGACGGCAGCACTGAAGCCGGCAGCGCCGTCGTCGAGTTCCTCTTCCTGGGCACGCTGCTGCTGGTGCCTGTGGTGTACTTCATCGTCGGCGTCGGACAGGTCCAGGCAGGCTCCTTCGCCGTGGTCAGCGCCGCCGACCACGGGGCGAAGGTCTTCGCCGCGGCGGACAGCCCGGCGGCAGGCAGGGCCCGGGCCGAGCAGGCGGCGCTGCTGTCCGCGCAGGACTTCGGGTTCGACGGCGGCCGGCTGCGGATCACCGTCAGCTGCGGCCCCGGGCCCTGCCTCGAGCCCGGCCCGACCGTCACAGTGGACGCCTCGCTGGACGTGCCCCTGCCCTTCCTGGCCGGCATGGACATGTCCACCGCGCGGGTCAGTTCCAGCGCCACGCAGATCGTCGAAAGGTACCGGTAGGTGCCCGGCCGGCGCCGCGTCGGCCCCGGACGGCACTGCGGGGCGGAGGACGGGCAGGTGCTGCTGCTGACCATCGGCCTGGCAGTCCTGTGCCTGCTGGTGGCCACCGTGGTGATGGCTGCCTCGGCGGTGTACGTCGAACATAAGAAGCTGCTGTCCCTGGCCGACGGCGCGGCCCTGGCCGCGGCCGATACCTTCACCCTCGGCGACGTCGAGGACAGCTCCGGGGCACCGCTGCCGGTGCTCGACGATGCCGGCGTGCGCCGGGCCGCGCAGCGGTACCTGGCCGAAACCGGGGCCGCGGAACGGTTCAGCGCGCTCGCCGTCGGTCCCGGCACCGGTTCGCCCGAGGGCCGCACCGCCCACGTCTCGCTCTCGGCGGTGGTGCACCCGCCGGTGGTTAACTTCCTTGTCCCGTCCGGTATCCGGATTTCCGCCGCCGGTGACGCCCGGAGCGAACTGACCCGGTGACCGCGCACGACGGCGGGGATTGCGCCATGGCGTAGGCTTGAATAACCATGGCTGAAATCGATTTTCCCGCAGAAATCCGCGCACTGCGCGCGACCTACGACTCCATTGAGGCAGTCTCCGACGTGGAGACGATCCGCAAGGACATCGCCGAACTGAGCGAGCAGGCCGGCGTCCCGGATCTGTGGGACGATCCTGCCGCCGCGCAGCAGATCACCTCCAAGCTCTCCCACCGCCAGTCCGAGTTGGAGCGGCTGGAGACGCTGGCCTCGCGTATTGACGACCTTGAGGTCCTGGTCGAACTGGGCCAGGGCGAGGAGGATGCCGACTCCCTCGCCGAGGCCGCGCAGGAGCTGCAGGCCCTGAAGAAGGCGCTGGCGGACCTCGAAGTGGTGACCCTGCTGTCCGGCGACTACGACGAGCGCGAGGCCGTGGTCACCATCCGCTCCGGTGCCGGCGGCGTCGACGCCGCGGACTTCGCCGAGATGCTGCTGCGCATGTACCTGCGCTGGGCCGAGCGCCACGGCTACCCGACCCAGGTGCTGGATACCTCCTATGCCGAAGAGGCGGGCCTGAAGTCGGCCACCTTCGAAGTCAAGGCCCCGTACGCCTATGGCACGCTCTCGGTGGAGGCCGGAACCCACCGGCTGGTGCGGATCAGCCCGTTCGACAACCAGGGCCGCCGCCAGACCTCGTTCGCTGCCGTCGAGGTCATCCCGCTGATCGAGCAGACCGACCACATCGAGATCCCGGAGAACGAGATCCGGGTGGACGTCTTCCGGTCCTCCGGTCCCGGCGGCCAGTCCGTCAACACCACCGACTCGGCGGTGCGCCTGACCCACATCCCCACCGGCATCGTGGTGTCCATGCAGAACGAGAAGTCCCAGATCCAGAACCGGGCCGCCGCCATGCGCGTGCTGCAGTCCCGGCTGCTGCTGCTGAAGAAGGAGCAGGAGGACGCCGAGAAGAAGGCGCTCGCCGGGGACGTGAAGGCGTCCTGGGGCGACCAGATGCGCTCCTACGTGCTCAATCCGTACCAGATGGTCAAGGACCTGCGTACCGAGCACGAGGTCGGAAATACCGCCGCCGTGCTCGACGGCGAAATCGATGACTTCATCGACGCGGGCATCCGCTGGCGGGCCAACAGCCGCAACGCCGCCGAATAGCGCGTAGAACCGGCACCGGCCCAGCCGGGTGCCGCAAATCCCGGCGAGGTCGGCAGCGCAGGGCCATGCCGGGACCGGGCACGGCATGGCCCAGGCCGCGGCGGGTGCGCGGTGACCGGTAGGTTCGCAGGCCAAATTATCCCACTTCCACGGCTGTTAACCAGCTGTTCACCATGGACGACACGCCTGCCGATCTGCAGGATAATCCCAAGCGGCCATGTCTATAGTCAAAAGGCCGATGCACCCCGAGCAGGCCTTTTGTCATCGGTGGCAGAAATATGGGCACACAACAGTCATGATTCGATTCGACAACGTCACCAAGGTCTACGACCAGAATTCGCGGCCCGCACTGGACAGTGTCAGTGTGGAGATCGACCGCGGGGATTTTGCCTTCCTGGTCGGGTCCTCCGGCTCGGGCAAATCCACCTTCATCCGGCTGGTCCTGAAGGAGGACCGGGCCACCCGCGGGGCCGTCTACGTGGCGGGCCAGAACGTGGCCAACATTCCCAGCTGGCGCGTGCCCAAGCTGCGCCGCGGCATCGGCGTCGTCTTCCAGGACTTCCGGCTGCTGCCGAACAAGACGGTCGCCTCGAACGTGGCCTTCGCGATGCAGGTGATCGGCAAGAGCCGGGCAGTAATCCGCGAAACCGTTCCCGAGGTGCTCAAGACCGTGGGCCTGGAGGGCAAGGACCACCGCATGCCCCACGAGCTCTCCGGCGGCGAGCAGCAGCGCGTGGCCATCGCCCGCGCCATCGTCAACAAGCCCGGCATCCTGCTGGCGGACGAGCCCACCGGCAACCTTGACCCCACCACCTCCATGGGGATCATGAACGTGCTGGACCGGATCAACCAGAACGGCACCACGGTGGTCATGGCCACCCACGACAACGTGATCGTCAACCACATGCGCCGCCGCGTGATCGAACTGCAGGACGGCAGGATGGTCCGCGACGAGGCCCACGGCATCTACGTCGGCTCCCAGGAAGGACAGCCGTCCACCGAAGCCAAGGAGAGTGCCCTGTGAGGCTGGCATTCATCCTCGGCGAGATCGGCTCCGGCCTGCGCCGGAACCTGTCCATGGTCGTCTCGGTGATCCTGGTGACGTTCATTTCGCTGACCTTCGTGGGCGCGGCAGGCATGCTGCAGCTGCAGATCAACCAGATGAAGGGCTACTGGTACGACAAGGTCCAGGTGGCGGTCTTCCTCTGCGTGGAAACCTCAACAGCGGCCAGCTGCGCCTCCGGCCCGGTCACGGACGAACAGCGGTCGGCGATCGAGGCAACACTGGAAACGCCTGCGGTGGCCCAGTATGTTGCCAGCTACCACTTCGAGTCCCAGACCGATGCCCTGGAGCATTTCCGGGAGCAGTTTGCCAATTCGCCGATCGTGGATTCGGTGACCGCCGACCAGCTGCCCGAATCCTTCCGGGTCAGCCTGGTGGATCCGCAGAAGTACGAGGTGATCAACGAGATCTTCTCCTCGCTGCCGGGCGTGGAAGTGGTGGTGGACCAGCGGGAAATCCTCGAGCGGGTCTTTTCCGTCATGAACATTGCCTCCCTGGTGGCCGTGGGCATTGCCGCGGTGATGATCGTCTGCGCGATCCTGCTCATTGCCACCACCATCCGGCTCTCGGCGTTCAGCCGCCGGCGGGAAACCGGCATCATGCGCCTGGTCGGCGCCTCCAAGGCGGTGATCCAGCTGCCCTTCATCCTGGAAGGCGTGATTGCGGCGGTGATCGGGGCGGTGCTGGCATCGCTGGTGCTCTGGGCGGTCGCACGCTTCTTTATCGGCGGCTGGCTGGCGCAGCAGTACCCGGACACGGCCTTCATCTCGGACGGGTCGGTGCTGTTGATCGCCCCCGGGCTGCTGCTGCTTGGGGCGCTGCTGGCGGGTATTTCCTCGCTGCTGACGCTGCGCCGGTACTTGAAGGTCTAGACTCGTGACGATTCAACAAAACAACAGGCGGGGGGCCGGTTCGTGAAGCAGGGAGAGCGCTTTGCCCGATCCAGGAAGAAGTGTTTTCCGAACGGGCTCCCGCAGGGAATTGTCGGCGCAGGCCTGGCAGCCCTGCTCGTACTCAGCCTCAGTACGGCGGGTCCTGTGCAGGCGGACGAACTCGATGACCGCAAGCAGGCGCTGGAACAGGAAATCGCCCAGGTCGAGCAGTCCCTTGAGTTCCTGGACGAGGACATCGTCAAGACGGTTGCCCGGCTGAAGGAATACCAGACCCAGCTGCCGGGAGCCCAGCAGGCGCTCGCCGAGGCCCAGGGACGCGTCGAGGAGGCCGCCGCCCAAGTGGCCGCGCTGTCGCAGCGGGTGGATCTGGCCCTGCAGACCAAGGACAAGATCAACCAGCAGCTGGCCGACGACGAAGCCCGGATGGAAGACACCCGGAAGCTGATCGGTCAGATTGCCACCCAGGCCTACAAGCAGGGCGGTGTCCCGTCCAACCTCCAGCTGTTCTTCGGCTCCGGGCCCAAGGCAGGCCTGGCCGACACCATCAGCCTGGCCGACCAGGCCCTGCGCACCCAGAATGCCGCCCTGGACCGGCTGTCCCAGCAGAACGCCGCGAACGTGAACGCCCAGGCCCGGCTGGAGGCCGTCGAGGAAGAGATCCGCAGCCTCAAGGAGCAGGCAGAGGAAGCCCTCGCCGTCGAGCAGTCAGCCCGGGACGAGGCCGCCGCCGAAAAGGAGAAGGTGGACCAGCTCATCGCCGACACCTCGGCGCTGTCCGACGAACTTCAGGCCCGGAAGCCGGAGATCCAGAAGAAGCTTCGGCAGGCCGAAACCGAGCACGCCCAGGTGCAGGCCGACATCGCCGAGCGGCAGGAGCGCGAGCGGCGCGAGGCTGAGGAACGGCGCCGGCGCGCGGAAGCCGAGCGGAAGGCGGCGCAGCAGGCCTGGGAGCGGGAGCAGGCCCGGATCAAGGCCGCGCAGGCAGCGGCGGCAGCCAAGGGCCAGCCGGTGCCCCAGATTGTCCCCACCGTTCCGAAGCCGCCGGCGGCGCCGTCGGAACCCTCGTCCTTTGGCCTGATCGCGCCGGTATCGGCCTGGGTTTCCTCCGGGTTCGGCTGGCGGCCGACGCCGGCCGGCACCATTGACTTTGGCGGCAGCGGAGGATACATGCACACCGGCCTGGACTACGCCGCCGGCTGCGGCACGCCGGTGAAGGCGCCGGCCTCGGGCAGCGTGATGTACGCCGAGTGGGGCGGGGCAGCAGGCAACTTCGTGGTGATCAGCCACGGTGTCGTTGCCGGCAACGCGCTGGCCACCAAGTACTTCCACCTCACCCGGTCGGTCGTGTACCCCGGGCAGAGCGTCGGCCAGGGCCAGGTCATCGGCTACGTGGGTACCACCGGCAACTCGACCGGCTGCCACCTGCACTTCGAGACCGTGCTCAACGGCTCGCTAGTGAACCCGTCGGGACTGCTCTAGCTATACTGGAGCTTTCCACCTGATCGAAGGAGTTGCCCCGTGCCCAGGGAAAGTGGCCGCAAGGCGGTGGCCACCAATCGCAAGGCGTTCCACGACTACCACGTCCTCGATACCTACGAGGCCGGGATGGCGCTGATGGGCACGGAGGTCAAATCCCTGCGTGAGGGCCGGGCCTCCCTGGTCGACGGGTTCGCGACCTTCTACGGTGACGAACTGTACCTGGAGAACGTCTACATTCCGGAGTACCTCAACGGCAGCTGGACCAATCACGCGGCCCGCCGCCGCCGGAAGCTGCTGCTGCACCGCGACGAGCTGGACAAGATTTCGCAGAAGGTCCGCGAGTCCGGCTTCACCATCGTCCCGCTGCAGCTCTACTTCCTGAACGGCAGGGCCAAGGTGGAGATCGCCGTGGCCCGAGGCAAGAAGGACTATGACAAGCGGCAGGCCCTGCGCGAGAAGCAGGATACCCGGGAGGCACTGCGGGCCATGCGGGAGCGCAACCGGCGCTGACGCGCCGCGTCTTTCCATCGCTCGTTTCGCTCGCGGCGGGACCGAAGAGAGCCGCCAGGGGCTCCCATGCGCGGAGCGTACCGGGGGGAGGCAGCAAACGGCGCTAGCTTGCCGTGAGCGAGCTGCGCGCCAGTTCCAGCCATGCGGGCAGCCCGCCCCGGTGCATGGCGCGCCGCTGGCGCTGGGCCCCGTTGCCCTCCGCCAGCACCCTGGTCAGCTCCTCCCGGACATGCGCGTAGTCCCCAAGTTCCTCGAGCGCGGCACGCGTGTGTTCCAGCAGGGCGTCCAGCTGCTGCCGGGCGGGCACCAGCTGCCCCGTCCGCAGGTCGATGAGTGCCCCGTCCAGCCCGTTCCGTGCAGCCTGCCACAAGGCGATGTCCAGATGTTCGGGCCGGGGCTGGCGGACGGGCGGCCGGGTGAGCGCGTCCCGTGCCTCCGTGGCGGCCAGCGCCCGCAGCAGCGCCGCGGCCAGCACCGAATCGCCTGCCGTGAGCTGGCTGTCCGCGCAGCGGAACTCCAGCGTGGGATAGTTGACCGACAGCCGCAGCAGCCAGGAGATGTATCCAGGATCGGGCGCGACGCCGGAGTCCATTAGCCGCCGGGTCCGGTCCTGGTAGTCGGCGAAGTCCCGGAACACCGGCGGAGCGCCCTGGATGGGCCAGCGCCGGTAGAGGATGCTCCGCCAGGAAGCGAACCCGCTCTCGACGCCGTTCCAGTAGGGCGAGTTGGCGGTCAGCGCCACGAACGTCGGCAGCCAGCGCCGGCACCGGTTCATCACCTGCACCCTGCTGTCCGGATCCACCACTTCGGCGTGCACATGCATCCCCGTCACGTATTCATCCGCGATCAGGGCCGGGGTGCTTGCCTGCATGTGCTGGTACCGGTCCACGTCGCTAACGACGGCGGGGGCGTGCCCGGCGTCGTAGACGACGCCGATGCCCGCGGCGACGGCCCCTGCCTGCCCGGCCGCGGCCGCCAGCGCGGACCGGAATGCCTGCAGCGAACCGACAGCTTCCGAGAGCAGGTGGCAGACCGGAGTGGCGGTCTCGATCTGGCAGGCCAGCAGTTCGGGGCTGACCTGGAAGGCGCCGGCGGCGGAGTCCGGAACACCGGCGCGCACCAGAGGGGCCACCGGGCGCGGCTGCGCGGTGGCCGGATCCAGCAGCAGGAATTCTTCCTCGATGCCGAAGGCGATCATGCCGGATTCGGCGGCCATTGCTCCTCTGTTCTGGTGCCGGCGGTGCCGGCGCCACTTATAACGAGCCTAGCGCCGCCGGGCGCGGGCCGGAATATTTGTGTGCGGCCATGGGTTACACTAATTACTCCGGTGCCACCAGATGGGTTCGGCCCGGACAGTCGCCGGCAGGTAACTGGAATTGGCAACTGAATACGGGGATGATCGGTTTCGACGATGTTAGTCGCGACAGGTGAAGCGGGCCGAGGATGCAGAGTTATCTCGTAAACGCTCTCTGTAAACCAATAAGTGCCGAATCTAAGCGCACTGACTTCGAACTCGCTGCCTAAGCAGTAGTTCAGTCCGTCAGCCCGGGGACGCCTTCGCCCCGGTAACTGGCGTCATTTAGAAGGCCACTGCTGGACACTTTCGCCGTTGGAGTGTCCGGGACTTTTAGACGGCTGGGCCCGGGCTAGCCACTCGTTTGCATGATGGCTAGGGCCGAGAAAACCCGACGCAAACTGCGCCCGGAGAAGCCCTGGCAACACAACATCGGACGGGGGTTCAATTCCCCCCATCTCCACGAATGTGATGTCGCGGGACATCGGTTACGGATGTCCCGCGACAT
>NZ_JAAZSQ010000017.1:0-52407 GCF_012395835.1 Arthrobacter mobilis
GCGTTGAGTTCCCCGCCCACGAACCACTTCGCGAACGGGGCCTGCGTCCAGTCCAGCGCCTGCCCGAAGTCCTTCTCCCAGGACAGCAGTTCCCGCGCCTGCCTGGTCCAGAACGCCGGCCGGTCCGCGGCCGCCTCCTCGTAGACCCCCGGCCGCGCCACCGCATTGGCCGCGAATTCCGGATCCGGGGCGAACCGGCGGTTCTCGTGCAGCAGGTTCTCAAGCGCCGGAGCAGATAACGGGGTGTCTTGGGCTGGCATGTCTCTTCCTTTGTCTCACGGGAATTTTGAGGCGACACTGCAAGTGGGATGGCACCATATATGGCCGGACAAATGCTCGGAGTCTTGGCAAGCCAGGAATCCGGGCGCCGGCTCTCAGCTATTGCCATCGGGTCAAATTCCGAAGAGCCTCGCGTCCTTGCCGGTCCATTTGAAGTCCGGGGTCTGCTTTGAGAGGAAGGCCTCGATGCCGATCTCGGGCTCACCGCTGGTGGCCATTTCACGTTGCCATGCGGCGTTGCGCTCCGCCAGATCGGTGCCGTCGTCGGCAATGACATCGACAATTTCCTTCATCGCCTGGATGGACAGTTGCGAACGGGTGGCCAGACGCTGCGCGAAGCCGGTGACCTCCGCCCAGAAGCCGGCGTGCGGCACCACCTTCGCCAGCAGGCCCAGGTCCTTGGCCTCTGCGGCCGTAACGAAGTCGCCGCTGAAGAGCAGGTATTTGGCCGTCGCGGGCCCGGCCAGCCTGACCAGCCGCTCGATGCCGGAGAGCGGGTAGACGATGCCGACCTTTGCGGGGGTGATTCCGAAGACCGCCCGGTCCGAGGCGATCCGGATGTCGCAGGCGCCGGCGATCTGCCATCCCCCGCCGATGCAGTAGCCGTTGATGGCCGCGATGGTGGGCTTGTGGAAGCGGGCCAGGGCATTCTCGCCCGCGGTGACGTGGCCGCCGTCGTGCCGGCCGGTGGCCGGATCGTGCAGGATCTCCTTGAGGTCGGACAGGTCGGCCCCGGCGGAGAAATGCTCCCCGGCCCCGCGCACTATCACCACCTTGACCGAATTGTCGGCGCCCAGTTCGGCCAGTAGTGGCGCGAACTGGGCCCACATGTGCTTGGCCATGGCGTTGCGCCGGCGCTCGTTGTCCAGCACGATCGTGGCCACCGGGCCGTCGTATTCGACCCGGAGCGATCCGGTCATGGTCGCCTCCCCTGCCGTTCTCACGCCCGGACCGCCTCGGGGACAGGTGCCTCGCGGACCACTCCGGCCTCGATCAGCCCGGCAATCTGTTCTTCGGACAGCCGCAGTTCCGCCAGGATCCTGCGGGTGTCCTCGCCCAGGGCCGGGGGCGCCTTGCGGATGGGTGTGGCTGCCCCGTTGACGGACAGGGGCCCGCGCAGCAGCGGCAGTTCGCTGCCATCGCTGCGTCTGACCCGTTGGACCATGTCCAGCTCCCGGACCTGGGCGTCCTCGAAAACCTGCCGGTAGTTGTAGATGGGTCCGGCGGGAATTCCCGCGGCGCGGAAATCCTCGATCCATTCGAGTCCGGGCCGTCCGGCCAGCAGCTGCTCAATGCGCAGCTGGAGGGCTTCGCGGTTTGCCGCGCGGTCCCGGCCGCTCAGGTATTCCGGCTCGTCGGCCAGCTCGGGCGCGCCGAGCAGGCCGCACAGCTGCCGCCACTGCTTGTCGCTGCCGACGGCGATGATCACCAGAATATCGGCGGTCTTGAAGACCCCGTAGGGCGAGAGCACCGGATGGTCGTTGCCCTGCGGCACGGGCACCTCGCCGGTGCTGAGGTAGCGCTGCCCTTGGAAAGCGGACAGCGCCAGACCGGCCTCGAGCAGCGAGGTGGACACCTCGATGCCCGCGCCGGTGCGCTGGCGTTCAACGAGGGCTGCGGCAATCCCAAAGGCGGCGAACATGCCCGCGCTCATGTCCACGATCGGCACCCCGAACCGGTACATGTGCCCGGCGTCCGTGCCAGTGACCGACATCAGCCCCGACATGCCCTGGGCTACCTGGTCCAGGCCGGCGGCCTGGCTAAGCGGTCCCGTGCTGCCGAATCCGCTCACTGAGGCGATGATCAGCTCCGGCCGTTCGGCGCGCAGCTCGTCCGGGTCAAGTCCCATTCCGGCCAAGACCCCGGGCCGGAAGTTCTCCACCAGTACGTCCGCCCCCAGCACCAGCCGGCGCAGGAGCGCCTTGCCTTCGTCAGTGTAGAAGTCGATGGCGACCGAGGACTTGTTCCGGTTGGTGGAGTCGAAGTACAGGCTGTGCTCGTCCTCGAACGGGGGCCAGGATCTGCTCGAGTCCCCGCCCTTGATGCTCTCCACCTTGATCACTGTGGCCCCCATGTCGGCCAACAGCGCCGTCGCGTACGGGCCGGCCAGGGCACGGGTGAGGTCGACGACGGTGATGCCCGCCAGCGGGGCCGAAGCCGCGGTGCCCATGCTCAGGCCCCCAGCTTCACGTTGATCTGCTTGGTCTGGGTGAAGCCGGCGAGCATGCCCTCCAGCGAAACCTCGCGTCCGATGCCGCTTTGCTTGTAACCGCCGTAGGACTGGCCCACGACCTGGCCGCCGCCCTGGTTGACCTGCACCCAGCCGGCTTCCACACGGTGCGCGGTGTTCAACGCGTTCTCAAGGTTGTGGCTCCACACGTAGGCGGCCAACCCGTAGTGCGAGTCATTGGCCATCCGCACCACGTCGTCGACGTCCTTCCACGGGATGGCCACCAGGACCGGGCCGAAGATCTCCTCCCGGGCCAGGCGGAAATCGTTACGGGCCCCGGCGAATACCGTGGGCAGGTGGTAGTAGCCCTCGGTGAGCGGGCCCGACGCCGGAACCTCGCTGCCCAGCGCCACGGTCATCTCCGGGTGGTTCCGCCCCTGATCAAGATAGTCGGCGATCTGGCCGAACTGGCTGCCGTTGATAACCGCCCCCATGTCCGTGGCCTCGTCCAGCGGATCGCCCACCTTCAGCGCGCCGAGGCGGGCCACGAGCCGTTCGAGCACCTCGTCGTAGACGTCCTCGTGCAGGAACAGCCGCGAGCCGGCGGTGCAGCTCTGGCCCTGACGGGTGAACCGCGAGGCCGCCAGCAGCCCCTCGATGAGGTTCTCGTCCACGGCGTCCGGGAACACGATCGACGGGTTCTTCCCGCCCAGCTCGAGCGAGACGTGGGCGAGGCGTTCGCTGGCGGTGCGTCCCACCCCGCGGCCGACCTCGGTGGAGCCGGTGAAGGAGACCTTGTCCACACCGGGGTGCTCGGCCAGCGCCTGTCCGATCACGGAACCGCGCCCGGTCAGTGCGTTGACGACACCGGCGGGCAGGTGGCGGTTGCAGATCTCGGCCAGCAGCAGGATGGTCAGGGGGGCATCGTCGGCGGCCTTCATGATGACGGTGTTACCGGCGGCCAGTGCTGCCGGGATCTTGAAGCCGGCAATCATCAGCGGGGAGTTCCATGGCAGGATGCAGGCCACCACCCCCAGCGGCTCAAGCCGGGTGTACTGCAGCTGGTTGTCGCCGGCCGGCAGCGTGGTGCCCTTGACCTCGCCGGCGATGCCGGAGAAGTAGCGGAAGAGGGAGACCAGGGTGACAACCTCGGGACGAGCCTGGGTGCGCAGCGCGTTGCCGGTATCCAGCGCGGTGAGCCGGGCGAAGTCCTCCGCGCGGGCCTCGATGTCGTCGGCGATCTTTGCCAGCGCCCGGGCGCGCTCGGTGAAGTGCAGCGACCGCCACGCCGGGAAGGCGCGGCGCGCAGCGGTGACGGCGCGTTCGACGTCCTCGGTCCCGGCGGAGGGCACGCGGGCGATCGTCTGTTCGCGCACGGCCGGATTCCGCACATCGCGCCATTGCCCGGTACGGGCCTCGGTCCGCTCACCGTCGATCCACATCAGCAGCTCGGCACCGGAAAGGATTTCCTCGATGGGGCTGTTGGCAATTGTTTCGGTCATGCTTCCTCGCATTCAGGGTTCCCGGCGTCCCGGCCCCGGAGCGGGGCGGTATGTCGGATGGGTCGTCCGGCTCAGCGGTGGGCGAAGACCGGGGGGCGTTTTTCGATGAAGGCGGCCATACCCTCCTTCTGGTCCTCGGTGGCGAAGCAGGAATGGTTGAGCCTGCGCTCGACGTGCACGCCTTCGGCCAGGGACGTTTCGAAGGCGATGTTCACCGCTTCCTTGGCCATCAGGGCGATGGGCTTGGACATGCCCGCGATCGTTTCAGCGGCGGCCAGGGCCGCCTCCATCAGGTCGGCCGCCGGCACGATGCGGGCGACGAGGCCGGAGCGTTCGGCTTCGGCGGCATCCATGGTCCGGCCGGTGAGGACCATCTCCATGGCCTTGGCCTTGCCGACCGCCCGTGCCAGGCGCTGGGTACCGCCCATGCCGGGGATCAGGCCGAGCCTGATTTCGGGCTGGCCGAATTTGGCATTCTCCGCGGCAATGATGAAATCGCAGATCATCGCGAGTTCGCAGCCGCCGCCCAGGGCGTGGCCGGCGACGGCGGCGATCAGCGGGGTGCGCACTGCGGCCAGTCTGTCCCAGTCGGAGAAGAAGTCCTGGGTATACATTTCCATGTAGGTGCGCGGGGCCATTTCCTTGATGTCGGCGCCGGCGGCGAAGGCACGTTCGGAGCCGGTGAGGATGATCGCGCCGATGCCCGGATCGCGGTCGAAGGCCTGTGCCGCGGCCAAAACCTCCGCGCCCAGGGCAGCGTTCAGGGCGTTCAGGGCTTCCGGGCGGTTCAGCGTAATGATGCCGACGCGGCCCTGCTCCTTGACGAGAATATTCTGGTAGTCGCTCATACCGTTTCCTTCACCGTTTCCTTCGTTGCCGGATTCTTCGCCTTGGAGTTGGCCCGGATTTCGTTGATGATGCCGGAGAAGTCCTGGTCGGCCCCGTCGCCGCCGGCGAAGCGGCGGTAGACTTCCTCGGCCAGGACGCCCATCCGGCCCTCCACCCCGGCAGATTCCAGGGCCTGGACGGCCAGGCCCAGGTCCTTGGCCATCAGGGCACCTGCAAAGCCGGGTTCGTAGTCGCGGTTGGCCGGGCTGGCCGAGACCGGGCCGGGCACCGGGCAGTTGGTGGTCAGGGCCCAGCACTGGCCCGAGGCGTTGGACGCGACGTCGAAGAGCGCCTGGTGGGACAGCCCAAGCTGCTCGCCCAGGACGAAGGCCTCGGACACGGCAATCATGGAAATGCCCAGGATCATGTTGTTGCACACCTTCGCCGCCTGGCCCGCCCCGGGCCCGCCGCAGTGGACAATGCGCTTGCCCATCGCTTCCAGGAGGGGTTTTGCCGCGGCGAAGTCCTCGGCGTCCCCGCCGGCCATAAAGGTCAGCGTCCCGGCCTCGGCCCCGGCGGTGCCGCCGGAGACCGGGGCGTCCAGGCCTCGGTGGCCCGCCGCCCGCACGAGGTCATGCGCGGTGCGTGCGTCGTCGACCGCAATGGTGGAGCATTCCAGGAACAGGGTGCCCGGTGCGGCCGCAGCCAGCAGCCCCTCCGGTCCCTGGTAGGCTGCCAGCACGTGGCGTCCGGCCGGCAGCATGGTGATCACGACGTCGGCGCCGCGGGCGGCGTCCGAGGCCGAGGCGGCGACCGTGATCCCGTGCTCCCGGGCCTGGTCCAGGGCAGCCGCTACCAGGTCGAAGCCCGTGACCGGGTAGCCGGCCCTAGCCAGATTGGCGGCCATCGGCCCGCCCATGTGCCCCAGCCCGATGAAAGCTACCTTCTTGCTCATCTTCTCAGCTCCTGACGTGTAGTTCTGACGACAGCCCAAGTTCGCGCGGGCCCAGGTCCGCGAAGTACTCCCCGACGTCCGCGGCAGTGACTTCGTGCAGCAACGGCGGGGTCCAGCGCGGGGTGCGGTCCTTGTCGATGACCTGCGCCCGGATGCCCTCGGCCATATCCGGGCCGGCCAGGGCCCGCAGGGACACCCGGTATTCCTGGTCCAGCACTGCTTCCAGATTGGGCAGCTGCCGGGCCCGGCGCAGCGACGCCAGGGTGACCTTCAGCGCGGACGGTGACTTGGCCAGGATCGCCTCCGCTGCGGCACGGGCGGCCGGAACAGGGCAGGCCTGCAGCGCCCCGAGGATCTCCTCCACGGAATCGGACGCGTAGCAGGCGTCGACCCACTCCCGCTGCGCGGCCAGGTCCGACGGCGGAAACGAGTTCCGCTCCATGGCCCGGACGGCTTCGGCGGCATCCGCCTGTGCCAGGGCCTCCGCCAGGGCCGGCAAGCCGGCACTGTCGACGAAATGATCGGCCAGCCCCAGGGCGATGGCGTCGGCCCCGGTAATCGTGCCCGCGGTCAGGGCCACGTGGGTGCCCAGCTCGCCCGGGGCGCGGGAGAGCAGCCAGGTCCCGCCGACGTCGGGCACGAAACCGATGCCGGTCTCCGGCATGCCGACCTTGGTCCGCTCGGTCACCACCCGCAGACTGGCATGGGCGGAGACCCCGACGCCGCCGCCGAGCACGACCCCGTCCATGACGGCCACATACGGCTTCGGGTACCGGGCGATCATGGCATTGAGGCGGTACTCGTCCGCCCAGAACCGCGCCGTTGCTTCTCCCTGCGCCAGGGCGTCCCGGTAGATCGCCACAATGTCCCCGCCGGCGCACAGCCCCCGATCGCCGGCCCCGGTGAGCAGCACGGTGACCACGGAATCGTTGTCGGCCCATTGGGCAAGGGCCTGCGTCATGGCGGTGACCATGCCGTGGGTCAGGGCGTTCATCGCCTTGGGCCGGTTCAGGATGAGGTGCCCCAGGTGCCCCTGGCGGCGGATGAGGATTTCTTCGCTGGTCTCCATCGCCCTACACCCCCGCCACGGTGCGCCCGACGATCAGGCGCATGATCTCGTTGGTGCCCTCGAGGATCTGGTGCACGCGCAGGTCCCGCATGATCCGCTCCAGCCCGTATTCGGCCAGGTACCCGTACCCGCCGTGCAGCTGGATGGCCTCGTTGGCGGCATGGAACCCGGCGTCCGTGGCCACCTGCTTGGCCATCGCGCACAGCCTGACCACGTCCGGGGCCCCCCGGTCGAGAGCATCGGCAGCCCGCCGCAGCAGGGTCCGGGCGGACTCCAGCTGCGTGTCCATGTCGGCGAGCCGGAACAGCAGGGCCTGCTGGTTGATCAGCGGTCCGCCGAACGCGGTGCGCCCCTTCAGGTACGCCGTGGTCTTCTCCAGCGCCGCCTGACCGCCGCCGAGCGAACAGGCACCCATGTTGATCCGGCCCCCGTTCAGGCCCTTCATCGCGATGCCAAAGCCGTCGCCTTCCCCGCCCAGCCGGTTGGTGACCGGGATGCGGACGTTTTCGAAGATCACCTGCCGGGTCGGCTGGGCGTTCCAGCCCATCTTCTTCTCGTTGGCCCCGAAGGACAGCCCGGGGGTATCCGCCGGGACCACGAGGGCGCTGATGCCGCGGGACCCGGTATCCGCGGTCCGGGCCATCACGATATACACCGCCGAGGCCCCGGCACCGGAGATGAACTGCTTGGTCCCGGTGATCACATACGAGTCCCCGTCGCGGACCGCCCGGGTGCGGATGGCCGCGGCGTCGGAACCGGCCTCAGGCTCGGTCAGGCAGTAGCTGCCCAGGGCCTGCATCGAGGCCAGCTGCGGCACCCACCGGGCACGCTGTTCCTCGTTGCCGAAGGTGTCGATCATCCACACCACCATGTTGTGGATGGAGACGTAGGCCGCGATCGCCGTATCACCCTTGGCCAGCTCCTCGAAGACCAGCACCGCGTCCGAGCGGGACAGCCCGGAGCCGCCGAACTCCTCGGCGGCGTAGATCCCGCCCATGCCCAGGGCGCCTGCCTCGGCCAGCATGTCCACCGGGAAGTGCTTGGTCTCGTCCCATTTCGCGGCGTTCGGTGCCAGTGCCTCGGCCGCGAAGTCCCGCACCATCTGGACCAGGGACTGCTGGTCCTCGCTGAGTTCAAACATCTGGATCCTTTCGAAGCGTGCAGTGGTGTGGTGGGAAGCGGCCCTATTTGCTGACCTTGCCCATCAGCGAGGCGATCGGACGCAGAAACAGCGGGCGGGCGAGGAACCAGGCGGCGGCCATGACCACCGCGGAGGCGGCGAAGAGCCAGAACCCGGCCCAGCCGCCGTCGTCGCGGGCGGCATACATGTGGTTCAGGTTGCGCAGCGCCCCGGTGGCAAAGACCAGGAAGACGTGGACGATGACGAAGAGGACGAAGTAGAGCATGACCGGAAAGTGCACCGCCCGGGCCGCCTCGACCGGGTAGATCCGGTTGAGCTTCTCCGCCTGCTTCGGCCAGGCCGGGGACATCCGCAGGCCGGTGACCAGGGCCAGCGGTGCGGCGATGAACACTGTGGTGAAGTAGGCCAGGACCTGCAGGGCGTTATAGTTGATCCAGCCGTTTTCGGTGGGCCAGTCCAGCGAGGCATACTGCAGCGCCGCCGACACCGCATTCGGGACCACGTCCCAGCTCGTCGGCACGATGCGCATCCACTGCCCGGTGGCCAGCAGCAGCACGATGAAGACGGCACCGTTCAGCACCCAGAGCGCGTCCAGGGTCAGGTGGAACCACAGGTCCAAGCTGATCTTCTGCGGCGGGTTCTTGGTGCGGATCAGGCCCTTGTTGTTGCGCGTCCAGTGCGCCTTCGGCCGGGCGGTGGTTCGCACCAGCCAGCCGGTGCGGATGATCAGCAGGATGAAGAACGCGTTGAGGAAGTGCTGCCACCCCAGCCACGCCGGCAGCCCCACGGGTGCGTCCTCAGGCAGTTCGGAGTGGCCCGGATAGGCTGCCAGGAAGCCTTCGACCGCGGGCAGGGTCCGCAGCCACTTGGCGGCCAGGACCAGGAGCACGAGCGTGACGACGGCGATACCGATCGTGACGGCCATCCGGACCGGTTTGTTCTGCGGCAGCATTGCCGTCTTCGTTACCGTGGGCATCGCACGGTTTCCTTTCGTGAACGGAAGCATTGATGGCTGTCCGCCGGAACCAGGGCCTCCGGCGGACAGCTGGACTAGTTGGCCTGGGCGGAGAGCGCCCCGGCATTCTTCGCCCGATCGCCCAGGGCTTCGATCAGCTGGGGCACGACGGTGAAGACGTCTCCAACGATGCCGAAGTCGGCGACGTCGAAGATCGGGGCATCCTCGTCCTTGTTGATCGCCACGATCGTCTTGGACGTCTGCATGCCGGCCCGATGCTGGATGGCCCCGGAGATGCCCAGTGCGACATACAGCTGCGGGGACACCGCGACGCCGGTCTGTCCGACCTGGTATGACTGCGGCACGTATCCGGCGTCGACCGCGGCTCGGGAGGCCCCTACGGCGGCACCCAGGGCATCGGCTAGCTGTTCGACCAGCACGAAGTTCTCCTTCGATCCCAGGCCGCGCCCGCCCGAGACCACTGCCGCGGCACCGCGCAGCGGCGGGCGACTGGAATCGGCAGCCGTGGGATGGACCTGCTCGATGACCGCCGCGTTGCCCGCCTCGACGTCCAGGGACACGGTGGTCACTTCCGGAGTGGCGGCCGGGGCCCGGTCCTCTAGTGCGCCCTGGCGCAGCGTGATGACCGAAAGCCTGCCCGGCACGGTGGCTTGGACGTTGTAGGCGCCGCCGAACACCGAGTGGGACGTCGCCGGCGTGCCGTCTGCGGTGACCATGACGTCCACGGCGTCGGCCAGCAGGCCGGCACCGCAGCGCACGGCGAAGCGGGCAGCCGCCTCGCGGCTCTCCACCGAGTTCGCAGCCACGACCGCGGACGGGGACAGTTCCCGCGCCGCGCTCTCCAGCGCGGCGGTCTGCGCCGCGGCGAGCACGGCGCCGGCCCGGTCGCTTTCGACCAGGAAGACTTGCTGCGCACCGAATTCCCCGAGCCGGGCCACGAATCGGGTACCTTCACCGGGCCTGGCGGCCAGGACGGCAACCGGGGTGCCCAGCTTCGCGGCGGCCGCGATCACCGCGGGCGCGCTGTTGGCGATGCCGCCTTCAGCCGAGATTTCAATGAGTGCCAGTACGTTTGCCATAACGGTTCCTCCGTTCAGATCAGCCGGCCGGCGGCCAGGAATTCGGCCAGCTCGTTGCCGGCATTACCGTCGTCGTGGATTTTCCTGCCGGCGGTCCGGGCCGGCCGTTCGGATATGCTCAGCACGACGGACGCCGATGCCGCCGCATCAAGCCCGAGGTCCGACAGGGAGAGGCTGGTCAGCGGCTTGCGCTTGGCCGTCATGATGCCCTTGAAGCTCGGGAACCGCGCTTCCGCGGCACGCTCGGTCACAGAGACGACCGCCGGCAGCGACGCGCGCACGGTCAGCGAGCCGTTTTCGACGCCGGCCTCACCCGCCACGGACGCCTCGTCGATCTCGACCGAGTTCAGCGACGGCAGCAGCGGCAGACCGAGGTGCTCGGCGACCATGGCCGGCACCACGCCGCCGCGGCCGTCGGTGGACTCGTTGCCCGCCACCACAAGGTCGAAACCGGTCCGTTTGGCCGCGGCGGCCAGCACCTCGGCGGTGCGGACAATGTCCACACCCTCCAATGCGTCGTCGAGCACGTGGACCGCCGAATCCGCGCCCATCGACAGGGCCTTCCGCAGCGCCTGGGCCGCGTCGGCCGGGCCCATGGCCAGCGCAACGACCTCGGTGCCTTTCTTGTCGCCGTCCTTGTAACGCAGCGCCACCTCCAGGGCCCGCTCGTTGATCTCGTCGGCAACGCGCTCACTGCCGTCGCGGTCCAAGCACCCGGTCGCCAAGTCGAGCCTGCGCTCCTCCTCGGTATCGGGCACCTGCTTCACCATCACCAGAATTTTCACCGCTATCTCCTTCGTCCGCGGCCTCAACAATTCTAATATAGCTAACATTAATATGATAGGAAGATCAAGGGAAGGTTGTCCCACGCCTGGGAAGGGAGACACCAATGGCTTCTGTGAACTTCACCATCGACGGTCCCGTGGCACGTGTCGTGCTCAACCGGCCCGAGGCCCTTAACGCGATCGATAGCGGAATGGACGCCCAGCTGTACGACGTTTGGACGGAGGTCAACCGCAATCCCGAGGTCCGGGTGGTGGTACTCTCCGGCACCGGGGACAGGGCCTTTTGCGCCGGCGGTGACATTTCCGAGGTGGATCCGTCCCCGCAGCAGGTCGCGCTGGGAGGCGGGTTGACCGGTATCGGGGGTGAGCTGTTGACGTTGCGCAAACCCCTAATTGCCGCCGTCCACGGTTTCGTGCTGGGCGGCGGGTTCGAACTGGCTCTGTGCGCCGACATTATCGTCGCCGCGGATACAGCAGTGTTCTCCATGCCCGAGGTGAAGATTGGGATCATGGCAGGTCCGGGGGTCATGCACCGCGCCATCCGCCAGCTGCCTCACCGCGTGGCGATGGCGATGATCCTCACCGGTGAGCGCCTTAGCGCTGAGGAGGCACTGCACTACGGCCTTGTCAATGAAAGCGTTTCGTACGGCGAACTGCGGCCGGCGACCGAACGCTGGGTGGAAAAGCTTCTGGCGGTCTCCCCCCTCGCGGCCCAGGCTGCCAAGGATGCCGTGCTGTCCAGCCAGGCGCACCCGATCGAGGTCGCCCTTAGCACGCGCTATCCGGCGATTGACTCCTATGCTGCCTCAGCCGACCATCGGGAAGGGCGGCACGCCTTCGTGGAGAAACGCCGGCCCAAGTGGCGCGGGGAATAACTGCCTGCACGGACGCCATTGCCCGGGGCCGCCGGAGACCACACGCTAGAAATTGCGTAGTCGGTGCTGCAACCTTGGGTCCACACCCTGCCGAGCACAATGTTCTGCGGAACTCCCCGTGCATGGCAAACAGTGGCAGGATGAACCGCAGCTTCCAGGCCACCATCCGGACCAATGCGATGAACGCCGCCCTGCTGCTAAACCAGCAACGCCTGAGGGGACTGCCGCCACCGGTTCCGGGTCCTCCACCCCCTGATAGGCCACTTGAACAGGCTTGGGCTGCGGTATGGTTTCGATGCCGCAGCCCGGCCGCCGACTCAGTCCTCCCTGCGCTTGGTGCCGAACACCGACGCAGTGTCGACATTGTTCAGAATGGTTGCCGCTTCGACTACGCGTCTGATTTTCACGCAGGCCGGAACCGCAGCCGCCGCCAGGAGCAGGACAACCCCGAACGTGCCGCGGCGCTTCGTGGCTGTGCCGCCCTCCATCGCTTCAGTCATTGCTTTTCCTTTCAGCTTCCGACGTAGAGTTGCTCAAGTTCGGCTCGTTCGCTGGCGGCACCGACGGCACCAGGCTCCGCAGCCCGGACGGCGGAAGTCGGTTCCGATGCCAGTCCGCTGCTCGGCATGATGTAGCGCGTCTTCCATGCGGCACGCCGGAGCAGTTTGGTGAGCACACTGTAGACAATGGCCCCGTCGCTCCACTGGGTCACGATCCGCCCGGTGGCGCTCTTGTAGTAGTTGCTGGCCCCCTCGAACGAAGCGCCGGCCAGGCGCTGCTGGATCACGCTGTTGAACCACTGGGAAACCGAGTCCCGGACTTCCACCGAGCTTGCCCGCCCGCGGGCCAGGAGCTTGATCGCCGCAACAACGTAGTCGGCCTGCGCCTCAAGGTGCGTCACGATAGCGCCGCCATTGGTGTTCGGGCCGTACATCATAAAGAAGTTGGGGAACCCGGTAGTCATGATCCCCAGCAGGGCCTGCGGCTCGCCGTTCCAGACTTCGTTCAGGCTCCTGCCATCTCGTCCGATGACCTCCACCGTGGACACGAAATCGGACTTGAACCCCGTGGACATGACCAGTATGTCGACTTCGTGCTCCTGTCCACCGGCATCCACCAACCCGCGCTTGGTGACCCGGGAAACGGCGCGGGGTACGACGGTGACATTCTCGCGGGTGAGGGACGGATAGAAGTCGTCCGTCAAAATTGGGCGCTTGCCGCCGAAGGGATACCCGGGCGTTACCGCCTCCCGCAGATCGGGCCGTTCCGCGAACACCGTATCAATGTATGTCCGGGCTGCCTTCTCGGCGGCCGCGTTTTCGGGAGTTCCCGGGCGCCAGGAAGCATTCCTGTACTGCGCTTTCTCCCGACGCATGAGCATCATGGCACGCACGATGCGCTGGGCGGCGTGCGAGTTCATGGCCGCCCTCTCCGAGGTGGTGAAATCACGTGCCCCCTTGGGCAGGACCCAGCCCGGTTCTCGCTGGAACATCTTCACCTGGCCGGCGACGGGAGCGATGCTCGGGACCACCTGAGCCGCGGTCGAGCCCGTGCCGACAACGGCCACCGTTTTCCCCGACAGGTCCACCGTGTGGTCCCAGCGTGAAGTGTGGAACCTCGGGCCGGCAAAGTCCTCCAGCCCCGGCCAGTCCGGGTAGCGTGGATCGCTGAGCAGGCCCACCGCGCTGACGACCGCCTCGAAGCGTTCGACCCGGCCGTCCTTGAGCAGGACAGTGTACCGCTGCCGGTCTTCGTTCCACACCGCGCTTTCAACCTCGCAGCGGGTCCGGATGTGCCTGCCCAGGCCGTATTCGTCCACCACGGCCTCGAGGTATTCCAGCAGTTCGGCCTGACGGACGTGGGTCCGGCTCCACCGCCATGGCCTGAAAGAGTACGAATAGAGAACTGAAGGCGTATCCACCTCGGCCCCGGGATAGCGGTTGTCCCACCACACGCCCCCGACGTTGGGGGACTTTTCGTAGATGGTGAAGTTCTCGATTCCCGCCTCCTTGAGCTTGATGCCTGCCGCGATGCCGGAGAAACCGGCACCGATGATTGCCACGCGGGGTGATGCAGTGCGCCCATCCACCATCGTGACCTCCCTTCAAGTTGCTATATATTGAAAAAGATTTTGATATATCGAAAGCAGAAATGGTATAATGAAATAGAACATAGTTCGCGCCTGTTCAGCAGTCAATACTTTTCGAGGACGGAGTCCCTGGATGAAGCCCGCTCCCGCCGCCGCCCGGGCCATGGCCGTGATCAACTACCTGACCGTTCACCCCCAAATGGCCTTCACCCTGTCCGAGCTCTCCTCTGCCCTGGGTGTTAGCCCGGCATCGATGTCCTCCATCCTCCTGGCGCTGTCCGAGTGGGGTTACGTCCTCCGCGACCGCCGGCACCGCACCTACGCCTTGGGTCCGGCAGTGGTGGCTGCCGGGCATGCCGCCTCCCAGCGTCATCCGGTCATTGAAGCTGCACGGCCTGAACTCAGGCGGCTGTCCACCTTCGGGAGTGAATGCATCGGCAGCGCCGCGGTGGCAGAGGAAATCCTGATCCTCGCCATCGAGGGCCGTCCCTCCAGCCAGTCGCGGGAAGCTTGGATCGGCCAGCGAGTCCCGCTCATCCCCCCATTCGGGCAAGTCTTCCTGGCCTGGGCACCTGAAGCCGATGTGCAGCACTGGCTTGGACGGCTTGGACCGGACGGAGCAGCCCGGCACGGTCGGGAACTGGTCGAAGACCTCCTCCAGGTGCGCGGGCGAGGCGTAGCCATCGGACTTCGAAACGAGCAGGTGGATACCGTGATCGGGCTCATCAACGAATCCGCGCACCGTCTGGACAAGGACGCGGAGATCCATAGAGCATTGCAGCGGGCCATCCCGGACCAGACGGATAACTACTCGCTTCGCGCCGTAGACCCAGGCGCACGATACGACGTCGCGAACCTGGCCGCACCGGTTTTCGGCCCGGACGGCACCGTGGCGTTCGCCATGACGCTGTATGGGATCAACGACATTCCCGGTTCCGACCTGCTGGAGCTCTGCTCCGAAATGCTGCAGTCGGGACGTACCGTCACCCGCGCAATTGGCGGGAGATGGGCCGCCCATATGCCTGAGAGTATCGCGCTCTAGCACGCCCCCTCATCATTCGAAGGAGAATGCACGATGGATCCAACCCCCTTCACTCGAGGACTCGCCTTTGCCGCCAAGGAGCATGTCGGCTCCCGGGTACCCCCGGAATGCACCGAACGATTTGCCTGCGACACCGCATCCGCCGCCCAAGTCCCCGCCGGCGTACGGCTTGAGTTCAGCGGCAACGCTGGGGCGGTCGACATTGACGCCACCACGGGCACCATGCACCCGCTTGCCGCTCCGGTGCCGGAACAGTATTTCTCGGTATGGCTGTCCGGACGCCTGCACACCCGGATCCCGGCCGCCCCGGGGGCACGCCAGAAGCTCCACATCGACCTGCCGCCGCACGGACGCAACAAGCCGGTGACCATCCACCTGCCCGAGGGCTATCGCCCCGTCCTCCACAGCATTGAGCCGATCGGAGGCACAATCTTCCCGTTGCCGCCCCGCCAACGCTGGGTGGCTTACGGCGACTCCATCACGCAGGGCTGGACCACCAGCGATCCGGGCCGGGCCTGGACCGCAGTGGCGGCGCGCGAAGCAAACCTCGACGTCATCAACCTCGGCTTCGCGGGCGCGGCACGAGGTGAACTGCCTGCGGCCAGCTTTGTCAGCACGGTCCCTACGGACGTGATTTCGCTTGCTTGGGGGACCAACTGCTGGTCGCAGATCCCGATGGACCGCAGCTACATCACCGAACTTATGCGGTTCTTCCTGACCGTGATCCGCAGCGGCCACCCCGAAACCCCGATCGTGGTTCTGAGCCCGCTCGTCCGCCCCCAGGCCGAGTCCATCCCCAACAGCGCCGGCGCAACCCTTGAGGACCTGCGCCAAGGAATCGAAGCGGCAGTCGCCACGTTCGCCACCACTGAGAATGACGGACGCATCCACCTCGTTCCGGGCCGGGAACTGATCTCCTCATCGCATCTGGTGGACGGCATCCACCCCGGGGACCAGGGGCATGCGCTGATTGGACAGGCGATGGCCGCAGCCCTGACCTCCGCCATACGAAGCGGCTACGGCGTCGAAACAGCACCCCGGGTACGCTAGGCCCGGCAGGCAGCGGCTAGGGCATGTCTCTTTATTGGCGTAGCCAGATCAGGCATGCGTAGAGGGCGATGCCTGCCCGGTAGGTGAGCGCGAGCTTGTCGTACCGGGTGGCGATGCCCCGCCATTGCTTGAAGAGGTTGAAGGACTGTTCGACGGCGGCCCGTCCCTTGTAGGTCTCGGCGTCGAAGTTCACGGGGCGGCCGCCGCGGGAACCCCTGCGTTTCCGGTTGGCGATCTGGTCCCCGGGCTCGGGGATCACGGCCCTGATCTTCCTGGCACGCAGCAGTTCCCGGTTGGCCCGGGAGGAATAGGCCTTGTCCCCGAGCACCGCATCGGGCCGGGTCCTGTCCCGGCCGCCGCCGGGACGCGGGACACGGACCGCATCGATGATATGCGGGAACATCCGCGAGTCCGAGCCCTGGCCGGGGCCGATGAGGAAGGCCAGCGGCCGGCCCTTCCCGTCGCAGGCATGGTGGATCTTCGTACTCAGCCCGCCGCGGGAGCGGCCGACCGCATGGTCGGACGGTTCCTCATGCAGTTTCCTGTAATTCGCCGGGTCCCCCTGTGGCGCGGGGAAGGTTGGCCGCGTGCTGGTGGGCGCGGTTGATGGTCGAGTCCACCGACACCGTCCAGTCGATCCGTCCGGCGGCGTCGGCCTCGGCCAGCAGCGCGGCGTGGATCCTGTCCCAGGTTCCGTCGGCGCTCAGGCGCCGGTGGCGCTTCCAGACGGTCTGCCAGGGACCGAAGGCCGCCGGCAGGTCGCGCCAGGCGATCCCGCACCGGTACCGGTAGACGATGCCCTCCACCACCTGCCGGTGGTCGCGGAACGGCCTGCCCCGCTGCCCGTCCGAAGAGGGAAGCATGGGCTGGATGCGGGCCCACTGCTCGTCGGTGAAAACCTGGAAACGCGACACGCCTCCAAGCCTTCCAGCCCGACCCGGACCTATTTAGGAGACACGCCCTAGGGCTAAATGCCGCCGCTCCTTGGTGGTGTCCCCGGTCATTTCCGCCATGTTTGCTCCGGGGTATGCGGCAGGGGCACGTCCTGGATGATGTGGGACACCACGGCATGTGGGCTCCCGCATAGGCTCCGACGAACCTTCATGCCCCCTGCGGATGTTCTCCGCCGTCTGGACGTGCTCCCACCCAATCCGGACACCGGATACGCAGCCGCATCTGGTGGCAAGCAGGTACTCGGCGCGGCGGTGGGAAATGTACTTGGCCGATTAGGTCTTCTGCGGCCCATAATCGATTGACCTGTCGACGAAGTTGATACCCCCGTCCAGAACGGTGCAAAGCAGCCGTCCGGCGTGGACATCGTCGATCGCCGGGCCGCAGTCGGCATTCTCCGCACACCCCATCGCCTCGAAGCCGAGGACCGACACGCTGAGTCCGGCGTTCCGAACGGCCACCGCGGCAGGTTTCCCATGGTCCCCCTCACCTGGTAGAAGCCCAATGGCTTCCAACGGTCGACAGCGTCGGCCACTTCAACCCGGATCGCCGTCATTCGGGCACGGGATGAAGGTCAGTGCGCGCGCCCGATGCGGCTTGGAATTCTACGGGGAAGGCGGAAGACGCGGACCTGCCACATGCGTCCGTGTCTTCCACTCCGGCGCCTGCAACGCATTCCTGGCAGGTTAGCCGGGTAGGTCGAATTCCGGCTCCTCGGGCCAAGGCAGCCCTGCCGGCAGATCGCGGCGCGGCGACAGACGCCACTCGGGCCTGCGCTTCTGAAGGAACGGTTCCACGCCTTCGGCAGCGTCTGCGAGCCGTCCCATTGCAGCAATTGCGGCCGAATCGAACCGGTGGGCGTGCATCGGGTGGTCCATGCCTGCAATCCGCCACAATATCCGCCGGGTCAGGGCCGCGAAAACGGGGGGCGACGTTCTCGGCGATCTGCCCGGCGATGCGGTAAGCTGCGTCGAGCAGTTCGCCGGGGGTGTGCAGACTGCGCACCAGTCCAGCGCGGTCGGAAGGCCGACGACCTGCGGCAGGAACCAGGTTGTGACGGCGTCGGGAACAATGCCGCGGGCTCCGGTCACGAAGCCGAGCTTGGCCCCTTCCACCATGAGCCGGAAATCCATCGGCAGCGTCAGCGCGCCCCGAATCCGACCGCCGGCCCATTGACGGCCGCAATGGTGGGCTTCAGCGATTGGAAGATGCGCATCGTAATCCGACCGCCGCCGTCGCGCTTGCTGCGGGGATCCATTTCACCGTCCGAATAGTTTTAAAGGTCTTCCCTCCCCCGGACACGTCCGTCCCCACGCAGAAGCCGCGCCCGGCACCTGTCACCACAACAGCCCGGACAGCGTCTTCCGCGTCGGTGTCGTCGAAAATCTCCAGCAGTTCTCCGCGCATTTGGGGGTCAGCGCATTGAGCCGCTCGGGGCAGTTCAACGTCAGGGCGGCGATGCCCTTCCGGACCTCGTACAGCACCTGGCCAGCCATTGTCCTGTTCTTCCGTTTCCTGGCCTAGTCGGTCACGGCAGTCTTGAGACGCTGGGAGCGGGCAGCGAACGACGCGAGACGTTCAGCAGTGTCCCGGTGCTCGGACAGGGCGGCAATCTGCTCCTGTTCGAGGCGCAGGTGTGCCTCGTAACCGTTCACTGCTTCGGCGGTGAGGAGCCGCTTAGTCGGACCAAGAGCCTGCACCGGCGAGGACGCCAGGGTTTCGGCCAGTTCCCGTACCCGTTGTTCCAGGAACCCATCGCCGGCGATCTCGCCGACCAGCCCCCATTCCAATGCCTCCTGCGCTCCGACCGGGCGTCCGCCGAGCAGGACTGTCGTGGCCCGGCGTGGGCCCACGGCCCGTGGAAGCAGGTAGGAAACCCCGCAGTCCGGGCTCAACCCGGCCCCCGCATAAGCCCCGATGAAGGATGCCTGCGGCGAAGCAACCGCAAAGTCGGCGTTCAGCACCAGCCCCAGCCCGGCACCGGCGGCCGGACCGTGGACGGCCGCAATGCTGACCAGCGACGACCGGGCCAGCCGGAGCAGGCCCTGGTGCATTGTGCCGGCCAACCGGGCAACGAACGCCCCCCGCTCGGGCGTCTGGGCCATCGCCGCGACGTCCCCTCCGGCACAGAAGAACCGCCCGTTGCCGGCCAGGACTACCACGTGGCAGTCCTGGTCTGCCTCTGCCAGGGCCAGTGCCTGGCAGAACTCGTCCGCCAACTGCTGGTTCAGCGCGTTGGCTGCATCCGGCCGGTCCAGCGTAAGCCAGGCGATGCCGTCCCGCAGGGCAAATTCGAGCGTCTCAAAACCGGCCGTCACCGCGGAGCCATCCGGACTGCGCCATCCAAGCGGATGGTTTCTCCGTTGAGCATGGGGTTTTCCACGATGTGAGCCACCAGCGAGGCGTATTCCTCCGGTGCTCCCAGTCGTGACGGATGCGGTGTCTGCGCCTCAAGCGAGGACACCGTCTCCTCCGGCAGCGCCTCGAACATCGGGGTGCGGAACAGTCCCGGCGCAATGGTGACCACCCGGATACGGTGCTGGGCCAAGTCCCGAGCGATGGGCAGGGTCATTCCTGCCACCCCGGCCTTGGACGCTGAATATGCGGCCTGCCCGACCTGCCCGTCAAAGGCCGCAACCGATGCGGTGCAGACCAGCACGCCGCGTTCCTCCCCGACCAGCGGCTGTTCGACAATGCGTACCGCTGCCAGCCGGATGACATTGAAGGTGCCCACCAGGTTGATTTCGACGGTGCGCCGGAAGTCACCCAGGGGAAATGGGCCGCTCCGGCCTGCCACCCGTGCGCCTAGGGAGATCCCTGCGCAGTTGACCACGATTCGCAGCCGTCCCAGTTCCGAGGCCGCGTCCACCGCTGCCTGGACCGCCTGCTCGTCGGTCACGTCGGTGGGCACGAAGCGCACCCGATTGCCCAGCTCGCGGGCCACCGTCTCACCTGCCGATGTTGCCAGGTCAGCAATCACGACTGCCGCCCCGTCCGCCGCCAGCCGGCGCACCGTAGCCAGACCCAGCCCTGACGCCCCGCCCGTGACCAGTGCTGCATTTCCGCTACTATCCATCACAAAATCTCCTTCCAAAGTCACAACAAATAGGGCTGTCCGGTGCCATCCCGCTATAGGCAGCCCCCCAGGTGTCCCGCCCCCGGAAACTTCACCATTGCCCCTCGGATGGAGCAATCCGGGCAGGGGCCGTCAGCGTACGGGCTCGGGTGACGGGACAATCTGTGGGGCCAGCCGGCCCGTGATGATCTCCTCTGCCTCGGCGATGATCCTGCGCACAACCTGTTCGCAGGAGGCAACCTCGTCGATCAGGCCCTGGGTCTGTCCCGCCCACCAGAGTCCGCCTTCCATGTCTCCGTTCTTGAGCACGGCTTCCCGGCCTCGGGCTCCCGAGGCCAGATGCGCGATGTCCTCAAACGTTGTTTCGGGACGGGCAGAGATCTCCAGGATTTCCTCTGAAACTGAATTCCGTGCCACTCGGGCCGAATTCTTGAACTTGCGGAACACGATCCGGGTGTCGCGCTCGGTGTTGGCTACAATCTGGTCCTTCACGTTCCGGTGCACCGGTGCCTCGTCGGTGGCAACGAACCGGGTGCCCATGTTCACTGCGGCAGCGCCCAGGGCCAACGCGGCCACCAGCCCGGCGCCGTCGGCGAAGCCGCCGGAGGCGATGACTGGGATGTCCAGGGCCCGCGCGGCGGCGGGCACCAGGATCAGGCTCGTAATGTCTTCCTCGCCCGGATGCCCGGCGCACTCGAATCCGTCGATGCTCACGGCATCGACCCCCAGGGCCTGTGCCTTGAGCGCATGCCGGACCGCTACGGCCTTGTGCACCACCTTCACCTCGGCGGCCTTGAATGCGGGCATGTGCGGTTCCGGACTGCTGCCGGCGGTCTCGACAACGGGGATCCGGTTCTCGATGATCACCTGCCGGTATTCCTCGTACGGCACCGGGCGAAGCGTCGGCAGGATCGTCAGGTTCACCCCAAACGGTCTGTCCGTCAGCTCCCGGCACGCCTTAATCTCGGCATCGAGAGCTTCAGGCGTCGGCTGGGTCAGTGCCGACAGGAACCCCAGGGCCCCGGCGTTGGCCACGGCGGCGATCAACGGCGCCTTACCGACCCCGGTCATTCCTCCGCACACGACCGGATGCTCGACCCCGAACGTCTCGGTAAAAACATTGGACAACATCGCTATCCCACCTATCCGTTTCAGCTTCACGTCACCCTGGCCCCGGCCTGCCGCTTTGGCAGCGGGGTGTCCGGCCTTAGTCCCGGACCAAATGCGGGAACTTCGCCCCGACGCCCCCGTCGACCAGAATGTTCTGTCCTGTGAGGTATGAACTGGCATCCGAGATCAGGAACGCCAGCACGCTGGCGATCTCCGCGGCCTCCCCGAAACGTCCCAGCGGCACGTTCGCCGCTTGCCGCGCAACGAAGTCCCCGTCGTTGAACAGCCCGGCCTGTGTCCGCGGAGTCATGATCACTCCAGGAGCCACTGAATTGACACGGATGTTGTCCGTGGCCAGTTCTACCGCGGCCGAACGCACCAGCGACATCAACGCCGCCTTTGCCGCGCCGTAGGCTGAATGCCTCTGGGCGCCGGCGACACCGGAGGCCGAGGACACAAACGCAAACGCACCACCGCCCGAGGCCTTCATCTGCGGTGCCGCCGCTTCAAGCACATAGACGGCCTGCCGGTAATTCAGCGCGAATTGTTCGTCCAGCACCTCGTTGGGGGTTTCCAGTACAGGATGCCAGGCGGCCGCCCCGACCACGTCCACGACCGCTTGCAACTCGCCCAGGCCCGCAAATGCCGCCTGGACGCCAGCCCGGTCTGTGACATCCACTTGGACCGCCGATCCTGCGACCTCCTTCGCGGCCGCCTCGGCCAGTCCCAGGTCCCGGTCCAGGCACACGACCGAGGCGCCCGCAGACCGCACGGCGCGTGCCGCCTCAAGGCCCATCCCCTGCCCTGCACCGACGACGGCCACCACCCGGCCCGCCAAAGACAGCCGGTCCGCATAATCCATCATCAGAATTCCCCTCGCCTCGGACACCGCGGCGCCGCCGTGCCAGCCTTATACTTTGAATCATAATAACAATAGCGCTGTCAGAAAGACATAGGCCGGATAAGTTTGACGAAAAGATGTACTTCCCATTACGGCCTCCATCCCGCCGCAGAGAAAATCGTGAAAGACATCGCAGGCAGGGACGGGCCTGCTCCCTTGCAGATTCATCGGGTGCGGGTGCCGGACACAGCGGCCGGGTAAGGGACGCTTCTGTTACTCGCTGGGTCCTGCCCTCCAAGCGCCCGCCACGACCATGAGTATCCAGGCCGCCTTTGTCGCATGGCTGGAATCTGTTTGCGCGCGCATGCGCGCCAAAGCACCCGACCGTCGAGGGCCGATTCACTCCGGTCTCCCGCATTTTCCACCGAACGGTGGTCAACGAGTGCCGAAAGCAGCCGTACCGTTTGGTGGCCGCCGGCTGGGTACACGAGGAGGCCCGGGCGGACCTGCTGCTTCCGCAGGCACCTGCCCGGGGCCGGCTGCGCCCGGGCATGCGGCCAGGGCGCACGGGCCCCTTCTCGATCGCGTCGGGGCCGGCGAGCCGGCGAAGCCGAACGGCTTTCCGCCGGCACATCGAGGCGCCGCAGTAGTTCCTGTTCCCGCAAATCGACAACCGTACTTGTCGGCGCGTCCTCGCCCCAGGCGCTCCACCGGCTGCTGGGCATAAGGTTGCGGCGGCCTGAAGAGGGTCCGGCGGGAGTCCAGATTCCGGGCCGGCCGTCGCCACGCCGTCGGGACCGGGGCCCGGGTGGCATGCTGGCAGGTAGGGGCCGTCCCGGGCATTGGGTTCCGGCATCCAATAAGCCAGGCAGCCCCAACCCCTCGAAAGCGCCGACCGGCATTCGCTGCCGGTCCATCGATTTGGTGGAAGCTCTGTTACGTGCCGGTTTAGGACTCGCCGGCAAGCGCTACTAGTTCGTCCTTTATGACCTTGCCGCTGGCATTCAACGGCAAGGCGTCCACGAAACGGATGCTGCTCGGCCGTTTGAAATTGGCCATACGGTCCCGGCACCACTCGGCCAGCTCGGCTTCGCTGACTCCGGCATCGCGGCGTACCACGCAGGCCAGTCCCACCTCACCGAGCCGTTCATCCGGCACCCCGGTGACCGCCGCAGCCAGCACCCCCGGGTGCGCCTGCAGCACCGCTTCGACCTCTGCCGGGTAGACGTTGAACCCGCCGACGATGTACATGTCCTTGATCCGCCCGGTGACCTTCAGATAGCCCCGTTCGTCGAGCACTCCCAGATCGCCGCTGCGCAGGTAGCCCTGAGCGTCGAGGAACGCCTCGTCCCTGCCCAGGTACCCCGCCATCAGGTTGTAGCCGCGCAGCGCGATCTCACCGGTTTCGCCTGGGGCAGCCTTGCTGCCGTCTTCGGTCAGCACCACCACCTCCACGCCCGGCACCGCCTTACCCGCGGTGGAAGCCACGGTGTCCCGGTCGTCGCCCTGCCGGGTCAGCGTCGCCACGCCCGTTCCTTCGGTGAAGCCGTAGGGGGAGAACACCTGGCCGAACCCGAACACGTCGTACATGTCGTAGATCAGCTGCGGAGGGACTGATGTCGCACCGGTAACGGCGATCCGCAGCGACGCGAGGTCGCGGCCAGGCAAGCTGGGATGCGCGAGCAGGGACTGGAAAACCGTCGGCGGTGCAGGATAAAACGAGATCCGCTCCCGCTCTATGATGTCCAGCGCGGCTTCGGCATCGAAGACCGGCATCGGGTAGGCGGCGGCACCGTGCAGCAGGCTGAGCAGCAGGCCGACCTTGAGGCCGAAGGCATGGAAGAAGGGGTTGGAGAGCAGGACGCGGTCCCCGGGGCGCACGCCCAGCAGCGACCCCCAGTTCCAGTAGGCCCGCACCAGCGCGCCGTGCCGCAGCATGGCACCCTTCGGCTGTCCGGTCGTTCCCGAGGTGAACAGGACCGTGGCAATGTCGTCCGGCGTGATCCGGCGGATGCGCTCGTCCAACTCGCCCTCCAGCACGGCCCCGCCCCCGGCCAGGAACGCGTGCAGGCCCGGGCTGTCCGGTGCGTCGATGTCCACGATCCGCGGCAGCTGCGGCAGCAGCCCGGAGGCCTCCCCGCAGAGGGCGCGCAGCTCCTCGGCGTAGCTGCGCCCGAGGAACTGCTCAACGGTGAAGACCAGCAGCGCGCCGGACCTGGCCAGGATATCGGCGGCTTCACGCGGAGTGTAGCGGGTATTTACGGGCACCAGTGCGGCGCCGCTGAGCTGGATGGCAAGGGCCAGCACGGCAAACTCGATGGAGTTGGGTGCCCAGATGGCCACCCGGTCCCCCGGCCTGACCCCCGCGGCGATCAGGCCGCGTGCGGCCCTCCGGGCATAACCGAGGTAGTCGCTAAAGCTCAAACGGCGCCCACCGCACACCAGCGCCGGGCGGCCCCCATATTGTTCCGCCGCCCACAAGGAGGCCGCAGCAATGGTGCGCACTCCGGCTGACGGATATTCGGTGACTTCGTCGTTCATCGTTCGTATCTCCGCGGGATTCTCGGCAGGAATGACGCCTGCTGGCAGGCATGAGGCCGGTTTCGGTGCCGGCATGGTTCGTGATTACGCGCCGTCGGCGAAGAAACGGTCCAGCCGGAAGGCCCGGATGGCGTTTTCGCCAAGGAACTTGCCCTCGACCTCCTCCGGCAGCCCGAGCTCCCGCGCCGAGGCAAGGGGACGCTGGAAGTCCAGCAGCGGCCAGTCCGAGGCGTAGATGCATTTGTCCTGCCCGTACCCGCCCAGAAACTTGCGGAAAGGGGCTTCGAAATGCTTGGCCAAGCGGGCCGAAGTATCGATATAGACGTTGTCGTGCTTCCACGCGACATGGATCATCTCGTCGACCCACGGCGACCCGACGTGGCCGCAGACGATGGTCAGGTCCGGAAAGTCGAGCGCAACCTCGTCGATATAGAGCGGCAGGCCCGACCGCGAAGGGAAGAGCGGCCCCGTGCCACCGACCTGTGTCTGGACCGCGAGCCCGAGTTCCTCGCACTTGGCGTACAGGGGGTAGAACACCCTGTCCGTCGGATCCCGCCAGAAGTAGAACGGTTCCAGTTTCATCGCGCAGACCGGGTAGTCCCGGGCCAGGCTTTCGAGTTCCCGCACCGCCTGCATGACGCCGTCGGTCGGGTCGACAGCGACAACCCCGACCAGCCGGTCGGGCCACTTATCCAGCGCCTCCAGAACCAGATGCCCCGGAACCACCGGGCCGCCCGAAACCAGCGACACATCGACGTCGGAGGCATCCATTTCCTCGATCATTTCCTCGAGTGAAATGCCGTTCTGCATCCTGTCGGTTCCGTACTTGCGGAAGACGTGCGCCGTGCGTTCGGGCATCACGTTGACCACTTCGCGGGTCCACGGCTGGATCCACGCATCAACCACCTTGGGACGGGCCTTCAGGTTCTTTATAGGAGCGGTCATCTCGCACCTTTCGGGGTCAGCGGTTCCAGGACCGGGGGTCAGGGGGTGCCGAAGCCGGAGATCCGCGGCGCGGTGCCGCAGGCCTTCAACAAGCGGGCGGTTTCCATGCCAAGTTCGGCGGCGGAGCCGAGGAACGGTGCGAAGAACTGGGCCCGCCGCACGAGCGGGGCCAGCGGGAATTCCTCGGTAAAGCCCATACCGCCGCACACCTGAAGGCCGTGCGCCACGGCCGTCTGTACCGCCTTCTTCGCCAGGGAAGTGGCGACAAGCACCGTCAGTTCCGTCTGGTCCGATTCGTCCCAGCTGCCGGCCAGAACCGACCGGGCCGCCGCGATGGCGACGCGCACATCCGCCAGGCGGTGCTTGACCGCCTGGTAGCTGCCGATGGGGCGCCCGAACTGGTGGCGTTCCGAGACGTGGGTCACCGCGATCCGGAGGCATTCCTCGGCTGCACCCACCAGCTGGTAGGCCAGGGCCCGCCGGGCGGTGCGCAGAGCCAGGCGGGCGTGCTCCGGTGCCAGCCGGTCGAGTACGGCGGCACTGCGGCCGGTGAGGCGGCCCGCCCGTACGCGGGCATCCGCGCCGTCAAGTCCTGCGACTTCGGATGGTTCCACCGGAGCGAGCCGGACGACGGCGGGCTGGCCGGCCGGATCGGTGACAAAGGCCAGGATTTTGTCGCCGGGCTCCACTCCGCCCAGGAACAGGCCGTCAAGCTCTGCGGAACCATCCGCGAACAGCTGTCCCGCGCCCGGCGAGGACGGGAGGGGATACAGCACGGCGTGGGACTGTTCGGCCACCACCGGGGCGCCGGCCTGCTCCAGCGCGTGAACGACGGCGGCATCCAGCGCACGCGACGCGAGGGCGGCCCGGCCCAGCTCTTCGCCGAGCACGCCGGTGGCCAGCCGCGGATCTTCCCCGGCCAGCTCGAACCATCCCAGCTCCAGGAGCGCTTTCCAGCCGACTCCTTCCGGGCTCTGGGCCACAAGGGCACGCGTGGATTCGCTGACGGCCTCGGCCAGCTCTTCCATCTCGTCGACCAACTCAGCCACGGGCTGCCTCCCTCGGAAGACCAAGCACACGCTCGGCCACGATGTTTCTCTGGACCTCGGCGGCCCCGCCATAGACGGTCGCGGCACGTGAATAGAACCATTCGGCCCGTTCGGTCCGTGCCTCGGCGCTGTCTCCGATAGCAAAGCCGCGCTCCCGTACGGCGCGCACCGCGTCATTGACCAGGTGCTCGGTCTGGCCGAGCAGGATCTTGTCAATTGACACCTCCGGACCGAGCCGTTCCCCGGCGGCGAGCCGCTTCACCGTTTCCCGGCACCGCATCCGCAGCGCAGTAAGGCTGATGTATGCCTCGGCTACGATCGACGCGGTGAGGGCGTCCGACTCGTCCAGCTCGGCGATAAGCCCCGAGAGGGTCGAATGCATAATGGCTTGGCGCTGCCACGCCCACATGCCGCGTTCGTACTGGAGCAGGTCCATTGCGACGCCCCAGCCGCCGTCGACCGGGCCGATCATATGGTCGGAAGGGACGTAGACGCCGTCTAGGAACACCTCGGAAAATTCCTCTTCACCGGTGAGCGTGAGCAAGGGCCGCACGTCGACGCCGGCAGCCTGCAGGTCGACCCAAAACAGGGTCAGGCCGCGGTGGCGCGAGTCGGGCGCGCCCGTCCGGGCGAGCACTCCGCACCAGTTTGAACGGTGTCCCAGCGAAGTCCAGACCTTCTGGCCGGTGATCCTCCAGCCTTGGCCGTCGCGCACCGCCCTGGTGCGCAGGCTGGCCAGGTCGCTGCCCGCCTCCGGCTCCGAGAAGCCTTGGCACCATAGTGCCCGGCCAGCCAGAAGCTCCGGAAGATATCGGGAGGCGATGCCCGGATTGTGGGCGACCAGTGCCGAGCCGAGGACCTCCAGGGCACCGACCTGTTCCGGCATGCCGAACCCGGCCGCGGTGATGGCGTCGTATAGTTCGGCGCGGAGCTCGGCGCTGCCGCCCCGGCCGCCGCTTTCGGCCGGCCAGCCCCAGCCGGTCAGGCCTGCAGCGTCGAGCCGGGCGAAGAATTCCAGGCTGCGGTCTATGCGGTCGTCCAGGGAGTCGGTCCGCCGTGGGTTACAGTCTTGCAGGGTATCGGAGTGTGCCCTCAGCCACTCCAGCACGTTCGGTGCGTCCACCTCTTGGCTCGCCACGGCCTCTGTCCTTTCCCATGTTCCGGGCCTGCGGGGCCCGAGGTCCTCTGGTCCGAAAACCGTCCCTAGTGCGCGGTCCATCCGCCGTCGACTGTCAGTGTCTGACCGGTGACATAACTGCTCATGTCGCTGGCGAGATAGAGCAGTGCACCGTCAAAGTCTTCCACCTGCCCGTGCCTGGGGATCAGTGTGTTACGTCCAATCCACTGCTGGATGTTTTCGCGGTTGATCACCTCGGCGGTGATCCCGGTTTCAATGAAGCCGGGGGCAATGGAATTAATCCGGATCCCGTAGCGGCTCCACTGGGCGGCCCATTCCCGGGTAATCGCTTCCAGCCCGCCTTTGGACGCCGAGTAGATCGCCTGCGGAAACCTGCCGATGCCCACGCTGGCCACAATGGACGTGACGTTGATGATCGACCCGCGGCCGCGTTCCTTCATGGCCGGGAACAGTGCCTGCGCCAGCCGGATCGGCGAAACAAGGTTGACGTTCAGGGTCGAGTGGATGATGTCCAGCGTCTCGTCTTCGGCCTTGACGCCGCCGGCGATGTAGGCCGCGTTGTTGACCAGGATGTCGATCGGTCCCAGTTCCTCGAGGGCTGCCCGCGCCAGCTCATCCGCCGCTTCCGGATCGGCCAGATCTGCCGGGAAGGGGACGCAGCCCTTGTATTGGCCGGCAAGCTCCTTGAGGGCCTCCTCCCGGCGGGCCACGATTCCGACGGTGGCGCCGGCCTCGGCCAGCACCTGTGCGAAACGGCGTCCTATTCCGGAGGATGCCCCCGTGAGCAGGGCCGTCTTGCCCTCGAGCGAGAACTGGGCAGCGGTTGTCATCATTGGTCCTCTCCGACGCCGGTATGGCGTCACTGGCCCTCCGGGCCTATGCACATGTTGCAACTACTATGGGGCGGTTGCACACCGTCAGTGCGCAAGTGCCCCCTCGGGGCGAACCGCTGACGGCAGGGGCGTAAAGAGATTGGTGAAGCGGTCGGTTCCCATCGACTCCACCACGGCAGCCTCAGTCTGGCTCAGCCCTGCCGGAAGACGCCGTACCGGCTGGGAAATCCGGGAGTACCAGGACACATTCGTCTCGTCGGCGAATCCCATGGCGCCGTGCAGCTGGTGCGCCCTGCGCATGACGGCGTCGGCGGCTTCGAGACCGGACAGCCGCAGGGACAGCGCGTCGGTCAGCCAGACCGGCTCATGATCGTCCTGCGCCAGGGACCACAGGGTGTACTTGGCCAGCTCAGCCAGGCTCTGGGCGGCGACCGTGAGATCAGTGAGCGTGAACTGCACGCTCTGGAACTTGGCCAGGGTGCGGCCGAACTGTTCGCGTTCCTTGACGTATGTGAGGGTATCGGCCCCGGCCCGCTCCAGGACGCCGAGCAGCCACCACATCTGCAGTGTTATTAGCAGCGCCGTTTCACGCTCAAGGGTTCCACAGGCCTCGCCCACCTGGACCTCGCCCGCAAAGCTGCCGAGTTTGGTGTGGAGGGAACCTCCGGTCGACAGAACCGGGCGCTGCAGGCCGGTCAGCTCAACCGCGCTCCAAGACAAGCCGAGGTCGGCGTGGGGGGCCACACGCCGGCCCGTGGAGGGTACCAGCAGCAGGCCTTCCGAGCCTTCCGGCGCCGCGAACCGCTCCGCGATGGGGTAGGCCAGGACATGCCGGCCCGCGGCACGGCAGGCGGCGGCCGCTGCCTCGAGCTGGACCTGGTCCGCCAGCGGCTCGATCTCCCAGAGGCCAAGCTCTTCGAGCAACGGGCCAATCAGCGCGGCACGGGCGGCCGGGTCAGCTTCCGCGCGGCGGGTCAGGTCAACACCGCCGGCGGCTGCCAGAGTGTCGTCTACGGCCTCGCCGAGCGCTACTGCCTCATCCGACAGCTGATTCTTCATCGCTTCCCCACCAATCTGTTCGCAAGCGCCAGGCGCTGCATTTCCAAGGTTCCCGATGCGACGGTCGAGGCCTGCGCGTAGCGCCAATGGTCCTCGACCGCGCGTTCAAAGATCCGTTCCGTGTCTTCGGTGCCAAGGCCCCAGCCGCCGACGATGTCCATCAGGACTTCGGCCACCTCCTGGTCGAGCAGGGTGACGGCGATACGGTAGGCCGCCGCGTCGGCGGGGTCCAGTAGGCCTTGGTCCTGGGCGGCCACGACCTTGTAGGCGAGCAGCCGGACCGAGCGGCTGTGCACAAGTGCCTTGGCCCAGCGCTGGTGGAGGCCTTGGGGAAGGTCCGCCCAGGCCTCGCCGAGCGCCCGGGGCGCCCACGAGAGGAGCTTGTCGCAACGGGCATACCGGGCGATGCCGATGCGTTCGAAGGCAAGCACGTCGTTGACGATCTTCCAGCCCTCGTTGATCCCGCCCAGGACGTCCCGGTCCGGCACCCACGCTCCGGTGAAGTACACCTCGTTGATATGGTGCCGGCCCAGCATGGAAGGAATCGGACGCACCTCGATTTCTGCCTGCTCCATGTCGACCAGGAAGACAGTGATGCCGTCCTTGCGGCTCTCCGGAGTGCCGGTCCGGGCAAGCAGGAAGCACCAGCGGGCCATCTCGGCGTAGGAAGTCCAGACCTTCTGCCCGTGGATGCGCCAGCCGCCTTCCTCGCGGACTGCCTTCGTACGCAGCGCGGGAAGATCCGATCCGGCTTCGGGTTCGCTGAAGCCCTGGCACCACAGCACGTCGCCGGCGGCAATCGGCGGCAGGTGCCGCTGCTGCTGGTCCTCATTGCCGTACCGCATCAGCACCGGCCCGATCCAGTTCAGTCCCATGTACTGGGCGCCCCGGGGTTCGTGGGCGGCCCACATTTCTTCCCGCAGTGCCGTCTGTTCCCAGCTGCTGGCTCCGCCGCCACCGAATGATTCGGGCCAGGTCAGGGCAAACAGCCGCTGCTCGCCTAGGATCCGGCTGAACCGCTGCGCTATCTCCAGATCATTCGGATTATCTGTAAAGGCGCCGAGATAAGACTTCGGAATGTGTTCTTCCACGAGGGCCCGCAGCCGGTGACGCAGTACCTGGACTTCATCCGCCTCAGCATAGTCAAGCATGGCGCTCCTTCATTCTTCGGTGCCGTTGCCGCAGCGGCCCGCTCCTGTGGGGCTCCTCCGGCGCAGAGGTTGGTGGGCAACTGAGCGCCCCGTTTTCATTTTTATTATAGTAATGATTGATAAGTCGTAATTCAAGACGTGGCGGAAGTGTTCCACCGGTGCTGGGCACCGGTGTCGGGCTACATCGGCGCCCGAGCCCGAGAGTCTCGCAAATGGCTTCGCTGGCCGGTCCGCTTCCACCGCAGCCACTTACTCCCTTATCAAAGCGAGTTCACCCTTTCCCATTGCTTCGGTGTCCGTGCCCTCCGCTCGACGCGACGGACCTGGCGGCGTGCGGCACCGTCGGCGAACGCTGCTTTTCCTTCAACACAACCCTCCGCGCTGCCCACCTTTTCCGCCCCTCGGCATGCAGGGGTCAGAGCGCACTGCACTTCAGCGACGGCAATGGCCAGTTAGGCCTAGCCGCCTGGCTCAGCAGCGAGAGGTCGCCGGTTTCGGCGCACAGTCACGGCCGACGGATCGGTGTCCCGTGGGGCACGGGGCCGCCTTCGGCATTGCCTCCGTTCACCCCATGGAGCACTGACATGGTTGCGACTCTCGCACATGACGATGCCTCTCGGCGGCACCGGGTGCCTGGGCCGGAAAAGGCGACTTTGGCCAGCCGGTGCGGGCAAATGCCACACCGGCCGGCGGATTCCCGCAGGAAACCCCTCAACGATTGCTCAAGCAGCAGCGCCTGGCCGGGAAATCCCGTCGGGCTGTTGCTTGTTCATCTAGACGCACTGCAAATCATTTATATGTTGACATATTCTGCTATTATTGTAAGATAACGGTTCTAAGGCTGTATCAACCGAATGAGCGGGGCTTCAGGCTTCTTCCCGCGCAGAGCTGGACCACCAACAACCGCAGGCCTGCCTCCATCGGACCGGGCGTCACCTCGACGACGAAGGGTCGCCACTTCGATGGCGAAGGACGAAGACGCAGTCCTGGCTCCCACACGTCCGTTGCCAGGCGCCGTACGCTCGTCAGCCGGGTCCGAACGCGCACGGACCGCTCGGCTCAACCCATTTTCAGAGGATCGGAAGGATCGGACCAAAGATGACAACCCCTACGATTGAAGCAGCCGCAGTGAGGACCGAGACTCAGGCCGAGAAGACCGCCAAGTGGGTCGGCATCGCCCGTTCACTCGCACCGCTTATTGAGTCAGAGCTCCCACAGGCCAGGAAGGAAGCGAACACTACGGCGAAGATCGTCCAGGCCTGGAAGGACGCGGGGCTCTACAAGGCGCAGCTGCCTGTGGAGCTTGGTGGTGACGGTGCAGACAATGTCACCATGATCAACGTCATGGAGGAGGTCTCACGACAGGATGCCTCCTCGGGCTGGACCTTTGGGGTCAACACCAGCGGGACGATCATCGCCGGCGTCCTCCTTGGGAAAGAGGCGTACTTGGAGCTGCTCGGCCCGAACGGCGATGGGATCGCCTGCGGCTTCGCCAACGGTATGCCCCCCGGAACCGCCAAGAAGGTCGAAGGCGGCTACCTCGTTAGGACCGACCCGATGCCGTTCGGTTCCGGGACGCTGCACGCGACCCGTGTCATCACGCTCCTCAACCTGGTCGATGACAACGACGAAAAGGTGATCGACGAGGACGGAAACCCGGTCGTCTTGACGGCCTATGTCGATGTGAAGGACGTCGAGTGGCTCCATAACTGGAACGCCTCCGGGCTGGAGAGCACCGGTTCCGGCCACTACCGCATCAAGGAGCATGTCCTCGAGGACAAGTGGTTCGCTACCTCCACCGGAGACAAGGTGACTGGTACCATCTTCGCCCAGGAGTTCTGGACGCCCGGGATCATTGCGCATGTCGGGGTGGCCCTCGGTATTGCGAAGCGGGTTATCGAGGAAGTCGCAAAGGCAACCGCGCGGAAACGGCGCGGCGCCGTCCCCGTCGTCGATGAGTACCCGCTGTTCCTCTATGAATTCGCCCGCATTGAGGCTGAGTACCAGTCAGCTCGTGCGTTCTGTCTTAAGGCTTACCAGGATGCCTGGAATGCGGCTGAGGCCGGGACGTTTTGCCAATTCAACATCACCCGCATCGACCAGGCAAATGCTTACCTGCACCGGCTCCTCGACGATATCGTCTCCACTGCGGCTCTGTGGGCAGGCTCGGCCGTAATCCCCAAGGACGGCGTGGTCGCGCGTTTCGTCGCCGACGCTCGATTGGTGATGAACCACCTCGTAGCCGACCCACAGCAGTTGGTCAAGGTCGCGCCGGCAATCCTCGAACGGTGGCGCGACGACTCCGCAGCCAAATCCTGATCGCGGAACGGATTCCGGGCAGACGCGGGGCCCGGAATCCGTTCCGGCATCAGATAGGAATCGGTCCTCTCCTGAGACGGGCCCGAATAGCAAGGAGTAATTGTGCAGTCTACCGCGGTCTCTTTTGATGGGGCATCATTGTCGCTTTCGCTCATTACCGAAAAGGTCGATGTTCCGCCGGTTGGGGGGCTCATTGCTCGGGTCACTATGGCCGGGATTTGCGGTACTGACGCTCATCGCCTCGTTGGCGACGTACCCAAGGAAGACGCACCGATTTCTTTCGGCCACGAAGCGGTTGGGGTCGTGGCCGAATTGGGTGTTGGCCGTGTGACCGATTGGCACGGCCAGAATCTTGCTGTTGGTGATCGCATAACCTGGTTCCCGCCCGCCGCAGGTTGCGGTCACTGCCAGAATTGCCTTGACGATTTCTTTTTGCTTTGTGAAGAAGAGACCTGGCCTTACCCTTCGTCGAGACCAAATCCGGCCGGTTTTCAGCAGTATGCCACCCTTTCTGCACGAGTGCCGGTGTACAAGGTTCCCAATGACATTCCGGACGAGGCCTACGTTGCATTCGGATGCGCGTTGCCAACCGCCGTCAACGGAATGGACGTGCTCGGCCAGATCCTCCCCGCCCAAACGGTGCTGGTACAGGGCTGCGGTCCGGTCGGCCTTGCGTCCATAGCCTTGGCGACACTAGCAAGTCCCGCACAACTCATTGTGATTGGTGCTCCGGCAAAGAGGCTCGAATGGGCCACGCGGCTTGGCGCGACGACGGCGCTGGACATAACGACGACGACTCAAGCAGAGCGCGCTGAGCGAGTGCGAGAACTGACTGACGGCCGGGGTGCCGACGTGGTGATCGAGGCTGCTGGCCAACCCGCAGCCTTCACTGAGGGCATCGAGCTCCTGGCCAGACGCGGACGCTATCTTATCTCCGGTTTGTTCTCCGGCTCACGCACAGTCGAAGTGAATCCCGTGCTCATCAATAACCGCAGCCTGCACATCATGGGCAACTTGGGCGGTAAGCGCGGGAACCTAGGAAACGCGGTGGCTCTGGCCTCTCGGCTTCAGCGACGTTTCGCGATCGCCGACCTAGTCACTGACCGGTTCGAACTTGCGGAAATCGCCACCGCGATCCGAAGTTCCGGCATTGGATTGTCTACAAAAACAGTCGTCGTGCCTTAGACTGCAGAAGTAGGAGCGTATAGACGTATCGCTGTCGCCCCGATAGCGGGCATCCACTGTCCGCGGCCGGCTGGATTGGCCAGCCAAAGTCGGCTACGACTATCACCCCGCTTCCAACGGGACGCCAAAAGGGCCGCAACCACGGGCTCGGTCCTGCCTCGCGTGCACTGCGCCAGCAAAAACTTCAAGACCTGGTCACCAGGCACCCGCCGTTTGGTGGGTAGCGAGCACCTGCGGGCTTACCTTGACGAATTCATGTTCCGCTACAACCGTCGCGGCACTCCGGTGTTGGCGTTCCAGTCGTTGATCGGCCGGGGAGCACAACAGGCTCCCGTCACGCCTACGTGATGCTCCTGCAGCTTTCCGTTCGTTTCTCGGGTAGGTTTTGCTCGGTCAGCCAGCATCTGTATTCATTGGCGAGGCCGTCGTCCCGCTGAGTCCTCGTTCGGCCCAGGAAAGGGCGTGTGGCCAGGCGTTGAAGTTCCCGGCCGCATCCCGGAGGGTTGTCGCGAGTTGCTTTCCTGCCGGGCGCAAATCTGTGATGACGGACGCCGGCTTAGGGTTTGTCATTGAGAAGTAGATCTCGCGCGAACGTAACGTTTGACATGGCGCATGATCTCTTTCTGGCTCTTGCCTTCCTTGGTACGCCGGAGAACATGGTCCTTGTGGGCCGATCGATAGCCATTCGGGAAATCACCACGCGCTGGATGGCCTTGTTGGTGGCCCTGTCTCCGCCGTGCCTGAGCCGGCGGCGGCAGTTTTCCCGAGGGCGTGGGGATGGGGCGGGGCCCGCAAGGGCTACACCCTGAGCTTCGTTGCCGATGCGTTAGTGTTGTCTCCCATCGTGACGAGGACACCGCTGGCATCTTGAAAATCCGGGCCACACGCGGAATCTGGACTGCGAAATCGGCGAAGCAAATAGAACAGTTGACCCAGGAAGGCTTTCCCTGCGCCCAGTCGCCGAGCCCGCCCGGGGGAAATCCAGTACGTTGCCGGGAAACAGCCTGCGGTGGCCGGCAAAAACCCACGGCGCGTCAGCGCAGCGCTGAAGTAGTGGTCGTCCTCGTACCACCGGCTGTAGTCTCGCTCCTTGCCAGGCCAGGGCTCGGTCAGTGTGACCAGGGCGGTGCCAACGCCGACCTTGTGACCGGCACCGCGGGCAAATGCCTCGGTGGATCTTTCAGTCCGCTCAGTTCCCTTCTGCTGCCTGCCCTGTTACTTGCTGCTCACGGGGACGAGGCCGAGCTGTTCGTCGGTCCAGGCCGACTTCACGCCCGAACCGCCTGCGCGCGGATGCACGCCTTCAACGAAGTTGCGCATGTAGGAGGCAAGGTATTTGATGAAGGATTCCCCGACTGCCTGGCCGCGAAGATACTCCGGTGTGACCGGCAGCCAGCGGGGCTTGAATGCGGGGTCTCCGGATACCCGGTTCGGGTAGTCGCCGTGCAAGATCGCCACCTTGCCCAGCGCCACGTAGTCCGCCCCGGCGTCGAGGCAGGCCCGGGCGGTTTCCGGATCAACGATCCGTCCGGCGACGCCGACACGAACGGGACCGCGGTCGAGTTCCAGGAAATGGGCCATGATGCTTTTGCCGTGGGCCCGTTCGTCGTCGGGTTCCTTAAAGATGTTCCACAAGGACATGTCGAGATAGTCGATCAGGGCCTCGTCCAGCAGCCGCTGAACGGTCTCGCGGACGTCGAAGAAGTCCTGGCCGTAACGTTCCGGAGAGATCCGGATGCCGAGCTGGAAGTCCTTGCCGCACCGCCGGCGGATGGCATTGACCACCCGGAACAGGAGCCGGCTGCGGTTTTCGAGGCTGCCGCCGTATTGGTCCGTTCGACGGTTGATCGTCCGGCTGAGGAACTGGGCGATGAGGTAGCCGTGCGCACCATGGATCTGAACCCCATGGAAGCCTGCCGCCTCTGCCCGCGCCGCGGCGTCAGCAAAGCTGTCGATGACGGCTTCAATTTCCTCGACCGTGAGGGCGCGCGCGCCGGTTTCGGCATCCGCGGAAGGACCAACGCGGCCGGTGCTGTCGGCCCGGATGCCCGCGTGGTTGAGCTGGACGCTGGCTACGCTGCCGGCGCCGGCAAGGGCGGAGGCCAGCTTCCGCAGCCCGGGCAGGTGCATGTCATCGTACACGCCGATCTCGCCTGGGAAGCCACGCCCGCAGGGCTGGACGGTACTGGCGCAGGTCACGATGTGTGCGAATCCGCCGCGGGCCCGGCGGAGGAGCCAGCTGATTTCCTGGTCCGAAACCGTGCCGTCGAGGTTGCTCTGCTTGTTGGTCATGGGTGCCAGCATGAAACGGTTCTTCATGGCCGGCCCGCGAGAAAAACTTAACGGCGTGAACAGCGGATCCATGCGGCTCCTTCCGGGAATGCGTTCGGTCGGTGACGCCGCACCGGCGGGCAGGGGAAGCCTCCCCACAGCCGTGCCGCGGAGGAGCCGCCAGCTGGTGCCAGCGCGGCTGGCAATTCTGCCCCAACGCTAGCACGGCCGAAGGTACATTGATAGATATGATTTATATGTTGGAGGGAGGGAATCGAATTTTCCTGCCGCCCCTATCGACGCCGAGCCCGCCGGTGGTCCTCGCTACCGCCCGCCCTGTCCGAAACCGCCCATGCAGCAGCCGGTGGCCGCATGGCTGACGGTTCCGTCCCGCGCTCAGGCTTGCATCGGCGAATTCGCCGGCACGGACGCGACCCCGTTTGCTGCCGTCCCGCCCCGGCCCACCAATGCGTAAAACTGCCTTCCATGGAGGTGGCGTGCTTGGAGCTGGAGTCGCGGCCCAAGGCAATTCTTGCGGCGCAAATATCTAACATGATTATAATCTTTGAGATAATTTAAGCGGACAAGGGCGCGGCCAGACGCTTGGAATCCACCACGCGCGTTCCGTGCGATTTGACTCAGCGCACCTTCAAGCAGATCGGTGAGAATATGAGCGACCAGGAGAAGATTGTCCTTCTCGACGGAGCCCGAACCCCTATCGGCAGTTTCGGCGGTGCCTTCAAAAACGTGCCGGGGCATGAACTTGGAGCCGTGGCGGCGAAGGCGGCACTGGAGCGCTCCGGGGTGGACGCCGCCGAGATTGACGAGGTCGTCATGGGCTGCATTGGACAGGTCGGTCCGGATGCCTACAATGCCCGCCGGGTGGCCCTGGCCGCGGGACTGCCCAAGAACATCCCCGCCTACACCGTGAACCGGCTGTGCGGGTCCGGGCTGCAGGCCATCTGGTCCGCGGCGATGCAGATGCGCTGGGGCGGGGCGGACTTCGCGCTGGCTGGCGGAAACGAATCCATGACCAGGATGCCCTTCTACGACTTCGGTGCCCGCAACGGCTACCGGCTCGGGGACCGTGCCCTGGTGGACGGCACTGTCGCGATCCTGACCGACCCCTTCCACGGCATCCACATGGGGGTAACGGCCGAAAATGTCGCCCGCAGGTACCGCGTCTCCCGTGCCGAGCAGGACGAGTTCGCCCTCGAATCCCAGCGCCGGGCCGCCGCCGAGACCGCCCGGACCGCCTTCGCCGAGGAAATCGCCCCCGTCCATGTGGGCGGCCGCAAGCCGTTCACGGTCGAGGTAGACGAACATCCCAAGCCCGGGACCACCTTGGAAGCGCTGGCAAAGCTGAAACCGGCCTTTGAGGACGGCGGCACCGTGACCGCTGGCAACGCCTCGGGCATCAACGACGGCGGGGCCGCCGTCGTGCTCGCGCGCGAATCGGTTGCAGCCGAGCGCGGCCTCACCGGCCTGGTGACCCTGGAGGCAGTGGCCACCTCGGCCATGGCGCCGGACCTGATGGGCTACGCTCCGGTTTTCGCGCTGCAGAAGCTCTTCGAGCAGACCGGCACTACCCCTGCCGACATTGACGTGGTCGAACTGAACGAGGCGTTCGCCGCGCAGGCAGTCGCGGTGATCCGGGATGCCAAGCTGAACCCGGAGAAGACCAATCCTTACGGCGGCGCCATCGCGCTGGGTCATCCGGTCGGTGCCACCGGTGCGATCCTTTCGCTCCGGGTAGCAAAGGACCTGGTCCGTCGCGACCGTGAACTGGGCATCGTCACCATGTGTATCGGCGGCGGACAGGCCATGGCGGCGCTCTTCCGTCGCCATGGATAGGACGGGCGTGGCCGGTTTCCGGCCGCGTCTCGTCGCACATAGCGTATCCTTTATATGAAGATAACTTTAGATTCTTAAGAACGGTCCGGCACCAAGAACCCAGCGGGTGAACCAACCCCAGAACTACCCGCCCAATCCCCTGGAGGTCTCCGTGAGTGAACTCTTGGATGCGCAGCGACCCGCGGCGTCGCAAATCCATCAGGTGCGCGTCGCCGAGTCGGTGGCCAGCGAACTGCGGGCACGCATCCTCCGGGGCGAGTTCTCCAGCGGAATGCTGCCCAAGCAGGAGGATCTTCGTGACGAGTACGGCATCAGCCACCCTTCCCTGCGGGAGGCGCTGCGCATCCTTGAAACTGAGGGGCTGGTCACGGTACGCCGGGGCAATGTCGGCGGCGCGTCGGTCCATCGCCCGGGCGAGGGCAGGTTCGGCTACTCCCTGGGGATTGCCCTGCAATCGGCCGGCACGCGGATCGACGAGCTGGCAGCCTCGCTTGCCCGGTTGGAACCGCTGTGCGCGCGGTTGTGCGCCGAAAACCCCAACCGCGGCACTGAGGTTGTCCCGAAGCTGCGCAAAGTCTTGGCACAAGCACCCCACGACGACGAGGGTGTCTCCTTCACCCGGTCCTCCCGCGACTTCCACGCTGCTGTCGTGGATCTGTGCGGAGATTCGCCTATCCAGCTCATTGTCGGCGGTCTGGTCCGGCTGTGGACGGCTCAGGAGGAAGCCTGGGCAGAGACCTTAAGCTTGGAGGGCGAATATCCCGGCCATGAGGCCCGCGCGCACGCCACGAAGGCCCATGCGCGGCTGGTCGACCTGATCGATGCCGGCAATGCGGATGAGGCCGAGGCCTACTCGCGCAAGCACATCGTTGCGACGCAGCAGCTGGTGATCGCCAAGGTCGACGGCCGCGTCGTCGATGCATCCTCCACCCGAGCGCGGCGGCACCTGCTGAGCGCATAGTCCACCATCCCAAGGGCAGCGATCCTCGGGATTCCGGGGATCGCTGCTTCCGGCGCCGGCCGCTGCCGGATCAGTTTAGGCGTCCGCGGTTTCCTTATGCCGGAGCCGGGCATCGGCAATGGCCGGGGCAGCCTTCACCATTGTGATCGGGGTGAGCAGTACGTGGATCTTTGCCGCCGCGATATCGCGTGTGGTGCGGCCCAACGCGCTCGGGTCCGGAGTGGCTGCGTGCCGCCCCAGAGGTGGCAGAAGCTGATCACGTCGTCGGCGACCGTATGGATCCAGGTGGTCGCCGGGCGCAGCCGCGCGTTTTGCTCCGGTATGATGGAGCCCTTGGCGTCGGCACCTTCGGCGGCATTTTCGAACGCCGCAAGCGCGTAGGCCCGGGCTCCCTGGTGGGCGGCGTCCTTCCGGGCGAAGCCGTGGAGGAAAACAAGGTAGTCCCCCACTCGGACAGGGTAGCCCTGGCGGGACTTGCCGTCGACGAGCTGCACAACTTCCTCGAGCGCCCGCTTTATTATGCCCAGCATGACACCGGCATGGCGGGCGGTGCCGAGGCCCATCGGACCGAGGCTGTAGATGGCTTCGGACCGGTTCGCCGTCGTCGAGAAGGTGGACTTGAGGTGCTTGTCCGGAATGAACTGCTCGGGAAGTTCGTAACCGACGCTGCCTGAGGCCACCAGGCCCATGACGTCGCAGTTGTCATGGAAGACGATGCTGTCCCGGGGGACGAAGCCGAACAAGCGGTCGGGCAAGCCGTTCTCGAGGATCTTGGGTTCCCCTTGCTCGTCCACGACCTAGATGCCGCAGCCGATCCAGGTGGCGTAGGCCGGACCGCTGCCCAAGCGCAGTCTGCCGCTGCCCCACGGTCCGCCTCGACGGCACGGCACACCGGCGCGGAGAATCCCGCTGTAATGGCCTTGGCTCCGCCACTGAAGAGTTCGCGCCCCCTCCTCGGGAAGGAATCCCGACGCGGCCCAGAGGTCGATGGAATTCGCCATGAAGGCCCACCCCGTCGAACCATCCGCCCTGGAGATTTCCTCCATGGCCTCAATGATGTCCACCCCGCCCCAGCGAGTTCGCCGGGAAACCAGCATCCAGAACAGCCCCTATTCCTTCAGTGCCTCAACGACCGGCCCTGTCACTTTGCGTTGCTGCTCGGCGGCGTCCGCTTCCGACGCGATGGATCGCTGCGATGGACTTGGCGCGTGCGAGGTACTCACCCGCGCCAACTGCTGCGGACCGTTCCGCCGTAAGGCCGATCGTCGTGTCAGTACCCTCCCCCTGGAACCGCGTTTGCTGCAGACGGGGCCACGCCGGGCTCGCCCCGGAGCCGCTCCATCGCTGTGGCGTAGTTCATAATTGCTGTTATCTGAAAGATAAAAATTGTTAAGCGCGGTGCTCAGCGTTGCCCGGAAGCAGCGAGTGCTGTTTCCGTCCCGTCGCCCCCAGGGGTGCCGCCCGATCCTGAGGGGGCGGCGCCGGAATTCCGTCCGCGCCTGGAGCCTGCCAGTCGCGCCCTCAGGCGGCTGCTTGCTTTTTCAATAAGACCGGCCAGACCTTCCGGAGCGAACAGCATCATGAGTACTACGGCCAGCCCGATGTAGAGCGGCGGTTCCTGGAGAGGCCCGGAAATCCACTGCGGCAGGCCCTCACCGAAAGCAGCCGTGCTCATGCTGCCCAGCCGGATGTTGGCCACGCCGTACAGGAACCCGCCAAGCGCTGCCCCCCACAGGCGTCCGGTGCCTCCGAACACCACCATGACCATAATGAGCAGCGCAAAGTCCGTTCCCGCAATGCCCGGATAGGCCACCCTGGCAACCAGCAGGTAGACAAAACCGCACAACACGGCCAGCATCGACGAGAGCACAAAGGACAACAGCCTGAAACGGTAGGTGTGCAGGCCCAGGAGTTCGACCCGCAGGGGATTCTCCTTCAGTCCCTGCAGGACGTGCCCAGCACGCGAACCGACGCTCTGGCGCAGGAGCAGGTAGATGGTCACCGCCAGCACCAGGGCGATCCAGTACACCGTACCGATGCCGGCCACACCCCGTACTGCTTGGGGAAGGAGGGAACCGGCTACTGTGATGCCTTCGTCGCCGCCGAACATCTTGGTCGGGTTTCGCTCGACGAAAATCAGGAACGCCTCGGCGAACGCCATGGTGACCATCGCGAAGGCGATTCCCGAGGTCCGCAGCGCCACCGCCCCAATGATGAGCGAAAGCAGGAGGCATGCGGCCAGGGCCAGAAGCAGGGCGGTTCCGAAGGGGGCGCCTGCCCCCACCATCAGCACCGCAGGAAGGTAAAGCCCCAGGGCGAACCACAAGGTATGGCCGAACGACAATAGCCCGGTGTAGCCGAAGAGCAGGTCAAAGGTCATGGCAAGGGCGGCGAAGATCAAACCCACGGCGATGATCTGCATGGTCCCCAGGGAACCCAGCGGTCCGTCGAAGACCAGCGGGACCGAGACGTTAGACAGGAACGGCACGGCCGCGAAGAGGGCCACGGCGATGGCCAGGGGAACGTTCCTTGCTGCTGTGCGCTTCATGCTGCAACCTTTCCGAGCAGGCCCCGCGGCCTCACCAGAAGCATCACCGCGAGCAGGAGGACAGTGACGAGGTCGCCGGCGCCGGGCGGCCCGTAATAGTTGACGAACTGCTGAAGGACGGCGACGACGAGCGCCGCCAGCGCCGTGCCTTCCAGGGATCCCAGTCCGCCGACGATGATCACGATGAACGCGAAAATCAGCTGCTGCGTGCCCAGCTCCGGCGTGACGCTGCCAAAAAACACCCCGGCCAGCACCCCGCCGAGGCCGGCCAGGCCCGAGCCGATGACAAATAGCAGGGTGAATGACTTGGAGACGTTGATGCCCAACGCCATCACCATGGACCGGTTGTTCACCCCGGCGCGGATGATCAGGCCATGTTTGGAACGCCGCAGGAAGACGACCGTGGCGAGGAACAGGATCAGGGCGATCCCGACGATCACCAGCCTGCTGTTGACCACGCGGCTGCCCGCAATGACGGTGACCTCGTCGAACCAGGCCGGCTGCTTCAAGGTGAGCGGATCATGCCCGAGCCACCCGCCCAGGAATGCGGTCATCGCGAAAGCCAGGCCCAGGGTCAACAGCATCTGGGCATAGGGGCGGCCGTAAAGCCGGGCCAGCAGTCCCTTTTCGATCAGGATGCCGAGCATTGCGCCGGCCAGGGTGGCCAGCACCAAGGCGGCTGTAAAACGGAGCCAGTCAGGTTCGACGGGAAGGTACTCCAGGGCTGCCCAACCCACGAAACCCCCGACCGCGAAGATAGCCCCATGGGCCAGGTTGAGCACCCGCATCAGTCCGTAGATTAGCGAAAGCCCGGACGCCAGCAGGAAATAGATTCCGGCCAGGCCCAAACCGGAAATGAGCAGCGAAATGACGTCATTCATTGCCACGGCCACCAACCGCCTTGGGCCTGATATCGACGCCAAGCCACCGCGAGGTCGCTTCCGTATCCCGAGCGAAATCCTCCATGGGGCCCGAATAAACAAGGCGCCCCTGGTCCAAGACGAGGGCGTGGTCCGCTAGGCGTGCGGCCACCGCGAGGTTCTGTTCGACCAACAGGATGGTGGTGGTGGCCTTGACCTGCTCGATGGCCTGTACCACCTCCGTTACAACGGCGGGGGCCAGACCCTTGCTGGGCTCGTCGATCAGCAGGATCTTATTGTCGTTGAGCAGCGCCCGTGCGATGGCGATCATCTGCTGCTGGCCGCCCGACAGCGTTCCGGCGCGCTGCTGTGCACGTTCGTGCAGGATGGGGAAGAGCTTGTGCACCTGCTGCAGCCGCGCCTGGGATTCGGGTCCGCGCATTGCCAGCCGCAGGTTCTCGGCAACCGTCAAATCGGCGAAGACTTCCCGGTCTTCCGGAACGTAGCCAATGCCCTGTCGCACCCGTTCATCGACTTTGAGCGGCTTGAGGTCGGTGCCTGCCATCGACATCCGGCCCGTGGCCGCCAGCAGCCCGACAACGGCAAGCAAGGTCGTCGTTTTGCCGGCGCCGTTGCGCCCCAGCAGCGCTGTGACGGCGTTCGGCGGCATCTCGAAGGAGACGTCCCGTAGAACGTGCGCTTCCCCCCTGTGGACATCGACGTTCCGCAGTGAGAGCACACTGGTGGAGGCGGTCCAGGACCGTACCGGTGACGCCTGGGTCCTTGTCATTTCACAATCCCTCTCCCAGATAGGCCTTCTGCACCGTTGGATCGGACAAAACCACGTCCGGGGAATCGACCATGAGGAGACCGCCGTTGTGCATCACTGCGATGCGGTCCGAGATGCTGGCCACCAGCTCGATGTGGTGTTCAACCATTACGACCGTGTTGCCTTCCCGGTGAATGCCGCGCGCGATGTCAATGAGCACGTCGACTTCCTCAGCGGCAGCTCCCGACGTCGGCTCGTCAAGCAGCAGCAGCTTCGGCCGCTGCACGGCCAGGATGGCCAACTCCAGCTTGCGTTTATCGGCGTGGGTCAGCTCGCCTGCCTGCTTGTAGGCGACGCCCTGCAGCGCGGAGCGCTCCAGGGCGTCCCTCGCCAGTTCCGTAGCCCGATCGTTCCGGCGCGGCCGCCGGAACAGGGACCCGCTGCCGCCCAGACGCGCCTGCGCGGCCAGCCGGACGTTTTCCAGGACCGTCCGTTCCAGGAACACGCTGGAGGTCTGGAAGGTCCTGGCGATTCCGGCCTTGGCCCGGTCGGCGGGTCCGCGGCGGGTGATGTCGGTCCGGCCAAACCGGATGGCCCCTGCCGTCGGGCGGACGACGCCGGAAACCAGGTTGATCAGACTGGTCTTTCCGGCGCCGTTCGGTCCGATGACGGACAGGAATTCCCCCTGCGTGACCCGGAGCGAGACACCACGGATGATGTGGATGCCGCCGACGCTCCATGAGAGGTCCTCGGTTTCCAGGATCTCGCCGGCCTCTGCGACGCTCATGGTCTTCCCTTCGCTGGTTGGTGCCTTCGGCTGGTTCCGCACCACGGTCTACGGCAGCGGCGGGGCGATGGATTCGCCATCAATCAGCTGGTCCACGACAGCCTTGCCATCTTTGAAGTGGAGGAAGACCATGGGGGCGATGAGCGCGTGGTCCTTGGCCCGGATGCTCGTCGGGCCGCGGGGGCTTTCGAAGGAGTAGCCTTCCAGGGCCGCGACCATATCGGCGGTGGTGCCGGCGTTGGTTTCTCCGACGGCGTGGGCGATCATCTGCGCGGCGAGGAATCCGTCGGCATGGATGTAGTCCACCTCGTGCCCCAGGGCGGCGACTTCCTTGTCCAGGAAGCGTGCAGCGTCGTTGTCCACTTCGTTGCCCACATAGGAGGTGAACAGGGACACGTTGGGGGATTCGATCTCGGCGTAGGTGGGCCAGGTGGGACGCATCCCGATGTTGGACATGACCTGCGCGTTGGAGAAAATGTCCTGCTGCTCGAGCGCCCGCCACATGGCCGTTACGTCGCCGGACCAGAATGGAATAACGATATCGAAGTTGCCGGATTTGATGCGCTGGACATAAGGGGCAACGTCGTCGGTCGGAAATGGGGCCAGCACTTCCGTGATGGACTCGGCCCGGTCACCGATGATCTCCTTGGTGGTTTCGATCAGGCTCTTGCCGTATTCGATGTCGTGGGCGAGGATGCCGATCTTGGCGCCATCTACCTTGTCACCCAGGCCCTCGACGATGGTGGCGACATCCTGGTACGCCTGGCGGGACCCGCGGAACGTGTTTTTGTTCGCGCCCGTGATTTGGTTCGAGTTCGCACTTCCGGTGATGTAGAGGATGTCGTTTTCCTCCGCGAAGCCGGCCAGGTTCAGCGCAATGCCCGAGCTCTGCGTGCCGGCGATGATATTCACTCCCCGGCCAACGAGGTTGGTGGCCTCGGTCATCGCCGTGTTGGGATCGGTGCGGTCATCCACTTCCTCGACGGTGATCTTGGTGCCGTCTACTGCGCCGGTGCCACCGGTCACATAGTCCAGTCCGATCTTGAAGCCCTCGAGCCAGTTCTTGCCGGAAGGAGAGTTTGCGCCGGACAGCGAGGTCAGGGCCCCTACAACAACCTCGCCGCCTGCCGTAGCCCCGCCGGCAGCACTGCAGCCTGTGAGAGCCAGTGCCGCGGCCGCCATCCCCACCAATGCCACGCGGATCTTCGCGTTTGTTTTCATGCCCTACCCGTCCTCATTAACTTTGGATCGTAATCCTAAGTAGGATTCTAAAAATTATAAGTATTGTTTACTCTGACTTACCAGAAATGAATTTAGAGTGCGGAAAGCTTCTCGCAGCCGGGCCCGTGCAGGCCCTGCGTTCAGCAGTAGCGGCCGCCGCCGTCGACCACCAAAGTGTGCCCGGTAATGAACGAGGCGGCATCGGAAATGAGGAACAGCATCGCGTCCGCGACGTCGGCAGCGGTGCCGGGGCGCCGGAGCGGAATGGTCTCCATGGTGGCCTCGAAGACTTCCGGGCTCTCATGGATCCAGGCCGCCATCTGGGTATCGATGATGCCGGGGGCAATGGCGTTGACCCTAATCCCGGCCGGCCCGAGCTCGACGGCCAGGAAACGCGTCAGATGCTCGACGGCCGCCTTAGACGCGCCGTAGGAGGCCCGTTCCCGGCGCACCGTAAAGGCGGCAATCGAAGCCATGTTGACCAGCGAACCGCCGCTGCCATCCATGGCGGCCACCGCTGCCTGAGCCCCGAAAAGGACGCCGTTGACATTGATCCCAAAAGTCGTGCCGAACTGTTCCGGGGTAATGCTGCGCACCCCGGCCTCCGGGAAGATGCCGGCGTTGTTGATCCAGTGATCAAGCCGGCCGAACCGACGGCAGGCCAGTTCCGCCAGGACATCGTGGTCTTCCCGTGAGGCGACGTCGATGCGGGCGGGCACGACACTCGCGGCCGAGCCCTCCTCGGCGTTGATCCGGCGGGCCGTCTCCGTCACCAGCCTTAAGTCAATGTCGCCGGCAACTACATTGACGCGGTTGCGCACCAGTGCCCTCGCATGGGCTTCGCCGAGTCCCCTGCCGGCCCCGGTGACGACGGCGGCACGTCCCGCCAGCTCCGGGTACTTTGCTTCGCTGGCTGTCATGCTGCTCCTTATGGATGAGGCCGGGCCCGGTGCCTGCATAGGCGGACGATGGCCGGGTCCTATCGTGCCGTGCTTGAGCCTGTCTCTTCGGCTAGCTAGCCGACAGCGATGGGATTTACGGGGCTACCCGTCGCCCCGACAATGCGCAGGGGTGCCGTGGCAAAGAGGAACTGATAGCAGTTGTCCGCCGAGAGTTCGGCAAGACTCAGGTGTTCGATCAGGTGGATGCCGCGCTTGACCAACAACTCGATGTGTCCTCCGAGGAACTCCCCCTCGCTCCAGGGCTGGACCTCCACGGATGTGTTGTCGGCGCCGACGACGGCAACATCCTGCTCCCCCAGGAACCTCGCAGCTTCCAGGGAGAGTCCCGGCTGGTCCAGCCGCATTTCGTCTGTCTCCATGAACAACTCAAGCCACCCGGTACGGATCAGCACGGCGTCGCCGGGCCGGAGCTCGACGCCCTGCTGCTTTAGGGCCGTTTGAAGGTCATCGGCCGTGATCGCGTAGCCGAAGTCAAGGTGCGGAAGGCCCTTGGCGGCGGCGACGTCGATCAGCACGCCCCTGGTGACAATCGTCCCTGCCTTCTCGATACCGCTGTACGCCGCTCCCCCATAGGAGGACATGCCGTCGTGCGGATGGCCGTTGTAGGTGGCACCGTCCGCGTAAACGTGGCAGAGAGCATCCATATGGGTCGCCGTGTGCGTGCCCATAACGACAATGTCCTCGTTCGCGCCGACCCCGACCCGCCCGCCGAAGCCGTTGACGAACATGGATTCGTCACTGTGGTTTGTCAACGTTAGGCGCTGTGGTGCACCGCGGTAGTCCAGATGGGGTCCGGTACGCTCGATCGGCATCGAAAGCGAATACAGCTTTCCGGTCCGCGGGGTCTGCAGGGCAGCAAGGACGCGTTCAGGCGTCAGAAGGTTGAGCGCGCCGCGCTCGTCCTGCTCGCCCCAACGGCCCCAGTTGCCTTCCCGGACCATCGGGCCGGTCTGTGTTTCAGTCATGATCGCTCCTTTTTTCTTTATCGTTTGTGCGTCCGTCACGCTCATGCCAGGCGCTGGCGCAGGAAGTCGCCGATGTTCCGGACAGATGCATCCGCCTCCGGGGCGTTGCCGGCCATGAACTGGAAGACGTGCTGCATGGCAGGAGTGACTTCCAACTGGACGTGCACGCCGGCTTCGCGGGCTGCTTCGGCAAACCGGCGGGAATCGTCGAGCAGCATTTCGTGCCCGCCGACCGAGAGATACACCGGCGGCAGCCCGGAGAGGTCGTGGTTCAGCACACTCACATAGGGCGCGTCCTTGGAGCCGTTTTCACCCAGGAGCAGGGCCGCGATCGCCGCTATCTGGGACTTATCCGCCAGGAAGTCCAGCTCGGCGTGAAGCTCCATGGTTTCCCCCGTGGCGTCCAGGTCGTACATCGGTGAAAGTGCGACGACGGCGGCGGGCTGCTCCGATCCGGAGTCGCGGATCTGCAGCGCCAGCGCGGTGACAATGGCGCCCCCGGCCGAGTCGCCCACCAGTGCGATCTTCCGTGCCGCAACGCCCTGGCCGAGCACCCAGTCATAGACCTTCCGGGAGTCCTCCAGTTGGGCAGGGAAGACGTTTTCCGGTGCCAGCCGGTAGTGATAGACGAGGGCCGGCACGCCCGCCGCCTTGGCAATGTGCCCTGCGAGCTTTCGATGCCCGTCCGGGGATCCTCCGATATAGCCCCCGCCATGGGCGTAGACGATCGCACCGTCGGGCGCGGAATCCAGCGGGACCGCCCAGATTGCCGGAATCCCACCGGCGTCAACGGACTTGTAGGCTACGTCTTCCGGCTCCGCGGTGACGCGGCCCCACCCGTCATACATGTCGCGGATTGTCTCGATGTCCATGGCCGGATTCGCCGCCATGCGGCGCCCCCAGTGACGGTACAACTCGGCCATAGCCTCCGACTGCTGGCTTGCCATTCGCCTGCCCCCTCTCAGGAATTCTCGTCCAGGTCACCGGCCCAGCGCTCGATGAGCGGAGGGGCGGTGTCGATCAAGGTGTTCTGGTCGATCAACAGGTGCCCCTTCGCCACGGCGATGTCGCGGGTGCAACGGCCCAGTGCGCTGGGGTTGCGGAATGCCCGGGACCCGCCCCACAACTGGCAGAAGTTGACCACGTCGTCGGCCACATTGTGGACCCAGGTGGAGACCTGCTGGATTCTGGCGGAATGCTCCGGGGTCAGTTCACCGTCCCGTTCAAAGGCGTCCGCGGCTTCCTTCAGCGCGTTCAGGGTATAAGCCCGGGCTGCCTGGAATTCAGCTTCTTTGATGGCGAAGGCGTGCCGGAAGAGCGGGTTCTCGGCCACCGTGCCTCCCTGCCCGGAGCGGGACTTGGTCAGGGCGATCCTGGCGATTTCCTGCAGCGCACGCTTCATAATTCCTAGGGCCACCCCGGCATGACCGGCGACGCTGATGCCCAGCAGGCCGAAACTGTAGACGCCTTCGCTGCGGTTTGGGGTGGTCGAGAAAGTGGAAAGCACGAATTTGTTTGGAATGAACTGCTCGGGCAGTTCATAGTCGACGCTGCCGGTGCCCACCATGCCCATGACGTCCCAGTTGCCGTGGAACTTGAGGTCTTCGCGGCGTGCGTATGCAAAGCGCGCGTCGATCTGCCCGTTCTCCAAGATCTTGTTGCTGCCGTCCGCCAGAACAATCCGCAGGCCGGAACCGATGTGAGTTGCATGGTCGGACCCGCTGCCGAAGGAGAGCCTCGGGGCCGTGGCGATGATGCCGCCCTCCACCTCGACCGCCGTGCCCACCGGACCGGAGAATCCGCAGGTAATGGCCTTCTCGTCGCCGCCGAAGAGTTCCTCGACGCCCTCCGCCGGCAGGTAGCCGGCAGCTATGGCGTTGCCGAACGAGTTGGCCATAAACGCCCACCCGGTCGATCCGTCCGCCCGGGAAATCTCCTCGAGCACCTCGACGGCATGGGAGACCCCGATGCCGCCGCCGCCGAGCGCGGACGGAACCAGCATCCAGAACAGTTCTGTCGACTTGAGGGCATCGACGACGGGCCGCGTGACTTTCCTTTCCCGCTCGATCGCTTCCGATTCGGAAACGATCAGCGGTGCAATCGATTTGGCGCGGGCGATGTATTCCTGGCCCAGCGATTCGGCAGTTGTTTCGGAGGTGATTTCCACCGTCATTGTTGGTTTCCCTTTTGGCGGAGATGGATAGATTGGTCTTTAGGCTCTACTATCAGCGAGGCATGACGAATCCGCCGTTGGGACGCAAGGTCTGGCCTGTGGTGAACCTGCTCATATCGGTTGCCAGGTACAAAGCCGCCCAAGCGACGTCCATCGGCTCTCCCACCATCCCCAGCGGGGAGAGACTCCTGTAGTTGTCGAGCGTCTCGTTCCAGCGGGCTTCATCCAGTGTGCCGTTGTCATCGACGTAATTGCGTCGGATCATCGGGGTGTCGATATAGCCGGCTGCGATGGCGTTGACGCGGATATTGGCGGCCCCGACTTCGAGCGCCAGGCACCGAGTAAGTTCGGTCACGGCCGCTTTGGAGGCAACGTATGCAAGCTGCTCCGGTCTCGGCTTGTCGAGGCCTCCAGTGGAGAGATTGACGATGGAGCCGGACCGTGCCGGGCGCATATGCCGGACCGCGGCCTGCGACGCGTAGAGCGACCCCATGTAGTTGACCTGCATAACCTTACTAAGGTCGGTATCTGACGCTGCGGACGGGGTGACGTCAATGAAGATTCCGGCCGCGTTGCAGAGCACGTCCAGCCGCCCCCATCGGGCGACTGCCGCGTCGACCGCCTGGTCAACCTCGGCACGGCTGGACACATCGACCCCGACCGCCTCGGCAACACCTCCGGCCGCCTCGATCTCTGCCACAGTCGATTGGGCGCCGGCCTTGTCGAGGTCGGCACACGTAACCCTGGCGCCAAATGCGGCATAAGTGGCAGCGATCGCGCGGCCGATTCCGCTGGCCGCTCCGGTGACAAAAGCCGTCCTGCCGGCCAGATCAGGAAACTTCACCTGAATTCCTTTCATGGGTTCCGCAGAGATCGGACCCACGCTACACGCTGGTGAAGGTGCCGTAGTTGCCGCGGTGGAACACCAGCGGCAACCGGTCGTCGTCGCGGTAGTCGAGGGAGCGGACTCGGCCGAGCACCACCGTATGGTCGCCTGCCGGGTATTCTTCCGCGATCTCGCATTGGATCCAGCACATGGCCTCTTCCAGCAGGGGCCCGCTGACGGACTCGCGCCAAGCCACCCCGGCAAACCGGTCGACCCCCCGGCGCGAGAAATCACGGGCAAGCGCTTCATGGCCGTTCGCAAGGAAATTGACCGTGAACTGCCTGGATTCCCTGATCCCGGGCCACGTGCTGGAAGTGTTTGCGGGAAAGAATCCCACCAGGGGAGGATCCAGTGATACGGAAGTGAACGAATTGCAGGACATTCCTGCCGGGTACCCGTTGCTCCAGCCGGTCACGACGATCACCCCGGTGGGTAACTGCCCCAGTGCGTCCCGGAACGTCCGTGCATCGATTTCCATGGCCCTCTCCTCTGGCTCTCTGTCCCAAATCAGCGATAGGTCCGCGGCCATCCCTCATTGCGAAGGGCAGTGCGTCAAATCACTTTATGATTTGTATCATATATAAGATTGCAAAAACAATGGGTACTTAGGCCCGCCACATCAGGCTCGGCACAGGGAGTCGACTGCGGTCCGCGTGGAACTTCCGGCCCCGCTCTCAGCCCTTTCCTAGAGGGAGGGTGGGAAGCGGCAGGCCAAATGCTGCCGCACAGGTCCATGCCCGCCTTTGGGCGACAGCTTTACTGCCTTGTGGGTCGCCGGGTGCCCCCGAGCCGGACGACAACTTACATCTCGCCCCTGCCCTTCCCGCCCTAATCTGTGCCGCCCGGCAGCGATCAGCTCAAATCGCATGAGGCACCCACCCCTCGACCTGTCCGCAACGGAAGGACGTGCCGGGTCTGCAGGTTGGGCCAACCTCACCTCGACCTCATCGCAGGTGCAGGCCCTCGCAGAAGATGACGTCCGTTGGAACTATCCGCTGCGGGTGTAGGCACAGGCATTCAATGCTTCCTTTTCAATAGTTGTTGCCCGGAACGTTCACGACCAGCCCGTCAAGGTCCTCCACGACTTGGATCTAGCAGGACGGCCGGCTTTCGGACCGCAGACCCTGGACCATCTCCAGCAGGTCGCGCTCGTCGTACGAGGCTTTGCCGTCCTTGTCCACCCAGGGGGTGCAGGAGATTTCGCCGCCGCATTCGCCCTCAATTCCGGCAAGGACGTTCCACACGGCCTGCATCACGTTGCCTCGCTCATCGCCCACCGGGATGATGTGCCCTCCGCGTCCCGATAAGTAGTGGTTGGCATTTCAAATCTTCCTTTCGCCCGTGTCCACTGGGCATCGTTGTGGGCCGTACCACTTCCAGTAGATGCCTTACCACACTTGGCGTCCAATGCATGTTCCGGAAGTATAAAATGCATATTCTGCATTTTTGCGCTCCGTCCACGGCAGGCAACGGGGTCAGCTGTGGACCGCCGAGATCCGAGCGGAGACCGCGCGCGGGACAGCCAGGGGCAACGCAACTCCGGCTGCCGCCGTACCTGTGCTCTCCAGCAGAACAAGCTAAAACGCGGAGGCGCGGGTTAAGCCGGATGCCGCTCCGCGGCTGCCAGGATCGATCCGAGCCCTCGCAGCTGCGGAGACAAGATCCTTAGCTGGAAGTTCAGGCCGTTGGCGACTGCGACGTCCGGGGACATGCTGCGGCCACAATAACCTGCGGCGCCGCCGCGAAACGCAGGCCGAAGCCGACGCCCAGCAGGAGGTTGATGCACAGAATCAACCAAGCGGGGCCCATGATCGGGATGGCCAAGCCTGGTTGGACGGCGACGATCATGGCACCGCGGAGCAGGCCCAGACGGGGGGCCACGGCGACTATTGAACCAGCTGACAGAGGTGGCGGACGCGGTGGCCAAACCGTTTGCCCTCATGATGAGGCTGGCGCCCACGACGGCCAGGCCCAGCCCGACCCCGCCGCCGGGGTGCAGCGCCAGGCTTTGCGACAATGCGACGGAGGAGGCCATCTTGTGAAGTTGAGCAGTGCTGCGACCAGGTTGGTCGACGGGACGGGACGGGACGGGACGGGACGGGACGGGACGGG
>NZ_JAAZSQ010000017.1:52429-95321 GCF_012395835.1 Arthrobacter mobilis
CAGATCGATGCCCGCAGATCGAGCAGGGGCTCCGTGGCGCGCCGCATGTGCGCCGCGCCCCCATGCCGGCCGCAGTTCCGGGGATCATTGCCTCAGGGTTAATGCCGAGGTCCAGCCCCGTATCAGGGTCTGGGAGGGTCCGACAACGGATCCGGAGGTCTGCGCCATGACCCGATAGCCCAAACGATATCGAACCGACCAGCCGCGCGGGAGCCTGTCGTAAGCAGAATCGAGATGGTCACAACCAGGCCCAGTAGGGTGCAAAGCCAGAACGCGGCCCGATGGCCCAGGCCTGTCAGGACGGTCCCTACCGAAAGACCGGCGAGGGCGCCGAAGACGACGATACCTCACCTCAGTCGCTGGCTCGGACACGTCCTCGAGAATCGGGATCCCCAGTGGAATCGCTGCGATGGCAACGCCTTGCGGGCCAAGGATCCCGCCCCAGCCAGTCCCGGACCAGGCACCATCATTGGAGATAGAGGTACGCCCTGCGAGGTCATTCCTAACGTGGATGCGGCTGACGGAAGGCGGTACGCAGTGAGCTTGGATCAGCAGGACATCGACGTATTCATCGATCTGGAGATGGGAAATCGGACCGTTCTGCCGTCGCCCTTGATCAGACCGGAAAGTTACTCTAGGACTGATCCCTGCCCGACGACGAAGCGAAGCTCTGCAGGATCCTGACCGATCTAGGGTGTCCACGGCAGGTCCTGCTCGTCGGACCGAGGCCTTGGCCGCATTCTTCTCGGGGTCACCGGCCTCGACATTTTTGCCCACGGCATGCGCCTCGACGGTTGGGGGGCTGCGTCAGGTAGGCACTGCGAACCATCTCTGCGGCAACGCAGGTCTGAGTCATTCCGAGGAGCCCGGCGCGATCGTTGACCAGTACGGCAGGGCGCTCAGGTTGCACCTCGATGTCGCCTTGATTCTGCCGTCGGTACCCCTGGGGGCCCGCCGCAATTGCAGTGCTACTTGGTGAACTCATGGCTGGCTTCACCCAACGCGGCTCCTGGCTCCGGGCGCCGTCAGCGGGAGACCGGTTTCCTGCAGCGGCTGCGCCGAATCCGCCAGGACCTCGGGGGCGATCTGAGCACGCTGCTTGATTAGAGCGCTTCCCTTCGCGAAATCCACGGGATTGTTGACGGAGTCGATGGCCACGAGCCGGCCCGCCGAGAGGTAAAGGACGGAGAAGACTCCGCTGCCAGGATCGCCGCGGACGACCATCTGGTCGTGCCCGGCAATAAGGCCTGCTGTCTTGAGCTTGATGTGGTACTGGTCGGACCAGAACTTCGGTACCTCGCCGCTAGCGGCAGGCCTACCCAGTAGATCCGAGGCTACAACCTTCGCCTGTTCGTTTGCGTTCTGCACCGATTCCAAACGCATCCTCCGGTCCGGGGCGTAAGGATTGAGCTGGCTGGTGCAGTCTCCGATCGCGGAGACCGCGGGCAGGCTGGTCCGGCACAGCTCGTCCACCTCGATGCCATTGCTGCAGCTCGCCCCCGCCGCGGCTAGGATGTCAATGTTGGGGACAAGACCGATCCCGACGACCACGACGTCGGCGGGCACCTCGCCATCGCCGAGGACAACCGACGCCACGCGTCCGTCCCGCTCGGTGAACTCCTTCACGGTTGCACCCAACCGGATGTCGACCCCGGCCTCCCGGTGCACCCGATGGAAGTACTCGGAGATCTCCGCGGAGGTAACGCGCTCCAGCACCCGGCCGGCTGCCTCGATGACCGTCACGTCAAGCCCGAGGCCGCGGAACGCGGCGGCCGTCTCAAGCCCTATGTAGCCGCCGCCGACGAACACCGCCCGGGAGGCTCTCGGCAGCTCCTGCTTGAGCGCCAAGACGTCGTCCAGCGTGCGGACTTGGTGCACCCCCGGCAGCGTGGCTCCAGGGAGCGGCAGAGAGCGGGCCCGGCCACCGGCCGCCCACACCAGGCGACCGTACGTGAGCTCCCTGCCCGAGGCGGTGACGACCGTCTGTTCGTCCGGCCGCACCTCCAAAACCTCGACCCCAAGTTGAAGGTCCACCGGTGAAGCTGCCCAGTACTCGGCCGTCCGCAGGGGGAGGGACTCCAGAGGCTCGGCGTCGAGAAGAAATCCCTTGGACAGCGGAGGCCGCTTGTACGGCAGGATTGTCTCGTTACTGAGCAGTGCGACGGACCCCTGGTACCCGCCCTTGGACAGGTATGCGGCTAGGTTAACCCCTGCGTGGCCGGCCCCGACGATTACGACGTCGTGGTGCTCGTTCATGTATCCATCCTTAGCTGCGCTGCCTGGAAATTCGTGTTGAGTGCGATTGCCTCTACTCGCTCGGAACGGTCACGGACAGGCCGTCCAGCTCGGGGCCCACCCGGATCTGACAGCCGAGCCTGCTGGTCGGCTTGACTCCGTCAATAAGCACTTCAAGCATCTCGGCCTCGTCGGTCGTGCGCGGTGGAGGTACGCAACCAGCAGTATCGGCGACATACACATGGCAAGTGCCACAAGCCATTTCACCTCCACATTCGCCCTCGATGCCCGGGATGTCATGGTTGACCGCCACGGTCATGAGACTTTGTCCAACGTCACCCTCGACGTCGTGCTCGATGCCGTGGGGATCAACGAAAGTAATCGTCGGCATTGCTTATTCCCCTCTAAGTTGTTTTTCGCATTGCGGATCTTGAGTGTGCTGTAGCGGGTGGAACACCAAGATCATCGGGCTAGCATTGACCCGTCAGGCGCCTGGTGTGGATTTCAGGAAGGCCAGCGCAGCTCGAGCGAGGTGAGTCCGGCAACGTGACCGACAGCGATCTGCAGCTGATCAGTCGACTGCAGCGAAAAGTCGGGGATTCTCTTCATCCACTCTTCCAGAAACACCTTCAGCTCGCGTCGCGCAAGATGCTGTCCGGGGCACACATGATTCCCCTTGCCGAACGCGATGTGTTTTGACGACTCACGTTCGAAGTCCACGGTGAACGGGTCTGAGGTGATTGACGCATCGGTGCCGTACAACACCGTCGAGCCGAGGATCATATCGCCCGCACGAAGCTGAGCGCCGCTCATCTCTGTGTCCTGGATGACTCTGCGCCCGTTCGCAACGATACTGTGGCGACGCATCAATTCCTCGACTGCCGGCTTCACAAGCTCGGGATTCTCGATGAGCTGCTTGCGATGCCCTGGATTGCGAGCAAGGAAGAGCGCAAAGAACCCCAACATATTGACCACGGTGTCGAGCCCCCCGAGGAGCACATTCATGGCCAGCATAAGCGCTTCGGTTTCGGTGATCTCGCGACCATTCACATCGGCGGTGACGATCGCCGACAGCAGATCGTCACCGGGATCTTGCCGGCGCTGCTCCATCCAGCCCAGCAGGTAGCCTTCAAGTGCTTTCTGCGAGTTCAGTCGCTGCTCAGGGTCGCTGGACCGAGTGATCTGTTCCCCGAAGCCCCTCAACATCTCTCGATCATCTTGAGGCAGACCCATGAGATCGAGGAAGACGGCCACAGGCAGAATGGCCGCGAATTCGCTGACGAACTCGCATTCACCGCGCGCGAGGAACCCCTCAATCAGCGAGATCGTGAGCGCACGCGCCCTGTCCTCTACCGGTTGGAGGTTCTTCGATGCAAGGAACGGAATAATGATCTTGCGAAAGTCCAGCTGCTCGGGAGGGTCCATCTCAATGGGGATCAGCTGTGCCGTGCGATTGACATTCGCCGGGATGTAGATGTCGATTGCCGAGAACCTGGTGTAATCAGATAGCACTGTAGCCACGTCTTCTCCACCGAGAGGGACCCAGTGTCCGCCGTTTCGCGGGGTCCAGAAGATCCCGCCAGGAGCCTTTTCGCGAAGCCGCTCCCATTCAAGTTGTAGGTCATCAAATTTGGTACCGAAGTTGAACCAGTCGAAATCGATGACGAGTTCGGTAGGGACATGCGCCGGTCGGGAGAGATCTTTCGTTGCAGTCATCAGTCCTGCCTTCCTGCTGATTATTGGGGGACGTGGCTTGCCGCTACCTCAGACCCTGCGGCCGGACGCGCAAGCGGGGGTCGTCATCGCTTTCTTCTTGCAGATGTACTGGGGAAGAATTGTGGGACGCGGTGGTTAGAATTCTGTGACGCCAGCGTCGGGTGCCAACTCGTGCGCGGTCATGTACTTGGACTCGTCCGAAGCCAGGAACAGGACCGTGTCGGAGATGTCTTCGGACTCCGTATGGTCCACGGGCAGGAGATTGGTGAACATGCCGCCCAGCCGCGGGTCGTTCTCGATCGCAGGGTTGAGGGCGGCCAGCAGCCCCTCGCTCATCATCGCAGTGTTGACCCCCGTGGGATGGACACTGTTGACCCGGATGTGGTGCTTGGCGAGCTCCGCGGCGAAGGCCTTCGCCATCCCGCGGACGGCGAACTTGCTGGTGGTGTATGGCACCATGAACGGTTGGACTTTCAGCCCCGCAGCGGAGCTGATAATGATGACCGAACCGCCTCCGGCCTCCACCAAATATGGCGCACCCACCATAACGGTGTTCCACGCGCCCCGGACGTTGATTTCGATCGTCTCGTCGAACACCTGCGGGGTGACCGCGTTCCAAGCCGCCGGAATGCAGACGCCGGCATTGGCCACGATGATGTCGAGGTGTCCCAGCTCGGCCACAGCCCGGTCGACCGTCCAGCGCAGGGCGTCGAGATCGCGGACGTCGACTTCGGTGGCGATTATCCTGCGATCAAGCGCCTCAACTAGCGCCACCGTCTCCTTCAAGTCCTCGGAGGTGGCGGGGGAGTAAGGTACATCGGGTATCTCCGAGCAGATATCGACGGCGATGATATCGGCCCCCTCTTTCGCCAAGCGGACCGCATGCGAACGGCCCTGCCCCCGTGCCGCTCCGGTGATGAAAGCTACTTTTCCTGCAACTCGACCTGTCATTGCATGCCTTCACTCTCTGCTCTCGACAGCTGTGTCGTAAGGATTTCAAACATATCCATGTTTATAGTGATGAAGGTCACCGTAGCGAAGACGGTAAGAGGGGTCAAGGCCGAGGCCTCAAGCTGGCCCCAGCGAACTCTGCATCTGCGCCCCTTGGCGGACGAGGATGGTACTCGGACCTGGCCCGCCGGTCCTGTCGATGGACTAGTTCACTGCCAAGCTTCCGGAGGGGATGTGCTCATCCCTGCCGGAAACTGCATTTGGCCCGGCGAGTCGACGCTCGCCACGTCGAGGCACCGGGAGCCTTACGGCATGGAAGCCGGTCGGTTCGGGATGGTGCTGTAAGCCAAGCTTGCTCACCCGGGACGCTAACTGAATAATGATTATAACTAAAGGAAGGAAAAGTGATGTCTGTTACCGCTATTGCAACCCTCACCTTCAAGCCGGAGTGTCTGGAAGAGGCACAGGAAGCCGTGGGGCGCACCCTCAAATTCACGCGGACCTTTGACGGATGCCTCGGAGTAGATGTCCTAATTGACCGCGTCGACGAGACGCGCTGGCTGCTGGTTGAGTCTTGGGAATCGGCTGAGCACAATGCGGCTTATCTGTCCTACCGGTCCTCACAGGGCGTCAAGTCCGAACTCGCACCCTTCCTCGCAGGTCCGCCGTCTGTAGCGAAGTACGACCTGTCGCACGTTTGAGCGTGATCACTGGTTAATCTCTTAGTACGACAGTCGCCGGAGGCGTGCCTAAGCTCACGATCCAGTCGACGATCATGGCTGGATCCATCGGCCTGAACAGCCATGTCTACTAGGACTTCGGGTCCCTGCGCCTTAACTTGGTCGAACTCATGACGACCTTTGTTTAAGGGCGTCGTGAGCGACGCTTCTTTGGGGAGAACGGCACCTCCCGCTCCTGAACTCGTCCCGACCGGCAGATGTCGTGACGTTTCGCCCCAAAGCTGCCGGGCCCCAGTGCTGCCGTCAGCCGGCGTCCAAGCCCAGATAGCGATAGGCGATTGCGCGGCGCGACGATCTTGTCAATGTCGGCAAGCTTCAGCGCTTGGGCGCGTTTGACCTTCGGATTTTCGCCGGTAACTTCTCGCTGGCCCCGCGCCCGTGGGCTGCGGCTGCGGCCGACACTTCCGCGGTGAACCGCCGTCTCATGCCCGGTTGGCGCAGGGAGCAACCCGGACGCCGGGGCGGAACGGCTTGAACCGGCCGTCGAACTTGATCAAGGCCCTCCCCGGAGGGCCCCTTCGGGCCGTTGTCGAAGCCGTCCACGCCGGGTCTGTCACTCCCCTAGGCCCGGGCCGTTCCGGCGGGACAGCCCGGTGCTTGCCCGCCTGCCGGGCGGAGTCCTCCCCTTCCGCTCCGCCGGGCTCCGGTGAGCCGGCGGCGGGGGCCCGGGTGTTACCGGTGCCGGCCGGGTCCGGCGTGGTGGTTCCGGTCGGGCCGGACCCGTCTGGCCCGAGGGGGCTCCGGGCCTGGAGCGTGGCGACGTGGGCGGCGGCCACCGGGTCCCAGGGTGCCCAGGCGGCGGCGGTGTCGCGGGCCTGCCGGATCATGGCCGGGGTGGCGGTGTCCCACCAGTCTTCCCTCGTCAGGGGTGCCAGTTCGGCGCGGCCGGCGGCCCGGGCGGTCTCGAAGCGCTCCCGCAGTTCACGCACTCGGAGCTCTTCCATCCGCCGTGTTTCGCGCAGGGCCCGCTCACCGGTCCGGGCCAGCTGTTCGCCCAATCCGGCGGCGGCCAGAAGCCCGGCGCGCAGGCTGACCTCCACCATCTCGTCGATGCCGTCGGATTCATTCACCCGCTGCCTCCTATGGGTTAGCGTTCGATGCCGGGCCGGCACTGCGGCGGGCCTGGCCTGGTGGGCGGCCCGGGGAGAGCCGGGGAATCGGACCGGATCAGGCGGGCCGGCGGCACGGATCCGACCCGGGCATTTCCTGCCGCCCGGCCCGCAGGGCCCCGGTCTCGTTCCCGCCCGGTGCTTCCTGTCCGGCACCCGGTGCCGCGAAGGCCGGGACGGCGGCGCGGACCGCTTCGGTGGCCCCGGCAATGGCTTTCTAAGGTTCCAGAGGCGGTGCAGGTCGCCGGCGGCGGCATGCAAGTCGTGGAGGGCCTTGGCCGTGTTGGCCAGTTGGCGGAACATCAGCATCCAGCCGGACCGGTCGGTGACCGGCGGCCAGCAGGGCCCCGACGCCGCAGGCCGACGGCACGTCCGCACGCCGTGGTGCAGGGCTGCGCAGCTGGGCGGCCCCAGCCAGTTCCCGAGCGACCGCGGCCAGCGGCCCGGGCACGGGTTCCAGGCGGCGGGACCAGGTGGCGAAGGCCGCGGCAGTGTCGCCGGCGGCCTGGGCCCACGTGGCCCGGTCACCGGCAGGCACCGCATCCAGTGCCTGGCGCAGTGCCGCGGCCTCGTGCGCATACTCTGTCCACATCCGCGCGGCCACAGCGTGGTTTCCCGGCCCGGGGCGGTGGGGCGCCGGTTGCGGGCGGCCGCGGTCCATTCGGCCACCGCCGCGGCCGCGGCCTGCGGGGTGTCGGCCCAGTGTGCCCTTAGCCGGGGCAGGGCCAGGTCCCGGGCCAGGGTGTTGCCGCCTAACCACACCGGCCGCCCTCCAGCCGCGGACGTTCGGCCATCGAGTAGCCGGTGACCACGTCGGTGCGCCCGGCCGCGAACCTGGCGCGCAGCAGCAGGTGATCGGCGCGGGCACGACGGATGAATTCGGCCTCGTCCGCGGCCGCCGCGACACAGGCCCGCACCGTATTGGCCAGGGTGTGGCGTTCAATGTCGGGCCGGCCCTGCCGGGCGACCCTGGCCTGCTCGACAGGGGTGTAGCCACGCCCGGCATACGCCGGGTCAAGTCCGGTCAGCCCGTACGTCTGCTCGAGGGCCCGGCAAATTTGTTGGGAGCGATACTTGGACATCCACGCGTTCCACTTGGTGCCGTCCTCGCGGACATGGAGGCGACCAAGTGGATGTGGTCGTTGCCGTTCCGGCTCCTCCCGTGCCGTACCGCGGCCCACCGGCACGGGGCGTTGCCATGATCCCCGGTGAATCCCATCGCTGGGACGAACTCTTCAGCAATCTCTGCCCACTGCTGGTCAGTCAGCTGCCCGTCATCGGCCGGCAGGCTCAGCGAGCCATAGAACACGTGCCCGCCGGCCGCCGCCGTGCCATGGAACTTCCGCGGCCGGTCCAGATGGGCCGCGACCGCCAGGGCTGCATCCCGCTCCAGCTCATCATCGTCGTGCCAGGCCACCACCGCCGGGTCTCCGGCCACCAGATGCGGATCCTCGTGTTCGTTCGCCCGCCCCGGCCCGGCCAAGTACACCCACAGCCCAGCCATCCTGTCCCCCTGGGTGATGTTCGGAATCACCGCTGCCCCGGCCTCGCCAGTCCGGCCAGCCTGCTCCGCCCGGAACGCCGGGATGAAAGACCTTGGTTCGGCAGCCTCGGAGGCATCCGGCAGTGGGTCGAGTCCGTCTTCGACACCCTCAAGGGACAGCTCGGAATGGACCAGCACGCGGCACGGACCCTGGCGGGGTTTACGCCCGGACCGGCTCCTGACTGCCTGCCTCGGCCGCCGCTGTCTGGCACAACTGGCGCATCGGAACAACCCGTAAGCGGGCCCTGGGCGCTTGGGACCATCAGGAATAGATCATCTGGCCGGCGGCCAGGAGGGCGGCTCTGACCTATCCCGCCGCGTCTTCGGTGAAGCAGGGGGTGAATGACGCCGGCTTGTTTCTGCGCACATGCACTCCTTCCGGCCTAGACGGAATCCAGGCTCCGGGGCCACGGATAGAGGCTGCCCAGCTTGTCCGAGTGTTCGTGGCTTCCGCCGGCGTGGGCTATCGCGGCGAGGACGAGGTCCAGGTTCTCCCGGTCCATCCCGGGGATGGTGTCGCTGAGCACGACGGGCACGTTGTCAGCCAGCGAGGCGGCCAGCATCAGGAATCTGCGTTCGCCGCCGGAGCTGCCGCCGATGCATTCCGGGATCACTTCGAAGTCGATCCATGGCTTCCCGTCGGAGCCATCCTTCCGGATCCAGGGCCGGCCGACCGCAGCGTACCGTCCGCCGAACGCGCGGATCAGCAGCTCAGTGGCCGCCTCAATGGTGTGCATGCCCTTAGCCCAGGCCCGGAGGTCATCTTCGTGTGCCATTGTCTTCCCTTGTCTTAGAGGATCCTGCGCCGGTCCCGGCAAGCGTACCTGTCGGAACCGACAGCCTTTCAGGCCTTAGTCCCTGAGGGGACTTTCCAGAGCGCGGTCTCGGGTATCTCTGCTTCCAGGTTGACGCGGTTCGTGCCGACTCTCGGGTTGATCGTGGTGGAGTTATAGCGCAGCGACACCCCCATTTCTTCGGCGTCGGGCGCGATGACGCAGGTTCCCTTGCTGAGCGGTTCGGCGACATTTTCGGCCACCTGCCGCCGCAGGAGGCCCGGAAGAAAAGGGCTTCGCCGTCCTGCCATTCGTTGCCAGGCGTGGCGTTGGACGCTTCCTTGATCTTGGCCTCGGCACGCGTTTCGGGCATTCGCGCAGGTCCACAGTAAGTGGGCATGTGGTGGGTCAATGACCGTCGACTGCTGCCCTTGAACAAATTGTTAGTCATGCCCGGCCAGTTACCAGGTCTTGCTGCCACCTGCTGCCTCCCCCGAGCGGACAGGTGTCAGCGCCTATGCCGATCGGGCCCAAGGGCCGGCGCGCCTGCGGCGGGCGCCCGGCGGCGGCCGGGTGCTGGCGCGATACAGGGCCGGGAGGTAATTTCAGAGCCTACTGGGGAGGGGAACGGATGGTCTCGCTGCACGATCGGAGCGAGGCGGAGCGTACCGCCGAGAGGCTCAAGTCGCCAACCAGGGAGTCCGGGTTGCTACTGGGTCGAGCCGTCGCGGTACCGCACTCTACGGGAGGTCCATGCACCTCCAAGAGCGAAGCAGACTTCGATAAACGCGGGTACCGCCGCGCGCAGATCAGGTCGACACGGTGCGAGGGATACAGCGCAATCAGGACCAAGGCTGACTTCACTATCCACGTCGCGTTCACGTTCGAGCTGTATCGCGAGGCTGAGACGGAGCACCTCGACCCCGGGGGCCTCTCTCCCCTGCTGGGCGGACCCCTGTGACACGGCCGTGACGGACATCCTAAGCGCAGACCGCGTGCAGCTTTAGACCTCCGCAGCAGGACCCGGCCGGTGTGCTCGACCAGCGCGGCCCCGACTGGCCCGTCGTGGCAACTCCCGACAGGACGTATGTCTCGGGGAGAGGGCCCGAAAGAACCACATTGGCCATCATCGCGCGTCGTATGGCGTGGGTCGGAAGCGCCATCCTTGAGAAGTTCAGGCGCCGAACCTCGGCAGGCAGGGGATGCGCTCTGCTATCCAAAGCGATGTCAGCCGCAGAAAAAGCGCCGCGATTGCTCGGGTATGCTGGCTCTGCCTGCATCAGTGGAGAGCGACCTCCCGCAGGTGGTGAAGACCGAACGGACACGGTAAGCCAAGAGTGCCGGGCTGCTGCCGCAGCAGTCCTGAGGGTGGAAACCCCTGCGGGGGTACACGAAGAAGAAAAGAGATTAAGGAAGAGCTGACCCGGCGCCCCGAGCATTCACAGGAATGAGCGGCATGGAACGCAGATACGCGGAGTCTGCAACAAACCACCGGATCACGAAAGGGCTCTTTATATGAATACTGTCACCACCCGCAACGCCCAGACCGCAGCTGACAGCCGATACGAACGGCTGAAGGGCCTCACCCCCGAGGTCATGAGACGTGCGTCGACGTGGACCTTCGTCAGAGCAATGCACGCGTTCCTCGATCAGATCGAGGACGGGTTCCTGGACGGAAGCCATCCGGATGTGCTCGCTGCCAATGACGCCTTCTGGGATACCTGGAACGGTCTCCCTGACGAGGTGCAGGTGAATGTTCTCTGCGAACTCGGTCTTCGGGAGGCTTTCGGGGACGATACCCATTGCACCGGTCCCGAAGAGACGACCGTCGACGACGTGGACAGGGAGGCCTTTGAGGCTTGGCGACGCGTGCCGTGCGCCGATGAGCAGGCGTATTTCGACGCACGGCGTCGAAAAGTGCGGGTAAAAAATGCGGGTTCTTACCGAAGCTCCCGTGCAGGCAGCAGGCATGCTGATCACTCCCTGCTTCCCAATGCTGGCAAGGCAAAATGCACGCTCGGCACCGGACGCAACAGTATTAAAGGGGCTGGTCACAGCAGCTATCAGGAAACCTGTGCTGTCGCTGGTGCCGATAAGCCGGCCCGGGACGGGTGGGCTTTCTCGCTGAAGCCGGCCTCCTCGTTCTTCGATCACGACGACGCAGACGCCGAGCCCGGTGACGCCATTGGGCCGGGGCTGTGCGAGGAGTCCAAACAGCGCATCGTGAAGCAGTTCTCCTCCGAGGCCATCAAGGCAATGGAAAATCGGTACCGGGGCCTCGACCTGAGCCCGATCATCGAAGCCCAGTGCCTGCTCACCCTCCTGTACAGCGATGCCCTGGCCGACACCCTGACCAACGACATGATCGCCCGCCACCTTCAGACGCTGGCGGAAATGCACAAGGCCGCCTGGCACGAGCCCCTCAGGGCCGTGTGGAAGAAGGAATTTGCCCCCGCCCAACACGGGAAGATAAAGGGCCGGGTGGGACCCCGCAACAGCATCGATTACGGCGTCGCCCACCTTCACCTCTGGATCGCCCAACCACCTGCCGGGCGGTCGGCGTATGGACGCCGCTCCCCCTACCACAGCGAATTCAGCGGCTGGCCCTATCACACGTGGCTCGCAAAAGTCTGGCGGAGGATCACCGGGCAGGACAACGCTCGGGAAAAGCTGACCCGGCTTCCCTCAGCAGAGGAGGTCAGGAAGCACTGGTGCGCTGACCCGGCGGACGCCGTCAACAAAATGGTCCGCTACTTCAAGAAAACCGGAAAGGGAACCATCCGGAAGCGCTTCCAAAACCGCGTCCCGGACAACTGGCTGGCCCGCGGAGAGCACGGCACGAAGTTTTACGGATATTTGGGTTTATCACGCCCGAATGCCCTCCAGAACGACGCACGAGCAGCCGCATGAACGACCTGTCCGGGAAAATTCTTCACGGCACCCGGTCTGCATCCACGGCGGCAGCGGTCACAGGAACTGGAGGGTTGGGAATGACGGAGCAGATCGACGAATGCTTCGCAGGCGCCGCGGCGCGCCGCGCAGTCCGGATGGAGCGCCGGGTACTGGAGGACGTGCGCCTTGCGCTGCCGGGTGACTGGGCGGCGGGGCGGATCACCGAGGCCGAGTACCCGATCCCTCCAGAGGTACTCGCCGGCATTGCCCGCCGTTACGGCGTCGGCGCTCAGAAGTACGCCGAACACAACTGGCTGCAAGGGGTACGAGTGGAGCAAGGCCTAGGCGGCACTCCAGCGCCATGCACATGCGTTCTGGGCGGGCGAGGACATCGACGCGGAGACCGGCAGCCCGTAGCGGGTCCCGTACTGGACCGGATCGAGGTCATGCAGGAGGCCCAGCTCAAAGGTGCAGCAGTGGCATTGACAGGAGGTGCACGGTGAACGAGGTTGAGGAACCGTGGGGAGTCGATCCGGACCGTTTCCGGCGGGTACAGCTGAAGCTGCTGGGCCAGGCCGCCGTGGAGGAGTTCGTTCGCAAGCGGCGTTCCCTGGCTAACTGGAAGAAGTACGAGAGGGCATCGCGCATCGATCTGGGAATGGCACGGCACAAATACCACTACGAGGAGGAGGCAGCATTCCCCGGGTGGCAGGAGCGCGTTGAGTACGCCTCGTTGCGGATCGAGGAAGTTCAGCAGCAGCTGGAAAGGCGCAGCGAGAACGTTCGGGAAACGCGCGAGGAGCTTCGTCGGCTGGCTGCACCCGTACTGGAACGGATGCGCATTGAAGACGAGGGGTCATCCGCGCATGCCCTGCGGGGAGGTGCGCTCTGATGGCGTTCTGGAACAGGAAGCGCTCACGGGGCCCTGTGATCAAGGTACGCGAGCTGTACCCGAAGAGTGACAATCAGATTTACCTGGCGATGTCGGTCGAGACCAATAAGCACGACGAACATCTGCGCGAGACTATCGGCACCGAGGCGCCGCAGGTCGTCGTGGACTGGGCGGTGTCGGCGCTCTGTAAGCGCGGGTACCGCCGCGAACAAATTAAGGGGCAGCGGTGCGAGGGGTTCACCGCGAGCAGGATCGGAGGCATAAATACGCCGCTGAGATACAGAGTGCTGGCCGTTTTCACGGTCGACTTGTACTCCGATGCAGAGATGGAATACCGCGATGGAGGCGGTCCGCCAGCACTCTCAGGAGGTGCTCTCTGATGTCAACTACCATGACACAGGACGAGCTGGTAGACCCCATCCTCGAAATGGTGGACAGCACGATCATTCCGGCGTCGCCCTCGGACCATGCATGCCCCTCATGCGACCCTGCGCGCGATTCAGGACACTGTCAAGAGGAACATCTCCCTAATGATGTCCGACGGAGACTGGGAGCAGCACTTCAAGCGGATTCCCCGCCGTCACCGCTGTTGGTGACACCCGCCGAGGTCTCGATGACATCAAGCTGAGCGCCAAGGCACGCAAGGAGATCGAAAGCCTGATCGACCGGGCCCAGAAGCCGGAGCGGGGCACCCCGAACGACCGGATCAACTCCCGACGGGCGGCGTGACGCACCCGCCACTTTATACGCGACAGGGAAGGCTACAGCTTTCTCCTCACCCTCCCGTTACGATCCCTGCATAACCATCACAACGGCAAAGCCTGGATTCATAGTGATAAACGATGAAGCTGCGCCCGGTTGCGATCCTGGGGACTGGCCTTGGATGAGGCTGTTACCTGGCTGTAGGCAGGACAAATATGGCTCTTCCCAGTTAAGCGTGGTTGGGCTGGTTCCGACGCCAGGGGCGGTGGCCGCCGGCTGAGAGCAGCAGGCGCGGCCGGTAGCTGGTGAAGTTCCGGAAGCCGCGGACGATCCGGCGGGTGTTGGCCACCCCGGTGGCCCCGTCCGGCGTAGCCGGTACGGGGATGAAGGCCCGGAGCCTTCTTTAATTGGTAGCGACCAAGCAACGAAGTTCATAAGAGACCCGGACATGTCCCATGCTACTCTCTGCCCGGGCGGTCGCTAGTGTGCGCTGGCCGACGTACTGTTCAGCGCCGACGGCGTGCACGTGATCTCCGCCGCCGATGCCGGTGGCCACCTGCTGGTCAACGTCGAAACCGACCGGACCATCGCAGGATGCCTGGCCTGCGGTGTCCTGGCGGTCGGGCACGGGCGCCGCCGGGTCCGCCTGCGTCACGCCCCGTCGTTCGGCCGGCCGGTACCTCTGGTCTGGGCCAAGGGGGTGTGGAGATGCCCCGATGCCGGCTAAGGCTGGCCACACCTCCGCAATGAAGTAGCGGGCTCGGATCTGCTGGATACGTTGACCGGTACTCCGGATGGTCCCCGGCCCCATTCCAGCGACGACGAATTCGGCCCATCGCTGAGGGAGCATAAGACGGGTTGGTGCGTTGCCAGAGTCGCCCTTCGATGCACCTATTGACGACCCCGGCGCTTCGGGGAGTGTTCAGGTCATTCTTCCACTCTGTGCCAAACCATCAGAGTCCGACACAGAGCGAGCATTGAAGGCTTGGCCCGGCAAAGGGCGCCGACGTGATGTTGAAGTTGTACTTAAACCGGTTGGTGAAGACCTCTGCTCGAGACACGGCCCGGAGCTTGGGCACTGGAGGGAATTCAGACAGCTTCAGAAAAGCAAGGATGGTCCTGCGGCTGCGCGGGGTCATATGAAAACCGTCCTAAAATCGGAGGTATCCTGTAGATATGAGGATGCGCAGATCGGAATTCTGGATGATTTCCTAACCGTAAGGGAAAACGCATTCCTCCAAGGCATGACATTAATAGAGCGGAACTATTGTCAACCGTGACAATTTGACAAGTCGGTTCACCGGGAAAGGCAAGATGCATGGCTCAAAGCAATGCAAGTGTGAATGTTCGCGGAACGGTCCTCCGCAGTGGAACCGACCTGAAGACTATCGTTAAGTCTGGCTCAGTTATTAGGAGCCAGGAGGGAAGCAAGTACCTTGTCTCGATCTGGCGAAACCCAGGGTGTGACGATTCGATTACGCTGCGCCCACTGGTGGGGAGGAAATCCGGAGAACCGGGATTGGAACCCGCGCAAATGGCTATGTGGGTGTGCAATCTCTTTCCCGCTACGTTGCTTTACATGCCCAATGATGATGTCCCACGGACCAATGAGCCTCAGTACTATCTTTCGGACGGGACACCGCAGTTTGACGAGCTCGCGAGAAAGGATGAGGTATACAAGAACAGCTTTAATCCGCTTCCGAGCAGGGATTTGAAAAAGGGGACGGTAGTCGAACTGTCAATCGGCCGTTATGCCGTGCTCCCGGATGGTTTTTCCCAGGACAAGCATGCCCTGCCCTATGCGTTGAAGATGCGCCTTATAGGCAAGAATCGCCGGATTGCGAAGACACAGGGCCTTAAGTGTTGCTGGTGGTATGGAGGAGTAGTCCGCGTCGTTTGGGAACCCAACGAGGATATCCGCGAAGAAGAGATACCGGTGTTGTTCACACGTGACGGATTGCCCGTCAGGGCGGCAGTTGAAAATGAATTTTTGAAGCAGGATCATGGTGCACCAGCACTGGTCGGAGGTGCGCTGTAAACGTTTTCCTGCCTCAATGGAAGCGATATTGGCTGTCCCTCCAACATAGCGAGGAATGTCAGGTCAATTGAGATGCCCCATATAGATCCTGTCTGACTGGAAGCGGAACTTCCATGTGTCGACGTGCACGTACTTTTCGCAGCGGGCCTAATGAGGAATTTTTGCGACGTGGACGGTCCCAAGCAGCCGGTTGGCGCTGGCTGCGGAATGGGACTGCAGACCGGGGTAATCCGGCTCTTCGTGGTTCATGGTGAAACGGTTTGGTGTCCTTGACCGCAAGGGGTCCGCAGCCCTGCTGTGATGGATGTTCTCTACGCATTCGTCACTGACAGGAACTACGAGCCTTGACCGAGCTTACTGCGGTGCGCCCTGACGCGGGCACCGTGATTTTTAACCTGCCCGACTACCGGGGCCTGGACGCAGAGATCCTGGCCTTCGGCCAGCGGCGGATCCATGTCGAGTCCACCGCCGAGGCAGGCTGTCCGTCCTGCGGGGTGATCGGCGCCAGGCGGCACTCGCGCCGCCGGCAGCGGATCCGCGACATCCTGGTGGCCGGTCCGGTGGAGGTCCTCTGGTCTAAGTACAGGTATTTCTGCGACGAAGCCCTGTGCGCCCGGAAGACGTTCGTAGAATCGACCCCGCAGGTTCCGCGCCGGGCCCGGTCCACCCGCCGGCTCCGGGACGCGCTGGTCTCGGCCGTGATCAATTCCGGCCGGGCAGCTGCCGAGGCCGCCGCGGCCCACGGGGTCTCCTGGTGGCTGGTCCAGGATGCGCTCAACCAGGCGGCCACGCAGCTGCCGGATGTGGACAGGCTCCGGCCCCGGATGCTCGGTATCGACGAACACCGCTTCCGCTCGGTGCGCTTCTTCAAGGACCCGGAAACCAACCAGTGGAAGCGCTACGAGCCGTGGATGGCCACCATCGTGGATCTGGACACCGGGCAGGTCCTGGGCATCGTCGACGGCCGCGACAGCAAGGGCGTCGGTGCCTGGCTTTTCGCCCGACCCCTGACGTGGCGGCTCGGGGTCCAGGTCGTGGCAATCGACCCGTCGGCGGCCTTCCGCAAGGCCCTGCGTATGTGGCTGCCGCGCACCGCCGTGTCCGTGGACGCCTTCCACCTCGTGAAGCTGGCCAACGATGCCCTCACCGGGGTGCGGCAGCGCCTGAGCCAGGAAGTGCGGGGCCGGCGGCGCGGGCCGCGGACCCGGCCTGGGCCAATCGGCGCCTGCTGCTGCGCGCCGGCGACAGCCTCTCGGCGGCCGGGCTGGAGCGCCTCGCCGATGTCTTCCGCAAGGATGACCCCACCGGGAAGCTGCAGGCAGCCTGGGAGGTGAAGGAACAGCTGCGGCTGCTGCTGCGCACCGGATCCCTGACGGATGCCGCCGCGGCAAGGGAGCGCCTCCGTACGTTCGTCGAACGGGCCTCGATGCCCGAGACCAACAGGCTCTGGCGCACTGTGAACAAATGGTGGAAGGAGATCGAGGTCCTCATCGTCACCGGAGCCACCACCGCCAAGGTCGAGGCGAACAACACCGCCATCAAGCACATCAAAAGAACAGGCCGTGGCTTCGTCAACGGCTGGAACTACCGCGCCCGGGTTATGCTCAGGAGCGCAGCCCGAACAACGGTCTGCTGAACATGCATCGCGGCAGGGAATTCACCACGAAACGCGAAGAGCCGGTAACCGTTTTTCCGTTGCCAAGAAAACTTCAGAGTGCAAATTCTCAAGCGACAGGTCCTTCCCTTATTTTGGGCGTCTGGTAATTCATCGAGGGGCGGGTCTTTAAACCGGCCAAGACCGGAAACTGCCTGATAGCGCAGCTGAGCTTCCGGAAGCAGCACTTCGCATAATACGAAGACGCAGACTACGACCTGAAGCAGGCGAGTACCCGGCACGGCCTTGGCGGAGGCAAAGGTCCATGCACTGCTTCTTCTCCACCCGGACATACGCCCCTCCGATCCGGCGTCGGGCTGTGAAGAACGCGATCCCTCACGCAGCTGCGGGGGCTTGCGGTGGACCGGATCATGTTGAAAACAGTCCGGCGCACCAGTCACTGCCAGGCGCGGAGGCATGGTCGTCTATCTGGCCGAGTTCACCACCAACGTCAGGACGAGCGCGTGAACGACCCGGAAGAGGCCGCAGTAATCAACGGTGAGGCGGAAGAACAGTTCGATGGGAGCAGGCTGGTTCAGGATGGCAGCGTGGGTGGCCACTCGACCACAGGGTATGTCTGCGCCTGCGCGGGGTCGTGGGTTTCGATCACCTGGGGAGTGACTTTGATCCAGGGCTGGCCAGTCGAGTATTCGTCGAGCACCACCTATGGTGCGAGCTCATGATCGAACGAGCTCACCCGGCTGCTGTTCCTGGCCACCCAGTTGTCCGCTCGATCCGGGGAGATGAGTAATGGGGACGTGCCCATCTACATTCTGGCCGGGCTGGACCAGGTGTTGGACTATGCAGGACTTGCCAGGAGACCGGCAGGGCTCGGAAGCAGGGCTGAATGGGCGGGACCGAACACTCTGGTCCTGCCCGTACCGGCGGCCGTACCCTCGAAGTGTGGACACCTGCAGCGGGAGGACGCCATGGTTCAAGACAGACAGACCACTGTCGTTTACCGGCTCTACGACAGCGAGCACAAGCTGATTTACATCGGCATGTCTGGAGATCCCTACGCAAGGTTTGACGCCCATAGGCGTGAGTACCCCCTCATGTGGCGGATGGTCGAAGAGTTCGAGTGGGACGAGTATGAGACGCGGCAGGAGGCGGCCTACGCCGAGAAGGTGGCCATCCTTCTGGAAATGCCCCCGTACAATCGCAGGAAACCCAAAATCCTCCGATACACCTCCGGCGGCCCGAAATACCGGGTTTACACAGAGGAGGAGAGGCGGTTTGCCGTCACGTCCGAGAACAGCCCTCTCTACCGAACGCTGCGCCGCCTGGCCGACGAAAAGTTCGATGAAATGCCCAACAAGAGTCGTGCCCGTCAAAAGGAAACCGGGGAATCGGGCGCCGCATGGATTCGGTTCTTTGCCACCGAGGCGGCGAAGATCAGCTCCCTCTCCGTGAACGACTTCAAGAATCTGGTCTACCGGGGCGACGCCATGTGATCTGGCGCGGGTGGACTACTGCTAGTTCCCCGCTATGTGCTCTTCCATTCAGTGCGGGGCTTGGATGATGCGCGGCGATACGTAAATAGATCTCGCGCGACGATCTTCGACTGATCATGCCACGGTGCGGGCCTTCCTGTAGTGGAAGTCGGAAGGGCCATTCCCGTGTCCAGGCCCTGCAAACGCTGGGGTTCGGACAGGTAAAGGCTCGCAGATCGCGCCGGTGCCCGTGCTTTGGTCCTACTGTCGGAACTGAGGCCTGTCTCCAACTTGCTGGCAGTCGCCGCCTCAGCGTTCGGAGTGCCGCCCGCAGGACCGTCAGTGGTAACGCAGTGCTTGGCGCCACGATCCTCGGGTTCACCGCGAAACTGGTGACGATACCTGCCCTTGGCCAGCATCTTCCGCCGCGAATTGCACACTGACTTGCGCGTCATGTTCCTGGTGTCCAAGGAAGGCTATGTCGACCTCGAGCACCAGACGGGCTGCCCGCGACTGCCTTGAAGCCCTGTTCAGATTGGTCTTGGAAGTCGGCCGGTTAGGACTTTTGGCGCCGGCCCGCCCTTTCGGCAAAGGCATCCAAGGCCTGCAGCATCTCGGGTGCGCGCACCCGTAAGGATCTTGATCCCATTCTTATGTTTGCCCCGACAGCCCAGCCGCCGGCATCGCCGTTGACGACCTCGCACTACAGCGACAGTTGCTCCCTGTGAGTATTCCAAGATGCCTAACCACATCAAATCAGTCGGAGCTGCATAACGCGATGCGCAAAGCCAAGATCCAAGCTGGGCCGCTTGCCAGTAGGCTGGCCTCTCCCCCCGACGCCGTGCATCAAATCAGAGAGATCACCGACACGGAAATCGGAAAGGACGCCAGAAACGCCCGATCCTTGAACGCAGACGGCCCCTGGCAGCCGCTAGTGGCCGTCTGCGTTCGGCATCCGTTTCAGGAACCGACGGGACGTCCCTTGGGTACGGCTCCGGGGTCCGCGTCGAACCGTTCGCCGTCGTTGTACTTCTCTTCCAGCTCGGCGCACATCTTGTCCACAGCAGCACAAACGAACTCCGACATCGTCAGATACTTCGTCAGGTGCCGAGTGGCGTTGTAGGTGGAGCGCATCCTGTTCCCCGAATCGATCGGCTGGTGGAAGCTCGTCTTCTTCGACTTCGGTGGCGCCGGCAGCTCCTGGAGAGTCGGCTGGAGCGGGATGGACGGTACCGGCGCCGGGGCGGCCGCAGGCGACACATTGCCCTGCAGCGGCACGGCCTGGACCTGCGGCTGCGGTGCCTGAGCATGCGGCTCAATCGGGCCTTGGACGGACGGCTGCTGGGCCGGGGCGGCCGCGGGAGAAGCGGCGTAGGCCTGGAGCGGCGCCGGGAGGGACTGCACGTATTCCTGGGCCGGTGGCTGTGGTGCCTCCTGTGGTGCACTCATGGTTGGCAGGGGCGCCGGAGCTGGGGCCGACTCCCCCACCTGCACGGGCTGTGTCTCGAGCACATGGACAGGAGCCGCATCGGCGGCCGGCGGCTCCGTCGCCGTTCGGGTGTCGGGGGCAGTCTCTGGCTGATGTTCCTCTGCAGCTGGCGGCTCGTACTCCTTGGCCCCGATCATCTCAGCGACCACGCCGGATCCGGCCGCCTTCTTCAGTCCGCCGCGTTTGAACTTGGCCAGCGGGTTGTCACTGCCGCCGCGGGCAACGGGCGGCGGTGTCGGGCTCACAGCTGGACTCCGTTCCAGATCGTGCGGGCAAGCTTCTCCAGGTCATCACGCAACGGGTTGGCCGCGGAGCCATAGCTGCGCAACGGTGCGGCGGCTGCCTGCGCCTTAGAGAACAACTCCCGGTCCGACAGCACAGGATCCAGCACCAGGTCTCCCCACTTTTCGTGGACCTGTTCGATCCAGTGGGTTTGGTCGCTGCGGCCCTTGCGGACCTTGTTGATGACCACCCCGACGGGGACCAGGTCCTCGTTCAGGTTCTCCTGGACTTCGCCGATGGTCGTGGCGATTTCGTTAAGGCCCTCCACGGAGGACACGCGGGGTTCGGTCACCAGCAGCGCATGTGTGGCAGCGGTCAGGGCGTTCACTGTCAGCAGACCCAGCGACGGAGGGCAGTCGATCAGGACGATGTCGAATTCATCGACCATGCCCCTCAGTGCGGTGCGCAGGCGCCGTTCCCGGGCAATCATTGAATCGCGTTCGCGGGTGGCCAGGTTCCGCTCGGCAGCAATCAGGTGCAGGGCCGGGTAGGACTCGTCGCGGGTCATCCGCGGCTGCCAGGCGTCGCCGGCAAGCATGACCGCGTCAGCGGCCACGCCGGGCATGATCTTCTGGTTTTGGTCCGGGTCACCTGCCAGGACGTCGTTCAGGGTGAACTCCGGCTGCTCGACTCCCAGGGCGGAGGTGACGTTGTACTGCGGATCCGCGTCGATCACCAGGACGCGCAGCTCGAGCACCTGGGAAAACATTTCGGCCAGCCCTGTCACGAGGGTGGTCTTGCCTACCCCGCCCTTTTGGTTGCAGATGGCGACGATTTTTGCCGGCATGGTTTCAGTACCTTCCATAGCCAATTCTGGTTTAAGGGTGCGGAAGGCCCGCCTCTGCCGAGAGAGCGTCGGGCCGGCACCGACTGCCCTTAACCCTAGTGGCGCTCCGCGCACGCTGCAGGCAGGCACGCCCGCGACACGCCCCTTTTCTTCCAATGGTGTAAATGGTTCCATTGCGGGCGTTGCCACCGTTGGAGGCGTTGCCAGCAGGTGTATACAGGCACCACGGGTGGCTTCGCCCCGTCCCGCGCTTTGCTTGGCATCCGATCGGGCACTAATAGTTCTGTTTACTCCATTGCTTCCAAACCGTGCTTTGCGCCCGTCGGAAGAAACGGAACCATTTCCGAGAGCCGGGACGCAGCCTGTGTGGAAGTAAAGCTGGTAATGGAACCGTTAGGGGCAATAACACCATTGCTGCCATAGGGTCCAAAGATTCATGCGCTGGCAACCGAGGCTGTAGTTCAATCACAGCTCAGGTCTGAGAACTTTAGGAGACATCACCAGCAATGGAGGCAATGCTTCCTTTGCCTCCTGCCTGGCCGACGTAGCGCCCGGATGCCTTCGCAGAACGGGCTTTGGAACCGGCAGCACCTTCGGGCACAGCACCTACATCGGAATCAATGGTTCCGTTTCTTCTACCTCGGGGCCGGACGGTCGCCAGCCCCCGCCCCTCGGCGGCACCGCCGCACCGTAGGAAGCAAAGGAGTAAATGCTTCCATTAAGCGCAGGCCCGCGGCAGCAGCCGAAGGCGCCACCCGGAGGCAATGGAACCATTGGTAGCAACAAAATCAATGGAGGCGAAAACTCCAATGCAGGCGTTAGTAGAGGCGGCGTCGAGGACCTTGCCTGGATACTGCTGTCCGGATCTATTGGTGGCAACGCCTCTCTTGGATTTATTGCTTCCATTTCCACCAATGAAGGCAATGCCGCCAAGGGCGGCACCGGAAGCCACGGATGCCGCGGATGGCGGAGGATCAAAAGCCAGCAATAGAACCATTTCCTCCGGCAGTGCCGCTCCTGCACGACCTCCTGGGCCAGTCTCTGATCCCTTATACAAAGGGCGGCGCACCCGCAGCCCCCATGCCGCCGTACCCCGGTCCTAGCACACAGTGGAATCAATGGAACCGTTTCTGCCATTGGAGCCAACGGATCCCCAGCATCTGCCACTTCAACTGTCGGTCTGATACGGGCGAGGGGGCATCGGATGCTTTGGTGGAAATGCTTCCAAAGGTTCTATTGCGGCCACGGCCACCGAGATGAGGCGCCCGATTCCATTGCCTCCATTAGTGCCATTAAGTTTAAAGGAACCATTTCTACCAATATCTCCCGTAGTCTCACGGAGCGGATGAAGCCATACCGAACGCAGGAGCATGACAGAGGTAGCCGCGGCTGTCACAACCGCAGGGTCCATCCTGCCGTCCGGGATCAGGCTGCCTACGTGCCGGTGGAAGCGGACAGGCCGGTGGGGAAGCAGCGGGCAGAAACCGTCGGGCGGGCTGGTGCGGACCTGCACCACTGTCTGCTGCCCCGGTATCGTCATCCTATTGCAGTGCTGCAGTCAGGTCTGGCTGGAAGGTCAGGACCCTTGGTGCCGGGATTCCGGTGATGTACCTGGCACGAGGAGGACGCCCAGCGGCCTGACAGTCGGAGCTGCCGGCCGCCTGCGCCCTGCGGATGCGGGTAATCTTGCGGACGCTTTCCACGGTCGCGGCCCGTTTTGACACGGTCCAGGGCCCTCCCGCCCATCCGGTCCTGCCGGGCCGCCACTCCGCGTGCTCTCCGGACCAGCCGCAGCCCTTGCCCCGGAGACCTGGCGGCGCGCCGGGACTTCCAGTTGACGATCTCCTTCGGCGGAGGGTGGGTGGGTAGGGGAGTGCCTGATTGATGCCGGCAGCAGTCCCGTCCCGTCATGGCGCCGTCGCCCTCCGGTCCGTGTGGCGTGGAACCGGATGTTGTTGCACCCATCCTGGGTTGCCTGGGCAGCAGCTGCACGGATCAGGCAACCCGGTCGGGCCTGCCATGCTGTCTGATCCGGCTCGAACCGTTCCAGTACTCGTGCAGGCGCCGCATCGACTCGCCAGGCCTGTAGGGTGCAGCCGACTGCCGAAGCGGACCTCCACAGAGGGGAGTGAGCCGGCCGGATCCGGACCAGGACCCGCGTGGAGCTGCTGTCGCTGCCGACCGCCCGGCTCGGCGACTTACTGCACGGCGCCTGCGTAGCGGGTGGGATAGAGGTTCGCCTCGGGGTCCGCGGAAGACGAGACCGGCCGTCCAGCCGACACGGGCAAGGCAGAGTGAAGCAGCCGCGGCAGGGCGTGCTCCCGTCGATGATAGCTCCCAGCATGTCCGGCCGATCCTGTGGCTGGCCTAAATGAAGCGGAACTCCCTCATAGGCTTCCCGCGGTTGGGGTCGGCGGCATCCTTGCTGCTGCCGGCGCGAAGCAGGCGGCAACGGCCCGGAAACGGTAGCGGCGCGCTGCCGGACGCACGCGTTTAAGCGGTCCCGCGCCGCTGCGCGCGGTGGCAATCGAAAGTATCGCGTCTGTTGTGGCTCTGGATTTGATGTCGCTGGGGGCGGACGATGGAGGTGCTTGCTGCGGTGACGCCGTTCCGTCCCTGGTGCTGTTCTTCAGCCCGTGTTTAAGCGTGGCGCGGAGGGTCCGCAGGAGCCGTGGATTGTTGCCTGTGAGCACGAGTACTAGAGTCCTGATGTTTCCGCCTTCTGCGCAGCAAGCACCTATCGGGCAATCAGGAGCGAGCAAGCGGGAGGCTGTCATGGACCTGGTCCATGAGCGGGCTGCGGGGATCGATATCTCCAAGAAGGACGCCAAGGCCGCGGTCCGGGTCCCGGGCAAACGGGCCGGGACGTTCACGACCCGGGTCACGACGTGGGGCGCGACCACGAACGAGATCCTGTCGCTGCGGGACATGCTCGTGGCCGGGAAGGTCACTACCGTGGTGATGGAGGCGACCAGCGATTACTGGAAGCCGTTCTACTACCTGTTCGAGGACGTGCTGCCGGTGATGCTGGTCAATGCCAGGGCTGCACGGAACATTCCGGGCCGCAAGACCGACGTCTCGGACGCGGCCTGGCTCGCGCAGCTGGGCGCCCACGGGCTGCTGCGGGCCTGTTTCGTCCCACCGGCACCCGTCCGGGAGCTGCGGGATTTGACCCGGGCCCGCACGGTTGCCGTCCAGGACCGCACCTAAGGAGGTCCAGCGGCCGGGAAGTTCCTCGAGTCCACCGGCATCAAGCTCTCCGCCTCGGTCTCGGACCTGATGGGCGCTTCCTCCTTAGGCGATGCTCAACGCGCTGATCGACGGGGAGCGGGACCCGGCCAGACTCGCGGAACTGGCCAGGGGAACCATGCGCCGGCGCATCCCGGAACCCGCCGAGGCGCTCACCGGCAGGTTCAGCGAACACCACGCCTTCATCGCCCGGATGCACCTGGAACGGATCGATTCGATCACCGGCTGGGTCGACCGCCTCACCGAACAGATCGAGGAGGCGATGGAACCCTTTCGCACCGCGCGGGACTTCCTGATCACCATCCGGGCGTCTCCACGACGGTAGCGGACGTGATCGTCACCGAGACCGGCGCGGACATGTCCCGGTTCGAAACCCCTGGCCGGCTCGCCTCCTGGGCCGGTGTCAGCCCGGGGTCCAACGAATCCGCCGGCCGGGTGAAGTCCTCCCATACCCGCCCGGGCAACAGCCACCTCAGGGGCGCCCTGGGCACCGCGGCCATGTCCATCGCCCGCCACCCCGGGGACAGCTACCCCGGCGCCCGATACAAACGGCTCCTCGCCCGCCGGGGCAAACCCAGGTCCCATCGTCGCCACCGAACACACCATCCTCGAAGCCGTCTGGCGCATGCTTGCCGAGGGCGTTTGCTATGCAGACCCCGGCGCCGGCTTCACCCGCACAGACCCCGACAAGGCTCGGAACAATGCCGTCCAGCGTCTCCGCGACCTTGGATACAACGTCATCCTGACCCCGGTCGCCTCAGCCTGACCTACTACCCCACTTTCGTACTAGGGCATGACGAAATCGACGCGCCGGGCATCTCCCCTTGATGCACCCACACTCATGTGTAGAGTTAGGGGACAGCAAAGGGACCCTCCATGGGGGGTCGGCTATGGAGCAGCACCCGGCCGGGAGCTGCTTGGAGGCTCTTCACCTGGTAGCCGGGAAGCAGTAGGTGTGGAGCTGGAAACTTCATCGGAAGGCCCGCCTCATGCGGGCCTTCCCGTGTTTAGGAGGCCTTTGGGCCGATAGGCGGCTCCTCCTGCGTCCGGTCCTGGTTTTCGCTCCGCAGCTTCTCAATCAGGGTCGCGGCCACGTACTCGCTGACGGTCAGGCCGCCGACCGCCGCGGCGGCGACTAGCAGGTCGTGATCCGATACTGGCACACGGGTTCCGACCAAGCGGCGTTCGCCTTTGCTCCGTTGGCCGCCTCCGCGGTTTCCTGTTGCAGTCATAGGGTCTGCTGTCCTTCTAATCCCGTGCGGGTGCCTGGGCTTGCCCGGGATCGGGTGCGGCAGGCGCTCCGACTCCACTGCGGTTTAGCGGAGCGGTCAGCTGGTTACAGCCGGGTGGCTTGGGTTCAGCCTCCACCGGTTGCCGCCAGCGAAGGCTGTAACTTTTTCCAACTGATCCCGAACCTACCACCGGCTCCACCCGGGTCGCGGGAAGCTGTAACAGGCATTTTCGCCCGTAGTCGTGCGGTAATCCGGCAGCAGGCAAGGGCGGGCGTTCGTCGACGTACATACGGCTTTGCGGCGAACCGATGGTTCCGATGACAGAAATGGAACCAATTCCGCCGCACCGCTGTTCGGCCTCCGGAGCAATGGCATCGAGCCCGAAAACAGACAGGGTGGCAATAGAATCAATGGAACCATTTCCTCCCGCGGCCGCACTGGATGGCCCGCTCGCAACGTGTACCGGCAGCACGGAATGCCCATGCCGGAGGAACGCCGTTGAAAATCATTATGTTTACGGCGTGTCGCGGTGCGGACTCCTCATCCAGCCAGACCGAATGACATGTCGGACAGTGTCCACTCGTCGGGGGGCCCCTCGAAGACCTCCCATGGATAGTCATCGTCGGGGGAGGGGAGGATCGGGCTGACCACGACGTGCCGGGCCAGCCATTCGTGCCAGGCGGCCCGCTCGGCCCGGTACCGGGCGAGCTGGTCTGCGACAGCTTCCAGGACACCGAGGAGTTCGGCCACGGCCGGCAGGCTGGTTGTGGCTACCACCGACCAGTTGTCGTCACGCTCGACCAGGTTCCAGGCCGCCATCGTCTCCAGGGCCTGGGTCACCGCTGGCCGGGACAGGCCGGTGATCCGCACCAGCTCGCTAGCCGACAACGGGGCGGGAGAGTGCTCGAGCGCCTCGTACACAAACGCCGCCGGCAAACCCAGCTCACGAAACACGGGCCGCATGGCGTGGAGTTTGCCCCGCCGCCATGCGGCCGCTTCGCTTTGCTCCCGCAGCTGTTCGGGGATCTGCAGTTGGTAGAGGTCTCCCCTGGTTCCGCGCCCGGCCTCGACCAGCACCAGCAGGGGATCGACTTCGGCCCGCAGTGCCCGCAGATGCGAGCTTACCGTGGTGTGGTCCAGCCCCGTGGCCACCGCCAGGGAGCGGACGCCGAATTCCACAAACCGGCTCGACGACTTGTGGGCTGCCTCCCCCAGCGACCTAAGCACCATCTTCCTCGCGAGGCCGGCCCTAGTGTCACCGTACCGCCTTTCGGCCAGGTTAAGAGCGTTGCGCCAGGTCCGGATAAACCGGTGCTCGTTCCCGTCCGGATCGCAGTTTTGAGAAGCCTGCCTGCCCCGCGCCTGTGAAGGTGGCTGGCTTGTGGGGTATTTGTTTACAGCTTCCTTTCCCGGCGTTTTCCCCGCGTGTTGTCGGAGATGAAGGACTGCCTTGTTCCAGTCCCGGCGCAGCGCGGCCATGCGGTGCCGCGCCGGATATCGGGCGTAGAAGGAGGCGAGTCCCGGCCAGAGCCCCTGCTTCATCCGGCGGTCCACCTCCAGCAGCGACAGCCCGGCCGCGGCTGCGCCGGTGATCACGCCCTGGCGGGCTTCGGAGTCGGAGGCATACCGTCCGGCCTCGTACATTCCGGAAACCGCGAGGCGCTGCATGGCCCGGGACATCCTTCCGTTGCTGCCCGCCTCCGCCGGATCCGGAGTGGCAAGTAGCTCGGGGCGGTATTCCTGCTCGAGCCGGAAGGCGCGGACGGCGGCGATCTCGTCGGCCAGGTCGGCGGTCATGGCGGTCCATACCGTGTGGCTGTTGGGTCGGCGGGCGACGTCGTAGGCCAGAGACAGGCTCATGGCCAACTGCTGGTGACCGCCGCGCTTGTGCGGGCTGCCCGGGGTGCGGATGCAACCGTGGAGCAGGTTCTGGTGCGGGGTTTTGTCCAGGCTCCGGTGCCGGTTGCCCAGGGCCTCGACGAGATCGCGCGCTTCGGTGAAGGTGACGCGGCGCTCCAGCGGAACGTAGACGTGGCGGCCACCGCTGGGCGACTGGTCCTCAATCCAGCGGGCGCCGCAACGGTGCAGCCAGGACTGGACCGCGCGCACGTCGGCTTCCACCCAGTCGTGCCCGGCCAGGGATGAGTCGAAATCCAGGCAGATGGTGGCGCAGGTGCCGTCCTTGCCAAAGATGCGCACGGCGGCGGGAACCGACGGCAGGGCAGCGGTCAGGTCGCGTTCGTGCTTCTGCGGGTAGGACCGTCCGCCGTCGCGGGAAAGCCGGACGCGGGGCTGGCCGGCAAGCAACGGAGCCAGAGCCGCCCACATGGCTGCGGGGTTTTCCGGGTTCGACTCGCCGTTGACCTGCGTGTCTGGCTGTAAATGGGCAGGCTGTTGTACGATGAGTGCATTCCTTTCAAGGAACACGAAAGAGGGCTATCCCTCCGAAGGGTTTCGAAGAGAGGGGGTCCAATCGCTGAGAAGCGACTGGTAAAGGGCTTCTACCTGGAGAGCCGGCAAGCAATGTCAGGTGGAAGTATCATGCTTCGAAGGCCCGCCTCAGTGCGGGCCTTCTGCGTTGTCAGGCGATGCGGCCGATAGGCAGCTCCTCCTGACCGTTGAGGCGTTCGTGGTGACCGGGTGCCCAGTGCCGGTAGCCAATGTCCAGGAGCTCTTCGACGAGCTTGTTCATCGTGATGCCCTCAGCCTTTGCTGCCTCTTCCAGGACTTCGGCCCGTGACGTTGCCGTCCGGAACCCAATGAATTTGCGGTCGCCCATAGCTGGCCGGCCGCGCCGGCGCTGTTCTGTAGCAGCCATATCACTCACTGTCCTTCGAATTTTGCGGAGCTGAAGTGCAGCACCGCGGTGGTCATACCTGGGTCGAACGGATCCCGGACCGGCCGGATGGCCGACGGGTGCCGGATGCGGAATCCGCTCCCGGTCATAAGTGGAATCTAGCACCGCGACCCCCGCCACACCGAATATTAGAAACTGTTAATTTAAATCGTGTCGCGGTCATACCAGTGCCCCCTGTCGGGACGCCCCGGCTAATGGGCAGTCCTCCAGCGATTCGTCGACGACCTCCAACCAGGGAGCCGTCCCCTGCCCACTCTAGGATGATGTCGCTGCTGGCGACTCGAACCGGCGGTATCCGTCAGTTTGCGGAGGCCGACGAACCTGCCGTCGTCTTTGGGCGGGGGTGACCGCCTTCGCGGTTACGGTTGGCCGGGTTGGTGCTGGTCTCACCATTTTCCAGTGGCGAGGTAACATCAATGTCCTCGCTGACGATGGTGCCGGCGGCATCCTTGAACCTGGTCTTGGTCTCAATACCACCGCTGCAGCCGCCCGCATCCCTTAGGCACACCGACCAAGTCCCGACGTCGGGCAGGGTTCTAGAGCTTCACCTCGGTCTGCTCTTAGCATTCCGGCCACGTCCTGCGTCACAGCGCACCCCCTGCCAGCGCAGACGGGCCGTCGCCATCGAAGTACTCTAACTCTGCCTCGCTGTACAGGGCGAACGTGAAAGAGGCCACCACAGTGAAGCGCGAGGCGCTCCTGCTTGCGCTGTAGCCCACGCATGACTGTGACTTGACGCAGGCGCGGCGGTACCCGGCCTTTTCGAGCGCCGCCAGCGCCCAGTCCGCCACGAGCTGTGGCGCTTCGGTGCCAAAAGCCTCACGCAGCACCCCGTCGTGTTCATTCGTCTCGATCGACAGCACCATATAGATCCCGTCCATACCCTTGTCGTAAAGTTCGCGCACTTTTCGTTTGATCACAGCGCACCTCCTGCCAGTGCAGACGCCGAGACTTCGGCCTCGATGGCGATCCGTTCCAAGACGGGTGCAGCCAGCATCGACAAACGCTCGCGCTCGGCGCTGAGTCCGTCCCTGATCGATGCCAGCCTGTCCTCAATAAACCTCATTCGTCGCACCAGGATGTCGGCTTCCTTCTGCCACCCCGATAGCTGCGTTTCCAGGAGCCACTCGTAATGGCCGCGTATCGCGAGCAGTTCATTAGCCTCGCGTCTCTCCTTCCTTCGCCAGACTTTTATGCGACGCTGCTGCTCGGCGAAATGCAGCACGGCCGCTGGTCCCCCTAACTCATGTTGGACCCGCCTGAAGCGTTCCGGGTCGCTAGCCCACAGTCCTTCGATGTCTGCGCTCACAGTGCCCTCCTCTTCTTGTCTTCGATCTCCTGCCAACGGGCTTTCACGTCCGCGGCCCGGTAGGTGGTCACCGTAACGGTGGACTTGACCGACGGCTCTCGGTAAGGACGATCGGGCGCTTCGCCGCTGTTACGACGCCAGGCAGTGCCCGGTACTAGTCGTCCCATCCCGGTGTCAGGGAGAATCTGTTCACATGCCGGTCCTTGACCAGCCAGAGGGCCAGCATCCGGATGGACATCCCGCATGGTGCGGATCCATGACCGCAGACCGGCACGTTCTTGACGGTTGTTGAGATGGCGGCGCACAGCTTGTCCGTCTTGTACCAAGATTGTCGGGTGGGCGGTTGCTGGGAAGACCGGCGCCGGTGGTGAAATGGGACGCGTCAACACGTCTCGCTTGGAGAGAGCGGTGTCCGGCTCTTTCGGCAGCCACAGTGCGGCTTTGAGGAAAGCAAGGAACTGGCCGACCTGCTGCCGGAGGAGTGCAGCATTGACAGTGATGAAGACGGGGGACTGGAACGACACGTTAGACCTACTTACGACGCGAATGAACAAATGATTGCTCGGGAGTGCTCACCGCTGTTTGCCAGCGTCGCCTTGGTCTAGGCCATCTCGGTTTCCCTGCTTGTATTCTAGCGACGGAACGCACTTGCTTTTCAGCCTGTGCCTCCACAGTCGGCTTGGGTCTTCAGGGAGCACACCCTCGGTAGGCGCCTCGGTCCACCGGTGCCGCAGCCGGTTCGCCGTGTGTAGCCTTGAGACGAGGCGGAGATGGATTGTCAAAGTCTCCGCTTCCCTCAAGGACGGATGCCGGGTTATCGACCGATCGTCGGCATCAGAGTGTCTTGGGCGGCACCGTCATGGGTAATAGGGCCCAGCGTCAACCCGGACTCTTTGATCAGCGACTCGAGTTCCACGGCGGTAGACTCCGCCACGGTGAGATCACGCAGCCAGCCCATGACCTTCCACTCGCTCCGCCATAGCCCCTGAGATCGGCTTTCGGGCCTGTGTTGCGCCAGCGCGCCCCGCCGCCGGGTGCCCGCCGCAGGCGCCGCACAACAGTCCGATCCCCATCAGCGCTGACACCTGTCCGCTCGCAAGGAGGAGGACGGCAGGTGGAAGCAAGACCCAGTAACTGCCCACGCACGCCTACCAAATTTATACAAGGGCGGCAGTGACGGCCTCTGACCCACCATATAGCCGCTTATAGCGGGCCTGCTTAAATGTCTGAAACCCGCAGAGGGTCGTGACTTCAGATCAGTAGGTTTGCGGCCCCTCTCAGGTCGCTTCCTGTGCAGCTCAGTCTGGCTCGGGCTCAGACGGCCTTGGTTTTGCCCCGGGGGTTCCTGAACGCGCACCAGAACTTGGCCGGCAACTGTCAAACATGCTTTCTATGCCGATCCGGAACTCACTTGACGGTTCGTTCCACAAATGCGAGTCCCCGTTCCCATCATGAAGCCGTGAACGTTGAGCAGCACGAATCGAGGAGCTGGTGTTCGGTCTCTACGGCCGCGACGACCTGTGCGGCTTCAAATTCCATGAGGCCTGGCACCCGGAGGACGACGTCTACGTCGGCATCGTGACCGAATACCCGGCCCTGCCCTGGGTCGTGTCAGCCGGATGGACGCCCTGTGCGGGCTGGACCGCCTAATGGACCGGGAACTCGACAAACAGCAGGTTACGACCGGCCGATCCTTCCGCCCGGCACACCCGTGGCGAGGGAGAGCAGGCGGGCGGCTCCGCACACATGCCCGTCCGCCGGTGCAGCACGCGTGAGTGTGAGCGCTGCGTCGGGCGGGGAGGGGAGCGGCGAACTGATCCGCATCCAGCACAACCGGAGGCCGCCCGCTGCTGGCAACCTGTCCTCCTACGACAAGCCGGATTGGTGCCTGACCGAGAGGACCCGCCCTTGAACCGGTGATTGTGATGGTGAACGTCTGTCCAGCACGCCGATATAGTCGACGGCTTCCCGCCCTCGTTCCCGTGGACCGGTAAGAGATCCGCTTCTGAAAGGACCCGATGGACTGCTGCCGATTCCTCACTGCGCCACTGGCTCAGGTTGGAGGCAACTTATCTGCGGCCGGGAGCCCCGCCAGTTATCCGCCGGGACGACCTTGACTGACAGAATTCATGACCAAAGTGAAGGGGCGCTGCCTGTGCGTGGATTTCGTGGCGCTAACAAGCCGATGCTCTGGCCAGTATCGAATGTCTCTGGTGGGTCGGGGAACACCTGCGCCGGTAACCGCCATAGGTCGTAGCATCATGATGGTTCCAGCAAGCCAACCTCATATGAACATGAACGCTCTGATGGCTTCCAGTGGTCTCTTTCAACGACCTCCTCAAGAACAACGGTCCCTTTAAGAAACGCACCTACCACGGCCGTGCACGAGGTCTGACAGGTTCTGGCCTTAAGCACATGTACTGCCCGGGGACAGGACCTATTGAGCGGTCATAGTGTGCTGCAGGGTGTATGTGTCTGGCCGACCGGAACTGCGTAGTTCCCGCCCGTCCCGCCGATTGCACCTCATGCGTCGTCCTGCAGGCGGTCTCCCCCGCGCCGGGGAGGCACCCCGGCTGTTCCCCAATTCGGGTGGGCCTCAAGCAGGACCGCAGGCTCCCGCCGATGTTGGCCCAATGGATGCTGAGGATGTCACCGGCCCTGTTATCCGTCGCATCCTTCTCGCTTCAATATCCCGGACCGGTACCGCCGGTAAGGGAAGTTACCGGCGGTAGACTCGGCCGGGGCCTTCCTTGAGGAAAAATGCCCGGAACCGCCTGTTGGAGACGAAACGGAGACCTGTGACCGAGATCCTGATCCCCGCCGCGATCACCGAAGCGTCTCCCGGCCCGATGACCGATGCTCTCACTGCCGAGGATGCCGGGCGGGTGAAGCGCACCCTGGAGGGTTCCGTCTCCGCGTCAACGCGGAAGGCCTACGCCTCGGACTGGCGCTCCTTCACCGCCTGGTGCCAGGCGAAGGGGTACACACCCCTGCCGGCGGCCCCGGAGACCGTCATCGCCTACCTGTCCGAGGCCGCCGCCGCGGTCCGCCCCGACGGCACCCACGCCTACGCTGCGGCGACGCTGACCCGGCGGGCGGCGGCGGTCAACGCCCGCCACACGGGCGCCGGGCAGCTGCCTCCCGGGGCGGACGGGCAGGTGGCCCGGGCCCTGCGGGCGATCCGCCGCGAACGCAGCACGGTCCAGCGGCGGGTGGATCCGCTGCTGACCGATGATGTGAAGCTCCTCCTGCGCGCCATTACCGAGAGCACCTGGCCGGGGGCGGTGGCCGCTACCCGGGATGCGGCCGTGCTGCTGGCCGGCTTCGCCGGCGCGTTCCGCCGCTCCGAGCTGTCCGCCCTGAACATCGCCGATGTGATTCCGTCCCGGCACGACGGGGTGTATCTGCGGGTGCGCCGGTCCAAGACCGACCAGGAAGGGACCGGCCTGGTCAAGGCCCTGCCCTTCGGCCACGACCCGCTGACCTGCGCCCCGTGCGCGCTCTACCGGTGGCTGGACCTGCTGGCGGCCGTGGACGGGGAGGGCGGGAGGCCGGCCCTGATGCGCGCCGTCCGCCAGGCCGGCCCTGCGGATACCCATGTGTGCCGCCGGGAGCGGGCCCGCCTTCACGCCGAGCTGCCGCTGTTCAGGTCCCTGGCCGGGGGAGGGGCAATCAAACCGGCCCGCATGTCCGGGCACGCGGTCAACGAGATGCTCAAGCGCCGCGCGGCCGCCGCCGGGCTGGACCCGTCCCGGTACGGCGGGCACTCCCTGCGCGCCGGCTTCGTCACCCAGGCCTTCCGTGCCGGGGCCGACTCCCGCGCCATCCGCCGCCAGACCGGCCACAGGAGCGATGCCATCCTGGCCGTCTACGACCGCGAGTACGCGCCCCTGGTCGGCAACGCCGTCACCGGCCTCGGCCTCTGACGGTGGGCATGTCCGTGTCCCCGTTGTGGGTGCTGTTCCAGGACTGGTGCACCGCCGCCGGGCTGCCGGCCCTGCCCACGAATGCGGAGGTGATCGCCGAATTCTTCCGGGAGGTCCCGGCCGCCCCGGCGACCCGGGTCAAGCGCCTGCAGGTCATCCGCCGCATCCACCGGGACGCCGGGGCTAGCCTGGCGCTGCCGGCGTCCGTCCCGGGGCTGTGGCGGGAAGGCGAGGGCTGGCTGGATCTGGCCGGGACCCTGGCCCGCTGTCCGGTGCGGGGCTGGACGGCGGGGCTGGCCGGCCGCCGCGACGGGTACCTGGCGGTGCTGGCCGGGGCCTGCCGCTTCACCCGGGAGCAGGCCCGCACCGTGGCCGCGGCCGACATCAATCAGGACCGGGAAGCCAACTGGAGTATCCGCGGCATCCCCCTGGCCCGCACCCCGGAGCCGGAGGCCTGCCCGGCCTGCGCCGTCGCCCGCTGGCTGGACGTCCTGATCCTGTGGGAGGACCGGGGCAGGGCCTCGGTGCGCTCCTGGCTGGCCGGCTGCCGCCCGGACGGGGAACACGCCTGCCTGGAACCGTCCGGACACCTCGGCCTGGATCCAGGGACAGTGCTGCTGCCGGCCATCGACCAACACGGGTGGCTGGCCGACTGGGAACCGGTCACCGCCCGCACCGTCTCGGCCATCCTGGCCTACCGGCAGGACGCCTCCCGGCCACCGGCCCCCGAAGCCCCCGACCGGCCGGAACGCGAGGGGCAGGTGCGCGAGGACTACCAGCGGGCCTCGCTGGAGGAGCTGGCCGGAATCCTGGATGAGCTGGATGCGAAGGCCGCCGAGGCGCTGCGGGACTCTGAGGCGGTCATCGAGGAGACCCTGGCCATGCTGGAGCGGATAGGCGGCCGGTGACCGGCCCGGCGGGCATGGTTCTGCCGCGGGTGGTCCCCGGCAGGGCACGGAGCCGCCCCGGCCGACGGAGGTTTCCTGCCGGCCTGACGCTGACGTGTTCCCCGGCAGCAGGGCCGCCCGGTGCCGGGGAACGCCGGGTGTCGGAGCCGGAGGAACGGGTCCGGCCGCCGGTAGCGAAGTGCCGGGGTACGTCGGCGGCGCGGATGCGGATGCCGGGGGAGACCATCACCGTGCCCGGATACCTCCTCCGCGGCCGCCTCCTGAGCAGGGTGGTGGCGATCGGCAGGACGGCGCCCGCGAGGATGATGACTGCTGCAATCCCCTGGGACATCGGCTGCTCCTTGCATCAGGTCGTCTGCCAAAGTACATCCGTATGGGGAGGGGTCGGTCCGGCAGACACACGGCCGGGCGGAGCCGGCTCCGCTGCGGCTGCCCGGGCATCCCCGGGGCTGTCGACGCCCCGGACCTGGCACGGGGAGGAAGCCCAAGGCCATTCGCGGCCGCCGCTTCCGGCAGGACAGCGGCGGTGCCGGCTTCCGGCCCGGGCGCTCAGGTGCCATCGGTCACCTTGGCCACGCGCCAGCCCTCGGTGCGGGGGTCCCGGCACAGCTCCAGGGTCCGCAGCGGGGACGCCGCGGCGGCGCGCACCGGCAGACGCCAGAACTCGGTCTCGACCAGGCTGGCCCGGCCCCGTCCTCCGGGCAGGCCGGCCTTCCACCAGGGCCAGCGGCCAAACCAGTGCCGGACCTCGCCGGCCACCGGCCAGACCCGGTCCCGCCAGCGCACCGCCAGCGGCTCGCCCCGGGCACCGAAGCGGATCTCGGCCAGCGGATTCCCTGCGCGCGGCAGTGCTGCTGCTCCCGGTGCCTTCGAATCACGATGCTTCCGCGCCGCCTGGAGCACCTTGTTCAACTTAGAGGTTCCGCCGATAGGTCAGGGCCGGCGGGTGGGACGGGTGTCCCGGCGGTGGGTGGTCCAGGCCTCGCGGATCAGCCTCCGGGGCACGATGACGGCGTTGGCCAGCTCGATCATGGCGTTGATCACGGCGGTGCGCCGTTCGGTGCAGACGACGAGCTTTTTGAAGCCGCGGTTGTGCCAGGAGTTCGTGCGTTCGACAACCCAGCGTTTACCGGCCTGGATCGGCGCGGGCTTGCCCTTGACCGCGACCTGTACCTGGCAGCCAAGCTCGGCGAGCATTTCCCGGGTGGCGTTGGAGTCATAGCCGGCGTCCAGGTGCACCATGATCTGTCCGGGCAGACGGAACCCGAACCGGCAGAGCTTCTCCAGGGTTGGGCGCAGCAGCGGGGAATCATGCCGGTTCGCCGCCGCGGCCACGGTGCCGAGCGGGATGTCCCTGCCATCGACCAGGACGGAGCGCTTGGTGCCTTGCTTTCCGCGGTCCACCGGGGAGCGTCCAGCAGCCTCGCCGCCGCAGGGGACCTTGACGATGCACCCGTCCACAACCAGGTCCTCGAGCTGGAGGCCCACGATCCGGTCGTAGGCCTCCAGGCAGATCTGCTCCAGTTCCTCGAAGACTCCCGGGGCGATTCACTCCACTCGTCCCGGCGTCTGCGGAGCGTGGTGGCCGAGCAGCCGGCCTCGGCGATCTTCTCGTAGGCGGCGCCAAGCGCCAGAACCTGGACGAGCTTATCGAACACGATCCAGTCCAGGACCCTTGGCCGGTGGCACCCAGCAGGTGGTGGTCCGGAGCGGGCGGGATCAAGGCCTCGAATTGGGCCCGGAGGGACTGCATGACAGATGATGGGAGGGCAGGCACGAAATTCCTGAGCTAAACGCGTTTCTAGACAATCCGTGTTTAACAGGGTTTGTGCCTGCCCTGTCAGTTAATGACGTGCTCCTGCCGATTAATGACGTACCCGCCCACCACCTATCGGTGGAACCTCTAACCCCGATTTCTGAGATGGCGTGCAATCTCAGCTTCGATCTCGCGGCTGGACGATTCGCCATACTGCATTGCGAGCGACGCGGCAGCTTTGGAAACGTCGGCCTGTGCCACGTTCGCAGCCATGCCAGCGGCGAAGATCAGACCTTTGACTACTTCAACAATCTTAACTTCTGGCACTCCAGCCATGACGGCCCCCAAGGTAGATAGACAGTTCGTCAGAAAATCTACTCGAACTGTCAGGGCGTGTCTATCAAAGGTTGGTCTGAGATGGTGGCTTGAGGTGCTGCTTCTCTATAAGACTGTCAGTCAGGAACGGCGGTTCTTCGATTGAGAACCCTCAGTATACGGTGGGAACGTCGAAGACGGCAGTCGGAGTGCGTGCAGGAGTTCGGATATTGCCGTTCAATACAGGACGCTGAGTACAGGTTCTCAGACCCGTTGGTTGACTTCGGGCATGATCGATTGCCCAATCGCCTCATGACGGGCGAGGGTACTTCCATTCGGATACTCCGGTTGTCAACTATCTCTGCTGAGAATTGGCCGGCTAACCTTTGCTCAATGGGATCCAAGGAAACCGTCAAGCCAAGCTGCGTTTTTAACCACTAATCCTGACAATCAAAGTTATAAAGCATTCGAAGGTGCCCAGAGCAAACATACTAGAATTACTATCGAATGGATGCGGATCTGCCCGAGGACGTCTAAGCTGGGTGGTCCGACCACCATGTCAGGGGGAACAAAGTGGCCAGTCAGTTCAGATACGAAGTAGACATCGTCCTCGTCATCGACGCAACAGGCAGCATGCATCACCTCCTGGATGAGGTGAAGGCGAACGCCTTGCGCTTCCACGATGACCTTCAGGCCGAGATGTTCGCGAAGGACAAAGAAATCGACAAGCTCCGGGTGCGCGTCATTGCCTTCCGGGATTTCTGGTACGACGAAGAGCCGCTGGTCGAATCTGACTTCTTCGTAATGCCTGATGAAGCAGAAGCGTACTCACGCTTCGTTCAGGGAATCGTCGCCAGTGGCGGCGGCGACGAACCCGAGTCCGGGCTCGAGGCCCTGGCCGCAGCCATCAATTCTCCTTGGGCTACCGGCGGTTCGAAGAGGCGGCAGGTCATCGTCCTGTGGACCGATGCAAGTGCTCACGCCCTGGAGAGGGCCCAGACAGGTTCTCCCCCGGCATACCCCGCCGGGCTGCCCAAGGACTTCGACGAACTGACTGACTTGTGGATGGGCCAAGGGCCGATGTCAGCGCCTGCCCGGCGGCTACTGATGTACGCGCCCGACGCGACCCCTTGGAGTAGCATCGGCTCCTACTGGGATCAAAACGTCCACTACATGTCCCGTGCTGGAGAGGGCCTTCAGGAAGTTGACTACAAGGCTGTACTGGACGCTATCTCGCAGTCGGTATGACCGCGAACGGTGCAGGAGCGGGATGGTTACCCCAGGAGCCGACGTCAGAGACACCGGCACATTCCTTTAGATATTCGGACGGCCAACCCTTGATCGGTCCAGATCCAGATCCCTCGGTCCGGCTGGTTCCGGATCGAGTTCCCACGGATGCGCCCGACATGACCGAGCGGATGTCGCCCGGTTGCCTGGAAGTGGCAGAATCGCGTACGGGGACCAAAACGGGTGGCCCGGGAACCGTCCCGTTTATCGGGACTATCGACTTGCCCAAGATCATCGATAACGGCGAGGACGCGCCTGCTATCGCCCTCGGCACTGCCGACCGGGAGCACGGCGTGCTGGCGGTGTGCGACGGCATGGGCGGCGCTGGCTCCAGGCGCGTGCTTGTCGACGGCCTCGAGCGCAGCGAGGCTTGGCACGCCGCACGTCTGGCAGGTATGTCAATCGAGCGTTGGGTCAGATCGGACGGGTTCTCTTTCACCGACCCTGACATGGAGTCACTCGAGGCTGGGATTGATGAATCCCTGCAAAGAGCAGCCCGACAGCTTCCGCAGCGCAACCCTGCTCTGAAGAGCAAGATGATCCGCACCCTCCCGACCACCTTGACGCTCGCGCTGTGGAACACCAAGATTGACGGCTCGGTAAGTGTTACCGCGGCATGGCTGGGGGACAGCCGCCTGTACGGGATGTCGCCGCAGACCGGGCTCTTTCAAATAACCGTCGACGACGCAGCAGGAAAACCCGACGCGCTCGAAAGCCTGCGGACCGACCCTCCTCTAACAAAATGCGTCAGCGCGGACGGACCGACGCGCTTGCACCGGGGCCGGATTATCTTGCCCGAACCGTCAGTTCTATTCGCCGCCTCCGATGGATTCTTCGGATACGCCAAAAGTCCCCTGCATTTGGAAGCGGAACTGCTGAAAGCCCTGTGGAGCCACTCCGATTGGGATGGATTTTTGGCCGCGCTTAAGAGATTCGCCAGACAAACAGCTGCTGACGATGTGTCCGTTGCCTTGGCACTTCTCGGAACGGACAGCTGGACGGAATTCCGGGCGGGGTTCCAGGATCTTGTAGAGGCGCGTTGCTCTCAACTACAGCAGCTCGACCTTCAAGACGCACACGCCGCGCGGCTCAGAGAACTAGGACGTGAGGCCACTGAACTAGCCCGTGAGGCCACGGAACTGGCCGAAGCCTCCCTCGAGCAGGCCTGGCGGCGGAGAACCAAGAGCTATTACCGCCATGCCTTGTCGGAAGGCCCAGCCAATGGATGAGTTGTTGAAGGGTTACCGCCCGACGGAACCGTTCCGCGTGGCCGGCGGCGGCCAGTGCGAGTGGACCATTGCTGAAAAGGGGGGCCGTCCCTACTTCATCAAGAAATTTCTCCATCCCAAGTTTCCAGTAGAAGGTTCGCCAGGTTCGTCACAAACGAAGGAGCGTCAACGCCACCAGTGCGAAATCTTCGAATCCCACCAGCGCTCAGTCATGAAGGCGCTCCATCCGCTGGTGGGATCCGGGGGGAACCTTGTCGTACCGACCGATTTCTTCAGAGTCGGGACGACCTATTACAAGGCAGCGGACTGGGTAACAGCTAACGTTGCACCAGAAGCGGTCGCAGAGATCCCTCTGCAGGCCAGGATCATCGTGTTACTCACCCTAAGCGCCAGCCTCAGGATCCTGCATGGAGAGAACTTGGTCCACGGGGACATCAAGCCGGCCAATATCCTCCTCACACAAACCGGCGAACGATACATCAGCAAGCTAATCGACTTTGACGATTGCTTTCGGCCTGGTTCTGTGCCGGATCCGGAGTCCTTGGTCGGCGACTTCAAATACTACTCGCCAGAATTAGGGGAATATATCTCCAGTGACGACGGTGGCGAGAAACTTGCGGTGGCACTGACGACCAAATCCGACATCTACGCGCTAGGCCTTGTATTTCACCAGTTCATCACCGGTAAGACGGTCGCCCTGCCCGGGCTATACAAAACATCCTGGCAGGCCTCGCTGGATGGCCAACGACTCGAACTGGCAATGGACGTATCGCCGCGCTTGGAAGACCTGATCAAGAACATGCTCGAGCGCGAGCCCAGCAAGCGACCTTCCGCAGGAGAGGTATTCGACAGATTGAAAGACGTACAGCGCGACCTGCGGAGCGGGTCGTCGCCGTCCCCCAGCTTCACGCGAACTTCACGACCCGAAGCGGCTCGGCCAATAGTGGCGCCGCACCGCGACGATCCGGGTGACGTAGTTCCGAAAACGTCCCCGGGCTCAAGCCGCTTGAAGATCAACATGTCCCGCAGCAGTACCCCGTTGTCTTCATCGGAAGAGAGCGCCGACGGGAGAATCGTCGAGCCCACGGCCGGCATGATTCCCAGACCGCGGCTGACGATGAAGGGACTGCATCGGATGCCAGTGGACGAGGAAGGGCCCGGCGGGTCTTAGCATTGTGGATTTGCCCTTATTGCCATCACAGCAATTCACCGGATAGGCCGGCTTGCGAGGTTTGCGACCGGCTGTCTGCCTCTGTCTGTGCCCTGCTGCCACCGGGCTTGATCGGCACTTCATGTACCGGGACTGTCGAGAATATCGTCGGTGGCGGCTACATCGTGAATGTCGGCGATGGAATCCGGGCCTTCCTTCCTCACAGCAAGGCCGGCTTGGAGCGAGGCACACCCTCATTCGTACCAGGCCGGGAGATAGATGTCGTCGTGACGGAGGTGCAGCCTCGTCGACGAAGCGTCGTCCTCTCGCGGCTCCCTATTATAAAGACACGGCGAGAGGCAGCAATGTCAGCACTGGCTCCAGGCGACATCGTCGTCGGCCGGGTCGAAGGCATAGCGAAATTCGGAGTCTTCGTTTCCATTGCCGGCACACGCGGTCTGATTCACAGATCGGAACTGTCCTGGGATCAAAATCCGGTGCTGGATGTTGTACACGTGGGCGAAGAGTTGGAACTCGAGGTACTCCGGCTCGACCTCGACCGCGGACGGATCTCGCTTTCACGGCGTAAACGCCTGCTCCCTCCACTGCAATACGCGAAAAGGAACTGGCCCGTCGGAACGACGATGAGGGGCGAAGTAACGGCCATCAAATCGTACGGCGCATTCGTGCGCCTGCCCGTGCCCGCAGAACTCGGGCGCCTCGCCGGGCTGGTTCACATCTCGGACATGCCATATGGATACGCCGTGGAACCGGCCGAGTTTGTTTCTCTTGGAGAGCGTGTGGATGTCAGCGTTCTTTCCTACGACGTTGACCGTGTCAAACTATCAATGAGGCGCTAGCCACCTCCCTGAACAGCAAAGTCCGAGAGGACTGACGCGGCCTTGACGGCCTGCGAAACCGCACAGTTGGCAGCACTGCCGGCAAAGTGCGCACCCGGCCGTCAACGCATCTCCAACTAACGAGCCATGGTCGCACAGACAATCTCGCCTGGATATGAGCCAACGCAACGCGACTTAGAGGTTCCGCCGATAGGTGGGGTCATGGGCGTCGCTTTGGCCGGGTGTCCCAGCGGTGGGTGGTCCAGGTTTCGCGGATGAGCCGGCGGATCACGATGATGCTGCTGGCCAGAGCAATGAACGCCTTGATCACCGGGATGCGCCGGTCGGTACAGAGCGCCAGTTTTTTGAAGCCGCGGTTGTGCCAGGAGTTGGTGCGTTCGACCACCCAGCGCTTGCCGACCTGGATCGGGGTGGGGATGCCCTTGGTGGCGACCTCGCCCTCGCATCCGAGTTCGGCGAACAGGTCCCGGGTCCTGACCGAGTCGTAGCCGGCGTCCAGGTGCACGGTGATCCGCTCAGGCAGGGCGAAGCCGAATCTGGACAGTCCCTCGAGGATGGGGCGCAGCAGGGGCGAGTCGTGCCGGTTGGCCGCGGCGACCTCGGCGTGGAGCGGGATGCCCTTGCCCTCGACCAGCACAGAACGTTTGGCTCCCTGTTTCCCGCGGTCCACCGGGGATTTTCCGGAGGCTTCGCCGCCGCAGGTGACCTTTGACGATGCATCCGTCCACGGCCAGGTCCGCCAGGTCCAGGCCCGCGACCCGGTCGTAGGATTCCAGGCTGATCTGTTCGAGGTCCTCGAAAATGCCCGCGGCGATCCATTCGTCGCGGCGCCGCCGGATGTTGGTCGCCGAGCACTTCGAGTCGGCAATCTTCTCGTAGGAGGCCCCGAGCACGAGGACCTGGAGCAGTTTCTCGAACACGGTCCGGTCCGGGACCCGCGGCCGGTGGCACTCCAGCGGGTGGGCATCCGCCACCGGCGGGATTAGGGCCTCGAACTGGCTCCAGAGGGGTTTCATGACGGAGATGGAACGGCAGGCACAAGCACTCCTGGCAAAACGCGAATCTGAACAATCCGTGTTTAACAGGGCTTGTGCCTGCTTCGTTAATCCGGCCTGGGCCTACCTATCGGCGGAACCTCTTAGCAACCAGGTCCGTTTGCCAATTCCTGGCGAGGGCCTGCGGCTGTTGGGCGACGGTCCCGCTCATGTGTGCCGGGCCGCCAGCGGGCCCGCCGGCGACCTGCAGGTTCCGGAACAAGGTCTGGAACCCGGGAATAGCCGGCCTTGGACACGGCACCTGCACGCTGTGAACAGATAGTTAGGCAACGGGCAGACCGGGACCGGGTAACTTATTCCACTCCCCGGGCAGGGCAGGGAGCTTACGCTCCCAAGCCTGTCGGGACTCGCGGAACGCGCAGGATCTGTCAAATGACTGATGCCGGTTCCGGTCGTTGAGTTCCTGGCCGGTTTAAGCCGGTTTTAATCAGCCTTCGCAGTCGCGGCAGAACTTCTGGCCGTCCTTCTCCCGGGCCACCTGGGACTTGTGGCGGACCAGGAAGCAGGAGGCGCAGGTGAACTC
>NZ_JAAZSQ010000017.1:95411-96613 GCF_012395835.1 Arthrobacter mobilis
GTCAAACTCCTCAGGGTTGGGTGAGCCGGCCATTGGGTGTCCGGTTCCAGCCGCTCAAACCATACACGGCCCCAAGGTATTCCCGCCGCCGGAATCGTCAGGCGGTACCTGCAGTGCACCACGTGTCCCGCTCCGGCTTCAGGCCACCTGCCGGCCCGGCCCGGGAACCCGGCGGCAGGACCGGCTGCAGTCATGTGCGCTGCCAACGGTGCGGGAAGAGCGCCTTCGTTCATATGCACAGCCGGCTCAGTTCCGCGGCCGGGCCGCCAGGATCTGTGGCACGGAGGAATTGCCTGCGAGCCACGATGCCAGGTCGCGGTCCAGCAGTGCCGCCAGTTTTGAGCACGCCTCGTGTCCATGCCGGGCACTGAGCCTGATCTGCTGGCCGGGCAGGGGGAAACCGGAGATGAAGGGTTCGTGGTGTGCGGCACGGTTGCGCACCGCGTGCACGATGGCGACGGTGTCCAGCGTCCAGCTTCGCGTGAAGTGGGATCCTTCTGCCGAGGCAATGGCGCGTCCACCGGGGAAGGCCTTATGCAGTGTTGTCCGCCAGAGGGATTCATAATCCGTGGGGAACCGCTGGGGTTCCTTGCCGACGAAGCCGCCGGCACTGAGCAGATCCCTCCAGAAACCGAACATGAGCCGTGCAACCAGGTGGCCGGGGGTCTTTCGCCCCTGGGGCAGTTCGGCCCATGCCCGGGAGAGGGTGTCTCTGGATCTGCCGTCGAGTCCTATGTCCAGCCGGTACCATTCCGGGCCGTAGGTGGAAGTCAGCCGGTCATTCAGGGCGTTTCGCAGTGCCACTTCGAGGATGGCGATGTCCGCCAGAAGCGCCACCGACACATCGCGGTCCCATACGTAGAGCCGCCGGGCCAAAACGGGATCATATCCCGCACCCGCCAGGTAAGTGGACATCCGGACCGGGGTGATTGCCTTGTCCAGTGCACGGCTGTGCGCCCCGCTGGTCCAATCGGTGCCTGCGCTCATTGTTCTGTGCCATCCACTGCGCTAGAGTATAGGAGAAGTCCCCGGAACCGCCTCTCTGGACAAGAGCCATGAAGCGGCCGGGGTTTTTCGTTAACATCCCCGCACCCCCGACATATGCGCTGTTATTGACTCTTCTATGGTTGTCAACGTAGCAATGGCCGGGGACTGCTGGCGTTGAGTGTGCGGTAGATCCGTCGGGCGAGGTAGCGCTTCAC
>NZ_JAAZSQ010000090.1 GCF_012395835.1 Arthrobacter mobilis
GCCGTTGGAAAGCACGGCTTCGGCCAGAGCCTTAACGGTGAGGTCGGCCCCGGCAAGGAGGGCTGCCCAAAGCAGCAATACCGTCCTGAACCGTCGGGCCGACCGAACCGGTACGACGGGCAGGGCGGTTGCGTCGGTGCTCATACTGACGGTTCCAGTGCAGGGGAGGGCTGGGCGGACGTGAACGCGGTCTTGCGGCTGATCCGGCCGGCCCGGACGCCATTGGCGATGACCACGATTTCGGCCAGTTCGTGGATCAGGACCACGGCGGCCAGGCCGAGGATTCCGAACAGCGCCAGAGGGATCAGCACAGCGATCAGCAGCAGGGACAGCCCCACGTTCTGGAGCATGATGCGCCGGGTCCTGCGTGCATGGTCCAGCACCTGGGGCAGGTGGTTCAGGTCCTCGCCCATCAGGGCGATGTCGGCGGTTTCGATCGCGACGTCGGTGCCCATGGCACCCATGGCGATGCCGGTGTCGGCGGTCGCCAGGGCTGGGGCGTCGTTGACGCCGTCCCCGACCATCGCGGTGGGCTGGCGGTTCTGGAGCGTCCGGATGATTTCCGCTTTGTCCTCGGGGCGAAGGTCGGCGTGAACCTCGGTGATGCCCGCGGCCTTGCCCAGCGCGGTGGCTGTGATGAGGTTGTCGCCGGTGAGCATGGCCGTGGTGTAACCCGATGCGCCGAGCCTG
>NZ_JAAZSQ010000072.1 GCF_012395835.1 Arthrobacter mobilis
CGTTTTCTGATGCGCGGATCAATCCGGTTAGGATAGTTCGTTGAAAAAATAACATATGTCCCGGCAAGATTTCGCGGTGTATCAGCCCCATCAAGAAAACTTAACGTTCCGGCATCAGCCCGATAAAGTTCATCAACCTCTTCAGCTATTATGATAACGGGTATTTTCTTTTGAGCTGCGGCATAGCAAACATCTTTAAAGTAATCATCAGCATAAACAAATACATATTTATCCTGATATTTTGCCCCCAAAGCTTTTGCGATAGTCGTTTTCCCTGTGCCCGGAGGACCAGTAAAAAGCACTTTTCGCATTCCTGACTGACCATAACGGGTGTAGAAATCAATATCCGAAAAGAACTGATTAAAGTCATTCTCCAGCTCATTAAACTTTGGATGAACAGAAAAACGTAAAGCGTTTTCTATTTCTTCCTTCCTTGCCTTACCGTGATAATAAACGCCGTCGTAACACCCGATTTTCCAGATACCTTTACGGGGTAAAGAGCGGTTTAATTTAGCGCGTCCAGCTTCGCAAAGATTATGAAGCATCGACATACTTTTGGTTGTGCCAACTGCGTACTCCATTCTGACTTTAGAGTTAAGAATGAAGCGAATAATATGAACCACTTCATTTTGACCAAGATGAATCCGGTATGCTCCCGAACCATCTTTAAACATAAGCTTTTTAATCCTCCCGGCTTTAGCCATAACAGGGCTACTTCCCGTATGAACGACGGTTGAAGCAACGGGTTCGATATCAAGATTCGAATAAATTTTACGATTCTTTCTGTTTATAAAAATCTCTGCCACTTTAGGATAGTAATCACAATCCTTTACGACAGTACCAAAATTATCTTCACCGTAATATTCTTTATGGAGCCGTAAAGCCTGCTCTACCAGAGTTAATTTACCCATATGCGCACCATGTATATTAAAA
>NZ_JAAZSQ010000025.1:0-527 GCF_012395835.1 Arthrobacter mobilis
AAGGTCAGGTTGTCCAGCTTCTCGTTCGCCGCCAGCTGGAGGAACCCGCGCGAGTCGGGCTCGTCCATCTCGCCGTCGCCCAGGAACGCCCAGACGTGCTGGTCCGAGGTGTCCTTGATCCCGCGGTTGTGCAGGTAGCGGTTCAGCTGCGCCTGGTAGATGGCGTTGGCCGGGCCGATGCCCATCGAGACCGTCGGGAACTCCCAGAAGTCCGGCATGGACCGGGGGTGGGGGTAGGAGGGCAGGGCATGGCCTTCGCGGGACTTCTCCTGCCGGAAGCCGTCCAGGTCCTCCTCGGAGAGCCGGCCCTCGAGGAAAGCCCGGGCGTACATGCCCGGGGAGGCGTGGCCCTGGAAGAAGACCTGGTCGCCGCCGCCGGGGTGGTCCTTGCCGCGGAAGAAGTGGTTGAAGCCCACCTCGTAGAGCGTGGCCGCGCCGGCGTAGGTGGAGATGTGCCCGCCGACGCCGATGTCCGGCCGCTGCGCGCGGTGCACCAGCATCGCGGCGTTCCAGCGCATCCAGGCCCG
>NZ_JAAZSQ010000025.1:550-54254 GCF_012395835.1 Arthrobacter mobilis
GTGACCATCGGGACACCCACGCTCTGCGCCCCCGCGCGCTGCAGGATGGAGCGGACAATGAACTGGGCCCGCTCGGTGCCCCGGGTTGCCACCAGATCGTCGAAGGACTCGATCCATTCGGCAGTTTCTTCAGGATCGCGGTCCGGCAGCTGGCTTGTCAGCCCGCTGAGGATGTGCGAGGTGTCTTCTCCTGCGCTCACGTCCAACCTCTCCTAGGTGCAGATTGTGTCTGCGCTGTATATGGTCAACCGTCCCGGAGGGATTAGCCGCCGGGTGCGTCCGTTCCCGAGTGCCGGGCCGTCGCTTGCAAGGTTCCGCCGCGACCGGGTCCTGGCGCACGCGGACATTCCTCCTGCCACTCTATCCGCTGCCGCGGCCCGAGCGTATCTGCATGACGCGGCCTGCTGCGGCAGCCGGACCCAATCTTGAAGCGGAGGGATTTAGGGTGTTGGCTGGTAGTGGCAAATGTTGTCGGTGATGCACGGCACCATATAAATTGCACTAAAGACCGTTCCATACAGGAGGAGCACAGTGAGCGAGGCCGAGGCCGCCGCGGTGGATAATGTGGCAGGCAAGTTGGGTTTCAAAGAGGGAGACCTGATCCAGGAGTTAGGCTACGACGAGGACGTGGATTTCGATCTGCGCGCCGACATCGAAGATCTCGTCGGCTCTGAGTTGCTCACTGAAGACGACCATGAGGTAGTCGACGCCGTTATTTTGTGGTGGCGCGACGGCGACGGCGACCTGGTGGATGCGCTGGTCGATTCGCTGACGACTCTTAACGAGGGTGGAATGGTCTGGGTCCTGACCCCCAAGTCCGGCCGCGACGGCTATGTCCCGCCGAACGAAATCCAGGAAGCCGCCCCCACCGCCGGACTGCACGCGACGTCGTCCGCCGGAGTCTCAGATGATTGGGCCGCCACCCGGCTGGTCAGCAGAAGGAACAAATAACCCATGACTTTGCCTCTGGCAGGCCGCCCCGCGCCCGACTTCGAACTGTCGAACCAGTTCGGCGAACCCATCCGGCTCTCGGAACTGCGCGGCGGCAACGTCGTCGTGGTGTTTTACCCCTTCGCCTTCTCCGGCATCTGCACCGGCGAGCTCTGCGCCCTGCGCGACGACCTCGGAGTCTTCCGGGACGAGAACGCGCGGGTGCTGGCCGTCTCGGTGGACCATAAGTTCGCGCTGCGGGCCTTCGCGGAACAGGAAGGCTACGAATTCGACCTGCTGGCGGATTTCTGGCCGCACGGCGGCGTGGCCAAAGAATACGGCGTCTTCGACGAAGCGTCCGGCATGGCCGGCCGCGGCACGTTCATCATCGACGCCGAAGGCATCCTGCGCCATATCATCCAGAGCCCGCGCGGCCAGGCCCGGGATCTCCAGGAGTACCACCGGATCCTGAAGGGCCTGTAGGCCCGGAAGCCGGGATGCCATGCCGCACAGCCCGCCGCAAGACCGGAGCGAGCCAGCCCAGGCGCCGGAACTGCTCGACCAGGCGCTCCGGCTGCTGGCAGGCGTCCGGCTGGCCGTCCTGACGGGCGCGGGCTTGAGCACGGATTCGGGCATACCTGACTACCGCGGGCCGACGTCGGTGCCGCGCACCCCGATGACGTACCAGCAGTTCGTTTCGGACCCGGTGCTGCGCCGCCGGTACTGGGCCCGCAACCATGTGGGCTGGCGGCATATGCACCGGGCCGCGCCCAATGCCGGACACTTCGCCATTGCCGGCATGGAGCAGGCTGGCCTGCTGACCGGGCTGATCACGCAGAACGTGGACCGGCTGCATTCGGAAGCCGGCAGCCGGCAGGTCATCGACCTGCACGGGCGCTTCGACCAGGTTATCTGCCTCGGCTGCCGCAGAATCATCAGCCGTTCCGCCCTGGCGCAGCGGCTCGAGGCACTCAATCCGGGCTTCGCCGCGGGCCCTTCCGACGCCGGGGACGTCGCCCCGGATGCCGATGCTGACGTCGGTGCAACCGATAGTTTCGTGGTGGCTGACTGCCACGTGTGCGGAGGGATGCTCAAGCCGCATTTCGTCTATTTTGGCGAGAACGTGCCCAAGGACCGGGTGGACGCCGCCTACGCCATGGTGGACCAGGCCGGTGCGCTGCTGGTGGCCGGCACTTCGCTGACGGTCATGAGCGGCCTGCGCTTCGTCAGGCATGCCGCAAAATCAGGCACTCCCGTGGTGATCATCAACCGCGGCATCACCCGCGGCGACGAGCTGGCAGCGGTGAAAATCGACGCCGGCGTATCGGAGTCGCTCACCTTCCTGGCCACCCGGCTGCGGGCGGCATCCGGTTAGGAAATCGGTACCGCCATCCGGTAGAGTGAATCCTCGTGATGTTGCGGCGGATAACGCTCCGCGGTCCCGTCAAAAACATTACAAAAAGGGTCTTTAGCTCAGCTGGTAGAGCGCCACGTTTACACCGTGGATGTCATCGGTTCGATCCCGGTAGGACCCACCGCAGAGCCCCGGCGACGGGGCTTTTGCCGTTTAATGCCCTTCTCCGGGCAGGGCGGGCCGGAGCGCTGACGCACCTGTCTGCAGCGCCAAGCCGCCTCCGCACTTCACAAGTTCAGGGCACGGCCCTCGGCGGTTAGGCTTGGGGGAGACGACACCGGCCTTTCGCAGGCCGCGCCCCGCAACGGGGCAGAACTCGAGCAATGGAGAATCAATGAGCGCACAAATCGGTGTCACCGGGCTGGCCGTCATGGGGGCGAACCTGGCCCGGAATTTTGCCCGCAACGGCTACACGGTGGCCCTGCACAACCGCTCGGTGGCCAAAACCGACGCCCTGCTGGCCGCCCACGGCCACGAGGGCAGCTTCGTGCGGACCGAGACGCTGGCCGAGCTCGTGGACGCGCTGGAGCGGCCGCGCCGGGTGCTGATCATGGTCAAGGCCGGGGCGCCGGTGGATGCGGTCATCGAGGCGCTGGTGCCGCTGCTGGAGGAAGGCGACATTGTCATCGACGCCGGCAACTCCCACTACGAGGACACCCGCCGCCGGGAGGCTGCCCTGGCCGCGAAGGGCCTGCATTTTGTGGGCATCGGGGTCTCCGGCGGCGAGGAAGGGGCCCTGCTGGGCCCGTCCATCATGCCCGGCGGCTCCCGCGCCTCCTACGATTCGCTCGGGCCGATGCTGGAGAAGATCGCCGCCAGGTACGACGGGGTGCCCTGCTGCCGCTGGGTCGGCACCGACGGGGCCGGCCACTTCGTGAAGATGGTGCACAACGGCATCGAGTACGCGGACATGCAGGTGATCGGCGAGGCCTACGACCTGCTGCGCTCCGGGGCCGGGATCGGACCGGCCGAGCAGGCGGGCATCTTCACCGAATGGAACAAGGGCGAGCTGTCCTCCTTCCTGATCGAAATCACCGCCGAGGTCCTGGGCCACACCGACGCGAGGACCGGCGCGCCGTTCGTTGACGTCGTCGTCGACTCCGCCGGCCAGAAGGGCACCGGGCGCTGGACCGTGGTCTCGGCCCTGGAGCTGGGCTCGCCGGTGTCCGGGATTGCCGAGTCCGTGTTCGCCCGGGCCCTGTCCTCCCAGCGGGACCAGCGGGCCACCGCCCGGCAGGTGCTCACCGGCCACGAGCAGCAGGTGGCGGTTCCGGAGGGCTTCGTCGAGGATGTCCGGCAGGCGCTCTTTGCCTCCAAGCTGGTCTCCTACGCCCAGGGCCTGGACATGCTTGGTGCCGCCGCCAAGGAATACGGCTGGGACCTGAAGCTGGACGAGATCGCCTCGCTCTGGCGGGCCGGCTGCATTATCCGCGCCGAGCTGCTGGACGAGATCATGAAGGCCTACGCCGGCGGGGACAAGCCGGCGAACCTTTTGTTCGCCCCGGCCTTCGCCGGGGCCATTGCCGCCGCGGTGCCGGCCTGGCGGCGCGTGGTGGCCACCGCCGTGGCCCTGGGCATCCCGGTGCCGGTGTTCGCCAGCTCGCTGGCCTACTATGACGGCCTGCGCCGGGACCGCCTGCCGGCCGCGCTGACCCAGGGCCTGCGGGACCTGTTCGGCGCGCACACCTACCGGCGCACCGACGCCGAAGGCACCTTCCATACCCTCTGGGGCGGGGACAAGTCCGAAATCGAAGCAGTCGACACCCACTAGGAACGGCACCCGTTCCACCCGGCCCGGGGCGCACCGCCGTGCCCCGGGCCTTCCGCGCATCCATGCCCGGAGTCATGCACAGGCCCGGCAGCAGCGCGGGCAATAAGCAACGGCAGGACCGGAACCGGTCCTGCCGTTGCTTGGGCGTTTTCAGATGATCTGCGCCGCCGTCAACCTCCGCGGTGGGTCCTGCTCAGATCCACATCGCGGGGTCGATGTACTCGGCCGGGTCCACTGCCGGCTTGGTTTCCTTCTGCGGATCCCGGTGGCGGAAGGTTGCGGGGATGCCGGTGATGATGGACTCGGGCGGGGCATCCTTGACGACGACGGCGTTGGCGCCGATCGCGCTGTCCGCACCGATGACCACGGGGCCGAGCACCTTGGCCCCGGCACCGATGACCACGCGGTCGCCGATGGTCGGGTGGCGCTTGACCTTGGCCAGCGAGCGTCCGCCGAGGGTGACTCCGTGGTAGATCATCACGTCCTCGCCGATCTCGGCGGTCTCGCCGATCACCACTCCCATGCCGTGGTCGATGAAGAACCGCCGGCCGATGGTCGCACCGGGGTGGATTTCGATGCCGGTCAGGAAGCGCGCCGCCTGCGAGAGCAGCCGGGCAGGCAGGCGCAGTTTGGGATTGGCCCACATCCGGTGGGTCAGCCGGTGCACCCAGATCGCGTGCAGCCCGGAATAGGCGAGAAAATTCTCGACGTGGCCCCGGGCCGCCGGGTCATGGGACCGGGCGGCCTCGAGGTCTTCACGCAGTCGCGCTATGAATCCCACAGTGATCTTCCTGATCGTACGAACAACAGGCCGCTGCGGTTATGGCACTGTAGCGACCCTGGCAGGCTAGCCGCGGATGTCGTCGTAGAGGATGGTGGAGATGTAGCGCTCTCCGAAGTCCGGGACCACGGCCACAATCAGCTTACCTGCGTTTTCCGGCCGCCTGGCCACCTGCAGGGCGGCCCAGACCGCAGCGCCCGAGGAGATACCGCCGAGAATCCCTTCCCGGACGCCCAGGTCGCGGGCGACGGCGACGGCGGCGTCCGTGGGGGCATCCAGCACCTCGTCGTAGATGGTGGTGTCCAGGATCTCCGGGACGAAGTTGGCGCCCAGGCCCTGGATCTTGTGCGGGCCGGGGTTGCCGCCGGTGAGGATGGGGGAGTCGGCCGGTTCCACCGCGACGACCTGCAGCTCGGGCTTCTTCTCCTTCAGGAAGCGGCCCGCGCCGGTGACCGTGCCGCCGGTGCCGATACCCGCCACCAGGATGTCCACGGCGCCGTCGGTGTCTTCCCAGATCTCGGCACCGGTGGTGGCGTAGTGGATGGCCGGGTTGGCTTCGTTGGCGAACTGCTGGGCCCAGATGGCGTTCTCGGTCGTGGCCACGATCTCCTTGGCCTTCTCCACCGAGCCGCGCATGCCCTCGGAACCGGGGGTCAGCACGATCTCGGCACCGAAGGCCCGCAGCATGACCCGGCGTTCGGTGGACATGGTCTCCGGCATGGTCAGGATGACCTTGTAGCCGCGGGCAGCGCCGACCATGGCCAGGGCGATGCCGGTGTTCCCGGAAGTGCCTTCGACGATGGTGCCGCCGGGCCTGAGGGCCCCGGCCTTCTCCGCGGCGTCGATGATGGCGACGCCGATCCGGTCCTTGACGCTGTTGGCAGGGTTGTAGAACTCAAGCTTCACGGCGACCTGCGCCGGCAGCCCCTCGGTCAGGCGGTTCAGCCGGACCAGGGGGGTGTGCCCCACGAGCCGGGTGACGTCGTCGTAGATGCGTGCCATGTTTCCTGCCTTACTCGGCCTTTCCGGCCGTCTGGAATGGAGCGGACAATGCAGTGGGGCAGGACGGGCAGCGACCTGCAGCAAGACCTGCCTCCAGCCTAGTCAGCCCCGCACACCATGGCTAAGATGCGGACCATAGCGCGTAATGTGGCTAGACCGTGAGCCATTCGGCGTAATATTTCCTGGCCTTGGCCAGCTTGGGGTTGATGATCACCTGGCAGTATCCGGCAAACGGATGCTTGGCGTAGAAGTTCTGGTGGTATTCCTCGGCCGGATAGAACTCGGCCAGCGGCACGACCTCGGTGACGATGCTGCCCGCCCAGTCCTCCTGCGCCCGGCCGATGGCCGCCTCGAAGGCCTGCTTCTGTTCGTCGTCGGCATAGAACATGGCCGAGCGGTACTGCGTGCCCACGTCGTAGCCCTGCCGGTTGAGCGTCGTCGGGTCGTGGGAGGCGAAGAACATGCCGAGGATGACCTCTTCGGGCACCACGTCCTCGTCGAAGGTCACGGCCACCACTTCGGCATGCCCGGTGGTCCCGGAACAGACTGCCTCATAGCTGGGGTCCGCCACATGGCCCCCCATGTAGCCGGAAACCACTTCGCTGACGCCGCGGGTCTTCTGGTACACGGCATCCAGGCACCAGAAGCAGCCGCCGCCCAGGACAAAAGTCTTCATGGGTTTAACAATGCCAGAGCTACGCGGAAGATTCCCGGCGGGGACGGGACGTATGTAACCGCGGTCACGTAAACTTCAGGCCTTTTCCGAAACCATGCGGTAGAAAAGGAGCTATGGAGCCGAAGACGCAGCAAAAGGACGCTCCCGCGCCGGGAGCCCGGGAGCACAGCGGGCCGGAGACCCGGGAGGACGCCGGGCAGCAGCCCGGGCAGGACGCTGCGCCCGGGCCCGCGGAGGATCCCGGGGACGTGGCCGGGCCCGGCCCGGCCGAGGACGACAGCACCCCGGTGCTCGGGGACGTCCTGCTGGCCGTGGAAGAACTCTGGCCCCGCTCGCTGGCCGAGCAGTGGGACGCCGTCGGCCCCGTGGTCGGCCGCAGCAACGCCCCGGTGCGGCGCATCCTGTTCGCCGTGGACCCGGTCACGGAGGTGGTCGAGGAGGCCGTGGCGTGGGGCGCGGACCTGCTGGTCACCCACCATCCGCTGCTGCTCAAGCCGGTGAACTCCGTGGCCGCCTCCAGTTTCAAGGGCAACATCGTCCACCAGCTGATCGAATCCGGCTGCGCCCTGGTGACAGTCCATACCAACGGGGACAGCGCCGTCGGCGGGGTCTCCGACGTGCTGGCCGACGCCTTCGGGCTGCAGCATGTCAAGCCCCTGTCGCCGTCGGTCAACGGGCTGCCCGAAGAGGGCATCGGCAGGGTGGGCGAGCTTGGCGAGGCGACGACGCTGGGCACCTTCGCCGAGACCGTGTTCAGCCTGATGCCGGCGGTGGCCGGAGGGGTGAAGGTCGCCGGCAACCGGGACGCGCTGGTGCGCACCATCGCCGTCTGCGGCGGCGCCGGGGACTCCCTGTTCGACGCCGTCCGCGAAGCCCAGGCGGACGTCTACGTCACCGCCGACCTGCGCCACCACCCGGCCTCCGAGGCGCGCGAGGCGGCAGTGGACGGCCGCCCCTACCTGATCGATGTTTCGCACTTTGGCAGCGAGTGGCTCTGGCTCACCCCTGCGGCCGCAGCCTTGGAGAACGTGCTCGCCGACCAGGGCTACGACGTCGAAATCCGCGTCAGCGGCATCAATACCGATCCCTGGGACTTCATCCTGACCCCGGCCTGACCCACCCCGGGCGGTAGGCTGGTTCGACGCGTTACCTGTAGTTCGGCAAGCAATATCCGGAACACCTTAAGGGGACATATGGCCAAGGCACCAGCATCCGAGCAGCTGCGTCTGCTGGATCTCCAGGCGCTGGACAGCAAGGTGGTGCAGCTGACCCGCCGCGCCGCCGCTGCCGCGAAGAACGCCGACATCGACGCGCTGCTGGACAAGCTCGGCTCGGCAGAGCGCGATCTGGCCGCTGCCAATGCCGAGGTGGCCGGCGCCGAGCGTGAGCTGGCCCGCTCGGAGGCGGACGTGGAAACGGTCCAGGGCCGGATCGACCGGGACCAGCAGCGCCTGGACAGCGGCTCGGGTACGTCCAAGGACCTGACCGCGCTGCAGCACGAACTCGAAACCCTGAACAAGCGGCGGTCAGACCTGGAAGACGTGGAGCTGGAGGTCATGGAGCGCCTGGACGGGGCCCGGGAGCGGCAGGAACAGATCCGGCAGGCCTGTGACGCCCTGCGCGAGCAGTTGGCCGGGCTGGAGAAGATCCGTAACGAGGAACTGGCCTCCATCGAGGCCGAGAAGGCCGAGGTCGCCGCCCGCCGGAGCGAGCTGGCGGCAACGTTCGACGCCGGGCTGCTGGCCGTCTACGAGAAGACACGGGCCCAGCGCGGCATTGGTGCCGCCCGGCTGTTCCACGGCAAGTCCGAAGGCTCGGGCATGCAGCTGAGCCCGGGGGATCTGGCCGACATCAGGAAGGCGGCCGAGGACGACATCGTCTTCTGCCCCGACTCCGGCTGCATCCTGGTCCGCTCACCCGAGTGGAGCAGCTAGCCTCCCCGTATTCCCCGACAAAAACCGGCCGGTAGCTGTCCTCTTCCGGGAAAGTGCCGTGCGGGCCCTGCAGCGGTGCGGGCCCTCGTCAGGCGGCGGGCGGCACCCACCCCAGCTCGCGCATCCTGCCGTCGGCGAGCTGCCGCAACGCCTCGTACCCATGCTCGTTCAGATGCGCCCGGTCCCCGGACAGCCCCGGCGGCTTGTTGCCCCGTGCCTGCTGCTGCAGGTCCGCCCAGGAGGGCAGCAGGCCTGCCTGCGCCCAGATGCCGAAGGAGGTTACCAATGCCTGCACATCCACAAAACGCGATCCGTAGCGTTCCTTCAGCGCAAGGTTGACCCGGACGATCCGCTCACGCACCGGCCGCGATTCCGGGGTGTAGGTGTTGACGAAGTGTCCCCAGACCAGCACCTGCCCGCCGGCAGCCGAAATCCACTCGCAGGCGCCGATGGTCCAGTCGATGATGGTTTCCGGATCGGTTGTGCCCTGGCGCCTGCCGGTCAGATTGTTCTTGCCGATGTTCAGGTGGTTGATGCCTGTCCGGAACTCGGTGCCCTTGTCGGGCAGGAACGGCGTTCCGGCCGCAATTCTCCTGGGGTGGCCGGGCCGGTGCCGGGTGAAGCGGTAGCCGGAGCGGGCTCCCGGCGGCTTGACCAGGGTGCCTGGAATGCCGGCGAGCGTGCCGGCGGCGGCGAACGGGGCATGGTCTGCGGCACTCATGGATCCGGTGGTCAGCACCACCGAACCGGAGGCCGGGATGATCCCGCCATCCATGCGCGCCGGACGGGAGCCCAGGCGGGCCAGGATCTGCTCGGCGGTCTGCCCGCCGGCCCCTCCGTTGAAGTAGCGCATGTTGTAGGCGGCGGCGGTTGGCTCCATGTAGGCGGAGATGCCCGCCACCGTCGAGGAGCCCCAGCAGGCCATCGTGGCTGCCTGGCCGCCTGCAGGCCCGGGATGCGGTCCGACCGGGAAGGGGGCAGGTCCACGGCCGCCGGCCGCCCACCAGAGGGCCGGCGGTACCGCCACCAAGGCCAGACCCAGCGCAGTGCGGCGCCGGATGGGCTGCTGACGCGAGGGCATGGGGCGCCTCCTCAGGTATCCGCGCAGGCGCCATCATCCGCCCCGAACCTTGGGAAAAGCTGTGGAAGGCCCGCCGCCGTCAGCGCCGAAGCAGCCGGGCCATCCGGCGCCCGAGATGGCGCTTGAGATAGCGCGGGAGACGCCGCACCGGCACGGCACGGAGCCCGGGCGCCAAGGGCATGGTCAGCGAGCTGCGGATGCTCGCGGAGGTCGTTCCCGCATCGTCCACCGTAATCTGGACGGTCTTGCCCGCCGGCAGCGTGTACACGGCGCCCGCGCAGCTGAGGGTCACCGCGACGTCGTACCGGCCCGGCCGGAGCCCGGAAACATCGACGCCGGATTTCCGCGGGGTGCTGAAGCGGGCGGCCGCGTAGTTGCCGAGGCCGTCCCCGAAGTCAATGTCCGGCCCGTCCAGGCCGCCGCACACCAGTGCCCGCGCGTGGGTCTTCCCGGCCCCGCGCAGTACCAGATAGTACGACCCGGTTTTCCGGTCCGGCAGCTGGACCCCGCGCACGGCGAAGTCCCCGTCCAAATGCACCAGCGGCCCGCGGGCCCAGCTCTTGCGCAGCCGGAACACCGCCTGTTTCGGCGCGGCCCCCACTACCGGGCGCACATCCAGCACCGCCCGGCGTTCATCCGACCGCAGCCGGTACAGCAGGCCGTCCAGGTGGGACTCGGACCGCACCGGGTCGGTCGAGCGCAGCGGCACCTCCGCCGCCTGGCCGGGCAGGACCAAACGCAGCAGCAGCTCGTAGCTGCCCGCGGGCACCTGCGACAGGTCGATGCCAAGCTTCTTCGGCGAGGCGAACCTGGCCCGGTTGTAGTCGCAGGCGGCCTCCTCGTAGTACCGGAAGGAGACCGAGGGATCGGCCCGGTCCGCGGCCAGCGGAAATTCATACCGCCTGCCGCTGCCCGCCAGCACCAGGACGGTGGACAGGGCATCGGCGCTGTCGACGGCGTGCCCCCGCAGGAATCCCGTGCCTTCCGGGAAGAACCTGGGCCCGGCCAGCCGGCCGGAGGAGAGGTTGACGACGACGCCGCCGGCGGCACGCTGCCGCTCCAGCACCTTCCGGCGTGCCCCGGGCGCCAGCCGGTTTCCGTTGCGCACCATGCCGAACCGGGGCGGGGCGTTCTCCGCCGCCGCGTACAGGATGGACAGCATCAGCGGCAGGTTGTAGCGGATGACGCCGGCATGGTTCCAGACCAGGTCCGAGTCCGATTCGATGTAGTTGAAGTTCGGGTACTTGGCGAACATCGGCAGTGCCGGCACGATCTGGGCCTGGTGGAACTGGTCCTGGGCGGAACTGAACAGGTAGATGTTCTTGTCCGTGCCGCGGTCGGCTGCCACGGCCTCCGGAATCAGTGCGTCCAGCAGTTCCTGCTCCCGGTCGCCTCCGCCACCGGTCATATGGGCGAAGATTTTGGGCCGGACCTGCCGGGCGTGTGTCCCAACATAGACCTGCGGAGCGGTGGCCACGATGTTCCGGAAGTTGTACTTGATGCCGTAATACAGCGCCGGGAAGCCGCCCTTGGAGATGCCGGCGAGCGTGCACTCGTTCCGGGTCAGTCCCAGCCGGGCCAGCTCCGCATCGATCAGCGCCATCACGGCGTGCTCGATGCCGTGGTCCATGTTCCGGCACACCGTGTAGGCGTAGTAGCCGTCGAATTTGTCCTTGATCCACAGCCAGTGCGCCTGGCTGTCCCGGCTGGAGCGCCCGTCAAAGTCATAGGCGTCCAGGGGCCGCAGGCCGGTGAACATGACGATCAGGTGGCGCCGGTCCAGCCTGCCGGCGCGCCTTTTGTACTCCACCAGTACGCCGTTGTGCCGAAAGGCCGTCTCGTGTGCGGGCATGCGTGCGAAAGTACCGGGCCGCGGTGAACGCGAAGGAAACGGCGTGCGACGACGGCGTGCGGCCGCCGCTGGTCAACTGCGCCGGGCAGGGCGGCGGAAGGCGCGCTGGCGGAGGACAGCCGGCCGCAGGCGGCCCAGGCCGGCCCGGAACAGCACGGATTCCGGGCCGGGCTGGCGGACGGCGGCGGTCACGCCGCTGCCGGACGCAGTGATCTGCACGCTCCTGCCGGCCGGCAGGGTGTAGAGTCCGCCGGCGCAGCTCAGCGACACCGCGGCGTCGTAGGTCCCGGGCGCCAGCGCCGAGAGATCGACGCCGGCATCCCGGCGCGTGCCGAAGCCCGCCCAGGAATAGTCGCTCAGACCGTCGCCGAACGGATCCGGTTCGCCGCGCCGGGCTGCCGGGGCCAGCTCGAACGAATGCACGCCCGCCGTCCCGTGCAGCACGAGGTAGTAGCGGGCCGCCTGCCGGTGCAGTATTTCCACTCCGCGGACGGCGAAGTCCCCGGCCAGGTGCAGCAGCGGCCCGCGGGTGGAGCAGCTGCGCAGCCGGAAGCAGGCCTCGCCGGGAGCGGCCCCCAGCACCGGCCGGATATCCAGCACGGCCCGGCCGCCGTCGGCACGGAAGCGGAACAGCCGCCCGCCCAGCTGGGATTCGCTCCCGATGCCGGTGTCGGAGCGCAGCGGTACTTCCACCGTCCGGTCCGGTGCCGCCAGCTGCAGTTGCAGGCAGTAGGTATCCGGCGGCAGGGCGCCCAGGTCGATCCCGGCCTTCTTCGGCGAGGAGAAAGCCGCCAGCCGGTAGTCGCAGAAAGCGTCCTCGAAGTACCTGAAGCCGATCCCCGCGTCACGGTTCCCGCCAAGCCTGAATTCGTGGCGCGTCCCGTTCCCGGCCAGCACCAGCGTGGCGGCCAGGTCCTCCCACCGGCGGACGGCATGCCCGCGCAGGAAGCCCACGCCCTCAGGGAAGAACACGGACCCGGACAGCCGCCCGGAGGTCAGGTTGGCCACGGCGTCCCCGCGTTCCTGCTGCCGCAGCAGCACCTGCCCCACGGTTGCCGGATCCAGCCGGTTTCCGTTGCGCACCGTGCCGTAGCGCGGCGCCACGTTGTCCGCGAGCGCGTAGAGCGTGGCCAGGATCAGCGGTACGTTGTAGCGGGTCACGTCGGTGTGCTCGTTGACCAGGTCCGAGTCCGTCTCGATGTAGTTGAAGTTCGCGTACTTGGCGAACATCGGCAGCGCCGGCACGATCTGGGCCTGGTGGAACTGGTCCTGCGGGGAGCTGAACAGGTAGATGTTCCGGTCCGTCTCCTGATCGGCGGCCACGGCGTCCGGAACCAGGGAGTCCAGCAGCACCTGCTCCCGGTCGCCACCGCCGCCGGACAGGTGGGCAAAGATCTTGGGCCGGTTGGTACGGGTATGCGTGCCGACGTAGACCTGCGGGGCGCTGGCGACGATGTTGCGGAAGCCGTACTTGATGCCCAGGTACAGGGCCGCGAAGCCGCCTTTGGAAAAACCGGCCAGCGTGCACTGGCTCCGGGTCAGCCCCAGCCGCTCCAGCTCGCCGTCGATCAGCGCGATGACAGCGCGTTCGATCCCGAAGTCCAGGTTCCTGCACAGGTAGTAGGCATGCTGCCCGTCGAACTTGTCCTTGAGCCAGAGCCAGTGGGCCTGGCTGTCCCGGGACGCCCGGCCGTCGAACTCGTAGCTGTCCAGCGGCCGGATCCCGGCGAACATGACCACCAGGTGCCGCCGGTCCTGCCGGGCGGCGCGCCGTTTGTACTGCACCACAACGCCGCCGCTGACGAAATCGAGTTCCTGCTCGGCCACGCCGCCTCCATGCTCCTCATCCCTGCCGTACCGGTCAGGAGTCCGAACCTAGGCGGCCGGCATGAACGCAGGGGAAACGGCAGGCAACGAGCCTATCCGGCGAGGATGACGTTGAGGGCGTGCGGCTTCCGCGCGGTCCCGGGGACAAGCTCCGCCGCCCACTTTTCCTGTGCGGCCTTCAGCAGCGCCTCCGGCGTTTCCGGGGCCTTGCCCCGGCGGGTAACCAGGTGCCGGGCCAGTTCGCCGCGGGTGTGCTTGGCGAAATGCGAGACGACAGTCCGCTTCCCATCGCACTCCTGGAAGACGTTGACGACGACGGTGCGTTCCGGAGGCGGGGCCCAGGCCGCCGCGTAGCTGCTGGAACGGCAGTCCACCAGCAGTTGGCCGTCCGCGTGCGCAGCCAGCGCTGCCGGCAGGTGCCGCTTCCAGTAGGAGGCGAGCTTGCCGGTCTCCGGCAGCCCCACGGACATGGACAACCGGTAGGCCGGAATCCGGTCCGCGAAGCGGATGGCACCCCACAGTGCGGAGATGACCACAACGGCGTCGTCCGCCTTGCGCCGCTGCGCCGGCGTCATGCTGCGGTAGCCGAGTGCGTCGTACAGCACGCCGGAGTAGACGGTGTGCGCCGGCGCGGAGGGCTCGGCATGCAGCCGCGTGTTGCGCTGGACCTCGGCCGCCAGGGATGCGCCGACGCCCAGCTTCGCGAGCGCATCCGGCGACGCGCTGACATGGGCCAGCGCGGCCAGCACCTGCCCGCGCGCGGGGTTCAGTTCGGGAAAATGCAGGTCCTCGAGGTCAAACGGAAGGCCGTCGGTGGCGGCCGTCTTTCCTTCGGACGGGGGAAGCAGGATCAGCACCGTCCGAGCTTACCCAGCCGCGGGGGAGTGGGGCGAAACGATACAGCCGATGAGCGCGGCGGGTGCCGGAGGACGTATCCTTAGGGGGGATGGGTTGGCCGGGCGATCGCGTCGGTGCGGCTGCCGGCAACAGCCGGTCGGCTGCCCGCCGAGGAAAGTCCGGGCTCCGCAGAGCAGAGTGGTGGGTAACGCCCACTCGGGGTAACCCGCAGGCCAGTGCCACAGAAAACAGACCGCCAGGATTGCCTTCAGGGCAGGACCTGGTAAGGGTGAAACGGTGGTGTAAGAGACCACCAGCGCCCCGGGTGACCGGGGCGGCTCGGTAAACCCCACTCGGAGCAAGGCCAGACAGGGCGCGTTCGAGGGCTGCTCGCCCGAGCGTCCGGGTAGGCCGCTTGAGGGTGCCGGCAACGGTACTCCTAGATGGATGATCGCTACCCTGCGGCGGGCAACTGCCGCAGGTGACAGAACCCGGCTCACAGGCCAGCCCATCCCTTCCCTCCGGCCCGCGCAGCGTCCCGGCTGCCGTGCCGGACGTGACATCCGGCACATCGTCCTCCAGTGGCGTCCGCCACCCTCTAAAATAGGTGTGGGTCCGTCACCACGGACTTGGGTTCCGCCTGCCGCAGGGCGGTCCCCGTCCCTGAAGCGAATCAGCCGGGTTTTGCCCAGGGCTCCGCCGCGGTCGGAAGCACCGGGCGTTTCCAACCGGACTCGAAGGCGTGTCCGGCTGATGTAGGAAGGTAATTCTGTGAACCAGAAGTCAGAAGAGTCGTTGGCCGCGTGGGTCAACCGTGAGGAACTCGCCGAGGCGATGATTCCGCTGATCGGGCGCCTGTACCGGGAAAACAACGTTGTTACGTCCATCCACGGCCGCAGCCTGGTCAACCAGTCGGTGGTGGGCATCCTCAAGGCGCACCGCTTCGCCCGTCAGATCGACGAGGTCGAGCTCTCCCTGGAAGAAACCTTTCCCGTCCTGCAGGTGCTGGCCGGCCTGGAACTTGGCGCTGCCGCGGTCGACGTGGCCCGCATGCTGGCCAAGTACAAGGCCGAAGGTGCCGGACGCAGCCTCGAAGACTTCCTGCGCGAGGAACTGGCCGAGGTCGTCGGCCGCAAGGGTGCTGACGAGCGGACCAGCACCGACGTCGTCCTCTATGGCTTCGGCCGGATCGGCCGCCTGCTGGCCCGTATCCTGATCGGCCACTCCGGCGGCGGCCACGGCCTGCGCCTGCGCGCCGTCGTCGTGCGCAGGGGCAGCGAGAACGACCTGATCAAGCGCGCCAGCCTGCTGCGCCGCGACTCGGTCCACGGCCCCTTCGAGGGCACCATCTCCGTCGACGAAGAGAACAACACCATTCTCGCGAACGGCACCCTGATCCAGGTCATCTACTCCAACGATCCGTCCTCGGTGGACTACACCAAGTACGGCATCGAGAACGCGATCGTGGTGGACAACACCGGCAAGTGGCGGGACGAGGACGGCCTGTCCCAGCACCTGCAGTGCCCGGGCGTCTCCCGCGTGGTGCTCACCGCCCCGGGCAAGGGCGGCCTGAAGAACATCGTCCACGGCGTGAACCACGGTGACATCACGGGCGAGGACAAGATCGTCTCCGCTGCTTCCTGCACCACCAACGCCATCACCCCGGTGCTGAAGGCCCTCAACGACAAGTTCGGCATCGTGCACGGTCATGTGGAGACGGTCCACTCCTACACCAATGACCAGAACCTGATCGACAACTTCCACAAGGGCGAGCGCCGCGGCCGCTCGGCGGCGCTGAACATGGTGCTGACCGAAACCGGCGCCGCGAAGGCCGTGGCCAAGGCCCTGCCCGAGCTGGCCGGCAAGCTGACCGGCAATGCCATCCGCGTCCCCACCCCGGACGTTTCCATGGCCATCCTGAACCTGAGCCTGGAGCAGGAAGCGACCAAGGAAGGCATCAACGAGTACCTGCGCGGCATGTCGCTGAACTCGGAGCTGCGCAAGCAGATCGACTACATCGACTCCCCGGAGGTTGTCTCCACGGACTTCGTCGGCTCCCGTCGCGCCGGTATTGTGGATGGCCTGGCCACCATTGCCACCGGCAAGAACGCCGTTGTCTACGTCTGGTACGACAATGAGTTCGGCTACAGCTGCCAGGTGATCCGCGTGCTTGAGGACATGGCCGGGGTCAACCCGCAGTCCTTCCCGGCCGTGCGCCAGGACGAAGCGCTGTCGGCGATCGTCTAGCAGCCGGCAAGCCTCAAGGACCGGCAGCGGGTTTCCGCTGCCGGTCCTTCGGCGTCCTCGGGCTATGGCTTTTGCGCGCGCGGCGTTCCTAGAATGAGCCACATGACTGAGATGACGCGGTGGCAGCGGGCACAGGCCAACTACAAGGAGGCGGTCCGGCTCCTGGATGCGGCCAAGGCCGCCTATGCCAGGGGGGACGTGACGGAAAAGCGGGTGGCGGAACTGTCCCGCCTCCTGGACGTGGCCGCTGAGGATCTGCAGCGCTGCGAACTGGAGCACCGCTCGGGCTTCACCGACTCCTGAGGCGCGTCCCCGCCTTTCCTGGCCACCTGCCGTCCACAGGTGGGCACGAAGGGACAGCCTGGGGCGGGGTTAGTGGCCGAAGGGGTCCGGGTCCGTGCCGGGCAGCCAGGTGAGCCCGGGAATGCCCCAGCCTTCCTTCTTGACCTGCTTGCGGGCCCGCCGCCCCCAGCGGTCGTTGAGCCGGTCAATGTACAGCTTGCCGTCCAGATGGTCGTACTCGTGCTGCATCACGCGAGCAAACCAGCCGGTAGCCTCAAAATCCAGCGGCTTGCCGTCGGCGTCGAAGCCCTTGACCCGGGCCCACTCCGCGCGCTTGAGCGGGTAGCTCAGCCCCGGCACCGACAGGCAGCCTTCCACTTCCTCGTCCGGGTCCGGATCGGCGCCGGAAACCTTGGACAGCGTCAGCGACGGGTTGATCACCACCCCGCGCTCCGGCACGCCGTCGTCGTTGGCGTACTGGTAGGTGAACAGCCGCAGACCGACGCCGATCTGCGGCGCTGCCAGGCCGACGCCGTGCGCGGCGTCCATCGTCTCGTACATGTCCTCGACCAATGCGCGCAGTTCGCCGTCGAAGGACTCCACCTCTGCCGCCCGCCGGTGCAGCACCGGCTCGCCCGCGATGGTCACTGGTCGGATGCCCATGGTTCTCCTTGCTCCTGCCCTGCGGTTAGCGGGCGATGTCCCGGCCGATGACGTCGCGCATGATCTCGCTGGTGCCGCCAAAAATGGTCAGCAGGCGGGAGGCGAGGAAGGCCTGGGCTACCGGGTATTCCATGATGTAGCCGTAGCCGCCGTGCAGCTGCAGGCAGCGGTCGGTGATGGACTTGACCCGCTCGCTGGCGAACAGCTTGACCTGGGCGGCGGAGACGGCGTCCAGCCGGCCGTCGTTGAAGGCAAGGATGGCCTTGTCCACATAGGCCTCGATGGCGTCCACCTCGGTCCGGATTTCCGCCAGCGCGAAGCGGCTGTTCTGGAAATCGAGGATGCGTTCGCCGAAGGCGCTGCGGTCCCGGGTGTACTGCACCGTCTCGTCGTACACCGCGCGGGCGACGGCGGAGGCGGCCACCGCGATGGCCAGGCGCCCCTGCGGCAGCTGGCCGGCGGCGTATTCAAGGCCGCGGCCTACCTCGCCGACCAGGTTCATGCCCGGGACCCGCACGTTGTCGAAGAACAGTTCGGCGGTATCGGAGGCCTTCAGGCCCATCTTGTCCAGCTGCTTGCCGGTGGTGTAGCCCTCGCCCTTCTCCACCATGAAGAGCGAGAAGGACCCGGCGGTTCCCCGTCCGGCCGAGCCGTCGGTGCGGGCCAGGACCAGCGCGGCGTCGCCGCTGACGCCGTTGCCAATGAAGGTCTTCTGGCCGCTGATCAGCCAGTCGTCCCCGTCCCGCACGGCCTTGGTCCGGATGCCCCGCAGGTCCGAGCCGGCACCGGGTTCGGTCATGGCCACGGAGGTGATCTTGTCGCCGGAGACCATGCCCGGCAGCCAGTACTCCTTGAGCTCGTCCGAGCCGTAGGCCAGCAGGTGGGGCAGGACCAGGTCGTCGTGCAGGTGGAAGGCCAGGGCGACGGCGAGATGGTTGGCCTTGGCGAACTCCTCGTCCAGCACGGCCCGGAAGCGGTAGTCGGCCAGGCCCAGGCCGCCGAACTCCTCCGGCACGGCCAGGCCCAGCAGGCCCTGCTCGCCGGCGGCCTGCCACAGCTCCCCGGACATCATGTGCTTTTCGTCCCACTGCTGGTAGTGCGGCGCTACCTCGCGGGTATTGAACTCCGCGGCGAGTTCGCGGAAGTGCTCGTGGTCTTCTTCGTAGAGATTGCGTTCCAAAACGGTGGTCCTCCACTTGCTGCGCTGATCAACGGTGGAGGGGCCTGTGCTGCATTCGGCCGGATATACGAGAAGCCGCCCCGGAATGATTCCAAGGCGGCTTCTGCCGGACCGGCCGAATGCCGGCCCCTTCGGGGTGAGTAACGGGGATTGAACCCGCGACCTCCTGGACCACAACCAGGCGCTCTGCCAGCTGAGCTATACCCACCGTGTGCTTCTTCGTTCCTCCCGGGAGGGCCCGTATGGCGGCGGTCCCGGCCGGTCTTCAACCAAGAAGAGCAACGCAGATAAGTTTACATGCTTTCCGGGCCGGTTTTGACCATTTGGTCCGATTTCCGCCATTTCGGCCCAAATGTGGCGCAGCTAACAAAATCAGTTCTGGTTCTGCCCGGAGATGCCGGCGGCAATCTGCTTCGCCGTGGCCGAGTCCGGGCCCGGGGACGGGACGAAGACCGCCTGCCGGTAGTAGCGCAGTTCGTTGATCGAATCCCGGATATCGCCCAGGGCGCGGTGGCCGCCGTGCTTGGTGGGGGACTGGAAGTACGCCCGGGTGAACCAGCGGCGCGCGAGCTCCTTGATGGTGGAGACATCGATGATGCGGTAGTGCAGGTGCTCGACTATCCGGGGCATGTCGCGGGCCAGGAAGGCACGGTCGGTGCCGACGGAGTTCCCGGCCAGCTGGGCCTTGCGCGGCTCGGGTACCCAGGTGGTGACGTACTCCATCACCCGGTCCTCGGCCTCCTGCATAGTGATGCCGCCGGAGAGTTCCTCCAGCAGGCCTGAGGTGGTATGCATCTCCCGGACGAAGTCGCTCATCTGGACCAGCGCCTCCTCGGAGGGCTTGATGACCACGTCCACGCCGTCGCCCAGGACATTCAGTTCCGAGTCCGTGACCAGGACCGCCACCTCGATCAGTGCGTCGGCCTCAAGGTCCAGGCCCGTCATTTCGCAGTCGATCCAGACAATGTGTTCGTTTGAGATAGGCACCGGTCAAATGTATCGTGTTCTGCCCGCCGTGCTGCCTGCAGGTGTGCCTGCGGCCTGCTGATAAAATGCTTCGGATGACTGCCCACCGCCCTGCCGCCGCCCCGCTGCCGCTATCCGGCACAGCTGCCGGCGGGGGCCGCTGCACGCGCACCATTATCCAGGGAGCTGTCGGGTCCGTCCTGATGTTCTTCGGCTCCCTGGGCGTGGGCTGGCTGGCCTCGGTCTCCGAGCTGCGCCGGTGGCCGCTGCTGATCTGGCTCCGGCTGGAGCCGGCCGGGGTCATCGTCTCCGTGCTGCTGCTGGCCGTCGGCGGGATGCTGCTGGTGCGCTCCTGGCTGCGGCTGGGCCAGCAGTTCTCCGCGTGGGGGCCGGAGGCCCGCCGTGCGACGCTGGCGGCGATCGTGGCCTGGGGTGCCCCGCTCGCGCTGTCCATTCCGCTGTTCAGCCGGGACGTGTACGCCTACATTGCCCAGGGCAAGGTCATGGTCAACAACCTCAACCCCTATGTGGACGGGTATGACCAGCTGCAGAACTACCTGCAGACCGGGGCGGACGATCTGTGGGCCCGCAGTCCAACGCCGTACGGGCCGATCTTCCTCTGGCTGGAGGAGTTCATTGTCTGGTTCACCGGCGGCCATCCGGAGTTCTCCATCATCCTGTTCCGCCTGCTGGCCCTGGCCGGGGCGGCGATGTGCATCTACTACGGGCCGAAGCTGGCCGAACTGCACGGCATCAACCCCAACCGCGCGCTGTGGCTCGCCTGCGCCAATCCGCTGTTCCTGACCACCTTCATTGCCAGCATCCACAACGACGCGCTCATGCTGGGCCTGGCCCTGGGCGGACTGTACTACGCGGCCACCAAGCGGCCGCTGCTGGGCATCCTGCTGGTCACGCTCTCGGTGGGCATCAAGCCCATCACCCTGATCTTCCTGCCGTTCATCGGCCTGCTCTGGGCCGGCCGGGAGGCCGGCTGGCCCCGCAGGTTCGTCTTCTGGGCCCTGACCGCCGGGCTGTCGCTGGGCCTGCTGGCCGTGCTGGGCCTGATTAACGGCCTGGGCTTTGGCTGGATTGGCGCCCTGGGCACCCAGGGGGCCGGACTGTTCATCTGGTACGCCCCGGTAGGCCTGCTGGGCATGATGGTGTACGTGATCACTGATGCCCTCGGGTTCGACGGCGGCCTGGTACAGAAGCTGGTGTACGACGCCGGCAAGGCGGCGGCCGTGGTCGTGGTGCTGTTCATGATGTTCCGCGGCGGCTACGACCGGATCGTCCGCCGGCTGGCGCTGGCGCTGGCCGCCGTGGTCTTCCTGGCCCCGATGATCCAGCCCTGGTACGTGGTGTGGCTGCTGCCGCTGTTCGCGGCCACCGGCATCCGCAACGACTGGCAGGTGCGCACCGTCTATGCCGTCACCTCGTTCCTCATGGTCTACGCCATCGCGGACCAGCTGGACATCTTCCCGTACATCGCCATCGACCTGGCCGCCGCGCGTCTGCTGGCCGTCGTGGTCGCCGTCGGGTTCGCCCTCTACCTGGTGTTCCTGGACCCCGGCACGCGGAGGCTTTTCCGCAAGAAGTACCTGGACCCGGCGGACCGGCGCCTGTTCTAGCGTGCGGTGCGCAACCGGCCATCCACTACACTCAATAGGAGTGCGGCGGATTAACGGGGACCGGCCGCGGACACTATCCGCCCTTCAGTTTAAGAAGCTATTTGATGCAACTTGTAAGGAACACAGCTGGCATGACCCTGGCCGAAGAAGCGGCGCTGTACAACCTTGAGCGGGTTGGCAAGCGTCCGCCTCTGCGCGAATATCTTGCGGATGTCTGGCGCCGCAGGGACCTGACGATCTCGATGGCCAAGTACCGGATCCAGGCCAGCAACGAAGAAAACCGCCTCGGCATGCTGTGGGTGGTCCTGAAGCCGACGATGAACGCGCTGATCTACGGCGTGGTCTTCGGCCTGCTCCAGGGCGACCGGCGGCCCGAGAACATCGTGGCCTACATCGTCATCGGTGTCTTCCTCTTCGAGTTCTTCGCCAACGCGTTCTCCCAGGGCGCGGACTCCATCATGCGCAACCGCGCGCTGGTGCAGACCCTGGCCTTCCCCCGCATGGCGCTGCCGCTGGCGGCAGTGATCCAGCAGCTGATGAACCTGGTGCCGATCCTGGTGGTGATGGCCGCGATCGTGCTGTTCTCCGGCAACCCAATCACCTGGCGGTGGCTGCTGATCATCCCGCTGGTGGTGCTGCTGGCCATGTTCAGCACCGGCGTGGCCCTGATCTCGGCCCGGCTGACGGTACACCTGACCGACATCAAGGAAATCATCCCGATCGTGACACGGGTGCTGTTCTATACCTCCGGGGTGTTTTTCTCGGTCGAGCGCATCCTGGGCCAGTTCCCGTGGCTGGTGGCCATCTTCGATTTCTACCCGCTGTACGAGTTCCTGAAGCTGGCGCGCTCGGCGATGCTGCCGGATTACGCCGCCGACCCGGTGCTCTGGCCGCTGGCCTGCGGCTGGAGCGTGCTGGTCCTGGTCTGCGGCGTGCTGTTCTTCTGGCAGGCAGAAGAACGCTATGGGCGGATCAACTGAGGGGGCCGGCATGAGTGAAACAGCCAGCCACCGCAGGCCGGTGGTCATCGCCGACGACGTGCACGTCGAATACAAGGCCCACGCCGCCGGCCGGGGCCTGAAGGAAGGCACCCGGAAGATCCTCACGCCGCACAAGGCGCTGCGCACCGTCCACGCCCTCAAGGGGGTCACCTTCAAGGCCTACGAAAACGAGTCCATCGGCATCATCGGCTCCAACGGCTCCGGCAAGTCCACACTGATGCGGGCCATCGTGGGCCTGACGCCGACTACCCGCGGGGCGATCTATGCCTCCTCCCGGCCCAGCATGCTCGGCGTCGGGGCGGCGCTGATGCCCAAGCTCTCCGGCGAGAAGAACATCATCCTCGGCGGCCTGGCCCTGGGCTTCAGCAAGGCCGAGATGTTGGAGAAGAAGGATGAAATCATCGCCTTCGCCGAACTGGAGAAGTTCATCGACCTGCCGATGGGCACCTATTCCTCCGGCATGCAGGCCCGCCTGAAGTTCGCCATCGCCGCCTCCAAGCAGCACGACATCCTGATCGTGGACGAGGCGCTGGCCGTGGGCGACCAGCGGTTCCGCCAGCGCAGCGAGGCGCGGATCCGGGAAATGCGGGAAAACGCCGGCACCGTCTTCCTCGTCTCGCACTCGATGAAGTCGATCAAGGACACCTGCAGCCGGGTGATCTGGATCGAACGCGGCGAACTGCGGATGGACGGGGATCCTGCCGAGGTAGTCAAGGCATACCAGGAGCTCAGGAAACAGTGACCGGGGAGCCGACCGCCCGGGCGCTGGAGGGCACGCCCGGGGTGTCCTACGTGATGCCCGTGCTCAACGAGGCCGGCCACATCGAACGCGCAGTCCGGAGCATCCTGGCCCAGGAGTACGCCGGGCCGAAGGAGATCGTCCTCGCCCTGGGTCCCTCCACCGACGGGACCGACGAGATCGTGGCCCGGCTGGCAACGGCCGAGCCCCGGCTGCGCAGCGTGAGGTCCCCGTCCGGGCGCACCCCGGCGGCGCTGAACCAGGCCATCCGGGCCTCCCGGCATCCGGTGATCATCCGGGTCGACGCCCATACCGAACTCGAACCCGACTACACCGCCCGCGGCGTGGCGACCCTGCTGCGCACCGGCGCGGCCGACGTCGGCGGACTGATGGCGGCCGAAGGACGCACCGGCTTCCAGCGGGCCGTGGCCGCCGCCTACGTCTCTCCGCTGGGCCTGGGCGGGGCCGCCTACCACAGCGGCGCGCCCGAGGGCCCTGCCGAATCGGCCTACCTGGGCATTTTCCGGCGGGACGCGCTGGAGGCCGTGGGCCTCTATGACGAAACCTTCTGGCGCGGCCAGGACTGGGACCTGTGCCTGCGCCTGCGCGAAGCCGGCCACGTGATCTGGTTCGACCCGCAGCTGCGCGTGACCTACTGGCCGCGCACAAGCTGGGGGTCGCTGGTGCGCCAGTTCTACGCGGCCGGCATCTGGCGCGCCGAACTGGCCCGCCGGCACCGGCAGGGCAAATCCCTGCGGCATTTCCTGCCGCCGGTGCTGGTGGCCGGGCTCGGCGCCGGGGCCGCCGGTGCGGTCCTGACCGCCGCGGGGGCGACCCGGAACTGGCCGGCCTGGCTGAAGGCTCCGGCGGCGGCCTCCGCGCTCGTGCCGGCCGGCTACGCGGCGGGGCTGGTGGCCGCCGCCGCCACGGCCCCGCAGCAGCTGAGCCTGCCGGACCGGCTGCGGCTGATGGCCGTGCTGCCGAGCATCCACATCAGCTGGGGGCTGGGCTTCCTGCGCGGCAGCCTGCTCGGCGCAGGCACCACGGTGGACACCGGACGGAGGAAATCGTGAACCGCACCTTGCCGCCGGCGCGTCCGGCCCGGCCCACGCTCGAGCAGCTGCGCGCCGTTGCCCAGCCGCCCGAGGTGCGCAGCCGCAAGAACGCCGAGCACTGGACCGCCGAGCTGTACCTGCGGCACATCTCCATCTACCTCACCAGCATCCTGGTGCGCACCCCGATCTCGGCCAACGGTGTCACCGGGCTAATGATCCTCTCCGGCTGGGCGATCTCCGCCAGCCTGCTCATCCCCGGCATCTGGGGCCCGCTGCTGGCCGTGCTCTGCTCCCAGCTGCAGCTGTACTTCGACTGCAGCGACGGGGAGGTCGCCCGCTGGCGCGGCACGCAGAGCCCCAAGGGCATTTTCCTGGACAAGATCGGCCACTACACCACCGAGGCGCTGATCCCGCTGGCCCTGGGCCTGCGCTGCCTGGGGGACGCCGGGCTGCTGCGCACCGATCCGGGCCAGGCCTACCTGCATCTGTTCCTGGGCGCGGTGCTGGCACTGCTGATCGTGCTGAACAAGGCGCAGAACGAAATGGTCCACGCCTCGCGGGCGCTGGCCGGACTGGACAAGCTCCCGGACACCGCCGAGGCCAAGGCCGTCCCCGCTGCCTCCCTGGTGGGCCGGCTGCGCCGGCTGGCCCGCTTCCTGCCGTTCCACCGGCTGCTGCACTCGGTGGAGCTGAGCCTGCTCATCCTGGCCGCTTCGGTGGCCTCGCTGGTCGCGGCCCAGCCGGTCCTGGGAGAGCGGTGGCTGCTGTACGTGCTCGTTCCGGCCGTGCTGTTCGTCAACGCCGGGCATTTCGTGGCCATCATGGCCTCGCCGAGGCTACGCCGGTGAGCGCGCCCGGAAGCCGGCCGGCGGCCGCCACCGGGAGCGGCCCGGCGGCGGTACCCACCATCGGCGTCGTGGTCCTGACCCAGGGCACCCGGCCGGCCGAACTGCAGCGCGGCTTCGCCTCGCTGCAGGCCCAGCGCGGGGTGGACCTGGACGTCGTCGTCGTCGGCAACGGCTGGAAGCCCGAAGCGCTCCCGGAGGGGTTCAAGGCCCTGCACCTGGCGGAGAACCTGGGCATCCCCGCCGGCCGCAACGCCGGCGTGCCGCAGGTGGCCGGCGAGTACCTGTTTTTCCTTGACGACGACGCGTGGCTGCCCGATGAGGATTTCCTGCTCAACTGCGTGCGCCTGTTCCGGGCCCGGCCGGACATCGGCATGATCCAGCCGCGGATCGAGGATCCGGCGGACCCGGACGCCCCGCAGCGCTGGATCCCGCGGCTGCGCAAGGGCGACCCACGGGCGTCCAGCAATGTGTTTTCCGTGGTGGAAATGGCCATTGCCATGCGCCGCGACGTGTTCGACGCCACCGGCGGCTGGCCGTCCACCTTCTGGTACGCGCACGAGGGCATCGAGTTCGCCTGGCGGGTCTGGGACACCGGCCACCGCACCTGGTACGCCGGCGACCTGCGCGCCGGCCATCCGGTGATCGACCCGCGCCGGCACGCCGAGTTCTTCCGGCTCAACGCCCGCAACCGCGTCTGGCTGGCCCGCCGCAACCTGCCCTGGCCGTTCAGCTGGGCCTACGTGGGCTCCTGGACCCTGGTGCAGCTCGTCCGCGCGCGCCGCCAGCCGCAGCAGCTTAAGCCCTGGTTCGCCGGCTGGCTGGCCGGCTGGCAGCAGGATCCGTGGGGTCCGGGGGAGCGGCGGCGAAAGCTGAAATGGTCCACGGTCCTCCGGATGGGCGCCGCCGGCCGCTGGCCGGTGGTCTAGGATCGCTGCCTGCCCCGCTAAGAGCGGGGCAGCCGGGTCCCTGCGTGGCGCTTCAGCGACACGATAGGGCCTGCCCCGCTCGCTAAGATGGCTAGCGGACGAACTTTGGGCAAACAGCCGGGCATCGACAGGACGGGCAGGGAAGACGCGTGGGCAAAACGGTCCTTACGTACGGGACATTCGACTTGTTCCATATTGGGCATCTGAACATCCTCAAGCGGCTGAGCGAGCTGGGGGACCGGCTGATCGTGGGCGTGTCCACGGACGAATTCAACGCGGTCAAGGGCAAGAAGCCGGTGGTGCCGTTCGAGCAGCGGATCGAGATCGTCCGGGCGATCCGGTATGTGGACCTGGCCATCCCGGAGGAGAACTGGGCGCAGAAGCGCACCGACATCGACAAATACGGCGTGGATGTCTTCGGGATCGGCGAGGACTGGCGGGGCAAGTTCGACGACCTGGAAGACCGGGTCGAAGTGGTCTACCTGCCGCGCACCACGGGAATTTCCACCACCGAGATGAAACGGGTGCTCAGCGCCTTCGACGAGCGCCATGTGGAGGAACTCAAGCGCACCCTGGACAGCATCAGCCAGATCGTCAAAGAACTCAGCTGACTCCCGGGACTCCGCAGGCCGGCAGGCGGCCCGGCCGGCAGGTACACGAAAGCGGTCCCGGACCTTGGGTCCGGGACCGCTTTCGCAGGCTCCTACCTGCCGGTCACATGCTGCGCCAGTACCCGACGAACGGCCCGTAGCCGTCGCTCCAGGGCTTCTGCGTGTCCCGCCAGTTCATGATCTTCGGGTCCTCGTCCGTCCCGATCAGCGCGGAGTGGTTCCACTCGTCAGGCAGCACGGCGCGCTCCGGGCCCACCACCGCGTTCAGGGCTTCGCCGAAGTCCATCTCGTAGTTCAGCAGCAGGGTGGCCACCTTCCGGCCGAGCCCCGCCTCCCGCGCCGCCTCGAGGTCCATGACCAGCACCGAGGCGTCGAAGACCCGGAAATCGAACGCATGCGCGGCATGGGTGACCGCGATCATTTCCAGCGCCTTCGCATCGTCGTGGTGGTGCCGTTCGGAAATCAGGCGGAGCAGGCCGAAGCCGCTCTGGCGCCGCATCCGGTGCTCGTCCCGCGCCGCCAGGGCCTTGCCCTGCAGTGACAGCCCGGCCAGGCCGGCCAGGTCCGCACGGACCAGGGCAGCCCCGTTCAGGTAGACCGCACGCTTGCTGCCGGCCATGATCTCCGGCATCAGGGCCAGCAGCAGTTCCCGGCGCTTCAGGTAAGGGTAGCTGCCGGCCAGCTCATCGGCCGCGAACGCGTCTTCGGCCAGCCACACGACCTGCAGCTGCGGCTGCAGGGCCTCGGCGGCCTCGCGGACCTCGGCCGGCACGCCGTCCTCGGCCATCCAGACACGTACGTTGCCGTCGGCGTGGTCGGCGATCGAGCGCAGCAGCTTGGCCAGGTGCCCGGCGCTGCCCTGTCCGTGGTCCAGCACGACGTCGGTGACCTCGCCGTCCGGCTGCACGGTGGCCGGCGCGGCGGCCGCCGCGAGCCGGGCCACGACGTCGTCCTCCAGCACGACCTGCGGCCGGCGGGCCAGGAACCGGTCCGCCTCGGCCATCGCCGGGGCGCAGACCTCGGCCCACCTGGCGTAGACCTCCTCCTTGCCGGCTCCGGAAGCGATGAGCGGGATGACTTCGGCGAGCTTGTCCAGGATGCCGTTGCGGATGGCGTCGAAGTCCGCCTGCGAGGTACCGATCAGTCCGCCGAAGCGTACGTCCGAGCGGTTCTTCGGCTCGAATTCGACCTCGCAGCCCACCGAACGGGCCGGCAGGAAGCAGTGCAGCCGCGAGGTGCTGATCTGCTTGTAGTCGGTGTGGTAGCCGTTGACCCAGCTCCGGGCGGTTTCGAGCTTCTGCGCGAACGGCATCTGCAGCATTCCCTTCTGGGTCTGCAGCAGGACGTCCCCCTCGCCGGGCTGCAGGGCATCCACGCGCGCAATCTTGGACCGCGTGTCCTCGCCGTCGCGCCGGAAGACCGTGTCCACGGTGGTGGTGATGCAGCCGGAGAAGAACGCGGGCACGCCCGCCGCCCGCAGCAGGGCGACGGTCTGCCAGTCCCGGCAGCCGACCGGGCCGTGCTCCTTGAGGTAGGCAATGGCCTCCGGGGTGAGCATGGCCGGCTTGTTCACGTGGAAGGAGACGAAGATCGGCCGGATGTTCGGATGGAAGGGGAAGTTGAAGTGCTGGCCGAAGGTGTGGTGCATGTACCAGCCGAAGGCCAGGATCCAGGTGTTCTCCGGGATGTCCTGCAGCGGGCTGCCGTCCCGGTAGGTTTCCAGCACCGCTACCGTGGCTGCCGGCCCGATGATCCGGCGCTCGTCCTTGACCTGGCTGCGGATCTCGTTCAAAAAGCCGGTGAGCTCCGGGTCGCCGACGAATTCGAGGTTGGCGTGGCGGACCAGGTGCCCCAGCGAGGCGAGCGTCTGGATGTAGTCGCCGACGTTCCGGGACCAGGCATCCGGCTGCTGGTAGCTGAGCACGCCGAAGTTCGCGTCGGCTGCCGGAACCGTGATGGGCTGGCGGCGCTCACCCTCGGGGAACCAGGTCTGCAGGCGCTCAAACTCGCCCCGGGTGTGGGCCGAGAGTTTCTTCAGCCCTCCGCCCAGGCCAAAGGAGACCAGGACGCGGGCGGCATCGAGCTCGTCGCGGGCGAAGGCGCGCCGGGCCACGCGCAGGACTGCCTGGGCGGACCAGGCCAGGTGGGCCCCGTCCGCCAGCAGCCCGGTGAGCACCTTGGCCGCCCGGTCAGGGTCCTGGGTGAACGCGGCCGCGAAGTATTCGTCCGGGCACAGGTTGATAATCCGGTCGTCGCCCACCAGCTCGAACTGCCGCCACGCCGCCTCGGGTCCCGAGATGCGCAGCAGGGCCATGCCCTGCAGGGCCCGGACGAAGTCTTCGCTGGCCCCTGCGTCCCGCAGGCTGTAACTGGCCGCCAGTACCGTCTGGGCGCCGGAGTCCTGGATCGTCTTCCGGGCATCGGCAAAAAAGTCCGGCACCAGGGACCCGCCGCCGGCTACGGCGCCGATGAGTGAGGGCTTGGCCGCCTCCGTGGCCGGCTGCTGCGGGCGGGCCCACGGCTCGGGCGCCTTCAGCGGCACTTCGGGTGCCTGGGGTTTGCCCGCGACGTTGGCCACGGTGGGAAGGATGGCGCGTGCGGCCGGTTTCAGCGTTGTCTTGAGGTGGCGTTTGCCTTTGCGGAGGACACGGTGGGCTAGGGAATCACGCTTGGTCAAAGTCTGGTCCTTGCAGCATCGGGGGAGCGTCAGCCCCCCAGTCTACTGGCAATCGGCGGTGGCAGGTGGCAGCCCGTGCCCCCGCGGGGGATTAACACCGTCGGCACCGCCAACGTGGAGGTTATAGAGTTGGGGGCGGGCGCCATCGCCGCGCCAGTATCCGCCCGCCCGATCCCGCAAGGGGGAGCCACGTGTCCCAGCCGCCGCCGCAAGCATTTGAACTGAGCAAGGCCAGCGTCACGGCCGACGGCCTGCTGACCTTGTCCGGCACCGTGCGTGCGGTGTCCGGGCAGGCCGACGGCGGCTACTCCTTCGTCCTGGCCGTGCGCGGAGGGGCCGCCGAACGCGAGTACCCGGCCCGTACCGAGGCCGGGGCGCCGGGGGCTGTGCGGGTCAGCTGCTCGGTGCCGCTGGCGGAGCTGGCAGCGGCACCGGAAGACTTCGTGGACCTGTATTTCCAGGCCCGCGACGCCTCCGGCAGCAGCCGCACCCGGGTGACCTGGCAGCCGTCGTCGCTGCGCTGGCTGCCCTACCCGACGAAATTCGGCAACCTTAGCCTGAAAAGGAAGGCACAGTGAGCATGGCGGAGACGGCCGGCCGCACCGCGGCGGCGCTGCCGGAGGGCAAGTACTTCATGGTCCTGTGGGGACTGGCGGAGAATTTCGGCGGCATGACCACCATGTGCCTGCACCGCGCCGGGGCCTTCAGCCGGTTCGGCGGCCGGGAAGCGGCCATCATCTCCTTTGAGCCCAAACCGAGCTACCAGGCCCTGACCGACCGGCTGCGCGAGCAGGGGAAGCTGGCGCCCGGAACCCAGGTCCTGAACGTCTTCCAGCACTACCGGGACGCGGACCTGGACGGCCTGCCTGCGGTGGCGCAGCCGGCGGTTCCCGAGGACCAGGGGCCCGCCGGGCAGCCCGAGGTGGTGCTGGACCCGTCGGGCGAGGTCTTCATGCGCACCATCATGCGCCCGGACGGGACCACCGTGGCCCACCGCCGGTACTACCGGCCGGACGGCACCGAATTCTTCCGCGACGAGGCGCCCGTCGACGCCGCCGGCAAGCCGCTGGGACGGTACCTGACGCTGCTGGACCGGACCGGCAACGCCGTCGGCCGCTGGCGCACCGCCGGCGACTTCTACCGGCACTGGATGCGCGAGCTCGCCGGCGGGGACCGGGCCGTGTTCATCGTGGACAGCGGATTCGCCGCCCAGGTGGTGGCACCGCTGGACGAACAGCACATCCTCAAGCTGGTGGTGATCCACAACAGCCACATCGCCGGCGGCGGGGATCCGTTCACCGGCAAGCTCGCCACCGGCCGCAAGCCAATCTTCGAGGACAGCGCCGCCTGGGACGGGCTGGTCTTCCTCACCCGCAAGCAGCGCGAAGACTACGAGCTGCGGTTCGGCAGGGCGACCAACCTGTTCACCGTCTCGAACCCCAAGCCCCGTGCCGAGGCGCTGCCGCCCTTCGAGGGACGGGACCGCAGGCGCGGCGTCATGGTGGTCAGGCTGGAAAGCCAGAAGAACGTCGCCGACGCCGTCGACGTGATGGCGCTGGTCCACCAGAAGCTGCCCGACGTGGTGCTGGACGTCTACGGCAAGGGCTCGCTGCGGGACGAGGTGCAGGCCAGGATCGAGGAACAGGGCCTGACCGAGGTGGTCAGGCTGCGCGGGCACGCGCCGAATGCGGCCGCGGAGTTCGAGACCGCCTGCTTCTCGCTGCTGACCAGCCGCAACGAGGGCCAGCCGCTGGCGCTGATGGAAAGCCTGGGCCGCGGCTGCCCTCCGGTTTCCTACGACATCCGCTACGGGCCCAGCGACGTGATCGAGGACGGCGTCAACGGCTTCCTGGTGCCTGCGCGGGACACCGCCGCCGCGGCCGAACGGGTGGTCAGGCTCTGCACCGATGCGGAACTGGCCCGCGAGATGGGCCGCAGGGCGTGGGAGCGCAGCGAGGCCTTCTCGGACACCGCGGTCATCGGCCAGTGGGCCGCCGTCCTGGAGCAGGCCTGGCGGCAGGTGCCGGACCGGGTGGTCCTTTCGGGCCTGGACTTCACACTCCGGGAGCTCGGCCTGCCGGCTGCGGGCGGGCTGGAGATCGAGGGCGAGCTGGCCTGGCGCCAGAGCGCGGGCCCGGCGCTGGAGGACCTGGTGCGGGCGAACCTGGTGGTCGGCCGCCGTGCCGGCGGAGCTCCGGTGTTCTTTCCCGCCGAGGTGCTTGAGCGCGGACCGGGCCGGCTGCGGCTGCGCGCCGCCGTCACCGACGGGCAGCTGGACGAGGGGGTCTCCGGGGACAACGGCTTCCTGGACATCTACCTGCAGGTGGAGGGCAACAACGTGCTGCACACCTTCCGGATCGGTTATCCGGGCGGGAGCACGTGGCGGCCGTACGCCACCGTGCACGGTTCGCTCAGCCTGCAGTACGCGTAGGCTCCCGGTCCCTGCCGGCCGGCCGCAGCGCCGTCCAGGCAGCCCGGGGATCGACCAGCGGCCGCGCCAGCGCGACCACCGGCTGCCAGACCGCCAGGACACAGAACAGCGCGGAAGCGGCCATGAACAGCGCCGTGTGCAGCGGGCTGCCGGCGGACTGGACCAGCGGCGATGCGTCGACGACGGTGAGCAGCGGCAGGTGCAGCAGGTACGGGTACATCGTGTACTGCCCCGCGCGGGCCGTCCAGGCCCCTGCCCGCGACGGGGCGCCCGAGCGGCCGGGCAGGGCCAGCATGAAGGCCGTCGCCATCACGGCGCCTGCCGCGAGCACCAGCAGGCGCCACAGCATGCCCTCGGCGCTGCCGAGGCCAAGGTCGGCATAGCCGCTGCTGCCCAGGAACGGCGTGCGCCAAAAGTCCCCGCGCAGCGCCAGCGTCACCGCCGCGCCGGCCGCCAGGACGGCGGCCCCGGCCATCCTGGCCCTCCGGTCCCGGCGCCACACGCTGATCCGGTCCACGATCCAGGGTCCGGCCAGGAACAGCGGCAGGAACACCAGGATCCGCGAGAGCGAAAGGAAGCCGCCGATCTGCGGGCTCAGCCCCGCGGCCAGCGCCAGGCCGGCGGCAGCCGGCACGGCCAACGGCAGTCCGCGGAACTGCAGGCCACGGAACCACGGCGCCAGCAGGCGCCATCCGGCCAGGGCCACCAGGAACCAGAGTCCGAAGGTCTGCTCGGTAAAGCTCCAGCTCGGAGTGTCATCCTCCACCAGATAGTTCACGCCGAACGCCAGCAGTTGGAAAACCACATAGGGCAGCAGCAGCTGCTGGAAGATCCGGGCCAGGCCTTCCCCGCCGGCCTGGGACCGGCGCGCCCCCCAGCCTGCCAGCAGGACCAGGACGGGGATGTGGAACATGTAGACGAAATTGGAGGCCAGCAGCGCCAGCCCCGAGTCCGTGCGCAGCAGCCCCACGGCATGGCCGGCGACCACCAGGACGATCGCGGCCCAGCGGGCCTGGTCGATCCAGGTCTGGCGGTCCTGGGGATGTGCGGGGGCAGGGGCGGCATCGGTGGTCAAGCAGTTAATCCTGGAAGCGTCGGGAACAAAAGCGCCGTCCAGTCTACTGGCTGCTCCGGTCCGCAGCCGAACCGGGCCGGTCTGCCAGAGCCGCCCGGAGGGGCCCGTCCAGGTACGGCGCCAGGGTCCGGGCGTAGGTGGCGGTGATGTGCGAGCCGTCGCGGAACGCCACAACCGAGCCGATGACCGCCGGGCACACTTCACGGGCACAGAAGTACTTGTCCAGGTTCACGGTGCCGATGCCCGGCGCATCCAGCTCACGGGCCGCCCGCTCCAGCGGGTCCATCCAATGCCAGCTCCGGGGCGTGCCGGAGCAGGCGGACGGATCCTCCGGGTGGGCGGCCAGGCAGTCCGGGATGGAGCTGATCCGGGTGCCCGGATAGGGCGGATCCTTGATCACCAGGACCTTCGTCCCGGCCGCCGCCCATTCGGCGAGGTAGCTCTTGTAGCCGGCGACGGCCGGCGCCTCGGTGCTCTGCCAGCTTTCGCCCTCCACCGTGACCGACTGCCGCGCGGACGTGACCACCAGGTCGTATTTGCCGCCCTTGGTCTGGTCCATCACCCACCGGCCGTAGTCCAGGCAGTTCCGGGTCCGCTCGGCATTGTTGAAGTCCAGCGGCGCGGTGGTCAGGTTGCAGCGGGTGACCAGGTAGGTGGTGATGGTCCAGCCGTGCTTGTCCGCCAGGATCTGCAGGGCCGGCAGCCATTGGCCGGCATGGGAGTTGCCCACCAGGGCCAGCTGGGTCTTTCCGTCCCCGTAGGTGCATACAGGCCGGTCGGTGAAGTCATCGTAGGACCAGCAGCCGTCCTTGTAGGCGTCCGGAAGATCGTCCTTGGCCAGCGCCGGCTCCGGGACCATCCGCTCCGGCTGCCCGGGCGCGCAGGTGCCGGGCCCGCGGGCCAGGGCAGAGGCGCCGATGCAGGGGTCCTTGCCTGCCTCCACCGCGGCCAGCTGCTGCTCGGCCAGCTGGCTGCGGTAGTTGACCTCGGCCAGCTGGGCACCGCCGAGCACCGCGACGGCGGCCATGCCGGCTGCGGCGAAGCGGTAGGCCGGCACCAGCCGTCCGGCCGGCAAGGCCGAACGGAACCTGTCCTCGACGAAAACCTTGGTCAACGCCGCCAGCACGAGGGTCAGGGCCAGGACCGCCAGCTTGTCCCACCAGCGAAGGTCGGCCCCGGTGGCGAAGGGGAACAGCACGATCAGCGGCCAGTGCCACAGGTAGACCGAGTAGGAGACATCGCCGAGCCACTGCACGGGTTTCAGGCCCAGGACGCCGGTGGGCGAGGACCTGTGCTCCGTGCCGGCCAGGATCACCAGGGCGGTACCGGCCACCGGCAGCAGCGCAGTGTAGCCGGGGAACGGGGTCGCGGCGGTGTACGTCACGCCCGCCGCGAGGATGGCCGCCATCCCGCCCCAGGCCAGCAGCGCGGCCGCGGCCCGGGGCAGCCGGGTGGCGGCCAGCGGCGCCAGCGTGGCCACAAGGCCGCCGGCGGCAAGTTCCCAGACCCGCGTGGGGGTAATGAAGTAGGCGCTGCCGGCGTCGTCGGCGGTGGCCAGCACGGATACCGCCAGGGACCCGGCGATGACAGCCGCGATGACGCAGCGGGCCACCAGGCCGACGGCGAGCCGCCAGATGCCGGCGAGCCAGACGACTGCCAGGATGACCAGGGGCCAGCACAGGTAGAACTGTTCCTCAAGCGAGAGCGACCAGAAGTGCTGGACGGGACTGGGGGCATTGTCGGCCGCCAGATAGTCCACCGCGCTGCCGGCCAGGACCCAGTTCTGCACGTACAGGGCCGAGGCAATTATCTCCTTGGCGATCAGCTCCCATTGCGTTGGCGGGGCCACCAGCCGGGCCGCCACGGCGGTCGCGGCCAGCACCAGGAAGGAGGCCGGCAGCAGGCGCCTGATCCGCCGGGCCCAGAACCGGGCCAGGTCTCCGGCCGTGCGCGGCTTCCGGGCGAGCAGGTGCGCGGTCATCAGGTAGCCGGAAATGACGAAGAAGACGTCCACGCCCACATAGCCGCCGGTCAGCCGGGCCGGCCAGAGGTGGTAGATCAGGACCAGGGAGACCGCCACGGCGCGCAGCCCTTGGATGTCCTGCCGGAATCCGGCAGGACTGCCGATGGCGCTGTGCGGGGCGGTTAGGTTTTTCGTGCCAGGTCCTGACGCTAGATTTCCCCAAATTCCGTCCGGTCGCCATCCTAGCCAGTGGGCGGCTGGCCCGCGAGGGCTTTTTCGATCGGCTCCTGCAGGTAGGGCGCCAAGGTCCTGGCATAGGTCGCCGTGATGTGCGAACCGTCGAAGTACGTTACGACGGATCCGACGACGGCGGGGCAAACGCCGTCGGTGCAGAAGTACTCATCCATATCGGTCCTGTGGATGTGTGGATGGGCGAGTTCGCGCGCTGCCTGGTCCAAGGGGTCCATCCAGTGCCAGCTCTCCGGCGTGCCGGAGCAGGAATCGACGTCCTTGGCAGCCAGACAGTCCGGTATCGAACTGATTTCGTTGCCCGGGTAGGGAGGGTCCTTGATGACCAGGACCTTGGTACCGGCGTCCGCCCATTGCTTCAGATAGGACTTGTATCCTTCCACCGCCGGGGCTTCGGTAGTTTCCCATGAGGTGCCGTGGACCGGGACGGATTGCCGTTCCGACGTAATGACGAGGTCGAATGCCTTACCCTTCGTCTGCTCCATGACCCATTCGCCGTAGGCATGGCAGTTTTCGGTCATCTCATCGGTATCGAACTCCAACTGCGCGTCCGTGGGATTGCAGCGTGAGACGAGGAAGGTCGTAATTGTCCAATTGTGCCGTTCGGCGAGCACCTGCAGGGCAGGCAGCCAATGACCCGCGTGGGAATTACCGACCAGGGCAATCTCGATGTCCCCGTTGCCATAGGTGCAGACGGGGCGCTCCGTGAACGGCTCATTTGACCAGCAATTGTCCCGGTAGGCGTCCGACCTGTCATTCTTGGCCACAGCTGGTTCCGGAATCATCCGGTTGTCCGGCGGGCATTCATCCCCTGACGCAATGGCGGCGGCTCCAAGGCATCCATCACCGCCCTTTTTCAGCTCTTCGAGCTGTTCACCGGCCATCTGCTGGCGGTAATGGACCTCACCCAGCTGTGCGCTGCCCAGCACGGTGAGCGCGATCATTCCCGCTGCCGCAAAACGATACGTGGGAGTGAGTCTTCCGGAGGGATGTGCGGACCTGAATTTGTCCTCTACGCACGTTTTGGTCAGCCAGGCGAGCACTACCGTCAGCACCACGATGACCGCGTTCTCGAGCCAGCCGCGCTCGCCTCCAGTCGCGTAGGGGAGCAGCATGATCAGGGGCCAGTGCCAGAGGTAGACGGAGTAGGAGACGTCGCCGAGCCACTGCAGCGGCTTGGCGCGCAGCAGATGGGTGGGCGAGAGGCGGTCCTGCGCGGCCGGCAGGATGACCAGGGCGGTTCCCAGGACCGGCAGCAGAGCTGTGTAGCCGGGGAAAGGCGTGGCACCGTCATAGGTGAAGCCGGCCAGGAGGATCCCTGCGATGCCGGTCCAGGCCAGCAGAATGCGAACGGGTCCCGCGAGCCGGGGTGCCGCCCAAGGCCCGATGACGGCTACGAGTCCGCCCACGGCCAGTTCCCAGATCCGTGCCGGGGTGATGAAATACGCGCTGGCTGGCTCGGAAGCCGTGGTGTGGACGGAAACCGCGAGCGAAACAGCGGCCAGGCCCAGCATCACGAACCCGGTCAATACGGTTGCATTTGCTCCCCATTTCCTGGCCAGCCAGAAGCCGGCAAGGATGACCAGCGGCCAGAAGAGATAGAACTGTTCCTCAACTGACAGGGACCAGAAGTGCTGGCTCGGAGTCGGTGCATTCTCTGCCGCCAGATAATCGACGGATGCGCTGGCCAGGGCCCAGTTCTCGACGTACAAAGCCGACGCGATGATTTCCCGCGCAATGGCAGCCCACTGCGTTGATGGGGCGAGAATTCTCGCAGCGACTGCAGTAACCAGCAGAACCAGGAATGCGGCAGGTAGAAGGCGGCGGATCCGGCGGCCCCAAAATGACGCAAGGTCCCTGACCGTACGCGGAGGGTTGGCGACCAGATGGGCGGTAATGAGATAGCCGGATATGACAAAGAACACGTCAACACCGACGAATCCGCCGGTCAGCGCGCCGGGCCACAAATGGAAGATGACGACAAGGGAAACAGCCAAAGCCCGCAGTCCCTGGATGTCGTACCGGAAACCTTGGACTTTCGGCGTGAATCCTGCGCGATGCGGCACTGTATCGGTAACTGAACGTGAGATCGTTTTCCTCCTGGCGGTCACTAATGCCCGGGCAGCTCCAATCCTGCAGTAAGTCAGCCTATCGAAATCCAGCGGGTGCTTTTTCGTGCTTGTTTATTCTCCGAGGACGGTATCCACCGCTTTCAGGAAGCGGCGGGTGCTGGCTCCGGGCGAGGTGTCCCCGAAGTGGTGCCGGACCAGGTCCAGCTGTGCCTGGCCCACGGGGCGGGAGAGCAGTTCGTCGAGCCGGGAGACCACCCCGGCTGCCTCGGAGGCCTCCAGCAGGGGAACGACGCCGGCGATGCCGCCGGGATCGACGGCGGCCGCCGGCTCGGCCGGCCGCGTGAGCAGCAGCGGCTTGCGCCGCGGAAGCCAGTCCATGGCCATGGCGGACAGGTCGCAGATGCACACGTTGGCCTCGGCCATGGATACCGAGAAGTCGGGCCTGCGGTCCACATAGTGCCCGGCCCCGGGGGTCCGCTTCACGGCGTCCTCGACCAGGGCCGTGATCTGCTCCGCGGCCGCCCGGTGCGCCGGCAGCCGCACGCCGGTGCGCGGGTGGGGCCGGAACACCAGCCGGTAGCGCGGGTCCGCCAGGATGGCCCGGGCCATCTCCACCCCGTGGGAGGCCAGCGAGCCGTAGGCCATCGCCGGGCGGTCACCCTCCCAGGTCGGGGCGTAGAGCACGGTGGTGCGCCCGCCGGAGTCCTGCCCCGCCGTCGAATCCTGCCCTGCCTCGGGGACCGCGCTGTCCAGCTGGGGCCGGCCGATCTCCACCAGCCGGGCCGGGTCCAGCCCCCGCACCCGGCCCAGGATGCGCTCGCGCGAGGCCTGTCCGGCGATGAAGGCATAGTCATAGGCCTTGAGCTGGTTGGAGGCCATGGAGATCTTGTCGCTTTCGCCGTGGCTGAGATGGACGTGCACCTGGCCGGTCAGGCGCAGGACGGTGAAGTTGTCCCGGTTGTTGTTGACGTAGAACACCAGGCGCACGGCCTTGTCCTGGATGAACCGCTCCACCTCTCCGATGCCCGATGTCAGGTAGAGCGGCAGCGGCGAATCCTTGAGCAGCTCGGCAGCGGTGGTGGCGCGGTGCACCAGCAGGGCCACCGGATGCGTGCGCGCCAGCTCGGCCAGCGGAGCGAACCACTGGCGCACCTGGTAGGCGCTGGAAGGCTCGTCGGCAAAGTAGACGACGCAGTCGAAGCGTTCCGGCGCGGCGGATCCGGCGGCCAGCTGCCGCCTGAGGCGCCGGGCCGCCACGGCGTCGGCCGCCTGGCCGCCCAGGACCGTGAGCGCGCGGCGGACGGGGGCCGTGCGGGAGGCAGCCGCGCGGAAGATACTGAGGGGCACGAAGGACTCCTGTCGGCAGGTCGGCAGCTGGCAACCTGCCCGAACCATGGAGCCTGCCCGGACGTCCGGCAATCCGCCAGCCTTGGCTTGCTAAACTATAGCGACTCTTGCCGCGGCGGCCGGGACGGACGCTGCGGCTGGCACTGCCCACCGTCGCCGGAGGAAAGGACCCGATGTTCGCCGGACTGCGCGGGACTCTCGCCAGGGTTTTGCCGCAGCCGGCCGTCCAGGCGCTTTTCGACCTCCGCTACGGCAGGACCGGGATCCAGCGCCGTACCGCCGGCGCCTGGCGGCTGGCCCGCACGCGTCCGGCCCGGCAGGCCCTGGCAACGGACACGGTGCCCGCCGTCGTGGACGGACGGACGGTACTGGCGACGCCGGTGCGGCGCTTCTGCGCGCGCGACGCCGCGGCCGCCAACCACCTGCTGGTCGCCGAGGCGGCCCGCACCGCCGGCATCGGCCTCCGGGACGAGGTCGCGGGCCCGGCCGGCGGCCGCCGGGTCGGTGTGGCGCCGGAGGATCTTCCCCGGCTGCTGGCGGCGGTCGCCGGCGCGGCAGCGGGCCGGCCCGTCTACGCCTCGGCCGCCGGCCGCCCGCCCGCGCCGGTGGAGGAAGCCGGCGCCGGCAATCCGTCCGAGGTGGCAGTCTTTGAGTACCGCGCGGCCGGCGGCCTGGTGCTGGCCGACCGGCGGCTCGGCTGCACGGTCCTGGCCCGTCCGTCCGGACCCTGCCTCCCCGCCCTGACGGACTTCACCGGGCCGGTGGATCTTGTCTATACCTGGGTGGACGGGGCCGATCCGGCCTGGAGGCGCGCACGGGACGAAGCCTGGGCCCGGATCCACCCCGGCGAACTGAACGAGCACGCAGCCAACCCGGAACGCTTCCGCTCCCATGACGAACTGCGCTATTCGCTGCGTTCGGTTGACTACTTCGCCCCGTGGGCCAACCACGTCTACCTGGTCACGGCAGGGCAGGTGCCGGACTGGCTGGACACCGCCAACCCGCGCATCACCGTGGTGGACCACCGGGAGATCTTCGCCGACGCCGCCGCGCTGCCCACGTTCAACTCGCACGCCATCGAGGCACAGCTGCACCGCATCCCCGGGCTGAACGAACACTTCCTGTACCTGAACGACGATGTGTTCCTCGGCCGGCCCGTGGTCCCGGAACTGTTCTTCCATGGCAACGGACTGGCCAAGTTCTTCCTCTCCGACCAGCGCATCGGTGCCGGCCCCGCCGGGCCGGCGGACCTGCCGGTGGACAGCGCCGCCAAGCGCAACCGCGCGCTGATCGAGGAGAAGTTCGGCAAGAGCCCGCAGTTCAAGTTCAAGCACACGGCGCACCCGCAGCGGGTGAGCACGCTGCGCCGGCTGGAACAGGACTTCGCCGCCGCCCACGCAGCCACCACCCATGCCCGGTTCCGCACCCCGGCGGACATCTCCATCCCCTCGTCACTGGCGCACTATTACGGCTACGGGACCGGGGCAGCGGTGCCGGCGGACATCGCCTACCGCTACTGCGACATCGGCCAGCCCGGCGCCCAGGCGAAGCTGCTGCGCCTGCTGCGGGACCGGGACGCGGATGTCTTCTGCCTCAACGAAGTGGGGAAGTCCGCCGTCGGCCTGCACCGCCAGGAGTCGATGGTCCGGCAGTTCCTCCAGTCCTATTACCCGGTGCCAAGTTCATTCGAAGTAGGAAACTGATGCCCAATCCCAAGTCCCTCCTGACGCGCGCCAAGACGAGGACCGAGCGGGTCCTCGATCCGCGGTCCTCCGCCGCGCGCCGCGAACTGCACCATCTGGCGGTCGGCCAGCGCGGGACCGTGCTCACCGCCGGCTTCACGCTCGCACCCGAACTGACCCCGCTGGCGCTGTGGGCTGCTGCCGGCGGGGACGCGCTCCGGCTGGTGCCGGTCGACGCCGTCACCGGCGAAGAGACGCCGCACGGCAGGAACTTCCAGGCCGAGCTGCCGCTGGAGCCGCTGGCGGCCCGGGTGCCCGCTGCCGCCTCCGGCGGGGAGGGTGCGGTCCTGCAGCTGTTCCTGGAAGTCGAGGCCGAGGCGGCCCGCCTGCCCCGGTACAGCCGCGGCATCCGGCCGGCCCCGCAGCCGGGGGAACCTGCGGCGGATACCGCCGTCGTCGACGCCGGCGACGACTTCGCCTCCTTCCGCACCGGGCTGGAAGCCGGCCGGATCGGACCCGCGCTGCGGTACCGGGCCTGGCTGCCGCTGGGCAGGTTCCTTGAGACAACCATCGGGCCGCTGGCCCCGGTAGCTGCCGGAACCTCCACGCTCACGCCCTACGTGAACCGGCGAGGCTACCTCAGCCTGGCGGTCGACCGCCCGCTCAAGCCGTACAACGCCATCTATGTCAAAAAGCTCTCCGTCGCCGGCGGCCTGCTCGAGCTGACCGGCCGCCTGGTCACCCGGCACGGCGACGCCGTCCGGGCCCAGCTGGTCCTGCTTGGACGGCAGACCGGACGGCGCTACACCGCCCCCGCACACCTGGTGTTCAACGCCGAAGCCACCTCGCGCCACTACGGCCTGCGCGAATACAGCGTGGAAGCAACGCTGGACTTCTCCGGCATTCCCACGCACGAGCTGGCCGAGGAAGACATCGTCGACCTCTGGCTCGAGGTCTGGGACCGCGTCGCCGCCGAGCCGCACAAGGCACGGATCGGCAGGACCCGGTACGTCACCCGCAAGCTCACCCGGGCCGGCTGGCAGCGGCGCGGGGACCAGACCGTGTGCATTACGCCCTACTACACCTTCAAGGCCAAGAACACCTCCTTCCACATCGAGGTGATCGATACCGACGCCTTCGACTACCTGCAGCAGCGCACCCGGATCCCCCTGCGGAACCAGCGCGGCCTCACCGGCAAGCCGGTCTGGCTGGTGGGGGAGCGGCCGTACAAGGCGCAGGACACAGGACTGGCCTTCTTCCGCTACCTGCGGCTGAACCACCCGGAGATCGACGCCTACTACGTCATGGATCCGGCCTCCCCGGAGGCCCGCAACCTTGAGGGCCTGGGCAACGTGGTGGCGTACCGCTCCCGGGAGCACTTCGAGGTGGCCCTGAAGGCGGAACGCTTCATCGGCTCCCACCACCCGGACTTCCTCTACCCCACCCGGCTGCCGCAGTTCCGCCGGGCGGCCGGCGGCGTCAAGGTCTTCCTCCAGCACGGGGTCATGGGCACCAAGTGGATGGTGCCCAACTACGGCAAGAAGGCTCCCGACTTCGAGACCGACCTCTTCCTGGTCAGTTCCGAGCGCGAGAAGGAATACATCGTCAGCGACTTCGGGTACGCGCCCAAGGACGTGAAGATCACCGGACTGTCCCGCTTCGACACCCTCTTCGCCGGCGACGTCGAGGTCCGGCGGAACCAGATCCTGGTGATCCCCACCTGGCGGGACTGGCTGCCGGACCCGGCGCTGTTCACCGAGTCCGAGTACTACCACGCCTGGAAGAGCTTCCTGACCGATCCTCGGCTGCGCCGGCTCAGCGAAGAGCACCAGGCCGAGATCGTGTTCTGCCTGCATCCGAACATGCAGCAGTTCCGGCACCACTTCGCCGACGCACCGGTCCGGGTCATCTCGCAGGGCGAGGTGGACGTGCAGCACCTGCTCAAGGAAAGCGCGCTGCTGGTGACCGACTATTCCAGTGTCGGCTTCGACTTCAGCTTCCTGGACAAGCCGGTGCTCTACTACCAGTTCGACCGCGAGCGGTTCCTGGGCCCGCAGGGTTCGCACCTGGAGCTGGACGAGGAACTGCCCGGCAAAATTGCCTTCGACCGCCAGCGGCTGCTGGCCAACCTGGAGGAAGCGCTCGCGTCCGGCTGCGCCATGCCGCCCGAGTATACGCGCCGGGCCCGGCGCTTCCTGAAGTACCGGGACCAGGACAACTGCCGGCGCATCTTCGAGGCCGTCCGCGCTGCCAAACCGGCCGAGCCGAGGGTGCGCCGGATGGTGGATCCGGAACTCGGGGAAAAGGTGGCCGGCCGCTTCCGCCGGAGCCGCTACTACTTCCCGGCCATGCAGCGGATGTTCAAGCTGGTGGCGCGCACGCCCATGGACAAGGACCTGATCGTCTTTGAAAGCGGCCTGGGCAAGCAGTACGCCGACAGCCCCCGGTACATCTACGAGGAACTGCTGCGCCGCGGCGACACACGCCGGAAGGTCTGGGTCTACGACAGGAAACTGCCGGTGGCGGACCCGCACACCAAGGTGGTCAAGCGGCTGTCGCCGGAATACTACTGGTACCTGGCGCGGGCCAAGTACTGGGTGAACAACCAGAATTTCCCGCACTACCTGCGCCGCCGCAAGGACGGGGTGTACATCCAGACCTGGCACGGCACGCCGCTCAAGCGCATGCTCCACGACATGGACGAGGTGCACGGGCGGACCGACGGCTATATCGAGCGGGTCTCCCAGGCGGTGCGGCAGTGGAGCGTGCTGCTGTCCCCGAGCCCCTATGCGACGGCGGCTTTCCGCAGCGCGTTCCGGTACCAGGGGCCGGTGCTGGAGGAAGGCTACCCGCGTAACGATGTGCTCGCCCTGGGCAAGGACACCGGCGCCGGCCGGGCGGTGCGCGCGAAGCTGGGCATCCCGGCAGACCGGAAGGTGGTGCTCTACGCCCCGACGTTTCGGGACGACCAGGCCACCGGGACCGGGCGGTTCAGCTTCGAGCTGCCGCTGGACCTGGAGCGGTTCCACAAGCGCTTCGGCGAGGACACGGTGCTGCTGCTGCGCATGCACGTGCTGGTGGCCGGCCGGCTGTCGATCCCCGAGAGCGCCAGCGAAACGGTGTTCGACGTCTCGGCCTATCCGGAGATCCAGGACCTGCACCTGGCCAGCGACGTCCTGGTCACCGACTACTCCTCGGTGTTCTTCGACTTCGCCATCCTGCAGCGCCCAATCATCTTCTACGCCTACGACCTCGAGCGCTACCGGGACACCCTGCGCGGCTTCTACCTGGACTACGGAACGGACCTGCCGGGGCCGGTGGTGCAGACCGAGGAGGAGCTCTTCGACGCCATCGAAGCGGCCGGCGGTCCCGACCCGGACGGCCGGGCGAAGCTGGCGGCGTTTGCGGCCAAGTATGCCCCAAAGGACGACGGCGGCGCCGCCGGCCGGGTGGTGGACGCCCTCCTGTAACCGCCCCGCCCCGCCAACTCGTTGACGACGCGGATAATGCCCTTCCCGGACTTGGAAAGGGCATTATCCGCGTCGTCAACAATGAGTGGAGAGGGGTCGGCTACAGGCGGCCGACGTCCTTGCGCGGGCTCAGGGCGCCGATGACGAACTGTGTGCCGTTGTAGCGCCAAATGTACCCGGCCGGGGCCGTGGCCAGCAGGTCCACCTTGCGGTCCGAGGTGAAGTCACCGGGTCCGGCGATCCGGTCGTAGGCGTTCCAGCCGCTGCTGCCGATCTTCCGTTCGGCAGCGAACCAGCCCGCGGAGTAGGTCCTCCGCCCGGCCAGCAGCCACAGCGTGCCGTCCGGCTTGCGCGCGATGATGTCGCCGGCACCGTCGCCGGTGTAGTCGCCGGCGGCGGTGAGGTAGCTGTACTGCTGCCAGCCGCTGGCGATCCGTGTCGGCGTCCCGTGCCGGCCGTTGCCCGGTCCGGCGTACAGCCACACGGTTCCGTCCGGGCGGACGGCCAGCAGGTCGGCGCGGCCGTCCCGGTTCACGTCGCCGGCCCCCAGGACCCGGGAGTACTGGTTCCAGCCGCTGGTGCCGATCTTGACCCGGCGCTGGTAGCCCTCGTTGCCGCCGCCGACCTTGCCGGTACCGGCGTAGAACCACAGCGAGCCGTCCTTTTGCCGGGCGAGCAGGTCGTTCCTGCCGTCCCTGTTGTAGTCGCCCACGCCGAAGACCAGGCTGTAGATCTGCCAGCCGTGGCCGATCCGCACCCGGGGCCCGTAGCCGCCCTGGCCGTTGCCAGCGGCGAACCACAGCTGGCCGTTCGGCTTGCGGCCGATCAGGTCCGCCCTGCCGTCCCCGTTGAAGTCCCCGGGGGTGATGATCTCGCTGTAGCTGTCCCAGATGTCCGTACCGGTCTGCACCCGCGGCTTCATGCCGGAGGAGTCCTGCATCTGCGTGCCGGCGTAGAAGCGCAGCGACTGGTCGGCGGAGATGGCCAGCAGGTCGTTCCGCCCATCGCCGTTGTTGTCCCCGACGCCCAGCAGCGTGGTGAACTTCTCCCAGCCGGAGGAGCCGATCTTCTGCGCCCTGCCGAACAGCGTCCCGTTGCCCGCGGCCTTGCCGGTCCCGGGCAGCAGCCAGAGCGTGCCGTCAGCCCCGCGGGCGACGACGTCGGCCTTGCCGTCGCCGGTGAAGTCCCGCGGTGCCACCAGCTGCCGGTAGCCCTGCCACCCGGAGGCAACCAGGACCCGGGATCCGACCTTGCCGGAGCCCAACCCGGGATAGAAGTAGACCGTGCCGTCGGTCCGCTTGGCCAGCAGGTCCCCCCGGCCGTCACCGTTCAGGTCCCCGGTGCCCAACAGGTCCGCATACTGGTTCCAGCCCGAGGCGCCGTTGCGTACCCGTGCGTGGTACGTCCCGCTGCCGGTTCCTGCGTAGAACCAGAGCGAGCCGTCGGTCTGCCGGGCCAGCAGGTCCGGCCGGGAATCGCCGTTGAGGTCTCCGCCTCCGGCCACGGCGTTGTAGATCTGCCAGCCCTCGCCGAGCTTCCGCGGCGAGCCGTAGCCCCCGGCGCCGTTGCCCGGATACAGCCACAGGGAACCGTCCGTACGGCGGGAGAGCAGATCCCCCCGGCGGTCACCGGTCAGGTCTCCGGCCGCGGCATAGTCCTGCCGGGTGCTGGTGACCTGGCTGGCAGCCGACGAGCGGTTGTAGGCGAAGTTCTGCAGGTCCTGCTGGCTGCCGCGCCAGACGTTCGAATCCCCGGTGAAGGGGCCGGTGGAGCTGTACTGCCAGATGTCCCAGCTGGCCCAGCCGGCCGGCAGGGTCGGCCGGGCCAGGGTGTAGCCGGGGTAGGGGTAGTGGGCGATGTGCAGCGGGTGGTCCCTGAATACAGTGCTGTTGCCGGTGCATTGGTTCCACCAGTGAGCGGTGGTGTAGATGGCCGGCAGGCGTCCGGTGAGCGACCTGATCGTGTTTGAGAAGTCCCTGATCCAGGCCACCATCTGCGCCGGGCTCATGTTGTAGCAGGTGTTGCCCAGTTCCGGGTAGGGGTTGTACTCGATGTCCAGCAGCGGGGGCAGGGTCTTCCCATCGGCGGACCAGCCGCCGCCGTTGCGGACGAAATAGGTGGCCTGTGCTTGGCCCGAGGAGACGTTGGGGATGGCGAAGTGGTAGGAGCCGCGGATCATCCCCTGGCGGTAGGAGCCGGTGTACTGGGTTTCCCAGTAGGGGTTCTTGTAGTTGAGCGCTTCGGTGGACTTGACGTAGGCGAACCGTGCCCCGTAGTCCCATTCGGTCTTCCAGGTCACCGAGGGCTGGTGGCTGCTGACATCGATGCCCTGGATACCGTCCGGGCTCCAGTCATCGCGCGCCGACAGGACCGGGAGCGGCGCGGCGGCCGGGGTGAGCGAGGCGCTGCGTTCGATTTCCAGCACCTCGAGCTGCTCGTCCAGCTCCTCCTGGGCCTCGGGTTCCGTCAGTTCCTCGATGCGCTCGCGCCGCTGTTCGAGGCCGCTGCCCATCTCGGCTCCGTGCTTGCCCTGCAGCACCGCCAGCAGCTGCCGGAGCTGCTCCTGCGAAAGTTCTTCAACCGGCACCTCGACCTCGGCCTCGACGTCTGCGTCCGCCCCACCGGCGTTCCCCTCCGGCACGGCGGGGGAGGGATCCGGGACGGCAGTTTCCGCCGGCGCCCCCGGTTCCCCCATCTCCGCCGGCTCCTTCGGGGCTTCGCCGGACGGCTCCGGTTCCCCGGCGGGCGTTGGTGTTCCGGGATCACCGGCGGCCGGATCCGGGACGGTACCGGTGGCGGCCGGCTCGGTCGCGGCCGGCGCAGGTGCGCGTTCGACGGCGGCGGCCGGCGTCGCGGTGAGCGCGCCGGAGACGGCGAGCGAGAGTGCCGTCAGGGCGCAGGCGATGCGGGATCGGCGGGCGGTGCCTCCGCCGCGCGCGGAGGTTTGGCTGCGAGTGCTCATGTGTAACTCCGGATCACCCCTTCGCTGGCGAAGCGAGGGGCAGAGGCCCCGAAGGGCGTAGTGGGCTGAGACGTTTCACCTTAACATCATGGCCAAAGGTGTGACCACAGTGAACCACGCTGCCGGCCCGGAGCGCGGTAAATCCGGCGCGCGTCGCGGGCAGCACCAACGGAGGGTACGGTCCTGCGGCGCAGGTGCCCAAGAATAAGGGGGCATGGGGGTTACTGGCCCGATGAATGCTTTGATCATTAAGAAAGTCCGGACACTGGCCGCTGGGGCGGAAAACAGGCGCCCCGGCGGCCTTGACACCTGTGCCGGCAGGGGACCACACTGCTGGCACCAGCGGGACCGGCAAGGGGGCACAACCGGTCCAACCGCCGACAGTCGGGGTGGACGGTGTCATGATGGGCGCGCGGATTTTTGCTGTGGCAGTCTTGGTGGTGCTGATGCTGGCTGCCGGCGCAGCGCTCCCGGCGCCCGGGCCGCCGGGGGGCGGCCGGATCGAGCTGCGCGTGATGTCCTTCAACATCCACTACGGCAATGACCTGGACGGCGAACTCGACCTGGAGCACATTGCCGAGGACATCGAAGACAGCGGCGCCCAGATTATCGGCCTGCAGGAGGTGGACCGGAGGAGGTCGGCCCGCAGCGCCTTCGTCGACCAGGCTGCCTGGCTGGCACGGCGGCTGGGCATGTACTACTCTTTCGGCCTCAACCGCACCTACTGGGCCCCGGGCCGGGAGAAGCCCGGCCGGTTCGGTCTGGTGGTCCTGAGCAAGTACCCGATCCTCAGTACCCGGAACCACATGCTGACCCTGATCGACTATGCCAGGCGGCCCACCAAGCCCCGGAGCATCCTCGAGACGGTCATCGACGTCGACGGCACCTGGATCACCTTCTACAACACCCACCTGGACCACCAGCGCAGCGAGCAGCGCCAGCTGCAGGCGAGGGAAATCCTGGCGCTCGCCGGGAAGTCGGCAGGGCCGGCCATCTTGGTGGGCGATCTGAACGCCGAGTATCCGGATCCGGAAATCGCCCGCCTGCGCAGCGTCTTCACCGACACCTTTGTCGTCGAGGACATGGCCGAGGACTACACGTATCCGGCGGATGACCCGTACAGCCGGATCGACTACATCATGACCCGCGGACCCATCCTGGTGCACGAGGCCGAAGTCATCGATGATTCGGATTCCTCCGACCATCTGCCGATCACCGCGGACCTGAGCATCGAGCGGGACCCTGCCTGGCAGTCCTGCGCCGTCCGGCCGCCGGATCCGCTGCCGGCCCGCCAGCGCTGCGAGATCACGTCGGCGGGACGGTGACCTGCCAGCCCCCGCCGGTCCGCGGGGCCTGACAGGCGGGCCCCGCTACAGGCTCCCGGCAGACGTGCCCGGGAGCAGTCCCAGGTTCTCGAACCGCGTTCCCCGGTACAGCCAGAGCGACCCGGAGTCCTCGACTGCCAGCAGGTCCACCTTCCAATCCGAGGTGGTGTCGCCGGAGCCGAGGATCTGCTCGTATCGGTCCCAGCCGCTGCCGGCGATCCGGTTCGGGGACAGGAACCAGCCCCTGGAGTAGCTCTTGCGGCCGGAGAGCAGCCACAGCGAGCCGTCCGGCTGGCGCCCGATGACATCCGCGGTGCGGTTGCCGGTGAAGTCGCCCACGGCTGCCAGCTGGTCGAACTTCTGCCAGCCGCCGCCGATCTTCTTGCGGGGTGCATAGCGGCCGTCGCCCCGCCCCGCATACAGGTACACCCCGCCGTTCTCGTGCACGGCAAGAATGTCGCTGCGCCCGTCGCGGTTGACGTCTCCGGGCCCGAGTACCCAGTCGTACTGGTTCCAGTCTCCCCAGCCGATCTTGACCCGCTTGCGGTAGCCTTCGCTGCCATCCCCGACCTTGCCGGTGCCGGCATAGAACCAGACCGTGCCATCCTTCTGCCGGGCGATCAGGTCATTGGTGCCGTCCCCGTTGAAGTCCCCGGCGCCAGCGAGCTGGTTGTAGATATGCCAGCCCGTGCCGATCCGGGTGGCCGTCCCGTAACCGCCCCTGCCGTTGCCGGCCAGGAACCAGAGCCTGCCGTCGGAACTGCTCCCGATCAGGTCGGCCTTGCCGTCGCCGTCGAAATCCCCGGGCGTGGCGGTGAGCCGGTACCCGCCCAGCGGGGAGGAGCCCAGGCTTTGGCGGGACTTCACGCCGGTGGAATCCCTCATCCGGGTCCCGGTGTAGAAGCGGAGCGATCCGCTGGAGTAGATGCCCAGCAGGTCCTCCTTGCCGTCCGAGTTGTTGTCGCCGATGCCCACGACGGCGGCGAACTTCTGCCAGCCGGAGCTGCCCACCTTGACCGCCGGCTTGAACAGGGTGCCCACTCCGGCCTGCCGCCCGGTGCCCTGCAGCAGCCACAGAGTGCCGTCCGCCTTGATGCCCAGCACGTCCCTGCGGCCGTCACCGGAGTACTTCCCGGGTGCCACCAGTTCCTGGAAGGACCCCCAGCCCGTCGCCGCCAGGGTCCGCCCACCGAACTTGCCGGTGCCGAGTCCGGGGTAGAAGTAGACCTTGCCGTCCGGACGCTTGGCCAGCAGGTCCGCCTTGCCGTCCCGGTTCAGGTCTCCCGGGCCGATAATGTCGGAGTACTGGTTCCAGCCGGTGCTGCTGCTGACCCGGACCCGCTTCTGGTAGCCGCCGGTGCCGGTGCCGGCATAGAACCAGAGCGAGCCGTCCACATGGCGGCCCAGGAAGTCCGCCTTCCCGTCCCGGTTCAGGTCCCTGGTGCCGATGAGCTGGTTGTAGATCTGCCAGCCGGTGCCGATCCTTCGGGCGGACGAGAACCCGCCCTTGCCGTTGCCGGGGTAGAGCCAGAGGGTGCCGTCGCCGCGGCGGGAGAGCAGGTCTCCGCGGCCGTCGCCGGTCAGGTCTCCGGTGGACGCGTACCGCTGCGTCCCGCTCCCGGAGCTGCCGGTGGACGTGGTGCTGTTCCTGGCGAAATTCTTCAGCGCCGTCATCGTGCCGTTCCAGACATTGGAATCGCCTGGGAAGGGGCCGGTGGAGCTGTACTGCCAGATGTGGTAGGTGCTCCAGCCTGCAGGCAGCGGATCGGGCCTGGATACCCCGTACTCGGCCACGTGCAGCGGATGGTCCTTGAACGCGGTGCTGCTGCCGGTGCAGGTGTTCCACCAGGAGGCGGCCGTGTAGATGGCGGGCACACGCCCGGTGCGGGCCTTGATCGTGTTCGAGAATTCCCTGATCCAGGCCACCATCTGGGACGGGCTCATGTTGTAGCACATGTTGCCCAGCTCAGGGTACGGGTTCCACTCGATGTCCAGCAGCGGCGGCAGGGTCCGGCCGTCGGCCGACCACCTCCCGCCGTGGTCGACGAAGTAGTTTGCCTGGGCCGCTGCGGAGAACTTCGGACCAGGGATGGCGAAGTGGTAGGCGCCGCGGATCATGCCCGCGTCGTAGGAACCGTTGTACTGGGACGCGTACCGGGGGTTCCGGTAGGTGGTGCCCTCGGTGGCCTTGACGTAGGCGAACCGGGCGCCGTAGTTCCACTCGGTGGTCCAGTTGACATTGGGCTGGTGGCTGGACACGTCAATGCCCTGGATGCCCTCCGGGCGCCAGTCGTCGCGGGCTGCCGGGACCAGGACGGGTCCGGAGGCCGGCTCGACCGCGGCGGTGCGCTCGATGTCCAGTTCCTCGAGCGTCTCCTCGAGCTCTTCCTGGACTTCGGGTTCCTTCAGTTCCTCGACGCGCTCGGTGCGCTGCTCCAGGCCATGGCCCATCTCCGCCCCGTGCCTGCCCTGCAGGGCGGCCAGCAGTTCCAGCAGCTGGCTTTCGGACAGCTCTTCCACGGGGACCTCGAGGTCCTCGCCCGCTGCCGGATCCTCGGCGGGGGCGGCGCTTCCCTGCCCGGCCGGCACAGACGTTTGCGGGACGGTTCCGGACCCCGGGCCGGGAGCGGCGGGCTCCGGCGCGGGGTCGGTGGCCGGCGGCTCCTCTGCGGCGGGCAGCTGGCCGGTGGCTGACGGTTCCGGCGATGCTGTTGGCTCCGGAACCGCAGGAAGCGTCGCCTCGACGGCGTCCTCCGCCGTCCCCGGTGCCATCTCCGAGGCCGCGGCGGGCGGGACGACCAGGGCCGAGCTGGCGGCCAGGCTCAGCGCAGCCAGGCCGCAGGCGAGCCTGTTCCGGTGCCGCCGCGGGACGGCAGGGCGTAACGACGACGGACGGGGCGTGCTCATAGGGCGTCTCCGGAAAATCCTGCGCTGCAGCTGCACAGCAGCGGGCGGAACAGCGCATTCGCGGGCAAGAGTCGCTTCACCCTAACACCGTAAGTTAAACGTGTGACCTCCGGTGCGGTCGGACCTTGATCACATTTGTACAAATAATTGATTAATTCGTTCCGCGACGCCTGCCGACCCGACACCGGGATCCCGCCCGGGACTGGAGCGGGCGGAATCCCGGCGGGCGCAGAGTTGCTGCCGGGGGCTGTCCGGACTGCCTTTCGGGGCGTACTCTGGCGGTATGTTCCGCCGCTTCGGAAGCCGGTCGTCATGATCCGCGGCCGCCTGCGCTGGCTCCCTGCCCTTGCCGTTTCCGCCGCTGTCACGGCAGGTTCCCTGACCTGGTCCCTCCAGGCCGGCGCCGCCACCGACCTGCCGGCAAAGACCCCGGAAGAAGTCCTGGCGATGATGCTCGACAGCGACGTCCGCGCCTTCTCCGGAGCTCTGGAGCAGTCCTCGCAGCTGGGCCTGCCCGAACTGCCCCGCACCGGCGAGACGGCCGGCCTGGCCTCCGCACTCGATCTGTTCACCGGCACCCACACGGCCCGCGTCTACGTGGACGGCCCGGCCAAGGCCCGGCTGCAGGTTATGGACAGGCTGGCCGAGCGCGACGTCGTCCGCAATGGCAGCGACGTCTGGCTCTACAACTCCAGGGACAACACGGCAGCCCACCTGACCCTGCCGGACCACGGCCGGACCGGCACCGGGCACCCTCAGGAGCACGCCGTGCCCGAGGGGGCGCAGACCCCCGACCGTCTGGCGCACCGGCTGCTGGCCGCCGCCGACGCGCACACGCAGGTCACGGTCGGTCCGGATACCGAGGTCGCCGGCCGGGACGCGTACACCCTGGAGTTCGACCCGCGCAGCGCCGACACCCTGGTCGGGTCGGTCGCCATCGCCGTCGATTCCCTGACCGGGCTGCCGCTGAGCGTCCAGGTGCACGCCCGCGGCCAGCAGCAGCCGGCCTTCGCGCTCGCCTTCACGGAACTGCAGCTGGAGGCTCCCGCCCAGGACCTGTTCGACTTCACGCCGCCGCCCGGCGCCGAGGTGCAGGAGCACACGCTGCAGGCGCCGTCGAAGCAGCACCGGCGGATGGATGACGGCTCCTCCCGCAGCGGAGCAGCCGAAAGGTACACGGTCACCGGCGAGGGCTGGGACGCCATCGTCGGCCTGCCCGCCGGCAGCGTGCCCACCGGGGCGGACGAGTCCGGGCTCCTGGAGCAGATGACGCAGGCGGTCCCCGGCGGACGGGTGCTGTCCACGGCCCTGCTGAATGTCCTCTTCACGGACGACGGGCGCGTGTTCGCGGGCTCGGTACCGCTTGAGCGGCTGCAGGCGGCAGCCGGCACCCGGTGACCTCCGGAGCCCCGACCGCCGTACTGGCCATCGAGACCCGGGGACTCACCAAGCGCTTCGGCCGGCAGGCCGCCGTCGACAGCCTCGACCTCGCCGTTCCGCGGGGCAGCGTGTTCGGGTTCCTGGGCCCCAACGGCTCGGGCAAGACGACGACGATCAGGATGCTGCTGAGCCTGGCCGCGGCCACGGATGGGCGGATCCGCCTGCTCGGGCAGGAGATGCCCCGCAGCTGGCAGGACGTGCTGCCGCGCGTCGGGGCCTTGGTCGAAGGACCGGCCTTCTATCCCTTCCTCTCCGGCGCGGCCAACCTGCAGCGGCTCGACGCCGCGGACCGCCGCGCGCCGTCGTCCACCCGGAAGGTGCGGGTGGCCCAGGCGCTGGAGCGGGTAGGGCTGGCCCATGCGGCCGGCAAGAAGGTGCGCGCCTACTCGCTGGGCATGAAGCAGCGCCTCGGCATCGCCCATGCCCTGCTCCAGCCGCGCGAGCTGCTGGTGCTGGACGAGCCGACCAACGGCCTGGATCCCCAGGGCACGCGCGAGGTGCGCGGCCTGGTCAGGTCACTGGCTGCCGGCGGTACCACTGTCTTCGTCTCCAGCCACCTGCTGGCCGAAGTCGAACAGATCTGTACCCATGCCGCCGTGATGAGCGCCGGCCGGCTGGTGGCCCAGGGGAGCCTGGAGCAGCTGCGGGCGGCAGGCCAGGCGCGCGTGCGCATCCTGACTCCCGACGACGCCGGTGCGCACCGGGTGCTCGCAGGCCTGGGCCTGCTGCCCGAACCGGGCCCGCCCGGCACCGGCACGGTTACCGCGCCGCTGCTGGACCATCTGGCCCCCGAGGCAGTTGTGGCGGCACTGGTCGCCGGCGGAGTGCGGGTCCGCGGCTTCGCCGTGGAAGGAGCCAGCCTCGAGGAGCGCTTCGTGGCCCTGACCGGGGAAGGATTCGACGTTGCCCACTGACTCCGGCCGCGCCGGCCACGCCACCGGGGGTGTCCAAGCCGGCAGCCCCGGGACCGGCAGCGCCGCGGGATCAACGCTCCGCCGCGGTGCCGCGGGTTGGGCGCTGCTGGGTTCGGAACTTGCGGTGCTCTTCCGGCGCGGCCGCACCTGGGCCATGCTGCTGGCGCTGGCTGCGGTCCCGGTGCTGATCGCCGTCGCCGTCCGGCTCTCCACGTCCGGACCGGCCCCCGGGCGGGGCCCGGCGTTCCTGGACCGGGTGGCCCAGAACGGGCTGTTCGTCGCGCTCACCGCCGTGGTGGTGTCCACGCCGCTGTTCCTGCCGCTGACCATCGCGGTGTCCGCGGGCGACACCATTGCCGGCGAGGCCGGGCTCGGGACACTGAGATACCTGCTGACGGCCCCGGCGGGACGGGCACGGCTGCTGCTGGTCAAGTACGCCGGTGCCGCGGCGTTCTGCTGTGCCGCGGCCCTGACCGTCATCGCGGCCGGCATCGGCATCGGCGCCGCACTGTTCCCGGTGGGGCCGGTGCCGCTGCTTTCCGGGGACACCGTCGGTGTCGGCGAGGCGATGCTGCGGCTGCTGCTGATCGCCGGCTATGTCGCCGTCTCGCTACTCGGGCTGAGCGCCGTCGGGCTCTTCGTCTCCACCCTCACTGAGGTGCCGGTGGGCGCGATGGCAGCCACCGCCGTGCTGTCCGTCATCTCCCAGGTGCTCGATTCGCTGCCCCAGCTGCAGTGGCTGCACCCGTGGCTGTTCAGCCACTACTGGCTCGGTTTCGCCGACCTGCTGCGCCAGCCCATTGAATGGAGTTCCTTCGCGGACAACGCGCTGCTCCAGGCCGGCTACATCGTGGTGTTCGGGACGCTGGCGTACGGGCGGTTTGCCACGAAGGACATCCTGTCCTGATCTGCCGGCCGGGGCACCGCCCCCCCCCCCCC
>NZ_JAAZSQ010000020.1 GCF_012395835.1 Arthrobacter mobilis
CCGGGCAGGTGCCTCACGTCCCGGGCGTTGACCAGCCACGGCTGGAGCCCGTGGGCCTCGAGCAGGTAGAACACCGGCTTCCAGTAGTCGCTGGTCGCCTCCATCACCACCCGCTCGATGCGAAGGTCGACCAGGTGATTGGCCAGTTCGGCCAGCGAGCCGGTCATCGTCGAATGCGTGCTCACTTCCTGCAGCCGTCTTCGGATGTTCCCCGGTCCGGGAATCCGGACGCAGCACACCAGTTCGGCCTTGCCGATGTCGATGGCGGCGACCCGGGCAATGAGCTGTTCCTCATCCTGGGATTCGGCCAACATGGTCCCGTTAATCTCCTCACTGCCTGCATCAGGGGTTACGGCGTGGCCGCCCGAGGGGGGCCGGATGGGAAAACGGAATCTAATCCGCGTGCTCGGCACCGGGTGCCGCAACAGTTAAGGGCCCGCAGACGGCTCCCGGCGCCCGGCTAGATGACGGCCTCAGGAAGACCATAGGTGGACGGCGTCGGCAGGCGGCCACAGGCACATTTTCACCCCGGAACGGGCGTCCGACAAGGACAAATAGGCTAGATGAGTAAGTCCGTTTGGGTTTAGTGGTCGTAAGCGGTCAGGGACCGTTTGTCCGGTGCACCGATGATCCAGTTGTGCCAGATCCCGGCGGCGAGGGCGAAAAGTCTCGCGGCGACACGGGCATAGACCCCGGCCGCGGTCCGTCCGCTGTGGGCTTCGAGGCCGAGCTGGCCCTTGAGCGTGTCGAAGACCGACTCGATCCACTGGCGCGGCCGGCCCAGCGTACCAAAACGCTGCGGTTCGTCCCGGCGGTCGGGCCGGACCAGCACGGCCCCGAGCCCGGCGATGAAGGCCTCGAAGTCCTTCCCGGCGAAGCCCTTGTCGCCCAGGATGATCTGGCCGGGGCGGACCAGATGCCGGTCGCGCTCAAGGAGCGCCCGCGTGACCTCGCGTTCGCCGATCCCCGCGTGGGCCAGACCCCAGTTCACGGGCATGCCCTCCGGGGTGGCCAGCAGGTAGAGCCGGAAGCCCCGGAACCAGCGGGAGTGGGAGCGGCACCAGCCGTAGCCGGCCTGCCCGGCCAGGGCCGAGCGTTTGACGGTTTCCCTCGAGGTTCCGCAGGGCACCGGAGTGGAATCGACAAGGCGCAGGTCCGCCTCCCAGGAGGGCACCTCCCGGGCCAGGACCGCGATGGCCGCGGCGATCAGCCCGGCCTGCCGGCGCAGGCGCCTGCCGAAACCCGACTGCCCCGGAAGGTGCGGGAACATCCCAGCCAGGTGCTCCCGGACGTAGCGGATCCAGCGGCGCTCCGAGGAGATGCCCAGCAGGTGGTGGGCCGCGGCCAGGCACAGCAGCTCCGCATCGGACAGGGCCGGTTTCCGGCCGGGCAGGTGGCGCCGCGACCAGCCCAAACCGGGCAGGACGCGGTCATCAAGATGGACGTAGAGTGTGGTCAGGAGGGTGTTAAGGTCGGTTTTCACACACAGGGTTTAACACCCTCCGCCTCCAGGCAACAGCCTTCGACGAGCGCCTATTCGGGCTCACTCATCTAGCGGCGGGTCGCCAGCTATTGATCGTTGCCTTCACTCACGCCAAGCTGGATAGGAGGGCATGTTAGCCCTCTGGGGGATTGGGGGAAATCATGAGCACAAAGTGGGGTTTCGCCGCGATGGTGGCTGTCCTTTCCGTACTGGGAGTGATCTTCGCTTCGTGGTACTGGCTGTCGACTTTCGGCTGATCCCCGCAGCTGAGGGCGGTGCCTGCTTACGGCTCTCAGCTGCTGGGATAGCTCGCAAGGGGAAATCAGCGGAGGGCTATGTACAACAAAGGTTCCTTTGTTGTGCGCTCATGCCATGACCACGACACAGACCGCCGTCCGTACCCGCCCCCTGGCCCTTCCTTGCGTCCGTGTATCCACGATCGAACAAGCAGACAACGGCGCAGAAAGCCCAATTCACAGGGGAGGCGGCGCGGCGCGGCCGGGATGTCCAGATCATGGAAGATGCCGGCCAGTCAGCTAAGAGTCTGAACCGCCCGCGCTCCGGGAAGCACTGGAGATGCTGGACAAGGGCAAGGCCGATCACCTTATGTCGACCCGGCTGGACCGTGTATTCCGCGCAGTCTCCGACTTCGCCGGCCGGCGCCGGGCCGTCGATCGCGAAACCGTGGCATTCATCCGGCAGGCCAAAGACAATGGGGATTCCCTGCGCAAGATTGCAGATGCACTCACCGCGGCGGACCTTCCCACGCCGCAGGGCGGCAAACGGTGGTACGCCTCCAGTGTGAAGCCTGCTCTAGACATCTACGGCGCGGAAAGCTGACGGCCGGACGCGGCTGCGGGCGGGCCACCCTGCCGGTGCCACCTGAACAAGTCAGCAGTTCTTGGCTATCGTCGGCACATGGACCTCAACATGACTTGGTCTGAACAGAACTTAAAGCTCACGGTGACTTATCGGGAGGGCAACACCGGAGGGGAACGCGGGGTCAGCGGGGAGATTACCGCGCCATGGAGGAGTGGCTGGAAATTGTCGTCGGGGTGTTGAGCATGATGCCGGAAAGCTCAATGCGGAACGGAACGGATTCGTACTTGGCCCATATGGCAGCAGCGACCCGGACATGATCGGGGCACTGATCGCCGCCATGCTAAAGGGGCGGTCTGCTCAGTGAGACATTGATCCTTGTAGCTAGAGCCGGCCAGCATCCGCCGCAACAGGCGAAGGCCACCCTGCGCGGTGGCCCTTGCTGTGCAACCACATACCGCCATCTGGGTTTGTGCATAGCCTGAGGTAAGGCTCCTAGAATGAAAAAGCCCCCGCCAATAGGTCGGGGCTTCTTCATTCGTGTCGGGAAGCTGCGACTAGCCCTTGATCTCGATGTAAGGCCCATTCTTTCCGGCGCCTGTGCCCAAGACCTCAACGTGCTGAGGGCCCACGCTGAGCAGAATGTCCGTGCGGATGGGGCTCGATCCAGGCGTAGGGGCGTGGTGGACTACCCGCACGAGGTTGCCCACAAGCTGAGACTGCACGGGGCCGGCCAGGGCAGGATCAACGCGTTCGCCTTTCCTGTACGAAACGGTCAGGTTCGACTCCTTCTACACATCCGCCTTGCCCTGAGCCTGTTCCACATCGGCCTGCTGGGCGGTGCCGGGCTTCTGCCGAAGCCAGCACACTGAAGGAGCCGGCATACGCAGGCAACCCGGAACACCAACCGGACATCCGACAGGGACAGAAGGTGCGGCATGACTGACATCATTACGGTCCGCGGCGTTGTGGCGAGCGACGTCGACGGGGGACTGACGAACGGAGGCCTTCCGGCAGCGAACTTCCGCCTGGCATCCACCGAGCGGCGGCGTGATCCGGAGACCCAGCAGTGGGTCGACCGCTCCACGAACTGGTACACGGTCAAGGCTTTCTGGCAGCTGGCCCAGAACATCGGCTCCAGCCTGCACAAGGGGGACCGGGTGGTCATCACCGGCAAGCTGCAGCTCCGCCAGTGGACCGGACAGGACGGCAGGCATGGAACGGCGCCCGAAATCATTGCCGAATCCATCGGGCACGATCTGAAGTGGGGAACGGCTAGGTTCGTGCGGAGCACCAAGTCCGGTCCGGCGGACAATCCGGTTCAGGAAGCGGATTCCTTCGGGGCGGGGGACGTGGACCTGGAAACCGGGGAAGTGCTGGACGACGTTGATCCGGCCGAAGACGAACCCGCCGCCGAGGGTGATGCGCAGGACGGCTTCAAGATGGCCGGTTGAGCCCTTGGGCGGGGACGGCAACCGGGACGGACGGGGCGGACGCCGCTGCCGCGGCCGGCGGCGTCCGAAATATGAGTTCTGGTCCCGCAGCCACTAGCCTTGAAGGCATGGCGGAATTTATTTACACAATGACCAAGGCCCGCAAGGCCGTGGGGGACAAGGTCATCCTGGATGACGTGAGCATGTCCTTCTTCCCCGGCGCCAAGATCGGCGTCGTGGGCCCCAATGGTGCGGGAAAGTCCACCATTCTCAAGATCATGGCCGGCCTGGACACCCCGTCCAACGGCGAGGCCCGGCTCAGCCCTGGCTACTCGGTCGGTATCCTGCTGCAGGAACCGCCGCTGAACGAGGACAAGACCGTCCTGGGCAACGTCCAGGAAGGCGTTGGCGAGATCTACGGCAAGATCCAGCGCTTCAACGAAATCTCCGAGGAGATGGCCAACCCGGACGCCGACTACGACGCCCTGCTCGAGGAAATGGGCAAGCTCCAGGAAGCCATCGATGCCGCGGACGCCTGGGACCTTGACTCGCAACTCGAGCAGGCCATGGACGCGCTGCGCTGCCCGCCGGGCGACGCGGACGTCACGGTCCTCTCCGGTGGCGAGCGCCGCCGTGTGGCCCTTTGCAAGCTGCTGCTGCAGAAGCCGGACCTGCTGCTGCTGGACGAGCCGACCAACCACCTGGACGCCGAAAGCGTGCTCTGGCTCGAGCAGCACCTGAAGAACTACCCGGGCGCCGTCCTGGCCGTGACCCACGACCGCTACTTCCTCGACCACGTGGCCGAGTGGATCGCCGAAGTGGACCGCGGGCACCTGTACCCGTACGAGGGCAACTACTCCACCTACCTGGAGAAGAAGCGCGCCCGCCTGGAGATCCAGGGCAAGAAGGATGCGAAGCTGGCCAAGCGCCTGTCCGAGGAACTCGAATGGGTCCGCTCCAATGCCAAGGGCCGGCAGACCAAGTCCAAGGCCCGCCTGGCCCGCTACGAGGAAATGGCGGCCGAGGCCGAGCGCACCCGCAAGCTGGACTTCGAGGAGATCCAGATCCCGCCGGGACCGCGGCTGGGCCAGCTGGTCATCGAAGCCACGGACCTGAAGAAGGGCTTCGGCGACCGGCAGCTCATCGACGGGCTGTCCTTCTCCCTGCCGCGCAACGGCATTGTCGGCGTCATCGGCCCCAACGGCGTCGGCAAGACCACGCTGTTCAAGACCATCGTCGGCATGGAGCCGCTGGACGGCGGCGACCTGAAGGTCGGCGATTCCGTCAAGATTTCCTACGTGGACCAGTCCCGGGCCGGCATCGACCCGAACAAAAGCCTGTGGGAAGTTGTCTCGGACGGACTGGACCACATCCAGGTCGGCCAGGTGGAAATGCCCTCCCGCGCCTACGTGTCCGCCTTCGGCTTCAAGGGCCCGGACCAGCAGAAGAAGGCCGGGGTGCTCTCGGGCGGTGAGCGCAACCGCCTGAACCTCGCGCTGACCCTGAAGCAGGGCGGCAACCTGCTGCTGCTGGACGAGCCCACCAACGACCTCGACGTCGAAACGCTCTCCAGCCTGGAGAACGCGCTGCTGGAGTTCCCGGGCTGCGCCGTGGTGATCTCCCACGACCGCTGGTTCCTGGACCGCGTGGCCACCCACATCCTCGCCTACGAAGGCACCGAGGAAGAGGAGGCGAACTGGTACTGGTTCGAGGGCAACTTCGAGTCCTACGAGCAGAACAAGATCGAGCGGCTGGGCCCGGAGGCCGCCAAGCCGCACCGCGTCACCCACCGCCGCCTGACGCGCGACTAACCCGCCCCGCGGACGCAGCACAAAGGCCGGATCCTGTCCGCAGGGTCCGGCCTTTGTGCTGTTCCCGGGACCATTTACCATACCTAGAGCTGCTAGGGGTAAGATACCTTGTAGATCTAGGTATAGGAGGCGCAGTGCGCATCGATAAGGACCTGGTCGCTGCCGCAGCCACTCCGCTCGTGCTGGGGATACTCTCGGACGGCGACCTGTACGGTTACGCGATCCTGAAACGTGTGGGCGAGCTTTCGGGCGGATCCATGCAGTGGACGGACGGGATGCTCTACCCGCTGCTGCACCGGCTCGAGCGGCTCGGCTACGTATCCTCGTCGTGGGGAACTTCCGAGGCCGGGCGCCGGCGCAAGCACTATGCGATCACGCCGGCGGGCCGGGCTGCGCTCGCCGACCGGCAGGAGCAGTGGGCCGTCGTTGCCGACGCACTGCGGCAGGTGTGGCAGACCGCGCAGCGGCCCCCCGCCGTGGCTGAGGGGTGGGCGTGATGGAGCTGCACGCGGAGCTGGAGGCCCATATCGACCGGTGGCGGGGGTACGTCCAGCGGCGCCAGGCGATCTCTCCCGCCGACGTCGAGGAACTGGAGGACCACCTGCGTGAGCAGGTGGCCGACCTGCAGGCGACCGGGCTCGACGACGAGGAGGCGTTCCTCGTCGCGATCAAGCGCCTGGGCAACCTCGACGCCGTCTCGCGCGAGTTTGCCCGCGAGCATTCGGACCGGCTGTGGAAACAGCTCGTGCTCGTTCCGGAGGACTCCAGCGACGCCGCTGCGCCGCGGCGCGAGCTGGCGGTCGTCCTCGCACTCGCGGTCGGGGCGGGGCTGGCGGTCAAGGCCGGCCTGACCTGGATCGGCGACGGCGAAGTGCTCGCGCGCAACCTCGGACTGCTCGTCTTCCCGTTCCTCGCCGCGTACTTCGCCTGGAAGCGCCGGCTGACCGGACAGGTGGCAACGGCGCTGCTCGTCCCGTTCGCTGCGCTGGCGGTTCTGCTCAACGTCTACCCGTTCGCCGCCGGGGGTTCCACCGAGGTGCTCGCCGCACTGCACGCCCCGGTCGTGCTGTGGCTGCTGGCCGGGGTGGCGTACGTCGGGGGGAGGTGGCGGTCCGACGGCCGGCGGATGGACTTCGTCCGGTTCACCGGCGAGCTCGCGATCTACTACACGCTCCTGGCCCTGGGCGGCGCCGTCCTGGTCGGGCTCACGTTCGCGGTCCTGCAGGTCGTCGGCGCCGACCTCGAACCGGTCCTGGAGGACTGGATCCTGCCGTTCGCCGTGCCCGGGGCGCTCGTCGTCGCCGCCTGGCTGGTCGAGGCCAAGCAGAACGTCGTCGAGAACATCGCCCCCGTCCTGACGCGTGTCTTCCTGCCCCTGACGATTGTCATGCTGCTGGCCCACCTGGCCGTGCTCACGGCCGCCGGCGGCCTGGTCGACGTCGACCGCGATCTGCTCATCCTCATGGACGCGATCCTCGTGCTCGTCCTGGCCCTGCTGCTCTACGCAATTTCCGCCCGCGACTCGCTCGCACCGCCCGGCCTGTTCGATGTCCTGCAGCTGGTCCTCGTCGTCGCGGCCCTCGCGGTCGATGCGGTCATGCTGACCGCGATGCTGACCCGCATCGCGGAGTTCGGCTTCAGCCCCAACAAGATCGCCGCGCTTGGCCTGAACCTGCTGCTGCTGGTGCACCTGGTCCGGGCAGCCTGGCTCACCGTCGGGTTCCTGCGCAGGCGGCGGCCGTTCAATGACCTCGAGCGCTGGCAGACGCGCTACCTGCCGGTCTACGGGGCCTGGGCCGCCATCGTGGTCGTGGTCTTCCCGGTGGTCTTCGACTTCGCCTGACCAACACGGTCCGGGCGGCAGACCGGCCGGGCCGTACTGGTCAGGACCGGCGGGCCAGGACCTCGTCCGGGATCCGGAGCATGCCTTCCTGTGCCACTGTGGCCACCAGTTCGCGCTGCCGGTTGAAGATCTTGCCCATGCCCAGGCCGCGCGCCCCGGAGGCGCTGGGGGAGTGCTGCACGTACAGCAGCCAGTCGTCCACCCGGACCGGCCGGTGCCACCACATGGCATGGTCCAGGCTCGCCACGCGCATGCCCGGGGTCACCCAGCTGATCCCGTGCTGGCGCAGGATGGATTCGAGGACGGTGTAGTCGCTGCCGTAGGCCAGCGCCGCCCGGTGCAGATTGGCCTCGTCGGGCATCGGCCCCTTGGTCTTCATCCAGACGGCGTTGACCGCCGCGCGTTCGCCCTTGGCCGCAACGTAGAGCGGGGGCTGGACGTGGCGGATGTCGTAGGGCCGCTCCAGCACCGCGGAGCGGGCCGGATGGTCCACCTTGCCCAGCAGTTCGGCAGTGGTGGGCAAGGTCTCCGGATCCGGGATGCCCTCGGGGAACTCCTCCTGGTGCTCCAGCCCGGCGGCGGGGACTTCGAAGGACGCGATCATGGACAGGATCGGCACGCCGTTCTGGTAGGCCTGGGTCCGCCGGGCCGAAAAGGAGCGGCCGTCGCGCAGCCGCTGGACGCCGAAGGTGATCGGCTGGTTCGCATCGCCGGGACGGAGGAAGTACGCGTGCATCGAATGGATGGGACGGGCCGGATCCACGGTGCGGATGGCGGCCATCACCGACTGGGCGAGCACCTGTCCGCCGAACACCCGCCCGTGCGGCTGCTTCTCGGACTGGCCGACGAAGATATCCTCGTCGGTCGTGGCCGCGCCTCCGGCGTCGGACAGATCCAGCAGGGCGAGCATTCGTGCGGTCGTATCCACGTGGCCGGGTGCGATGTCCATGCGTCTCCTCGGTGAAGTTACCTGCCGGTACAGGCTATCGGATACACGGCCCCCGGGTTCGCCCGGCCGGGCGTGGTCTGAGAAGATGGCCGCATGCCAGTTCCCCCTTCCGCCGCCTGCTTCCCGCTGCAGGTCCGCTTCGGCGACCTTGACGCCTACGGGCACGTGAACAACGCGACCTACTTCAGCTACTTCGAGGAGGCCCGGGTGCGGCTGCACAACCTGCCCGCGGATGCGGCGGATCCGGCCGGCCCGGTCATCCGCGACGTGCAGGGTCCCGGAAAGTTCACGCTGGTGGCCGGCCAGGAGATCGAATACCGCGCCCCGTTGTCGCTGCGCCCGGAGCCGGTGTCGGTGAATATCTGGGTGACCCATGTGGGCGGCTCCAGTTTCCGGACCGGCTATGTCCTGGCCGAGCCGGACGATTCGGCCACCTACGCCGTCGGGTCCGCCACCATGGTCCTGGTGGAGCGCGCCAGCGGCCGCCCGGTGCAGCTGCCCGAGGCCTACCGGGCCGCGCTGCTGCGCTTTGCCGGTCCGGACGTCCCGTTCCGGCGGCCGGTCCCGGCGCAGGACCGGCAGGAGGCGTAGGCGGATGTTGACCCCGGACTCCCTGGAACTGGCCGATCCGCAGGTGGTGGCGGACCTGCGGACCTTCGTCGTCCGCGCCCGGGCCGCCGACGACGGCGCCGTGCACCTGAGTGCCTCCGGCACCGTCCTGGCGGCCTACGTGTGCCTGATGCGGCCGCGGTTCCTGGGCGAGGCGGTGCCCACCGTCCTGGGCCTGCGCACCATGCGCCTGGCCAAGCCGGCCGAGGCAGAGCTGACCGTCTCGCTGGCCTCCGTGGCGGACCGGCTGGCGCGGATGGCCGGCCACGCCGTCGTACTGTCGCTGCCGCCCACCCGGGTCACCGAATCCTGGACCGGCGTGCTGCCGCCGCGCAGCGGCTGGTCGCCGGCCGGGCGCCTGCCCTCGGCGCTGCTGGAGGAAGCGGCGCGCGACGGCGCGCGGCGGGTTGCCGAGGCCGTGCCGGAAAGCGCCGGCCGGCCGGTGGTCGACGGGTTGCGCAGCGCCGTCTGGGGCGCGCAGCTGACCGCTGCGGACCGGCCGGTGGAGCCGCCCGTGCCGGCCGGCGCCGCCTTCGCGGCGATGGCCCTGGGCTTCCTGGACGGGCACGACGTGGACGTCTTCACCAATGGGCGCTGGACCCGGCTGAGCACCGGCCGCGGGCACGTGCTGGTGCGCAGCGGCGCCTCGCTTTAGCGGATTGGGGCGCGGGGCCCACGCTACATGGAGTTGACCATGGAGTGGGCGGCGCGCTCAAAGTAGTCCCAGAGCGTGTCTTCGTACAGCGGCGGCAGCTGCAGCGACTTGACCGCCCGGTGCATGTGGGCCAGCCAACGGTCCCGGGCGTCGAAATCCACCTTGAACGGCATGTGGCGCATCCGCAGCCGCGGATGGCCGCGCTGCTCGCTGTACGTTCCGGGGCCGCCCCAGTACTGCTCCAGGAACATGCACATCCGTTCCTTCGCCGGTCCCAGGTCCTCCTCCGGGTACATGGCGCGCAGTACTTCATCCCCGGCCACACCTTCATAGAAGGCATCCACCAGCTTGACGAAGGTCTCGTGCCCGCCCACGGCGTCGTAGAAGCTCTCCGTGATGGCCGGGTCGGTGAACGGGCCGGTGTTCGTCGGGCGCACGGTGGCCAGCGGCTGGCCGAAACGCGGGGGGACCGGGGTGCCGGAGGCGTCCTGGGGATTTGAAGTCATGGTTTATTCTGCTGATTCTTCTGCGAGGGCGGGTCTGCCTTCCTCAACGTTTTCCTTGGGCTGGTAATTCCCCTGCGACCGGTTGCCCACGCGCAGGATCTCGCCGTTGCGCAGGTACCAGACCACGCCCTCCTCGTCCACCACGCGGGTGACGCGCAGGCCCACGGCCTCCACGCGTCCGACCACCTCGGAGGTGACGATGGTGTCGCCGATGCCGTACTGGTCCTCGATGGTGATGAAGATGCCCGCGAGGAAGTCCCGGACCAGCTGCTGGGCGCCGAAACCGATGGCCACACCGGCGATACCGACGCTGGTCAGCAGCGGGGCGATGGGCAGCTCGAAGGTGTCCATGACCATGATGATGACCATGCCGGAGACGAAGATGCTCACCACCGACTTCAGGATGGAGCCGACCGTATCCGCCCGCTGGATCCGGCGGCTTTGCGACTGGTTGCGCAGGACAATCGGCTGGGCCCAGCGGAAGTGGGGCTTCTTGAAGATCGATGTGCCGCGCTTGATGCGTTCGGTGATCCGGTTGATGACGAAGTGCGCAATGGTCCAGATCAGGAAGCCCACCAGGACGATGACGCCGGCCTGGAAGATGTCGCCGCCCGGGGAGACCCTGTCGATCAGCGTCATCGTCTGTTGAGTCACTTCCTGGGTGATCTGCCCGGTGACTTCCTGTGCTTGTTCCGTTACTGATTGCGTCTGTTGCGTCACGACCGGCGATGCTTTCTGTTGGTTCGGAGGACCTATCAAGGGTAGCCGCCGGGAGCCGGCGGGCTGCGCAGTCCGCTGTGCCGGCAGACCAGGAGGCGTTACCCAACCGTTACCTTAGGGGCGGCTGCCTGCGGGACCGGTGCGGGTCGTGTGACATTCGTCACCCGGCGACCGCCGGGCGTGTCAAGCGGTCAGGATTTCCGGTTCGTGCAGCACCGGGAAATTCACGCTGCGGGCAATGAAGCAGACCTTGTTGGCGTTGTGGTGGAGCCTGCGGGCCAGCTCTGCCTGCGCCGGATCGGCGATGGTCACCTTCGGGTGCAGCGTGGCGGAGGTGAATTCCCCGCTGCCGTCCCGGTTCAGGTGCAGGGTGCCCTCGGCGTCGTCGCTGTAGGCGGTGACCACGAGGCCGTGGTTCACCGCGACGTGCAGATAGGAGAGCATATGGCACTGGGCCAGGGCGGTCAGCAGCAGCTGTTCGGGGTTCCAGCGGTCGGTGTCCCCGTGGAAGGTTGGATCGGCGCTGCCGGCCAGCTCGGGCAGACCGGCGGCCCGGACCACATGGTCGCGGCCGTAGCTGCGGTAGCCGGAGGTGCCGTCCCCGCGGTTGCCGGTCCAGGTGACGTTCACGGTGTAGCGGTGCTCGAAGATGCCCATGGCCACATTAAATCCCAGGCTGTGGCTGGTCCGTCCACGGCTGTGCACCGGGCATGCAGGCGGTGATCTTGTAGATGGCGGCAGTGCCCTGCCTGGCCACGAGCTCGAACCCGAGGGAGTAGTCCACGCCGCGGAAGCCCGGCCACTGCAGGTGCCGGTCGGTCCGGCGTGCCCGGATCGGTCCGTCGTCGTACACATGGGTGGCACCCAGCCGGCCCAGCGCCCGGCAGACCTCGGGATCGGTCAGGATGTTGCGGAAGTTCCGGCGCAGGTAGGCCTCGTCCTCGTTGCCGGGCCGGTTGATCATCTGCGGGAACACCACGCGGTGCCCGGTCAGTGCGTAGATGTAGGGCAGGCCGTTGAACGGATCGCCGACCACCACTGCGTCCGGGGGCAGCACCGGGCCGAGGGAACGGATGAACTCCTGTTCGTCCCCCAGCAGGGCACGGCCCCGTGGTGCATCGATGGTCAGGTAGGGGGCGGCCGCTGCTTGCAGCCGCAGACTGTCGCGGAACCCGCCGGAGGCGGTGAAGAGGGCGCCGGCGGCGAGCAGGCCCAAAGCCGCGGCCAGCACCTGCCTGCGCCGCGGGTGGGCAGACCGCAGGACCGCCGCCGCCAGGCTGCAGATCCGTTCCACGGCCAGGGCGGCAAAGACACAGCCGAAGGTGAACATCAGGGGCGCGATCCGGGGCGGGTCCTTGTACCAGAACCCTGCCAGCCAGCGGTACGGGTTCTCCGGTCCGGCGGCGAGGATGAACAAGCCCGTGGCTGCGGCCATGCCCCCCACCGCGGGACGGGACCGCCTGAACGCCAGCGCCGCGGCGGCGCCGGCTACCATCAGCGCGGTGGTCGCGTAGCCGTGGATGCCCGGGTTGGGCGCTGACGGCGACGGGCGGCCGGGCAGGTCGAAGTACAGCCAGGCCAGCGCATCCGGCCAGTCGGCGTTATGCGCGCGCGGATAGTCCAGCAAGCGGATCAGCGCCGGCAGTTGGGACAGGCCCAGGCCGAGGCCCGCCAGGGCGGCCGCGGTCAGCGCGGACACCACCACGGCACGGACTTTGCCCTGCCGCCACTGGTAAAGGAAGCCCAGGATGAGGAAGCGTCCGAGGTAGAAGCCGCCGAGCAGCAGCAGCGCAAAGAGCGCCGAGGGATGGATCCAGATGGCCCCGGCAGCAGCAGCCAGCAGCGCGGCCGTCCGGGCCGCGGTCCCCGGCCCGGGTGGCGCCGGGGGCTGCTGCGGCCTGCGCCAGCGCAGCCGGCTGTCGTAGAGCAGGTTGATGCCCAGGGCGAGGACCGCCGGGATCACCGCCGTCGCAAAGCCGTTGGGCCACTGCCCGCTGCGGACGAGCTGGATGAAGGGAAACGCCAGCACTGCGGCGCCGAACAGCGGGGCCAGGACCCAGGTCACCGGCTGCCGCGGAAACAGCGCCGTGGCCAGGTAGGCCAGCGACGTCGGCCAGATCACTGCGCCGATCAGCAGGCAGGACAGGTTCGCCGCGGTCACGACGTCGCCGGGGACCAGCGAGACCAGTTCGTGCCAGCCGGCCGGGTAGTACGACGGCGGCGCCCCGCCGAAAATCGGCACGAGGCTCCAGGCGCTGGCCTGTCCGCTGTCCTGGATCCAGCGCACGGCGTTGGCATGGAAGGTGGGATCCCAGCCCTGGTTCACGCGGTCCAAAGAGACCACGCCCCGGAGCATGACCGATCCGATCAGTGCCGCCGCCGCAGCCAGCGCGGTTCCCGTCAGGATCTTCAGGGACAGGGGTGCACCCGCCTGCTTTTCAGGGTCCGCCGGGACAGGGGGTTTCCGACGGACGGTCAGCCAGCCGAACAGGAAACACAGCAGCACGGCAGCCAGGGCCAGCAGCCCCGCGCTCGCCGGCTCCCAGCGCCAGCCGGTGGCGAGGCAGACGATGCTGGCGGCGCCGGCGATGCCGGCAGACACCGCAGGGGCGAGCGCCAGGGCCGGAAAAACCTTCAACCGCAGGCCGTAGAGGGCCAGGAACCCCGGAAGATAGAAGGTCCCGAGCAGTACCAGTAGCTGTCCCGCCACTGCGGCAGCGTCCATAGGGCTCACCCCGAGACCAGTATTGGCCAAGCCCACGCCGTGCGCCAGTACGCCCCGCGGGCCATCCGCCGGGAAACCTGCGCACCTTCCCTCCCGGGTTTAACCCGGCGTCCCGGCATCGCCGCAGGTCAGGGCGTTGTTTGAAGCCTAAAGCGGGGAAGGAACGGTTGAAGCAGGGAAGCAAGCGCCGGCGGGCCGGGCCAGGCACTCGCGCTGCCACGCCCGTTCCCTCCCCGGGCCTGAAAAATCCGCTGTGACCTGCCCCTTCTGCGCCGGGTGCTGCTTGGCTAGAGTGGCGCCATGCAGCGTACAGCGCATTTCGCGGTCAACACACTGGCCCTCCGGCGAGGGGGCCTGGTCAAGGCCGTGCGCGCCCGGGCGAACTCCCTGGCCGCGGCCGGGACACTGGAGCAGGTCTGGATCGAGGTGCTCGGCTTCCAGGCCCGGCTTGACGCCGACGTTGCGGCGCTGCGCCGGGGCGGCCACCTCCACCCGAAGGTGAAGGTGCGCAGCGTGCTGTCCTCGCTGGACGGCAGCGCCCGAACCGAGACCAGGAAGCCGGTACGGGCGCCCGCCGATCCGGCCCTGACGGCGGTGAAGGCCGATGCGCCGGGCCGCACCATCCATTATTTCCGGGACGGGCTGCCCGAGATGGACATCAGGTTCGGGTGGAATGGCCTGGCGGCATCCATCGACCACTTTGACGCGGCCGGCCTCCGGATCCGCCGGGAGGAAATGAACGGCGAAGGCCGGCTCGTCCGGGTCCTCCACTACAGTCCGGGGGCCGCGACGCCCAGTATCCAGCGGCACATCGGCCGTGATGGCAAGTGCTTCCTGGCCGTACGGCAGAAGCCAGGGTCGAAGCTCTGGGGGGACAGCGTCCTCTTTGGCGCCAATCCGCGGTCCTTTGCCGACATGGGCGACCTCTACCAGTTCGCCCTCGAACGCCTCCTGGCCGACGAGGAAGCGCCGGCCATCTGCTCCGAGTTCCGGGACCACCTGGACAACTTCCCGGGCCGCAACGTGGACGAGGTGGTCGGCGCGCTTCGCCACCCGAACCTGCTCAAGGTCGCCGTGGCGCACAGCAACCACCTGGAAGAGCCCTATGTGGCCGGATCGGGGATCAGCCCCAACTGGAAACGGCTCGTGCGCCAGCTGGACGCTTATGATGCGCTCGTGGTCTGGACCGAGGCGCAGCGCCGGGACTTCGTCGCCGACTTCGGCCACGAAGACCTGCTGGAGGTCATCCCGCCGGCGGCCCCTCCGGCGCGCCCGTCCGCCGCCCGCCCGGACCCGAACAGGCTTGTCCTGGTGGCCCGCACGCATCCCAAGAAGCGCGTGGACGAGGCAATCCGGGTCCTGCGCACGGTGCTGGACGGCAACCCGGACGCTGTCCTGGAAATCTACGGGCTGGGTTCCAAGAGTGCCGAGGAAGCCAAGGTCCACGCCCTCATCGCCGAACTGGGCGTCGGAGCCAGCGTGCGGTTCATGCCCTTTGCCGAGGACTCGGGCACCATCTATCCCGGCGCCTGCGCCACCTTGTTCACATCCGCCTCCGAAGGGTTCGGGCTGATCCTGCTCGAAAGCATGTCCTGCGGCGTTCCGGTGGCTGCCTACGACTCCAACTACGGACCGCGGGAGGTGATTGTCGACGGCGAAAACGGCTTCCTGGCGCCGTTCGGGGACCACGACGCGCTCGCAGCCCGGATCCTGCAGCTCATGCGCGACCCGCAGCTGCGGGAACGGCTGGGCGCGGGCTGCCGTGCCGCCGTTTCCGGATTCAGCGAAGCCGCCTTCGTGGCCCGGTGGGCCGAAGTGCTCTCCAAGCCCCCGCGGGGAGGCCGGCAGTCCGTCCCGCGCCCGGCGGGCGGCCGCGCATACTGGGAAGGCAGCACCCTCATCCTGCCCGCGGAAGACCAGGTGCCCGACGGCGCGGAGCTGCTTGTCCGCAAGCGCCGGGAAGCGGAAGGCGTGCGGGTACCGATGAACGGACGGTTCTGGCACGTACCGTTTGTCCGGAGCGAGCCGCTGGACATTTTCGACTTCTTCATCGTCATCCCGGGCAGCCGGAAGGAGCAGCGCCTGTCCTTCGGCCAGCTCGAGGTAACCCAGCGGCCGCCGCTGCGGGTCTATGCCACCGAGAACGGCAACCTGTCGGTGAAGCACAGCGGGGCCGTTCCGCTCAAGCGCAGGCTCGGCGCCGTGCCGGCCGTCCGGAGCCTGCTGCGCACCCCGGCGGCCGGGGCCCTGCTGCGGATCGGCGGCCTGCGGCGCAGACGGTGACCGGCGCCGGCCGGGCGGCAAGCCCGGCCGGGCAGCCGGTTACCGGTCCGCGGCCTGGGCCTTCAGGGCGCGGACCACGCCGTCGCGGTTCTCCAGGACCAGGCGGCGCAGCGCCGGAACGGCATCGCCCAGCCCGTCCAGGAACCTGTCCGTCCGCTCCACCGTTTCCTGCGTCGTGAGCCGGGACGGATAGAGCCCGACGACGATCTGCTGGGCGATCTCGTGCGTGCGCGTGGCCCACACCTCGCGGACCGCGGCGAAGTACTTGTCCGCATACGGTTCCAGCAGCGACGGCTCGTGGACACGGTTGAAGCCGGTGATCACCGACTGCTGCGTCGCGTTGGGCAGATCGCCGGCAACGACGACGGCGTCCCACGCTGCCGCCTTTGCCTCCGCCGTCGGGATGGCCGCCTTGGCCAGGGCTGCGGCCCGCTGGCCGGTGGCGGTGGCGTCGCGGCCCAGCTCCGCGTCGATCTCGGCCTGGCCGGCCCGGCCGCCGGCCACCAGCGAGGTCAGCAGTTCCCAGCGCAGGTCGGCGTCCACCGTCAGCCCTTCGAGTATCCGCTCCCCGGAGAGCAGCCCGGCCACGATGTCCAGCTGGCCCCCGGTCCGGGCCAGGCCGGCGAAGGCCTTGACGAACTGCAGTTGCGGGTCGGAGCCGGCCGGGGCTTGGTCGCTCAGCTCCCACAGCCGGTCCGCGGCGGCGGTGGAGAGCCGCTCACGGTCCTCCGGGCGGACATAGTAGGTCAGCGTGGTGGCCAGCTGGCGCAGCAGCACCATCACGACCGAGGAATCGGTCTCGTAGGCGATGTTGTTCAGCACCAGCTCCACGTAGGCCCGTGCCGGGGTCTCGCCGTCCCGGGTGGCGTCCCAGGCCGAGGTCCAGACCAGCGTGCGCGGCAGCGATTCGGCGAAGTCCTTCAGGTGCGTCTTCGAGGTGGCCAGGGAGTGTTCGTCCAGCCGGATTTTCGCGTAGGCCAGGTCGTCGTCGTTGAGCAGGACCAGTGCCGGGCGCGGCAGGCCGGCGAGCTCGGGGACCTCGGTCCGTTCGCCGTCCACGTCCAGCTCCGTCCGGTGGGTGCGCACCAGCTTGCCTTCGGCGTCCAGGTTGTAGAAGCCGACGGCCAGGCGATGCCGGCGCAGGGTGGGGTGCTCCGGCACGGCCGACTGCAGGATGGCGAAGGAACCGATCGTCCCGTCCCCGTCCGCGCCGATCTCGGCGCGCAGCGTGTTCACGCCCGCCGTTTCCAGCCACTCGGTGGACCATTCCTTCAGGTCGCGTCCGCTGGCCGCCTCCAGCTCGGCCAGCAGGTCCGCCAGCTCGGTGTTGTCCCAGGCGTGCTTGCCGAAGTATTCGCGCACCCCGGCCATGAACTGCTCCTGGCCCACCCACGCCACCAGCTGGCGCAGCACCGAGGCGCCCTTGGCGTACGTGATGCCATCGAAATTGACCTGGACGTCCTCGAGGTCCTTGATTTCGGCGACGATGGGGTGGGTGGAGGGCAGCTGGTCCTGGCGGTAGGCCCAGGACTTCTCCACCGAGGCGAAGGTAGTCCAGGCGTTCTTCCAGTCGGTGGCCTCGGCCGCGGCGAGCGTGGACATGAACTCGGCGAAGGACTCGTTCAGCCACAGGTCGTTCCACCAGCGCATGGTCACCAGGTCCCCGAACCACATGTGCGCCAGTTCGTGCAGCACGGTGATGGCCCGGCGCTCGACGGTGGCCTCGGTGGGCTTGGACCGGAACACGTAGTTCTCCAGGAACGTCACCGCGCCGGCATTCTCCATCGCACCGGCGTTGAACTCAGGCACGAAGAGCTGGTCGTACTTGGTGAACGGGTACGGCGTGCCGAACTGCCGCTCGAAGAATTCGAAGCCCTGCCGGGTGAGCGTGAAGATGTTCTCGGCATCCAGGTACTGCATCAGGGACTTGCGGGCGAAGACTCCGAGCGGGATGGTCCGGCCGTCCGAGCTGGTCAGTTCACTGCGCACGGACTGGTAGGGGCCGGCAATCAGCGCGGTGACGTAGGAGGACAGCCGCGGCGTCGGTTCGAAGGCCCAGGTGGCGGCCGTGCCGGTCTTGCCGGCCGGCACCGGCTCCGGCGTGGGGGAGTTGGAGATGACGTCCCAGTGCGCCGGCGCGGTGACCGTGAAGCGGAACGTGGCCTTCAGGTCGGGCTGCTCGAACACGGCGAACACCCGGCGGGCGTCGGGGACCTCGAACTGGCTGTAGAGGTAGACCTCGTTGTCCACCGGGTCCACGAACCGGTGCAGCCCTTCGCCGGTGTTCATGTACAGCGCGTCGGCGTCGATGACCAGTTCGTTCTGCCCGGCCAGGTCCGGCAGCTGGATTCGCACGCCGTCGGACACCTGTGCCGGATCCAGGTCCGTGCCGTTCAGCGTCACCGAGCGGACCTCGGCAGTCACAGCGTCGATGAAGGTGGAGGAGCCGGGCGTGGCACTGAAGCGGACGGTGGTCCGGGAGCCGAAGACCTGGTCTCCGCGGGTCAGGTCCAGGACGACGTCGTAGGACTCGACGGTGAGCAGCGCGGCGCGTTCCCGGGCTTCTTCGCGGGTCAGATTCATTCCTGGCACAGTAACGCCTCCAATGTGGATAGATGGACGGGCCGGTGGTGCCGGCCGGGTTCAGGTCTGCGGCCGCGGGCCAAGTATGAAACAAGCCCTGAACAGTGCGGTCATTCTCTCACCTCAGGCCCGCCCGCGCAGCAGTTTGAACCGACCGGGTGTGTTGTTACGTCGGCGCGGGCTTGCCCAATCAGTCCGGCGCTGGCAGAGTAGTTTGCAATACAAAGTTGTTTGGCGGACTGGAGGACGATGTGGGTTCCGACGACATGCGAGGCGCTGCGGGGCTGCCGGCGGACCGGCCGGGCAGGGTCGGGCCGGGGACATGCCGGCGGAGCAGCGCGCGGCGGACCACCGGCACGCGCCGCGGACGACCTGCCGTCGGATCCTGCCGTGCTCCTGGCGCTGATCCGCGGGCAGCAGCAGAGAGCGCGTGAAGCCACCGAACCCAGCGGGGGACTGCTCTTCGGCGTCTGGGGCCTGGCCTGGCTCGCCGGCTATCTGGTGCTGTTCCTGGGCTGGATGCCGGCTGCCGGGACTCCGGCCGGGTGGGCCTTCTTCGTCTTTGCCGGGCTGTTGGCCGCCGCCATGGTGTTCACGGGCATCCACATCGGCAGGCGCTCGGCGGGCGTACGCGGCGACTCGGCCGTCACCGGCACCCTGTATGGCTGGTCCTGGGCCGTCAGCTTCGCCGCTGTTTTCCTGATCCTCACCGGGGTAGCCCGGGCCGGCGCTACGGTGGAAGTCATGTCCGTCCTGGCCAATTCGCTGTGCTGCCTGGTTGTTGCCGCCCTGTACATGGCCGGCGGGGTGATCTGGCGGGAGTGGCGGATGTTCGCCTTGGGTGCGTGGATTGCGCTGATCAGCGGCGCGGCGGCAATGGCAGGCGCGCCGGCCGGCTATCTGGTGATGGCCGTTGCCGGCGGCGGCGGCATGCTGCTGGCCGCCGCCGCGGACTTGGTCAACCGGCGGCGGGAACGCAGCCGGGCGGCAGTGGTGCCGGGGTGAGCGTGTTGGAACTGGACCCGGTGATCCACGCCCAGGCCAGGCTGCGGGTGGTGGCCACGCTGGCCTCGCTGGCCGCAGGGGACCGGATCGCCTTTCCGAAACTGCAGAAGCTGCTGCAGATGACTCCGGGAAATCTGTCTACCCACCTGCGCAAGCTGGAGGACGCCGGCTATGTCGTCCTCGACAAGACCTTTGAAGGCCGCAGCCCGGCCACCTTCATCGCGCTGACCAGCCGCGGCCGCTATGCCTTCGAGGCCTATACTTCCGCCCTGGAACAGCTCTTGAAGGGAACACAGTAGGCTGGAGGGCGGCATCCGCCACCTTCACCCGATCCACCGGATTACCCGTACTACCCGTTGAGGAAGACCATGCGCGTCCACATTGCCACCGACCATGCCGGCCTCGAGCTGAGCGCCCACCTGATCAAGCACCTCGGGGCCAAGGGCTACGACATGGTGGACCACGGCCCGAAGGAGTACGACGCCGAGGACGACTACCCCGCCTTCTGCATCAATGCCGCCCTGGCAGTGGTGGCGGACCAGACAGCGGGAGTCGACGCCCTGGGCATCGTGCTCGGCGGTTCCGGCAACGGCGAGCAGATCGCCGCCAACAAGGTCAAGGGCATCCGCGCGGCGCTGGCCTGGAACCTGGACACCGCCAAGCTGGCGCGCGAGCACAACGACGCCAACGTCGTGGCCGTCGGCGGCCGCCAGCACAGCGTGGAGGAAGCCACCCGGATCATCGAGGCCTTCCTGACCGAGCCGTTCAGCAACGCCGAGCGCCACAAGCGCCGGATTGGCAAAATCGCCACTTACGAGCAGACCGGCGAGGTAGTGGCCTAGTCCCGATGCCCGAAGGACATTCGATTCACCGGCTGGCCGCCCAGTTCAACTCCGTCTTCGGCGGCAGCCGGCTGGCAGTGACCAGCCCGCAGGGGAAGTTCGCGGCCGGCGCCGCCCGGATCGACGGCGCCGTGCTGCGTTCTGCGGCCGCGCACGGCAAGCAGCTCTTCCTGGCCTTCGACAACGACCTGTACCTGCGCGTCCATCTGGGGCTCTACGGGGCCTGGGACTTCGGCGGGGACAGCACCTTCCGCGGCGCCTCCAGCATCGGGGCGCCGCGCCGGGTGGGCGAGCGGGAGACGTACGACGCCGCGGGGGAGGCCGGCGCGTATTCCGGCCCGCCCGAACCGGTGGGACAGGTGCGTGCCCGCCTGGTCGGCGACCACGGCTGGGCCGACCTGCGCGGCCCCGCAGCATGCGAGGTCGTGACCGGGGCAGAGCGCGCCGCCGTCGTCGCCAGGCTGGGCCCGGATCCGCTGCAGCCGGATCCGGGCGGCGCCGGCGCCGCCGGCTTTGTCCGCCGGCTGACCGCCAGGGGTACCGCGGTGGGCCTGCTGCTGATGAACCAGGAAGTGGTGGCCGGGGTGGGCAACATCTACCGGGCCGAGTCGCTCTTCCGGTGCGGGCTGAATCCCTGGCAGCGCGGCAAGGACCTGGCTCCCCGGGCCGCAGCGGCGCTCTGGGAAGACCTGGTATCAGTGATGGCCGACGGCGTGCGCGAGGGCAGGATCATCACCACCCGTCCCGGGCACCGCGCCGACTCCACGCTGCCGCTGTGGCCGGACAATGCGCATTACGTCTACCAGCGCCAGTCGCTGCCGTGCCGGGTCTGCGCGGCGCCGGTGGCGCTGGCCGACATGGGCAGCCGCAAGCTCTACTGGTGCCCCGGCTGCCAGGGCCCGCTGGGCGCGTAGCTCGCGCGGCGGGCGTACCGGGACCCCTGAAACGCGTGAAGGCGGATCCTTGCGGATCCGCCTTCACAGCCAGAGGGGATGACGGGAATCGAACCCGCGTAATCAGTTTGGAAGACTGAGGCTCTACCATTGAGCTACATCCCCGTGGACGTAGAAACTTTAGCACGGGTGGCCGCGCGGTCCGCAAATCGCCGACGCACGGTGTGCCAGGGTGCCGAAGAACCGCTAAACATTTAGGATGGGCTGATTGTGCACGCAGTCCGGTTAGGCCGTAGACTTGCCTGTGCACTACGGGGCGTAGCGTAGTGGCTAGCGCGCCTGCTTTGGGAGCAGGAGATCGCAGGTTCGAGTCCTGTCGCCCCGACTCTGTATTTCTTGGTGCAGATTTCCATCCATTAGCTATCAGGAGTTCAAACGCTGTGAAGAGCGCTGTCGAAAACCTCTCCCCGACAAGGGTCAAGCTCAACGTTGAGGTTCCCTTCGAGGAACTCAAGCCCAGCATCGATGCGGCCTACAAGACGATTGCCTCCCAGGTCCAGGTGCCGGGTTTCCGCAAGGGCAAGGTGCCCAACAAGCTCATCGACCAGCGCGTTGGACGCGGCTATGTGATTGAAACCGCCATCAACGAAGGCCTGAACGGCTTCTACCAGGAGGCTGTCCAGGAAGCAGGCATCCGCCCGCTGAGCCGTCCCGAGGTGGAGATCACCGAGGTTCCGGACCCCGCCGGCACCGAGGGCCAGCTGGTCTTCCAGGTCGAGGTTGACGTCCGCCCGGAGATCGAACTGCCCGAATACGCCGGCCTGGAGGTCACCGTCGACGCCGCCGAGGCCACCGACGCCGACGTCGAGAAGGCCCTGGACGACCTGCGCGGCCGCTTCGCCACGCTCAAGAACGTGGACCGCCCGGCCGCCGAGGGTGACTTCATCACCATCGACCTGACCGCCTCCGTCGACGGCGAGGAAGTGGATTCCGCGACCGGCCTGTCCTACCAGGTCGGCTCCGGCACCATGCTTGAGGGCCTGGACGAGGCAGTCACCGGCCTGAGCGCCGACGAGGACGCGACCTTCGAGACCAAGCTGGCCGGCGGCGAGCACGCTGGACAGGACGCCACGGTCAAGGTCGTGCTCAAGGCCGTCAAGGAGCGCGAGCTGCCCGAGGCCAACGACGACTTCGCCCAGCTGGCCAGCGAGTTCGACACCATCGCCGAACTGCGCGAGGACCTGGCCAAGCAGGCCGCCGAGTCCAAGGTGGTCGAGCAGGGCATCGAGGCCCGCGACAAGGTGCTGGACAAGCTCGTGGAGATGATCGAGGTTCCGGTGCCGGAATCCGTCGTCGAGGAGCAGCTCGAGCAGCACTTCCGCCCGGAGAACGCCCACGGCCCCGAGGAGCACGACACCGAGGAACACCGCACCGAGGTCCGGGAGAACACCGAGCGTGCCTTCAAGAACGAGATCATCCTGGACGCCGTGGCGGACAAGGAAGAGATCGGTGTCAACCAGGCCGAGCTGATCGACTACATTGTCTCCGCTTCCAGCCAGTACGGCATGGACCCGAACCAGTTCGCGCAGCTGCTGGACCAGAGCGGCCAGGTCGGCATGATGGTTGGCGAGGTCCGCCGCCGCAAGGCCCTGGCCAAGGTGTTGGAGCAGGCCAAGGTCACCGACAGCAACGGTGCCGAGGTGGACCTGAGCGACTTCGTGCGCCCGGGTGGCGAAGCCGGCGAGGAAGCCGAAGCTGCCGAGGCACCGGAGGCACCGGAGGCACCCGAGGCCGCCGCTGCCGAGGCGCCCGGGACCGCCGCCGAGACGGTCGACGCCGAAAAGTAGGCATCAGGCAACAACGTCTGTTCGGACAGGCCGCCCGCCCCTGACGGGGCCGGCGGCCTGTCCGCTTTTAACCAGCCGGCGGACCGGTGCGCCGTCAGCGAACAGGGCCCGAAATAGAGGGAATTGGCCCCGGATTCGCGTTAGTGTCCAAGAAGGAAACAGGTCCCGGGGACCGGCCCCTACCGGCAGGCCCCCAGGCAGAAGCGAGAGGTAATTCAGAATGTCCCGTGAAGCCGCCACCCCCAGGATGGCCACCGTCGATCCGGCGACCCAGGAAAATTACATCTACAACCGTCTCCTGAAGGAACGCATCATCTGGCTCGGTTCCGAGGTGCGCGACGAGAACGCCAACGCCATCTGCTCCCAGCTGCTGCTGCTCTCGGCCGAGGATCCGGAGAAGGACATCTACCTCTACATCAACTCGCCCGGCGGCTCCGTCACCGCGGGGATGGCCATCTACGACACCATGCAGTTCATCCCCAACGATGTGGTCACCGTGGCTACCGGCCTGGCCGCGTCCATGGGGCAGTTCCTGCTTTCCTCCGGCACCAAGGGCAAGCGCTACGCTACCCCGCACGCGCGCATCCTGATGCACCAGCCCTCCGGCGGCATCGGCGGTACTGCCTCGGACATCAAGATCCAGGCGGAACTGATCCTGCACATGAAGCAGGTCATGGCGGAGCTGACGGCCGAGCAGACCGGCCAGACCGTCGAGCAGATCCTGATCGACAACGACCGGGACAAGTGGTTCACGGCCGAGGAGGGACTGGCCTACGGCTTCTTCGACCACATCTCCGCCCATGCCGGGTCGGTCTCCGGCGGCGGCGGCACGAGCAACAACACTACGAAGGAGTCGTGATCGGCGGGTCTGCGACTTCAGTCCCAACGATCACCGGAAGCAGGAGAAAGACAATGAACTACACCTTCGGTGCCGCTGCCGGCGGCTATGCCGCCAACCTGCCGCAGAGCCGGTATGTGCTGCCGCAGTTCGAGGAGCGGACCCCCTACGGCTTCAAGCGCCAGGATCCCTACACCAAGCTCTTCGAGGACCGCATCATCTTCCTCGGTGTCCAGGTCGACGACGCCTCGGCGGATGACATCATGGCGCAGCTGCTGGTGCTCGAATCCACCGACCCGGACCGGGATATCACCCTCTACATCAATTCCCCGGGCGGGTCGTTCACCGCGATGACCGCCATCTACGACACCATGCAGTACATCCGTCCGGAGATCCAGACGGTGTGCCTGGGCCAGGCGGCCAGTGCCGCGGCCGTGCTGCTGGCTGCCGGCACGCCGGGCAAGCGCCTGGCCCTGCCGAACGCCCGCGTGCTGATCCACCAGCCGGCCCTGGGTGGCGGCGAACGTGGCCAGGCCACCGACCTGCAGATCCAGGCCGACGAGGTCATGCGCATGCGCACCTGGCTGGAGGACACGCTGGCCCTGCACTCGGGCAGGCCCAGTGCGCAGGTGAACCGGGACATCGAGCGCGACAAGATCCTCACCGCCGAGGGCGCCCAGGAATACGGGCTGATCGACCAGGTGCTGGATTCGCGCAAGATCCGCAAGCCTGCCATCAACAAGAGCTAGGGAGCGGTCCCGCCCGGCGCGTCCGGGCAGCTGCGGCCCGCAGTGTTCCATCCGCCGAGCCATGGGCGTGAATATGGCTTTATTTGTCGCCGGAGGGCGCTGCGGGCCGGGCTGTTACTGAATCTGTCCACCAAGTGAACTACAGTGGACTAAGTGTCGGATGCGGATGTCACAGTTTTGTCAGCGGCATTGACGGTAACTATTGCAGGACCAGGTAAGGGGACAGAACATGGCTCGCATTGGTGAGAGCGCTGATCTGCTCAAATGCTCCTTCTGCGGCAAGAGCCAGAAGCAGGTGCGCAAACTGATCGCCGGGCCCGGGGTCTACATCTGCGACGAGTGCATCGATCTGTGCAACGAGATCATCGAGGAGGAACTCTCCGAGGTCTCGGACCTGGGGAGCTTCGAACTGCCCAAGCCGCGGGAAATCTTCGACTTCCTGCAGGAATACGTCATCGGCCAGGAGCCGGCCAAGCGGGCCCTGGCCGTTGCTGTGTACAACCACTACAAGCGCATCCAGTCCGGCCACGCGCCCAAGGGCACGGCCAACCTCTCGGACGCCAGTCCGCTGGAGGATGTGGAGGTGGGCAAGTCCAACATCCTGCTGATCGGCCCGACCGGCTGCGGCAAGACCTATCTGGCCCAGACCCTGGCCCGCCGGCTCAACGTCCCCTTCGCGGTGGCGGATGCCACCGCGCTTACCGAGGCTGGCTATGTGGGCGAGGACGTGGAGAACATCCTGCTCAAGCTCATCCAGGCCGCGGACTATGACGTCAAGAAGGCCGAGCAGGGCATCATCTACATCGACGAGATCGACAAGATCTCGCGCAAGAGCGAGAACCCCTCCATTACCCGGGATGTCTCCGGCGAAGGCGTGCAGCAGGCCCTGCTCAAGATCCTCGAAGGCACCGTCGCCTCGGTCCCGCCGCAGGGTGGCCGCAAGCACCCGCACCAGGAATTCATCCAGATCGACACCACCAATGTGCTCTTCATCGTGGCCGGCGCCTTTGCCGGCCTCGAAGAGATCATCGGGTCGCGGGCCGGACGCAAGGGCATCGGGTTCGGCGCCCCGCTGAACGAAGCCCGCAAGGACATGGATTCCTACGGTGATGTCATGCCGGAGGACCTGCTGAAGTTCGGGCTCATCCCGGAATTCATCGGGCGCCTTCCCGTCATTACCACCGTGGCCAACCTGGACCGCCCGGCACTGATCAAGATCCTCACGGAGCCGAAGAACGCGCTGATCAAGCAGTACCAGAAGATGTTCCAGCTCGACGGCGTGGAACTGAGCTTCGAGCAGGAGGCGCTCGAAGCCGTGGCGGACCTGGCCCTGGAACGGGGCACCGGTGCCCGCGGGCTGCGGGCCATCATGGAGGAATCCCTGCTGCCGATCCAGTTCGAGCTGCCCAGCCGGGAGGACATCGCCGCCGTGGTGATCACCCCCGACGTGGTGCTGAACAAGGCCGAGCCCACCCTGATTTCCCACGACGTGGTGGCCAAGCGCAGGAACAAATCCGCCTGACCGCCGGTTACGTACTACGGCACTGTCGTGCCGTCCGAACGTTCCCTACCCATCTGGAGCTGACGCATGCCCGCATCCAACGCCCCCTCGACCGTTGACTTCTGGTTCGACCCCGTATGCCCGTTTGCCTGGATTACCTCGCGCTGGATCCTGGAGGTTGAAGAGGTCCGGGACATCAAGGTGGACTGGCATGTCATGAGCCTGGCGGTGCTTAACGACGGCCGCGAGGAACTGCCCGAAGCCTACAAGGAGCGCATGAAGAAGGCCTGGGCCCCCGTCCGTGTGCTGACTGCCGCGCGGGAGCTGCATGGAGACGAGTTCGTCAAGCCCCTGTACGACGCCATGGGCAAGCGCATCCACAATGAAGGAAACAACGACTACGACGCGGTGATCGCCGAAGCCCTGGACGAGCTGGCGCTGCCGGCCGACCTGGCTGCCTACGCTGCCTCCACCGAGTTCGACGAGCAGCTGCGGGCCAGCCACCAGGAGGGCATCTCCAAGGTCGGCGACGAAGTCGGCACGCCGGTGGTCGCCCTCAACGGCACCGCCTTCTTCGGCCCGGTGCTTACCCGCATCCCGCGCGGGGAACAGGCCGGAACCATCTTCGACGGCGCCGTCGCGCTGGCCGAGTACCCCTACTTCTACGAGATCAAGCGCTCCCGGACCACCAGCCCCGAGTTCAACTGACTCCGGTCAGTGAGGGCCGTCCCCCGCTGTGAGTTTCTGCTCCCGGTCCATACCGGCAGCAGAAACCCACAGCGGGGTTTTTCCTTAAATAAGACCGCACTGGTACTGGCGTGTCGCCGTGCATCGGCGTATATATGGAGTTAGGCATCCGTCAAAAGATGCCGGACCGAACACCAAAGATTCAGTGACAAGTAGCGGACACGTTCCGCTAACTGCCAGCCGGTGACGAGGCTAGGAAGACCTGAAATTCCGAGGAGTTCGCGAGACCCAAAGCGTCACCTTTGGATCACAGAGTCGAAGCCCCACCAACGGCTAAACGCTGATGGGGCTTCCCCTCTTTAATGCCCCGGCGGGCCGGCTCAGGCCTCGGCCGGAGCCAGTTCCACACTCTTGACGGTCAGGTCGCCGTCGGACTCCTCGAAGGTCAGCGCCCGGGCATTGCCCGCCGCCTTTAGGTCGCCCTCGCCGGCCCGCAGCTGCGCGATCAGCGCCGCCGGAGCGGTGACGACGGCGGAGAGCACCTCGGTGCGCTGCTTGACCTTGGCCTCGGACTTGGCCTTGCGCAGCCCGCCCAGGGCCAGGCCCACGGTACCCAGCAGGTCCTTGTCCGCTGCGGCGGCGATTCCGGCCAGGGCCTGCGCGCCCGGCCACTCGGCCCGGTGCACGGAACCGGCGCGCCACCAGGTCCAGACCTCCTCGGTGGCGAAGGGCAGGAACGGGGCGAAAAGCCGCAGCAGGGCATCCAGCGTCGTGGCCAGCGCTGCCAGCACCGAGGCCTGCTCCGCCTCACCGGCGCCGCCGTAGGCGCGGTCCTTGACCAGTTCGACGTAGTCGTCGGTGAAGGACCAGAAGAAGGACTCGGTGATCTGCAGGGCACGCGCGTAGTCGTAGTTCTCGAAGGCCGCCGTGGCCTGCTCGACCACATCCGCCAGCTGCCCCAGCAGCGACTTGTCCAAGGGATTGGTGACGACCGAAGCATCACCGGTGATCACCGACGCCTCGGTGGCACCGAGGTTGAGCACGAACTTGGAGGCGTTCAGCAGCTTGATGGCCAGGCGGCGGCCGATCTTCATCTGCGCCACCTCGTAGGCGGTGTCCGCGCCCAGCTTGGCCGAAGCCGCCCAGTAGCGGACCGCGTCCGAGCCGAACTGCTCGAGCACGTCGGTGGGAACCACCACGTTGCCCTTGGACTTGGACATCTTCTTCCGGTCCGGGTCCAGGATCCAGCCGGAGATCGCCGCATGCTTCCACGGTGCGGCCTCCTGCAGCGCGTCCGCGCGGACCACCGAGGAGAAGAGCCAGGTCCGGATGATGTCGTGGCCCTGCGGGCGCAGGTCGAAGGGGAAGACCTTGGCGAAGAAGTCCTCGTCGCGGCTCCAGCGGCCCACGATCTGTGGGGTCAGCGAGGAGGTGGCCCAGGTGTCGAGCACGTCCGTGTCGCCGATGAACCCGCCGGGCGCATCGCGCTGGGATTCGTCATAGCCCGGAGCAGGCTCCGCCGCCGGATCCACCGGCAGCATGCCGTCGCCCGGCAGGATCGGGTGCTCGTAATCCGGCTCGCCGGCGTCGTCCAGCGGGTACCAGACCGGAATCGGCACGCCGAAGAAGCGCTGGCGGGAAATCAGCCAGTCGCCGTTGAGGCCCTCGATCCAGTTTTCATAGCGCGAGCGCATGAAGGACGGGTGGAAGTCGATCTCCTGGCCGCGGCCGATCAGCCGGGCGCGGCGCTCCTCGTCGCGGCCTCCGTTGCGGATGTACCACTGGCGTGAGGTGACAACTTCCAGGGGCTTGTCGCCCTTCTCGTAGAAGTTGACCGGATGCATCATGGTCTTCGGCTCGCCGTCGAGTTCGCCGGCCGCACCCAGCAGTTCGACGACCTTTTCCTTTGCGGAGAAGACCGTCTTGCCGGCCAGTTCGGCATAGTTGGCCTTGCCCTCGTCGGAGGTGATCCACTCCGGCGTCTCGGCAATGATGCGCCCGTCGCGGCCGACAATGGCACGGGTGGGCAGCTGCAGCTCGCGCCACCACGTCACGTCGGTGAGGTCGCCGAAAGTGCAGACCATGGCGATGCCGGCGCCCTTGTCCGGCTTGGCCAGCGGGTGGGCCTTGACCTCGACCTCCACGCCGAACAGCGGCGAGGTGACTTTGGTGCCGAACAGCGGCTGGTACCGCTCGTCGTCGGGATGGGCCACCAGCGCCACGCAGGCGGGCAGCAGTTCGGGCCGGGTGGTCTCGATGTAGACCTTGTCCCCTCCGGGGGTGTTGAAGCCGTAGCGGTAATAGGCGCCCGGCATTTCGCGGTCTTCCAGCTCGGCCTGCGCGACGGCGGTACGGAAGGTGACATCCCACAGCGTCGGGGCCTCGGCGAGGTAGGCGTCGCCGGCGGTCAAGTTGGCCAGGAAGGCGCGCTGGGAGACGGCGCGGGAGGCGTCGTCAATGGTCCGGTACGTCAGGTCCCAGTCCACGGACAGGCCCAAGGTGGTGAAGAGGTTCTCGAAGACCTTCTCGTCCTCGGAGGCCAGCTCCTCGCATAGCTCGATGAAGTTACGGCGCGATACGACGTCGAAATCGCGCTGGTTCTTCGCCGGCTTGGCCGGGGGACGGTAGTCCGGGTCGTACGGCACCGACGGATCGCAGCGTACCCCGTAGTAGTTCTGCACGCGGCGTTCGGTGGGCAGGCCGTTGTCGTCCCAGCCCATGGGGTAGAAGACATTCCTGCCGCGCATGCGCTGGTAGCGGGCCAGCACGTCGGTCTGGGTGTAGGAGAACATGTGGCCCACATGCAGGGAGCCGGAGGCGGTGGGCGGGGGAGTGTCGATCGAGTAGACCTGCTCCCGCACAGTGTCCGGATTGAAGGCGTAGGTGCCTTCCTCGCGCCAGCGCCGGGAGTGGATGTCCTCGAGGCCCTCCAGCGCGGGTTTGTCGGGGACGTTTACGGTGGTGGGCGTGTCTGTGCCCAGGTCATGTTCTGCCATAGGTGCCATTCTTCCATGCGGCGACGGATGGGTTCACCTTCGCGGCTGGCCGGCCGCACCCGCACATTCCGTCCGTTCCTGCCATCCTCCTCGACACCCATAGTCAGCCTGCTTAGCATTGAGGGGAAACTCCCGGACAGGACCTAACCATGGGGAGGCAGGGAAAGCATGAGCGAGGAATTGAGCGGCCCGAAGGGCTCGGAGGACCTGGTGCGGGACGGTCTCAGCGGTGCGGCAGACCCCGTGCCCAGGGACGGTGAAGACAGCCAGGCGGAACCCGGGGGCGGTGCTGAGGGCTTCGGCGATGTTCCCGGCGGCTCCGGCAGCGAGCCAGGCACTGCCAACAGCGCCGGCGGGGTTGCCACCCGGGATGCTGGCAATGCCGAGGGTGGCAGTAGCAGCGGTACCGCCGAGGCGGAGGCGCGGGGGCTGAATGCTGCCGCGGGACCGGCGGCTGACGAGGAGGCCGGCACGCCGGATAACCGCGGCCTCACAACGGATATCACTCCCAGTGACTGACAGGACTTAGTGGAACCGACCGTGGGCCGCCATCCGCAGAGGCCTGCGGCCCGGGCCGAAGCGGCCTGAGCTGAAGAGCCTGAGCTGAAGAGGCGGTGCGGGCATGGCCGATATACGGATCAAGCGCATCTACGACCAGGCCGGGGACGGCTACCGCGTACTGGTGGACCGCCTGTGGCCGCGCGGCATCCGGAAGGAGGACGCCGGGATCGACCTGTGGCTCAAGGCAGCCGGGCCGTCGGACGGGCTGCGCCGGGAATTCGGGCACGATCCGGAGAAGTTCGAGGACTTCGCCGCCGCCTACCGGCGTGAGCTGGAAGGCTCCGAAGCCGTGGAACAGCTGGTGCAGCTGGCGCGCAGGGAACGGAAGCTGTGCCTGCTCTTTGGCGCCAAGGACGAAGAGCACAACCAGGCTGTCGTCCTGCGCCAGGTCATCCTCGAAAGGCTCGGACACCGCTAGCGCTCCGCGCCGCTACGCTTGGGTGTCATGACCAAGCGTGCAGTAGTGACCGGGGCAAGTTCGGGTATCGGCGCCGCCAGTGTGCGCGCCCTGTGCCGCAGCGGCTGGGAGGTCGCCGCCGTCGCCCGCAGGGCCCACCTGCTCGAGGACCTGGCCCGGGAAACCGGGGCAGTGCCGTTTGTCGCGGATGTGACCAACCAGGACGACGTCGACCGCCTGGTGGCCGAGGTCCTCGCCGGCGGCGGCGTGGACGCGCTGGTGAACATCGCCGGCGGCGCCTTCGGCGTGGATACGGTCGCGGAGGGCAGCCTGGCCGACTGGGAAAAGATGTACGACGTCAACGTGCTCGGCACCCTGCGCATGCTCCAGGGCTTCCTGCCCGCGCTGCGGGACAACGGCGAAGGCTCGGTGCTGCTGCTGACCTCGACGGCGGGGCTGGTGGCCTACGAGGGCGGCGGAGGCTACGTCGCGGCCAAGTTCGCCGAGCACTCGATGGCCGCCACCCTGCGGCTGGAAGAAGCCGAGCACAATGTGCGCGTGATCGAGGTCGCCCCCGGACTGGTGCGCACCGAGGAATTCGCGCTCAACCGGCTGGGCGGGGACCAGCAGGCCGCGGAAAAGGTCTACGAAGGCGTGGAGAAGCCCCTGCTGGCCGAAGACGTGGCCGATGTGGTGGCGTATTCGCTGAACCTGCCGCACCACGTGAACCTGGACCAGATCGTCATGCGCCCGGTGGCCCAGGCGGCCGCGCACAAGCTCATCCGCAGGAGTTCCTGAGCAGGCCTGTCCGCCGGCAAATGCAAGCCCGCCCGCTGCGCTAAACTGGATCCAACGGCGTTGATCCGGCCATCACCGGGGAGCTTCCGGAAGAACGGCGCAAGCTCAGTAGAACCGGGCGGGCCTGCCCGTCACAGCAGAGAATGAGTGGCTGTCCCTGGCAGGCCCCGGCAACGGGACCGGCGGCGGGCGGCAAGTGAGGTGGTACCGCGGGTTCCGCGCAGGCCGGCCGCAGCAGCACGCTGCAGGCAGCCGGCGCAGGGCACGTCCTCGCAGCAACAACCGCCCTTGCCCAGCAGCTTGTCTTTCCAGGATGACGCACATGCCACAGATCTACCCCAAGGCCGCCACCGCCGGCGAGGCCGCCGCCCAGAGCTCCCCGAGGTTCCCCGAGATCGAGGAACTGGTCCTGAAGTACTGGGACGCCGACGGCACCTTCCAGGCATCCATCGACGCGCGCGAAGCCGGGGAGAACGGCGCGAACGAATTCGTCTTCTACGACGGCCCGCCCTTTGCCAACGGCCTGCCGCACTACGGCCACCTGCTGACCGGCTATGTCAAGGACATCGTGGGCCGCTACCAGACCCAGCGCGGCAAGCGCGTGGAGCGTCGCTTCGGCTGGGACACCCACGGCCTGCCCGCCGAACTAGAAGCCATGAAACAGCTGGGCATGACGGACAAAAAGCAGATCGAGGCCATGGGCATCGACAAGTTCAACGCCGCCTGCCGCGAGTCCGTGCTGCGCTACACCAAGGAGTGGCAGGCCTATGTCACCCGCCAGGCCCGCTGGGTGGACTTCGAGAACGACTACAAGACCCTCAACGTCGAGTACATGGAGTCGGTGATCTGGGCCTTCAAGCAGCTGCACTCCAAGGGCCTGACCTACAACGGCTACCGCGTGCTGCCGTACTGCTGGCGGGACGAGACGCCGCTGTCCAACCATGAGCTGCGCATGGACGAGGACGTCTACAAGAACCGCCAGGACCAGACGGTCACTGTCACCTTCCCGATCCTGGCCGGGGACAGCGAGCTGTCCCGCGAGCTCGAGGGCGTGAACGCGCTGGCCTGGACCACCACGCCCTGGACCCTGCCGACCAACCTCGCGCTCGCCGTCGGCCCCGAAATCGCCTACGCCGTCGTCCCCGCCGGACCCAACGGCACCTCCGCCGCCGGGGAGAAGTTCCTGCTGGCGCAGGACCTGCTCGGCTCGTACGCGAAGGACCTGGGGTACGACGACGCCGCTGCCGCGGCAGCGGCGGTCACCACCACCTACACCGGTGCGCAGCTGGAGGGCCTGCAGTACCGGCCGCTCTGGGACTACTACGCGGACACCGAGACCTGGGGCACGCAGAACGCCTGGCGGATCCTGCCCGACGACTATGTCACCACCACCGACGGCACCGGCCTGGTCCACCAGGCATCGGCCTTCGGCGAGGACGACCAGCGGGTCTGCGAGGCCAACGGCATCCCCGTGATCGTGTCCGTGGACGAGGGCGCCAAGTTTCTGCCCACCTTCACCAAGGGGCCGCTGGCCGAAATCGCCGGCCTGCAGGTGTTCGAGGCCAACAAGCCGATCATCCGCGTGCTCAAGGCCGAAGGCCGGCTGCTGCGGCAGGCCAGCTACGAGCACAACTACCCGCACTGCTGGCGCTGCCGCACGCCGCTGATCTACCGCGCCATCTCCTCCTGGTACGTCGAGGTGACCAAGTTCAAGGACCGGATGGTCGAGCTGAACCAGCAGATCAACTGGATCCCGGAGAACGTCAAGGACGGCCAGTTCGGCAAGTGGCTGGAGAACGCCCGGGACTGGTCGATCAGCCGCAACCGCTACTGGGGCAGCCCAATCCCGGTCTGGGAATCGGACAACCCGGACTACCCGCGCACGGACGTCTATGGCTCGCTGGCCGAGCTCGAGGCCGACTTCGGCCGGCTGCCGCGCAACGAGGCCGGCGAGCCGGACCTGCACCGGCCCTACATTGACGACCTCACCCGGCCCAACCCGGACGATCCGACCGGCCAGTCGATGATGCGCCGTGTGCCGGATGTGCTCGATGTCTGGTTCGACTCCGGTTCCATGCCGTACGCCCAGGTGCACTACCCGCACGCGAACCAGGACTGGTTCGAGCACCACAACCCGGGCGACTTCATTGTCGAGTACATCGGCCAGACCCGCGGCTGGTTCTACACCCTGCACATCCTGGCCACCGCGCTGTTCGACCGTCCGGCCTTCCGGAACGTGATCAGCCACGGCATCGTGCTTGGCTCGGACGGGCAGAAGATGTCCAAGAGCCTGCAGAACTACCCGGACGTCTCCGAGGTCCTGGACCGGGACGGTTCCGACGCGATGCGCTGGTTCCTAATGTCCTCGCCCATCCTGCGCGGCGGCAACCTGATCGTCACCGAGCAGGGCATCCGCGACGGCGTCCGCCAGGTCATCCTGCCGCTGTGGAACGTGTGGCACTTCTTCAAGCTGTACACGAACACCGCGAACGGCGGCGCCGGCTACGAGGCCCGCTCAGTGCTCGGCGACCCCGGGCGCATCGCCTCCCTGGATTCGCTGGACCAGTACATCCTGGCGAACACCGGCGACCTCATCCGCCGCATGACCGGCAGCATGGACGCCTATGACGTCAGCGGCGCCTGCGACGCGCTGCGGGAGTACCTGGATACGCTGACCAACTGGTACGTCCGCCGTAGCCGCCAGCGGTTCTTCGACGAGGATGCCGATGCCTTCGACGTGCTCTACACCTGTCTCGAGTCGGTCTGCCGGGCTGCCGCATCGCTGCTGCCGCTGGTCACCGAGGAGATCTGGCGCGGGCTGACCGGCGGACGTTCGGTGCACCTGGAGGACTGGCCGGATGCCGCGGCGTTCCCGGTGATGGAGGACCTCGTGGAGCGCATGGAAGCGACCCGCCGGGTCTGCTCCGTGGGCTCGAGCCTGCGCAAGGCCGCCAACCTGCGCGTGCGCCTGCCGCTGTCCGAGCTGACGGTCGTCGCCGCCCACGCCGGCGAGCTCACCGGCGCCTACGAGGAGATCATCAAGGACGAGCTGAACATCAAGACGGTCCGGCTGGTCGAGGCCGGCAGCGCCTCGCCGGAGGAATTCGGCATCGAGCAGAAGCTGGTGGTCAACGCCCGCGCCGCCGGACCGCGCCTGGGCAAGGACGTGCAGACGGCCATCAAGGCCTCCAAGTCCGGGGACTGGTCGGTGGACGACGCCGGCAACGTCACCGCCGGCGGGCTGGCGCTGGAGCCGCACGAGTACACGCTGGAAACGGTCGTGTCCGCCCAGGGCTCCGACGGCGCCGGTTCGGCTTCCGTGGGTGTGCTGCCCGGCGGCGGCTTCGTGGTGCTGAACACCGAGGTGACCGCGGAACTGGAGGCCGAAGGCGTGGCGCGCGACATGGTCCGTGCCATCCAGCAGGCCCGCAAGGACGCCGACCTGGTGGTCAGCGACCGGATCCGCACCACCGTCAGCGCCGACCAGACCGTCCTGGATGCGCTCAGCGCCCACCGCGAGCTGGTCTCCGAGGAGACGCTGACCGTGGACCTGGTGCTGGTGGCCGGCGGGGCGCAGGAAGTCACTGTCGAAAAGATCGAGGCGTGAGCCAGGCTGAGGGGCGCATCATGAGCGATGAATTTGGCGTGGAAAGCGTCTATGCGGAACTGCTGGGCCGGGCGCCGGAGAACAAGATGGAACCCCGGATGGCTCCGCTGTTCCGGGCAATGGAGATCCTGGGCGAACCCAACAAGGCCTTCGCCAGCATCCACATCACCGGCACCAACGGCAAGACCTCGACGGCGCGGATGATTGACGCCGGGCTGCGGGCGCACGGCCTGCGCACCGGCCGCTACACCAGCCCGCACCTGACCAAGGTGACCGAGCGGATCAGCATCGACGGCGAGCCCGTGGCGGACGAGACCTTCGTGCGGATCTGGGACGAGATCCGTCCCTACCTTCAGATCGTGGACCAGGAACTCGAGGCCGCTGGCGAGCCCCGGCTGACGTACTTTGAGTGCATGACCATCCTGGCCATCGCCATCTTCGCCGACGAGCCGGTGGAAGTTGCGGTCATCGAGGTGGGCCTGGGCGGCATCACCGATGCCACCAACGTCATCGACGGGCAGGTGTCCGTGATCACCCCCATTTCGCTGGACCATACGGACCTGCTGGGGGAGACCACCGAGGACATTGCCTACGAGAAGGCAGGGATTATCAAGCCCGGCGGCTTCCTGGTCAGCGCCGCACAGCCGGTGGACGCGGCGCAGGTGCTGCTGGAGAAGGCCCGGGAACTCCGGGTGCCCTTCCGGTTCGAGGGCGTGGAATTCCATGCCGAGTCCCGGCTGCTGGCCGTCGGCGGCCAGCAGGTGACCGTCTCCGGCCTGGCCGGGCGCTACGAGGACCTGCTGCTGCCGCTCTACGGCGCCCACCAGGCGCAAAACGCGGCGGTGGCGGTGGCGGCGCTGGAAGCCTTCCTGGGCGGCGGCGAGAAGCCGCTGGACGTGGAAGTCCTGCGCGAGGCCTTCCGCACCGTCACTTCGCCCGGACGGATCGAGGTGGTCCGTACCGCCCCGACGATCATTGTGGACGCGGCGCATAATCCGGACGGCATGCGGGTGAGCGCCGAGGCGATCACCGAGGCCTTCAACTTCACCAAGCTGGTGCCCGTGGTCGGCATCCTGCAGGAGAAGGATTCCGTGGGCGTGTTCGAGGCGCTGCGCTCACAGTTCGGAGACCTGGTGCAGGAAATCTGCGTGACCGCGTCCAATTCGCCGCGGGCGATCGACCCCGAGCAGCTGGCCGAGGACGCGGTCGCCGCAGGGTTCCCCGCCGACGCCGTGCACATCGAACCGCAGCTGGACGAGGCGGTGGTCTGGGCCGTGGAGCAGGCCGAAGCCAACAACGACCTGGCCGGCGGCGTGCTGATCACCGGTTCCATCACGCTGGTGGCGGATGCGCGCATCCTGCTGGGAAAGCCGGACAAGCCGGGCAGCCCGGACATTATGGGGAACTAAGCCATGGCACGACTGACCAAAGCACAGCGCGAATGGCGCCCGGACATGCCGAAAAAGCGGCGGTCCATCAAGGTGACTTTTGCCTCGACGGTGCTGTCGCTGGAGGCCTTCGTGGTCTTCTTCGGCACGCTGGTCGCCTTCGGCCTGCAGCGGGACAGCATCCCGCCGCAGCTGATCCTCGGGGCCGGGATGGTCCTGTCCCTGCTGCTGGTCCTGTGCTGCGCCCTGCTGCGCAAGCCGCTGGGCTACCGGCTCGGCTGGGTGCTGCAGCTGCTGATCATCGCCACCGGGTTCGTGGTGCCGATGATGTTCCTGGTCGGCGTTCTGTTCGCGCTGACCTGGTGGTACGGCATCGTGACGGGCGCCCGGATCGACAGGGAAAACAAGGAGCGCGACGCCGCGCAGGCCGAATGGGAACGCAACCACCCGGAGGCCACGGAGAAGTAGGGTGGGGTGCGGGCGAAGCCGGCACCCCACCCTCTAAAGTGGGACAAGACTGTAGAAACCGTGAGGAAACCAGAGGAGCAACTACGTGAGCGTTGAGCGCACACTCGTACTGATCAAGCCCGACGGCGTGGCACGCGGACTGACCGGCACGATCCTTTCCCGGGTGGAGGCCAAAGGCTACAAGCTGGTCGAGCTGAAGCTGGTCACCGCCACCCGCGAGCTGCTGGAACGGCACTACGAGGAACACATCGGCAAACCGTTCTACGAGCCGCTCGTGGAATTCATGCTCAGCGGCCCTACCGCCGCCGCCGTCTTCGAAGGCCAGCGCGTGATCGAGGGCTTCCGCTCGCTGGCCGGAACCACTGAACCGACCGCAGCCGCCCCGGGCACCATCCGCGGCGACTTTGGCCGGGACTGGGGCCTGAAGGTGCAGCAGAACCTGGTGCACGGGTCGGATTCCCCGGAATCGGCCGAGCGCGAAATCGCCATCTGGTTCAGCTGAAATTCCACCCCTGCTCCGGCATGGAACGCAGAAGGCCCGGGAAGGCATCCGACTGGATGCCTTCCCGGGCCTTGCGGTAGTGGGCCCAGCGGGAGGTTCCCGGTACTCGGTCACCAGCGATCTTCCGTTGATGCACCAGGACCAGCCGCGTTACTGATCAAATTGCAGAAACGATCCATATGATGAGTGCTATTGCTAGCAGCACGCCGACAATGGTCCAAACGAGATTACTGCCTCGCATTTCTTGCTCCATTCTCTCCAGTACCGCGATCCCTGGCGCAGGTTCCCGCCAGTCCTGCTATTCGGTCCATAGCTGGAGACAGCAGGCTACCAGCCCTGCCGGCGCGCCGTCGCTAGTCAGAAAATGAAAAGGCCTGCGGACGTGCGGATGTATCCGCGGGACCCGGGTGGCGGTCAGACGCCGATAAAGGCGTTCAGGAAGCGGAAGAAGACGCTGGCCGCCGTCGCAATCCACAGCAGCACGATAATGGTCCAGGACCAGCTGGTGAAGAACCGGACGAACGCGGCCGGGGCCTTGATCACGCCGTGGGCCAGGTTCCGGGCCGTCAGCTGGATGAACATCGGGATCATCATCGCCCAGACGCCCATGCAGTACAGGCACAGGATGTAGATATCGAAGAGCGCCTGGCTCCACAGCCAGACCACGAAGACGAACCCCAGGGTCACACCTGCCTGCAGGCCGATCCAGTACCAGCGGCGGAACTGTGCCCCGGCCAGCATGACCATTGCCGTGGTGATCGGAACGGCGAACGCCACGATGCCGATCAGGGGGTTGGGGAAGCCGAACAGCGAGGCCTGCCAGTGCTCGAAAACCTTGCCGCAGGAGATCCACGGGTTGATGTCGCAGCTGGTGACGTGGGCCGGATTCCTGTAGACCTCAAGCCGCTCCAGGACCAGGATGGCGGACATCACCCAGCCCACCACGCCGGTCGCCAGCAGGAGCCACGCAAAGGGAGCCTGCCTCAGATGGGAAGCCTGGGCCGCGCTCCGGACACCGCCGGCAGGTACTGCGGCGGATTCCTCGGTAACAGTGTTGTTGTTCACCGGTCTCCTGATCATCGACTGTCGGTAGGCACGATTTTACCGCGTGGGGAAGTTGCGAATGATAACCAAATACCGGCCGGTGTGAGAGAATGGGTCTTGGCTGGCAATGGACCCACATTCCATTGCCGGTCCAGCGACAGGCTTCCGGTGCTGCCGGCGATGCTTCTCGATACGGTGCCCATCACCCGGATGGGTACACAGGGAATCCGCGTGGCAGCCCTACCGATGAAGAGAATATATGCGGTAGTTAGGAAACGCGCCGCTGGTCCCCGGGTGTGCCGCGCCCCACTGCTGGCGCGAACCCGGGTGATACCGATACGACTTCCGGTGACGGGTGGCCCCAGGGCCCGAAGGATAACCGGCTACTCGCCCCCGAGGGCGCCGGGATGTGGCCGGTGCCGCAAGGGCTGGAGCGCAGTGATAAATGGATAACGAACAGCTGAATCCGGCAGTAACAGACGTCGAAACCGAAGCGGTGGAAGCCCCCGCCAAGAAGCCCGCCCGCCCGCGCCGCCACAAGGCCGCCGAGCCGGCCGAAGCCGGCGGACCCACCCAGACCGCCATCCCGGGTATTCCGGAAGGCGATGCCCCGGCCGGGCAGGTGCAGCAGGAAGCCGTGCCGGCCAAGCCCCGGACGCGCCGCACCCGCAAGACTGCGGTGCCGGCAGCCAAAGAGGCACCCGCCGGCAGCCCGGCAGAGGCAGCAGCCCCGGCGCTTGCCCAGCCGGAAACCCAACCCGAAGCCGTGGCCGTCGACGGCGCTGCAGCGGCCGCTGTGAGCGGGCAGGCTGGTGAAGCCACCGAAGCCGCGCCCAAGGCCAGGACGCCGCGCCGCCGCAAGAGCGCGGCGAAACCCGCCGAGGAGCAGCCCGCCGGATCCGCGGCTGGAGCCCCTGCGGAAAGCCCGGCCGCTGCCGCGCCGGAAGCGGCAGCCGAAGCAGCCGAAGCCGGGGAAACACCCGCGCCGGACGCCGCTGAAGCCGGCGCCGTTGTGGAGGCCGCCGGCCAGGCGGCTGCCGAGGCCGAGGCTGCCCCGGCAGCGGAAGAACCTGCCGGAGCGGAAGCCGCAGGCACCGGCGCGGCGACTGCCGCCGAGGAGGAGCCGGCCGCAGCCGAAGCTGCCCCCGCGGACGAGGAACCGGCCGCAGCGGAGGCTGCCCCCGCCGAGGACGGCGCCGCAGTACGCTCCCCGTTCGTCGTGCCCGATTCGCCGGTCTCCCTGCTCTTCCACGCCCCGGATCTTTCCGCCATCACCGCGGCCCGCCCCGAGGCGCAGCCGGTCGAAGCGGAGTACGACGAAGAGGAAGAAGAGGAGGCCGGACGGCGCCGCAGCCGGCGCAGCCGCCGCGGCCGGAGCCGGACCCGCGGCGAAGCCGCCGGAACCGAGCCGGCAGAGACCGCCGGGCCTGCCGAAGAGGAAGCGGCCGAAACCGCCGAGGCCACCGACGGGGTGGTCTCCCGCCGTCGTCGCCGGCGGCGCCGTGGCGACCAGGACTTGGAGCTGTCCGGGGGACTGGACGACGATCCGCCCAACACCATTACCCGGGTCCGGGCACCGCGCCAGGCCGCCGAAACCGCCCCGAGCAACAAGGTTGCCTCCGTGAAGGGGTCCACCCGGCTGGAAGCCAAGCGCCAGCGCCGCCGCGAATCCCGGGAGTCCGGCCGCCGCCGGCAGGTGATCACCGAGGCCGAGTTCCTGGCCCGGCGCGAATCCGTGGACCGCCAGATGGTGGTCCGCCAGCGCGACGAGCGGATCCAGATCGCCGTCCTCGAGGACGGTGTGCTGGCCGAGCATTTCGTTTCCAAGACCCAGCAGGATTCGCTGATCGGCAATGTCTACCTGGGCAAGGTCCAGAATGTGCTGCCCAGCATGGAAGCGGCCTTCATCGACATCGGGCGCGGCCGGAACGCCGTGCTCTACGCCGGCGAAGTCAACTGGGATGCGGCCCACCTGGACGGGCAGCCGCGGCGCATCGAACTGGCCCTGAAGTCCGGGGACTCGGTGCTGGTGCAGGTCACCAAGGACCCGGTGGGACACAAGGGTGCGCGGCTGACCAGCCAGATTTCGCTGCCCGGACGCTTCCTGGTCTATGTGCCGGGCGGCTCCATGACCGGGATTTCCCGGAAGCTCCCGGACGTGGAGCGCAACCGGCTGAAGAAGATCCTCAAGGAGCATGTGCCCGACGGCGCCGGCGTGATCGTCCGTACCGCCGCCGAGGGCGCGAGCGAGGAAGAGTTGATGAACGACATCAACCGCCTGCGCGCCCAGTGGGAAGCGATCGAGAACCAGGCTGCCTCCACCAAGACGCTGGCTCCGGAACTGCTCTATGCCGAACCGGACCTGACCATCAAGGTGGTCCGTGATGTCTTCAACGAGGACTTCTCCAAGCTGATCGTCTCCGGCGATGAGGCGTGGGACACCATCGAGGCGTACGTGACCTACGTGGCTCCGGACCTGGTGGACCGGCTCGAGAAGTGGTCGTCCGAGGAAGACATCTTCGCCGCCAACCGGATCGACGAGCAGATCCACAAGGCACTGGAGCGGAAGGTCTTCCTGCCGTCCGGCGGCTCGCTGGTGATCGACCGCACCGAGGCGATGACCGTGGTGGACGTCAACACCGGCAAGTTCACCGGCTCCGGCGGAAACCTTGAGGAAACCGTCACCAAGAACAACCTCGAGGCCGCCGAAGAGGTGGTCCGCCAGCTGCGGCTGCGCGACATCGGCGGCATCATCGTGATCGACTTCATCGACATGGTGCTGGAGTCCAACCGCGACCTGGTGCTCCGGCGCCTGGTCGAATGTCTGGGCCGGGACCGGACCAAGCACCAGGTGGCCGAAGTGACCTCGCTGGGCCTGGTCCAGATGACCCGCAAACGCATGGGTACAGGACTGCTGGAAGTCTTCGGCGAGCAGTGTGAGCACTGCGGCGGCCGCGGCGTGGTCACGCACGAGGAGCCGGTGGAGCACCGCCGGGCGGCCGTTGCCGCCGAGCACCACCAGCACCAGCTGCGCGAGAAGCAGATCCGGGTGGAGAAGCCGTCGCGCAGCGAGAAGCGGCGCAGCCGCGGACAGGACCAGCCGGACCAGCAGACCGCCGAGGCGCAGCAGCACGAGGAAGCCGAGCGCCAGGCCAAGGCCCGGGCCGCGTTGGCCAATATCGCCGCCGCAGCCCATGCCGCCCATGAGGCCGAGGAGCATGCCGCCCATGAGGCGGCCGAACGTGCCGCCGCTGCATCCGCCGGTCCGGATGCCGGCGCGGGCACGGCCGCGGACACCGGTTCCGCCGTGCTGACCATCAACGGCGAGCAGGTGGCCCTTCCGCGCGCCGAGCATTCCCCGGCGGCCGCCGTGGAGGAGCCGGCCCTGACCTTGGAGAGCCTGACCGAGGCTTTCAACCGGGTGGCACCCGCCCAGGCCGAAACCGGCAGCGCGACCCGGGGCAGCGCCGTCGGCGAGACCGCGGAAGCCGCGCTCTCCGGTCACACCGGCCGGCGCCGCGGACGCCGGCACCGCTCCGCCAGCCGGGCTCAGGGCGCGGCCAACGAGAGCGCCGTCGAACAGGCCTCCGGGCCTGCCGTGGAGGAACGCCCCGCCGGGCATTCCTTCACCGCACAGGCACCTGCTGCGCCCGCTCCCGCGGAGCAGGCCGCCAAGGAGCCAGGCAAGGCCAAGCAGGCTCCGATCATCCTCGGCGTTGGGGTTCCGGCCTCGGAGCTCTAGGGCAGGAAGCCGGCAACGGCCGGCAGGACAACGGCCCGGGGCCGCCGCAGCAACTGCGGCGGCCCCGGGCCGTTGTCCTCGACCCTTGCTGCGGGTGGACGGTCAGGTCTCTCTGGTCAGGGTGCGGTAATGGGACGCCGACGGGTGGTAGCGGCGGATGATCTCGACCGGCGTCAGCTTGGCGAGGACCTCCTCGGCAGTCGACCGGTCGAGGAACGGGTAGGCGACGCGGGCGGCGTGGTCAAGGATCGAGGCCCGACCGTCGGGCTCGTCGACGATCTCGAAGCGAGGGCGGCGGTCGCTCACGGCTTCTTTCCTTGAGTTGGCGCATCCATTGCCGAACCTTGCGGGCTTATCGTGCGGTAGCAGTCGGACGTCACGTCGTCGACGTAGACGCGCTGGGGCGGACCCCGATCAGCTGGGTGAGGGCCGGATCCGGGTCGCTCGGCTGCTCCCGGACGGTGCAGGTCACGGCCCGGGTCTGTGGATAACGACGGTAGCGGTCACGCCCGTCAGCGCGGCGGCCGGAAGTCCTCTCATGGGAGGAACGCTTTCCCAGGTGCCTGGATGACCTGGAAGGTAGCCGGGGCCGGCGGGCTGTTCAAATCTTTCTGTGGTGACGTTGGTGACACAAATGACGCTACTCCACATCTGCCCCAACCGCGGAGGACCCGAGGACAAATACGGAAGGCATCATGTCCGCCGCCAGCGTCCCCGCCCGGCCCTTCGGCAACGGCCAGGGCAGGACAGCGGCCGGAGCTGCGCAACAATGCGGCGGCCGCGGGCCGTTGCGGTAGTCTGAACCCAGTGACACGGGGTGCTGGCCGTCGGGCGCAGCTGAGATGAATACCCGTTGAACCTGATCTAGTTAGGACTAGCGAAGGGATGTCGCGGATGGCTATTCGCTACACACCAGAGGACTGTGCCCGGCTGCTGGAGGCGGTCCGGACCCGGCAGCCGCTCATCCAGTGCCTCACCAATGCCGTGGTCACGAACTTCACCGCCAACGTGCTGCTGGCCGTCGGCGCAGCCCCCGCCATGGTGGACATTCCCGGCGAAGCCGCCGAGTTCGCCCCGGTTGCCTCGGGGGTGCTGGTCAACCTGGGTACGCCTGCGGCTTCCCAGCGCACCGCCATGCTCGAGGCCGCCGGTGCAGCCCGGGCCGCCGGCACCCCCTGGGTCCTGGACCCTGTGGCCGTCGGTGCCCTCTCGGTCCGCACCGCGGCGGCGCAGGAGCTGGCGGGGATGGGCCCGGCCATCATCCGCGGCAACGCCTCGGAGATCCTGGCCCTGGCCGGCAGCGGTGCCGGCGGCCGGGGTGTGGACGCCACTGACAGCCCTGCCGCTGCGGCAGGCGCGGCCCGGCAGCTGGCCGGGGACACCGGAGCGGCGGTGGCCGTGTCGGGCGCCCGGGATCTGGTTTTCGGCCCCGGCGGCCTGCGGACCTGCCTCGGCATCGACAACGGCGACGTGCTGCTGACCCGGGTGACCGGCGGCGGCTGCGCGCTCGGGGCCGTGATGGCAGCCTTCAGCGCCGTAACGTCCGACGCCGTCCTAGCCGCCGCCGCGGCCACCGGCACCTACACCGTCGCCGCCGAACGGGCGGCCCGGCTGGCATCCGGCCCGGGCAGCTTCGCGCCCGCCTTCCTCGACGAACTGGCCTCCGTGACGCCGGCGGACATCGCCGCCTCGCTGCGTCTGGCGGCGCTGGACCCGGACGGGCTGGAGCAAGCGCCGCAGCCGGAAGCAGCGCGCTGATGGCCCGCAGGGAACCCTCGTCGTGTCTGCCGCTGTACCTGGTCACCGACACCCGGCTGTGCGGAGAGCGCAGCACCGCGGCAGTGGTCGCCGAAGCCATCACCGGCGGCGTGACCTGCGTGCAGGTGCGGGACAAGGACGCGCCGGCCCGCGAGCTGCTGGCACTGCTGGCCGCGGTCGCCGAAGCGGCCGCCGGCCGGGTGCCGGTGCTGCTCAATGACCGGGTGGACGTCTACCTGGCGGCCCGTGCGGCCGGAGCCGATGTGGACGGCGTGCACATCGGCCAGTCCGACCTGCCCCCCCCCAGCTGGTCCGCCGGCTGGCCGGCCCGGAGGCCATCATCGGACTGAGCGCCGCCACCGGCGCCGAACTGCGCGAAGCCGCCGGCTTGCCCACCGGCACCGTCGACTACCTGGGCGTGGGCGCCATCCACCCCACCTCGACCAAACCCGACCACCCGCAGCCGCTGGGCGTGGCAGGATTCGCGGCCGCCGCAGCGGCCGCACCGCTGCCGTGCGTGGCCATCGGCGGCATTACGACGGCGGACGTCGCGGCGCTGAAGGCGGCAGGAGCCGCCGGCGTCGCCGTCGTTTCCGCCATCTGCGCGGCCGCGGACCCGGCCGCCGCTGCCCGGCAGCTTGCAGCGCAGTGGAACTGACCCAGGAAGAAACACCGCCCATGGCGAGAACAGAAGCCATAGAAGGAGCGACAGCAGAAGTGACGGAAGCAACGGTCTTGGACACAGCACAGCAGGCACGGCAGGCACCGGAACCGGAGTATGCGCCGTCAGCCCTGCCGCGCCCGGTACCCCGGGTGCTCAGCATTGCCGGCACCGACCCGACCGGCGGCGCCGGGATCCAGGCGGACCTGAAGAGCATTGCCGCACATGGCGGCTACGGCATGGCCGCGGTCACCGCGCTGGTGGCGCAGAACACCTGCGGTGTCCGGTCGGTCCACACACCGCCGGCCGACTTCCTGGCCGAGCAGCTGCGGGCGGTCAGCGACGACGTGGCCATCGACGCGGTCAAGATCGGCATGCTCGGAGACACCCCCGCGATCCTGGCCGTCAAGACCTGGCTGGAGCAAACCCGCCCGCCGATCGTCGTGCTGGACCCGGTCATGGTGGCCACGAGCAACGACCGCCTGCTGCGGCCCGAGGCAGAGGACGCACTGCGCGGGCTGCTGCCACTGGTGGACCTGGTCACGCCCAACCTGCCCGAACTGGCCGCCCTGCTGGAAGTGCCCGTGGCCGGCAGTTGGGCACAGGCGCTGGAGCAGGGCCGGGAGCTGTCCCGCCGCCACGGGCTGAAGGTGCTGGTCAAGGGCGGCCACCTGCAGGGAGCCGACAGCCCGGACGCGCTGGTGGACGCCGCCGCAGGCCCCGGGCAGGACGTGGTGGAGCTGTCCGCACCGCGGGTGGACACCGTGAATACGCACGGCACCGGCTGTTCGCTCTCCGCGGCGGTGGCCACCGTCCAGGCCCGCACCCTGGACTGGACCCTGACCCTTCGCCAGGTCAAGCACTGGCTCACCGGGGCCCTGGAGCGCTCCGGGGAACTCGAGGTGGGCCGCGGGCACGGACCGATCCACCATTTCCACCACCTGCAGCCGGCGGACCACCCGGCGCAGGGATTCAGCCAGGAGCTGTGGCGGCAGACCGCCGGCGTGCGCGAGGACATCCTGGCCCTGCCGTTCATCCGCGAACTGGCCGCCGGTACGCTGGCGGAGGAGCACTTCGGCTACTACCTGGCCCAGGATGCCCGCTACCTCAACAGCTATTCCCGGGTGCTGGCCCGGGCCAGTGCGCTGGCGCCGACCGAGGCGGAACAGCTGTTCTGGGCCAAGGGCGCGCACCAGTGCCTGGAGGTCGAGGCCGAACTGCACCGCAGCTGGCTGGCCGGACGCGAGGTGCCTGGCGGCCAGGGACCGGTCACCAAACAGTACGTGGACCACCTGCTCGCCATTGCCGGCAACGGCAGCTACGGCGAACTGGTGGCCGCCGTCGTGCCCTGCTACTGGCTCTACGCCCATGTGGGGGAGCAGCTGCAGGCCGGCCCGGCCGCCGCGGACCAGGACCATCCCTACGCTGCCTGGCTGCAGACGTACGCGGACGAGAGCTTCGCCGAGGCTACCCGCCAGGCCGTGGCGATCATGGACGCAGCGGCGGCCGCGGAAACCGCTGCCGGCCGGCAGCGGATGCGCACGGCCTTCGAGCAGTCCTGCCGCTACGAGCTGGATTTCTTCGATGCCCCGCGTGTCTATGCGTAACCGCCGCCCCGGCAGGGCGTAGACTGGCCCCGGCCGTGGAACCGGCTCCGCCCCGGCGGAGGCCTTCCTCCGGCCGGACGGAGATCCTGGTGGACGGTGCGCCGTCCCGCAGCTGCGCCATTTGCGGGAATTAGCCGCCATGGCGTAGGCTGGATCTTCGGTGCGACCGCCTTCGAAGGGAAAATCTCGTAGGCGCGACTGCACAGCGCTGAACGGGCGGAATCGCCGCCTGCATATCGAAGCGCAGAAATGTATTAGACGTCGAGAGAAGTGAGTTCCCAAGTGGTGTACGCGATTGTCCGCGCCGGCGGCCGCCAAGAAAAGGTTTCCGTTGGAGACTTCGTGACCCTGGACCGCGTCGCCGTTGGAGCCGGCAGCACCATCGAGCTGCCCGCACTGCTCCTGGTTGACGGCGACAAGGTCACCTCCGAAGCAGATGCCCTGTCCAAGGTCACCGTGACCGCCGAGGTCATCGAGAATCTTCGCGGCCCGAAGATTGTCATCCAGAAGTTCAAGAACAAGACCGGCTACAAGAAGCGCCAGGGCTTCCGTTCCGAACTGACCAAGGTCAAGGTCACCTCCATCGCCTAAGGGCGCTGCAGGTCCTTCAGAAGTTTTCCACGACATCACAGGCTAGATAAGGCAGGCATAGCTAATGGCACATAAGAAAGGTGCGAGCTCCACTCGCAACGGTCGCGATTCCAACGCACAGCGTCTGGGCGTCAAGCGCTTCGGCGGCCAGCTCGTCAACGGCGGCGAGATCCTCGTCCGCCAGCGCGGCACCCACTTCCACCCGGGCGCCAACGTTGGCCGCGGCAAGGATGACACCCTCTTCGCCCTCGAGGCCGGCACCGTCGAGTTCGGTACCCGCCGCGGCCGCCGCGTCGTCAACATCGTCACGGCAGCTGCCGAGTAATCTGCTGCAGTAACCAGCTCCACGGTGAGGCGGGCCACGGGTCCGCCTCACCGCTTTTTAACCAGACTAGAATCACAAGTGGGCCGTCCCAGCCGCCGGCCCGCCCGGCACTGCGTCCCGGCACCAGCACCGCGCCAGTACCGCACACCAGCATCAAGGAGATAGACGTGGCAACTTTCGTTGACCGGGTAGTTCTGCATGTATCCGGCGGGACGGGCGGCCACGGGTGCGTCTCCGTCAAGCGGGAGAAGTTCAAGCCCCTCGGCGGGCCCGACGGCGGCAACGGCGGCAACGGCGGGGACGTCATCCTGCGCGTGGACCACCAGACCACCACCCTGCTGGACTACCACCATGCCCCGCACCGCCATGCCACCAACGGCGGCAGCGGCATGGGTGACTGGCGGGACGGGAAGAACGGCGAGACGCTGGTCCTGCCCGTGCCGGACGGAACAGTGGTCAAGAGCCTGGACGGCGAGGTCCTGGCGGATCTGGTCGGCGAGGGGACCGAGTTCGTGGCCGCTGCCGGCGGCCAGGGCGGACTGGGCAACGCCGCCCTGTCCTCGCCCAAGCGCAAGGCGCCCGGCTTTGCGCTGCTGGGCATCCCCGGGGAAGCCCGCGACATCGTCCTGGAACTGAAGTCCATCGCCGATATTGCGCTGGTCGGCTTCCCCTCGGCGGGCAAGTCCAGCCTGATCGCGGCGATGTCCGCCGCCCGGCCGAAGATCGCCGACTACCCGTTCACCACGCTGATCCCGAACCTGGGCGTGGTGCAGGCCGGGGACACCCGGTTCACCATTGCCGACGTGCCCGGCCTCATCGAAGGTGCCAGCGAAGGCAGGGGACTGGGCCACAACTTCCTGCGCCACGTGGAGCGCTGCGCGGCGCTGGTGCATGTGCTCGACTGCGCCACGCTCGAGACCGACCGCAACCCGATCTCGGACCTGGAGATCATCGAGGCCGAGCTGGACAAGTACGCGGTCGACATGAGCTACGCCGGTGTGGACGGGGAAGTGGTGCCGCTGAACCAGCGTCCTCGCCTGGTGGTGCTGAACAAGGTGGACATGCCCGACGGCAAGGAGATGGCCGAGTTTGTCCGCCCGGAACTGGAAGAGCGCGGCTACCGCGTTTTCGAAGTCTCCGCCATGACCCGCGAGGGTCTGCGGGAACTGGGCTTCGCCATGGCGGAGATCGTCGAGGCAGCCCGCGAGGCGGTCAAGACCGCCCCGCCGAAGGTCAAGCCCGCAGTGCTGCGCCCGCGTGCGGTCAATCAGGCCGGCTTTACCATCCGCCGGGAGGAAAAAGGCCTCCAGCCGCTCTTCCGCGTGCTCGGCGACAAGCCCGAGCGCTGGGTCCAGCAGACCGACTTCAACAACGACGAAGCCGTCGGCTTCCTGGCCGACCGCCTGGCCAAGCTCGGGGTCGAGGACGGCCTGTTCAAGGCCGGAGCCAAGCCAGGGGACACGGTGGTCATCGGCGGGGAGGACGGTGTGGTCTTCGACTGGGAGCCGACCATGGTCGGCGGCGCCGAACTGCTGGCGTCCCCGCGTGGCACGGACGCGCGCCTGGAGGAGTTCATCCGCCCCACCCGCGTCCAGAAGCGCGAGGAGTACCAGGAGCGCAAGGACGCCAAGGCGGCCGCCCGTGCCGAACTGGAAGCCGAGCGCAAGGCAGGCATCTGGACCGAGTCCATCGACGGTGAGCAGCAGGCCGGCGACGACGATGACGAGTAGTGCACCGATGGCCGAGCGGGTCAAGAACACCGGCGGCAGCGTGAAGACCCCGGCGCGGGCGAAGCGGCCGGTGCGGGCCGACCGCAGCCTGCTGCGCACCGCCAAGCGCCTGGTGGTCAAGGTCGGCTCGTCCTCGCTGACCTCGGTTGCCGGCGGCATTTCCGAAGAGGCCCTGCTCTCCCTGGTGGACGTGCTGGCCGAGCGCCGCAACGCCGGCTCGGAGATCATCCTGGTCTCCTCCGGGGCGATCGCCGCCGGGCTGGCACCGCTGGGCCTGGGACGCCGGCCGCGGGACCTGGCCACCCAGCAGGCCGCCGCCAGCGTAGGCCAGGGCCTGCTCGTGGCCCGGTACACCCAGGCCTTCGGTGCCCACGGCATCACCGTGAGCCAGGTCCTGCTCACGGCGGAGGACCTGATGCGGCGCCAGCACTACGCCAACGCCTACCGGGCGCTGAACCGGCTGCTGCACCTCGGCGTCGTTCCCGTGGTCAATGAGAACGATACGGTGGCCACGCACGAGATCCGCTTCGGCGACAACGACCGTCTGGCGGCCCTGGTGGCGCACCTGGTCAAGGCCGACGCCATGGTGCTGCTCTCCGACGTGGACGCGATCTACGACCGGCCGCCGCAGGCCGGCGGGACCCGCATCCCCCTGGTCACCGGCCCGCACGACCTGGCCGACGCGAACATCGGCAGCGCCGGCAAGGCCGGCGTGGGCACCGGCGGGATGGTGACGAAGGTCGAGGCCGCGAACATCGCCGCCAATTCGGGCATCCCGGCGCTGGTGACCTCCACCGCCAATGCGGCGGCGGCCCTGGCCGGCGAGGACGTGGGCACCTGGTTCAGCGTCAACGGTTCGCGCCGGACCCCGCGGCTGCTGTGGCTGGCGCACCTGGCCTCCATCCAGGGGCGGCTGACCCTCGACGACGGCGCCGTGCAGGCGGTGCGCGACCGCCACCGCTCGCTGCTGCCCGCAGGGATCACCTCCGTCAAGGGCGATTTCGAACCGGGCGACCCGGTGGAACTGGCCGATGCACAGGGCCAGGTAGTGGCCCGCGGGCTGGTGAACTTTTCCTCCTATGAACTGCCGCGCATGCTGGGCCGCTCCACCAGGGAACTGGCCTCCAGCCTGGGCCGGCAGTACGAACGCGAAGTGATCCACGTGGATGACCTGGTGGTCCTGTAGGGAGCGCACCACTCGCGACTTCGGCCCGGATTGCCCTGGGATTGTAGTATCGAAGGTATGACTGAGACCGCCGTACCCCGCACCGCCGCCGGAACGAACACCTCCGGAACCGCCGCACCCGAAGCGCAGGCCGGCACCGTTCCGCAGGACGTCACCGCGGCTGTCCACGCCATCGCCGACCGGTCCCGGGAAGCGTCGCGGCGGATGGCGCGCGCCAACCGCGCCTGGAAGGACCAGGCCCTGCTGGAGATCGCCGATGCGCTGGTCGCCCGGCGGGACGCGGTGATTGCCGCCAACCGGGAGGACCTCGAAGCGGGCCGGCAGAACGGGACCAGCAAGGCCCTGCTGGACCGGCTGAGCCTGGACGCCGGCAGGATCGACGGACTGGCCGCCGCGCTGCGCAGCCTGGCCGCGCTGCCGGACCCGGTCGGTACGGTCGCGCGCGGCCAAACCCTGCCCAACGGCCTGCGCCTGCGCCAGGTCCACGTCCCCATGGGGGTCGTGGCCGCGATCTACGAGGCACGCCCCAACGTGACCGTGGACATTGCCGGTCTGGCACTCAAGAGCGGTAACGCGGTGATCCTGCGCGGCGGCAGCGCGGCCGCCCGCACCAATGCCGCCCTCATCGGCATCATCCGCGATTCCCTGGACCGCGTGGGACTGCCCGCGGACGCCGTCCAGACCGTGGATGAGTACGGCCGGGCCGGAGCGAACGTCCTGATGCAGGCCCGCGGCCGCGTCGATGTGCTCATTCCCCGGGGCGGCCGGGACCTGATCCAGACGGTCGTGAACAACGCCCGGGTCCCGGTGATCGAAACCGGCGAAGGCAACGTGCACATCTTCCTGGACGAGTCCGCCCGCGAGGAGATGGCCGTGGAGATCCTGCTCAACGCCAAGACCCAGCGCCCCTCGGTCTGCAACACGGTGGAGACCCTGCTGGTCCACTCCGGCGCCGCCGCGGCCCCGGCCGTGCTGGCCGCCCTGGCCGCCGCCGGAGTCCGGCTGCACGTGGATGGCCGCGTGGCGCAGCTCCTGCCCGACGGCGTGGCCGCGGAGCCTGCCACTGACCAGGACTGGGGCCGGGAATACATGGACCTTGACCTCGCCGTGGCGATGGTCGACTCGATGGACGAGGCCATCAGCCACATCCGCCGGTGGACCACCGGGCACACCGAGGCGATCATCACCAACGACCTCTCCAACGCCGAGAAGTTCATTGCCGAAATCGACTCCGCGGCGGTGATCGTCAACGCCTCGACGCGCTTCACCGACGGCGGCGAGTTCGGCCTCGGCGCCGAGGTGGGCATCTCCACCCAGAAGATGCACGCCCGCGGCCCCATGGGCCTGCAGGAACTGACCACCACCAAGTGGATCGTCCAGGGCGAGGGCCAGACCCGCAGCTAGCACCGAGGGCCCCGCTGCGAGCGAAGCGAGCAGTGGGACGGTGCGACGCGCTAGGGATTGGGGTGCTCCCGCAGTGTCGGCTGCGCCGCCCGCTCACGGCCTGCCCCGCACGCTTCGCGCACGGGGACCCCTGGCCGTTCTCTTACGGGTCTTTCGCGCCCCACTCCGAGGGCCCCGCTGCGAGCGAAGCGAGCAGTGGGACGGTGCGACGCGCTAGGGATTGGGGCGATCCCGCAAAGGTTCAGGCCGAAGGGCCCTGCGGCGAGCTTGCGAGCTGCGGGAAGGCTTGGACCGGCGGTTGCGCCGCCCGTTCACGGCCTGCCCCGCACGCTTCGCGCACGGGGACCCCTGGCCGTTCTCTTGCGGTCCCTCGCGCCCCACTCCGAAGGCGCCGCTGCGAGCGAAGCGAGCAGTGGGACGGTGCGGCGCGCCAGGGCAGGTATCCGGCTGCGTTGCGGAATTCGGATACCGCGGTGAACCGCGTACCATGGGAATGATTCCTTTTACCGTGCGGCGGGTGCCGCCGGACCGACCATCTTCCAGGGAGAACCATGCTGATCCAGCTCCTTGCCGCTACCGAAACCCACGCCGAGGCGCACGTCTCGCCCCTCCTCGTCGGATCCGTGATCTTCGGCATCTTCTTGCTGCTGATGTTCTCGACCATTGCCTTCCGGAGCGTGGGGCACCGCCACCCGGCAGTTGAGGAGCACGCGGATCCGCACCGCCAGCACCCGAACAAGCACGATCACGGCCAGGGCGTCCGCCACTAACGGTGCTGGGCCACAAACCTGCGGCCGGCCGGAAGGTCCGTTTGGGCGTGATGGGTGGGACGTTCGATCCGATCCACCACGGCCACCTGGTTGCCGCCAGCGAGGTTGCTGCCGTTTTCGGTCTCGACGAAGTGGTTTTTGTCCCCACCGGCGAGCCGTGGCAGAAGTCGCACCGGGAAGTCAGCCCGGCCGAGCACCGGTATTTGATGACGGTGATCGCCACGGCCTCGAACCCCCGCTTCACCGTGAGCCGGGTGGACATCGACCGTCCGGGACGCACTTACACCATCGACACCCTGCGCGACCTGCGTGCGGCCAGACCTGAAGCCGAGCTGTTCTTCATCACCGGTGCCGACGCGATGGCGCAGATCGTGTCCTGGAAGGACAAGGACGAGCTGTGGGCCCTGGCCCACTTCGTGGGCGTGACCCGGCCCGGCCATGTTCTGCACAACCTCGGCAGGGACGATGTCAGCCTGCTGGAAGTACCCGCGATGGCCATTTCCTCCACGGACTGCCGCGAGCGGGTCGCGCACGATCATCCCGTCTGGTACCTGGTACCTGACGGGGTAGTACAGTACATAGCCAAACATCGTCTTTACCGCCCGGTAACTTCCGGGGCGGAAGTGCCGGCCTAGAGCCGGCCGCGACGAAGACCACAGTACGGGATAGAAGTAAGTTTCATGAGCCAGGATTCCCAGCCGCCGCGGAGCCGCCGAGAGGCCCGCCTGCAGGCCCGCCTCGCGCCGTCCGGCTCGGACCAGCGAGGCCGGGTGGCGCTCGAGACCCCCCGGTCCCTGGATGCCGTTGCAGCCCCGGCCCGCGGTGCGGCGCCGGCCGGTGCCGGCGGGGGAGCGGCGGAGACTTCGGCGGGTGCCGGGTCCGAGCGCGCCTCCCAGGTGCGGGCCCGCGACCGTGAGGCGCGCCAGGTGCTCAATGCGCTCACCGGCTCGATGCCAAAGATCGTGCAGGAGCCGGCGGCTGTGCCCACCCGGCGCCAGCTGCGCATGCAGCAGCTGGAGCGCGAGCACGTCGGCGGGCTCGGTGCCGGCGGCGCGGCGTCCGTGGTGCCGGCACCGGCTGAGGGCACCCGGGACCAGGCGGCGCAGCTGCAGCAGTCCGGAGCGGGGGACCTGGAGGGCCCCGGCATGGTGGCCGACGCCGCCTACAATCCCGAGCGGCCCGCGCTGCGCGGCGGGCGCAGGGACCGGCGTGAGCGCCGGGAGTCCCAACCGGACGACGGCGCGAACCTCACTGCCGAAGACGCGGTGGCTGCCCGTGACGAGCTGATGAACCACGCGGCCGGCCTGGCCCAGCTGCTGGAAACCGAGGCGGGACAGGATCCCAGTCAGGTTGACTTGAAGCTGCTGGCCGAACAGAAGGCTCTGGCCGAACGTGCGGCAATCCTGAACCGCCGTGCCGCGGACAAGCAGCGGCTGAGTGAGCAAACCAAGCAGGGCCGCGAAGCCGCTGTCCTGCCGGCGGTAGTGCGGGACCCGGTGTCGGCACCGATGGAATTCGTCCGGCTGCCCGGCAGCGACCGCCAGGTGATGCGCCCGGCAGCGACTTCCTTCGTGCCGGTTACTACGGACCCGGCTCCGGTTCAGCAGCCGGCAAAGTCGGAAGCGCCGGCAGCGGCCGGAACCAAGTCCGGCCGTACGCCCGGCAGCGCGGACAACCCGCAGTCTTCCGGTTCCGGGGCGGCCGGGACCGGCACTCAGGCCGTGCCCAAGCTGGCTGCAGCCCCCAAGGCGGCGCCCGCACCGCGGACTCAGCCGGCGGCCAAGGCCAAGCCTGCACCGAAGCCGGAAGCTGTCCCCAGGACGCAGCCGGTGGCGGCGGTGAAGCCCAAGGCCGGCGGAAGCGCCCCCAGGACCCAGCCGGTATCCACGGTCCGGCCTGCACCCAAGGCATCGTCCACCTCGGGGCAGGCGCCGGAAGCAGCCACAGCGGATCAGTCCGGTGCCCGCTCGCGCCTGCTGGCCAAGGCTGAGGCGGCAGCGGGCAGCGCCGCCTCAGTCCAGCCCCGCCGTGCCGAGGCTTCCGCCTCGAGCCGTGCCGAGGCTCCGGCCAGCCGCCGGGGCGAGGCGCCCGCCGCCCGCGGCAGCGACGCACCGGCTACCCGCCGCAGCCAGGCCGGCCGCCGGAGCGAGGCGCCCGCCACCCGCCGCAGCCAGACCCCGGCTACACGCCAGGGACAGGGATCTGCCACGCGCCGCAGTCCGGCCCCGGCCACCCGCCGTCCGGCACCGCTGCCGGATATTGCCGAGGGCGGCGCCCAGCCGCTGCGGGCCACCCGCGCGCACGGACTCGAACCGCTGGACGCGCGGACTGCCGGGTTGGCCAAGGCCAACCGGGACCGTCTGCTGGTCATCGGCTCGCTGGCCCTGGGCGGCTTGGCTTTCGCCCTCGGCCTGATCATGATGATCATCGGAATGAGCAACTGATACCGCGGCCCATGCTGCGTCCATTACCCTTGCTGCTGCCGGCAGCCACCTTACAAGGAGTCCCGTGACCGCCTCTGAAAAGTCCATCGAGATCGCCCGCGCCGCAGCAAAAGCGGCCGCGGCGAAGATTGCCCGCGACATCATCGCCATCGATGTCAGCGACCGGCTGGCGATTACCGATGTGTTCCTGATCGCCTCGGCCCCGAACGAGCGCCAGGTGAATGCGATCGTGGACAGCATCGAGGAAGAACTGCACAAGCAGGATCTGCGTCCGGTGCGCCGGGAGGGCCGCACCGAGGGCCGCTGGGTCCTGCTTGATTACGCGGAAGTGGTTATCCACGTCCAGCACGAGGAGGACCGCGTTTTCTACGCCCTGGAGCGGTTGTGGAAGGACTGCCCGGCCATCGACCTGCAGCTGGAGGAAGCGCCCAGCCAGGTCGACGCAGAGTAGGCCGCAGGAAACCACGGTCTCCGCCGCCACGGCGGCCGGCATACGGAGCAGCCAGTCCCCGGTGGGGCGGGCTGCTCCGTTGTTTAACGCCCCCGTCCGCCCCATGTCCGCAGGTCAGGGCATTGCCTCACAGGCAAAGGCGTACAGCAAGGATCCTCGGCGGACAGGAGCCGGCGGGGGAGCGGCACCGGCGGTCCGCCCGACACGCCCCGGTTCCTCGATTTGGAATACGCGTGTAAGTCTGCATAGAATATTCGAGTTGCTTTCGAGGAAAGCAAACCGGAAACGGGGCTGTGGCGCAGCTGGTAGCGCACCTGCATGGCATGCAGGGGGTCAGGGGTTCGAGTCCCCTCAGCTCCACTGACGGACTCTCTTGAAGGGGTTGTCCGTCTCCCGTACGGGGCTGTGGCGCAGCTGGTAGCGCACCTGCATGGCATGCAGGGGGTCAGGGGTTCGAGTCCCCTCAGCTCCACCGATCAGGACCTGCCGGATCTTTCCGGCAGGTCCTTTGTTTTGACAGCAGGAGCCGTTCACCGGGCGGCTCCTGCTGTTTTCCGGATCCGGTGTTGCTCTCCTGACGTGCCTGCTGCCGGGGTGAATGGATGCAGCAGACAGCCGCCGGCGTCTGTGCCATCATGGCACCTACGCAGCGCCTGAACGTGCCTGATGCAGCACTGGAGAATCCGTGGAACGCTTCGTCGCCAATAAGTTCCATGACGCGTCCGGTCCGGCCGGCCGGCCGGACCTGGAGAGCGGCCCGGAGTCTGGCAGGGGAGTCCACGTGGACGGCGGAGCCCGGCGGTGAGAAGCGGGGGAGCGGCCACGTCCGCAGCGCTTGCGGCAGTCTCCGCCGTGCTGTTGTGCGCATGCACGACGACGGCGCCTCCGCAGTCCGCCCCGGCTGCGCCGGCGCCCGCGGCCTCGGCGCCGGCGTCAGGCACGCCTGCTGTCTCCACTGCCACGGCTGCAGGTCAGCCGGCAACGGTCCCGGGCACGTCCCCGGCCGCCACGGCCAAAGCGCCAACCGCCTCTGCACCGGCGCGCAACCCGGCGCTTCGTCCGCTCAACAGGCAGGCGCTGCAGAAGACCGTGAAGTCCCTGGCCGCCGAGCTCGTGGTGCCGGGTGCCGTCGTCGTCCTGAAGACTCCTCACGGGGACTTCAACTTCGCCCACGGCACCAGGACGTACCGCGGATCCGACCCGGTAACCTTGGCGGACCGTACCCGGATCGGCTCCATCACGAAGACCTGGACCGGTACCGTGATCCTCCAGTTGGTCCAGGAAGGCAGGCTGAAGCTGGACGATCCGGTCTCGAAGTACCACCGCGGGGTACCCAATGGGAGGAAGATCACCATTGCCCAGCTGCTGAACATGCGCAGCGGGCTGTACAGCTACAGTGAGACTCCGGAGCTGAACCAGGCCCTCGACAGCGGCCCGCGCAAGGTCTGGTCGCCCCAGGAGCTGCTGGATCTGGCCTTTGGCCAGAAGCCCTGGTTCGCCCCGGACAACGGGTTCTACTACTCCAACACCAACGCCGTCCTGCTGGGCCTGATCGCCGAGAAGCTGGACGGCAAGCCGCTGGCCCGGATTTTCCAGGACCGCCTGTTCACCCCGCTGGGACTGGCGGACACGCTGTTTCCCTTCCCCGGCGTCAGCGGCCTGCCGGCACCGCACCCGCGGGGCTACATGTACGGAACGAACACCGGCATGCTGTACAGCCAGGCACTCCCGGCGGCCCTGCAGCAGCGGGCCAGGAAAGGCGCGTTGAAGCCCCGCGACGTCACGGAGCTGAACCCCTCGTGGGTCTGGGCCGCCGGCGCCGGCATTTCCACTGCGGGGGACCTGGCCGCCTGGGCCGAGGCGCTGGTCCGCGGGAACCTGCTCGATGCGCGGCTCCAGCGCGTCCGGCTGGCCAGCACCAAATCCCCGGATGCAGGCAGCCTGGACACCGCCCGGTACGGCCTGGCCATCGCCAGGTTCGGCGGACTCTACGGCCATGCCGGCGAACTCCCGGGCTTCAGCACCTTCGCCGCCCACGACCCGGCGAACCACGTGACGCTGGTGGTCTGGACGAACCTGACTCCGGCGCCGGACGGCCGGAGCCCGGCCACCACCATCGCCCGCGCCGTCGCCCGGCAGGTCTACACCGGCCCGGCGGGGACGGACCCACTCCAATGAGCGGGGTACGCCCCGATCCGCACAAGTAAGGAGCAACAGCCGTGGGAGCAGCTATCCGGTCCCATCCTTGGCGGACACTGCTGGGCCTGGGGGCGGCCGCCGCGCTCGTCATGGTCACCGGCTCGGCCGGGCCGGGAACGGCGCCGCCGGACCGGACCACCGCCGTCGTACGGCCAGCGACGACGGCGCCGGATACGGATCCGGCCGGCGGCGGCGGGGACAGCCCCACCCGGATCGGCGACATCGTCAAGTCCTCGATGACCCGCCACAGCCTCGCCGCACTCATCGTGCGCATTACCCGGGACGGTCAGGTCCTTTACGAGGGTGCCGCGGGCGAATCCATGACCGGCGTGCCGGCCACGCCGCAGATGCACTTCCGCAACGGCGCGATGGCCTTCACCTACATGGGCACCATCCTGCTCCGGCTCGTGGACGAGGGAAAGCTGCACCTGCACGATAAGGTCGGCCAGTACCTGCCGGACCTTCCACAGGCCGACGCCGTGACCCTGAAGATGCTCGCGAACATGACCGCCGGCTATGCGGACTACGTCTACCAGCCGGAGGTGCTCGACGGCGTGACCCGGGACCCGTTCCGGCAGTGGAGCACCGAGGAACTGCTGGAGATCGGCACCTCGAAGCCGATGATGTTCGAGCCGGGCACCAACTGGGGCTATTCGCACACCAACTACGTGGTGCTGGCCCGGGTGCTGGAGAAGGCGGCAGGGATGCCGATGGACCAGCTCATGCGCAGCTACATCATCGAACCGCTCAAGCTGCGCCAGACGCAGGGTCTGTCCACGCCCCGGCTGCCGGAGCCGGTGCTGCACAGCTACAGCTCCGAACGGCGGGAGGCCCTGGACATCCCGGCGGACACGGCCTTCTACGAGGAGGCCACCTTCTGGAACCCGTCGTGGACCACGGCCGCAGGGGCGGTGCAGGTCTCGGGCATCGCGGATCTGGCCACCTCCATCGCGGCGGCAGGGGAGGGCACGCTGCTCTCGAGCGCCTCGCACAGCGCCCAGGTTTCCCCGGAACTGGCCGGCTTCGGCGAGGAGACGCCGGGCTGTCCGGTGTGCCGGACCAATACCGGCCAGCATTCCTACGGTCTCGGCGTCATCCTGCGCGGTCCGTGGATCACCCAGACCAAGCTTTTCGCCGGGGCGGGCGCGGCCGCCGGCTACCTGCCGTCCGAAAAGCTGGCCATCGCGGTGGCGACCACGTACGCGCCCGGCGCCTTCGACGCCCAGGGCAACTATGTGGCAGCCGACGAGGCCATCCTCGCCGAGCTGGCGCGGGCGGTCGTCCCGGACCAGCCGGTGCCGTAACTGCCGGAGCACGCCGGCGCCCCAACAATATCCCGCACAAGATAAGGAACAGATCATGGCCATCGCAGCCGTCCTGACCATTCCCGGCGGAACTCTGCAGCAGTACGACGACATCCTCCGGCAGCTTAACTTCGCCCCGGGAGGCCCCGGCGCGCCCGGCGGGCTGTACCACTGGGTCACCGCCACCGACTCCGGGATCCGCGTCACCGACGTGTGGCGCAGCAGGGAGCTGTTCGAGGCCTACTACCGGGACCAGGTGGGCCCGTTGCTGGCCAAGGCCGGCCTGCCCGAGCCCGAAGTCGAAGTCTTCGAGGTGCACAACTACCTGACATCCGGGCCGGAGGCCTGAGCCCGCGGCACAGGCGCGCCGCGACCCGGGTCACTTGCGCCGGGGCGCGATGCTCAGCTGGCGCAGGACGCCGGAGAGCTGGTCCATGAACAGGTCCATCCGGGCGCTCTGGTGGTCATTGATGAGCAGGGCGAAAATGTTGCGCGCCAGCCGGATCTCGGGCACATCCAGCACCACCACGCCGTCAGTGCCGCGCTGCATGGCCAGCTCGGGCACCAGCGCCGCGCCCACCCCAGCCGAGGCCAGTTCCAGGCTGGCATTGAAGTCGTCGCAGTATGCGGTCACCCGCGGATGCAGGTTGCAGCTGGCGAACAGCCGCTCGATCACCGTGGCATCGCTGGTTCCGGGATGGTGCATGATCCACGGCATCTCCGCCAGCTGGGACGCTGAGACCTGCGCCCCCGTCCGGATGCCCCAGGACTCCGGCAGCACCACACGGAAATTGTCGTCGCCGATCCACTGCCGGCTCACGGTATGCGGCCACGCGAGGCCGCCCTGCCCCACCTGGTACACCAGGGCGATGTCCAGCTCGCCGCCGGCGCGCAGGCCCTGGATGGTCTGGGCCGGCTCGGCCACGAACACCTTCAGGTTCAGGCCCAGGTCCCGCCACCCGGGCGTGCGCAGCAGCTTGGGCAGGGCGTGGGTGGCCAGGCTCGGGAAGATGCCCAGCCGGATTTCCTGGTTGGTGGTCTCGTGCGTGCTGGCCGTCGCGGCCAGCAGGGCGTCGATGTCCGTGAGCACCTTGGCTGCGTGGCGGGCCATGACGACGGCGGCTTCCGTGGGCTGCACGCTGCGCGCCGAGCGTTCGAACAGCTTCACGCCGGCTTCGCGTTCGAGGGCTGACATTTGCTGGGAAACTGCCGAGGCGGTGTAGCCCAGCTGCAGGGCGGCCGCGGCGAAGGAGCCCCTGCGGGTGACCTCCAGCAGCGTGCGCAGGTGGACCGGATTGACCATGAGCCCATTGAACCAGAACTGGGCTGGGAACCAGCTGGGAGGGAGCTTTCGGGAGCTGCCGGCGACACGCCGAGGAAACGCGACACGGAGTTTTTTCCGGCTGTGGGAACCGGGTCCACAGGGTGTGGACGACCGAGCGAAACCTGCGGAAATCCGGGCTTTTCCGGGGCCGGAATATCCCCAGTGCCTGTGGACTCACGGAGTGATAAATGACATACTTGTAATACATCATCTAGGGGTCCCCCCGAGCCCTCATCACTAGATGTAGTATTGACACAGCTGGAGGGTCACGGTTCGCCGGATCCGCGGGAAGCGCCGCGGAACTCTCGATAAGTTCACATTCGCATAGTTTTCCCAAGGGGAAGAGGGATCATGACTGTCACGGTTTACACCAAGCCGTCCTGTGTTCAGTGCAACGCCACCTACCGGGCTCTTGACAAGAAGGGCATCGAATACCAGAGCGTTGACCTGTCCCAGGATCCGGCCGCCCTCGAGCGTGTCCGCGCCCTCGGCTACATGCAGGCTCCGGTTGTCGTTACCGACCAGGGCCACTGGTCCGGCTTCCGCCCGGACAAGATCGAGGAACTGGCCCAGCACGCCGCCGAGGTAGCCTGACCCCCCACGTTACGGAGGCACACTCCATGGCTGCTGTTCAAGCGGCCGACGCCGCCATCATGCATGGTCCGGGACAGCAACCTGGCTCCAGCACCGACGCCGCACTGATCTACTTCTCCTCGGCTTCGGGAAACACCCACCGCTTCGTGCAGAAGCTGGGGCTGGAAGCTGCACGCATCCCGCTTCGGACCAGTGATGAAACGATTTATGCCCTCAGGCCGTTTGTGCTGATCGTCCCCACCTATGGCGGGGAGTCGGGCAGGAATTCCATTCCGCCGCAGGTGGTTAAGTTCCTTAACGAGGAGCAGAACCGGTCCCTGCTGCGCGGAGTCATCGGGGCAGGCAATACGAACTTCGGCACTACGTATTGCCTGGCTGCGGACAAGATCGCGGCCAAATGCCAGGTACCCCGCCTGTACCGTTTTGAACTCATGGGGACGTCCGAAGACGTCGACCGCGTTAAGAAGGGCTTGGAAGACTTTTGGACACGACAGTCGCAGATGCCGCAGTAGGTAAATCCAAGGAATCCAAGGAGCTGCCGGCAGCGTACAAGGGGCTCGGCTACCACGAGCTCAACGCGATGCTGAACCTCTACGGGCCGGACGGCAAGATCCAGTTCGAGGCGGACCACTGGGCGGCGCGCCAGTACTTCCTGGAGCACGTGAACAACAACACGGTGTTCTTCCACGACCTGGACGAGAAGCTCGAATACCTGGTCAAGAACGACTACTACGAGCGCGAGACGCTGGACCAGTACACGATGAACTTCATCCGTGACCTGTTCAAGCGCGCGTACAAGAAGAAGTTCCGCTTCGAGACCTTCCTCGGCGCCTTCAAGTTCTACACCTCCTACACGCTGAAGACCTTCGACGGCAAGCGCTACCTGGAGCGCTACGAGGACCGTGTCTGCATGGTGGCCATGCACCTGGCCCGCGGTGACGAGGAACTGGCCACCCGCCTGGTGGACGAGATCATCGAGGGCCGCTTCCAGCCGGCCACGCCCACCTTCCTCAACGCCGGCAAGAAGCAGCGCGGCGAGCTCGTCTCCTGCTTCCTGCTGCGCATCGAGGACAACATGGAGTCCATTGCCCGCGGCATCAACTCCGCCCTGCAGCTGTCCAAGCGCGGCGGCGGCGTGGCGCTGTCCCTGACCAACATCCGCGAGCACGGCGCGCCGATCAAGCAGATCGAGAACCAGTCCTCCGGCGTCATCCCCGTGATGAAGCTGCTCGAGGACTCCTTCTCCTACGCCAACCAGCTCGGGGCCCGCCAGGGCGCCGGCGCCGTCTACCTGCACGCCCACCACCCGGACATCTACCGCTTCCTGGACACCAAGCGCGAGAACGCGGACGAGAAGATCCGGATTAAGACCCTGTCCCTGGGTGTGGTGGTTCCGGACATCACCTTCGAACTGGCCAAGAAGAACGAGGACATGTACCTGTTCTCCCCGTACGACGTCGAGCGCGTCTACGGCATGCCCTTCTCCGACGTCTCCGTCACCGAGAAGTACTACGAGATGGTGGACGACGCGCGGATCAAGAAGACCAAGATCAACGCCCGCGAGTTCTTCCAGACCCTGGCCGAGATCCAGTTCGAGTCCGGCTACCCGTACATCATGTTCGAGGACACGGTGAACCGGGCCAACCCGGTGGCCGGCAAGATCACCATGAGCAACCTGTGCTCAGAGATCCTGCAGGTCTCCACCCCGTCGGTGTACAACGAGGACCTGAGCTACGCCGAGGTCGGCAAGGACATCTCCTGCAATCTTGGGTCGATGAACATCGCCAAGACCATGGACTCGCCGGACTTCGGCGGCTCCATCGAGACCGCCATCCGCGCGCTGAGTGCGGTCTCGGATATGTCCCACATCAACTCGGTGCCCTCCGTCGCCGAAGGCAATTCCCAGTCCCACGCCATCGGCCTGGGCCAGATGAACCTGCACGGCTACCTGGCCCGCGAGCGGGTCCACTACGGCTCCGAAGAGGGCCTGGACTTCACCAACGTCTACTTCGCCACCGTGCTGTTCCACTGCCTGCGCGCCTCGAACGCCATCGCCAAGGAAACGGGCGAGAAGTTCGGCGGCTTCGAGAACTCCAAGTACGCCAGCGGCGAGTTCTTTGACAAGTACACCGGGCAGGACTGGCTGCCGCAGACCGAAAAGGTCAAGGAGCTCTTCAAGGACATCCACGTTCCCACCCGCGAGGACTGGGCCGCCCTGAAGGAATCCGTCATGGCGCACGGCATCTACAACCAGAACCTCCAGGCGGTGCCGCCGACCGGCTCGATCTCCTACATCAACAACTCGACCTCCTCCATCCACCCGGTGGCCTCGAAGATCGAGATCCGCAAGGAAGGCAAGATCGGCCGCGTCTACTACCCGGCCCCGTACCTGACCAACGATAACCTGGAGTACTACCAGGACGCGTACGAGCTCGGCTACGAGAAGGTCATCGACACCTACGCCGCGGCCACCCAGCACGTGGACCAGGGCCTGTCGCTGACGCTGTTCTTCAAGGACACCGCCACCACCCGCGACATCAACAAGGCCCAGATCTACGCCTGGAAGAAGGGCATCAAGACCATCTACTACATCCGCCTGCGCCAGCTCGCGCTGGAGGGGACTGAGGTGGAGGGTTGCGTTTCATGCATGCTTTAGTGGCCCCCGGCAACTAAAAGGTGCGACGGCGGCGGCAGCCGCCCGCCGCCGTCGTAGCTCCCCACCTACCTAACTCAGCGATACAGAAACCCGAGGATTAGAAATGACGGAGAAGGTCAAGCTCCTCCACCACGTCGAGGCGATCAACTGGAACCGGATCCAGGACGAGAAGGACGTGGAGGTCTGGAACCGGCTGGTCAACAACTTCTGGCTGCCGGAGAAGGTGCCGCTGTCCAACGACGTGCAGTCCTGGCACACCCTGACCCCTGAAGAGCAGCAGCTCACCATGCGGGTCTTCACCGGCCTGACCCTGCTCGACACCGTGCAGGGCACCGTCGGCGCGGTCAGCCTGATCCCCGATGCGCTGACCCCGCATGAGGAAGCCGTCTACACGAACATCGCGTTCATGGAGTCGGTGCACGCCAAGAGCTACTCCTCGATCTTCTCCACGCTGTGCTCTACCAAGGAGATCGACGACGCCTTCCGCTGGTCCGTGGAGAATCCGAACCTGCAGAAGAAGGCGCAAATCGTCATGGACTACTACTTTGGCGACGACCCGCTGAAGAAGAAGGTGGCCTCCACCCTGCTGGAGTCCTTCCTCTTCTACTCCGGCTTCTACCTGCCGATGTACTGGTCCTCGCGCGCCAAGCTGACCAACACCGCTGACCTGATCCGGCTGATCATCCGCGACGAGGCGGTGCACGGCTACTACATCGGCTACAAGTTCCAGAAGGGCCTGGAGCAGGTCTCCGAGGAGAAGCGCCAGGAGATCAAGGACTACACCTTCGAGCTGCTTTACGAGCTGTACGAGAACGAGGTGCAGTACACCCACGACCTCTACGACTCGGTGGGCCTGGCCGAGGACGTGAAGAAGTTCCTGCACTACAACGCCAACAAGGCCCTGATGAACCTGGGCTACGAGGCGATGTTCCCGTCCTCGGTTACCGACGTGAACCCGGCGATCCTCTCGGCGCTGAGCCCCAACGCGGACGAGAACCACGACTTCTTCTCCGGCTCCGGTTCCTCGTACGTGATCGGCAAGGCTGTGAACACCGAGGACGAGGACTGGGATTTCTAGTCGTCTGTGAGATGCAGGCCTAGGTGGAAGAAAAGCACCCTAGTTGGAAGCAATGGCAGGGGTAGTTGGAAGTCTTCCAACTAGGCTGGCAATCTGGGCGGAGACGAGGCCTGACGCTGGTTGGCGGTTCGCCGCACAGTTGGCGAGACCGGATCGACTAGGGTCTGTCCTGTGAATCTGGGGGCAAGTCGTGTTGGACCTGTCGGATGGTTGGCAGAGGCGAACTGACGGACAAGGCCTGGGCGAGGATCGAGCCGCTGCTGCCGTCTTCGGGGGCGCGGCGGGCAGTGGCGCGATCACCGGCAGGTGATCAATGCGGTCGTGTTCAAGCTGCGCACCGGCGCACCCTGGCGGGACCTTCCCGAACGCTACGGGCCGTGGAAGACCGCCCATGAGCGGTTGCGCAAGTGGACCCTGAACGGGACGTGGGAGTAGATCCTGGCCGAGGCCGTCGTCAAGGACGACGCCACTACTACCGCTCGGAGCTGCTGCTGGCCGCCGCGTTCCTGTGGCTGCGATAAATCACAGGACAGGCCCTAGTCAGGTCTGATGTTCTGGTTGAGCCGGAACACGTTGTGTGGGTCATATGCTCGCTTGAGCGCCTTGAGCCGGTCGTACTTCGCCACACCGTACGCCTGGCGCACCCGGTCCTCTCCCTCGTCCATCAGGAAGTTTACATAGACGCTGGTGTGGTGTGGCTGCAAAGCAGTCCAGTAGTCACGGGCCCACTCACGTTCGGCATCGAACCCCTCTGCGGAATAGGAATTGCCGTTGATGTTGAACGTGAACCCCGCTCCGCGTCCGTGGAAGGCGGTCTCATCCTCACCGACACGGGCGACCGCGCCGCCCATCTGCCACAACCCGACGCTCGTGATCGGCGAGACGATCCGGCGCCCCTGTTCGGCCATGACGCCGATTACGTCATCTGTGAGCGCGGCGATGTCGCATGTGCGGAAGTAGTACCACCAACCGTGCGGGAACCCGGGATCGAACATCGACTGGTGCACCAGGTAGGGTTTGGGCTGGCACAAGTCGAGCAACGGTCGACCGAACGACTTCAGCGGTCGCATCACCCGCTCCGCGTCGTCGACCGGCCCCAGGTGACAAGCCACTACGACGATGACGTGGCGACCCACCAGGTCCCTGGGGATGACCGGGAGGTCGGGGACGCGGCGCTGGACGACGATCGTCATCAGTTCGTCCGGGCAGTCGGCGACCCAGTCCCGGTAGAACCGGAGGACCTCGGACGCGTCCTCCATCGGCCAGAAGACCGGGCCGGCGAAGACCTCCGGGCCGACCGGGTTCAGTCGGAACTTGAACTCGGTGATGATCCCAAAGTTGCCGCCTCCGCCCCGCACACCCCAGAACAGATCGGCATTCTCAGCGGTGCTGGCCCTGACCGGCTCCCCGTCAGCTGTCACCAGTTCGACGGACAGCAGTTGGTCGATGGTTAGCCCGTACTTCCGCATGATCCAGCCCATCCCACCGCCCAGCGTCAGCCCGGCGACCCCGGTGTGGGTCACGATGCCCGAGGTGACGGCGAGCCCGTACGGCTGCGTCGCGGCGTCCAGCTCACCCAACAGCACACCGCCCTGCACACACACGGTCCGGGCCTCCGGGTCCACCCGGATCCCTCGCATCAACGACAGGTCGATCACCATGCCGCCGTCACAGACCGAATGACCGGGGAAGCTGTGGCCACCGCCGCGCACGGCCACTAGGAGGTCGTGGACACGGGCGAACCGCAGCGCGGCTGCCACGTCCGCTACGCTCGCGCAGCGGACGATGGCGGCGGGACAGCGGTCGATTGAGCCGTTCCAGACTCGCCGCTGTGCGTCATACGAGCCGCTGCCCGGAAGAACCAACAGACCTTCAAGACGCGCCCCCAGCTCTTCCAGTGCCCGTAGATTTTGGACAGCCGTCATGTGCCTGTTCATGGTCGTCATGGCTACAGTGTCGACCGGAGCGGCATCCTTGTCAGGAACTTGAGTTCCATCCCTGCTCTACGATGAGTCGTCCGGGATCCACGATGACGATCCGGTCCCGCTCGGTGCGTACGACGCCCTCGGGGCGCAGCTCGCGGAGCACCCTAACGATTTCAACAGCGCAAGCCCGTTCGAGGCCGCTGGGCCGGACGATTCTCTCGCCGTCGCCTTCGAGGCGAGAACGTCCTTCTGCATGTTCAATGAGCTGGTGGAGTACTATCCACCGTGGGCCGGTGCGCAGTGATCACACGGTTAAGAGTCGGCGGGTCCCCAATTTTCTCAGCGGCCCCTTTATGTGAGTGGCACTGTGTCCCGGCGACTTCGCGTTGTCATCGATGCGGAACTCGTCGTGGAGCTAGTAAGGGAAACGCCGACCGATCTGCAGGCGGGCCTTCTGACGGCGAACAGTATCGAGTTCTACCCGGATGATTCACAGGACAGGCCCTAGACGGTATGGAGTGACCGCCCTTGCGTGGGTGGTTGCGGGCCGGGGCCTCGCTGACGCAGATTCGTGGGTTACCGGACAGAAGCCCCTGCCCGGCCTATCCGACATGCGTAGGAGGCCCCGGTGTTTATTGAGCGTACGAGTGTTGGGCTGGATGTGCACGCCCGGTCTGTTGCGGCAGCGGCGATCGACGGCGTGACCGGGGAGCTGGTCCAGGCCAGGCTGGCCCCGTCGTATGAGTGTCAGGGCATGGCTGGCCGGGCTTCCCGCTCCGCTGGCCGTGGCCTATGAGGCAGGCCCGACGGGGTTCGGGCTGGCACGGTCCCTGGCGGCGGACGGGATCAGGTGCGTGGTCGCTGCCCCGTCGAAGCTGCAGCGCCCGTCCGGGGACCGGGTGAAGACCGACGCCCGGGACGCGGTGCATCTGGCCAGGCTGCTGCGCCTTGACGAGAGCCGCCGCGGTGTCGGTCCCTGACACGGCGCAGGAAGCCGCCCGTGACCTGGTGCGTGCCAGGGAGGACTGCCGGGGGGACCTGATGAGGGCCAGGCACCGGCTCTCGAAGCTGCTGCTGCGGCACGGGATCGTCTATGCCGGCGGGGCCGCCTGGACCGGCGCGCACGATGCCTGGCTGCGCCGCGAAGCGGCCGGGCAGCTGACCTTGAAGGCAACCCGGATGGCCTTCGACTCCGAGTACGAGGCCGTCCTGGCGGTCAAGGCGCGCAGGGACCGCCTCGACGCCGCAATCGCGGAGCTGGCCGCCGAAAGCGAGGCAGCACCCCTGGTGCGGCGCCTGGGCTGCCTGCGCGGGGTCAGCACCCTCACCGGGTTCGCCCTCGCGGCCGGGATCGGCGACTGGCACCGGTTCACCGGCGCCACGATCGCCTCCTTCGTCGGGCTCACCCCCGCCGAGCACTCCTCGGGCGCCTCCCGGACCCAGGGACCGGACATCCAAGACCGGCAACTCCCACGTCCGCCGGCTCCCGGCCCGGGGCCGCATGGCACCACCGGGCCCGCTATACCGTCGGCAAAACCATGCGCGACCGGTGGGACCTCGCTCCGGCCGCGGCGCGCATTCGCGGCGACGAGGGCAACCGGCGCCTCCACGACCGCTGGGTGAAATTCCTTGAGCGGCGCAAGCGCCCCACCGTGGCCAATGTCGCGATCGCCCGCGAGCTGGCTTAGCTGGTGCTGGTCACTGGCCGTGATGGAGGACTGAGCCCCGGCCGCTTCGCCGGGCCACGGGGCGCTGACGGCAGCGCGTGGAGCCACCCGCGAAACACCTATGAGCAGCCGCCCCCCGGCGGCCACGCCCGTTCCTAGACACGCGGACCGGCCCCAGCCGAACCACCGTCCTGCGGTAACCAACCCGCGCATATCAGCTGCCCAGGGCGTTGGGCCCTCCGTGATGGCAGAAAATTCGCGGTCGGACCGGCTCGTCCGGGCACTGGCCGGGCATGGCGTCGCGGTGCACTCTGGTGGTGTGTTCCGGTCAGACGCCGATCAGACTGTGGTGCTTTTGAGCCTGTATATCAGCATGGGTGCGGAGGGCCCTTTCCGCGGGAACCGTGGATTGTTGCCGTGAGCACGAGTGAGAGACTTCTGTTTTTCCGCCCTCCTCGGAACACGTTTATTCGGAAGATCCGGGAAGGAAGCGGGTTGGGACTGCCATGGACGTTCTGCACGAGCGGTGCGCAGGCATTGATATTTCCAAACGCGACGCCAAGGTTTGCGTGCGCCGCCCCGGCCGCCGCCGCGGGCAATACACCTCGACGGTGGCCACGTGGGGGTCGACCACGAACGAGGTGTTGGCCCTGCGGGAGCATCTGCTCCACGAGCAGGTGACGCTGGTGGTGATGGAAGCCACCGGCGACTACTGGAAGCAGTTCTATTTCCTGCTTGAAGACGGGCTCAACGTGATGCTTACCAATGCCCAACAGGTCAAGAACATGCCCGGGCGCAAGACCGATGTCTCGGATGCGGCATGGCTGGCCCAGCTGGGCGCGTTCGGTCTCGTGCGTGCCTCGTTCGTTCCACCCGAGCCCGTCCGCCAGCTCCGGGACCTGACGCGCACCCGGACAATGTTCATCCGACAGCGCGGCAGTGAGATCCAGCGCCTGGAGAAGCTGCTCGAAGACGCCGGGATCAAGCTCTCCTCCGTGGCCACGGATCTGACAGGTGTCTCCTCCCGGGCGATGCTCGGGGCCCTCATCGAGGGAGAGCGGGATCCTGCGGTACTGGCCGATCTTGCCGTTTACAGCCTGCGGGCAAAGATTCCCGCCCTGGCCGAAGCCCTCAACGGCAGATTCAACGCCCACCATGCGTTCCTGGCCGGACTGCACCTGGACATCATCGACGGGCACACCCGGGCCATTGAGGAGCTCGGCGCCCGGATCGAGCAGGCGATCGACCCCTTCCGCCCGGCCCGGGACCTGCTGATGAGCATCCCCGGCGTCAGCGGGCGCGTCGCCGAAGTCATCATCGCCGAAACCGGGGCCGACATGAGCGTGTTCCCCACCGCGGCGCACCTGGCATCCTGGTCTGGTACCGCACCGGGCAACAATGAATCGGCCGGGCGCATCAAATCCGGCAGGACCAGAGCCGGCAACCCGTATCTCAAGGGCGCCCTCGGGATAGCGGTGCTTGCCGGCTCGAGATCGAAGAAGACCTACTTCGGCGCCAAATACCGGCGCCTTGCCGCCCGGCGGGGGCCCATGAAAGCCCTCGTTGCCGTCGAGCATGCAATTCTGACAGCCGTATGGAACATGCTCCGGACCGGCGAACTCTACAAGGATCCAGGACCTGACTACTTCACCCGGCTGCAGCCGGCCAAAACGCGCGCCCGCGCCGTCAGCCAGCTCGAAGCCATGGGCTTCACGGTCACTATCGAACCAGCACAACAAGCCGGCTGACCCGTCCCCGCGGACGGGCCAATGAGCGCCCGCCTAAGCCGAGGCACACCATCCGCGGCCACCTTAATTTTCGTGAGAGTCTGACCGCGCGTCGACCAACGACACGCTCGCCAGCCCCCGCCCGGTGAAGCAACGAGGCGCCCCCGGGACCTCGTCCCGAGGGCGCCTCGTCATGCCCACTTGACAGCACATCACTCCATATCAGTTGTACCTGGCCATGAGGTTGGTTGCGGGCGAGTTGGGTTGACGTAGGGAGAGCCTCCGGGTGGGGTGTGGCTTGTCGAAGGCTTACACCTGACCCCGGAGGCTCCCTATGTCCCTCATCCTTGGTGCCGTAGTCAGCACCGAAAGCACGGTCGGTGCCCGCATTATCCAATGGAGACTGGCTGTACCGTGTGAACACTACGGCCAAAAGGGAGTTGATACCGGTGAGGCCTACCCCACCCCGGTCGGGAATCGGGTACTACAGTGGATGCATGGCTGCCAGCCGCAATCCGCTCGACGACCTGCGCGAAACCATCGCCCATCTGGCCGACCAGCTCAAGCTGCACGGTTCGGAGCGCGTCGACGACCTGGTCGGCGATCTCATCGGTGCTAGGCCCGGGCCGCCCCGGCCGCTGTCCGAGGTGCAGGCCGAGCTCGACGCGTTGGTCGGACTGGAGACCGTGAAGGAACAGGTGCGGGGCCTCGTCGCACTGCTCCAGGTCCAGGCCCGCCGTAAGGCGCACGGCCTGCCGGAGGTGGCCACATCACAGCATCTGGTGTTCCTCGGAAACCCGGGCACGGGCAAGACCACCGTGGCGCGGCTCCTGGCCGAGATGTACCGCGCGGTCGGTCTGCTGCAGAAAGGCCACCTGGTCGAGGTCGACCGTTCGGGCCTCGTGGGGCAGTACGTCGGCGCGACCGCCATCAAGACGGACCGGGTGATCCGGCGTGCGCTGGACGGCGTCCTGTTCATCGACGAGGCCTACGCGCTGGCCCCGGAGGACGGCCGGGCGGACTTCGGCCCCGAGGCGATCGAGGTCCTGCTCAAGCGGATGGAGGACCACCGCCACCGCCTGGTCGTGATCGTGGCCGGGTACCCGCAGCTGATGGAGTCCTTCCTGCTCTCGAACCCCGGACTGCGCTCCCGATTCGCCCGCGAGATCACGTTCCCCGACTACTCCGTCGACGAACTCCAGACGATCTTCCACCGGATGCTGGCCCAGCACGAGTACACGCTGGAGCCGGGTGCGGACCAGATGCTGCGACGCATTTTCACCGGGCTCCATGCGGGCGAGGACTCCGGCAACGCACGGTTCGCCCGCACGCTGTTCGAGCAGGCACTCAACCGCCAGGCGCTGCGGCTGTCGCTCGACGAGGAACAAAGTCTCGACGTGCTCGATCGTGAGGCCGTCATGACGCTCACCGCGGACGACATCGTCGAGGCGGCGCTGGCCTTGGGCGAGGAGCCGGATCCGGAACCGATGCCGGAACCGGAGCAGTCACACTGGTGGCGCTGGTTGGGCTGACCGGATCTGCGGCGGCTGTCAGGCGAATGCTGCGTTCGCTGCGGCTGGTCTGCAAGGTCCGGCGGAAGAAGCGCTACAACTCTTACCAGGGCGAGCAGGGCATCGTTGCCCCGAACCTGCTGAACCGGCAGTTTGATGCCGGCGCCCCGAATGAAAAGCGGGTGACCGACGTGACCGAATTCAGCGTCGCCGACAGGCCCTAAGGCACTGCCCCCTGGCTATGCCCACCGGGTCCCACTGACAAGCGTGGGTGGATTAGTGGACACGCGACCATGGTGGTGCGTCAATGTTCCGGGAAGACACGACTTGGTCGGGGAGCCCACGGACCGACAGGGGCCTGCGGGAATGCCACGTGTGGCATTCCCGCAGGCCCCTGTATCCTTGCCGTGGAAACCATCCCTTGGCTGTTCGGCCCAGAGCAGTTAAAGCCGGCTAGGCATCGATCACCATATCGGTGCGCGCGGTCGAGCAGCAGGGCAGGAACTTGCCGGCATCGATTTCCCGTTTCCGGATACCGCCCTGGTGGTTCATCTCGACCTCCCCGGAAAGCTTGACGACCTTGCAGGAGCCGCACATGCCTTCCTTGCAGTTCGCACCGATCCTGACGCCCGCACGCTGGGCCACCCCGAGGATGTGTTCGTCGGGGTCAATCCGAACATTGATGCCGGTACGCATGAAGGACAGGGTCAGGCTTCCCGTTCCCACCGTGTCAAAACTCGAGGCATCGGGGGTCGCGGCCTCCGGCTCGGCGTCCGAACTGCCCTCGGGGGCGGGCGCGTCCGGGTCGACGGTTTCCAGCGGCAGTCCCGAGGCCTTCAGGGTTCCCTCGGCGTCGTAGCCGGGCTCGTAGAGCCCGAACGCGCTGGGCTGGCTTTCATAGTACTCCTCGGCGGAATCTTCAATTTCCTCCGCGATTTCCTCGGCGATGTCCGCTGCAAGCGCGATCTCTGCCTGGTACTCAAGGAGTGTCTGACGATCTCCCGAGAAGAACTCCATGTAGATGGAGGTGTCATCGACGCCGACCTTCTTGAGGAGCTCGGTGGCGCTGTTCAGGTAACCCTCGGGGCCGCAGGCATAGACCTGGCGGCCGTTGGCATCGGGTGCCACCTGGTCGATCATGGCTGCCGTCAGCCTTCCGCTGAGCCCTTCCCACCCGTCGGGTTTGCTGCGGTCGCCCAGGGAGTAGAAGACCTTGACGCGCGAGTCCACGGAGGCGATGTAGGCCAGCTCCTGGTGAAAGGCGAAACCTCCGGCCTCGGCTCCATGGTAGAGCACCACGACGTCGGCGTGTCCGGGCAGGGAGTGGATGGTCCGCACCATGGACATGATGGGAGTGATGCCCGCGCCGGCGGCCAGCAAGAGGTAACGCGCCCGCCGGTCGGCATCGGGCAGGTGGAACGCCCCGACCGGTCCGAGCATATCCAGGACGGTGCCGGGTTTGACGTTCTGGTGCACCCACGGGGAGACGAGTCCTGTGGGGTCGCGTTTGACGGTGACGCTGAAGGTCCAGGGCTGGGTGGGCGAACTGGACAGCGAGTAGCTGCGGTCTACCGGTTCCTGGTCCTCGCCGTTCACGGGAAAGGCGATGTTTACGTACTGGCCTGCACGGAACGCTAGGGGCGCACCGTCGCAGCGGCGGAACACGAAGGTCATCATGTCGCCCGCTTCGGGTACGGTCTCGACACATTCGGCCATGAACTCCTGCGGATGCCAGGGACCCAGGGCGTGGGCGGCGCGGGCGGGTGCCTCGGTGCTGCCCAGCACCCTGTTCCACGGCATCTCGAGACCGCGGATGCGCCGTGGTTCCTCGATCACCGTCTCAGTGAGGAGTTCAGTCATGCCAAGTGCTCCTGTACGCGCTGCACGTACCAGTTAATGAACGCCTCTACCTGGTATTCGCTCTTCATGTACGGGCCGGGCTCGTAGGCGGGGCTGCCGGCACCCTTCTGGCACAGCTCCACGAACGCCTTGTCCTGCAGGTTTGTCTGCTTCCAGGTGTAGGTGAGTTTCTCCAGATCGTAATCGACGCCTTCCTCGGCGTCGTCAGCCACCAGCCAGGTGGTGCGTACCAGCGTCTGGTGTTCGTTGATGGGGAAGACGCCGAACGTGATGACGTGGTCGCCGAGGAAATGGAACCAGCTGTTGGGCTGCAGGTGCATCGAGCAGCGGCCAAGGCGGAAGTCCGGCAGGTCGCCGAGCAGCTTCTTGGAAAGCCTGCGCCCGTCAGCCGAGAACGATTCGCCCTCTCCGTCCAGTGATTCACGTGAGATGCGGATTCCCGCGATGCGCGTGTCAAGCTCCTCGACCACCTCGTAGGGCAGGCCGTAGCGGCGGCAACGCTCCTCGAGGGAGGACTGGGCTTCCTTGTTGCGTTCCCACACTTCCTCAAGGTGGGGCGGAATCAGGCCCTCCGTCAGGCCCCAGGTCGGGAAGAGGGAGCAGGCGAGTTCAGGGTGGCCGTCGCAGTGGTAGCACTCACGGTTGTTCTCCATGACGAGCTTCCAGTTGCCCTCCTCGACGATGTTCTGCTGGTAGGCGATTTTCGTCTTCGACAGATCGTGGGGCGCGAGGTAGGGCTCAAAGATCTTTGAGGTTTCGTCGAAGTCTGCCGGCGGTTCGTCCGCAATGCAGACGAAGATGAGTCCGGCGACCACGCGGCTGTGGGCGCGCTTAAGCCCGAAGCAGCTCTTGTCGAACTTCGCTTCCCCGGGAGCCGAGGCGTGGATCAGATCGCCGCTGGGCGAGTAGGTCCAGGAGTGGTAGCCGCAGACCAGGTTTCCCGTTGATCCCGCAGCTTCGGTCAGGACGCGGGCGCCGCGGTGGCGGCACACGTTGTGCAGGACGTTCACGTCGCCGTCGTCGTTGCGCAGCACGATCAGGGAGTAGGGCCCGTAGTCGACGGTGACGTAATCGCCCGGCTCCGGCAGTTCGGCGACGCTGGCAGCAAAGATCCAGTGCTGGCCAAAAATGGCCTCCATGTCGATCTTGAAAATCGCCGGGTCGGTGTAGAAGGGGGCATCGAGGGAATAGCCCGTGCGCCGGAACTCAAACAGCTCGGCGATTTCCGCCAGCTGCTCTGCAGGCAATGATGTAGCGAGTTTTCCGCGTGAGTTGAGGGGCACGTTCACTGGAGCGGACATTTTTTCTCCCGGGAGGACTGGCAGTGTGCGATTAGTGGGGATTGCGGAGTTAATGGGAGCAACTGGTGTTGTCGAGATGTTGTAGCCGGCGAAACATCACCCAAGGATGCTCCCACCACCACAAGCGTCTCCATGTTTCCCTTCACATGCGTATTACGCAACGACAATCATGATGTGCAACAGCGTGACGTATCCCACGCTAGCTGTCAAGCTGTTAAGACGCGGCCCAAGGCCACATAAATGCCTTAACATTGCAGTGCGGGCAGGTGCGACAGTGTGGAACGCTAAATGGCGCAACTTCCCTCCTTCCACCCCCATCAGAGAGACGCCGGTAATGGCGATTCCGTCAGGCAGCGGCAGCTCATCCCCGTCCAGACCGATGGGCCACGGGGGTCAGCTTGGATGTAGTTCAACATGCTGTTGTGACAAGGGCATGCCAGCACTTATGGATCTTTACTCGATTTGTGCGGCACATAGCCCACTCGATTCCTGGGTGGGTGAACCTTCCTTAGCGGAAGGTGCAACCGTGTTATACGAGAGTCGCAGAGCGACGGCCGCCAGCGCCTGGTCGTAAGTGGACAGCGTCTGGGCTACTTCTTCCGGTGTAACGATGGCAGGCGGGACCATGTGGATGCGGGTGTCCGGGTGCTGCGGTCCTGGACGAGTTCCAGCGCCCAGAAGACTCCTTTAGGTCCAGTCCCCGGTTGAGGGCCGCCGGCTTTTTGAAAAGGTCGGCATCTACCAGGCTTGGGCCGCGGAGGAAAGCCCTGGGTTCCACTACCGCGTGACCAAGGCTGGGGAAGGGCCGACTCGTGCTAGGTCGGATATATCTAGGGTGGGACCGGTCACCGGCCCGCTGGATCGAGGGAAAGGCCCGGCACTGTGGAAGCGATGAGTACCGTCGGCCGGACCCGGGCGGAACACGCGTATCTGGAACTGCGCCAGCGGATTATCGACATGCGCCTGCCGCCGGGGGCGGCCTTGGACGAAGAGGCCCTGATGGCCGAGCTGGGCGTGGGACGCACGCCGATGCGCGAGGCTGTCAAGCGGCTGGAGTCCGACCGCATGCTTACGGTCTGTCAGCGCCGGGGCACCATCGTTGCCGACGTGAATATCCGGGATCTGAAGGCCATCTCGGATGCCCGGCGGGTGCTGGAATCCTTCGCCGCGCGCCGGGCGGCCGAACTGGCCACGGACGAGGACCGGCAGCGCTTGAAGGAGTGCCTGCGGCAGCTGGCGGCAACCGCGGAGGAATCCAACCGGACCTCGATGGACCTGGACGAGCAGATTCACCGCACCGTGTATGCGGTCATGCGCAACAGCTACGTGGAAGCGACGCTGATCCAGTACTTCAGCCTCTCGCAGCGGATGTGGAATTTCGTCCTCCCCGGGCTGGCGCCGATCACCGGGCACGTGCGGGAACATGAGGCGCTGCTGCAGGCCATCATCGACGGCGACGCGGACCGGGCCGCGGACTTGGCCGAGGAACACGTGACGCCCTTCGAAGGGCTGGTACGCAGCGCCCTGTAGCCTGCGTACCAGCCTTTGCATCGTTTAGGCGCGGATCTTCTTCATTTCCGGATCCACCAGCGGCTCGGGCACCACGGTGGCGTCAATCCGCCGGCCGAAGTACTCGATCTGCACCGTGTCGCCCTCGGCCACGGTACCGGGCAGCCAGGCGTAAGCTACCGGCCGGTGCACCGTGTGGCCGTAGGCGGCGCTGGTGACGTAGCCGGCGGGCTGCCCGTCCACGTACACCGGTTCCTTGCCCAGCACCATGGAGGTGCCGTCGTCGACGGTCAGGCAGCGCAGCCGGGTGGCCGGGGGCTGGGCGGTGCGCTGTTCCAGGGCCTGCTTGCCGACGAAGTCCTCCTTGTTGGCCCGGACCGCGAAGCCGAGGCCGGCCTGGACCGGGTCGTGCTCGGTGTCCATGTCGGTGCCCCAGGAGCGGTAGCCCTTTTCCAGCCGCAGGCTGTTGAACGCGCTGCGGCCGGCCGCGATGACCTGCAGCGGTTCGCCGGCGGCCCACAGGGCGTCCCAGAGCCGCTGGCCGTACTCGGCGCTGGTGTAGATCTCCCAGCCGAGCTCGCCCACGTAGGACAGGCGCATGATCCGCACCGGAATGCCGGCGATCGTGGTGCTGGCGGCGCGGAAGTACTTCAGGCCGTCGTTGGACAGGTCCTGCGGGGTGAGCGGCTGGACCAGGTCGCGGGCGCGCGGGCCCCAGACCCCGATGCAGCAGGTGCCGCCGGTGGTGTCCCTGACCTGGACCCACTGCTGCGGGTCGGTCTCGGTCTGCCCGGCAGCCTGGCGGGTGATGTAGTCCAGGTCCAGCCCGCCGTTGGCCCCGACCTGGAACAGCGCGTCCTCGATCCGGGCCACGGTCAGGTCGCTCTTGATGCCGCCGGCCTCGTCCAGCATCAGGGTGTAGGTGACCGAACCGATGCTCTTGTCCAGCTGGCCAGTGGTCAGGCGCTGCAGCAGCGGCAGTGCCCCGGGGCCGGACACCTCCAGCCGCTTGAGCGCCGTCATGTCGTACATCGCCACGTTGGTGCGGGTCGCGTACGCCTCGGCCGCGGCGATCGGGGAGTCGAACTTCGCCGACCAGGCGTCGCGGGCCGGGGGCTGCCATTCCTGCGGCAGGGTGTCGAGCAGGGCGGCGTTGGCTTCGTACCAGTGCGGACGCTCCCAGCCGCCGCTTTCCAGGAAGAAGGCCCCGAGCTCGGCCTGGCGCCGGTGGAACGGGGAGACGCGCAGGTCCCGCGGCGACTGGCGGGGCTCGAGCGGGTGGCGGATGTCGTAGATTTCGACGAAGTTCTGCTGCGAGGTCTCCAGCACATACTCGTCCTGCAGTTGGATTTCCTCGAAGCGGGCGACGTCGAGCTCGTGCAGGTCCGTTTCGGACCGGCCGTCGACCAGCAGCTCGGCCACCGCCTTGGCCACCCCGGCCGAATGCGTGACCCAGACGGCCTCGGCAATGAAGAAGCCCTTCAGGTCCCGGGACTCGCCCACCAGCGACCCGCCGTCGGGAGTGAAGGAGAAGATGCCGTTGAAGGCATCGTCGATCTCCGTCTTGTGCAGGCCCGGCAGCAGCTGGCGGCAGGCCTTCCACGGCTGCTCGAAGTCCGCGGCGGTGAAGGCCAGCCGGGACGGCATGGCGTGCTCGCTGATCTGTTCGGCACCGGGCAGTTCGTCGTAGCCGACCGGGATCGGCCGGTGCGCGTAGGAGCCGATGCCCAGCCGCGAGCCGTGCTGGCGGAAGTAAAGGTCTTCGTCCTGGTGGCGCAGGATGGGCAGCCGGGCATTGTTGCCGGTGCCGACGGCCTGCTCCGGCTCGCCGGCCAGCTCGGCCAGCGAGGTGGTGGTCACATACTGGTGGGCCAGCGGCACCAGGGGCACGGGCATCCCGATCAGGTCCCCGACTGCCGGACCCCAGAAGCCGGCGGCGGAGACCACGATGTCCGCCGGGAACACTGTGTCGCCGGAGCGGACGCCGGTGACCCGGCCGGCGGCGCGTTCGATGCCGGTGACCGGGGTACGGCCGATGAACCGGGCGCCCCGGGATTCAGCCCGTTCGCGCAGCAGTTCGACGGCGAGCAGGGACGAAGCAAGCCCGTCGCCGGGCAGGTACAGGCCGCCGAGCACCATGCTCTCGTCGATCAGCGGGTGCAGCGCCTTGGCCTCGGCCGGATCCACCAGGCGGGCCTCCAGCCCCCAGGAGGTGGCGTAGCCGTGGCGGCGCTTAAGCTCCTCCAGCCGCTCCGGCGTGGTGGCGACTTCCAGGCCGCCGACGGCGTTGAAGGCCCGGGCGCCGTCGCGGGTCAGAGAGGCGAGCTTTTGGCCGGTGTAGGCGGCGAATTCCGCCATGGTCTTGGACGAATTGGTCTGGAAGACCAGTCCGGGGGCATGCGAGGTGGAACCGCCGGTCAGCGGGATCGGGCCCTGGTCCAGGACGGTGACGTCGGTCCAGCCTCGCTCGGTCAGTTCGTCGGCCAGGTTGGCGCCGACAATGCCGGCTCCGATGATGACGACGCGGGGTGATTGCATGATGGGGCCTTTCGAAGGTACGTGGGTTCGCGGGCGCTGCGGCGGGAGCCGGTGGCGGCGGGACGGGTCCGAGGAGGTCAGGTGAAGATGATGGTGCGGTGGCCGTTGAGCAGCACGCGTTTTTCGGCGTGCCATCGCACGGCCCGGGCCAGGGCCAGCGCTTCGGCGTCGCGGCCGATGGTGGCCAGCTGCTCAGGGCTGAGCCGGTGGTCCACCCGGATGACTTCCTGTTCGATGATCGGGCCTTCGTCCAGGTCGGCGGTGACGTAGTGGGCAGTGGCGCCGATCTGCTTGACCCCGCGCTCGTACGCCTGGTGGTAGGGGCGGGCGCCCTTGAAACCGGGCAGGAAGGAATGGTGGATGTTGATGGCCCGCCCGGCCAGCTTCCGGCACAGGTCGTCGGAGAGCACCTGCATGTAGCGGGCCAGCACCACCAGGTCCGCCTGGTACGTCCCGACCAGTTCGAGCAGCCGCGCTTCGGCGGCCGGCTTGGTCTGCGCGCTGATCGGCACGTGGATGAAGGGCAGGCCCGCTGCTTCGGCCATGGGGCGCAGGTCTTCGTGGTTGGAAACCACGGCGACCAGGTCCGCGGCCAGGCTTCCGGTTTGCCAGCGGTAGATCAAATCGTGCAGGCAGTGCCCGAATTTCGAGACCATGACCAGAACCCTGGGCCGGGCGCCGTCATGGAACGTGTAGTCCATGCCGAACTCCGCCGCGACGGGGGTGAATTCATCCGCCAGGACGCCGGCGTCTACCGCTTCCGCAGCGGAGAATGCCGTGCGCAGGAACAGCCGTCCGTCCACGGTGTCGTCGAACTGCTGGTGTTCAGTGATGTCGAAGCTGTGTTCCACCAGGAAGCGGGAGACGGCGTGGACAATGCCGCTGCGCTGGGGACAGGACAGTGTCAGCACCCCCGCCGGCCGGGGCGGGCTGGCGGCTGCCTGTGCGGCCGGGCGGGGCAGGGTGAGGGCAGTGCTCATGGCGTCTGGTTCTTCCTTAGGGATCAGGGCGAAGTCGTGACGGCGTTGTTGTCCGGCAGCGAAGCGCCGGCCGTGGTGGAGTCCGGCCGGCCGGTTCCGACTGAACATACAACTGATATATAAGCGACCGTAGTGTTCCGCTCCCTAACTGTCAACGGTCAGTATTCACGCGCTTGACATCATTCTGTGGCGTGGCTCACCGTTGTGTAGGATGAACCGTGTTGCGTCAAACGCAACTCTCTCCCCTCGAACCGCCCGCTCAGGTCAGGAGCATGATGAAGACCCTTGCCATTGCCGGTTCGTCCCTTGCGGGCCTCTCAGCCGCCCGCGCGGCCCGCGCCGAGGGGTTCGATGGCAGACTCGTTCTGGTCGGCGACGAGCACGGCCGGAGCCGGCTCCCCGGCGTCGTGGCTGTCGGGGACTGCGCGGCTTGGCACGACCAGCACCTGGGCCGCCCGCACCGGCTCGGGCACTGGAACGCCGCGCTCACCCAGCCGGGCCGTGCCATCCGGGCCCTCCTTGGCGTGCCCGACCCCAGGCCCCAGGCCGCTCTCCGTACTTTTGGTCCGACCAGTACGGCGTCCGCATCCAGTTCAGCGGCCACGCCGGGCTGGCCGTCCGGCTCGAGATCGAGGCAGGCGACGTCGAGGGCCACAGCTTCCTGGCCGTCTACTACCGCGGGGACGATCCCGTGGGGCTGCTCAGCAGCGCCCAGGCGAGGCTCTTCGCCAAGCGGCGCCGCGACGTCGAGCGCTCCCAGCGCGCCCGCGGCGCGGAGACACACTGCGCGCCCCTGAACGAGGCAGCGCGCACCGCCAGCATCCTGACCTTTCCCCTTTCATCCCCACCCGAATAGGAGAAGAAATGACCACTGCACCTGAAAAGACCGAGGCCGCCAAGGGCGGAGTGCAGTTCCTCGACAGCTTCATCGCGACCCTGCCGGGCTCGGCATACGTCGAACCTCCTGCCTGGCATCACGGTGAACGGCCGCGCTTGAACAGGAGCGAAAACCATGAATGCTGAACCTGGACAGGAAGTGGCCGAGCCCAACAGCTATGGAGCGGCCTCCGGCCGCACACACATCACGTTCCGAAAGCGCCGGCTAAGGGTCGGCGACGTCAACGTCGTGGACAAGTCCATGCTGCGCCGGGCGGTCGGGGGAACCGTCGTCGGCAACACGATGGAGTGGTACGACGTGGGCATCTTCGGCTACCTCATCACCACGATGGGCCCGGTCTTCCTGCCCGAGGCGGACAGAGTGGTCCAGACCCTCTTCCTGCTCGGGACCTTTGCCGCGACGTTCGTTGCCCGGCCCATCGGAGGCATCTTCTTCGGATGGCTCGGCGACCGGGTCGGCCGGCAAAGGGTCCTCGTTGCCACGCTCACGCTGATGACCGCCGCAACGTTCTTCCTCGGCCTCCTGCCGGGCTACGCGACGATCGGAGTCTGGGCGGCGGTGCTGCTGGTCGCGGTCAAGCTCCTCCAGGGTTTCTCGGCGGGCGGCGAGTACGCCGGGGCCACAACGTTCGTGAGCGAGTACGCCGCGGACAAGCGCCGGGGCTACTTCACGAGCTTCCTCGACATGGGCTCCTACCTGGGATTCGCGGCCGGTGCCGCCCTCGTCTCGGTCCTCCAGCTCACGCTCGGCCAGGCTGCAATGGAAGAGTTCGGCTGGCGCATCCCGTTCCTCGTGGCGGGACCGCTGGGAGCGATTGCCATCTACTTCCGCCTCCGGATCGAGGAGAGCCCTACGTTCCAGGCCGTCCTCGACACCCAGGAGCGGCTGGCGAACGAGCGCATCGCCAAGGATGAGACCGCGGCGAGGGGGCCGCTCGCCGTCCTGCGCGCCACCTGGAAGCCGATCCTCGTGGCCGTCGTCGTCGTGGCGGCCGCGAACACCGTCGGCTACGCGCTGACGTCCTACATGCCCACCTACCTGACCGAGTCAAAAGGCTACGACGAGGTCCACGGGACCCTCCTGACCATCCCGGTCCTCGTTGCCATGAGCCTGTGCATCCCGTTCGCGGGCAGGCTCTCCGACCGGATCGGGCGCCGACCCGCCCTGTGGATCGGCGCCCTAAGCACGGTCGTCCTCGCGATGCCGGCCTTCCTGCTGGTGGGGATCGGCACCGTTCCGGCCACGCTCACGGGGCTCGCGATGCTGGCGTTCCCCGTGGCGTTCTACGTGCCCATCCTCGCCTCGACACTGCCGGCCCAGTTCCCGACCGGCTGCCGGTACTTCAGCATGGGCATCGCGTACAACGTTGCTGTGGCGGTCTTCGGCGGCACGGCCCCGCTGATCATCGATGTCCTCATCCAGTCCACGGGCAACGACATGATGCCGGCGTACTACCTCATGGGCACCTCGCTGGTCGGCGCTGTCGCAGTGCTGTTCCTGCGCGAGTCGGCGGGGCGCCACCTGCCCGGGTCGATGCCCAGCGTCGATACGCTCGACGAGGCACGCGCCATCGTCGCCCATCAGGAGGACGACCCGCGCATCGATCTCGAGAGCATGCCGCTCACCAACGTTCCCGTCGCCGTGAGGCGCGACGGCGCGGCGGTGCAGCTGCGGCTCGACGACCCGAACGCCCTCGAGGCGGCGCAGCGGGAGGGGGTGGACCTCGAAGCGACCCTGCTCGAGGCACAATCGAGCGAAGAGCAGCCCGTGGCCTCCGGGCTATCAGGGGCGGCCTGAGCCCCACAACGTGAGCGGTCCGGACGCTCAGGAGCGACCCTGAGCGTCCGGACCTCCTCCCAGGACTTCACTGATCTCCGCAGGCCCTGCGGCGACCGCCGCGACGACGCCTCCCTTCGCCTTCACTTCCGTGCAGCCCGTCGGCGCGCGGTGCGGCCTGCTTCTCCACCGGCAGGCCCAGCACGCGCCGGGCGGCCTCGAGGGCATGGATGGCATCCGACTTTCCGGTCCCGGCCCGGGACGCCCTCGACGGTGGCTTCACCTCGACTACGGCGATTCCGGCCGTCTGCAGGGCCGGGGCCAGGGGTTCCCCGTAGGAGGGGGTTCCCTCCACGGCAGCCAGCACCTTCTCAACCGTGTGCCGGCGCATCCAGGTGATGGCCTGCCCGACGCCGGTGTCACTGGCGGGAAATGTCCCGGTGGCCGTGGAGGCGCCGGTAGCAGTGTCGACGACCGCGTAGGTCTGGGTGCGGGTATGGGCGTCCACGCCGATGACGTAGCCGTATTCTCCTGCCACGATGGACAACGCGGCATCCTCCTTCCATGCAGGGGCCGTGACGGCACCGGCTTGGAAGGGCTTCTTCCGGGGCCGTTCTCTAACGGGTCACAGGCAGCACCCTGGACGGCCTTCTATCAGGCCACCGGAAGAGGGCAGGCCGGTGCCGGCCCGCCGGGCGGATCGGTCGCTAGAAGGCCACCGCTCCAAGGAGAGGTCACAAGGCGGGGGAGTCACCCCTGGTGGACCGGGAACCGGCCTGCCAGCCGTCACCAGGCCAGCCAAGACCATTAGAGAGCAGGCGGGTGCCGAAGGGACCCAGGTGAAGCGACGGATCCCTGGGAGGGACAGGACAGCGAGTGGCACGAGGAGCATGACGAGTCGAGCCAGGTAAACGACGGCGGTGACTGTGGCAGCTGGGGCGATTTGCGAGGGCTGGGAAAATGACTAGCGCGCCTCCACAGCAACTTCACAGTTCCACCACAGTTCGGGTTCAGGGCCGAGCCGGAGGGTAGAGATATGACGATCAACTTTGCTAGAGCCCACCGTTCCCACCATCGTGAAGCAGCAACTCCGGCGGCCGGATCCGCTGCACAGTTCGCCACTTCCGGGTCAGCCAAGCCTTCCCCAACCCATTCTTCTTCCGCAACCCCTGCGGACGAGCAGGCAACGATTATGCCCCCCCGCTGGCCCTTGATTATATTCATCGTCGTGCTGACGGCCTTGTTCCTCGCCGCCTGCATTACCGTGTTCTTCTCCCGCGGCCTGCCGCTGTTGACCCAGATCATTGAGTTGCTCTAGGGCACCGGCATCCGGGACTGCCCCGCGTTTCGTTAACTCTCGGGGTTGATGGTTTTCAGGCGGCTTGAAGGCCGGTTTGTATTGTCTCAAATTCGATTGGCGTGAGTCGGCCGAGAGCGTGCTGGCGGCGCCTGCGGTAGTAGGTTCTCTGGATCCAGGTCACAATGGCCGGACGCAGTTCCTGCCGGGTGCTCCGGCGCCGCCGGCTCAGGACGTTCTTCTGGAGCAGGGCGAAGAAGGACTCCACGGGTGCGTTGTCGCCGCACGCGCCGGTCCGTCCCATCGAGCCGGTCAGTCCGCTGCTTTTGAGCGTGTGCACGAACACTGTGGAGCGGAACTGGACGGATTCAACCGGTTATCGCAACGCCTCGATTCTGGAGGTAGTGATGGGCAGGCCCTTGAGCCCGCCGCAGACCGCAATGAACACGTCCTCCACGCCGCGGTTCTTCAGCTCGGAGAAGACCTGCAGCCAGAACCGGGCACCCTCGGCGCCGTCGCCGGCCCAGATGCCAGGATCTCCCGCTCCCCGTTCACGGTGACGCCCATGACGACGTAGAACGGGGTATTGCGCACCTACCCGTCGCGGACCTTGACCACGATCGCGTCCACGAAGAGCACCGGATAGACCGGGTCCAGTGGACGGGCCGACCACTCCGCGAGTTCGCCTGCGACCTTCTCCGTGATGCGGCTGATGGTGTCCCTGGAGACCTTGGCCCCGTAGACCTCCTCGAAATGCACGGCGATCTCCCCGGTGGTCAATCCCCGGGCGGAAAGCGAGAGCACGATCTGGTCGATCCCATCCAGACGCCGTTTCCGCTTGGGCACGATCACCGGCTCGAAGGACCCGTCCCGGTCCCGAGGAACCTCGATCTCGACCGGGCCGATCCCGGCCGGCACGGTCTTCGGCCTGGTGCCGTTGCGCATGTTGGCCGCGACCGGCGTCTCGCCGTGCTCGTGGCCCAGGTGCCCGGCCGGTTCGGCTTCCAGCGCGGTCCCGGCACGTTCTTCGTCAGCTGGTTCAGCAGCCCGCCGGGGCCAACCAGGCTTACGCCCTGTTCCTTGGCCTGCGCGAGCAATCGCTTGGCAAGCTCCTTCTGATCGATGATCTCTCCCGTCACGGGATCGATCATTGTCGCTGTCATCTCGGTCGTGGACTCCGACACGGCCGTCTCCTTTCGGATCAGGCCGGACCCTTACACACCGTTTTTCTGGCTCTGTCGCACTTTCGGTGGTGGATCGCGGCGGGGTCAGGCAAGGAGGATGCGGTGGCGCAGGAGGTTGAAGCCGGCGCGTCCAGACATCTGTCGCTTGAGCATCTTGGTCTTGGTGTTGACACCTTCGGTTCTGCCGTTGTGGTGAGGCTGGGTGAGCGCGGCGAGGACCGCGTCGTGGTCCTGCTCGAGTCCGCGGACGAAGGAGTGCAGGTGAGGCAGGTCCGCAGCACGGGCGGCGTGGGCCCAGTCCTCGAGTCTGGCAGCGTTCGCCTCCTCGGGCTTGAGGAGGGTGGCGAACGCTCGGACCAGGTCGAGCATCGTGGTGATCTCGGGGCAGGCTGCGGCAAGCTGGTCGAGGCGTTCCTGCTGTGCGGCGGTGAGCCTGTCCGGCCTGGTCAGCAGGAGTCCGGCCGCACGGCGGGGCGAGAGGTGCGAGCGGGCGTCCTCGGCGCGGCCCTGGTTCAGGTACCGGTGCAGCAGGTTCGAGCTGCCCTGGTAGCCCAGCCCGCGGATCTCCCGCAGCAACTGCTGGACCGGAACCCCGGGCTCTTCTGCCCGCCGGGTGCGCAGGTGTTCCCGGTAGGGGTCCACGAGGGTCGGCCGGTACTTCGGGACGCGTTGGAGGCGCTCAGGGGCGCCGGCGCGGGCGTACCGCTTGATGGTCTTCAGGGACAGGTTCAGCCGGCGGGAGCAGTCCAACAGGCCGACACCTTTGTCCAGCAGCCCGTGCACCTGGGCCCAGCGCTCGGCCGTGCTGCGGGCCCGTGGCCCCTCCTGCAGCCCGGTCGCGCCGGCCCAGCATGCCGAGTGGGCGGCGACTTCCCTGACCACGGCCTCGGCCAGTCCGTGCCACAGGTGCCACCGGTCGGCGAC
>NZ_JAAZSQ010000009.1:0-98 GCF_012395835.1 Arthrobacter mobilis
GAAGCCGGCCCGGCGCTGATCCGCCGGACCCCGGCCCCCGGGGCCACCGAGGTGGGGCGCACGGCCAACGTCACCGTGACCTTCAGCGAACCGGTCAG
>NZ_JAAZSQ010000009.1:430-80619 GCF_012395835.1 Arthrobacter mobilis
CCGGCGGCAACCGCCTGGCCTCCACCCGCTGGTCCTTCACCACCGGACGGTAAGGGACCGGAAGGGCCGGGTCCCGGAGAAATCCGGGGCCCGGCCCTTCGCTGTGGGAGTTGTGGGCGCTGCACAAAGGCGAAGGCGCCGCCGAAGCTCGTTGGGGGGAAGCTCCGGCAGCGCCTGCATAAGGGTAATCGCCGGGACGGGCGGAAAGGTTACGCGGGTTCCGAAAGTTTTTCGGATTCGGCGAACACCTGCCGGTAGCGCCTCAGGTCGGCGGCCGGTGTGTCCGCCGGATACGACACCACCACCCAGCCCGAGCGGTACGCGTCCCGGCCCGGCACCGCCGCCTCGCGCGCGGCGGCCTCGGCGGCCAGTTCCCGGGTGGCAAACCTGGCGAACAGGCTGCCCGTGCCGGCGCTGACCGCCTGCCGGCAGCGCCCGCCGCCGCACGCGGATCCGGTCACATCCTCCACCGGAGCCAGCCGGCCGGCCAGGCTCCGGTCCAGCTCCAGCACGGCGGCGTGGACGTCCTGGTGCTTGGCCGGGTAGAGCCAGTGCTCGGCGGCGGCCAGCCCCAGCGTGGCCAGGACCATGGCCACGGCAATCAGTGCCAGGGTCCGCCACCGCCGGCCCGGGGCCCACTGCGCGCGGCCGGCCCCGGCCGGCACCGGATCAGTACTGTGGTTCGACAATGGTGGTGCCGGCGGCGAGCCGGCGGTTCCTCAGCACCGGCAGGAATTCCCGGACCTCGTCGATGCGCCGGCGGGTGACGTCCACGGTCACCAGGCCGCGGGGTTCGTCGCCGAGCCAGTCCTGCGGAACGCCCATCGGGTCCAGGATGGCCGAGTGCCCCACGGTATGGTCGCTGGATGTGCCCGCAGCCGCCACCCAGCAGGTGTTCTCGATGGCCCGGGCCTTCAGCAGGGTCTCCCAGTGCTCGACCTTGTGGTCCCCCTTGAACCAGGCCGCGGCCACGCAGATCAGGTCCGCGCCCTCGACCGCCAGCGCGCGGGCCATCTCGGGGAAGCGCAGGTCGTAGCAGGTCATCACCCCGACCTTCAGGCCGCCGAGCTCCACCAGCACCGGTCCGCCGTCGCCGGCCTTGATGTGCGCCGATTCCTGGTAGGAGAACGCGTCGTACAGGTGCAGCTTGCGGTAGGTCGCCGCGATCCTGCCGGTGGCGTCCACCACCACCAGGGTGTTGTACGGCCGGGGCTCGCCGCTGGCCTCGTAGCCGCCGGCGATGACGGCGAGGCCCACCTGGGCGGCGATGAAGGACAGCTGCTGGACGAAGGTGGACCAGCTGGCCTCGACCGCCTCCGCGAAGCCGCCCTCGACCTTGCCCACGGTGAACATGGATTCCTCTGGGAAGAGCACCAGCTCCGCGCCGCCGGCCTTGGCCTCCTCGGCCAGCGAGCGCATGACCGAGAGGTTCTCGCTGACATTCCCGGTGGGGTCGAACTGCCCCACGCTGACCTTCATCGGTCCTCTCCCGTCTTCGCTGCGTCTTACCTGGCGGTCATTACCCTTCCAGCCTACCGCCCGGTGCCGGTCAGCCGCGGACGGCCACCGGCTCCTCGCTGATCAGGTCCCGGACCACGATGGTCTGGTCCCGGTCCGGGCCCACGCCGATGGCGGAGAACCGGGTCCCGGACATCGCTTCCAGCGCGTGCACGTAGGTCTGCGCGTTGGCCGGCAGGTCCTCGATGCTCCGGGCGCCGGTGATGTCCTCGGTCCAGCCCTCGAAGTACTCGAAGATCGGCTTGGCGTGGTGGAACTCGGTCTGGGTCATCGGCATCTCGTCGTGCCGCACGCCGTCGACGTCGTAGGCCACGCACACCGGGATCCGCTCGATGCCGGTAAGCACGTCCAGCTTGGTGACGAAGTAGTCGGTGAAGCCGTTGACCCGCGAGGCGTGGCGGGCCAGCACCGCGTCGTACCAGCCGCAGCGGCGCGGCCGGCCGGTGTTGACGCCGAACTCGCCGCCGGTCTTCTGCAGGTACTCGCCCATTTCGTCGAACAGCTCGGTGGGGAACGGGCCGGCGCCCACGCGCGTGGTGTAGGCCTTGATGATGCCCACGCTGCGCGTGATCCGGGTGGGGCCGATGCCCGAGCCCACGGAGGCACCGCCGGCGGTGGGGTTGGAAGAGGTGACGAACGGGTAGGTGCCGTGGTCCACATCCAGGAAGGTGGCCTGGCCGCCCTCCATCAGCACCACCTTGCCCTCGTCCAGGGCCTTGTTCAGCAGGTAGGTGGAGTCGACCACCAGCGGGCGCAGCCGGTCGGCGAAGGAGAGGAAGTACTGCACGGTCTCCTCGATGTCCACGTCGCGCCGGTTGTAGACCTTGACCAGCAGTTCGTTCTTCTGCCGCAGCGAGCCTTCGACCTTCTGGCGCAGGATCGACTCGTCGAAGACGTCCTGGACGCGGATGCCCAGCCGGGCCACCTTGTCCATGTAGGCCGGGCCGATGCCGCGGCCGGTGGTGCCGATGGCCCGCTTGCCCAGGAAGCGTTCGGTGACCTTGTCCATGGTCTGGTGGAACGGGGCGACCAGGTGGGCGTTGGCGGAGACGCGCAGCCGGGAGGTGTCGGCTCCGCGGGCTTCCAGCCCGTCGATCTCCTCGAACAGGGCCTCGAGGTTCACCACGCAGCCGTTGCCGATGACCGGGGTGGCGTTGGGGGACAGGATGCCGGCGGGCAGCAGCTTCAGTTCGTACTTTTCGCCGCCGACGACGACGGTGTGGCCGGCGTTGTTGCCGCCGTTCGGCTTGACCACGTAGTCCACGCGGCCGCCGAGCAGGTCGGTTGCCTTGCCTTTTCCTTCATCGCCCCACTGGGCGCCGACGATCACGATTGCTGGCATGGGATCCTCCCCCATATCGAAAGCGGCAGGGTCCCCTCCGGCGCGGCGGCTGCCGGCCCCAAGTTCTCTGCCGTGCATGAGACAGCCCCGCACCCCGTGCCCGGATACTGCTGCGGAACGGAGTTCTGGGGCTCTTACCCCCTAAGTTTAGCGAATCCGCTGCCGGACCGGCGGCTGCAGGCGGTTGTGTCCGCGGCGGCGCCCGCCGCTGGCCCCCGGCGGTGCCGGACGGTAGCGTGCGGGTGTGGATACCATTGACCCGGGCGGCGGACCGTCCGCGGGCCCGGCAGGGGCACCCCCGGTGCTGGTCGGCACGTCCGGCTGGCGGTACCCGGAATGGCGCGGCAGCTTCTACCCGGCGGGCCTGCCGCAGCGTCTGGAACTCGAATACGCCGCCGGCCGCCTGGCGTCCGTGGAGCTGAACGCCTCCTTCTACGGCCTGCAGCGCCCGTCCAGCTACCAGCGGTGGCGCGAGGCCACGCCGGCCGCCTTCGTCTTCGCGGTCAAGGGCCCGCGGCAGGTGACGCACCTGAATGCGCTGCGCAGGGTGCAGGTTCCGCTGGCCAATTTCTTCGCCTCGGGCGTGCTGGCCCTGGGCGCCAAGCTGGGGCCTCTCCTGTGGCAGCTGCCGCCCCGGCTGGCCTGGGACCCGGCGCGGCTGGAGGAGTTCCTGGCGCTGCTGCCGCGCGGCACCGCCGCGGCAGCGGAGCTGGCCGCCCGGCACGCCGACCTGCCCGCGGACCGGACCTGGACTGCCGGGGAGCCCGGGGCGGGCAGCACGGTCCCGGACCGGCCGCTGCGCCACGCCGTGGAAGTCAGGCATCCCAGCTTCGCCAATGCGCAGTTCTACGACCTGCTGCGCCGGTACGACACAGCCCTGGTGGTGGCCGATACCGCCGGCCGGTGGCCGCTGCTGGAGGAGGTGACGGCCGGCTTCATGTACGTGCGGCTGCACGGCAGCGAGGAACTCTACGTCAGCGGCTACAGCGATGCCGAGCTTCAGGCCTGGGCCGGCAAGATCCGCGGCTGGCTGGCCGGCACCGGCTGCCCGGACGGGGCAGGACGCCCAACGTACGTCTACTTCGACAACACCGCCGGGGCGCGGGCACCGTTCGACGCCATCGCTCTGGCCTCCCGGCTCGCGGGACGGGGCAGCTGACATGGGCGGGAACAAAGGCGGGCCCGTGATGCGCATCCGGCGGGAGCAGGTGCCGCGCCTGCCAGGCCAAGCACCTGTACGAGCTGCCGTTCCGGCTCCCGGCCCTGCAGGCCGGGAGCCGGGCACCGCGGACTACGGGGCCTTCTCCGCGTAACGCTTGAAGTTCTCCAGCAGCTGGCCGTCCGCTGCGGCCAGTTCGTCCCGGATCTGTCCGGCCAGGCCGGCCAGCCGGTCGCTGACGACGACGTCGACGGTCAGCGTCAGCCGCGTGTCATCGCCGTCCTCGGCCAGGTCGTAGCGGTAGTCCGTGCGCACATCCCCGGCCCCGAAGCTGATGGTGATGCTGCGTCCCGGATCCACCGCGGACACCGTGGAGGTGCGGTCATGGCCCTGGACATGGAAGTCCAGGGCCAGGCCCGGCGCCAACGGTCCCTCGGCATGCATTTCGGTGACCCCGGGCATCCAGGCCGGCGCCGCCGCGGTCCAGTCGGTCAGCAGCGCCCAGACCCGGGCCGGCGGCAGGAAGACGAGCTCGCTGGTGGTGAAGGCTGTGGCGGAGGTGTCGGCACCCATAGGGGCATTGTGCCTGCCGCCGGCGCGGCTGGGAAGAAGGGCTGCGGACTCAGACCCCCAGCCGGCCGCCGGAAGCCTGCAGGTAGCAGGTGCCGCAGAAGGATTCGTACCAGACGTCCTGGCCGTCGATGGCCACCTGGTCGCCGTCGAAGACGATGTCCGAGCCCACCCGACGGGTGTTGAACACCGCCTTGCGCCCGCAGCGGCAGATGGTCTTGAGCTCCTCGAGGCTGTGGGCGATTTCGAGCAGGCGCCGCGCCCCGGGGAAGGCCTCGGTACGGAAGTCGGTGCGGATGCCGTAGGCCAGCACCGGGACATCGTCGAGCACCGCGATGCGGAACAGATCGTCCACCTGCGCGGGGTCCAGGAACTGGGCCTCGTCCACAAGCAGGCAGGCCACCGGCTGGACCTCCACCTGCTCCAGCAGGGCATCCGGGTCCACCCCGGCGGCAAGCTCCGCGAAGTGCCCGCGCACCGGCTCGCCGGGACGGATCAGGAAGTCCGCCTCCCGGGTCATGCCCAGACGGGAAACGATCGCGCTGTCCCCCTTGGTGTCCAGCAGCGGTTTGGCCAGCAGCACCCGCTGTCCGCGCTCTTCATAATTGAAGGCCACCTGCAGCAGCCCGGTAGACTTACCCGAGTTCATCGCCCCATAGCGGAAATACAGCTTGGCCAATCCGGTCCTTTCGCGCGGTTCCAGCAGCCGATTCTACTGGCCGCCGTGCTGCGACAGGGCACCAGGTGAATTTCCGCGGCTGTGGGGCGCTCGAGCCTGCAAGGGCACAAAAAATCCAATTGACGTGGTTAACGTGGCCACCGATTCCGCCTCGGCGTGCCGGCGGCCATGGTGAAAGGATTCCGATGCGCCCCTTTGCGCTCGCCGCCGCGGCGGCACTGCTGCTGTCCGGCCTCATTTCCGGTCTCCTGGCCGGCCCGGCCGCCGCAGTCCCGGCTCCGGTCCCGGCGGCGGTATCTGCCGCCACCGGCACCGTCGTCGCCAAGTACCAGACCAAAGTCTCCGCCGCGCTGTACGCCGCGTCGACCGGGAGCACCCGGCTCGCGACGGTGCCGGCGGACTACACCCTGGGTACCAAGACCAACCGCAAGAGCCCGGACGGCACCCGTGTCCAGGTCCAGTACGGCTCCCGGACCGGATGGGTCCTACTGTCCAAGGTCACCAAGGTCAGCCTGTCCACCAAGATCGGCCGCTTGTCCTGGGCCCAGTCCGCCGCCAAGAACATCGCCAAGTGGTGCCGCGGCGTGCCGGTCTCCACCAACACGACCAACCGGAACATGGCGACCATGTCGGTCTCCTGGTCCGGATCGACGCGGACGGTGAAGACCCGGATCCACCTCTCCACCATCACCGGCTGGGGGACGAAGCTGGATCCGAACCACAAGATGGCCGTGGCCATCCAGTACCACGAGTGCGGCCACATCCTGCAGTACCGGGCCTACAACTACGACCCGGCGGCCCTGGACCGGGCCATGAACCAGGTCTACGGCAGGAACGGCACCGAGCACATGGCCGACTGCATCGCCGACGTGATGGGGGCCCAGCGCGAGGGTGTCTACAGCACCTCCGGGAACACCACCCGGACCTACGTCGCCGGCTACGGCGGCACGTGCACGTCGAAGCACTACGCCGCGGCCAAGCGGATCATCGCCGGTTCCAGGGCCTGACCGGCTCCTGTTGCTGCCGGCAGGCAGTGCAGGCAACGCCGCAGGCCCGTGCCCCGTCGGGACGGGGCACGGGCCTGCGGCGTTTCGCTGTCAGGGGCTGGAAAGGACTCAGGGCCTCCCGGCTGCCTCGATGGCCGCCTGCGCCTGCGGGTCCGAGTCGTCGAGGAACTTGCCGATCCGCTCCACCTCGGCGGTCTCGCCGATAGCGCCGGCGGCCCGCCCGAGGGCGTAGAGGGCGCGCAGGAAGCCGCGGTTGGGCTCGTGCTCCCACGGGATCGGGCCGGTCCCGCGCCAGCCGGAGCGGCGCAGCGCGTCCAGGCCGCGGTGGTAGCCCACGCGGGCGTAGGCATAGGACTCGATCGTCCGGCCTCCGGCCCAGGCCTCCTCCGCGAGGATGGCCCAGGGCAGCGAGGACGCCGGGAACCGGGCGGCCAGGTCGGCGGCCTCGTCGCCGGCCTCCAGCCGCGCCAGCACCTCGGTTTCCTCCGGCAGATACGTCGGCTCCGGCCCCAGCAGGTTCCTGCGGAACTCCTCGCCCATCAACTGACGGTCCGTCCGGCGGAACCCAGCTGCTTGGCGGCCTCCACCACGCGGGCGGCCATGGACTTCTCGGCGGCGGCGCCCCAGACGCGCGGGTCGTAGGCCTTCTTGTTGCCGACCTCGCCGTCGACCTTGAGCACGCCGTCGTAGTTGGTGAACATGTGCCCGGCCACCGGGCGGGTGAAGGCGTACTGGGTGTCGGTGTCGATGTTCATCTTGATCACCCCGTAGGAGACCGCGTCCGCGATTTCCTGCTCGGAGGAGCCGGAGCCGCCGTGGAAGACCAGGTCGAACGGGTTGTCCTTGCCAATCCGGGCGCCGACCTCGGCCTGGATCTGCTGGAGCAGCTCCGGGCGCAGCTTCACGCCGCCGGGCTTGTAGACGCCGTGAACATTGCCGAAGGTCAGCGCGGTGATGTAGCGGCCCTGCTCGCCGGCGCCGAGGGCCTCGATGGTCTTGATCCCGTCGTCGACGGTGGTGTAGAGCTTTTCGTTGATCTCGTGCTCGACGCCGTCTTCCTCCCCGCCGACGGTGCCGATCTCGACCTCGAGGATGATCCTGGCCGCGGCCGTGCGGGCCAGCAGCTCCCGGGCGATGCGCAGGTTCTCCTCCAGGGTCTCGGCCGAGCCGTCCCACATGTGGGAGTTGAAGATCGGGTCGCGGCCGGCCTTGACCTCGGCTTCGGAAGCCTCCAGCAGGGGCAGCACGAAGGAATCCAGCTTGTCCTTGGGGCAGTGGTCGGTGTGCAGGGCGACATTGACCGGGTACTTCTTGGCCACCTCGCGGGCGAAGGCCGCGAAGGCCAGGGAGCCGGTGACCATGTCCTTGACCCCGGCGCCGGACCAGTAGGCGGCACCGCCGGTGGAAACCTGGACGATGCCGTCCGAACCGGCGTCGGCGAAGCCCTGCAGGGCCGCGTTCAGGGTCTGCGAGGATGTGACGTTGATGGCCGGGTAAGCGAAGCCGCCGCTTTTGGCGCGGTCGATCATCTCGGCATAGATGTCGGGGGTTGCAACGGGCATGGTTTCTCCTCGATCGCCTGGTGAGTACAGGAGGACGTGGCCTCTGTTACCCATCCTAGCCAGCCCGGCCCGGTGCACGGGCGAACAGGTAGTTGTGTGAAGTCCGGCACGTTCAGAAGGGAGGCGGTCCCGTTCCACTGGGGCATGTCTCGGGAATACGCGGTGCAGGCAACCCCACGCTTCAGTCCGGTGTCGCTGAGCCCCTGGACGCAGACCCGCGGCCCTCCCTCCCCACTTGTGTGCTGTGGATCCCGTTCGCAACGATCAGTAACGTCGGGAGCATGAACCTTCAGGCGCGCGGCGGGACCGGGCGCAACAGAAAGATTGGAGCCCCGTGGGCAGCGCAGACCGCAAGGACGAGACGCCGGAGGAGCGGGAGTCCAGGTTGCGCTCCATGGCCATGCACTTCGGCGGTCGGATGGTGGAGCGCAGGGACTTCCGTGAGGCCGTGCTCGAGCGGATGCAGGCCAACCTCCCGGGGTTCCCGCCGGAGCACTACGAGACCGAACTCGACGCCGCCCTGGCGCGGATCGACGAGGCCCAGGTGGGCGTCATGGTTCGCCGCGAGCAGAAGATCGCCGAAGCCCGCGAGCTGGACGTGCTCAACGCGGTGTTCGCCCTTCACTACTTCAACCAACGGTTCTCCGGGCACGTCGGCGAGTACGGCCTGGGCCGGATCAACCTGATCGAGGCCCTGGGGGACCTCTACTCCCGTAAGCAGATTACCGAGGCAGCCAAGCGCTCCGATGCCCTGATCGAGGAGGGCATCCGCATGGGCATCGGCCCCTGGAACCACGAGGCCGACATGGCCCATCTGCGCCGAGCCCATCCCGGCTTCAGGGACCGGGCCCTGAGCGACGCCCTGGACTGGGGCCACCTCATCCACCGCTGACCGTACGCCGAAGACCGGGGCACAGGTTCACAAGTGTTTCCTGCGTGCGGGAGCTTGCCTGCCCCGGTACTGTGCCGCGTTCCTAGCTGTCCGGCACCGGATGCGCCCGCAGCCAGCCCAGCACCTGCTGCGCATGCGTGTTCGGCGGGAAAACCGGGTAGAAGACGTGCTCGATCACCCCGCCGTGGACCACGAGCGTCAGGCGTGCGTAGAGGCGTGCATGGCCCGGGGCGGCAAACGTCGGCAGGGTCAGCGCCTCCGCCAGCGCCAGGGCTTCGTCCGAGAGCATCACGAAGGGCAGCCGGAGCCGCTGCACCACCTCGTCCTGGTAGGCGGGATCCTGGCTCGACATCCCGTAGACGCGCCCGGCGCCGGCCTGCCGGAGCAACTGGAAGTGGTCGCGGAAATCGCAGGCCTCGGTCGAGCAGCCCCGCGCTCCGGGGATCGCGTCCCAGCCCTCGGGCAGGTCGGCGCCCGGACGGCCGGTCAGCGGGTAAAGGTAGATGACGGTCCGGCCGGGGCCGAGGTCGGCAAGGTCCACCGCACCGCCCGAGGAGGTGGGCAGCGCCAGGGCCGGCATCGCCAGGCCGGGCAGGTGGGCCGCCGCGCCGTCGTCGGCGGGCACGGGCAGGTTTTCCGGAAGCTGGGTGAAATCGGCCATGGCCGGGTCCTCCTCTGGGAGCGGGCTGAGTCAGACGTGCTGCCCGAAGACGTGCCGGCGGATCCAGGCGTGCATGGCGATCGCCGCGGCCGCCGAGGCGTTGATGGACCGGGTGGAGCCGAACTGGGCGATGGACAGCGTGGCATCTGCGGCTGCGTGGACTTCCGGCGTCAGCCCCGGGCCCTCCTGGCCGAATACCAGCACGCAGTTTTCCGGCAGGTCGTAGGTCTCCAGCGGCACCGAATCCGGGAAGTTGTCGATTCCGATGATCCGCAGCCCCTCCCCGTGGGCCCAGGCCACGAAGTCCTCCACCGTGGGGTGGTGGCGCACGTGCTGGTAGCGGTCGGTGACCATCGCGCCGCGCCGGTTCCACCGGCGCCGGCCGATGATGTGCACCTCGCTGGCCAGGAAGGCGTTGGCGCAGCGGACCACCGAGCCGATGTTCAGGTCATGCTGCCAGTTCTCGATGGCCACGTGGAAGCCGTGCCGGCGCCGGTCCAAGTCCGCCACGATCGCCTCGTGCTTCCAGTAGCGGTACTGGTCGGTGACATTGCGCCGGTCCCCGTGCGCCAGCAGTTCCGGGTCCCAGTGGTCCCCTTCCGGGGCCGGCCCTTCCCAGGGGCCGACGCCGACCTCGGGCGCCGGGTGCTGCTGCTCTTGGGCGGGGACGACGGCGGTGCCCGCCGCCGTCCCTGCGCTGGCTGCCGGAGTCATGTTCGTTTCCACCAGACAAGATTAAAGGGAAAGTCAGGCCAGGACACGGTAGCCGAACTCCGGGTGGAAGCCGTGCACCTCCCGCACGTCCAGGGCCGCCATGTACTCGAGGATCTCCCGGGTGATCACCTGTCCGGGGACCAGCACCGGAAAGCCCGGCGGGTACGGGGTGACGAAGGCGGCGGAGACCAGTTCCTCGCCGCCGTCCACCAGGCGCGCGGCTGCCTCCGGCAGCAGGTAGCGGCAGGAGCCTTCCCGGTAGGTGAGGAAATGGGCGGTGCGCAGGTCCCCGTCCGGGGTGTCCGGGCCGGAGCGGAACCGGTCCGCGAAGCGGCTGAAGTCCGGCAGCGGCGGCGGCGCGGTGGTCAGCGAGGCCACCCGGGCGGCCCGGGCCTGCAGTTCGGCCGGGCTCATGCCGGCCTGTTCCTCGTCGAAGGCCGCGGCCAGCTGGACCAGGACCTCGATCAGGTAGGCGACCGCGCTGCGGGTGGTGCCGATATTGGTCATCAGCAGCACCGTGTTGCGGGAGGTCTTGTTGACCTGGATGCCGAACCGGTCCATCAGGCAGCTGGTGCGGAAGCTGTCCCCGTCCACCCCGGTCAGTCCGATGTGCAGGGTCAGCCGGCTGGGGTCCAGGACGAACTCGTCCGCGCGCCAGGCCCGGTCCAGCTCCGCCAGCCCGACGGCGCCGGCTCCGTGCGGCGGATCCTGCCGGCAGGCCGGAGGGATGAGGTCGCCGGGACCGAGGATCCGGAAGTACTTGCGCAGCAGCGGCTGGCGTTCCACGGCCGCGGCGATGCTGCCGGCCAGGTCCACCTGCCGCTGCACCAGTTCGAAGCCTTCCAGCTCGACCTGCCGGCGGCCGGCGTCCAGCGAGGCGAGGATCTGGTAGTTGGGCGAGGTGGAGGTGTGCGTCATGTACGCCTCGCGGAAGGACTCGGCGTTGAGCCGGTTGAAGTCGCGGTCGTACACGTGGATCATCGAGCCTTGGCGCAGCGCGGTGAGCGTCTTGTGTGTGGACTGGGTGGCATAGACCCGCACCCGCGTGCGGGCCGGGTCCGGGACCAGCCGGGTGCGCAGCCACAGCTCGTCCTCGAGCGGCTCCCCGGTGGCGGCGTCGTGCAGCGCGGCGGCCTGCTCCGCATACCGGGCCGCTGCCTCCGGGCCGGCCAGGTCCTGCTCGAGCCGGCGGGCCGCGGCCATGGCGGTGCGCCGGCGCAGCACCGGGTGGAAGGCCCCGAACGCGAACCACGCCTCGTCCCAGAGGAAGACCAGGTCCGGCTTGATCGCCAGGCACTCGGCCATCACCCGGTGCACGTCGTACACGATCCCGTCGAAGGTGCAGTTGGTCAGCGCGACCAGCTTTACCTCCTCCAGCCGGCCGGCCCGGCGGTAGTCCAGCAGCATCCGCTTGAGGTTCTCCAGCGGCACTGCCCCGTATACCGAGTACTCGTCCAGCGGGTACGCCTCCAGGTAGGCCACCCGGGCCCCGGCCAGCATCAGCGCATAGTGGTGTGATTTGTGACAGTTCCGGTCCACCAGGACCACGTCCCCGGGGGCCACAATGGACTGGATGGCGATCTTGTTCGCCGTCGAGGTCCCGTTGGTTACGAACCAGGTCCGCTGGGCGCCGAAGGCGCGGGCGGCCTTGACCTGGGCCGCCCGCAGCGACCCGTGCGGATCCAGCAGCGAGTCCAGCCCGCCCGCGGTGGTGGAGGTCTCGGCCAGGAACAGGTTCAGCCCGTAGAAGCCGCCCAGGTCCCCGATCCACTTGGAGGTGGTTACCGAGGTTCCGCGCGAGACCGGCATCGCGTGGAACACCCCGGCCGGACGCTGGCTGTGCCGGCGCACCGCGTCGAAGAACGGGGTTTCGTAGCGTTCGGCCACCCCGGCCAGGATGGACAGATGCAGCTCCTGCAGCGCCTGCCAGCGGAACACCCGGCGGAACCGGCTGGCCAGGGATCCGGCCACTTCCTCGATGGCGACGGCCGCGACCAGGTAGAGGTCCAGCTCCGGGCGCAGCGCGGCGATCCCCTCGGCCAGCCGCAGGGTGCGCGGCAGCGCCGCCAGCTGCTCCAGGTCCGCACCCGCGACCGTGCCCAGGTAGCCGGCCAGGCCGGGGTCCAGGCGGGCACGCGAACGGTTGGCGAAGCCGGGCCGGACCACGCAGGCCTGGATCTCCGGATTCAGCAGCACCGCCATCAGGGCGTCCTCGACGCTGGGGACGACGTTGACGGTGTAGGTGAACTGGTCCGAAGCATGCCGCAGCCGGTGCATCGACTCCTGCAGCAGCGCGCGTTCGGCCGGGGACACGTCGTCGATGACCAGCACCTCGAAACTGTGCCGTTCCGGGGCTTCCGGGGCCTCTTCGCCGGGGTTCCCGCCCGGCACCGGTCCGAGCCGCCGGGCCGTTGCTTCGGCCAGCCCGAGGGCGGCACGGAAGTCCCCGTCCCGGAGGCAGCGCCGGATCCGCCCCACCTGCCCGGGACCGGGGAAGGCCCAGTAGGCCTCCAGCGGTTCGAGCCGGTCCAGCCGCCGCAGGCACTCGGCCAGTACCGCACTCCCCGGGTGTCCGGGAGCGGAGCCGGCCAGCTGCCGGGCCGCCTGGGCCAGGAATTCCCAGTCATCGGCCCGCTGCCGCCAGATGCCGCCGGGAAAGCCGGGACCCGGCAGCTCTGCGGCTGCCTCCGCGGACAGTCCGCAGGACTGTGCAGGCTCCACGGATGCGGTCACCGGCCACCTGCCATGCTGTCCTCGGTGCCCTTGCCCGCGCTGCCGCCGGCGGTGCCGGCCTCCGCGGCGTCCGGCACGGTGTCCGGTGCCTCTTCCTCCAGCCGGGCCCGCTGCCGGCCGTGGCCCTTGACCCAGAGCCGGTAGGCGGCCACCAGCAGGCCGATCCAGACCACCCCGACAACCAGGGCCGCCCGGGTGTCCTCGAAGAAGCCGAGCACCGCCAGGACCAGGCCCATGAAGGCCAGCGCCGCATAGCTGGCGAACGGCCACCACGGCACCGGGAAGGCCGAGGCCCCGCCCTCGCGGGCCAGCTCGCGCTTCATGGCGATGTGCGCCAGCAGGATCATGATCCAGACCCAGACGGTGGCGAAGGTCGCGATCGAGGCGATGATCAGGAAGATCTGCTCGGGCAGCAGGGCGTTCAGCACCACGCCCGCCAGCAGCGTGCAGCCCATGATGGCGGCGGTCAGCAGCGGGACGCCGTTGCGCGAGACCTTGGCGAAGGCCTGCGGGGCGTGCCCCTGCCGGGCCAGGCCGAAGAGCATCCGGCCGGCGCTGAAGATGTCGGAGTTGATCGCCGAGATGGCGGCGGTAATGACCACCGCGTTCAGGATCGAGGGGGCCGCGGGGATGCCCAGGCCGGCGAAGATCTGCACGAACGGGCTGCCCTCGGACCCGATCTTCTCCCACGGGAACAGCGACATGATCACGCCCAGGGCGAGCACGTAGAAGAGCAGGATGCGCACCGGCACCGTGTTGATCGCCTTGGGGATGCTGCGCCCGGGATCGCGCGCCTCGCCGGCGGTGATGCCGATGGTCTCGATGCCGCCGAAGGCGAAGACCACCACGGCCAGCGAGGCGATGAGCCCGCCGATGCCGTGGGGCATGAATCCGCCGTGCTCCACGAGGTTCTGCGGTCCCACGGCGGCCTCGGCCTGCAGGTGGAACCCGAAGACCATCAGGGCAATTCCGCCCACGATCATCGCCACAATGGCCAGCACCTTGACCAGGGACAACCAGAATTCCAGCTCGCCGAACACCTTCACATGCAGCGTGTTCAGCCCGGCGATGACGAAGATGATCGCCAGCACCCAGATCCAGCGCGGCACATCCGGGAACCAGAAGCCCATGTAGACGCCGAACGCGGTGACATCCGCCAGCGCCACGATCACCATCTCGAAGGCGAAGGTCCAGCCGGTGATGAAGCCGGCCAGCGGGCCCAGGTAGCGGCTGGCGTACTGGCCGAACGAGCCCGGCACCGGATGCCGCACGGCCATCTCGCCGAGCGAGCGCATCACCACGAAGACGGCCGCGCCGGCAATCATGTAGGCCAGCAGCACCGCCGGGCCGGCCTTTTCGATGGCCGCCGCGGACCCGTAGAACAGGCCGGTGCCGATGGCCGAGCCAAGGGCGATGAAGTGGATATGCCGGGCGGTCAGGCCGCGCGACAGCGCGCCGCCAGCCCGGTGGTGGTTCATGGTTGTCATTTCCAGTTTTGCTTTCTGCGTAGGGGGGCGGCCGCTCAGGCCGAGTGCGCAATGGTGGTCAGCAGGCGCGCGGCGCAGCGCGCGGTGGCGCCGTCGACGTCGTACGCCGGGTTAAGTTCGACGACGTCGGCCAGCGCGAGCTTCCCGCTCGCCGCCGCCTGCCGGCAGGCGGCGGCGATGGCCGGGAACGGCACGCCGAAGGCGGCCGGGGCGCTCACGCCCGGGGCCGTCGCCGCCGGCAGCACGTCCAGGTCCACGGTCAGGTAGAGCAGGTCCACCGAATCGATGAACCCGGCCACGAAGCGCTCCACGGCGGCGCCGTCCTGGCACTGCTCGTCGGTGAGGAAGTCGACGCCGAGCCGGGCGGCCGTCTCGAACAGCGCGCGGGTGTTGTTCGGCTCGCTGATGCCGGCGACGGCGTAGCGGAACCCGCGCCCGGCGGCCGCCTCCGCCTCGGCGATCTGCAGGAACGGCGTCCCGGAGCTGGGGCGGGCATCCCGGCGCAGGTCGAAGTGCGCATCCAGGTTCAGGATGCCCAGCCGCCTGCCCTCCAAAAGCCCGGACCCGGCCAGGCCCAGGTAGCTGGCATAGGCGGTTTCATGGCCGCCGCCGAGCACCAGCACCAGCCGGCTCGCCGGCAGCAGGGCGGCGATCTTCTCCCCCAGCGCCTCCTGGCCGGCCTCGAGGCCGAAGCCGTTGACCGCCACGTCCCCGGCGTCGTGGACGGCAAAGCCGGCGTGCAGCGCCAGCGGGGCCAGCGCCTGGCGGATCGCCGCCGGGGCATGCCGGGCGCCGGGGCGGCCCTGGTTGCGCCGGACCCCCTCGTCGCTGCGGAAGCCCGCGATCGAGACCAGGTCCGCCGGCACCGGGTCGTCAAAGGCCCGGCCGGCGGCCGGATGCGGCCCGGCCGCCGGGACGGCGTTGTGCCAGCGGCGGTGCTCAGGCGACGGGCCGTCGTTGCGTCCGGTCCAGGCCGGGTGCGCGGGAGCTGGCGGGGCGAGCTGCGGGGACATGGATGAGTGCATCTGCATGGGAACTTTTCTGTGACGTGAATTACCTGCCCCAGCAACACAACCGCATCGGCGCCTTGCCGGTGTGCCAGAATTTGGGGAAAGGGTCTGGGATCCCGGACAAAGCCGACTCCCCGAGGGAGGGAACCGATGCCCGCCTCCAAGGTGCCTGCAGCCGAGAGCACGCTGCGGATCCTGCGCTTTATGGCCTCGCGCCGCGGCCCGGTCTCGGCCACGGCCATCGCCACCGCCCTCGGGCTGCCGCGGTCCAGCGTCTACCACCTGCTGGCGGTGATGCAGGAGAACGGCTTTGTGCTGCACCTGCCGCAGGAGCGGGTCTACGGACTGGGCATTGCCGCGTTCGAGCTCAGCTCCGCCTACAGCCGGCAGGAGCCGCTGGCCCGGCTGGGCCGGCCGCTGCTGGCCGGGCTGGTGGACCGGGTGGGCGAGAGCGCGCATCTGGCCGTGCTGCACGGGCGCGACGTGCTCTACCTGGTGGAGGAACGGGCCAAGAACCGCCCGTCGCTGGTCACCGACGTCGGGGTGCGGCTGCCGGCGCACCTGACCGCCAGCGGCCGGGCCATCCTGGCCGCGCTGCCGGCCTCGCAGCTGCGCGCGCTCTTCCCGGACAAGTCGGCATTCATCGTCAGGCAGCCGGACCCGGCCATCACCGGCTACGCGCAGCTGAAGTCCCATCTGGAGCAGGTCCGCCAGCGCGGCTACGCCACCGAGGAAGGGGACGTCACGGCCGGGTTCGGCTCGCTCGCGGTGGCGGCACTGGACCACGTCGGCTGGCCGGCGGCCTCGGTCGCAGTCACCTTCCTGAGCCACCGCGTCGGGGCCGAACAGCGCGAGGCGCTGCTGGCCGAACTGCGCTCGGTGGCCGCGGAGGTCTCGCACCGCATCTACGGCACCTGACAGGTAGGTTGTCTGGGATTCCGGACAGAACCGCACCAAAGGGCGGTGCGCCGGGGGTGCGGCGGCTGTTTCATAGATGCAGAGGTTGTGAGCCGTGCCACGCACGGACCCCGCGACAGTCCACGACGGAAAAGTAAGGAACGCGAAATGGTCGAGAACTTCACCCAGCACGACCCGTCCCGCAGCATCCGGGCGCCGCGCGGCACCAGGCTGCGTGCCAGGAGCTGGCAGACCGAGGCCCCGCTGCGCATGCTGATGAACAACCTGGATCCGGAGGTCGCCGAGCGGCCCGAGGACCTGGTGGTGTACGGCGGCACCGGCCGCGCGGCCCGCTCCTGGGAGGCCTACGACGCGATCGTGCGCACCCTGGAGACCTTGGAGGAGGACGAGACGCTGCTGGTCCAGTCCGGCAAGCCGGTCGGAGTCTTCCGCACCAACAAGTGGGCCCCGCGCGTGCTGATCGCCAACTCCAACCTGGTCGGGGACTGGGCGACCTGGCCGGAGTTCCGCAGGCTCGAGGCCGAGGGCCTGATGATGTACGGGCAGATGACCGCCGGGTCCTGGATCTACATCGGCACCCAGGGCATCCTGCAGGGCACCTACGAGACCTTCGCCGCCGTCGCCGCCAAGCGCTTTGACGGCTCCCTGGCCGGCACGCTGACCCTGACCGGCGGCTGCGGCGGCATGGGCGGGGCCCAGCCGCTGGCCGTGACCCTGAACGGCGGCGCCTGCCTGATTGTCGACGTCGACGAGTCCCGGCTGCGCCGGCGCGCCTCCAAGCGCTACCTGGACACGGTCGAGACCGACCTGGACGCCGCCCTCGCCAAGGTGCTCGCGGCCAAGGCCGAAAAGCGCCCGCTGTCGGTGGGCGTGGTGGGCAATGCCGCCGAAGTCTTCCCGGAGATCCTGCGCCGGCACCAGGCCGGGGAGCTGACCGTCGACGTTGTCACCGACCAGACCTCCGCCCACGACCCGCTGAGCTACCTGCCCGAGGGCGTCGCGTTCGAGCACTGGCGCGCCGAGGCCGAGGCGGACCCGGTGGGCTTCACCAAGAAGGCCCAGGCCTCCATGGCCCGCCACGTGCAGGCGATGGTCGAGTTCCAGGACGCCGGCGCCGAGGTCTTCGACTACGGCAACTCGATCCGCGACGAGGCCCGCAAGGGCGGCTGCGAGCGCGCCTTCGAGTTCCCCGGCTTCGTCCCGGCCTACATCCGCCCGCTCTTCTGCGAGGGCCTGGGCCCGTTCCGCTGGGTGGCCCTGTCCGGGGACCCGGAGGACATCCGCGTCACCGACGAGGCGATCAAGGAACTCTTCCCCCAGAACGAGCACCTGCACCGCTGGATCGACGCCGCCCAGGAACACGTCGAGTTCGAGGGCCTGCCGGCGCGGATCTGCTGGCTCGGCTACGGCGAACGCCACCAGGCAGGCCTGCTGTTCAACCAGCTGGTGGCCGAGGGCAAGGTCTCCGCGCCGATCGTGATCGGCCGCGACCACCTGGACTCCGGCTCGGTGGCCTCCCCGTACCGCGAGACCGAGGCCATGGCCGACGGCTCCGACGCGATCGCGGACTGGCCGCTGCTGAACGCGCTGACCGCCGCCTCCTCCGGGGCGACCTGGGTCTCCATCCACCACGGCGGCGGCGTGGGCATTGGCCGCTCCATCCACGCCGGCCAGGTCTCGGTCGCCGACGGCACCGAACTGGCAGCGGCCAAGCTCACCGCCCTGCTCACCAACGACCCGGGCATGGGCGTGATCCGCCACGCGGACGCCGGCTACCCCCGGGCCCTCGAAGTGGCCGCCGAACGCGGCGTCCGCATCCCGATGAACGAAGGACAGAAGTAAATGACGACGGCGCAGCTTGCCACAGTGGTCCTGGGCACCTCCGGCGCCACGGCCGACGATGTCATCGCCGTGGCGCGCCACGGCGCCCGCGTGGAGCTCTCGGCCGAGGCCCGCGAGGAGGTGGCCCGGGTCCGGGCCCACGTGGACGCCCTGGCCGGTTCAGCAACGCCGGTCTACGGCATCTCCACCGGCTTCGGTGCACTGGCCACCAGGCACGTGCCCGCCGACTACCGCACGCAGCTGCAGAAGTCCCTGATCCGCTCGCATGCCGCCGGCATGGGCCCGGCGGTGGAGCGCGAAGTGGTCCGCGCGCTGATGTTCCTGCGGGCCAAGACCCTGGCCTCGGGCCGCACCGGGATCCGTCCCGAGGTGCTGGAGACCATGCTCGCCCTGCTCAACGCCGGCATCACCCCGGTGGTGCACGAATACGGCTCGCTGGGCTGCTCCGGGGACCTGGCCCCGCTCTCGCACTGTGCCCTGGTGCTCATGGGCGAGGGCCGGGCCACCGGCCCGGACGGGGCCGAACGCCCGGTGCCCGAGCTGCTGGCCGAGGCCGGGATCGAACCGGTGGTGCTGGCGGAAAAGGAAGGTCTTGCCCTGGTCAACGGCACCGACGGCATGCTCGGCCAGCTGGTCATGGCCATCGCCGACCTGCGCGAGCTGCTCACGGCCGCGGACATCACCGCGGCCATGAGCGTGGAGGCGCTGCTGGGCACCGACCAGGTCTTCCGGCCCGAGCTGCACGCGCCGCTGCGCCCGCACCCGGGCCAGGCCGCCAGCGCGGACACCATGCTGCGCGTGCTGGCGCACTCCCCGATTGTGGCCTCGCACCGCGAAGGCGACACCCGGGTCCAGGATGCCTACTCGCTGCGCTGTGCCCCGCAGGTGGCCGGCGCCGCCCGGGACACCGTGGAGTACGCGGCCACCGTCGCCGGCCGCGAGCTGGCCGCCGCCATCGACAACCCGGTGGTGCTGCCCGACGGCACGGTGACCTCCAACGGCAACTTCCACGGTGCCCCGGTGGCCTACGTGCTGGACTTCCTGGCCATCGTGGCCGCGGACGTGGCCTCCATTGCCGAGCGCCGCACGGATCGGCTGCTGGATCCGGCCCGCTCGCACGGGCTGCCGCCGTTCCTGGCCGACGATCCGGGCGTGGACTCCGGCCTGATGATCGCCCAGTACACCCAGGCCGGGCTGGTCTCGGAGAACAAGCGCCTGGCCGTCCCCGCCAGCGTGGACTCGATCCCGAGCTCGGCCATGCAGGAGGACCACGTCTCGATGGGCTGGCACGCGGCCCGCAAGCTGCGCACCGCCGTCGGCAACCTGCGCCGGGTGCTGGCCGTCGAGTACGTCGCCGCCGCCCGCGGCATCGAACTGCGCGCCCCGCTGCAGCCGGGGCCGGCCACCGGTGCCGCCCTGGCGGCGCTGCGCACGCGGGTGGCCGGGGCCGGACCGGACCGCTTCCTGGCTCCGGAACTGGCCGCCGCGGAGGAGCTCATCGCCGACGGCACGCTGCGCACCGCCGTCGAAGGCGCCACCGGCCCGCTGGGCTAGGCACCGGGAGTCCTCCGCCGGCCCGCGTCCAGTTCAGACGGGCCGGCGGAGGCCGCCGAAGAACGGCACCGGGAAATGGGCGTCCTCGACCTGCTGGATCAGCGGCTGGTAGATGGCGGGGTTCCACTGCGGGCTGGCGTGGGCCGGCAGTGCCCCGGCCGTCACCAGCTCGTTGGTGAGGAAGTTGTCCTTGAAGTTGACCAGCCAGCTGCGGCGGGCGGTGCCGTAGTTGACCGTCTTGTCCGCCGGGTTGCCCATCCAGGCGATCTTCGTGGAGCCCATGTCCGGGGCGAAGCCGCGGCCCTCGAAATGGTAGATGTACGCCGACTGGGACTGGATCAGCCGGCTGGAGACGGCCAGCGGGGACAGCTGCGCCATGCTCTGCTCGATCACCGTCCGCCAGCTGCGCTCGTGCTTGTTCACGATCCGTTCCCCCAGCTCGTAGCCCCCGCGCAGCACGGTGGGCACCTGATAGCCGGCCTCGTAGGCAAAGACCACGCCCTCGAACATCGTCCTGTCGATCACATCGAAGCGGCTGTACGGGGTGCAGTCCATCAGGATCAGCTCCACCGGGTACCCCTTGGCCTGCAGCCGCGCGGTCATTTCCACCGCGACCATTCCGCCGAAGCTGTGGCCGTAGAAATACAGCCGGTTCAGGTCGTTCTGCTCGATATGCCGCTGCAGCACCTCGGCCAGGTGGGCCAGGTCCAGCCCGCGGTTGGAGTAGCCGGCCATGGCCAGCTGCCCGCGCCGGGTCAGGGCAGGACGCAGCGAATTCAGGATCCACAGGCCCTCTTCCCAGCTGGTCTTGTACCCGGGGAAGAGCACCCAGCTGCTGCGCGGGAACCGGCGGCGCGCGGCCTCGTCCTCGAGCACCAGGATGCGCGGGTCCGAGCGTTCGGCCTGCAGCCTGCGGGTGACCAGCAGGTCCGCGCTGGTGGCCAGGCCGAAACCGGCAGCGATCAGGAAGCTGCGCCGGGAGACCTGGTGCAGCCCGCTGGCCAGGCGCAGCCGGTGGACGGCTTCTTTGTCCGGAAACTCCATGTCGCTGCGGCGGGCCGGCTAGGCCGGCCGGCCGGATTCCTTAGTCGAGGCCCAGTTCGTCCTTGCCGAAGGCGAAGAGGTAGGGGACGGACGCCTCCTGCTCAATGCGCTCCTTGGCCCCGGTGTTCCGGTCCACGATCACGGCCACCGCCTTGACCTGGCCGCCGGCATTGCGCACGCCCTCGATGGCGGCCAGTGCCGAGCCGCCGGTGGTGGAGGTGTCCTCCAGCACGACGACGGGGCGGCCGGCCACGTCCGGGCCTTCCACCTGCCGGCCCATCCCGTAGGACTTCTGCGCCTTGCGCACCACGAAAGCATCCACGGCCCGGCCGGCGTCGGCCGCCGCGTGCATCAGTGCCGTAGCCACCGGGTCGGCACCCATGGTCAGCCCGCCGGCGGCCTCGAAGCCGATGCCTGCCTCGTCGAGCATGGCCAGCATGACCCGGCCGACCAGGCGTGAGGCCTCGTGGTGCAGGGTGACCCGGCGCAGGTCGATGTAGTAGTCCGCCTCGGCGCCGCTGGAGAGGATCACCTTCCCGCGCACGACGGCGAGGTCCTTGATCAGTTCGAGCAGGCGGGCCCGGTCGGCGGCCAGGTCAGGGGTCTGCGGCACAGAAGTCTGGGTCATGGATTCCAGTCTACGCACGGCTGGCTGGCCGGGCAGAACGCCGGGAAACGATCCGGAAACGCGCCGGTAGTACGCTTAGCCACATGCGCGAACTACAGGCGACCATCATCGAAGAAATGGGCGTGAAGCCTGCCATCGACCCCGCCGAGGAAGTCGCCAAGCGGGTGGCATTCCTCAAGGACTACCTCAGGGCCACCGGTACCAGGGGCTTCGTGCTGGGCATCAGCGGAGGGCTGGACTCCACCCTGGCCGGCCGGCTGGCACAGCTGGCCGTGGAGGACCTGGCGGCCGAAGGCATCGAGGCGGACTTCGTGGCGGTGCGCCTGCCCTACCGCGTCCAGCACGACGAGGCGGACGCCCAGGCTGCCCTCGAGTTCATCCGGCCCAAGAGCACCTGGACGTTCAATATCGCCTCGGCCGTGGACGGCTTCGAGGGCGAGTTCGCCGCGAGCACCGGCCGGGAGCTCTCGGACTTCGGCAAGGGCAATGTCAAGGCCCGATCCCGGATGGTCGCCCAGTACGCCCTGGCCGGGGAGCACAACTACCTGGTGATCGGCACCGACCACGGCGCCGAGTCCGTTACCGGGTTCTTTACCAAGTACGGCGACGGCGGGGCCGACATCCTGCCGCTGTTCGGCCTGAACAAGCGGCAGAACCGGCAGCTGCTGGCCTGGCTTGGTGCGCACGACAAGCTGCACGGCAAGGTCCCCACCGCTGACCTGCTCGACGACAAGCCCGGGCGCACGGACGAGGACGAGCTGGGCCTGAAATACGACGACATCGACGACTACCTCGAAGGGCGCCAGGTGCCGGACGAGGTGGCCGCGGCCATCGAGCAGAAGTACCTGCGCACCCGCCACAAGCGCGCCGTTCCGGTGAGCATCTTCGACAAATGGTGGCACTGAAGTTTTCGGTAACGTAGGCACTGTGAAGATTGCTACCTGGAATGTGAACTCCATCCGTGCCCGCGCCGACCGGGTCGAGGCCTGGCTGCAGCGTTCCGACGTCGATGTGCTGGCCATCCAGGAGACCAAGACCAAGGACGAGAACTTTCCCTGGGACCTGTTCGAAAAGAACGACTACGAGGTGGCGCACTTTGGCCTGAACCAGTGGAACGGCGTCGCCATCGCCTCCCGCGTGGGGCTCGAGGACGTCGAACGCACCTTCGCCGGCCAGCCTGCCTTCGGCAAGAACGGGCTGAACCCCGTTCCGGAGGCGCGCGCCATCGGCGCCACCTGCGGCGGGATGCGCATCTGGAGCCTGTACGTGCCCAACGGCCGGGCGCTGGACGACGAGCACATGCCGTACAAGCTCAAGTGGCTGGACACGCTCAAGGACCAGGCCAGCTCCTGGCTGGCCGGGGACCCGCAGGCGCAGATCGCGCTGATGGGCGACTGGAACATCGCCCCGCAGGATGAGGATGTCTGGGACATCGACTACTTCATCCGCGAGCGCCTGACCCATGTCAGCGAACCGGAGCGGGCCGCCTTCCGGGCCTTTGAAGCGGCGGGTTTCGCCGACGTCGTCCGCCCGCACCATCCCGGTCCCGGGGTCTACACCTACTGGGACTACACCCAGCTGCGCTTCCCGAAGCGGGAAGGCATGCGGATCGACTTCGTCCTGGCGTCCCCGGCCCTGGCGGCCCGGGTCACCGGGGCGGTGATCGACCGGGAGGAGCGCAAGGGCAAGGGGGCCTCGGACCACGCACCGGTGATCGTGGAACTGGACTAGGCCCATGGGGTTTCCGTACGTCTCCTTCCTGCGGGTGTTCGAGCCGCTGGACGCTTTCGACGACCAGCAGCAGATGCTCATCCTGGCCCAGCGCGGCCGGGACCGGGAGGCGACGGAACAGCTGGACCGCAGTGAATCGCTGCGGCGGATCACCCGGACGGTCTCGGACCCGTTCCCGCACGACGGTGAAGACATCGTCCGCGTGCTGAACTACCCCTCCCCGGAGGGGCTGGACACCCCGTACTACTGCCCGAACCAGCTGGCGGTCCGCAGCACGCTGGCCGCCGAGTCGCTCTCCCACAGCCTGCGCAACCCGCTGCTGGGGCTGCTGGTCCCCGATGCCGCGCGCGTGGCCCAGCAGGAGCGGCTGGACCCGGACAGCTTCGCCGAGTCGCTGTCCAAGCTGCACACCCGCAGCGCCACCTGGGGCATCCCCTTCGGGTGGTTCGTGCTGTTCCGCGAGGATGACCGGATCGAGGTGGTCGGGGACGGCCAGGGCATCGAAACGGTGCGGCTGGCCGCACCGATCTCCCAGTGCATCGACCGGGCGCGCTATGCCGCCGCCTCGCTGGCCATCGCCGCCCCCGGCCTGGACCTGCTCGAGGAGCTGACCGAAATCACCGAGTGGCTGGAGACCTTCTCGCTCAGATCGATCGTGGAACTGGACTACGGCGAGGTCGCGCACCTGGTCTTCCCGGACGAGTCCCCCACGGACGTGCGGGCGGGCATCGAATGCCTGGTCGAAGGGGATATGACCGGCGCGGCAGCGGCCTACCGCCGGCTGGCCACGCGCTGGATCAAGATCCGCCAGCTCGCCCGCGCGTCCTGACCGGCTGCCTGCGCTGCCGGGCTAGGCGCTCAGGTGCGGCGGCTTCTTGGTGACCCTCTCGATGTCGGCCGCGGTGGCCTCGATCAGCTGGTGCGCCAGATCCGCCAGGGCCCGGGCGGCCGAGAGCTCGTCGCCGATCTCGGGGACATCCGAGTCCGCCGGATTCAGCCTGGCCAGCCCGGTCCCGGTCAGTCCGGGACGGCCTTCGGCCTGAAGCCGCGCCGTGGCCCGTGTTTGGTTTTCGTGTTCGTCGATGACGATCTCCACCGACCAGCTTTTCTCCTGCATGGCGGCCGCCTCCTCGAATCAAGACCACGATGGCAGGCCTGCGGCAGCACGTCAAGGCCGGTGGAATTCAGTGCACGCGGTCGGCGCGGACCAGCCGGGCACGCGCCCCGGACCCGATGCTGACCACCACCGGCGGATGGATTCCGACCACCAGGTCCAGCGCCTCCACCAGGTCCATGACCTCCCCGGCCACCGCCTGCGGCGAGGCTCCCTGCCGGGGCAGCACCCGCACGTGCAGCCCCGGTACGCCGCGGTATTCGTAGGCAGCCACCGCGGCGTGCACGATGTCGGGGCGCTCCTGCAGCGCCGCCTTGAGCGGCTGCTCGGCCACCGCGGCGCTGAGCGAGACGATCCCGGGGGTACCGTCGCCGTCGCCGTCCACCGCCAGGGTGCCAACGCGGCCGCGCCCCTGCAGCGCCGCCCAGGCCAGCAGCAGCAGGATCAGCACCAGCAGCATTACGGCAGCGACGGCCCACAGCCAGCTCACCGGCTGGCCGGGCAGCGTGGTGGCCGCGAGCAGCCGGCCCAGCCTCTCCCCGGCCCCGGCCGTGGCCCGCTGCCACCAGCCGGACGCCCCGGGAAACAGGGCCAGCGCCACGGCCAGCCCGCCCAGGAGCATCAGGGCCAGGCCGAGCACGGCCAGGATCACGCGGTTGAGGGCGCGCGGTGTCTGGTTCACTGCCCCACCACCCCGGAGGAGGACACCCGCACCCGCACCGGCGGCACCGGGTCGATCCCGGTGCGCAGCAGTTCGTCCTCCACCGCTGCCTGCACGTCCGCGGCGCTGACCGGGATCCCGGAGGTGGGCCGCAGCTGCACCTGGATCAGGGAACGGGAGATGGTGACCAGGACCTGTTCCCGGCCCACGTTTGCCGCCGCCCGGGCCCGCCGCGCCAGGGCGGCGGCAATCACCTGGTTGTCGACGACGACGACGCCGCGGCTGCTGGGCAGCAGATGGCGGTGCAGGCGGCCCGGCAGCACCCCCTGCAGGAAGAAGTACAGCCCGGCCAGCAGCAGCAGGGTCCCGGAGGCGCCCAGGACCAGCGGGCTGGCATTGCCCGGCAGCCGGTGCAGCCAGGCGGCGAAGTCCGCCGGGTCCAGCAGCCACGACGGGTGGCCGAGGGCCTGGAGCACGGCTTCCAGCAGCACGTACAGGCACAGGGCCGCCAGGGCGAACGCGGCGACGACCGAGGCTGCTGCGCGCGAGCTGTGCAGCTCGCGCCGGGCCAGGCTGCTGCGGAAACCATCCGGCGCCGCGGCCCTGCCGGTACCGGCGGTGCCGTTCCTCAGCTGGGTCACCGCACCCGGCCTCCTTCCTGGATCCGCGCCCCGGTCACCCGGATGTCCACGCGGCTGAGCGCCGACCCGCTGATCCGCGCGATCCGCTCCAGGATTTCACTTTTGGCTGCCTGCACCCGGTCCCGCACGGAGCCGTTGAATCCGGCCACCAGGCGCGGGTCGGCCAGGACCCGGTCCAGCGACGGGATCCCGACGGGCAGCGACAGCGACAGCGCGAGCGAGCCGTTGTCGTCCCGCCAGGTGGCGCGGACCAGTTCCGGGGAGATGCCGATCACCTCCGCGGCCACGCCCTGGGCCGTGGTGGTCAGCGCCTGGGTGCTCACGCGCGTGTGGCCGGCCAGGGTCCGGCCGGGATGCCGGACGCTCATGAGGAGGAACGCCGCCCGGTCAGCGCGTCCCGGATGCCGCGCAGGTCGAGCTTGCCCTCGGCGGCCCGGCCGCACAGTGCCCCGGCGGCCAGGAACAGGACCATCAGCAGGAAACCCCAGAACCGGTACGTCAGCGTCGCCCAGGCCAGGACCGCCCCGACGGCCATGCCCGCTACGGTGTAGTTCATCCTTGCCTCGCTTCCGCCCTCAGTGCAGCTTCTCCGCTGCCCGGGGCTCGGGCAGTCCCGGCAGGTGGACGTCGCTGATCTCCACGTTGACCTCGATGACCTCCAGGCCCACCAGCTCCTCGACGGCCCGGTAGACGGCGGCCCTGACCCGCGCGGCCAGCTCCTGCAGCGGTTCGCCGTAGACGGCCACGAGGTTGATGTCCACGGCCACCTGGGTCTGGCCGACCTCCACGCGCACGCCCTGGCCCAGGTCGGATCCGCCCACCGCGTCCCGCAGCGCGCTCAGTGCCCGGGGGCCGCCGGTGCCGAGCGCGTAGACACCCTGTACGGAGCGGGCAGCGATCGCGGCCACCTTGGCCACGGCAGTCTCGGCAATGACGGTGCGGCCGGGCGCCTGCACCGCACCCGGTCCAGCGGTTTCTTCCATCTCAGCCCCCGAATCGGCACGTCACACTGGGTTTCCTGGTGCCAGCCTAGCGCTTCACGCCTTCCCCCCGCTCGCCAGCTCGCGGCGGGTCCCAAGAGAGCAGGCAGGGTCCCCGTGCGCGAAGCGTACGGGGCGGGGGCGAACGGTCCTGCTCAGCTATTGCAATTGGCTGCCAGCCAGTCGCGGATCGGCTCCACCGCCTCGAGCAGGGCCTCCTCGTCGAACTCTTCCTCATCCTCGTTCTCGGCCAGCACCTCTTCGAGATGCGCGAAATCTTCTTTCAACGCCTTGGGCACCTGGTGCCGGGTCCTGGACACCTGGGCCTTGAGCTCGGCCAGCTCCTCCTCGTCCACCTCGGTCAGGAAGCTCAGCGGGGCCAGCAGCAGCACCGCCACATTGGCCGCCACGCCCAGGCAGGCCTCGCGCTGGCCAGCGAAGCTGCCCCAGCGGGCGGTCCTGCGCCCGGGAGAGAGGAAGGAGGCGTCCGGGCCGGCGGTCCCGGTGCCGGGTGCCGGCTCCTCCGGAGTACCCGGCCGGGTGGTTCCCGGGGCCGGGACGGTGGCCGCAGGCGCGGAGGCAGTGCCTGTCCCCGGCCCGGAACCGGACGGCGTCAGGCTGCAGGAGGCAAGCAAAAGGACCGCCGCTGCGGCTGCGGCGGCCAACCGGAAACAGACCTGCACCGCGCTCCCTTCACCTTTCCCGGCCATCCCGGGCCCTGAGCTTATTCCAGCGTATACCTGCTGGTCAGGGGCAGACAGGCGGAAAAGGCAAAAGAAACCTCCGAACTCTCCACGAGTTTCAGCGGCGGCGGCTCCGACCTGGCAGTGGCCAGCCTGGCTTGAGATTATCTTGGGGGCGCCTTGTCCGCCGGCATCGCCGGTGACACACTACTTGCCGGGACACGCCCCACTGCTAGCAGGTCCCGGCAAGGCCAGAAGAAGACCACGAGCGTTCATGGAGGGCCCTCCGCCCTCCGGCCCGGCGCCGCAATGAGCGGTGAACAAGGCAGAAAGCTCGGTGCTTGTCCTGGGTCTTGGGCTGCTGATCGCCTATACGGGACCGGATGTGGCCATCATTCCGGCCTATTACGGGGTCATGTTCCTGCTGGCGGTGGCGCTGCTGGGCCGGCAGGGCGATTTGCCTGCACCGCGGACCTACAGCCCGACTTTGACCGATGTGTTTGACGACCCGGTCCGCTCTGCCAGCCTCCTGCTGCTCACGGGGTACTACCCGGCCCTGCCGTGGATGGCCTATATCTGTGCCGGCCTGGCCATCGGACGGCTCAACCTCTCGTCCCGGCGCACGGCGGTCTGGCTGCTGGCCGGCGGCGTCCTGCTCGCCACCGCGGCGTGGGCTGTCTCAGCGGCCCTGCTCGAGGCGGGGGCGGCTTTGGCCGGCTCGTTGCCTCTTCCCCGGAGCTCGACGCCGGTGACGTGAGCGGGATTCTCATTTACGGCCCGGACCCCGGCTTCCTGGGCGGGTCCTGGTGGTGGCTGGCAGTCGTCGCGCCGTATTCGTCGATGCCGCTGGTGCTGTTCCACACCATCGGCACGTCCGCGGCGGTCCTTGGCCTCATACTGCTGCTGGGCAGGGCCTTTGATCCGATTATCCATGTGCCCGCGCCGGCCGGCAGCATGACCCTGACCCTGTATTCGGCCCATCTGCTGTTCATGGCCTCCGGAATCCTCAAGGACAGGCCCTTTGCCTCCCTCGCCGTCCAGGCCGGCGCGGCAGTCACGTTCGCGGTGGTCTGGCGCAGCTTGATCGGGAAGGGTCCGCTGGAAAGCGCCTTGGGCGCGGTCTCCGGCAAGGTCCGCAGCCGGGTCGGATCCTCCAGGCCCAGCCGGCACTGAAACCAGACCGTGTGGGGCTTTGTGGGGCGCTACGTCTGTTCGTCCGGCCGGTTAAGAAAAAGAAGGCCCTCCCGGGGCGTTGTGCCTTGCGGGAGGGCCTTTCAGTGGTGGCTCCGACCGGCGTCGATCCGGTGACCTTTCGATTTTCAGTCGAACGCTCTACCAACTGAGCTACAGAGCCATGGGAACATCTGGTGATGATCACCGTTGTCCCTCCGGAAGTCCTCCGGAAGGACACAGCGACCCTGACGGGACTTGAACCCGCGACCTCCGCCGTGACAGGGCGGCGCGCTAACCAACTGCGCTACAGGGCCTTGCTTTGCACGAGAACCTATCCTATCAGGCTTTTCGGGAGCTTTTGACCACTCCTTCCGGCCCGGGAACAGATTCCCTTGCGTACCCCCAACGGGATTCGAACCCGTGCCGCCGCCGTGAAAGGGCGGTGTCCTAGGCCGCTAGACGATGGGGGCCTTGTTCGCTTCGGGTTTGATCCGCTGCGGACTCATAAAACTATAGGGCCTCCGCCGGAAAAATCCAAAACGGCACTCCGGCCCCTTGTTTCCAGGGGTTTCCGCTAGCGGGGCACGCCGATGACCGTCCCGCCAATCAGCTCCAGCGGCACCGGGCCGTAGTCCCGCGAGTCGATGGAACGCTCGCGGTTGTCGCCCATGACGAACACCGTGCCGGCCGGCACGAAGGTGCGCGGATAGTAGGTGCCGTCGATCGTGGCCGGATCCACGAAGGGCTCCTCCACCGGGACCGAATCCACGTACAGCACGGCGTCGCGGACCTCGACCCGCTGCCCGCCGGCGGCCACCACGCGCTTGACCACACGCGTTCCGTCCACCGGGGAGGTGAAGACCACCAGGTCCCCGGGGCCGACCCCGGCCAGCACCGGCCCCGGCTTGAAGACGAAGACCAGGCCGCCCGCCGCCAGCGTCGGTTCCATGCTGTCCGAGGCCACGGCCACCGGCTCCAGGACCCAGAGCCGGAGGGCCAGCAGGCCCAGGAGCAGCGCGGCAGCGGCCGGCAGGGCGGTCCGGCCCCGCCGCCGGAGGCGGTGGGCGGGACGCCGTGCCATGGCCGGCGGGCCTAGTCGGTGTCCGGATCCGGCTGGCAGGGTGCTGCGCTGATCGGATCGTGCTCGTCAGGGTCGTCCTCGCCCAGGCCGACCCGGAACTGGATCATCATCGAATGGTCCTCGTGCGGCAGGTTGTGGCAGTGGACCATGTAGCGGCCCTTGTGCGGGCCGAATTTCATGGCCAGCTCCACCTTTTCGCCCTCGCCGACGTAGACCACGTCCTTGGGGCCCCGCTCATAGGGGAACGGGGCCTTGCCGTTGCGGCTGAGGATCTTGAAGTCGACCAGGTGGATGTGCATCGGGTGGAACCAGCCGCCGGACTTGTTCTCGAACTCCCAGACCTCCACGGCCCCCAGCCGCGGGTCGGCGCTGGCCAACTTGAAGTTGCTGGCGATCACGTCTTCCCAGGTGACCTCGTTGATTGTCCAGGGCTTGCCCACGTCGGCGCGCTGGACCCGGAAGGAGCGCTTCTCCTCCGCATCCCCGCGCGTCAGCTGCATCACTTCGCTGCCCGCCAGCGTGCCGGGGATCTGGTTCCACTTCGGGTCCAGCTTCATGGCGCTTTCGCTGGGCGGTGCGACGACGTCGAAGGCCATGATCTTGTTCGTATGGTCGTAGTCGCGGTTGTTCGGGTTGGACAGGTTCCGCAGCTCGATGCGCTGGCCCGGCCGGTACTTGCTGAAATCGATCAGCACCTCGTACCGTTCGGCCGGGCCGTGCCGCCAATTGCGCACCGACTGGGTCGCCGGCATCAGGCCGCCGTCGGTGGCCACGATGTGGACCGCATCCCCGGTGCTCAGCGTCGGGCGGTACGAGCGCGAGATCGAGGCGTTGAGGATGCGGAAGCGGTAGACCCGGGGCTGGACCTTCATCACCGGCCAGGGCCGGCCGTTGACCAGGATCACATCCCCCCACAGGCCCGAACGGTCGCGGTCGTCGTAGCCAAGGCTGCCGTCGGAGGCAAACATCGCGTCGCTGATCACCAGCGGAACATCGAAGGCCCCCTGCGGCAGCAGTTCCCGCTCCACCGGATCATGCATCAGGTACAGGCCGGCGAGCCCGGAGTACACGTTCTGGGCCGTGAAGTGGACGCCGTGGTCGTGGTACCAGAGCGTGCGGGCCGGCTGGAAGTTCGGGTAGTGGTAGTCCTTGTAGAACCCGGCAGGGGTCACGTCGCTGGCGTAGCCGTCGTATTCGGGCAGCGTGGCCGAGCCGTGCAGGTGCGTGGACGTGGCCATCAGGTAGCCGAGCTTCGGATGGTTCTTCGGCAGCTGGTTGCGCACCTTCACCACCGCGCGCGTACCCTGCTCCAGCTCGATGGTGGGGCCGGGGAAGAGCCCGTTGTAGCCCAGGATGCTGGTCTTCTTCCGGGGCAGGATCTGGGCATCGGCCTGCCGCATGGTGATCCGGTAGTGGTTGACGGTGGCGCCGTCCGCATCCACCGAGGTGGACGCCGGCCTGAGCGGGGCCGGCCGGTAGAACGCGGCCGCATAGGGCCTGGGCATGTCCCGGGAACCGAGCTGGCTCGCGGACTTTGCCGAAACGGTCGATATCGGCACTGTCACCAGGCCGGCACCGACCAGTCCGAGACCTCCCAGGCCTCCCAGCTTCAACAAATCCCGCCTGCTTACTGACATTTCGAGCCACCCTCCCTAAAGATGACTGGTGTTACATGACATCGGGGCGCTCAATTGCCGCTGTGATGCTCTTTGCCCAGCGACAGCCGCGTGCCCGCCGGGCCTTCCAGGACCAGGGCGATGGCCTGGTCCGGCAGCTCGAAAACCATGGTGGCCCCCACGGAGTCGCCCCGTTCCAAGGTGGTGGGCCCCGGCGAAGCCCACAGCGGATGGGGCCGGCCGGAGCCGAGCCCGTCCACCACGAAGGCACCGGGGTCCAGTTCCAGTCCGCCGGGCTCGATGGCCGTGAACTGGACCTGGACCCGCACCCGGTGGGCGCCTTCCTGCACCTGCTGCTGGAGGGAAGCCGCGGGAGAAGGCGGTTCCCATCCATCCGATTCCACCGGGATGATGCCGGTGATGACTGCTATTCCGCCCGGCACCTCGGCCGGAGCGCCGAGCTGGGTGCTCGGCCTGGCCTGGGCGGTCATGAACAGGTAGCCGAACCCGGCCGCGAGGATGCACAGCATCACCAGCGGAATGACCACCAGCCGGCGACGCCGGCCCGGCACGGGGCGGGTTTCCTGCTCCGGAAGAACTAACATGGCGACAAATTTCGCACCGCCAGCTTGGAGAAAACCTAGCTTCTCCAAGCTGGCGGACAGGCCGGTAAAGTCGGATACGTGCCGGTGGAAATGTCAGTGCGGGAATTCGAGGACGCTGTCAATGAAGCGATTGACCGCATCCCCGAAGAGCTTGCCCGCCAGATGGCCACCATGGCGAACGTCGCCGTGGTCGTCGAGGACGAATACCTGCCGCGTCCCGGGGATGACCCGGGGCTGGAACTGCTGGGCCTGTACGAGGGGATCCCGCTGACCGAGCGCGGTTCCTGGTGGGACGCCGGCTCCCTGCCGGACCGGATCTCCCTGTTCCGCGGTCCCATCCTGCGGGCCTGCAGCAGCCGCGAGGAAGTGGTCCACGAGATCAAGGTGACCGTGGTTCACGAGGTGGCCCACTACTTCGGCATCGACGATGTCCGCCTGCACGAACTGGGGTGGGGGTGAGGATGGGACACAGCCACGTCCGCTCCCCCGGACGCAACCGGGGCCATAGTCATAGGCACGGCCACGGACACGGACACGGCCTGACCGGCCCGGGCACCGCCACCGGCAGGCACCGGCGCAGGCTCTTCTGGGTGGTGGGCATCACCCTGGCCGTGGTGGCGGTCCAGGTGGCCGGCGCCATCCTGTCCGGGTCGCTGGCGCTGCTGGCCGACGCCGGCCACATGCTTTCCGACGCCGCGGGCGTGTCCATCGCGCTGCTCGCGGCCTGGATCGCCACCCGGCCGGCCTCGGACCGGCGCACCTACGGCTACCAGCGGGCCGAGGTCCTGGCGGCCCTGGCCAACGCCGCGCTGCTGGTGGTAATCGCCGTCGTCATTTTCCTGGAGGCGCTGCGCCGCTTCAATGCCGTGCCGCAGATCCACACCGGGACCATGCTCCTGGCCGCCGTCCTGGGCGCGGCCGCGAACCTGGTGTGCCTGCTGATCCTGCGCGGGGGCCAGGCCGAGAGCCTGAACGTGCGCGGCGCCTACCTGGAGGTGCTCGGGGACCTGCTCGGCTCGCTGGCAGTGATTGCGGCCGCCGTGGTGATCACGCTGACCGGTTTCCGCCAGGCGGACGCCATCGCCTCCATCCTGATCGCAGTGATGATCCTGCCGCGGGCCTGGAGCCTGCTGCGCGACGTGGTGAATGTGCTGCTCGAAGCCACGCCGAAGGGTGTGGACGTGGCCTCGGTGCGCGAGCATATCCAGGCCGCCGCGGGCGTGGTGGACGTGCACGATATCCACATCTGGACCATCACCTCCGGCGTCCCGGTGTTCTCTGCCCATGTGGTGGTCGAGGACGAGGCGCTCAATGCGGACGGGCTGGACCGGGTCCTGGACCGGCTTTCCAGCTGCCTGGGGGACCATTTCGACACCGCGCACTGCACGTTCCAGGTGGAGCCGGCCTCGCACGCGGTCCACGAGACCCGGCACCACGACTGAAAACCCTCAGGCCTGGTCCTCCGGCATCGGGCCGAAGTTCTTCCGGTCCTCCAGGCGCGGGTCCTTGGTATCCGGGACCACCATTACCGGGCCCTTGGCATGGTGCAGCACGCCCTGGCTGGTGGATCCGAGCAGCATGCCCGCGAAGCCGCCGCGGCCGCGGGTGCCCAGCACCACCAGCTCGGCGGTACGGGTCGCATCGATCAGCAGCTCGATGGGCGAACCCTCCAGCACCTCGCCGGTGACCGGCAGGCCCGGGAAATGGCTCTGGAGCCAGGCCACGCCGGCGTCCAGCTGCTCCTTGATGTCCGCATAGAGTGCGTCCCGGTCAAGCGGCGCCGGCACCCAGGCCAGCGAGCCGGTAAACGGCGGCAGCGCGCAGACCACCTTCAGCGGGTAGCCCCAGCGCTCGGCCTGCTCGGCCGCGGCCAGCATGGCCGACCGGGCCTGCTCCGAGCCGTCCACGCCCACCACGACCACCTTCTCCACCTCCTGGGGGCCCACCGGAGGCTGCTTCTTGCTGCGCGGGACCTCCAGGTCCGTCTGGCCCAGACGCGGCGCGCAGGCCAGCGGCACGGTCACGGTGGGGCACTTGGCGTGCGCCGGTACCGCGCTGCTGACGGAGCCAAGCAGCCGCCCCACGAAGCCGCCCCGGCCACGGGTGCCCACCACCAGCAGTTCCGCTTCCTCGGACAGGTCCAGCAGCACCCCGGCGGCGTCCCCGGTTTCGACGGCGGGATGGACGTCGATCCCGTAGCCGGCGATCCTGGCCACCGCCTGCTCCAGCACGGCCTCGGCGCCTTCGCGGATCACCTGGTCATCGAGGGTAGCGTAGCCGGCGTCCATGCTCGATGCGGCGAAGACCGGGATGGTGTAGGCGGTAATCACATGCAGCGGCGTCCTGCGGGCCGCAGCTTCCCGGGCAGCCCACGTCAACGCGCACAGGCTCTGGTCCGAGCCGTCCACGCCGGCCACGATGCCGTGCCGGCCGGCACCTGCCCGGGCACCCCCGGCTGATGCTTCTGTCATGGCTAACCCTCCCTTGACCTGCGGTTCCGGCATCATCGCCGGTAACCTCAGAATACTCCGCGGGCACGCCCGCGCTGCAGACCTTCTCCGCCGACCGAAAGTTCTGTAGGCTGCGAGGACGCGCTGGCCGGGGACTCCCCGGCCAGCGGGTTGTGACCGGGGCCCGCAGGTCCCCGCCCGTACCGTCCGAGGAGGCATGTTGGTGCCGGTATCCGCCGAGGGATTGCCTGCCGAATCCACCACCACGGTGGTGATCGGGGCCGGGCTGCCCGGCCTGGCCGTCGCCAGCGAACTGTCCCGGCGCGGGGTCCGGCCGATTGTGGTCGAAGGGCTCGGCGGTGCCCGTCCCCCCGCGGCCCCGCCGTGCAGCATCATGACCGACCCGGTTTCGCTGACCGAACGCAGCGAGCTGCTGCGCCTGCTGCAGGGATACGCCGCCAGCCGCTGCCTGGACGTCCGCCGCAGCACCTTCGCCCGGCAGGTCAGCCTGGTACCCGGGATCGGCATGCCGGTGCCGGAATCCGGGCCGGAGGGGGCCCGCCGCCAGTGGCGGATCCAGACCGACCGCTCGGTGCTGCTGGCCGACACCGTGGTGCTGACCGGTTGCCCGCAGAGCCAGATACGCCGCTTCCTGCGGGGCCTGGGCCTGCGCCTCGGCGCCGACATCGCGGCCACGCTGCGGAACCTCGGCCTGTACCTGGTGGGCATGGCAGGGCTGCTGACGCCGACCACCCGGGAGATCGTGCGCGAGGCCAAAATGGTCGGCGGCGCGATCGCCGGCGGCCGGCCGTGGCCGGCCTAGCCCTGCTGCCGGCCGCCGCCCAGCCGCCGTCGGGCCGTGACGGCGATAATGACAGCGAGGACCACCAGGACCGCTGCCATGCCGATGACGCTCCATGGCACCGCCGGCTCATCCGGGGCCGCGGCGGCCGGGGCCCCGGTCGCGGTCTCGATCGGTTCCGGCAGGCCCGCCGTCGGCTGCGCGGACGCCGCCGGGGTCCCCTGGCCGCCGGCAGTGACAGTGAAGCCGAACGACCCCTCGATCGGATGCGAGTCCGAGGAGGCCACGCGCCACAGGACGGTGTACCCGCCCGCCGGGGCGCCCGGCTTGATCCGCTGGGTGGCCCTCCGGTCCGTGATGACCACGTCCCCGTCCGCCCAGTCCGTTCCCGCGCTGTCCTGGATCCGGACCTCGGAACCCAGCCCGATCGGCACGTTGCTGAACGTGAGCACCAGCTCACCGGGCATTGCCTCCAGCTCGGCGCCGTCGGCAGGCGCGCTCGAGACCAGCTCGTCATGGGCCTGGGCGGCGGACGGGACCAGGAGGGCACCGGCCAGCAGCAGGACCGTAGTGATGAACCTGACGAGGACGGCAAGGGCATGCGGAGGCTTTTTCACCCCTCCAGCCTACGTCGAGGCGCTAGGATGCATTCGAATCCCCACACTCCAAACCGTCTCGGAGGACATTCCCATGCCCGATAAGGGAACCGCACTGGCCAAACGCGGCACGGTGCGGGGCAAGCTGGACAGTTATTTCGAAATCACCAAGCGGGGGTCCACCTACTCGCGCGAGATCCGCGGCGGCCTGGCCACGTTCTTCGCCATGAGCTACATCGTGGTGCTGAACCCGCTGATCCTCAGCGGGGCCGATGCCAGCGGCGCCGAACTCGGCGGCGCGCGGGTTGCCGCCGTGACCGCCCTGGTCGCCGGCGTGCTGACCATCATTATGGGCGCCTGGGCGCGCTACCCCTTCGCCCTCGCCACCGGCCTGGGCGTGAACGCCTTCGTCGCCGTCACCGTGGCCAGCAACCCGGAGCTGACCTGGCCGGATGTGATGGGCCTGGTGGTCCTCTCCGGCATCACGATGCTGATCCTGGTCCTCACCGGCTTCCGCACGGCCGTGTTCCGGGCCGTGCCGGCCAGCCTCAAAACAGCCATCGTGGTGGGCATCGGCCTGTTCATCGCGCTCATCGGCCTGGTCAACGCCGGCTTCGTCCGGCGCATCCCGGACGTCGCCGGCACCACCGTCCCGGTGGGCCTGGGCTTCGAGGGCAAGCTGGTCGGCTGGCCGACGCTGGTCTTCATCGTCGGCCTGATCCTGACCATTGCCCTGGTGGTGCGCAAGGTCAGGGGCGCCATCCTGATCGGCATCGCGGCCTCCACCGTGCTGGCGCTGATCGTCGAGGCCGTGGCGCGGCCCGGGTCCCAGGGAGCGGGGGATCCGGCCGGCTGGTCGCTGGTCACCCCGAGCCTGCCGGCCTGGAGCGCGCCGGACCTGAGCCTGCTGGGCCAGGTCAATGTCTTCGGTGCCTTCGGCGAGCTCGGCGTCATGGGCGCCTCCCTGCTGGCCTTCGCCATCCTGCTGAGCATTTTCTTCGACGCCATGGGCACCATGGTGGGCCTGGCCAACGAGGCCGGGCTGACGGACGAGGAAGGCAACATCCCGCACGTGGACCGCGTCCTGCTGGTGGACGCCGCCGGCGCCATCGCCGGCGGCGCGGCCTCGGTGTCCTCCAACCAGATCTACGTCGAATCCGGCGCAGGCATCGGCGAAGGGGCCCGCACCGGCCTGGCCAGCATCGTCACCGGCCTGCTGTTCATTGTCGCGATGTTCTTCACCCCGCTGATCTACCTGGTGCCGTTCGAGGCCGTGGCCCCGGCCCTGGTCGTCGTCGGCTTCATGATGGTGGCGCAGGTGGGCAGAATCGACTGGGCTGACTGGGGCGTGGCCATCCCGGCCTTCCTGACCTTCTCGCTGATGCCGTTCACCTACTCCATTGCCAACGGCCTGGGTGCCGGCTTCATCGCCTATGTGGTGATCCGCAGCGTCCAGGGCCGGGTGAAGGACATCCATCCGCTGATGTGGGCCGTGGCCGCCGCCTTCGTCATCTTCTTCGGTATCGGCCCGATCGAGCAGCTCGCCGGCCTCTCCTGACTCCGGCAGCACCTGCCGCCCTCAGTGGTGAAACGTTAAAACCAGGATGCCGGGCGCTTGGCCTAACTTGGGGGGATTAGGCGAGCAGCACCCGGCATCCGGCGCCGGACCGGGGTCCGGCCGAGCAGTCCGCGATCGCTCCAGCCACCATCCATAGTGTCGAAGCTTGCAGTTCGCCAGGACTGCCTCCGCAGCCGGCCGGAAACGGCCTGGCTGCGGGCCTGTTACAGCCGCTGACCGGCTGTTCGTTCTAAATCATACAAAGAAATTACCGGTGAGTCACAAAGCAAGGTTGCCATTTGGAAAACTTCCGTAGCTTGTGCGGAATCGCGGCCGTCCGGCCGCCTGCCGGCGGCAAAAGCCGCTAGTCTCCCGGCGTGTCCTGCAGGATCCGGGCGCCGGCACAGAACCTGGCCGCCTCGCCGCCGTCCAGGAAACGGGCCGGCACGGCCCCGCCCAGCAGCGTCCGCGCCAGCTGCGGGTCCTCCCCCAGCGGGGCGTCCGAGCCGGCGATCACCACGTTGCCAAAGCGCCGGCCCTTGAGCATGGGCGGGTCGGCCACGACCGCCACATGCTCGAACACTTCGGCGATGGTGGCCACCTCCCGCCGGGCGCCCTCCAGCCGGGGTGTGTCCCCGCAGTTGACCAGGTAGAGCCCGCCGGGGGCGAGCACCTGCCGGACGGTGCGGGTGAACTCGAGGGTGGTCAGCGGCCGCGGCGTCCGGCTGCCGGCGAACACGTCGCGGATGACCAGGTCGCGGCTGCCGCCGGCCAGGGACTCGGTTACTGCCCGGGCCTCGCCCACCCGGATCCGCACCAGCGGGGCCCGCGGGATATCGAACCAGGTCCGCACCAGTTCGGCCAGCCTCGCATCGATTTCGACGACGACCTGCCGGGCGTGCGGATAACGCGCGGCCAGGTAGCGGGCCATCGAGCAGGCCCCGCCGCCCAGATGCAGCGCGCGCAGCGGCCGGCCGTCCTCCGGTTCCGCCCAGCGGGATTCGATCAGCGCCGCCATCCAGCGCATGTACTCGAAGTCCAGCACCAGAGGCTGGCCCAGCACCACGTGCGAGGACTGCACCCCGTTGATCTTCAGCAGCCAGGCCCCGGGCATCTCCGGGTCCCGGACCAGTTCGGCCGTGCCGGAGGAGATGCCGTAGATGCCTTCCGCCGGGCCGGTCTCCGGCTCCCCGGCGGCGCCTGCCCCGGCTTTGCGCCGTCCCACTATTTGACGACGGCGAAGGCGAAGCCGTCCCAGCCCTTGGCGCCCACGGTCTGGACCGCCGTGGCATCCAGCCGGCGGTCGGAGCCCAGCAGCTCCAGCGCACCGCGGGTGCCGGCGATCGCCTCCGCCTCAGGGTCCCCGGCCGGCAGGTCCGTCCGCAGCACGGCACCGCCGCGGACCACATTGTCCACGATGATCACGGTGCCCGGCCGCGCCAGCTTCAGCGCCCACTCGACATAGTTGCGGTTGTTGGCCTTGTCCGCATCAATGAACACCAGGTCGAAAGGCCCGGCTTCCTCCGCCTCCAGCCGCGGCAGCGTCTCCAGCGCCGCACCCACCCGCACGCTGACCTTGCCGCCGACGCCGGCCCGGGCCAGGTTCGCCCTGGCCACCTCGGCATGGTGCGGCTCGTACTCGCAGGTGATCACTTCGCCGTCGTCCGGGATCCCCCGGGCCAGCCAGGTGGTGCTGTAGCCGCCGAGGGTGCCGATCTCCAGCACCTTCCGGGCGCCGACGAGCCGGGCCATGAGCATCAGGAACTTGCCCTGCGGCGCGGACACCTCGATGCCCGGCAGCCCGGCCTCGTGCGCGGCCTGCCGGCCTTCGGCAAGCACCGCGTCCTCGCCCACCAGGGTCCCGGCCAGGTACTGGTCGACGGCGGCCCAGCGGGCCTCCGCCTGCGATGCCGACGGGCTGCCGGGCGCCGCCTCGTAGCTGCTGCCGTCGTAGGCGCCGCCGGCAGGCACCTCACTGCCGTTGGTACCGCTCCCGCGTCCGGCCGAATCCTCAGGCGCCATCGGGGCGGTCCTGCAGGGCGGCCTCGAGCCGCTCCACCTTGCCGTCGAGTTCGCCGTAGTAGCCCGGGCGGATGTCGGCCTTGAGCACCAGCGAGACCCGCGACCCGTACACCGCCACGGCCTGCGTGGCACGCTTGACCACGTCCATCACTTCGTCCCATTCGCCCTCGATCTCGGTGAACATCGAGGTGGTCCGGTTCGGCAGCCCGGACTCGCGGACCACGCGCACGGCGGCGGCGACGGCGTCGTGCACGGAGGCATCATGCGGGGCGGGCCCGGCGACGGGAACGCCGGAGGGTGCGACTGAGAAGGCTACAAGCATGGTTTCAGTCTGGCACAGGCCGGTACCGGGCAACAGGGCATTGCCTGCAGGCGGCAAGGCCGGTCAGGCCGTCCGCCGGTGCAGCAGCAGGGCCCCGAGCCAGGTCGCCGCCAGCAGCCCGGTGACGATAAAGCCGGCGTTCGCCAGGTCCACCGACGCCAGCCAGGCCACCGGCCCGGACGTGATCCCGGTCAACTCCGAGAACAGCCCGCCAAGCACCACCGCGGCGACCAGGAACGCCACGAGCACCGACAGCAGCGTGACCGCAAGGTTGTAGTAGATCTTCTGCCGCGGCCGGCCGCAGGCCCAGCGGTAGACCCCGCTCATCACCACCCCGTTGACCGTGTCGCAGAGCACCATGCCGGCGGCGAACAGCAGCGGCAGCACCAGCACGGCGTACCAGGGCAGCGCCACCACGGCCCCACCGGCGACGACGAACAGGCCGATGGTGCCGGCGGTGTCCAGGCCAAGCCCGAACAGCAGCCCGAGCGGGTACATCTTCCAGGGCGCATCGACCCGGCGCGCCACCGGGGACAGCAGCCGGTTCAGCAGGCCCCGGCCGGCCAGGTGCCGCTCCAGCTCGCCGTCGTCCGCGCCACGGCCGGACCGCAGCACCCGGAGGATGCCACGCAGCGAGACCAGGTTGGTGCCGCCGATCAGCAGCAGGAACAGTCCCGACACGGCCGGGCCCCAGATGCGGGCAAAATCCTTCAGCACCGAGGCGTCGTCGGCCAGCTGACCGGCCACGGCGTTCATCCCGGCGGCCAGCATCGCCACCGCCGCGAGCACGACGGTCGAGTGCCCGAGGGCGAACCAGTACCCGGTGGACCGTGCGGCGGCGCCGGCGGTGGTCAGCTTCCGCGAGGTGTTGTCGATGGCGGCGATGTGGTCCGCGTCGAAGGCGTGCCGCGCCCCGAGCAGGTACGCGGTGGCGGCGAGCCCGGTGCCGAAGGCCTCGCCGCCCGAGACCCGGTAGCCGTGCGGGAGCACGGCGAGGACGAACAGGCCCCAGCCGGCCGCGTGCAGCAGCACGATGGTGGCCAGCATCGGCAGCAGGCCCCTTCCGGGCGTGGTCCGCAGTGCCATGGCCGGCCCCTTTCCGTCTAGTACTTGCGCAGGTCCCACGGCGCCTGCCCCGTCTGCGCGGACCGCAGGCAGGAGCCGACCGCGGCCACCAGCCCGGCCAGCCGCCCGCTGGACCCGGCCAGCGCGCGCAGCACCAGCCCGGGCCCCTCCAGCAGGCTGCAGCCGGCGTGCACGTCCGGGAACGCCGCCGCGGCCGCGCGCACCAGCTCCAGCTGCTCCCGGCCGGTTCCCGGGTGCACCGCCACCAGCGAGGCACAGTGTGAATAGCCTTCGAGCATGCCCAGGCCGGCGGGGCTGGCGGCCTCCGGGCGCAGCACCAGATTGTCCCAGAGCAGCAGCCGGCCTTCCAGCCATATCCGGGTCAGCAGCCCCACCTCGCGGTAGCGGAAGGGCTCGCCGCCGGCGGACCAGCCCGGGGTGACGATCTCGGCGGCCAGATAGGAGGCCCCGGCGGCGAGTTCGACGTCGGTGGCCTGCCGGTACTGCGCGTCCGCGTAGGCGATCAGCTGGTCCGGGACGTATTCCAGCCGCGCCCCGGGTCCCAGCCGGATGCGCTGGTGCTGGCGGGCCGGGCCCTGCGGGGTCCGGTACACCTTGGTGGCCGACTGCGTGGTGAGCAGGGCGCTGGAGCCGGCGCCGCCGTCGTACTCCAGGACGTAGCTGTCGTTGCCCAGGTAGCCGCCGCCGGGATTGACCACGGTGAAGACCGCCTGCCCGGACGCGTCCGGGTAGTGCGGGCGCAGCACGCGCAGTGCCCCGGCATGGTACTGCCCCACGGCCGTGCTGCGTCCGGAGCCGGCGCGCTCGACGCGCAGCCGCAGCGTGCCGGTGGGCGGGGCGGGCAGGACGGTGGACACGGCGGCTTCAGCCGGCAAGGTCGGACATCAGCACGTCGCGGCGGATCCAGTCCAGCACCGCGGCCAGCCCCTCGTCCGTCTTCAGATTGGTGAAGCAGAACGGCTTCCCGCCGCGGAAGACCTTCGAGTCGGCCTCCATCACGGCCAGGTCGGCGCCCACGTGCGGGGCCAGGTCCGTCTTGTTGATGATGAACAGGTCGCTCTTGATCATGCCCTGGCCGGCCTTGCGCGGGATCTTCTCCCCCTGTGCCACATCGATGATGTAGATGGAGAAGTCTGCCAGCTCGGGGCTGAAGGTGGCCGAGAGGTTGTCCCCGCCGGATTCGACGAAGATCACCTGCAGGTCCGGGTGCCGGGCCTTGAGCTCGCCGATCGCCGCCTCGTTCATGGAGGTATCCTCGCGGATGGCGGTGTGCGGGCAGCCGCCAGTTTCCACCCCGATGATCCGGTCCTCGGGCAGCACCGAGTTGGCGGCCAGGATGCGTGCGTCCTCGATGGTATAGATGTCGTTGGTGATGGCGGCCATGGACACCTCGCCGCTCATCGCCCGCGTGATGCGTTCGACCAGCTGCGTCTTGCCCGCCCCGACGGGGCCGCCGATGCCGATGATTACCGGATCGCCCATGGTGTGGTCCTTTCCTCTAGCTCATGAACATGCGCGCCCGCAGGTGCTCGTGGCGCATCTGGGCCACCTCCAGCCCCGGGGCCGCCGCGCCGAACTCCTCGGCGGGCAGCTGCAGTGCCCGGGCCGCCGCGGCGGCGACGGCCGGGCGCAGCCGGCCCAGCACCCGCTGGCCGGCCACCTGGCCCAGCGGCACCGCGCGCACCGCGTTCTGGACCAGGGCCGTGACGGCGCCGGCCAGGTAGGTGTGCAGAACCAGCGGCAGCGGCACAGCGCAGCGCGCCGCGGCCGCGGCGAAGACCAGGCAGTAGTGCGCCGGCCACGGCCCGGGGCCGGCTTCGGGCAGCGCGGCCGGCAGCAGCCGGGCCAGCTGGGCGCCCATTTTCCGGCTGGCCGAGCGCACCTGGGCGGCGACGACGGCGGCGTCGAGCATCACATCCAGCTCGCCGGTGTCGCGTTCGCCGGTGGCGGCCATCCGCATGGCCAGGGCGTCCGTGCAGCACAGCTGCGTGTCCAGGTAGGCCAGCAGCCAGGCCTGGACGCCGGCCTCGTCGGCCACCGTGCCGGCGGCCAGGTAGGACTCCAGCCCGAAGGAGTGGCTGAAGGCGCCGGTGGGCAGGGCCGAGTCCCCCAGCTGCAGCAGGACGGCCAGGTGCCCGGCCAGGGCCGCGGGCGCCTGGCCGGGGTGTGCGTCAGTGGGTGTGGGCGGCATGGCGGAAGGGTACGGGCATGACCCGCTCCTGGCGGCTGTAGGGCACACCGTGCAGGTCCAGGAAGTCCTGCACGGTGTGGTCGTACTGGACCACCATCACGGCCTGGCCGTAGTCGCTGCCGGCGTCGAAGAACTGGGCCTGCAGGTGGCGGTTGCCCAGCGAGTGGGCGGTGAACAGCGCCTGCCGCAGGTCGGCGGGAGCGATCACCAGCACATCGCTGGGCAGCACCGAAACCACCACCAGGCCGGCGTCCTCGCGCAGCAGCACGTCCCCGTCCCGCAGGTCGGCGCCGGCGGCGGGCAGGCGCAGCCCCAGCTGGCGGCCGTGATCGGTGACCAGCCGCTGGATCCGCTTGGTCAGCGCGCTGGCGGGCAGCACCACCTTCTCCCGGTGCAGGCCCTCGAGCGCCGCCAGTTCGGCAGGCGGCAGGTCGGCCAGGTTGAACAGGACAGCTTCGACGATCATGCAGGCCTCCCAGGGGCTCGTGGACTCAACAGGCTAGAAGAGGAAGTAGCGCTGCGCCATCGGCAGGGTGCCGGCGGGCTCGCAGGTGGCCGGCACGCCGTCGACCTCCACCCGGTAGGTCTGCGGGTCCACGGTGATCTGCGGGGTCGCCCCGTTGAGCACCAGGTCCTGTTTGCGCAGGCCGCGGCAGCCGGACACGGCCCGGATCTGCTTGCGCAGGCCCAGCTGCTGCGGCACCCCTGCCTCGATGGCCGCCTTGGACAGGAAGGTGATGCTGGAGCTGGCCAGGGCCGCCCCGAAGGCGGCGAAGGCCGGGCGCAGGGTCTGCGGCTGCGGCGTCGGGATCGAGGCGTTGGGGTCCCCCATCACGGAGTTGATGATCTGCCCGCCCTTGATCACCAGGTCGGGCTTGACGCCGAAGAAGGCCGGGTCCCAGAGCACCAGGTCGGCGAACTTGCCCTCCTCGACCGACCCGACGCAGTCCGCGATGCCCTGGGCCAGGGCCGGGTTGATGGTGTACTTGGCCACGTAGCGGCGGATCCGGAAGTTGTCCCCGGCCTCCGGCGCCGGCCCGTGCTCGTCGATCGGCCCGCGCCGGTCCTTCATCACCGAGGCCAGCTGCCAGGTGCGCGTGATGACCTCGCCGACCCGGCCCATGGCCTGCGAATCGGAAGACATGATCGAGAACACGCCCAAGTCGTGCAGCACGTCCTCGGCGGCGATCGTCTCCGGGCGGATCCGCGAATCGGCGAACGCCACGTCCTCGGGAATGTCCGGGCTGAGGTGGTGGCAGACCATGAGCATGTCCAGATGCTCCTCGGCCGTGTTGCGGGTGAACGGGATGGTCGGGTTGGTGGAGGCCGGCAGCACGTTGGGGTGGCCGGCGATGGCGATGATGTCCGGCGCGTGCCCGCCGCCGGCACCCTCGGTGTGGAAGGTGTGGATCACCCGGCCGCCGATCGCGGCCACGGTGTCCTCGAGGAAGCCGCACTCGTTCAGGGTGTCGGTATGGATGGCCACCTGCACGTCGTAGGCGTCCGCGACCCGCAGCGACAGGTCGATGGCGGTGTGGGTGGCGCCCCAGTCCTCGTGGATCTTCAGCCCCACCGCGCCGGCCCGGATCTGCTCGGTCAGCGGCTCCTCGGTGCTGGCATGGCCCTTGCCCAGCAGCCCGATGTTCATCGGCAGCCCCTCGGCCGCCTCCAGCATGCGCTGGATGTGCCAGGGTCCCGGGGTTACCGTGGTGGCCTTGGTGCCCTCCGCGGGGCCGGTGCCGCCGCCGATCATCGTGGTCACCCCGCTGGCCAGCGCGGTGGGCATCTGCTCCGGGGAGATGAAGTGGATGTGGGTGTCGACGCCGCCGGCGGTGAGGATCTTGCGCTCGCCGGCGATGATCTCGGTGGACGCGCCGATGGTGATGTCCACCCCGTCCTGCACATTCGCGTTGCCGGCCTTGCCGATCCGGAAGATGTGCCCGTCGCGCAGCGCGACGTCGGCCTTGTAGATGCCGGTGTGGTCCACGATGACGGCGTTCGTGATCACCGTGTCCGGCACGTCCCCGGCGCGCACCGCCTGCCCGTCGTGGCCCATGCCGTCGCGGATGACCTTGCCGCCGCCGAAGACCACTTCCTCGCCGTAAACGGTCAGGTCCCGCTCGATCTGCAGGAACAGCGAGGTATCGGCCAGCCGGATCCGGTCCCCGGTGGTCGGCCCGTACAGGTCCGCGTACTGGCGCCGGGGAATCTCCAGGCTCATGCGGTCCCGCCTTCCTGCTCTGTGTCCTGCTGTCTGCCCGGCTGCGGATCCAGTGCTCCGTTGACCTGCCCGCGCAGGCCGTAGACCCGGCGCCGGCCGCCGAGCGGCACCAGCCGGACCGTGCGCGCGTCCCCGGGCTCGAAGCGGGCCGCCGTGCCGGCGGGAATGTCCAGCCGCCGGCCCCAGGCCTGGGCGCGGTCGAATTCCAGGGCGGCATTGACCTCGGCGAAGTGGAAGTGCGAGCCGACCTGCACCGGCCGGTCCCCGGTATTGAGCACCGCCAGCTCGATGGCCTCCCGGCCCGCATTGAGGGTGACCGGGTCCTGGGCCAGACGGTATTCGCCGGGGATCATGTGCGCTCCCTGATCGGATGGTGGACGGTGACCAGCTTGGTCCCGTCCGGGAAGGTGGCCTCGACCTGGACGTCGTGGATCATCTCCGCCACGCCCTCCATCACGTCCGCGCGGGAGAGGATGGTGGCCCCGAAGGACATCAGCTCCGCCACGGACCTGCCGTCCCGGGCGCCCTCGAGCAGTTCGTAGGTGATGATGGCCACGGCTTCGGGATAGTTGAGCTTCAGCCCCCGGGCCTGGCGGCGCCTGGCCAGGTCCGCGGCCACGACCACCATGAGCTTTTCCTGTTCCCGGGCCGTCAAACGCATGCGCTCAGGCTAGGCCCGGGCCGTTTCATCCAGATTTCGGGCAGGAGTCGGCAGGGTTTCACGTGGATCCGGCCGCGCGGCAGGTAACCTGTGGGGAATGCGCCGGTGCCCGCAGCCCGGCGCTGAACCCCAGCCACCCCCGTGAAGGAATCCCTTGGTCCGAGGTAAGCACCACCCGCCCCGCCCGAAGCCCGCCGGCAGCGATGACTTCCTGATTGCCGGCGACCTGAAGAAGGACCGGGGGTGGACGGACACGCAGATCGGGAAGTTCCTGCCCGAACCGGACAAGCTGGCCCGCAACCCGCGCAGCCGCAAGGCCGCGCCGATGAAGCTCTACGCCCTGGAGCGCGTCCTGCAGGTCGAAGCCACCGGGGAGTTCCAGCAGGCCCGCCAGGCCTCGCGCAACCGGCAGCTTGCCGCCCGGGAACGCGCCCTGGCCCGGAAGAAGGAGGCCGTCGCCGTCGCCGAGGCCCTGCCGCTGCGGATCAACCCGGAACCGTGGCCGGTGGTGCAGCAGAAGGCCATCGAGCACTTCAACCGGCGACTGCGCCGCGGCCAGTCCCCGGCGAGCCTGAACACGGTGAAGCACCGGCTGGACCGGCTCACCGTGAACTATCTGCGCCACCAGCAGACCTCGTATGAGACCGAGCTGAAGGCGTTCAAGGGCGTGGTCGGCGTGGGCGAGGCCTATTTGGTGGTCCGCAACCGCATCCTGGACCTGATCGCGGCCACCTATCCGGTGCTGGCGGACGAATGCGGGCGGCAGAAGTTCGAGGAAGCCGAACTGCCCGAGGGCGTCACGCTTTAGCTCAGGCTCCCCCGGTCCAGAACCTCCCGGAGCGCCCCGGCGCCGATGCTGCGGGCGCCCAGCTCCGCCACGCGCCCGCGCAGCCCGCGGTCGGAGGTTGCCACGGTCACCGGGGCGGCGCCGTCGTCCGCACGGAGGGCGCGGACCCGCGCCACGATCTCGTCGTCGCCGGAGCCGGCGGCCTGGACCACGTCCAGCCGCGGCGTGCCGGCGGCACGGTCCGGCGGGCCTGCCGCCGTCGCTTCCCCTTCCAGCACGACGACGACGTCCGGCCAGGCGGTGTGAGCGTCCAGGCCCAGGAGCCCGGCCGGCAGCCCGGCGGAGACTGTCTGTTCCAGCTCCGCCAGCAGCCGGGCCGCCGCGCCGGGCCGGTCCCGCCACCAGCCGTCGGGCCGGGCGCCGACCACGTTGGCGGCATCGACAATGAGCACCGGCCGGCGGCAGATCATGGCCTTCAGCTCCGGCCAGGCCTCGGCGAACCGCGGGTGCAGCGGCAGGTCCTGGACGCCCTCCACCGGGATCCAGGACAGCGCCAGGCTTTCGGCATCGGCGATGGCCGGCTCGAACGCCCGGGTCGTCCAGGCCACGGCCGTCGTGTAGGTCCAGAAGCCCAGGTCGAGCACCTGGGTGAACAGCGGCTCGAGCGCGTCGGCCGGCACGCCGGCTTCCTCGTGCGATTCGCGCAGCGCCGCATCGATGGCGGCCTCGCCCTCGTGCCGGGCCCCGCCGGGGATGCCCCAGGTGCCGCCGAAGTGGCTCCACAAGGCCCGGTGCTGCATCAGCACCCCGCGGGAGGGGTCCACGACCAACAGCCCGGCCGAGCCGAAACGGCCCCACATCCGGGTGCCGTCCGGCCCCACGGCCCAGGCGTCCCCGGGATCGCGCGGGCCGCTGAAGGGCGGCCGGGTCTCTCCGATGGTCATCCCCCTAGGATGCCACGTGCTGTCAAGGGCCGACCCGGAGGAACCCTGCCCCAATCTCAGCCCCAGCCGGCCAGGCGCAGCAGCGCCGCCGCGGCCGCGCCGGCCAGCACGACGACCAGGAACGGCGCGCGCAGGACCAGCGCCAGCGCGGCGGCCGCGAGCGCGCCGAGCCTGGCATCCAGGACCAGCTCCTGCCCGCTGGCGAAGGTGTTCACCATGGTCAGCGAGGCCAGCAGGCCGATGGTCAGGGTGGCCGCGACCCGGGACATCCGCGGGTTCTTCATCCAGGCGGCCGGCACCAGGTAGCCGGCCAGCTTGGTGGCATAGGCCAGCGCGCAGGCAACCAGGATCCAGCCCCACAGGCTCATCCGCCCGGCCCCTCTGCGGAGCGGCCGCCGGACCGGCCTGCGTCCGGTTCCTGCCGGCGCGCGGGCAGCTGCATATGTTCGGCATCGTGCGCCGCATAGGGTTCGGCGTACGGCTCGATGTCCGGCTCCAGCCCCTGCGGCACCGGCCGGTGCGTGAACCAGCCGATCAGCCCGGCCACCGCGGCGGCCACCAGGATCGGGACGCCGCTGGGCAGCAGCGGCACCGCCAGCACCGTGGCCAGGGCGCAGACGGCGGCGATGGCGGCCGGCTCCCGGCCTTTCAGCCGCGGCCAGAGCAGGCCCAGGAACGCGGCCACGGCGGCGCCGTCGAGCCCCCACAGCTTCGGGTCCCCGAGTGCGTCCCCGGCCACCGCGCCGACGGCGGTGAACAGGTTCCAGAGCACGAACACCCCGGCGCCGGCGGTCCAGAAGCCGCGCTGCTGCTCGCCCGGGTCCAGCTGCCCGGAGGCGGTGGCAGTGGATTCGTCGATGGTCAGCTGCGCCGCGGCCGGCCTGCGCCAGCCGCGCGGGCCGAGCATGGCGTTCATCTGCATGGCGTAGACGAAGTTGCGGATGCCCAGCAGCGCGGCCGCGCCGGCGGCGGCGGCCCCGGTCCCGCCGCCGCCGACGACGCCGATGAAGGCGAACTGCGAGCCGCCGCTGAAGAGCAGCAGGCTCAGCGCCATGGTCTGGAGGAAGTCCAGGCCGGCGGCCACGGAGAGCGCGCCGAAGGAGATGCCGTACAGTCCGGTGGCCACGGAGATGGACAGGCCTACCTTCACGGCCGGAGACTGCAGGAACTTCACCCTCCCAGCCTACGGGCAGCGGCGCACCGGCCGCGAAAGCCGGCCCAGGACCCCGGCCAGGCGGGCGAACGCCGGCCGGGGCGGGGCCGGGATGCGGGCCAGGGCCGCAGCATCCGGGGCCCGCCGGCGGCGCAGTTCAAGGGCCAGGCTTTCCTGCCCGCGGGCCATGGCCCAGCGGTGGTTGGCGGCGAAGGCGGGCTTGAACAGCCAGGACAGCCGGCACAGCAGCGGCTTCTCCGCCCGGACGCGCCAGAGGTAGGTCACTACCGCCTCCGGCCCGTCCTGGGCGAAGGTCCAGCGGCCGGTGCCTGCCAGGTCCCCGGCCGCGCGCACGGTGTACCCGGCGGCGGTGACCGGCTCGGTAACCGTCATGGTCCAGCACAGGGTGTAGGGCAGCCATCCGGTGGTGCGGAAGGCGGCGGTGGTGCCGGTGCCGTCCGCGGCGCCGCCGTCCAGCACCGCGGCGTCGAGGTAGACCGCCGGCCACCACCGGGGCAGCGCGCGCACATCCGCGAGCACGCCCAGCACCTCGGCCACGGTGCCGGCCACCCGCCAGGTGGTCCGGAATTCATAGTCCGGACCGGGCAGCCGCAGCGTCAGGCGACGGCCTCCTCGGTGTAGCCGTAGGGCACCTCGCGGCTCAGTTCCACCGTGTAGCGGCCGGCGCCGGTCCGGGTGACCAGGATGCCGCGGGTACGGTCCGCCCGCGCCCGCAGCTGCAGCTCGCGCACTGCGGCGTTGAGCTTCTCATCCGCCTCGTCCGGATGGGAGGCATTGACCTCCAGCTTGGCCTGGAACGCGGCCATCCGCTCTTTCACACTATTCATTGCTGACACCATTCTTTCGGCCCGGTTCCGCCGAGGAGAGCGGCAGTCCCGGGATTTGGGGAAGAGACCGGCCCGGAAGTGGGGGCCACCGGGCCGGCTGTCGGCACGAGTTTCCCACTACGGACGTTGAATTTACCAATTATGTGATTCGCCTTACTATGTTTTCCAGCAGGTTACGAATGTTTCGTAAAGGTGCAATCCGCAGGCATCAGAGGGCCTGCTGGGCATGGCCGTTGATCGCATCCGCCGCCCGGATCAGCGCCAGATGCGAAAACGCCTGCGGGTAGTTCCCGGCCATGCGCCGGTTCACCGTGTCGTACTCCTCGGACAGCAGCCCCAGCTCGTTCGCGTAGCCCACGAGCTGGTCCATCAGGTCCCGCGCATCGCCGATCCGCCCGGACCGCGCATACTGCTCCACCAGCCAGAAGGAGCAGGCCAGGAACGGGTACTCCCCGGGCGCCAGCCCGTCCACGCCGGTCTCGGTCCGGTAGCGCCGCACCAGCCCGGCCTCGTCCACCAGTTCCCGCTCCAGCCGTTCCACCGTGCCCAGCATCATGTCGTCGTCGTACTTGACGAAGCCCACCTGCGGCAGCACCAGCAGGGCGGCATCCAGCTCGGTGCCGCCGTAGGCCTGGGTGAAGGAGTTCAGTTCCTTGTTGAAGCCGTGCGCCAGGATCTCCTCGCGGAGCCGGTCGCGCAGCTCGGCCCAGTGCCGTGCCTCCCCCTCCAGCCCGTGGTCCAGCACGGCCCGCACACCGCGGTCGAAGGCGGCCCACATCATCACCCGGGAATGGGTGAAGTACTGCGGCTCCCCGCGGGTTTCCCAGATCCCGTGGTCCTTGGTGTCGTAGTGCTTCTCCACATAGCGCAGCAGGGCCTTCTGCAGCGGCCAGGAGAAATGGTCCTCGACGCATCCGGAGTTGCGCAGCTTTTCCAGGGCCACCATGACCTCGCCGACCACATCCGCCTGGTACTGGTAGACCGCGCCGTTGCCGATCCGCACCGGCCGGGAGCCCGCGTAGCCGGGAAGGTGCTCGAGCACCACCTCGGGCAGTTCCCGCTCGCCGGCCACCCCGTACATGATCTGCAGGTCCTCCGGATCCCCGGCCACCGCCCGCAGCAGCCAGTTGCGCCACTCCAGGGCCTCTTCCCCATAGCCGTGGGTCATCATGGATTCCAGCGTCAGCGCGGCGTCGCGCAGCCAGACGAACCGGTAGTCCCAGTTCCGCATCCCGCCGAACTGCTCCGGCAGCGAGGTGGTGGGGGCCGCCACGATGCCGCCGGTGGTCTCGTGCGTCATGGCCCGCAGCACCAGCAGCGACCGCTTGACCAGGTCGTGGTAGTCCCCCTGCGGCGGGAACCGGGAGCACCAGTCCTGCCAGAACCGGGTGGTCTGTTCCAGCGCTTCGTCCACATTGATCATCGCCGGCACCGGCTCGTGCGACGGGAACCAGCACAGCTCGAAGTCCACCGTCTGCCCGGCAGCCACCGTGAACGCACCGCGGTGCCGGCGGTGGGCCCGCGACGGCAGGTCCCCGCCGTGCAGGACGACGGCGTTGGGCCCGGCAATGCCAACGATGGCCTCGGCATCGGTGCCGGGGTCCCGGGTCCGGAACACCCAGGGCACCACGTCGCCGTAGTGGAAGCGCAGGACGAGCTCCTGCTGCATGTCCACCGTGCCGGACAGGCCCTGCACGCGGCGGACCAGCGAGGCCCGCCGGTCCCCGACCGGCATGAACTCGGTCACCAGGGCCTCGCCGGTCGCCGTGCGCCAATGCGTCTGCAGCACGAAGGTGGAGGGCACGTAGGAGCGTTCGACGACGGCGGGCCGGCCGGAGTCCGGCAGGCCGGCTTCACCCGCGGCTGCCGCCATGTCCGCCGCGGGCGGCTCGAAGCCCAGGTAGTAGTCCGCCTCGGCCTCGCTGGGTGTGTAGGGCAGGTCCCAGGCCCGCTCCGCGGCGTGGCGGCCGTTGCGCGCCCCTACGGGATTGCCCGCCGGAACGGCGTCCCCGTTCCCGGCGTCGCCGTTGCCGGAAACCTCAGTCAGCCCGTCCCGGGCCTCGGCGTCCGCACCGGCGCCGCTGGCGGCGGCGTCCGGCGCCACCGTGCGGTCGGGCCGTTCGGCCACCCGGACCGGGTCATTGGTGCCGGCAGCTTCCGGCCCGGCTCCCATGGGCGCCCCGCTTTCGCGCTCGGCGGCGGCGGGAGCCAGCAGCCAGCGGCCGTGGTGCGGCTCGCCCAGCAGTGCGGCGAAGACCGAGGGCGAATCGAACCGCGGGAAGCACAGCCAGTCCATGCTGCCCGAGCGCGAGATCAGCGCCCCGGTATGCAGGTCCGATAGGAGAGCATAATCCTCGATAGGCGACGCCATTCATCTACTGAATCACAGCAGACTTATTATTTCCACGGCGGCTGGGCCGGGCCGGCCCGGGCGTCAGTCGGTTTCCGGGCCCGCGCAGCGGCGGCAGCCGTGGTGGCCGGAGCCGGCGCACGCCTGGGGGCCTGAGGCGATGCCGGCCAGCCAGGCCTGCTGGAAGGACCGTTCTTCGTAGGGTTGCTGCATAATGCCGATTCCTGCTTCGTGTTCCACCTGATGTCCTGCCTGTGGCAGCGGCTGCGGCGGTGCCGGCGCACGCCTGGCGTCGAATGCGCACGGCGGCGCACCGCAGGATCGGCTGCGGCGCGCCGCCCGGTCCGGGGCCCGGAGCGGGCAAGAGGTCCTCGGGGCTTCCCGGACCGCGCACTCCCTGAAGGAGCGGGCCGCGGCGGTGGTGTGGATGCGCGGCCCTCCGGGATCAGGCTACAAAGGCGGCGCCGGGGTGTCTGTGTGCAGGCGCACAGCCCCGTGCGGCAATTCCTGTGCAGCTGCTGGACCGTGCTCCAGTTGCCGGCGCACCTGCGCCGGCCAGTTCGTGGTGATCTCCTGGATACCCAGCTCCCGGCACAGCTCGACGTCGGCAGGGCTGTCCACGGTCCACGCCCGCAGGCGCACGCCCCGGGCCAGCCAGCGCTCCACGAGCGGGCGGTGGGACCTGATGTAGTCCACGCCCGGGCCGGCCATCCCCGCGCGCTCGTGCTCGACCAGGCGCTCGCCCTCGGACAGCGCGCGGCGGATCAGGGTGGCGACGGCGCCCGCCGTCAGGCTGCCCAGGAACAGGCTGTCCCGGATCTCGTCGGAGGTGACATCATCCAGCAGCTGGCACAGATGGTCGGCGGGGACGAGTTCGCCCAGATGCTCGATGGCGCCGGGATGGAAGCTCATCAGGGAGATCCTGATCCCGTCGAGGGTGGAGGTCTCCGGGTCCCAGCCTTCGGCCAGCAGGTACTCGAGCAGTTCGTCCTCCAGCTGCTGGCCGTAGGGGCTGGGATGCTTGAGCTCGATGGCCAGATCCAGCGGGCGGCCGGCACCGCGCATGATCTGCAGCAGGTCGTCCACGGTGACCAGCTGGTCCGCGGTGCCGCCGTATTCGGGCGGGATGGCCGCACCCCGCCAGGAGGAAACATCCAGGCTCAGCAGTTCCTCCAGCGTGTGGTCGGCGACGTGGCCGGTTCCTGTGGAAGTACGCTCCAGTGTGAAATCGTGGAAGCAGACGAGCTTGAGGTCTTTGGTCAGGTGGATGTCGCATTCGATTCCGTCCGCGCCGTCGGCGATGGCCTGCAGGAACGCTGCGCGCGTGTTCTCGGCGTATTGCCCGCTGGAGCCGCGGTGGGCGAAGATCTTGTGCTTCATGATGTTCACGGTACGCGGACTGGCTGCCCGGACCTAAGGATCCGGCTCAAACTAGGAACGGTGGACTTGCAGTGACACTTCGGGAAACGGACCGGCAGGTCCCGGCCGGGGCGCGGGCTGCCGGCAGCGGACGGGACCTGCCCGGCGATGCCGGGCGGGCCGCCGCCCTGCGGGAAATGAAAAGGGTGGCCACCGGCCTGCTGGTGCTGCTGGCCGTAATCTTCCTGGCCGCCTTCGCGCTGCAGGAACGCTACCCCTGGCTGCAGTACGTCCGGGCGGCGGCCGAGGGCGGCATGGTCGGGGCGCTGGCGGACTGGTTCGCGGTCACCGCCCTGTTCAGGCATCCGCTGGGCCTGCGGATCCCGCACACCGCCATCATTCCGCGGCGCAAGGACCAGATCGGCGCCAGCCTGGGCCAGTTCGTGGAACAGAATTTCCTGGACGAGGACGTGGTCCAGGCCAAGATCCGCACCCTGGGCATCTCGCGGCGCGCCGGCAGCTGGCTATCCCGGCCCGAGAGCGCGGACCGGGTGGCGCGCGAAGGCGCAGCCGCGATCCGCGGCGCCATGCTGGTGCTCAATGACGAGGACGTCCAGGACATCATCGAGTCCATGGCCCGGCGCTACCTGCTGGATCCGCCGTGGGGTCCGCCGCTGGGCCGGCTGCTCAAGCGCGTGCTGGACGACGGCCACCACCTGAAGCTGGTGGACCTGCTGGTGGACCGGGCAGCCGAGTGGGTGCTGGAGAACGAGGAGGTCGTGATCCGGATGGTCTCCGAGCGCTCGCCCACCTGGGTGCCGCAGATCATGGACTCCCTGGTGGGCCAGAAGGTGCATCTGGAGCTGTACAGGTTCGTCATGGCCGTGCAGGACGATCCGAACCACGAGGTGCGCCGGCAGCTGGACCGGTACCTGCTGTCCCTGACCGAGGACCTGCAGCATGACGCGGAGATGATCGCCAAGGTGGAAGCGATCAAGCACAACGCGCTGGGCGATCCGGAGGTCCGGGCCCTGGCCGCCCGCACCTGGGAAACCATCAAGACGGCGCTGCTGGACGCCGTCGAGGATCCGGACAGCGAGCTCAGCCGCGCCTTCACCAGCGCCGTGCGGGAGTTCGGCAGCCGGCTGGCCACCGACGAGCAGCTCTCGGCCAAGGTGGACGGCTGGATCACCGAGGCCACCGGCTACCTGGTGCGCAACTACCGCTCGCAGATCGCCGGGGTGATCACCGAGACGGTGGAGCGCTGGGACGCCCAGGAGACCTCCCGGAAAATCGAGCTGCAGGTGGGCCGGGACCTGCAGTTCATCCGGATCAACGGCACGGTGGTCGGCTCGCTGGCCGGGCTGGCCATCTACGCCGTGGCCAGCGCCGTCTTCGGCTGACCCAGGAACCGCACCTGCTGCCCCGGCCGGGCCTGGGCCAGCAGCGGCAGGTCCGCCGGCACGACGACGGCGGGCACCGGGTAGCCGCCGGTCACCGGGTGGTCCGCCAGGAAGACGGTCGGCAGCCCCGAGGGCGGGACCTGGACGGCGCCGGTGACCATGCCCTCGCTGGGCAGCTCGCCGCCCACGGCCCGCTCCAGCGGACGGCCCAGCAGCCGCACACCCACGCGGTTGCTCTCCGGGCTGACCGTCCAGTCCCGGCCGGTCAGGCACTGCCAGGCCTGCGGGGTGAACCAGTCCAGCCGGGGGCCGGGCTGGATCCGCACGGCGATCCGCCGGGCCGGCGGGACCGCGGCGGGAACCCAGGCAGGCTCCGGGGACGCTGCCGGGGCCTGCCCGGTGCGGAGCACGTCCCCGGCGCGCAGCGGGGCCGGACCCAGGCCGGAGAGCACGTCCGCCGAGCGCGAGCCCATCAGGGTGTCCGCCTCGATCCCGCCGGCCACCGCAAGGTAGTAGCGCAGGCCCGACGCTGCCGGGCCGATGCGCAGCCGCCCGCCCGCCGGCACGGCCAGGGGCCGGTTGGCCGCCTCCTCCTGCCGGCGGGCAGCTCCTGCCCGCCCGGTCCCGGCCAGCGTGACCGGGCCGCGCGCACCGGTGACGGCCACCGCCGCAGCCGCGGCGAACTCCAGTTCGGCCCCGCCGAGCAGCAGCTCCAGCCCCGCAGCCCCGGGCGCATTGCCCACCAGCCGGTTGGCCAGGCGCAGGGCGCGCGCATCCAGCGCCCCGGAGGGGCTCAGCCCCATGGCGGCGTGGCCGGGCCGGCCCAGGTCCTCGATCAGCAGCTGGGCCCCCGGGCTGAGCACGGTGATCATCCTCAGGCCTCCGTGAACCGGACCACCGTGCCGGGCAGGATCAGCGCCGGTTCCGGGCGCGAGGCGTCCCAGAGCCGCGCCTCGGTCCGCCCGATCAGCTGCCAGCCGCCGGGCGAGGCGGACGGGTAGACGCCGCTGAATTCCCCGGCCAGCCCCACCGAGCCGGCCGGCACCCGGGTGCGCGGCACCTCGCGGCGGGGCACCTGCAGCGGGTTGCCCTCGGCCACCAGGTAGGCAAAGCCGGGGGCGAACCCGGTGAAGGCGGCGGTCCAGCGGCTGGACGTGTGCCGGCGGACCACTTCCCGCTCGCCGATCCCCAGCAGCCGGGCGACCGCCGGCAGGTCCTCGCCGGAATACTCCACCGCGATGGTGACCTGCGCGCCGCTGGCTGCCCCGCCGCCGTCGTCCGGGGCGGCGGCCTGCAGCCAGTGCCGCACCTGGCCGGCGGTGACCGAGCCGTCGAAGACGGCCAGGATGGTGCGGGCGGCGGGGACCAGGTCGACGACGCCGGGCAGCGGCGCCGCGGCGAGCGCGCGGTAGCGGGCCAGCACCTCGGCCAGGGTGGCGAACTCGGCCAGCAGCGCGCCGGGGCCGAAGGGCAGGATTTTCACGCTCTCCTCCCGCCGGCCTTACACGAAGGACCTGACCGCGATGCCGGCGGCGTCCAGGCGCCGGCGCACCAGCGCGGCCATCCCGACCGCGCCCGGGGTGTCGCCGTGCACGCAGAGCGAATCCACGCCGCCGCCGCGCGCGAAGCCGACGGCGCGGTCAGCGATCTGCTCCAGGTCGGACAGCAGCGCGCCGGGCTCCCCGCGGGGAATGAGCGTTCCGTCCGGGCGGTAGCCGCGGTCCACGAACGCCTCCCGGCGCACCGGCTGGCCGGCCTCCGCGGCCAGCTCGAGCACGGCGGAACCGGGCAGGCCCAGCACCGGCAGCGAGGCGTCGAAGGAGCGCACGGCTTCCAGCACCGCCGCGGCCTGGGCACGGTCGTGCACGATCCGGTTGTACAGCGCCCCGTGCGGCTTGACGTAGGCCACGCGGGTGCCGGCCGTGCGCGCGATCCCGGCCAGCGCCGCCAGCTGGTAGAGCACGTCGGCGGCCAGCTCCGCCGGCTCGATGTCCATTGCCCGCCGGCCGAAGCCGGCCAGGTCCCGGTAGGCGACATGGGCCCCGACGGCCACCCCGTACCGGGCGGCCCGGCGGCAACTGGCCAGCATGGTCCTGCCGTCGCCGGCATGGAAGCCGCAGGCGATGTTGGCGCTGCTGATCAGCGGGAACATCGCGGCGTCGTCGCCCATGGTCCAGGCCCCGAAGGATTCGCCCAGGTCGCAGTTCAGGTCGATGGCTGCCTCAGGCACCGTCCCCGCCGCTTTCGGGGCTGCCGGATCCGGGCGGGTGCAGCCGGGTCCGCTCCTGCTCCTCCAGGGCCTGCTGCACCGCGGCCCGGCGGGCCCGGCCGGCGCCCGGCAGCGGCAGCGGGAAGCGCCCGGGCAACCGGTACTTGGTCCGGGCCAGGTCCTCCACCAGCTCCATCGGCAGCACCAGCGGCAGTTCACCGAAGGCCTCGCGGGTGTTCTCGATGACCCGCCGGCCCATGGCGTGGTTGCCGGCCCCGCCCACGACGGCGCCGATGCCGAAGGGCACCGCCCGGCCGAGCAGCGCCGTGCCCTGTTTGGCCAGGAGCCTTTTCAGGAAGCGCTTGCGCAGGCTGCGCACCAGCGACCCGACGAGCCCGGAGGGCATGCTCTGGCCCACGAGGTTGCCCCAGTTCAGCCCCGGGGCGGCCCCGCGCTGTCCGGCGAACTCCTTGATCAGCGCCCCGCCTTCGTCGCCCATGATGATGGCCATGACCATCGCCTGCGCCCGCTCGGGTTCGGCGGTGGGGATGCCGTGCAGTTCCGCGACCGACTGGGCGTACAGGGCGGTGGCCTCCAGGAAGCCGACGGTGGCCGCCGCGGAGAGTCCCAGGGTGGCCAGGGTGCCGATCCCGGGAACGATCGCGAACGCGCCCACCGTGGCACCGCCGGCGGTCACGGCGGCCAGGTAGTCCCGCTCCAGCCGGCCGGCCAGCTCAGCCGGGCCCGCATCGGGGTACTTGCGCCGGTAGCGGTTCAGGTTGGCCAGCACCAGCGGCCGCTGCACCTCCAGCGCCTTCAGGATGGCGTTGGCCAGACCCGGCTTCGGATTGCCGTGCTTGTCGAAGGCGGCCCCCGCCGCCATCCTCATTGCCGGGTTGAATTTCCTTCCCATGGCCATAAGCCCTCCGAAAGCAGTTGCCGCACCAGCATGGACAGGACCCAGCCTATGTCGCCGAGGGCCCTGCGGCGAGCGGAGCGGATTGCGGGAGGCGGTCAGCCCAGCCCCCAGGCCCCGGCCAGCAGCTCGTAGGAACGTTCCCGGACGGCCGGGTCCCAGGCATAGGTGACGACCATCAGCTCGTCGATGCCGGCGCTGCCGGCCAGCCGCTCCAGCTGCGCGCGCACCGTCTCCGGGGTGCCGACGGCGCTGGCGGCCATCCGGGCCCGCACCTGCGCGGCTTCCTCCGGCTGCCAGCCGGCCATCACATCCGGCACCGGCGGCTGGACCGGCCGCCGGCCGTGAGCGACGATGTCCCTCACCAGCAGCCGGTGCGAGCTGAACTGGAACTCGGCCTCTTCCTGGCTCCCGGCCACCAGCACATTGACCCCGGCGATTACGTAGGGCTCGGCAATCTGGGCGGTGTCGGCGGCGGGATTGAAGTTCTGCCGGTAGACGGCGACCGCCTCGTTCAGCGACTGCGGGGCAAAATGCGAGGCGGCGGCAAAGGGCAGCCCCAGCAGCGCCGCCACCGCCGCGCCGCCGGTGGAGGAGCCGAGCACGCACATCGGCACCTGGGTGTTCCGCGCGGTCACGGCGCGCACCAGGGTGCCTTCCTGGGCGCCGAACAGCTGCTGCAGTTCCACGATCTCCCCGGCGAAGGCCTGGCCGGAGGAATCGCCCCGGCGCAGCATCGCGGCCGTCCGCGGGTCGGTCCCCGGGGCGCGGCCGAGCCCGAGGTCGATCCGGTCCGGGTACATGTTGGCCAGCGTGCCGAACTGTTCGGCGACCACCAGCGGGGCATGGTTGGGCAGCATCACTCCCCCGGCGCCGATGCGGATCCGGGAGGTGCGGGCCGCGGCATGACCGATCAGCACCGTGGTCGCCGAGCTGGCCACGCCCTCGTTGTTATGGTGCTCGGCGTACCAAAACCGCTTGTACCCGGTACGGTCGGCGAGCTCGGCCAGCCGGGCGCTGGCCTCGATCGCCTCCCCGACCGACTGGCCGGCGGAGAGCGGGGCGAGATCCAGGACCGAGAGCTGGACGGTGCCGGCGGGGGCGAAGGCGGTGGACATGGCGGGACTCCTGGTGCAAGTGGCGGCGGGGAGTGGCGGGTTCCCGTTCCCAAGCCTACTGTCCGGCCCGCTGGCGGGCAGCAGGCAGGGCGTCAGCGGGCGAGGTAGCGGGCCAGGAAGATGCCGACGTCGCGGAGCTCGTCCCGGCCGATCCGGTGGCCCATCCCGGGATAGGTCCGGGCCGTCAGCAGGGTGTGGGCCTGCAGCCAGGCGGCGGTGTACTGCACGGCGCCGGGATGGATGAACCCGTCGCGTACGTCGCGGCCCCAGAAGAACGGCACCGCCGCATCCGGCTCGTCGGACAGGGCCAGCAGTTCGTGCTTGAGCACGAACCCGGACAGGCCGACGGCGGCGCGGAAGCCGTGCGGGCGCAGCCGCAGCAGCGTGGTCGCCAGGGCCATGCCCTGCGAAAAGCCCAGCAGGCTCACCCCGCGGAAATCTCCGGCGGCCAGCACCGGGTCCAGCCAGGCGAACACCCGGGCGGCACTGTCCAGGACCTCGGAGACGTCCGGGGCCAGCAGCGGATCGAGCAGGAACCAGCCAAAGCTGCCGCCGACGTCGAAATGGCCGCGCAGCGCCACGCCGGTGACGTTGGGCGGCAGCACGCCGAACAGGGGCAGCAGCTTCTCCTCGGAGGATCCGTAGCCGTGCAGCATCACCAGCAGTTCGGTGCCTGCCCGCTCCGCTTCGGGCCGCGACCAGACCGGGGCCATCAGCGCGGCTTCTTGCTGCCGAGCACCGCCAGGGAGAGCACGATCCCGGCCATGCACACCGCGGTGGCCGCGAACGGGGTGAACTGGCCGGACGGAAACAGCAGGGTCAGCGCCATGGTCAGCGGCAGCCAGAGCAGGGCCCAGCCGAGCGCGGTGAACAGCGGGGCATACAGCTCCCCGCGCGCCATCCGGCGGAAGGCCACGATGCCCAGCACCAGCACACCCAGGCCGCCGGCGAGCGCCACCAGGGCGCCGAAGATGCCCGGCTGCAGCCAGCCCTCCGGCCCGGCGGCCCGGGAGGGAAGGCCCAGGTAGTGCGCGGTGGCGCGGTCGGTGCCCACCGCCGCGACGACGACGGCCACGGCCATCAGCAGCAGGTTGAACACCTGGAGAAGCACCAGCCGCCATTGGTCCGCCCTCATGACTGCCACTCTAGGCGTCGACGTTGCAGATCACGCCCGATTGGGCCGGTGAAGCGGGCATTATCTGCGGCGTCGACGGGAGCGGACGCCCGGGCATTTTTGCTTTTGTGGTTTTCCATTGACATTCGGAAACAAACACAGATAAAGTCATGGAAACGCAGAACCGTGTGGCCCGCCTCACAGCACCGGCCACCCCCGACGGCACCGACAGGAGGAACATGTTCGCCGAGGAGCGCCACCGCAAGATCGGTGAGCTGGTGGCCGCCCAGGGCCGGGTGAGCGTGGCCGAGCTGGCCGGCCGGTTCGACATCACCAAGGAAACCGTCCGCCGGGATCTGGCCCTCCTCGAAAGCGACGGCAGGCTGCGCCGGGTCCACGGCGGCGCCGTGGCCGCGGGCAAGGCCAGCACCTCCGAGCAGAGCCTGGGCACCCGTCAGCTGATGCACCACGACCGCAAGCTGCGCATTGCCCGCAAGGCGCTGGAGCTGGTCCCCTCCGGGGCGGCTTCGATGATCCTGGACGCCGGCACCACCACCGAACTGCTGGCCGAACTGCTCACCACCGAACTGCCGGCCGGCCGCGCCGACGAACTGCTGGTGATCACCCACGCCCTGCCGATTGCCTACAAGCTCTCGATCGGGTCGCGGCTGCAGCTGGAGACCATCGGCGGACGCGTGCGCGGGCTGACCAGCGCGGCCATCGGCGCCCGGGCAGTGGAGCAGTTCCGCGCGCTGCGGCCGGATATCGCGTTCATCGGCGCCAACGGCATCGACGCCGGCTTCGGTCTGAGCACCCCGGACGCGCTCGAGGCGGCGGTCAAGACCGCCATTGTCGACTCCGCCCGCCGCGTGGTGGTGCTGGCGGACTCCTCCAAGCTGGGCGAGGAAACCCTGGTCCGCTTCGCCGCCCTGGCGGACGTGGACACCCTGGTCACCGATACCGAACCGGATCCGGGCCTGGCCCGGGCCCTGGATGAGGCCGATGTGGAAGTAGTGCTGGCATGATCATCACCCTGACCGCCAATCCGAGCCTGGACCGGACCGTGGAACTGGCTGCCCCGCTGGTGCGCGGCGGCGTCCAGCGCGCCGTCTCCGCCAGCCGGCAGGCCGCCGGCAAGGGAGTGAATGTCTCCCGCGTGCTGGCCGCCTCCGGGCTGGAGACCCTGGCCATCCTGCCCGGGGACCCGGAGGACGAGGTCCCGGTCCGGCTGCGGCTGGACGGGCTGGCGCACCTGGCCGTGCCGGTCGGCGCGGACCTGCGCAGCAACATCACGCTCACCGAGCCGGACGGCACCACCACCAAGATCAACGAACCCGGCCCGGTGCTCCCGCCGGCGCGGCAGGAGCAGCTCGCGGCCGCGGTGGTGGAGAAGGCCGCCGGCGCCGCCTGGCTCGTGCTGGCCGGCTCCCTGCCGCCCGGCGTGCCGGCCGGCTTCTACGCCACCCTGGTGGCCATGGTCCGCGGCCGGCTCGGGGAGCAGGCCCCGCGGATCGCGGTGGACACCTCCGGCGACCCCCTGCGGGCGCTCTTCGCCGCCGGGCCGGAAGCGGTTCCGGACCTGGTCAAACCCAACGCCGAGGAACTGGCCGAACTGACCGGCCGCCACGACGAGGCAGCCCTCGAGGCGGACCCGGCGCTGGCCGCGGCCGCGGCCAAGCTGCTGCTGGAGGACGGGGCCGGCGCCGTGCTGGCCACGCTTGGGTCCAAGGGTGCCGTGCTGGCCACCCCCGCCGGGTCCTGGTTCGCCACCCATGCCCCCATCACCGCGCGCAGCACCGTCGGCGCCGGGGATTCCTCGCTCGCCGGCTACCTGCTGGCGCACAGCCGGGGCGGCTCCGCCCCGGACTGCCTCCGCCAGGCCGTCGCCCACGGGGCGGCAGCCGCCGCCCTGCCCGGCACGACCCTGCCGGCCCTGAACCAGACCACGCCGGACGCCGTCGTCGTCACGGCCCTCTAGAACCCGTCCTAAGGAAGGCAAGGAAGATACCTATGTCCCGCCTCATCACCCCGGAACTCGTCGCGCTGGACCGCAATTTCGGTTCCAGCTCCGCCGAGGTCATCCGCGAACTGACCCAGATGGTGGTCCGCAGCGGCCGCGCGAGCGGATTCGAGGGCCTCTACGCCGATGCCATCGCCCGCGAGCAGAAAACAGCCACCGGCGTCCCCGGCGGCATCGCCATCCCGCACTGCCGCTCCGAGGCCGTGCTCGAGCCCACCCTGGCCATGGTCCGGCTGGACCCGGCCGTGGGCTTCGGCGCCAAGGACGGCCCGGCGGACCTGGTCTTCTTCATCGCTGCTCCGGCCGGGGCGGACCAGGAGCACCTGAAGCTGCTGTCCAAGCTGGCCCGTTCGCTGATGAAGAAGGACTTCACCGCCGCGCTGCGCGCCGCCGGTTCCGCACAGGATGTCGTGGACCTGGTCGAAGGCGCGGTCGGGGACCAGCCCGCGGCAGCCGCTGCTGCTCCGGCCGCTGCTGCCGCCCCCGCCGCCGGGCCGGCCGAGCGGCAGCGCAGCCTCGTGGCCGTGACCGCCTGCCCCACCGGCATCGCGCACACCTACATGGCCGCCGACTCGCTGGTCGCCGCCGCCAAGGAGGCAGGGGTCGACCTGCAGGTGGAGACGCAGGGCTCGGCCGGCGCCAAGCCGCTGGATCCGGCGGTCATCCAGGCCGCCTCGGCCGTGATCTTCGCGGTGGATGTGGACGTGCGCGAAAAGGAGCGCTTCGCCGGCAAGCCGGTCATCCAGTCCCCGGTCAAGCGCGCCATCGACGAGCCGGACCGGATGGTCCGCGAAGCCCTGTCCGCCGCCGACGATCCCAACGCCCGCCGGGTCAGCGGCGTGGCCGAGGTCGGCGCGCAGGCCGGGTCCCCGGCCGATGAGAATTTCGGCGCCAAGCTCAAGCGCGCCCTGCTGACCGGCGTCAGCTACATGATTCCGTTCGTGGCCGGCGGCGGCCTGCTGATCGCGCTGGGCTTTTTGCTCGGCGGCTACGCCATCACCGACGTGGCCGACCAGGTCTTGCTGGAGAACAGCCTCGCCAACCTGCCCGAGGGCGGGCTGCTGACCTACCTGGGCGCGGTGCTGTTCAAGATCGGCGCGCTCTCCATGGGCTTCCTGGTCCCCGCGCTGGCCGGCTATATCGCCTACGCCCTGGCCGACCGGCCGGGCATCGCCCCCGGCTTCACCGCCGGTGCCGTCGCCGGCTTCATGGGCGCCGGCTTCCTCGGCGGCATCGTCGGCGGCCTGCTGGCCGGCTGGTTCGCCCACTGGCTCGGCACGCTGCCGGCACCGCGCTGGCTGCGCGGCCTCATGCCCGTGGTGATCATCCCGCTGCTGGCCTCGATCGTCGCCTCCGGTGCCATGTTCCTCTTCCTCGGCGGGCCGATCGCGGCGCTCACCGCGGGGCTGAACGGCTGGCTCTCGGGCATGACCGGCACCTCCGCGGTGATCCTGGGCGTCATCCTGGGCCTGATGATGTGCTTCGACCTGGGCGGCCCGGTGAACAAGGTGGCCTACTCCTTCGCCGTCGCCGGCCTGGGCGCCGGCACCATCGCCAACCAGGCCCCGTGGCAGATCATGGCCGCCGTAATGGCCGCCGGCATGGTTCCGCCGCTGGCCATGGCCCTGGCCACCGTGATCGACCGCAAGCGCTTCTCCCTGGCCGAGCGGGAAAACGGCAAGGCCGCCTGGCTGCTGGGCGCCTCGTTCATCTCCGAAGGTGCCATCCCGTTCGCCGCGGCCGACCCGCTGCGCGTAATTCCCGCCAGCATGCTCGGCGGTGCCGTCACCGGCGCCCTGTCCATGGCCGCGGGGGTCACCTCCCAGGCACCGCACGGCGGCATCTTCGTCTTCTTCGCCATCGGCAACATCGCCATGTTCGTGCTCTCGATCGTGGCCGGCGTGGTGGTGACGGCGCTGGCCGTCATCGGGCTCAAGCGCTACGCCGTCCGCCGCGCCGAGCGGCCCGAAGCCGCCGGCACCACCGGATCCGAAGCCACCCCTGCCGCCCGCCGGCAGCCGGCGGTCTAGCCGGATCCCCGCGCGGACAGTAGCGTCAGTGACTGTTGAAGCTCTCGATGAAGCGAGGTACGCCATGACCAGCATTACCGGAGTCGGGGTCAGCCCGGGCCGCGTGGTCGGTCCCGTGGTGCAGATGCCGCCGGCTGTGGCCGAACCGGCCCCGGACGGCGCCCTGCCGGCCGGAGCCACCCCGGAAACGGAAACTGAACGGATCAAGGCCGCCGCCAAGTCCGTCCAGGCGGTGCTGAAGTCCCGGGCCGCGGCCGCCACCGGCGACGCCGCGGAGGTGCTCAAGGCCACCGCGCTGATGGCCGCGGACCCGATGCTGGTCAAGTCGGCGGCCAAGCTGCTGGCCGCCGGCCGCAGCGCCGAGCGCGCCGTCTGGGAGGCCGGCGGCCAGGTCGCCGAGCAGTTGCGGAGCCTGGGCGGCTACATGGCCGAACGCGCCGCCGACGTGCTGGATGTGCGCGCCCGGATCGTGGCCGAACTGCGCGGGGAACCCGCCCCGGGCATCCCGGACTCGGCCGGGCCGGTCATCCTGGCCGCCGAGGACCTGGCCCCGGCGGACACCGCCACGCTGGACCCGGACCGGATTATCGCGCTGGTCACCGCCGGCGGCGGCCCGCAGTCGCACACCGCCATCATCGCCCGCGCCCTCGGCCTGCCCGCCGTCGTCGCCGCCGCCGGCGTCACCGAACTGCCCGAAGGCACCGAGGTCTATGTCGACGGCGCGGCCGGCCTGGTCGTCACCGACCCGGGCGAGGCCGAACTGGCCGCCGCCGCCGAGTACGCCGCCCGCCCCACGCTGCCGCCCTTCAACGGCACCGGGACAACGGCGGACGGGCACCGGGTGCCGCTGCTGGCCAACGTGGGCGGCGGCGAGGAGGCGGCGGTGGCCGCTGCCGCCGGCGCCGAGGGCGTGGGCCTGCTGCGCACCGAATTCTGCTTCCTCAACCGCACCGAGGAGCCCACCGTCGAGGAGCAGGTCGAGGCCTACAAGGCGGTCTTCGACGCCTTCCCCGGCAAGAAGGTGGTGGTCCGCACCCTGGATGCCGGGGCGGACAAGCCGCTGCCCTTCCTCACCGACGCCACCGAGCCGAACCCTGCCCTGGGCGTGCGCGGCTACCGGACGGACCTGACCTCCCCCGGCGTCCTCGAGCGCCAGCTGGCAGCCATCGCCCAGGCTGCGGCACAGAGCCAGGCCCAGGTCTGGGTGATGGCACCCATGATCTCCACCGCCGGGGAGGCCGGCCGCTTCGCCACCCTCTGCGCCGATGCCGGGCTGAAAACCTCCGGGGTGATGGTGGAGGTCCCGTCCGCGGCGGTGACCGCCGGAAGCATCCTGAAGCGGGTGGATTTCGTGTCCCTGGGCACCAACGACCTGACCCAGTACACCATGGCCGCCGACCGCCAGCTCGGCCCGCTCGCGGCGCTGAACGACCCGTGGCAGCCGGCGGTGCTGCGCCTGGTGCAGGCCACGGTCGACGGCGCCCGGCAGGCCGCAGCCGGAGAGCAGGAACCCGCCAAGCCCGTCGGGGTCTGCGGCGAGTCCGCCGCCGACCCGGCCCTCGCCGTCGTCCTGGTGGGGCTGGGCGTGGCCACCCTGTCCATGACCGCCCGGTCCCTGCCCGGGGTCGCCGCCGTCCTCGGCAGCACCACCCTGGAGCAGGCCCGGGAACTGGCCGCCCTGGCGCTGTCCGCCGACAGCGCCGCCGAGGCCCGGGCCGCGGTCCGGTCCAAACTTCCCATCCTCGAGACCCTCGGTCTCTGACCATCCGATCCAGCCAAGGAGAGACACCATGCCCGAACGTACCGCCACCGTTGCCAGCCGCGTCGGCCTGCACGCCCGCCCCGCCGCGATCTTCGCCGAGGCAGCCGGCGAACAGCCCGTGGAAGTGACCATCGCGCTCGCCGGGACCCCGGCCGACGAGGCCATGGACGCCTCGAGCATCCTGTCCCTGATGAGCCTGGGGGCCGAGTTCGGCGCCCAGGTGGTGCTGCGCGCCGAGGGCGAGGGCGCCGAGGAGGCCCTGGACGCGCTGGTGAAGGTCCTCGAGACCGACCACGACGCCGCCTGATACGGCTCCTACCGGCTTTCCGCCCTAACAAGCGGCGTGCGCACCCGGAGTTCCGGGTGCGCACGCCGCTTGTTGCTGCTTATTGCTGAGCCGGCACGGCATCAGCCGTACCAGCGGACGGTCTTCTCCCCGCGTCCCTGCCGTGCGCTGGCATGCGTGGGCCGGTGGTCGTGGCCCAGGCTGCGCCAGCCGGCAAGGTCACCGGCGCGCACAGCACCCGCGGCTGTGCCGGCGGCTGCCAGATGGTGCCGGCCCGTGCCCAGCTTGGCCGCAGCGGCCGGCGCCAGGTGGATTTTCGGGGTCTGGTCCGGGTGTTCCGGGCGCTCGTAGACGGTCATGGCTGTCCCTTTCTGCCCAGGCCTGCCAAGGCACCCGCCCCTGCGCAAAACTCAGGGACGATCCTGGAGGCCGGGCCTCGGCAAACAGGATTACCCCCATGCCCTCCAGCTTAGTAGCGCTGCGGCGCAGCGGACAGGGGCCGGGAGCGAACGCCGGCGGGAATTATCCTGGCGGGAACTCCCCCTCAGGCAGTTCCACGTCCGCCCAGACCAGCCGGTGGTCGCTGGTCGGGAACGGGAACGGGTTGGTCAGCTCCGCGCCGGGCTCGCCGGTCCGCGGCCAGAACACCCCGGCGCCGGCCACCATCAGGTTCCGCGAGGGCAGCACATAGTCCACCCGCAGGTTCCCGGTGCGCGGATTCGCCCGGAAATCCGCAGTGTCCAGCCGCGGATCGCCCAGATGGTGCACATTCGGCCCGCCCTGCAGCCGGGTGGCTTCCACTGCCCCGGCGGAGGCCGGCCGGGGGTCCTGGATGAGCGGATGGTCCAGCAGCTGGCGGACGGCGCCGGGCCAGGCCTTCCCGTCCTGCGGGTCGGAGTTCAGATCGCCCAGGATGACGAAGCGCCCGCCCGCTGCCAGCCCGCCGGCGGCTCCGGCGTCGTCGTACAGGTACGCCGCCCGGTCCCCGCCGGCGACATAGTCGGCCCAGAGCCGGATCTCGTCGTGGTTGCGCCGGCGGTTGCGCCGCTCCGGGCCGTCGAAGAACGGCGGCACCGGGTGGCAGGCCAGCACGTGCAGGATCCGGCCGTGCACGGACACCGGCAGGTCCCAGTGCGACTTGCTGGACAGGCGCAGCACCGCCCGGGCCGGCTCCGGGTAGAAATCCGCCGGCATCAGGTTCCCGGGCATGTCCTGCCACCGGAACAGCCGGAAGGTGCGCACGGCCGCGGCGTCGAACGGGTACCGGGAGAGCATCGCCATGCCGTACTGGCCCTCGAAGTCGCCGTAGCCGAAGGCATCCTGCGGCCCGCCCGCCACGCCGTCGCCGTCCAGGTCCAGGCCGGTGGGCACGCCGGTGTTGGACGGGGCGGTGAAGGCGAACGGGTAGTGCACCGGGTCCTGGCCGTTCTGGCCGGCCTCCAGGTAGTTGCGGCGGAACAGGTCGGCGCAGGAGGGGCTGTCCGGAACGTAGTCGAACTCGTTCAGCAGCACGATGTCCGGGCGGACCCGCTGGATCACCTCGGCGACGGCGCGGGCCTGCCGGTCATCCGGGCCGGACAAATCCGCCAGCAGCGCCCCGGCCGAGGCGCGGAACAGGCTGGTGTTGTAGGTGGCAATGCGCAGCGCGCCCCGGTCCGGCATCCGCTCAGATGAGCCCGTCGGAGAGGTGGTTGGGCGTGCCGAAGCGGTGGGCGGTAATGCTCACCGCCTGCTCGTGCAGGAAGGGCAGCAGCTCCACGCGGCCGGATTCGGTCACCGGGTGCGAGTAGACCGCCAGGTCCGGCCGGCCGCCGGTCGCCGCGGCGAGCGCCGCCGGATCCCCGCCGATCAGCCGGATCCGGCCCGGCGCCAGCCGGTCCGCCCCGGCCAGCCACGCGGCGTCGTCCTCCACCGCCACCGGCAGGCCCAGGTCCACCGCCACTGCCTTCAGCGACGCCGGCAGCTCCGCGGCGGTGCTGATCTTGACGGCCGAGCCGGCCAGCAGCCCGGCGGCGAGCACCCTGAGCAGTCCGGCCAGCGGTTCGCCGTCGGAGAGCCGGATGGCCACCGGCACCGGCAGGTAGCGGAACACATTGCGCTCGGCCTCCAGCCCGGACACGTCCTGGGCCCTGCCGAACTCGGCGGCCCAGGCCCGGGCGTCGGAGCTTAGCGAGCGCTCCAGCTGCGCCGCCTCATGCGCAGGGACGGCGCCGGAGCGGGCCGCGTCGAGCAGCCTGCGCGCGCCCGGATGGGTGATCCGCGCGGCCGCAGCCGCGGGCGCGCTTTCCCAGCCGCCCAGCCCGATGAGGTAGTTCGGCCCGCCGGCCTTGGTACCGGCACCCACCGCCGACTTCTTCCAGCCGCCGAACGGCTGGCGCCGGACGATGGCGCCGGTGACGCCCCGGTTGACGTACAGGTTGCCGGCCTGCACATGCTGCAGCCAGTAGTCCAGCTCCTGCCCGTCCAGCGAATGCAGGCCGGCGGTGAGCCCGTAGTCCACCTCGTTCTGCATCTCCACCGCTTCCTCGAGCGTCTTCGCGGTCATCACGCCCAGGATCGGGCCGAAGAACTCGGTCTGGTGGTAGTGCGAGCCGCGCCTGACGCCGGTGCGCACGCCCGGGCTCCACAGCCTCCCGGACCCGTCCAGCGGCACCGGCTTGAGCAGCCAGGACTCGCCGTCGCCGAGCGTGGTCAGCCCGGAGAGCAGCTTGCCGCGGGGCGGTTCGATGACCGGGCCCATCTGCGTGGTGGCATCGGCCGGGTAGCCCACCTTCAGGGAGGTGACCGCGTCCACCAGCTGGTTGCGGAAGCGCGGGGACCTGGCCGCCGAGCCGACCAGGATCACCAGCGAGGCGGCCGAGCATTTCTGCCCGGCGTGGCTGAAGGCCGACTGCACCACGTCCCGGGCGGCCAGGTCGAAGTCGGCGCTGGGGGTGACGATGATGGCGTTCTTGCCGGAGGTCTCGGCCAGCAGCGGCAGGTCCGGCCGGAAGGAGCGGAACAGCGCGGCGGTCTCGTAGGCGCCGGTGAGCACCACCCGGTCCACCTCCGGGTGGGCGATCAGCTGCCGGCCCAGGCCCTGCTCGGAGAGCTGGACCAGCTGGACCAGCTCGCGCGGCACGCCGGACTGCTGCAGGGCCTCCCAGAGCGCCTCCACCATGACCGCGCCGCAGCGGGAGGCCTGGTGCGCGGGCTTGATGACGACGGCGGATCCGGCGGCGAGCGCCGCGAGCGTGGATCCGGCGGGGATGGCCACCGGGAAGTTCCACGGCGGCGTCACCACCGTCACCTTCGACGGCAGGAAGCGGGCGCCGTCGACGGCGTCGAGTTCCCGGGCGCATTCGGCGTAGTAGTGGGCGAAATCCACCGCCTCGGAGACTTCCGGGTCCCCCTGGTCCAGGGTCTTGCCGGTCTCGGCGGCCATGACCTCCAGCAGGCGCGCGCGGGCGGCCTCCAGCGCGGCCCCGGCCCGGTGCAGCACCTCGGCCCGCTCCGCGCCGGAGAGCGCGCCCCAGGCCTTGCCGTGTTCGGCGGCGGTGGCCATTACCGTCTCGAGCGCCTCCTCGTCCGGCACCATGGCTGCCGCCACCGCGGCCTCGCCCAGCGTCGAGCCGGGCACCCGGGCCAGGATCTGCCGGCCCCAGGCCCGGTTGGCCGGCACCGCCGGGTCGGTGTCCGGGGTGTTCGGGAAGCCTCCGGGGGTGACCCGTTCGGCGAACGGCTGCGGCTCCTGGTGCGCGCGGTCCTGCCGGCGCTTGGGGGCCGGGACCTCGTCGTCGAGGTTCGCCAGCGAGGCCAGGAAGCGCTGCTTCTCGCGCTCGAAGAGCGCTGTGCTTTCCGGGGTGTTCCCCCCCAGTTCGAAGACGGCGGACATGAAGTTCTCGTGGCTGGCGCCTTCCTCGAGGCGTCGGATCAGGTACGCGATCGCGACGTCGAACTCGCCCGGGTGCACCACCGGGGTGTAGAGCAGCAGCGAGCCGACGTCACGGCGGACCGCCTCGGCCTGGGCCTGGGCCATGCCCAGCAGCATCTCGAAGTCGACGGCCCCCTCGAGCCGGTCCACCCCGCGCCGTTGGGCCAGCAGCCAGGCGAAGGCGATGTCGAAGAGGTTGTGCCCGGCCACCCCGATGTGCACATTGCGGATCCGCTCCGGGTCCAGGGCGTAGTTGATCACGCGCTTGTAGTTGGTGTCCGAGTCCTGCTTGGTGTCCCAGGTGGCCAGCGGCCAGCCGTGCAGCGAGGCCTCCACGCGCTCCATCGGCAGGTTCGCGCCCTTGACCACGCGGACCTTAATCGGGGCCCCGCCGGCGGCGGTACGGGCGGCGGCCCACTCCTGCAGCCGGATCATCGCCGCGAGCGCATCCGGCAGGTAGGCCTGCAGCACGATCCCGGCCTCCAGGTCCTGGAATCCGGGCTGTTCCAGGATCCGGGTAAAGACCGCGATGGTCAGGTCCAGGTCCTTGTACTCCTCCATGTCCAGGTTGATGAACTTGCGCGGGGAGGCGGCAGCGGCCTGCCGGTAGAGCGGGGTGAGGCGTTCGACGACGTGCTCCACCGCCTCGTCGAAGGCCCACGGCGAGTGCGGGGCGACGGTGGCCGAGACCTTGATCGAGACATAGTCGACGTCCTCGCGGGCCAGCAGGCGCGCGGTGCCCTCCAGCCGGCGGGAAGCCTCGCGGCTGCCCAGCACGGCCTCGCCGAGCAGGTTGATGTTCAGCCGGATGCCCTCGCGGCGGATCTTCGCAATGGCCGGGCCCAGCCGGGCATCGGAGGCGTCCACAATCAGGTGCCCCACCATCCGGCGCAGCACCGCGCGGGCGGCCGGGACCACCACCGAGGGCAGCACCGGGGCCACGGCGCCGCCGAGCCGGACCGCCCCGCGCATGTACCAGGGCAGGAAGCCGGGCACCGACGGCGCCAGGGCGGCGAGCCTGCGGGCGGCGACGGCCGGGTCCTCGGGCCGGATCACGCCGTCGACGAAGCCGACGGTGAATTCCAGGCCGTGCGGGTCCTTGAGCACTCCGGCCAGCTGCCGGGCCGAGGCATCGACCGGAATCCGGGACGCTTCGGCGAGCCAGTGCCGCACCAGTTCGACCGATTCGCCGGCCAGGGCTTCGGCCAGTTCGCGGGTTTCCACGGCTGCCTCCTTCGGACCTTGTGCAGGCCGTTGCAGGGCTTCCCGGGGCGCAAGCGCCCGGCTTCCATCAGTATGGGACGGGAACCGGCCAAGATAAAGGGCTGGCAGAGGTTGCCGCGCCGGGCAAAAAGGTACCCCCGCAGACCGGCAGGCTGCGGGGGTACTGCGGCTCCCGCCGGCGGAACCGGCGGCGCCTCGCGGTGGGCCCTGTGGGACTCGAACCCACGACCCGCGGATTAAAAGTCCGATGCTCTACCAACTGAGCTAAAGGCCCTCCGGCCGTCCGGGGCAGGCAGCACGGCCTGGTCCCATTGGGCCGTTTACTACTCTAGCGCACCTGCCCCCGGCCCCGGGAACTGCCGTTTACCCGGTACTGGGGCAGGAGTATGGTCGAGGCATGAACGGAAATAATGGAAATCTGGCTCCGAGGCCGCACAAGCCCAAGCCATTTACTCCGTTGGACTTCGAAATCTTCGCCGGCGGGGCGGACCCGGCGCGGGTCTCCGAGGCGGCCCATCTGGCGGCCCAGGCCCTGGTGCACCGCGGCCGCGAATCGGCGGACCCCGACGTCACCAGGCGCCTGGTGGAGCTGGCCGACCAGCAGGGCCTCGAGGCGATTGCCGAAATGTGGGCGGAAAGCCCGGCGCGCTCGCTGCCCGGGGCGCTCTGGCGGCTGTACGCGCTGCGCGCGGCGACCCAGCAGAACCCGGAAAAAATGGCGGCGTTCTTCAAAGCCGGCAAGGAGGCCGCGCCGGTGTCCAAGGTGGTGGCCGGGGTGGCCGAGCCTCCCGGCGCCGAAGAGGTCAAGACGATGGCTGACGCCATCCTGTCCGGCGCCTTCGACGGCGACTTCGACGTGGCGCTGGAACGTTCGGCGGCCTTCTGCCGCATCGTGGCGCTGGGCCAGACCCACCATGCCGACGCCGCGGATCCCTCGAACGAGCAGCACGGAACCAAGCTCACGCGCAGTTCCCACCTGCTGATGAAAACCGCCGAGGACCTCGAAGCCGCTGCCGAGGCGTGGCGCCGGGGACAGCTGGACTAAGGCGCGCACCGCAGGACGGAACCGCGTTTTTCCGCCGCCGCCGGGGCCCGCCCGCGGGGCATGTTAGCCCTGTCCGGGGCGCTTGGCCAGCTTGTTTCCCAAGGTTCTTGCAGGATTCCCGCCGCGGTTGACATCCCCATTCAGGCGTAGAAAACTGAAATTGGTGTCGAACCGTGGAAGCCCCGGGCTCCAACAAATAGCCGCTTCGAGCGGCCTTTCGCCGAGAGGCGCTCCCGGTTCGGCACCATTATTTTTTGCCTGCCGGCAGGCACTAGGCTTGATCCAGTGAAGCTACGCCTCTTCCCCCAAGAGAACAAAGCCCTGGAACTGCTGACCGAAATGGCGGCCGAATTCCACCACGGCGTCAGCACCCTGTCGGAGATCCTTGGCACCGCCGCCGATGGCCGGGACCGCCTGGTGGAAGAGCTGCACGAGCGGGACGGACGGCTGTCCGGCCTGCACTTCGCCCTGATGACCCACGTCAGGACCAGCTTCATCAATCCGCTGCCGCGCGAGGACCTGTTCCAGATCTCCCGCTACCTGGTCGAGGGCGGGGAGAAACTGGACGGTGCCGCCGAGCTGATCGCCCTGAACGGCGTCACCCGCTTCTCCGACCGCGCCTCGGAGCAGCTGGAGGTCATCAACCGGCAGACCGAGCTCACCCGGGATGCGATGGGCAGGCTGGAATCCCTGGAGGACCTGGACGAGTACTGCATCGAGATGCTCCAGCTGGCCAAGCGCTCCGAGCGGACCCACCGCATCTGGATCAGCGAGCTGATGCGTGACTACAAGCCCGCCGTCTACATGCGCCACCGGGACGTGGCCAACCAAATGATCGGCGCCACCCAGGACCTGCGCCGGGTGGCCAACCATGTCGGACAGATCCTGGTGAAGGAATCCTAGGTGGAGCTGTTCCTGCTTGCGGTGGTCGTGCTGGCCGCCGGCTGCTTCGCCTTCATCAACGGCTTCCACGACGTCTCCAACTCGGTAGCCACCCCGATCCGCAACCGCGCGCTGACCCCGGGCATCGCCGTCGTCCTCGCGGCCCTGTTCAATTTCACCGGCGTCCTGCTCTCCAGCGGCGTGGCGGTACTGTTCAGTAAATCCCTGCTCGGGCTGCCCGAGGGCACCGCCGGGCTTGGGATCCTGCTGGCCGGGCTGGCCAGCGCCTGCGGCTGGGGCGTGTGGACCTGGTGGCGCCGGATGCCCTCGTCCTCGACCCATGCACTGCTGGGCGGGCTGCTGGGCGCCGGGGCCGCGTCCGCGTTCCTGGGCACCGGCGGCGTGCTCTCCGGGGACGGCCTGGTCTGGCGGCAGCTGGCCCTGCCGCTGCTGCTCTCCCCCGTGCTGGCCTTCGTGCTCTCCTACCTGGCGGCATACGCGGCCACTTGGGCGGTGCGTTTCAGGACCCCCAGCGAGGTCCACCACGGCACCCGGATGACCGAAGCGGTGCTGGCCGGCGCGTTCTCCCTCGGCCACGGCATGCAGGACGGCCAGCGCACCATGTCCATGCTGCTGCTGGCGCTGACCGCCGCCGGCTTCCTCGCGGACGATGCGGGCATGCCGCTGTGGATCCCGCTCTTCGCCGCCGTGCTGCTGGCCGCCGGCTCGCTCTGCGGCGGCTGGCGGATCTCCCACACCCTCGGCTCGCGGCTGGTGCGGATCGACCCGCTGCGCGGGGCCACCGCCCAGGGCATCAGCTCCGCCATGCTCTTCCTGGGCGCCGTCACCTTGCACATGCCGCTGTCCAGCACCCACACCATGGCCGCCGCGATCCTGGGCGCCGGCGCCAACCAGCGCTTCGGCACCGTGCGCTGGCGCGTGGTGATCAGGATGCTGCGCATCTGGGTCGCCACCGCCTTCGTCACGGCGCTGTTCGGGGCGGTCTTCTACCTGGCCCTGGACCCGCTGCTGTAGGGCGGCCGGCGGCCCTCCCTACACGGTGATGGCCCGGCTTCGTTCCGGGACGCCATCACCACGTTCCAGGCCCGCGGCGTAAACCGGCTGAAGCCCTGGCTCGGTTCCAGGTCCAGCGGTTCGGCGAATCCCTCGGACACGAAGGGCTTCTAGGCCGCCAGACTGCTGACCCCCCACACTCCTGCCGGTGTCCGCCCAGGAAGCGCCCGGGCACCGTGCCTGGTCCACGAAGTGGCCGATCAGGCGCCCTCAGCGTTTCCTCCTGGTTTCGGGTTGCGGCCATGGGCTGCCCGGTGCGGACATAATCACGGTTATCGGCACTTTACGAGCCTGGGTTTCATTGGAGCCACAGAATGTCGGCGGCAGTCCCCAATTGACACACAGGGGCTGGGCAGGACGCGGATGGCACATCCGGGATTTACATTCCTTGTCCTATACCCCGACGATACGCCGATTGACCGCCTCGGGTCAGCCGCAGGCCAGGGTGCACGGGCTGCGTGACTGCATGGAAAAGCCCCGGACCCACACGGTCCGGGGCTGTTTAGGATTCTGTTACCGCTGGATGCTGACGGCGAGATCCAGGTGCATGTCTTTATCGGCAAGGCGGTCCTGCAGGTAGCGGGCAAGACCGGCGTCGGTGGCGGTGTGAACGCTTTGCGGGATCGCTCCCCGGAGCAAAGCCTTGGTGTTGGTGGACTTGACCACGTCCAACGGCACCCAACCACGGTGGCTGGAGGTCAGGCGTTCTAAGTCGGTGCGGAAGGAGCGCATATGGCCGTCGCGGACCGTGGCGCACATAGTGAACGGGATGAAGACAGTAGGCAAAAAGGTCCTTTCACGGGGCAACCGATGGTCGGAGCCCGTTTAGAACAAGGTCCCTGGGGGCCCTGTTATTCCTAAGGAAGCAGGCTAAGAGTCCCACGTCACGGCGCGGGTTCGGCGGTTGTCTGCCCTGCCGCTGCGTACGCTTCCTTCGCGCCGGTCTGGACCTTGACTCCCGTGTTGGCGCCCTTGTCGGCCGGCACGCTCAGCCATTTATCGGCCGGCCCGTCTTCACCTCGGTGCTGATCTCTCCTGTCCTGAGGTCGCACCTGAGGATCGCCTGCAATCATTCACGGGCAGGCTCGCGCAGCTCGCCGATGTCCCGGGCTAGTGCATAATCCTGGGCGGTTCATGCGCGAAGCACGAACCGCTCCGGCATGGCGATCTGATGTCTCTGAAGCATTAAACTCCGCTCCCCACCGAATAACAGCTGGGGCCAACCTATCGACAGGTGAGAGCTAAACGGACAGGTTGCCAGGGAGTCATGTCGCATATGCCGGTCCTTCACCGCGGCACTTCCCCGCCAAAATCTCGACAGCTAAAAGGAGCGAAGTTCCGGTCTCTTTGGAATCGCGTATGCCCCGCCCGTAATGATTCCTCTTGAAGGTACCCCAACCGCTGCAGCTGCCCCGGATTGCCAGCCTCCCGCCGCATGCTGGATAACTAGGTGTTCGCAGGCCTCCGCCGGGCGCAGGGACATGCAGCCGGCAGGGACTGTCAATCCAGGCCCCTGCTACTTCGGGACTCTGTAAGTGCAATACGCATTGGTCCGCGGGCCGCCCCTCCCACGTCGTCGGCCGCCCCCGCGGGAAGCGACGCCGCGGCGGCCGAAGTGGATCCGGCAGCGGTGAGACTTCCGGAGGATCCAGGGGCCGGCAGCACACCTGCGGCACGGCACCGGAACGCCGTTACTTCGGAACTCTGTAAGTGCCGAAGCAACGGTGCTTAGGCGCGGCCCGCTCCCCCGCGGCCCGCGCTGCGCGCCGGTTACCCGAAGCGGCCGGAGACGTAGTCCTCGGTGGCCTTCTCGCGCGGATTGGAGAAGATGACGGCGGTGTCGCTGTACTCGATCAGCTTGCCCGGCTTGCCGGTTCCGGCGATGTTGAAAAAGGCGGTCTTGTCCGAGACCCGGGCGGCCTGCTGCATGTTGTGCGTCACGATGACCACCGTGTACTCGTTCTTCAGCTCCTCGATCAGGTCCTCAATGGCCAGCGTGGAGATCGGGTCCAGCGCCGAACAGGGCTCGTCCATCAGGATCACCTGCGGGGCCACGGCGATGGCGCGGGCGATGCACAGGCGCTGCTGCTGGCCGCCGGAGAGGCCGGAACCGGGCTTGTCCAGCCGGTCCTTGACCTCCTTCCAGAGGTTGGCGCCGGTCAGGGACTTCTCCACCAGGTCGTCGGCGTCGGACCTGCTGATCCGCTTGTTGTTCAGCTTCACCCCGGCCAGCACATTGTCCCGGATGGACATGGTGGGGAACGGGTTGGGCCGCTGGAACACCATGCCGATCTGGCTGCGCACGGTCACCGGGTCCACGCCGGGGCCGTAGAGGTCCTCGCCGTCCAGCAGCACTTCGCCCTTGACTCGGGCGCCGGGCAGGACCTCGTGCATGCGGTTCAGCGTCCGCAGGAAGGTGGACTTGCCGCAGCCGGACGGGCCGATGAATGCCGTGACGGACTTCGGGTCGATGTTGATGTTCACGCCTTCAACGGCGAGGAAGTCCCCGTAGTAGACGTTCAGGTCTTTGACGTCGATGCGCTTGGACATGGATTTCCTTCTTTAGGGTCTGGGACGGCTCAGCGGCCGGACTTAGGGGCGAAGATGCGGGCGATGAGCCGGGCCACGAGGTTGAGCAGCATGACGAAGATGATCAGGATCAGCGCCGCCGCCCAGGCCCGCTGGGCGCTGGGGTCGGTGTTCGTCGGCGACGTCGGGTTCATCAGCTGCCGGTAGATGAACGTGGGCAGCGTAGCCATCCAGCCGCCGAAGACGTTCCAGTTGATGCTGTTGACGAAGCCGGCGGTGACCAGCAGCGGCGCCGTTTCGCCGATCACGCGGGCAATGGCCAAGGTGACGCCGGAGGCAATGCCGGAGATCGCCGTCGGAACCACCACCTTCAGGATGGTGCGCCACTTGCGCACCCCGAGCGCGTACGAGGCTTCGCGCAGCTCGTTGGGCACGATTTTAAGCATTTCCTCGGTGGAGCGGACCACCACGGGGATCATCAGCACGGACAGCGCGACGGCGGCGACGAACCCGGTGCGGGTGCCCGGGCCGAAGACCAGGCCGAAGAACGCGGCCGCGAACAGGCCGGCGACGATGGAGGGAATGCCGGTCATGACATCCACGAAGAAGGTGATCGCGCGGGCCAGCGTGCCGCCCTTGCTGTACTCGACCAGATACACGGCGGTGAGCAGGCCGATCGGCACGGAAATGATGGTGGCCCACGTGGTGATCAGCAGCGTGCCGACGATGCCGTGGTAGACGCCGCCGATCACCGGGGTGCCGTTGGCCACGGTCTCGTTGTCCACGGTGCCGGTCATGCCGTTCATGGAGTAGTAGAGCAGGTGCGGGGTCAGGCCCGGGATGCCCTTGGCCAGCACCGTGACGATCACCGAGACCAGCGGCAGCAGGGCCACGATGAAGGCGGCGTAGACGAGGTTCGTGGCAAAGCGGTCCTTGGCCTTGCGGGCGCCCTCGACGGACAGCGTCACGAAATAGCCGGCGGCGACGTAGATGAGTGCCGAGAACAGCGCCCAGGTCGCAATATGGAAGCCGATCAGCGAGGACAGTGCCGCACCGAGGATGAGCGAACCGGCCAGCACGGCCCACATGGCCCAGCCGGGCAGCTGGTTCTTCGTCAGGGTGCTCCGCTTGACCGGAGCCGGGGCTGGCGGAGTGGTGGTGGTCAGCTGTGGCATTAGTTGGCTCCCGAGAATTCCTTGTGGCGGCTGATAATCCAGCGCGCGATCATGTTCACGGCCAGGGTGATGACGAACAGGACCAGGCCGGCCGCGATCAGCTCAGCCAGGCGCAGGCCGAAGGCTTCCGGGAAGTTCAGCGCGATTTCGGCGGCAATGGTCTGGTTGCCGCTCTGGATGAGGCTGGCGGTCAGGATCCCGCCGGAGAGCACCAGGGCCACGGCCATGGTCTCGCCCAGGGCGCGGCCCAGGCCGAGCATGACCGCACTGACCACGCCGGCGCGGGCGAAGGGGAAGACTGCCATCCTGATCATTTCCCAGCGTGTGGCTCCCATGGCCAGGGCCGCTTCCTCGTGCAGCTTGGGGGTTTGCAGGAAGATTTCGCGGCTGAGCGAGGTGATGATCGGCAGGATCATCACCGAGAGCACGATGCCGGCGGTCAGCATGGTCTTGCCGGTCTGGCTGGCCGGGCCGGCGAAGATCGGGATCCAGCCGGCGTTGGCGGCCAGCCACTCGTAGACGGGCACCAGGGCCGGGGCCAGCACGGCCACGCCCCAGGCGCCGTAGACCACCGACGGGATGGCCGCCAGCAGGTCCACCACATAACCCAGGCTCTGGGCCAGCCGGCGGGGCGCGAAGTGGGAGATGAACAGTGCGACGCCGATGCCGATCGGCGTCGCGATCAACAGGGCGATGCCGGCCGCGACCAGGGTGCCGATCAGGATGGGCCAGATGTAGGACCAGAAGCCCTCCCCGCCCGTGACCTTCGCCGGGTCCGCGGTGAAGGCAGGCAGGGCCTGCACGAGCAGGAAGACCGCCACCGCGAACAGCACAAGAAGTATGAGGCAGCCGGCCAGCAGGGTCAGGTTGGAGAAGACCTTGTCCCCCGCCCGGCCCTTGGCGCCGCCTTCAGTCAGAGTATTGGACACAACACACCCTTCTGGCTTGTTACACGGTAGTTCATTAATACCTGTTCCGGCTCGGCACCTGGCAAGTGGCCGGCACCGCTACCGGCCCCGGACACGGATCCGCCCCGCGCGTCAAACTTCGACGGCGCGGGGCCAATCCGTACTGGATCCTGCTTAGGAAGCGACCTTGATCGAATCAATCGCGGCCTTGGCCTCCTCGCGCAGGGTATCCGAAATCGGGGCGCTGCCGGCAGACTCCTGGGCAGTATTCTGCCCTTCTTCGCTGATCACGTAGTTGCCGAACGCCTTGACCAGGTTGGCGGTGCCCTGGTCCTTGTAGCTGGAGCAGTAGATGTGGTAGGACACCAGCACGATCGGGTAGGCCCCGGACTCGGTGGTATCGCGGTTGAGCTGCAGGGACATGTCGGTCTCGCTGCGGCCCTCCACCGGGGTGGCGGCGTCAACGGCCTTGGCGGCAGCCTCGGGGGTGTAGGCCACGTACTCCTCGCCGACCTTGACCTTGACCGTGCCCAGGTCGCCGACGGCGGAGGCATCGGCGTAGGTGATGGCACCGTTGGTGCTGCTGGTGGTGGAGACGACCCCGGAGGTGCCCTGGGCGTTCTCGCCGCCAAGTCCCCCGGGCCAGGCGCCGTCGGCCTCGTCGGTCCAGACCTTCGCGGCGGCGGCGTGCAGGTATTCGGTGAAGTTCTCGGTGGTGCCGGACTCGTCAGCACGGTGCACCACGGTGATCGCGGTGTCTGGCAGGGTCACGCCCTCGTTCTGCGAGGCGATCGCCTCGTCGTTCCACTTGGTGATCTCGCCTCGGAAGACCTTCGCGATGGTCTCGGCGTCCAGGTTCAGTTCCTTCACGCCCTCGAGATTGAAGGCGACGGCGATCGGGGAGACGTAGACCGGGATGTTCATGGCACCCTCGGGGCCGCAGATCTGCTTGGCCTGCTCCCATTCCTCCTCGTCCAGGAAGGCATCGGAGCCGGCAAACTGCACGCCGCCGGCCAGGAAAGCGTCGCGGCCGGCGCCGGAACCGTCCGGGGAATACTGCACGTTGGCACCGGAGTTCGCTGCGGAGAAGCCGGCAATCCATGCCTGCATGGCGGCGTCCTGGGAGGAAGCACCGGCACCTGAGAGGGTGCCGGAAACGGCAGCGTCGCCGCCGGCGGCCTCCGGGCTGCCGGTGGGGTTGTCCGAACCACAGGCAGTCAGGGCCAGTGCTGCGATGGAAAGAACTGCCGCTGCGCGGCCGAAGCGAATTGCCTTCACTTGATGGTGCCTTTCGATTTGGCGAACGGGTTGAACGAACGCACTTCTGCGCCGTGCTGAGCTTCGTACCCTACGACGCTAAGCAGGCCAGGTAACCAGAATGGCCAGCGGAGGTGAACGGAAGGTGAACAGAGGGGAAGCCTGCCATGAAAATCGGAACGCCGCTGTTGCTTTCGTGATGGCCGACATACTAGTACGCGCCCGGCAGCACCGGTACGGACAGGGTTCCGCGCACCCGGATCCCTGGCGCCCCTCCGCCTCCCCCTCCTCGCTCCGCTCGGAGCGGGACCCTCGGCGGATAGCGCCTCTCCGCCTCCCCCTCCTCGCTCCGCTCGGAGCGGGACCCTC
>NZ_JAAZSQ010000009.1:80653-120823 GCF_012395835.1 Arthrobacter mobilis
GCTGGTTCCATGACTGCCGGCAGCCGCCTGAGAGAGGCCCGCGCCTTCGCACGCAAACGGATCCGCGTGGGCCTGCGGCGCAGCCAAAGCTCCATCGGGCCCGCGCTGCGGATCACGTTCTGCGCGGTCGGGGCCTACGTGGTGGCCGAACGCCTGCTGGGCCACCAGGGACCGATCTTCGCCGCCACCTCGGCGCTGATCGCCCTGGGCTTCGGCAAGGGGCCGCGCCTGCGCAAGGTGCTGGAAGTCGCCGTCGGCTGCACGCTGGGCATTGCCGTCGGCGACCTGCTCCTGCACGTGCTAGGAGCCGGGATCTGGCAGGCCGGCGTCGTCATGCTGCTCTCCGTGCTGCTGGCCCGCTTCCTGGACAGCGGCGTGATCTTCACCACCCAGCTGGCCCTGCAGTCCGCCCTCGTGATGCTGCTGCCGGCGCCGGCCGGCGGGCCGTTCACCCGCAGCCTCGACGCCGTCGTCGGCGGCGCCTTTGCGCTGCTGGTCACCATGCTGGTGCCCGGCGACCCGCGGACCGAACCGAAGATCCAGCTGCAGAAACTGCTCTCCGAACTGGCTGCCGTGCTCCGCGGCTGCGCCGCCGCGCTGGCCCAGAGCGACGCGACCGCCGCCTGGCACGCGCTGGTCCGCGCCCGCAGCTCGCAGCCGCTGATCGACGAGGTGCGCAACAGTTTCACGAGTGCGCGCGAGGTGGCCAGAATCGCCCCGGCCTACCGCCGGCACCGGGAGGAAGTGGTGGACCTGCACCGGGCGGCCGGCTGCATCGACCTGGCCATGCGCAACAGCCGGGTCTTCTCCCGCCGGCTCACCTCCGCGATCAACCATGCGGCCATGTCGGACGAGGCCATCGATTCGCTGGCCGCCCTGCTGCAGGAGACGGCGGATGCCGTGGACGTGCTGGCTGCCGGGCTCTCCGATCCGGACCCCGGGGCCCGGGAACGCAGGCTGCGGCACGCCCGCCAGGAGTTCGCCGACGTGGCCACCCGGCTGCATCCGCGTTCGCTGGGCGTGCAGACCCTGGAGGGCGAGGGGCTGGTGATGGTGTTCCGGCCGCTGATGGTGGACCTGCTCGAGGCCACCGGCCTGGCCCACGACGAGGCCGTCGACTACCTGCCCAGGTTGTAGCCGGTGCCGCCGGTTCCCGCGTCCAATACTGTCCGAAGGCTCCGCTAGCCTGATTCCATGAGTTCGAAGTCCGCCCGTTCCAAGGCCCCCGCCTACCGCTGTGCCGAGTGCGGCTGGACCACCGTGAAGTGGGTGGGGCGGTGCGGCGAGTGCCAGGCCTGGGGAACCGTGGAGGAAACCGGCCAGGTCGCCGCGCGCACGACGGCGGCGGCCACCGTGGCCAGGCCGGCCCGGCGGATTGCCGAGGTGGACGCGACGAGCGCGGCCTTCCAGGCCACCGGCGTGGGCGAACTGGACCGGGTGCTCGGCGGCGGCCTGGTGCCCGGGGCCGTGATCCTGCTGGCCGGAGAGCCCGGCGTGGGCAAGTCCACCCTGCTGCTGGACGTCGCCGCCCGGGTGGCTTCAGCCGGCCGGGACGTGCTGTACGTAACCGGGGAGGAATCCGCCGCCCAGGTGAAGCTGCGGGCCGAGCGGATCGGCGCGGTCGCGGACTCGCTCTACCTGGCCGCCGAGACGGACCTGGGCATCGCGCTCGGGCACATCGAGCAGGTGGATCCGGCCCTGCTGGTGGTGGACTCGGTGCAGACCCTCAGCAGCGCCGCGGTGGAAGGGGCCGCCGGCGGGGTGACCCAGGTGCGCGAGGTGGCGGCGTCCCTGATCAATGCCGCTAAGAACCGCAATATGGCCACGGTGCTGGTGGGCCATGTGACCAAGGACGGCTCGATCGCCGGCCCCCGGCTGCTGGAGCACCTGGTGGACGTGGTCTGCCAGTTCGACGGCGAACGCCACTCGAGGCTGCGCCTGGTCCGGGCCGTGAAGAACCGCTACGGCCCCACGGACGAGGTGGGCTGCTTCGACCTGACCGAAGCCGGCATCGAGGGGCTGGCGGATCCGAGCGGGCTGTTCATCTCCCCGACCAGCACCCCGGTCTCGGGCACCTGCATCACGGTGACCCTGGAAGGCAGGCGGCCGCTGGTCGCCGAGGTCCAGGCCCTGCTGGCCGAGACCTCCAACGCACAGCCGCGCCGGGCCACCAGCGGGCTGGACTCCTCGCGGGTAGCCATGATGATGGCGGTGCTGCAGCGCCGCGCCGCCATGTCCCTGCACAAGGACGACAGCTACGTGGCCACCGTGGGCGGGGTCAAGCTCAGCGAACCGGCCACGGACCTGGCCACCGTGCTGGCCATCGCCTCGGCCAAGAACAACAAGCCCCTGCAGGCGCGGATGATCGCCTTCGGCGAGGTCGGCCTGGCCGGGGAGGTCCGCCCGGTGCCGGGCATCAACCGCCGGATCCTGGAGGCCGAACGCCTCGGCTTCCAGTACGCCATCGTGCCCGCCTCGCCCAACGGGGCCGGCCAGATCCCTCCGGGCTTCCGCGTGAAGGAAGTCCAGACCGTCGCCGAGGCGCTGGACCTGCTCTTCGCCGGCCCGTCCCGCTCCGGCCTGCGCAGCGCCGGCTAGGGCCGGGGGCAGCAGGGTCCCTCCGTGGCGCGCCAGCGCCACGGAAGGGCCGCCCCGGCCGCTAAGGCAAACACAGGCTGTCAATAGTATTCTGCCTAGTAGCTGTTCCCGCCGGGAGCGGCCCTGACCCATGCCCGCCTCCCCGAAGGAACCATTCCATGGTCAAGAGCCCCGAGGACGCCCTCAAGGCTACCTTGGCGCGCGTTGCCCCCGGCACCGCGCTGCGCGACGGGCTCGAGCGCATCCTGCGCGGGCGCACCGGGGCGCTGATCGTGCTCGGCTACGACAAGCAGGTCGAGGCCATGTGCAGCGGCGGGTTCGACATCGGCATCGGCTTCACCCCCACCCGGCTGCGCGAGCTGGCCAAGATGGACGGGGCCATCGTCTGCGACCGGGAAGCTGCCAGCATCGTCAAGGCCGCCGTCCAGCTGGTGCCGGATCCGTCCATCCCCACCCAGGAGTCGGGGACGCGCCACCGCACGGCCGAGCGCGTGGCCATCCAGACCGGCCTGCCGGTCATCTCGGTCAGCCAGTCCATGCAGATCATTGCCCTGTACGTGGCCGGCATCCGCCACGTGCTCGAAGGCTCCGAGCCGGTACTGGCCCGCGCCAACCAGGCCCTGGCCACGCTCGAACGCTACCGGGCCAGGCTGGACCAGGTCACCAATTCGCTCTCCGCTCTGGAGATCGAGGCCATGGTCACGGTCCGCGACGTCGCGGTCACGCTGCAGCGTCAGGAGATGGTCCGGCGCATCTCCGAGGAAATCTCCCAGTACGTGCTTGAGCTCGGCGTCGACGGGCGCCTGCTCTCCCTCCAGCTGGACGAACTGACCTCGGGCCTGGGCCCGGACAGCGAAATGGTCCTGCGCGACTACGCGGACATCAAGGGCGGGGTGGACGTCGAGTCGGCGCTGGAGATGCTGCGCGGGTTCAGCTCAACCGACCTGATCGACCTGGGCCGCATCGCCAGCGTGGTGGGCTTCCGGCCCGGCATGGACTCCCTGGAGGCAGTGGTCCAGCCGCTGGGCTACCGGCTGCTGGCCGGCATCAAGTCCGTGCCGCGGGCGGTGGCCGACCGCCTCGTGAGCCACTTCGGCGGCCTGCAGCACCTGATGGCTGCCAATATCGACGACCTGATGGCCGTGGACGGCATCGGCGAGCAGCGCGCCCGGACGGTGCGCGAGGGGCTCTCCCGGATCGCCGAAACCAGCCTGCTCGACCGGTTCATCTAGCCGGCCGGACGGGCCCTGTCCCCTCCGGCCGGTTACCGTCCGGCCGGTTAAAGGTCAGCGCAGCTCGAAGACTGCCTTGTTGCTGGTCCGTTCATCCAGCTTGGTCACCAGCACGTAGGTTCCCGGCTGGGGATTGGCCTCGACCGGGGTGCAGCCCGGGGCGCTGCGGTTGCGCTGCCAGGTGAACTGCGCCCGTTCGCTCTTGCCCGGCTCGATGGTCAGCAGCAGCTCGCCCGGGTCCACCTCGCAGTCCTTGGAGGAGAAGATCCTGTCCTCGCCGCTGGTGACCACGAATTCCATCGCATCGGTGCCGACGTTCAGCTCGCAGGGGAAGTCGCCTTCGTTGGCCACTTCCATGATCAGCAGCGGGTTGCTGCCGGGGCCGTAGGCCTGCTGGTCCGTGGACGCGCGCAGCACCACCTGGGACTCCGGGCAGGCCGACGCCGGCCCGGTGGAGGCACCGGGGGCAGGCTGCGCCGGCGGAGCCGTCCCGGGTCCGGGTTCCGGCACGGCGGCGGCCGGCCGGTCGGGGCCGAAGAGGCTGGCGACCCAGAAGCCGGTGCCCGCAAGCAGCGCCAGCACCAGCACCGCCAGCACCAGGACGGCGAGCCGGCGCCGCCGGTAGACGGCAGGACTGTTCCGGGCCACGATCCGGGGCGCACCGGTTCCGGAACCGGAGGCCGGGGACCGCCGGGAAGCGGGTGTGCCGCCGCGTCCGCGCGCCGGACCGCCTCCGTTTCCTGCCATGCCTTAAGGCTAAGGATTCAAGGGCCCGGGGAGCGCCGCACCACGCCGGGCAGTACAGTATTGGTGACCAGATGCTAGGAGGCCCATGCCTGTCCCCGCCCCGCGTGCCGCCGTACCGGCCGGCGCGGCGCCGGCTCTCCCCGATGCCGGCCTGCTGCACCGCCGGATTGCCGCCTGGTTCGACGCCGCCGCCCGGCCGCTGCCCTGGCGGGAACCGGGCTGCGGGCCCTGGGGCGTTATGGTCAGCGAATTCATGCTGCAGCAGACTCCGGTTTCCCGGGTGCTGCCGGTATGGGAGCAGTGGATGCAGCGCTGGCCGTCCCCGGCGGCGCTGGCCGCCGAACCCAGCGGCGAGGCGGTGCGGGCCTGGGGCCGGCTGGGCTACCCGCGGCGGGCGCTGCGGCTGCACGCCGCCGCGGCGGCCATCGTCGAAAACCACGGCGGCGCGGTGCCGCGGACCTACCCGGAACTGCTCGCGCTGCCGGGGGTGGGCACCTACACGGCGGCCGCGATCGCCTCCTTCGCCTTCGATGCCCCGGAAACCGTGGTGGACACGAACATCCGCCGGGTGCACGCCCGGCTGGTCAGCGGCGAGGCGCTGCCGGCGCCGTCGCTCACGGCCGCGGAGATGCGGCTGGCCCAGGCCCTGATGCCCGGTGAGACCGGCGCCAAGGCCTGGAACGCCGGCGTGATGGAACTGGGCGCGCTCATCTGCACCGCCCGGTCGCCCAAATGCGGACAGTGCCCGGTACTGGATGAATGCGCCTGGGTGGCCGCCGGGCGGCCGGAACCGCGCCACGTGCCCAGGGGCCAGGCCTGGGCGGGGACCGACCGGCAGGTGCGCGGGGCGATGATGGCGGTGCTGCGCAAGGCGACGGCGCCGGTCCTGCCCGGGCTGCTGCTCGGTTCGGTGGACCTGGTCACCGCCGGCACGGCGGAATCCCCCGGCGGCGTCCAGGCCGAGCTGAACCGGCTGCGCCAGCTGAACGCCAGCGACGAGCAGCTGGCCCGCTGCCTGGACGGGCTGCTGGCGGACGGCCTCGCCGAGGCGTCCCCGGCCGGCGTCCGGCTGCCGGCCTGAGCGTGGCTGCCGGGCCTTCCGGCCCCTAAGATGAGCGCATTATGAACGTGCCCGCCCCAGGCCGGAGGCACCCGGGCCGCAAGCTCCGGCTGCAGCTGGCGGCCGCCGCCGTCCTGTGGCTCGCCGCCTGCGGCCAGCCCGGCGGCACCGGCCGGGCCTGCACCGAAATCGCCGCCCTGCGCGGGGTCTCGCTCACCGTCGCCGCCGACACTGCGGCAGCGGTCCGCAGCGTGCAGCTGCGGCTCTGCCAGCAGGGCAGGTGCACGACAGCGGAGCCCAGGCTCTTCCCCGGCAGCACGGCGGTGGGCGGGCAGTGCGCACCGGCCAGCGGCCCCGGGAGCGCGGACGCCGAGCGGCCCTGCTCGGCAACCATGAGCCCGGACGGGACGCTGGCCGGCTTCGCCGAGGTCCCTGCCCTGGCCGCCGGCCCGGTCCAGGTCAGCGCCGCCGTCACCGCCCCGGACGGCTCCCGGCGCACGTACGGGCCGCTGTCCGCCGAGGCGGCCCTGGCCTACCCCAACGGCCCGCAGTGCCCGGGAGCGGCGCCGCAGCTGGCCCTGCTCCTCGGCCCCGCCGGCCTCCAGCCCTCCCCCGCGCCACAAGCCGGCCGGTAGTTGCCCGGCAGCTATCGCCCGCTGTCCACCGGGTGCGGGAGTTAGAGTCCCAGTTCGGGCGGCAGGCCGGTATCCCGGCCGAGCACGTGCCGGGCCAGGAAGTGCTCGACGACCGCGTACCAGACGCGCGCGTGCTGCGGGCTGAGCACCCAGTGGTTCTCGTCCGGGAAGTACAGGAAACGGTGCGCCGTGCCGTCCTGGCCGTCCGCCGGCAGGCCCGAGCGCGAGAGCAGTTCGTACCAAAGCCGCAGGCCCTCCCCGATCGGGACCCGGTAGTCCTTGTCCCCGTGGATCACCAGCATCGGCGTGCGGATCTGCCCGACGTGCAGGTGCGGGGAATTGGCTTCCGCCATGGCGGCCGTCATTTCCTTCTCCCAATAGGTGGACACGTCGGTGGTGGGGCCGAACTGGTCCAGCGCCCACAGGCTCGCGTGGCTGACGATGGCCCGGAACCTGTCCGTGTGCCCGGCGATCCAGTTGGCCATATAGCCGCCGAAGGATCCGCCCATGGCCGCGGTGCGCCCGGCGTCGATGTCCGGGCGCTTCACTGCCTCGTCGGTGACGGCCATCAGGTCCGTGTACGGTTCCTGGCCCCACCTGCCCCAGCCGCGGCGCACGAAATCCCTGCCGTAGCCGGTGGACAGGGCCGGATCCGGCAGCAGCACCGCGTAGCCGCGGGCGGCCAGGACCCACGGGCACCAGCGCCAGTTCCAGGCGTTCCAGGAGCCGAGCGGGCCGCCGTGCACCCACAACAGCAGCGGGACCGGATCCGCGGCGGAGGCCTCCGCCGGCAGGACCAGCCAGGCGCGCACCCGGGTACCGTCCGGCGCGCCGGCTTCGACTTCCTCCAACCGGCCGGGCAGCTGCGGCCGGTCCGCCGGCGAGGGCAGCGGCTCGGTCCGGCCGGTGGCCAGGTCGATGCGCACCGGCTCGGGCGGGAACAGGTAGCTGCTGCGCAGCGCGTAGGCGTACCGGCCGTCCGGGCTGACGACGACGTCGCTGTAGGCCGCGTCGTCGGCGGTGACCCGGCGGACGGCGCCGGAGGAGGCATCCACCAGGAACACCGGCGTCCTGCCGTCCTCGTCGGCGGTCACCACCACCGCCGAGCCGTCCGGCAGCCAGCCTGCCGGGCTGGGCCAGCGGTCCCATTCGGCGGCGAGCGGGGTGAACTCCCCGCCGGCCAGGGGCACCAGCCCGAGCGCGACCTCCGGGATGCGCTCCGGCCCCGGGATCAGTTCGCGGACCACGACGGCGGTGGTGCCGTCCGGGCTGACCGGGCCCGGCTGGTAGTCGGCGTCGGCGCTGTCGAGCAGGATGTGCCGGCCGCCGGTGGCCGTGTCCACCGCCGCCAGTACGCTGCGCGTGTCGCCCCGACCCAGCGGGATGCGGAACCCGGTCAGCAGCGTGCCGCCGTCCGGGCTCAGCACCGCACCGGTCTCCAGCAGTGCCGCACCGGCGTCCGGGGTGATGTTGCGCAGCCGCAGCGGCGGCTGCGCGTCGGTGGTGCCGGGCAGGCCGGCGTCGTCCGGTCCGGGCTCCGGTTCCAGGACGAAGTGCCGGGTTTGGGACGGGCCGAGGTCGCGGTCCCAGAAGCGCACCGGATAGCCGGAGTGCAGGATGGCGCCGACCTTCCGGTCCTTGCGTGCCTTGCGCCGGTCGGCGTCGTCCTGCTCGTCCGCAGAGCCGGCCAGCACCTCGGCGGTGACCACCACGGTGTCCGCGTCCCGGGCAGCCCAAACCGCGCCGACGCCGCCGGGCCGGGAGAGCAGCAGGGAGCCTTCCCCGCCGGCGGCGGGGAGCACCCACAGGGCGGCGGGCGTGTCCTCCCCGTCCGCTTCGGCGTCCGGTCCGGGGCGGGCCGAGGTGAACAGCAGGTCCCCGTTGCGCGCGAAGGCGGCACCGGCCTCCCCCTTGGCGCTGCGGGTGAGCCGCCGCGCCGGCTGCACGCCCGCGGGGTCCAGTTCCCACAGGGCGGTGGTGTAGCCGGTTGCCTTGCTGTCCAGCGTGGTGACGGCGGTGACCAGCCGGGTCCCGTCCGCGCTCAGGGCCAGGGTGCTCAGCCGCGGCAGGGCGATGTAGTGCTCCAAATCGTGGAACGGCGTGGCCGGGCGGGCGGCTGCGGCGGACTGCGCTGTCTGCTGCCTCCGGCCCCCGGCCTGGTTGGAAATAACCGTTTCAGAAGTCATGCGGCCATCATAGCCGCGGGGCATGAAAGAGCAGGCCGGAACCCCGGTGGTCCGGGGCTCCGGCCTGCTGCGCAGCGGCTGGGGCGTGGAGGTGCTACTGGGAAAGCGCCGGGGTATCCGGGGCCTTCTCCAGCGGTTTGGGCGCCCCCGTGCTGGTGAAGGTGAACTTCGCGGCGTCGCCTTCGCCCTCGACGTCGACGTGGATCGTCTCGCCGTGCCGGATCTCGCCGAAGAGGATCTTCTCCGAGAGCTGGTCCTCGATCTCGCGCTGGATGGTCCGGCGCAGCGGCCGGGCCCCCATGGTCGGATCATAGCCGCGGTGGGCCAGCAGGGTCTTGGCCGCGGGGGTCAGCTCGATGGTCATGCCCTTGTCCGCCAGCCGCTTGCGCAGCCGGGTGATGAACAGGTCCACGATCTCCACGATCTCCGGCTCGGACAGCTGCGGGAACACCACGGTGTCATCGACGCGGTTGAGGAACTCGGGCCGGAAGTGCTGCTTGAGCTCATCCTGGACCCGGGCGCGCATCCGCTCGTAGCCGGTCCGGGTGTCCGTGCCCGACTGGAAGCCGGTCATGACGCCCTTGGAGATGTCCCGGGTGCCCAGGTTCGTGGTCATGATGATGACCGTGTTCTTGAAGTCCACCACACGGCCCTGGCTGTCCGTCAGACGGCCGTCTTCAAGGATCTGCAGCAGCGAGTTGAACAGGTCCGCGTGGGCCTTCTCGACCTCGTCGAAGAGCACCACGGAGAACGGCCGGCGGCGGACCTTCTCGGTCAGCTGGCCGCCCTCCTCGTAGCCAACGTAGCCCGGAGGGGCACCGAAGAGGCGCGAGACCGTGTGCTTCTCCGAGTACTCGGACATGTCCAGGGTGATCAGCGCGTCTTCCTCGCCAAAGAGGAACTCCGCCAGCGCCTTGGCCAGCTCAGTCTTGCCCACGCCGGTGGGGCCGGCGAAGATGAACGAGCCGCCCGGACGCTTCGGGTCCTTCAGGCCGGCGCGGGTGCGCCGGATAGCCTGGGAGATCGCCTTGATCGCCTCGTCCTGGCCAACCACGCGCTTGTGCAGCTCCTCCTCCATGTGCAGCAGCCGCGAGGACTCTTCCTCGGTCAGCTTGAACACCGGGATGCCGGTGGAGTTGGCAAGCACCTCGGCAATCAGGTCCTCGTCCACCTCGGCGATCTCGTCCAGGTCGCCGGACTTCCACGCCCGTTCCTTGGCGGCGCGCTCGTCCTGCAGCTTGCTTTCCCGGTCGCGCAGCGCCGCGGCACCTTCGAAGTCCTGGGCGTCGATGGCCGACTCCTTGCGCTTCTTCAGGTCCGCGATCCGCTCGTCGATGTCCTTCAGCTCCGGCGGGGCGGTCATTCGGCGGATGCGCAGGCGCGCGCCGGCCTCGTCGATCAGGTCGATCGCCTTGTCCGGCAGGAACCGGTCCGAGATGTAGCGGTGCGCCAGGCTGGCCGCCGCCTCCAGCGCCCCGTCGGTGATGGAGACGCGGTGGTGGGCCTCGTAGCGGTCGCGCAGGCCGCGCAGGATATGCACGGTATGCTCCACCGAGGGCTCCTGCACCTGGATCGGCTGGAAGCGCCGCTCCAGGGCGGCGTCCTTTTCAATGTGCTTGCGGTATTCGTCCAGCGTGGTGGCCCCGATGGTCTGCAGCTCGCCGCGGGCCAGCATGGGCTTGAGGATCGACGCGGCGTCGATGGCGCCTTCGGCGGCACCGGCACCGACCAGGGTGTGGATCTCGTCGATGAAAAGGATGATATCCCCGCGGGTGCGGATCTCCTTGAGGACCTTCTTCAGTCGCTCTTCGAAGTCGCCGCGGTAGCGGGAGCCGGCCACCAGGGACCCGAGGTCCAGGGTGTAGAGCTGCTTGTCCTTGATGGTCTCCGGCACGTCGCCGCGCACAATGGACTGCGCCAGGCCTTCGACGACGGCGGTCTTGCCGACGCCGGGCTCGCCGATGAGCACCGGGTTGTTCTTGGTGCGGCGGGAGAGGACCTGCATGACGCGTTCCATCTCGTGCTCGCGCCCGATCACCGGGTCCAGCTTGCCTTCGCGGGCAGCCTGGGTCAGGTTGCGGCCGAACTGGTCCAGCACCACCGACCCGGCCGGGGCACCTTCCTGCTGCGGGGTGCCGGCCGAGACCGGCTCCTTGCCCTGGTAGCCCGAGAGCAGCTGGATGACCTGCTGGCGGACGCGGTTCAGGTCCGCGCCGAGCTTGACCAGCACCTGGGTGGCCACGCCTTCGCCCTCACGGATCAGGCCCAGCAGGATGTGCTCGGTGCCAATGTAGTTGTGGCCCAGCTGCAGCGCCTCGCGCAGCGAGAGCTCAAGCACCTTCTTGGCCCGGGGAGTGAACGGAATGTGGCCGCTCGGCGCCTGCTGGCCCTGGCCGATGATCTCCTGGACCTGTTCGCGGACACCGTTGAGCGTGACACCGAGGAACTCCAGTGCCTTCGCCGCCACTCCCTCGCCCTCGTGAATCAGGCCGAGAAGAATGTGTTCGGTACCAATGTAGTTGTGGTTGAGCATGCGGGCTTCTTCTTGAGCCAGCACGACAACGCGACGGGCACGGTCGGTAAATCTCTCAAACATCTCGCACACTCCTAGCTACTGCGTACTTTGATGCTACGTGCCCGGGAAGCGATTGTGAGGGCCTGTTCGCCCTAGGGGGAAAATGACCGGAAGCGGCCCGCGGACGCGGCAGGAGGCGGGCATTGGCTGCCCGCCTCCTGCCGGCTGCCGGAATTCCGCCGGCGCAGGACCTGCAGTACCGGCTGCCGGTGCAGGCCGTCAGCTGCCGACAGCCTGCTGGTAGGCCGTGAGGATTTCGGACTGCACCCGGCCGCGGTCGCTGACCTTGTAGCCGTTTTCCCTGGCCCAGGCCCGCACCGCCGACGCGCTGTGGCCGCGGCCGGCCGTCCCGCCCTTGGCCTTGACGCCGCGGCCTGCGGCTTCCTTGCGGGGCGTGTCTTCGCGCGCCTTGGCCACGAAAGGCTTGAGCGCCTCGCGCAGTGCCTTGGCATTGGCCGCACTCAGGTCGATCACATAGTTTTTCGAATCCAGGCTGAAGTGCACGGTTTCATCGGCTTTTCCGCCGTCGAGGTCATCGGTCAGGACAACCACCAGTTCACGCGCCATAAACGGCTCCTTTATTTCCGGCCAATCAGATATGTCCAAGCAAACGGGTAAACCCCGCTAAACCAATCTGATTATGTCCCATGGCCCATTCCGGGGCAACAGCGGCTTAATGGCTGATGCGGAGTTTGGCTGCGCAGATTGGTTGCGGCGTTTGTTGTTCGAAGGGAATTACCCGCACACAATTATCATAACGCCGCAGGCCCTAATGGAACCTGCCCGGACAGCACAAAGCCGGTGCCCGCATGCGGGCACCGGCTTTGATTTCCGGCAATTGCCGGGGCCGGGCAACCTCCAAGGAGCGCCCTGGCCGGATTATCCGGCCCGGGTTCCGGAATCCGGTCCGGAATCCTGCCGGTAATTGCCGGCGGCCGGTCCGGTCCCCGATTCCGCCTCCCGCTCGGCCTCGGCCAATGCCTGGCGTTCCTTGCGGTCGGCATTAAAGAGCGCCTTCATGGCGATGTAGAACAGCAATCCAACCCCGGCGGACGGGGCCAGCACCCACAGATATTCCATCAATCTATCCCAATTCAGGCTTCAGCAGCGGGAACAGGATGGTCTCCCGGATTCCCGTCTGGGTGAAAAGCATTACCAGCCGGTCAATGCCCAGGCCGATGCCGCCCATGGGCGGCGCACCGTACTCGAGGGCGCGCAGGAAGTCCTCGTCCAGCTGCATCGCCTCGTGGTCGCCCGAGGCGGCCTTGCGGGACTGCTCCACCAGCCGCTCGCGCTGGATGACCGGGTCGATCAGTTCCGAGAACGCGGTGCCGCGCTCCATGCCGCCGATGATCAGGTCCCAGGCCTCGATCAGGCCGGGCTTCTCCCGGTGGTCGCGCGCCAGCGGCTGTGCGGCCGGCGGGTAGTCGTAGACAAAGGTCGGCTGCAGCAGTGTGGGCTCGACGATCTCGCCGAAGAGCTCGATGACGATCTTCTGCGTATCCCACTGCGGTTCGACCTTGACCCCGTGCTTGGCGGCAATCTCGCGCAGCACGTGCCCCTTGGTTTCCGGCGTGATTTCCTCGCCCACGGCCTCGGACAGACCGGGGTAGACGCCCAACCAGCGCCACTCGCCGTCCAGGTCGATGACGCCCTTGGGGGTTTCGATGCGGCGGGTGCCGATCCGGTCGGCGGCATTGAGGATGATTTCCTTGATCCGTCCGGCCATCACGAACTGGTCCGCGTACGCCTCGTAGCACTCCAAGGTGGTGAATTCCGGGGAGTGCGTGGAGTCCACACCCTCGTTGCGGAACAGCCGGCCGATCTCGAACACGCGCGGGATGCCGCCGACCATGGCCCGCTTCAGGTACAGCTCGGTGGCAATGCGCAGGGTCATGTCCTGGTCGAAGGCGTTCAGGTGGGTCCGGAACGGCCGGGCGGCGGCCCCGCCGTGCACCAGCTGCAGGACCGGGGTCTCGACCTCGACGTAGCCGAGACCGTGCAGGGTGTCGCGGACCGCTCGGGTGACGGCGTCGCGCGTGTAGATCATCTCGCGGGCCTCGTCGCGCACGATCAGGTCGGCGTAGCGCTGGCGGACGCGGGTCTCCTCGTTCAGGTCCGCGTGCAGCACCGGCATCGGGCGCAGCGCCTTGGAGGCCATCTGCCATTCGGCGGCCATGACCGACAGTTCGCCGCGGCGGGAGGAGACCACCCGGCCGCGGATGAAGACGTGGTCGCCCAGGTCCACCAGGTGCTTCCAGTCCGCCAGCGCTTCCTCGCCGACATTGGCCAGCGAGAGCATGGCCTGCAGCCGGACCGCCTCGCCCTGCGCCCCGGTTTCCTGCAGGGTGGCGAAGCACAGCTTGCCGGTGTTGCGCAGGAACACCACGCGCCCGACGACGCCGACCTCGTCCTGGGTTTCCTCGCCGGGCTCCAGGCCGGCCCAGCCTTCGCGGACCTCGTGCAGCGAGTGCGTGCGCGGCACCCCGACCGGGTAGGCCTCGCGGCCGGCGGCCAGCAGCTCCGCGCGCTTGTCCATCCGCACCTGGCGCTGGTCGCTGGTGTCGGTGGTCCTGGCGGCGGCGGTGTTTTCGGCAGTCACAGTAGTCTAGGGTACCGCCCCTGCCACACCGGCTCCTATTCGCCCAGCCTCACGTTGTCGATCAGGCGCACCTTCCCCACCCGGGCCGCCACCAACGCCAGCGCCTGGCCGGTGAAGGGCGTGTCCTGGCAGTTGAAGGCCAGCGGCTCCAGGGTGTCCGGATCCACCACTTCCAGGTAGTCCAGCTGAACCTGCGGCACCGAGGCGATCATCGCCAGCGCCCCGGGGATGTCCAGCGGCTCGTTCCGCCGGGCCTGCCCCTGCAGGTAGTGCAGGCTGCGCGGGAGCACCAGGGCGGCCTCGCGCTCGGCGGCGGAGAGGAAGCGGTTGCGGCTCGAGAGCGCCAGCCCGTCCGCGTCGCGCACCAGCGGCACCCCGACGATCTCCACCGGGAAGTCCAGGTCCGCCACCATCCGCCGGACCAGGGCCAGCTGCTGGGCGTCCTTCTGCCCGAAGTAGGCCCGGTAGTCCGCCGGCAGCGCCGGCAGCCCGTAGTGCAGCAGCTTGGCCACCACGGTCAGCGCGCCGTCGAAATGCCCGGGCCGGGAGGCACCCTCGAGCTTCTCCCCCAGCGCCCCCGCGCACACCCGCACCAGCGGCTCCCCGCCCGGGTAGACTTCCTCCACCGCCGGGGCGAAGGCAATGTCGGCGCCGGCGGCGGCCAGCACGTCCAGGTCCGCCTCCAGCGTGCGCGGGTAGCGGTCCAGGTCGGCGGCCTCGCCGAACTGCAGCGGGTTCACGAAGATGGAGGCGACGACGACGTCGTTGGCTGCGCGCGCGGCGCGCACCAGGGCCGCGTGGCCGGCGTGCAGGGCGCCCATGGTCGGCACCAGCCCCTGGCTGGCCCGGCCCGACCGGTGCCTGCCGGCGGCGGTGCGCAGCAGCTCGGCGCTGGCTTCCTTCAGCTCCGCCTGGGTAGTGGCAAGGTGCGGGCGGGTGCTCACTGCATATCCTCCTGAGCGGCCGGGGGTGTCCTGTGGGGTGAGAGCACGTCCAGGATGGTTGTGGCTGTCTCGTCCTTGAGCAGGCCGCGGGCGAGCGCGCGCTTGGCCGTGGCCCGGGCCAGTTCCTCGTAGGCCTGGCGGATGTCCGTGGCCCCGCCGCCGACCTCGAAGCCCAGCAGCGCGTCCCGGTGCACGCGCACCGTGCCGGCGTCCCCGCGCGCCACCGGCCCGGTCAGTGCGGCCTCGCCGGAGGCCAGCGCGTTCTCCAGCGAGGCGCGCATCAGCGGTCCCAGCAGCCGGTCCGGCCTCTCGATGCCGGCGGCGCCGAGCAGCTGCGCGGCCTGGGCGGCAATGGTCACCAGGTGGTTGGACGCATGGGCGAGTGCCGCGTGGTACAGCGGCCGGTCGCGTTCCTCGACCACCACCGGCTCGGCGCCCATTTCCACCACGAGCGCCTGGGCGATCGGCAGCACCGCCCGGTCGGCGGTGACGCCGAAGGAGCAGTCGGGGAGCCGGGCCAGGTCCAGGCTCATCCCGGTGAAGGTCATTGCCGGGTGGATGGCCAGCGGAATGGCTCCCTTGGCGCGGGCCGGCGCCAGCACGCCGGTGCCGTGGCGGCCGCTGGTGTGCACCACCAGCTGCCCCGGCTGCCAGGCGCCGGTGCCGGCCAGCCCGGACACCAGGTCGGGCAGGGCGTCGTCCGGCACCGCCAGCAGGACCAGTTCGGCGCGCTCGACGACCTCCGGCACCGGCAGGACCGGCACGCCCGGCAGCAGGACGGCGGCCCGCTCCCGGCTGGCCGCGGACACCGCCGAGACCCCGACGACGGCGTGCCCGGCCGCGCGCAGCGCCGCGCCCAGGACCGCGCCAACCTTGCCGGCACCGACAACGCCGATCCCCAGCCGCCCGGGCTTAGCCTCTGCCATGGTCCTGTGTTCCTCCGTCTTCCGGTCCGGCGCTGTTCCCGCCTTCCATCCTGCCTGCTCCCCGGGGGGCTGTCCCGCCGCCGGCCCGTTCCCCGGGCTGTTCTTCTGCCCGGAGGGCTTGGTCCGGGGGGCCGGCCTGCGGCGGGGCCTCCAGCCAGCGTTCGGGCCGGCCGGCCCGCCGGGCCGCGGCGGCGCGGGCCGCCTGCTCGTCGAAGAGCCGCCGGGCCGCGGCGGCGTCGATCTGCAGCACCCGCGGATCCACCGGTCCCACGGTGGTGTGCAGCCGCAGGTCCGCCACCCCCAGCCGGCGGGCCAGCGGGCCCTGGTGCAGTGCCATCGACTGGGTTCGCTCGTGCGGGACCACCACCAGCTCGCGCCAGAGCGCCCCCGAGCGCATCAGCAGCGCCGTCGCGGTGGCGGCGTAGCCGTTGCGCCGCCAGGCCAGCGGCGAGAGCCAGCGCATCCGCGGCGGCGAGGTCTGGAAGCCGCCGGCACTGCCGGTGCCGTCCAGCCCGGCGGCAAAAACGGCCAGCGGGTCCTCGGTACCCGGGTCCGGCAGCACCAGGGCCAGCATCTGCATCACGTCGGCGCGGGTGCCCACCGGCAGCAGGGTGGTCCGGGCGGCGGCGTTCTCCCCGGCCACGCCGTAGCCGGCCACGTTCACCCGCATCCGGTACCAGCCCTTGAGCCGCCACAGCGGCGGCTGCGAGACCGAGACCGCCTGCACCCGCCCGGGCGGGACCGTCTGGGCGCGGGTTTCCAGCAGCCCGTAGCGCAGCCGGATCCCGTCCGGGGAGATGGCGGCCCGGAAGTTGTAGGCGGTGCTGAAGAACGACCAGTAGCCGGCGCCGACGCCGAACAGCGCCGGGAGCAGCACGGCCGCTGCCGCCGGGGCGTCCAGGGCCGCCGTCAGCGCCGCGGCGGCGCCGGCCACCAGCAGCAGGAACACCGTGGTGCCCGAGAGGAAGGCGGCCCCTGCCACCCGGCCGCCGGGCACCTCGAGGACCGGGTGCTCGGGGGCCTCGGGGGCCTCCTCCGGGTGCGCCGGATCCAATTCGACGCCGGCGGCGTGGGCAAGGATGGCCGCGCGCAGCCGCTGGGCGTCGGCCAGCGGCAGGTAGGCCAGCCGCACCGCCGATTCACCGGCGTCGGCCACCTCGAATTTCAGCTCGGCCAGGGCAAAGATGCGCGCCAGCAGCGGCTGGACGATGTCGATGGCCTGCACCCGGTCCAGGCGGGCCTGCCGGTGCTGGCGGAAAAGCACGCCGGAGGTGACCCGGACGTGGTCCTTGGTGACCTGGAACCGGGTGAACCACCAGGACAGCAGGTAACCGCCGACCAGCAGGAGCAGCACCGCGGCCGCGGCGGCGGCGGTCCAGCCGATCCGGCCGCCGGAGGCCGCCCAGGGCTGGTCCCCGCGGAACAGTGTCTCGAACCAGTCCCGGCCGAAGAAATAGGCGATGGCCGCCAGCGCAAGCCAGCCGCGCACCAGCGGGGAGACCGGATGCACCCGGTGCCAGGTCCCGGCCGCGTCCGGCGCCAGCGGCCCGGCCGCCGGTCCGCCCTCCGCGGTGCTCACAGTCCGGCCAGCCTTGCCTGCCCGCGCGCCGAGAGCTGTTCGCGCAGCCGCGCAGCCTCCGCGGCCGGCAGGCCCGGGATGGCGGCGTTGGTCGCCGGCGAGGCGGTGTGCAGCTTCACCGAGGCCAGCCCGAAGGCCCGCTCCACCGGCCCGACGGAGACGTCCACATACTGCATCCTGCCGTAGGGGACCACCATGACCCGCTGGAAGAAAATGCCGCTGCGGATCAGCAGGTCCTCGTCGCGCTCGGCATAGCCGATGGCCCGGACCTGCCGCGGGATCAGCAGCCCGCGCCAGAGCGCCACCGCCAGCACCGCCGCGGGCAGCAGCCAGGCCGGCACCGGCGGAAAGCCGGGCAGCATCCCGGCCAGCAGGAACAGCGGCAGGCTGGAGACCGCCAGGGCCAGCAGCGTGCCCGCGGCCCAGCCGAGCAGGCGCACCGTGATGTACCGGGGCGAGACCCGGGTCCAGCCGATCCCGGGCGGGTCGATCGGCTCGCTAGGCATACTCCCCCTCGCCGGCGGGTTCGGGCCCCTCGTCGGTGGCTTCCTTGAGCGCATTGGGGTCTTCGGGCGGCAGCTTGCAGAACCGCTCGACCACCAGGCCGGTGACGACCATGACCAGCCCGGCGCCCATCATGGCCAGCACCTGCCAGAGCACCGGCCCGCCCGGCCGGAAGGCCAGCAGCGCCAGCTGGTCCAGCAGGATGCCCGCGTGCCAGCCGATGATCAGCGCGCCGGCGTACGCGCAGGCCTGGGCCAGCACCAGCGTGCGCGCGGCCAGCACCGGGTTCAGCTCGCGGTCCCGCTTGCCGTTGCGCCAGCGCCGCACGCGCAGGCCCAGGGCCAGGGTGAAGGCCACGACCGCGGCCATGGTCACCAGCGAGCTCAGGTGCAGCACGGGGACCGGCAGCGAGCCGCGGATGGTGACCAGGTTGGCCAGCCAGCCCAGCACGCCGCCGCTGAGGACGATCAGGCCGAGCCAGCGGTATTGGATGGTGCTCATGCTGCGGTATCCATCGTCCGCCGTTCAGTCCCCGGGCTCGAAGGGCTCCAGGCCGTCCCGGTCCGCGGCAGCCGCGGCCAGCTGGCCGACCGGCACGCCGTTGAGCGTGGCCGACGGGTCCATCCAGGCCCACGGCTGCAGCACGAAGGCGCGCCCGGCGGCCCGGGGATGCGGAAGGGTCAGCCGTTCGTCCTCCATCACCAGGTCCCCGTAGGTGATGATGTCGATGTCCAGCGTGCGCGGGCCCCACCGGACCTCGCGCACGCGGTGGTGCTTGTGCTCGACCGCCTGGCAGTGCGCCAGCAGCTCCAGCGGGGCCAGGTCGGTCTCGACCTCGACCACCATGTTCAGGTAGTCCGGCTGGCCCGCCGGCCCGCCCACCGGCTTGGTCTGCACCACCGGCGAGACTTCGCGCAGCCGCACCTGCGGGGTGTCCACCAGATCCGCCACGGCCAGCGAGAGGGTGTCGCTGCGTTCGCCCAGGTTGCTGCCCAGGGCCAGCACCGCCCGGACGCTCACTGCCGGTGCTCCCGGTGGTTTTCGGGCTGGTTTTCCCGGTAGATGCTGACGGTGACGTCGGAGAAGGGCACCTCGATGGGGGCCTGCGGCTTGTGCACGGTCACTTCCACCGCGCCGACGGCGAAGGCGCCGAGCACGTGCCCGGCGATCCGCTCGGCCAGGGTCTCGACCAGGTTCACCGGCTCCCCGGCAATGATGTCCCGGACCTGTCCGGCCAGCGCCCCGTAGTCGGAGGTGCGCGCCAGATCGTCGGTGGCGGCCGCGGCGCGGATGTCGGTGTGCAGGGCAATGTCCGCGATGAACTGCTGGCCCTCGCGGCGCTCGTGCTCGAATACGCCGTGGTAGCCGACGGCGGAAATGCCGCTGAGCTTGATGATGTCAGGGCGCCGCGCGCCCCCGGCCCCCATCGCCTTACCCGGCCCAGGCGGCGGCGACTTTGACCGCGTCCAGATTCGGGCCGGCGTCGTGCACGCGCACGCCCCAGGCCCCGCCGGCGGCCGCCAGCGCCGTGACGGCCAGGGTGGCCCCGTCGCGCTCCTTGGGCGCGGGCGCCTTGCCGTCGGCGGACAGCAGGGTGCCCAGGAACCGCTTGCGCGAGGCCCCCACCAGCACCTTGTGGCCCAGCGCGGCGAACTGCGGCAGGGCACGCAGCAGCGCCCAGTTGTGTTCACCGGTCTTGGAAAAGCCCAGTCCCGGATCCAGGATGATCTGCTCCGGGTCCACGCCGGCGGCGGTGAACTTGTCCCGCAGCCCGGCCAGCTCGGCGAGCACCTCGGCCACGACGTCGCCGTAGTGGGCGTCCGGGTCCTGGTGGCGCGCGTCGCCGCGGCGGTGCATCAGCACGTAGGGGACCTTGCGTTCGGCAATCAGCGCCGGCATGGCCTCGTCCACGGTCATCCCGGAGACGTCGTTGATGATGGCGGCGCCGGCGTCCAGGGCCGCACGGGCGGTGGAGACGTTCATGGTGTCCACGCTGACCAGCGCGCCGGCCTTCACCAGCGCCTCGATGACCGGCAGGATCCGGGCCTGCTCCTCCTCCGGGCTGACCCGCCGGGCGCCGGGGCGGGTGGACTCGCCGCCCACGTCGATGATGTCCGCCCCGCCGTAGTGCAGCGCGAGGCCGCGGGCGATGGCGGCCTCACGGTCGACGTGTTCGCCGCCGTCGCTGAAGGAGTCCGGGGTGACGTTGAGGATCGCCATGACCACCGCGCGGTCCGCGGGCAGGTCCGAAAACCGCTTCGGCCCGCGCACCTGGCGCACGGCCGGCAGCGGGGAGGTTGCCGGTCCGGTCCCGGGAACTGCCGCAAGTGAATCCATCAATGTCTGCTACCGCTTCCTGTTCGTAAGGTCCTGCTGCCGGGGCGTGCGCCTACCGGCCGAGGATCAGGCTCATCGCCTCGGCCCGGGTGGCCTGCTGCCGGAGCTGTCCGCGCACCGCGGAGGTGACCGTCTTGGCGCCGGGCTTGCGTACCCCGCGCATGGACATGCACATATGCTCGCACTCGATGACGACGATCGCCCCGCGCGGATCCAGGTGCTCCTCGAGCGCCTCGACGATCTGGGTGGTCAGCCGCTCCTGCACCTGCGGCCGGCGCGCGTAGATCTCCACCAGCCGCGCCAGCTTGCTCAGGCCCGTCACCTTGCCGTCCGCGGAGGGGATGTAGCCGATGTGGGCCAGGCCGTGGAACGGCACCAGGTGGTGCTCGCAGGTGGAGTAGAAGGGGATGTCCTTGACCAGGACCAGCTCTTCGTGGTCGATGTCGAAGGTCACCGCCAGGACCTCGGCGGGTTCCTGGTGCAGGCCGGCGAACATCTCGGCGTAGGCCTTGGCCACCCGGCGCGGGGTTTCGACCAGCCCGTCGCGGTCCGGATCCTCCCCGACGGCTACCAGGATTTCGCGGACGGCCTTCTCGATCCGGGCCAGGTCGACGGTAGCGTCAATTTCCAGCTCGGCGATCTCATCATCGTATGCGGTCACCATAGGATCCTAGCTGCCCGACCCCGGAGGCACATCACCGGGCAGCTCGGGCACGCCCTGGGCCGGATCCACAATGACCGAGCCGTGGCCCTCCTCGCGCACCGACTGGCCGCGGCCGGAGTTGGTCCGGGCCGCCTCGGCGCGCTCCTTCGGGCTCAGCACCGGCGGCAGCTTGTGGACCGGGCGGGTCTCCTTGGACAGCCAGACATGGCGCTCGTCGCGCTTGCGCAGGTCCTGGAAGATCTCGGCGATTTCGGCCTGGTTCAGCGTCTCGCGCTCGAGCAGGGCCAGGGCCAGCCGGTCCAGCACGTCCCGGTTCTCGGTCAGGATCTCGTAGGCCTCGTCATGGGCGGTGTCGATCAGCCGGCGGACCTCCTCGTCGACCACGAAGGCGACATGGTCCGAATAGTTGCGCTCGTGCGACATGTCCCGGCCCAGGAACGGCTCGCCGCCGCCCTGGCCCAGCTTCACCGCACCCACGCGTTCGCTCATGCCGTACTGGGTGACCATCTTGCGGGCAGTGCCGGTGGCCTTTTCGATGTCGTTGGAGGCACCGGTGGACGGATCGTGGAAGACGATCTCCTCCGCGACCCGGCCGCCCATGGCGTAGGCGAGCTGGTCCAGCAGTTCGTTGCGGGTGATCGAGTACTTGTCGTCCTCGGGGACCACCATGGTGTAGCCCAGTGCCCGGCCGCGCGGCAGGATGGTGACCTTGGTGACCGGGGCGGTGTTGCGCAGCGCGGCCGCGACCAGGGCGTGGCCGCCCTCGTGGTAGGCGGTGATCTTGCGCTCGTGCTCGCGCATCACCCGGGAGCGCTTCTGCGGGCCGGCCATGACGCGGTCGATCGCCTCGTCCAGGGCGCGGTCGTCGATCAGCTGGGCGTTGGACCGCGCGGTGAGCAGGGCGGCTTCGTTCAGGACATTGGCCAGGTCCGCCCCGGTGAAGCCGGGGGCGCGCTTGGCCAAAGATCGCAGATCCACGCCCGGGGCCATCGGCTTGCCGGCGGCGTGCACCTGCAGGATCCGCTCGCGGCCTTCCAGGTCCGGGGCCTCGACGGCGACCTGGCGGTCGAAGCGGCCCGGGCGCAGCAGCGCCGGGTCCAGCACGTCCGGGCGGTTGGTCGCCGCGATCAGGATGACGTTGGTCTTCACGTCGAAGCCGTCCATCTCGACCAGCAGCTGGTTCAGCGTCTGCTCACGCTCGTCGTTGCCGCCGCCGACGCCGGCGCCGCGGTGCCGGCCGACGGCGTCGATCTCGTCCACGAAGATGATCGCCGGCGAGTTGGCCTTGGCCTGCTCGAACAGGTCGCGCACGCGCGAGGCACCCACACCGACGAACATTTCCACGAAGTCCGAACCGGAGATGGAGAAGAAGGGCACGCCGGCCTCGCCGGCGACGGCGCGGGCCAGCAGGGTCTTGCCGGTGCCCGGAGGCCCGTAGAGCAGCACACCCTTGGGGATCTTGGCACCGACGGCCTGGAACTTGGCCGGTTCCTGCAGGAACTCCTTGATTTCGTGCAGTTCCTCCACTGCCTCGTCCACGCCGGCCACGTCCGCGAAGGTGACCTGCGGCATGTCCTTGGAGATCAGCTTGGCCTTGGACTTGCCGAACTGCATGACCTTCGAGCCGCCGCCCTGCATGCGCGAGAGCAGGAACCAGAAGATCAGGCCGATGATCAGGATGGGCAGGATCAGGCTGACGAAGCTGGTGAACCAGTTGTTCTCGATCGGCTGGTCGGTGAAGCTTTCCACGTTCGAGGCGTTGACCGCCTGGACCACTTCCGGCCCGCGCGGGACGCTGTAGAAGAACGTGATGTTCCTGCCCTTGTTCGCGCCGTCGACCACATAGTCTTCCCGCAGGGTCAGCTCCACGCTCTGCGCGCCGTCGCTGATCCGCGCTTCCTGCGCCTGGTTGTCGCGCAGCAGCTGCAGGCCGACGCTCGTGTCCACGCGGGTGGACTGGGGGCCGGCCAGGTTGGGCACGGCGATCAGCAGGATTGCCAGGACCAGCACAATCCAGAAGATCGGTCCCTTGAAAATGTTCTTCAATTTCATGCGTCTTGGGGGCTTGGCGCCCCGTCCTCCTGCTTGCTAGCGCGTGGTGCTGATAGGTCCGCTATACACAGCTATACACCGTGCGGAAAGGATCACGCACGGCGGGGAAGAATAGTTCCCTTTCGGCGTACAAGCAAGGCACCGGCGCCGGCCGCAGCCTACTCGTAGACGTGCGGGGCGAGGGTGCCCACAAAATCCAGGTTGCGGTACTTCTCCGCGAAATCCAGGCCATAGCCCACCACGAATTCGTTGGGAATATCGAAGCCGACGTACTTGACGTCCAGGTCCACCTTGGCCGCGGCAGGCTTGCGCAGCAAGGTGCAGATCTCCACCGTGGCCGGGCCGCGGGAGAGCAGGTTCGTCTTCAGCCAGGACAGGGTCAGGCCGGAGTCGATGATGTCCTCGACGATGAGCACATGCTTGCCCATCAGGTCCGTTTCCAGGTCCTTCAGGATCCGGACCACGCCCGAGGACTGGGTGCCGGAGCCGTAGGAGGATACCGCCATCCAGTCCATCTTCACGTGGCTGTGCAGCGCGCGGGCCAGGTCGGCCATCACCATCACGGCACCCTTGAGCACGCCCACGATGAGCAGTTCGCGGCCCTCGTAGTCCTTGTCGATGTCGGCAGCCAGCTCGGCGATGCGCTGCTGGATCTGTTCCCTGCTGTACAGAACGTGCTTGAGGTCCGCCTGGACGTCGCTGGTTTCCACCAATTACTCCCGTTTAGTGATCTGCCGGTTGGCCGGTTGTCCTAAACACAAGATTGCCATAGCCGCGTGCGTCTTGGGGAACCCGCTGCGTGCGCACCCTGCGGTAGACGCTGACTTTGCCGGCCAGCTGCACCGGGCCGGCCGAGCCCTGCCGGCGCAGCAGGGCTTCGGCCGCCAGCAGCCGCTCGTAGCTGGGGTTTTCCCCGCCCATCTCCGCCGCGGCGAGCGCGATCACCCGGTGCCGCATGGCATCCGGCAGCCCGGCCAGCCCGGCCCGGTCCAGCTCGATGCCCTCGGCGCTGGCGCTGCGCAGCCTGGCGTACTCGGCACTGGCCAGCGAGTCCAGGTAGTCGGCGTCGGCCCGCAGGATCCGGGCCGAGCGCCACAGCGCCCGGGCCACGCCGGGGCCCAGCTCCTCCTCGAGGAACGGCAGCACCCGGGTGCGCACCCGCGAGCGCAGGTACGCCGGGTCGGTGTTCGTCGGATCGTGCCAGGGCGCCAGGCCCTCGATCCGGCACAGCTGTTCGGTGTCCGTGCGGCGCAGTTCCAGGAACGGCCGCAGGAAGAGCCCGCGGCGGGCCGGCATGCCGGCCAGCGAGCGGGTGCCGGATCCGCGGCCCAGGCCCAGCAGCACCTGCTCGGCCTGGTCGTCCAGGGTGTGCCCGAGCAGCACGGCCGCGGCCCCGAGCTCGGCGGCGGCCGCTTCCAGCGCCGCGTAGCGGGCGGTGCGGGCGGCGGCCTCCGGCCCCATCCCGGCGGCCTGGACCGAGACCCGGCGCAGCTGGACCGGGTCCAGGCCCAGCTGTTCCAGCTGGGCCCGGGTCCGCCCGGCGACGGCAGCGCTGCCCGGCTGCAGCCCGTGGTCCACGACGACGGCGCCGACCCGGAACGCGCGCGTGCCGTCCCGGCGCGGGCGGCCGAAGTAGGCCGTCACCGCCGCCAGCGCCAGCGAATCAGGCCCGCCGCTGCAGGCCACCAGCAGCAGCGGCGGCTCAGCGGCCGGCACCGGTGCCCCGGGCAGCAGCTCCAGGGCGGCGCGCAGGTGGTTGCGGGCGGTGCCTACCAGCGGGTCCAGGCGCCGCTTGCGCGCCCTTGTGGTTCCGGCCTCCGGGCTCATGCCCGGGAATAGTCCATGCGGCTGATCCACAGCTCCGGCTGGTGGATCTCCTGCTCGGTCGGCAGGTTTTCGGCCCGCTCCCAGACCCGGTTGAAGCCCTCCATGCCCACCCTGTCCACCACGGCGCGCACGAATTTGGCGCCGTCGGTGTACTGCCGGGCCTTGGCGTCCAGGCCCATCAGCCGCCGCACCCAGTTCTCCAGGGCCGAGCGGTTCTTGCTGCGGGCGTTGAAGCGCTGCCGGATGGTCTTCACGGTGGGCACCACCGAGGCATCCACCGCGTCCATGACCACGTTGGCATGGCCCTCGAGCAGGCTCATGACCGCTGTCAGGTGCGAAAAGACAGCCTTCTCCTCGGGCCCGCGGAACAGCTCGAGCAGGCTGCCGGCGGCGCCCTCCCCGGCGGCCGGTTCCTGCCCGGAGGCGGCGGCCTTGGCGCTGGAGGCCAGCACCTTCAGCGCCTGCTGCAGGCGGTCGCCGAGCGAGTCGGCCTTGGCGGCAATGCTGCTGGAGAGCTCGCTGATCTGCTCGAGCATGTGCGCGCGCAGCCACGGGGCGGCTGCGAACTGCACCCGGTGCGTCTGCTCGTGCAGGCAGACCCAGAGCCGGAAATCGGCCGGCTCCACGTTCAGTTCCTGCTCCAGGGCGATGATGTTCGGCGCCACCAGCAGCAGCCGGCCGCCGGCCGGTCCGCCGGGCAGCAGCGCGCTGAACGGATCGTACTGGCCGAGCACCTTGCTGGAGAGGAAGGAGAGGATGGCGCCCATCTGCGTCCCGGTCACCGCGCTGCCCAGGGCCGTGGCGGCGCTCTTGAGCTGGTCCGGCCGCTTCTCCGCCAGTGCCTTCAGCGCCGGCTGCAGCATGAGCTCGAAGCTGCGGGCATTGGCCTTGGACCAGGCGGCGCGGTCCACGACCAGCACCTGGGAATCGCGCAGGTCCCGGGCCGCGTCCAGGCCCGTGATCCGGTGCACGTGGTCCACGGACACGTCGGCGAGTCCGCGCAGGTTCTCGACGGCGGAGCGGATCTGCGTGCCGGAGAGCTTCGGGCCGGCGGGCGTGAGCCGGGCGGCCGTGGTGGCGGCCAGCTCCCAGTTGATCAGCCGCGGGAGCGGCGCGGAATGGTTTGCTGAGCTGGCTGTAGTGTCCATCAGTTTCCCATCAGACCACATCAGGGTGCTCGCGGTCACCACCCCTCCGCCCGGCGCCGCACTCCTTACCGGCAGCCGCAGCCGGCCAGCAGCGCCGCGGCCCGGTCCGCCGCGGCCCGGGCCTGCGCCGTCGAGTTGCTCAGGTCGTTGGCCACGAAGGAGAAGACCAGCAGCCGGTTCTCCGCGGTGACCACGTAGCCGGTGAGCGCGGTGACCGCGTTCAGCGTGCCGGTCTTGGCCCGGACCAGGCCTGCCCCGGCCTGGTTCTCCAGCGTGTACCGGCTGTCCAGGGTGCCGCTCAGTCCGGCGATCGGCAGGCCCGACAGGCCGGCGCGCAGCGAGGTGTTGGCCCCGTTGGTGATGGCCGCGACCACCGCGGCCAGCTGCACGGTGGAGACCCGGTTGCGCAGCGACAGCCCGCTGGCATCGGTGATCAGCATGCCCTCCGTGGGGACCCCGAGCCGGGCGACCGCTTCCCGGACCGCCTCGGTGCCGCCGCCGAAGGAGCCGGGCTTGCCGCTGGCCAGCGCGGTATTGCGCGCCAGTACCTCGGCCACGTAGTTGTCCGATTCCTGCAGCATGTAGTCGACCTGGTCCGCCACCGGGGCCGATTCCACGCGGGCCAGCTCGGCGGCCTGGGCCGGGGCAGTACCCCGCGCCACGGTGCCGGCCACGCTCAGGCCGCTGCCGGCCAGCTCCTCGGCCAGCGCGGCGCGGAAGGCCTGCCCGGCGGCCAGCGCCGGATCCGCGGCATAGGCGCCGCCGGCGGAGGCGCGGCCGGCGTACATCGCCAGCGGGTAGACCGGGCCCACCTGTCCGGAGGCCACATCGGCCGGATCCCAGCCCGGGCTGATCACCGGGCCGGCGTAGGCGCTGTCATCCACCAGGATGGCCAGTTCGCCGCCGGCTTTCTCCGCCCGGAGTGCCTTCGCCGTCGCGGCCGCCAGCGTGGCCAGGCCCGCCCGGCCGAGCGTGCCGGCCGGCCCGCCCCGGCGCTCCGATTCCCCGGCGGTCAGCAGGCTGTCCCCGCCGCCGCGCAGCACCAGGGTTCCCGGCTTGCCCCCGCGCAGCACGGAGGTGTCGAACCTCTCATCCGGCCCCAGCACCGACAGTGCCGCGGCGGCCGTGAGCAGCTTCATATTGGAGGCCGGGATGCGCGGCTGCCGGCCGGACCGGTTGTACAGCACCTGCCCGGTGGCGGCATCGGCCACCGTTGCCGCGAAGGCACCGCCCTCGAACGCCAGCGCCTGGTCCAGCAGGCCGGCCAGCACCTTCGGTTCCGGCACCGGCGCCGAATCCTCCAGCGCTGTGATGGTCCCCGGCCCGGAGAGCTGCCCGGGCACTTGCTGCGCCGGTGGCGGCGCGGACTCCGACGCGGACTGTGGTGCCCAGTCGGCCCGGGCGAGGTTCAGGCCCGCGGGGACGGCAACGGCCGCGTAGGCGGCGGCGAGCAGTACGGAAGTGAGCACGCGGAAGCCACGGTTCATGCGGTCCTCCCGGTGTTTCCGTTGCTTGCTGTGCCCCAAGTGTGAACGCCCGTGCGGCCGGCCGATGCCGGGCCGGGGACGCAAGGCCTATATCGTTAAGGGTAAACCGGCGCGGGGTATCGGCCCGATTCACCACCGGCCTGTGCCCGCGCCCGGATCAGCAGCCGTTACCCAGGAGCATGCCATGAAGCACGATGTGACCATCGAGATCCCCAAGGGATCGCGGGTTAAGTACGAAATCGACCACGAGACCCACCGCCTCCGACTGGACCGTGTCCTGTTCACGGCCATGCAGTACCCGACGCACTACGGCTACTTCGAGGACACCTTGGGCGAGGACGGGGATCCGCTGGACGCCATGCTGCTGCTGCAGGACTTCGACCTGCTGCCGGGCGTGCTGGTCGAGGCCCGCCCGATCGCCGTCTTCAACATGACCGACGACGGCGGCGGCGATGCCAAGGTGCTGTGCGTGCCCACCGACCCGCGCTTCGACCACATCCAGGAACTCTCCGATGTTCCCGAGTTCCTGGTCAAGGAGATCGAGCACTTCTTCACCCGGTACAAGGACCTGGAGCCGGGCAAGTGGGTCAAGGCCGAGGGCTGGTCCGACCGGGCCGCCGCCGAGGCCGAGCTGGAAGCCTCGATCAAGCGCTTCTCCGCCGAAGGCGAGGCCTCCGCTCCCGACGAGCCGCAGGGCCGCGACGTCGACGGCGGAACCTCCGGCGGCAGCGAGCCGCAGGGCCGCGACGTCCGCTGACCCTCCGGCAGGACATCCGTACCAGGACGTTTCCACTGCCGGCCGGGCGGCCCGCGCCGCCCGGCCGGCAGTTCCCCAGCAGCATCTTGCTCCGCCCCGCACTAGGACCTTTGTGAATTCCAGCACCGCCCAAGCCAGCGATCCGACCACACCGACCAAAACCACCAAGGCACGCATCGTCGTCTGGATCCTGATGGGGCTGCTGGTCCTGACGGGCACCCTGGGCTTCGCCGTCGCCCGCGGCGCGGCCACCGGCACCGCCCCGGAGGATGCCGGGCAGGTGGTCCGGGCCAACAGCCGGGTGCTCTCCCAGGCGCCCGACGAAAAGGCGCAGCTGGTCGAGTTCCTCGACTTCGAATGCGAAGCCTGCCTGGCCGCGCACCCCTTCGTCGAGGAACTGCGCCGGGAGCACGGGGACACCGTCACCGTCATCCACCGCTACTTCCCGATGCCGGGCCACCGCAATGCCATGAACGCCGCGATCGCCGTCGAGGCCGCCGCCCAGCAGGGCAAGTACGCGGCCATGCACCGGAAGATGTTCCGGACCCAGACCCAGTGGGGCGGCTCGGCAGAGGACAAGAGTGCCCTCTTCCGCAGCTTCGCCCAGGACCTGGGCCTGGACCTGGCCGCCTACGACCGCGCCGTCGCCGACCCGGCCACGGCCGACCGCATCCGCCTGGACAAGGCGGACGGCCTGGCCCTGGGCATCAGCGGCACCCCGACCTTCTTCCTCAACGGCGAACCGCTGGTGGCGGACTCGCTGGAGGAATTCCGCGCCCTCGTCGAAAAGGCGGCGCAGCGCCCCTAGGGACTGCGGCGCTCCCCGGCCGCCGGTTGCCGCGCGGGCATACTGGGGGCATGTACGTGCTCACCCTGAACCAGCGCGGCCCGCGCGCCGCGGGGGACCCGGCCACGGAGCTGGTCAAGGCACTGCGCCACCTGCCCGCGCTGGTCCCCTTCCAGCGGTCCGCCGGCGGCGGGGCCATCGGCGTCGTCACCGATCCGGAAACCGCCGTCCACGCTGCCCTGGCCGCCCTGCGCCGCCGCTGGCAGGTGGGCATCGGCGCCGCCCCGGTGCACCGGCAGCTGCCGGACACCGCCGGGGAGGTCCGCGGCCCGGGCCTGGCGTACGCGCGCACCGCGGCGGACCGGGCACGGAAGACCGGCGGCCGGGTGCCGCTGGCGGTGGCCGGGCCGGGCCCGGAGGCGGCGGCCGACGCCGAAGCGGTGCTGCGGCTGCTGGGCGGCATTGTGGCCGGGCGCACCGAGGCCGAGTGGAAGGTGCTGGACCTGCTTACCCCCGGTGCCCGCGGACAGCAGCGGCTCGTGGCGCAGGAACTGGGCATCACCAGCCAGGCCGTCAGCAACGCGGTCATCCGCTCCCGCTGGGCGGAGGAATGGGCCTGCCGCCCCGCGGCCGCGCGGTTGCTGCGGCTGGCCCAGGGGCCGCCGCAGGCCGGGGCGGTCTGTTCCTGACCGCTCCGGCAGGCTTACAATCCGGTCAACCCCGGCAGCCGTCAGGGCTGGCCAACCCCGGACCAAGGAGTGCGCCGTGATTCCCGAAATCAACGTGTGGGCGGTACTGGCGGCGACCGTGGCCAGCCTGGTCGTCGGTTCACTCTGGTATGCCCGGAAGGTTTTCGGCAACTACTGGATCCGGACCTCCGGGGTCAGCGACGAACAGCTCAGCAGCCGGTCGCCCCGGCCAATCATCATCACCGTGGTAGTCAGCTTCGTCAGCGCCTGGGTACTGGCCGGGGCTGCAGCCATCGCCCAACCCTTCTACGGCGGCAGCTTCCTGGCGAACTCGGTGGTCACGGCCCTGATCCTCTGGGCCGGTTTCACCGCCGCGCGCTTCATCACCCACGACGCCTTCGAGGGCCGTCCGGCGGGGCTGACGCTGGTGAACATCGGCCACGAGCTGGCGACATTCCTGGTGATGGCGTTGGTGATCGGCCTGTTCGGCATCACCTCAGCCTGAGGCCGGCCTCAGCGCAGCAGGCTGCGCAGCACGGTGGCGGCACCGTCCTGCTCCACGGTCCCGGTGATCTCCTTGGCGACGGCCGCAACTTCGGCAGGCGCCTGGCCCATCGCGACGCCGCGGGCGGCCCAGTCCAGCATCTCGATGTCGTTGCGCCCGTCCCCCATGGCCACGGTGTGGGCCGGGTCCACCCCGAGTTCGCGGCGCAGGGATTCCAGGGCGCTGGCCTTGGTGACCCCGTGCGCGGCAATATCGAGCCAGGCGCTCCAGCCCACCGAGTAGGACACCCCGTGCAGGCCGGCGCTTTCGATCGCGCGGGCGAATTCCTCGGGGGTGTTTTCGGCACTGGAGACGACCACGCGGACCGCCGTCGAATCGGCCAGGGTGTCGAAGTCCACGCCGACGGCCTCGATGCCGAAGGTGGCATCCTGGAAGCGCTCGGTGGACAGGAAACGGCCTTCCTCGTCCTCCAGGGCGAATTTGGCCGTGGGCAGCTTGGTGCGCAGCGCGCGCAGGGCAGGCCCCGGGTTGAAGGTGACCCTGTCGACAACCTCGTAGCCGTCCTCCAGGCCGGTATCGATCCGCAGCGTCACCCCGCCGTTGGAGCAGACCGCATAGCCGCGGGTCAGGCCGATCAGTTCGATCACCGGCAGCGTCGCGTTCAGCGACCGGCCGGTGGCCACCACCACCAGGTGTCCGGCCTCCACCACGGCCTGCGCGGCCTCGCGCACCGCGGGGCTCATGTGGCCGTCGTGGTTGACCAGGGTGCCGTCAACGTCCAGGGCGACGAGCTTGCGGGCCCCGTCCAGGGACCCGCCGGCCAGGTCCGCCATTTTCGTTCCGCGCTGGTCCTCGGTGCCAGCGGCAGCGTTCTCTGCTGTAGTTGTCATTCCATTAGTGAACCAGACACCCCGGGGCAGCCGGTAGGATCCCGTTCACAACCCTGGGTGAACTCCGGGTGAGCGGCAGGGCGCCGGTACCGGTTGTCAGCCGGTCAGAGAACCGGCAGGACCTCCTGGCCGCCCATGTACGGACGCAGCGCCGCCGGGACGGTGACCGACCCGTCGGCGTTCTGGTGGTGCTCGAGCATGGCCACGATCCAGCGCGTGGTCGCCAGGGTGCCGTTGAGCGTGGCTGCGGTCCGGGTCGCCTTCTTCTCTCCGCCGGCGGGCCGTTCGCGGACGTTGAGCCGGCGGGTCTGGAAGGTGGTGCAGTTGGAGGTGGAGGTCAGCTCGCGGTAGGCGTTCTGCGTCGGCACCCAGGCCTCGCAGTCGAACTTGCGCGCGGCGGAGGTGCCCAGGTCGCCGGCGGCAATGTCGATCACCCGGTAGGGCAGTTCCACCTTGGCCAGCATCTCCTCTTCCCAGGCCAGCAGCCGCCGGTGCTCGTCGGCGGCGTCCTCCACGGTGGTGTAGCTGAACATTTCCACCTTGTTGAACTGGTGGACGCGGATGATGCCGCGGGTGTCCTTGCCGTGGGACCCGGCCTCGCGGCGGTAGCAGGAGGACCAGCCGGCGTACCGGATGGGCCCGCCGGACAGGTCCAGGATCTCGTCCGCGTGGTAGCCAGCCAGGGGCACCTCCGAGGTGCCCACCAGGTACAGGTCGTCCTCGGCCAGCCGGTAGATCTCGGCGTCGTGAGCCACGTCGAAGCCGGTGCCCTGCATGGTCTCCGGGCGCACCAGCGTGGGGGTGATCATCGGCGTGAAGCCGGCCGCCAGGGCCTGGTCCATGGCCATGTTCAGCAGGGCGATCTCCAGCCGCGCCCCCACGCCCTTGAGGAAGTAGAAGCGGGCGCCCGAGACCTTGGCCCCGCGCTCCATGTCGATGGCCCCGATCAGCTCGCCGATCTCCAGGTGGTCCCGCGGCTCGAAGCCGTCCTTGGAGAAGTCGCGCGGCTCGCCCACCGTCTTGACGACCTTGAAGTCGTCCTCGCCGCCGGCCGGGACGCCGTCCTCGATCAGGTTCGGGATGCGGCGCAGCAGGGCTTCCTGCTCCGCCTGCGCCACCTCCGAGGCGGTCTGGGCGGCCTTGACCTCGGCGGCGAGTTCCTTGACCTCGGCCAGCAGCTTCTGCTTTTCCTCCCCCTTGGCCTGCGCCACCTTCTTGCCGAAGGCGTTCTGCTCGGCCCGCAGGGACTCGTAGTGGTTGATCGCCTCGCGCCGGGCGATGTCCGCGGCTATCACCGCGTCGACCAGGGACTCGTCTGCACCCCGGGCCCGCTGGGAGGCACGGAAAATCTCGGGATTGGCGCGAAGTTCATTTACATCGATCACCAGCACAGTCTAACGGCCGAGGGTCCCGCCGCGAGCGCAGCGAGCGGGGGGAGGCCGTTGGCTGCCGTGCAAAAAACCCGTCCGGAACCGCGGCGTTCAGACCGGCGGCTATTCTAAGGACAATCATGGACACTCAGTGGTTGGCAGTCCTGGCCGCCGCGATCACCGCGGTGGTCCTCGCCGTGAGCTGGCTGGCCGCCCGGCACCTGCCGCGCATCCGCCCGGAGGCTTCCCCGCCCCTCCCGCCGGCCGGCAGCCAGCGGGTGGCACTGATCCTGCACCCGCTGAAGAACGCCGCCGCGGCCGCGCAGGAGAAGGTCGCCGCCGCGTGCGCCGAAGCCGGCTGGCAGGAACCGCTGGTCCTGGAGACTACGCTGGAGGACCCTGGCCACGCCCAAACCCGGCAGGCGCTCCGCGCCGGTGCCGACGTCGTCCTGGCCGCCGGCGGGGACGGCACCTTGCGGGTGGTGGCGGCGGAACTGGCCGGCGGGACCGTGCCGGTGGGGCTGGTGCCGCTGGGCACCGGGAACCTGCTGGCCCGGAACCTGGGAATGGACCCGAACAACCTCGAGGCCAACATCCGCACCGCCCTCTTCGGCCACAACCGCAGGATCGACACGGCGACCATCACACTGGAGAACAGGCACACGCGGGAAACCTCCACGGACACCTTCCTGGTGATCGCCGGCATCGGCACCGATGCCGAGGTGCTCGCGGACACCAAGGAGGAGCTGAAGCGGCGGTTCGGCTGGATGGCCTATTCCGAGGCGGGGGTGCGGCACCTGCCCGGCAGGCGCCAGCGGGTCACCATCCGGGTCGACGACGGGCCGGCGGAGCACCGCCGGATCCGCAGCATCCTGTTCGCCAACTGCGGCCGGATGCCCGCCGGGGTCCACTTCGTGCCGGACGCCCTGCTGGACGACGGCGAACTCGACGTCGTGGTGCTCAGCCCGCGCAGTGTGCTCGGCTGGGTCTGGATCGGGGCGAAAACCGTGCTGAAGCACCGCGCCGAGATCCCGGTCATCGACTACATCCGGGCCAAAAAGGTCCACATCACCGCGCACGAGCCGATGAATACCCAGCTCGACGGCGACCCCTACGGCCATGTCACCTCGCTGACCGTGCAGGTGCGGCCGGCCTCGCTGTCCATCCGCGTGGATCCGGTGGTGCTGCGCAACAACCCGGACGCACACTCCTTCAGTGAAAAGTGAGCCGTCCGCCAGCCGCGTCACCAACCACCGGGCCTGATACGGCTAGGCTTCGTCTCCGCTTCCTCCGCCCGGGTAGGTTCCGCCGCGGTGGTACTCGTCGTCGCTGGCATCCGCCTCAGGGGTGCCGGCCAGATCCTCGTCGGGCACGTCCAGGGCTTCGGCGGCCGCATCCATCCCCGGCCCCTCGCCCTGCTCGCGCAGCCGGTCGCCGGGGCCGGTGGGGAACCGTCCGTGCGACTGCTCCTCGATCAGCCGCTGCTCCTCGGCCAGGCGCAGGTCGTTGCCCAGGTCCCCGACGTCCCCGACCCGGTTCTCGCGGGCCGTCTGGGTCAGCTGTTCCTCGACGGCGCCCTGCGCCGTATCCTGTCCGCCGACGTTGCCCCGCTGGGCGTCATCCGCCACCTGTCCGGCCGGCGGATCCGTCTCCCCGGCCGCCGTCCGGTCCGTCTGCGGATCCGCCTGCCGGTCCGCGGCCCGGCCCGTCTCCGGGTCCGTCTCCCGCTCCGTTGCCCGGTCGAATTCTTCGGTCATGGCCCTGCCTTTCCGTAGACGCCGCTGCCTGAACAACCATCAGCTTACTTACTACCCGCGGCTGCGGAAACCTGGCGGGGCGTCCTCAGCCGGCGAGGAACCGCCGGACGGCCGCTTCGGACACCCTGCCCGAATTCAGCGGAACCGTCTCGCCGTCCATGAACCTGTCCACGATCCTCGGGTCCACGTAGGACTTCCGGGCGACGGCGGGCGTATTGCCCAGGTGCTCGGCAACCTCCCGCATGGTCGCGGCGACGGCGCGGCGGCGGGCGGTTTCGCTGACCCCGCCGGCCCGCCGCTGGCCCTGGGTGCGCTGCCGGACGGCAGCACCGGCAGCGGCGCGGCGCGCCTTCGCCGCCCGGGCGTGGCGCGCTTCCGAGCGCAGGGCCTTGTCCGCCTTGGCCAGGGACCCGGCGGCCAGCAGGGTCGCCTGCCAGGTCCGGAAGTCCTTGGCGGTGAAATCCCCGCCGCTGATCCTGCGCAGGTAGTCGTTGAGTGCGCCCGCGTCCAGGCTGTGCCAGACGCCGTCCTGCAGATAGCCCAGGGCCGTGGTGCTGCCGCCCTCCAGGACCCCGGCGATGAAGGCTGCCACCGCCTCGTCCTCGAGGACCGTCTGCCACTGCTGGCCGCTCTTGCCCGGAAAGTCCAGCTCGATGAGGGGACCCTTGACGCTGACGTGCGAGGCCTGCAGCGTGGTCACCCCGTAGGAGCCGTTGCTGTCGGCGTACTCGGAGCTGCCCACGCGCAGCGCGCCGATGTCCATGATCCGCAGCGCCGCGGCATGGGCCCGTTCCCGGGTGAATCCGGGTGCCGCCAGGTCCCGCGTGACGGCGGCGCGGATGGCCGGCAGCCGTGCGGCGAAGTCCAGGGCGTGCTCGAACTTGCGGGCGTCCTGCCGCTGGCGCCAGAACGGGTGGTAGATGTACTGCCGGCGCCCGGCGTCGTCGATTCCGACGGCCTGGATATGCCCGTTGGCGTAGGGGCAGATCCACACCCGGCGCCAGGCCGGCGGGATGGCCAGCGCCTTGACGCGCTCCAGCTCGTCCGGGTCGCGCAGGGCAGTGCCGTCCGTGGACCGGTAGCTGAAGCCCGGCCCCCTCCGGCGGCGGGTGTAGCCCGGCCCGGTCCAATCGCTGCGGCGCAAACGCGGCATCAGCGCCCTTTCAGGATCCCCTCTACCCAGGCATGCGCCTGGCGGAAAGCTTGGTCCTGATGATACCGCGGCACCGTGTAGCCGCGGCGGTCCTCGCGGGGATAGGAGCCCAGGAAACGCAGCTGCGGGCTGATCCGGTGCAGCCCGCGCACCGCGTCGGCGACGCGTTCCTCGGCCAGGTGCCCGTCGGCGTCGATGCTGAAGAAGTAGTCGCCCAGGAACTGGCCGGTGGGCCGGGACTCGATCCGGCTCAGGTTCACCCCGCGGGTGGCGAACTGCTCGAGGATCTCCATCAGCGCACCGGGCCGGTCCTCCGGCAGCGGGACCACCAGGGTGGTCTTGTCCGCCCCCGTCGGGGCCGGCAGCGGACCGGGCTTGCTGACCAGGACAAAGCGCGTGACGGCGTCGGCCACGTCCCCGATGTCCTCGGCGAGTACGTGCAGGCCCCGCTGCTGGGCCACCAGCGGGGCGCAGATGGCGGCGTCGTACGGGCAGTTGTCGGCCAGCAGCCCCACGGCCGCGGCCGCCGTGGAGGACCCGGGCATGTATTCGGCCTTGGGAATATTGCGGTCGCACCACTGCTTGCACTGCGCCCAGGCGTGCGAGTGGGTGGACACTACCTTGATGTCGTCCAGCGACAGCCCCGGCTTGGCCACCAGCACGAAGCGGATCGGCACCAGCTTCTCGCCGATAATGCCCAGCGGCTCGCCGGTGGCGATCGCGTCCAGGGTGGCGCTGACCCCGCCTTCGACGGAATTCTCGATCGGCACCATGGCCGCATCGGCCTCGCCGGTGCGGACCTTCTCCAGCGCGATGCTCACGTTCGGGGACGGGATGCGCACCGCTTCCGCGGCGCCGGGCACCTGCAGCAGGGCAGCCTCGGTGAAGGTCCCCTCCGGGCCCAGGAAGGTATAGATGGAGGCCATCGGCTACAGCACCGTCGGCTGCTGGCCGGTGTCGGAGACCATCTCGCGGCCGGCTTCCATCCACGCATCCATGCCGCCGCTGACATTGACCGCCGAGTAGCCGTGGCCGACCAGCCAGGCCGCGGCCCGGTGCGAGCGGCCGCCGGTCCGGCAGATCACGTACAGGTCCTCGTCCGGGTCCAGCTCCTCCAGGCGCTCCGGCAGCTGGCCCAGCGGAATATGTACGGCGCCGTCGATATGGCCCGCTTCCCATTCATAGTCCTCGCGGACATCGAGGACAGTGGCCTCCGGGCCGATGCTGTCCACGCCTACATTCTCGACGCCGCTCATGGAACCTCCGAATAGCGCTGCGCAATCATCTGGGCGACAGCCGGGACCGGCGGGAACCGCTGGCACCGGGCCGTCCACTCCAGCCTATAGTGGGATCACCCGTGCACCTTAATAAACCGACCGAGGTACTTGTATGGCCGCCGAACAGCCCACCATCCTGGCCACCTCCGGTGGCTACAAGCCCGGCCACCGGACCAGGCTCGAGTTCAACCACCTGGTCCACTACGCCGTCGAACTTTCCGGCGCGGCCGGCCGCGCGCCCCGGATCACCCACCTGGGCACCGCCGGCGGGGACCAGCGGGCCTTCAACAGCGACCTCAGCGACGCTGCCCGGGTGGCCGGCTTCGACCTGGTGCACCTGAACCTGTTCACCATGCCCAATATCGCCGACATGGAGGAGCACCTGCTGGAGCAGGACGTGGTCTGGGTCAACGGCGGCTCGGTGGCCAACCTGCTGGCCGTGTGGCGGGTGCACGGGCTGGATGCGATCTTCCGGCGGGTCTGGGAAGCCGGCGTGGTGCTCGCCGGGGTCTCGGCCGGCTCCATCTGCTGGTTCCGCGGCGGCACCACCGACTCCTTCGGCCCCCAGCTGCGCCCGGTCTCCAACGGACTGGCCCTGCTGCCCTTCGACAACGGCGTGCACTACGACTCCGAGCCGCAGCGCCGGCCGCTGGTCCACCGGCTGGTCGCCGACGGCACCCTGGGCGAGACGCACTGCACCGACGACGGCGCCGGGCTGCTCTACCGGGGCACCGAACTGGCCGAGGCGGTCACCGAAGTGGAGGGCAGGCAGGCCTGGCGGGTGACCGCGCACGCCGGGGACGGCCCGGAGGCGGTGGCCCTGGAGGAGCCGATCGAGACCCGCTACCTCGGCTAGCGCGGGGGCGCACCGCAACCGGCATGGCCGAACTGCATGAACTCACCGCGCTGCAGCAGCGCGACGCGATCCGCCGCGGCGAAGTCGGCGCGCTCGAACTGACCCGGCACTACCTGGCCCGGATCGAGCAGCTCAACCCCCGCCTCGGCGCCTTCGTCACCGTCACCGCCGAGGCTGCACTGGCGCACGCCCGCGCGGCGGACGAGCAGCAGGCGCACGGGGCGGAACTGCCCCGGCTGCACGGCCTGCCGCTGGCCTTCAAGGACCTGACCGACGTCGCCGGGGTGGCGACCACGCACGGCAGCTCGGCCCTGGACCACGAGCCGGCCCGCTTCAGCCACACCCTGGTCCAGGTGCTGCAGGAGGCGGGGGCGGTCAGCCTCGGCAAGACGCAGGTCCCGGAGTTCGGCCTGACCGCCTACAGCGAGAACCGGGTCGCGGCCCCGGCCCGCAATCCGCTGGACCCGGCGCTGAGCCCTGGCGGTTCCTCCGGCGGCAGCGCCGCGGCCGTCGCCGCCGGCCTGCTGCCTTTCGCGCCCGGCACCGACGGCGGCGGGTCCATCCGGATCCCGGCGGCGGCCACCGGGATCCTCGGGCTGAAGCCCGGACGCGGCCGGGTGCCGGCCGGGTCGCCCGGCGAGCACCCCGGCGCCCTGGTGGTCGCCGGCCCGCTGGCCCGCACCGCCGCCGATGCCGGACTGCTGCTGGACGCGATGGTGGACGAGCCGGTGGCCAGGGCCGCCTGGCCCGGGGAGCCGGGCTTCCTGGCCGCCGCCCTGCACGCGGAGGGCAGGTTCCGGATCGGCGTCAGCACGGCCTCGCCGTTCGCCGCCGCATATCCGCTGGGGCTGGAGCCGGAGGCGCAGGCGGCCCTGGACGCGGGCATCCGGCTGCTCGCCGGACTGGGGCACGACGTCGCCGAGACCAACTTCCGCTACGACAACCGCTACCCGCAGGCCTTCCACACCGTCTGGACCGCATCCCTGGCGGGGCTGCAGATTCCGGCCCGCCGCGAGGCACAGCTGATGCCGCTGACCCGCGCCTTCCGGCTCCGCTCGCTGCGGCGGCCGCCCGGTGCCCTCGAGCAGGCCCTGGCGGTGCTGGCCAGGTTCGCCGAGGATACCCGCGCCCAGTACGCCGCCTACGACCTGGTCCTGACCCCGGCACTGGCGCAGACGCCCCGCCCGCTGGGCTGGTACACCGGAGTGGACCCCGAGGCGGACTACATGCGCCAGTGCCAGTACTCGCCGTACAGTTCCATGGTCAATGTCTGCGGGCTGCCGGCCGTGGCGGTGCCGGTGCACACCACGGCCCAGGGATTGTCCATGGGCATCCAGCTGATCGGCCGGCCCGGTGCGGAGGCGCAGCTGCTGGCCGTCGCCGCGCAGCTGGAGGACGTGCGCTGAGCCGCCGGCGCCGCGCCCTGCCGGCTACGGGGCGAAGACCGCGCCGACCGCCACGAAGAACAGCAGCACGGCCCAGATTGCGGCCACAATGTAGCCCATGATCAGGCCGGCCAGGGCCATGGTCCGGCCCGCCGGCTCGCGGCGCAGGGCCAGGTGGCCGAACACGATGGCCAGGATCTGCGGGATGAAGAACAGCCCGATCGTCACCATGGACACCAGGCCGCAGACCAGCGCGGCGACGCTCAGGCCCCTGGCGGCCGGCTGGCCGAGGCCGTAGCCGGGCTGCCCGTAACCGGGCGTGCCGTAGGTGCCGTAGCCGGGCGGCTGCTGCATCCCGTAACCGGGCTGGTAACCGTAGGGGCCCGGGGCGGCACCCGGACCCGGCGGCGGCAGCGGCCGTTCCGGCTGCTTCGCGGACGGATCCGTGTACCAGGCCGGATGGGTCGGGTCGTTGAAGGGCGGGGTGTTGTCGTGCTCCTGGCCTGCCATGTCCTGTCCCCCGTCCGTCATCGGATGCAAACTCTGCCTCCCCTCAGTGTAGGACGGGTTGCCGGCTGCAGCCGGGGAGATGGGCGGCAACATTGGGAGTCCGGCACTAACGTACTGACAGAGTCTGCGACCAAGGCCAAGTCCCTTTGGTCCCGGCTGCCGTCAGGCCTGAGTCCCCGACCTTGTGAGCCTGGAACTGCCGGACTCACAGAGTCTGCAACGGCGGGCGGGCCGGTCTTCCGAATCAACTGGAAGACCGGCCCGCCCATGCGGCATGGATGGCTACAGCACGGAGCCGGCCTGCAGGGCCGCGGCACCGGCGGGCCTGGAGATCCCGACCATGTCCTCGCGGGACACCACCTTGACGCGCTCGCGCACCACCGGGCCGCGGGAGGTCTGCACCGTGCCGGCGGCCTCGCCCAGCTCCCGCTCGTGGGCATCCAGCTTCAGCCAGCCTTCCCAGGTGGTGTACTCCACGCCGCGCCCGTCCAGCAGCTGCAGCAGTGCCTCTTCCTCCGGCTGCTCGGCCGCCGGCAGGGACCCCAGGTCGGCGAGCAGGTGGTTGATGGTTTCCAGGGCGTCGCCCTTGGTGTGCCCGATCAGGCCCACCGGCCCGCGCTTGATCCAGCCGGTGGCGTAGAGGCCGGGTACCGGCTTCCCGCCGGCGTCCAGCACGCGGCCCTCGACGTTCGGGACCACCCCGAGCTGGCCGTCATATTCGACGTCCGGAAGGGCGGAGCCGAAGTAGCCGATGGCCCGGTAGACGGCCTGCACCGGGTACTCGACGATCTCGCCGGTGCCGCGCACATTGCCGGTCCCGTCCAGCTCGTTGCGCTCGAACCGGATGCCGGCGACCTTGCCCGGAGCCTCCGGGGAGTCGTAGATCTCCACCGGGGTGTGCAGGAAGTGCAGGTGCAGCCGGCGGGAAGCCGTGAACTCCGAGGGGTCCTCCGGCTGCTCGGCGATCCAGTTGGTGAGCGTACCGACCATGGTCTTGGTCTGGTTGTTGCTCTGGATCTGGCGGTCCGACTCCTCGTCGAATTCGAAGTCCTCCGGGTACAGGATGATGTCGACGTCGTGCGAGTGGGAGAGCTCGCGCAGCTCCAGCGGGGTGAACTTCACCTGCGCCGG
>NZ_JAAZSQ010000009.1:120958-152991 GCF_012395835.1 Arthrobacter mobilis
TCAGGTCCGCGTCCTTGATCGCGCCGGTGGCGAAGATGACCGCGTCGTAGTGCTTGCGCAGGTCGGCCAGGTCCAGGTCGGTGCCGTAGTCCACGTTGCCGAAGAAGCGGATGTCGCCGCGGTCGAGCACCTTGTGCAGGGCGGTCACGATGCCCTTGATCCGCGGGTGGTCCGGGGCCACCCCGTAGCGGATCAGCCCGTACGGGGCCGGGTAGCGGTCGAACAGGTCGATGCTCAGCGCCAGCTCGCCGGACGCCGCCGGGGCGCTCTTGGTCAGCAGGTCGGCAGCGTAGACGCCGGCCGGGCCGGCGCCCACGACGGCAACGCGCAGGGCGCGCGCCTGGAAGGCGCTGCCGGGAACGGTGGTATCGGTCATGGGAGTACTCCTTGTGAAGTGAGAAAAGGGGGATTGGGGCAGGCCCTATCAAGGTCCAGGCCGAGGGTCCCGCAGCGAGCTTGCGAGCTGTGGGACAGCCGGGACCGGCGCTGGCGCGCCACGCAGGGACCCTGCTGCCCCACTCAGGGCGGCGGGGGCGTAGGGGCTGAGCCGGACCACGTCCCCGACCACAATGACTGCCGGATTCCCGACGCCGGCGCGGACCGCCTGCGCGGCGATGGTGTCCAAGGTGCCGATGGTGACCCGCTGGCCGGGCATCCAGCCGCGCTCGATGATGGCCACAGGCGTTCCGGGACCCAGGCCCCGCGAGCGCAGTGCGGCGGCGGACTCGGCCAGCCGCCGGACGCCCATCAGCAGCACGAGGGTGTGGTCCGGCCGGGCCGGAAGCTCGGCCAGTTCCTCATGTCCGGTGGCAACGCTGAAGCCGGTGGCGGCTCCGCGGTGGGTCACCGGGATTCCCGCGGCAGCGGGAACCGAGATGGCGCTGGTGACTCCGGGAACCACTTCGACGTCGACTCCGTGGTCGCGGCAGAAGCGCGCTTCCTCGCCGCCGCGGCCCAGGACATAGGGATCGCCGCCCTTGAGCCGGACCACCAGGTGCCCGGCCAGGGCCTCGCGGACCAGGATGTCGTTGATCTCGTCCTGGCTGGCCAGGTGGTTGCCCGGGGCCTTGCCGACCTCGATGACCCGCACGCCGTCCTCCAGCTCGTCGAGCAGGCCGCGGGGGCCGAGCCGGTCGGCGACGACGACGTCGGCTTCGGCCAGCAGCTGCCGGCCGCGGACGGTGATCAGTCCGGCCTCGCCCGGGCCGCCGCCGACCAGGGCCACGCGGCCCGGCCGGGAGGCGGCCGGCCTGCGGTGCCGGCGCAGCGGCAGCTTCCCGGTCCTCAGCGCCAGCAGCACCGCGTCCTTGATCGCCCTGGCCCGGCGGGGGTCTCCCCCGGCGTTGACCGCGACGGCGACGTCGTCGACCCGTCCGGTGGCCGGGATCCAGGCGGCCGAGGCCGCGCCGTCGGCGGCATTGACGCACCAGATCCTGCGCTCCTCGGCCTCGGCGGCCACCTGCGCATCCACCGCGGGCACGCCGGTGGCAGCCTGGACGAACCACATGCCGTCCAGGTCGGCGGTGCGGTAGCCGCGGGGCACCCAGCTGAGCAGCCCGGCACGGGCAAGGCGGCCGACGTCGTTCCCGGCTTCGGGGGCGACGACCGTCACCACGGCGCCGGCGTCCAGCAGCGCCCGGGCACGGCGGCCGGCCACCTGCCCGCCGCCGACAATGAGCACCGGCCTGCCGAGCAGCCGCAGCGAGACCGGGTACAAATCCAGGCCGCTCATCGCGTGCTCCCGGCCAGCAGGCCGCGGCGCTGCAGCAGGTGCCGCTCCACGGGGCCGAAGACCAGCAGTTCGATCAGGATGCCGACCGCGAGGATGACCAGGACCGCGCTCATCACGATGCCCATGTCGGAGAGGGTGCGCCCCTGGTCCAGCAGCGAGCCGAGGCCATAGCCCATGGTGCCTCCCACGGCGATGATCTCCGCGGCCATCAGCGAGCGCCAGGAGAAGGCCCAGCCCTGCTTCAGGCCCGCGACGTAGCCGGGCAGCGAGGCCGGCAGGATGACCTGCAGGGCCAGCTCCAGGCGGGAGGCGCCCAGCACCGTGGCCACGCTGCGGTACTGCGGCGGGACCTGGTCGATGCCGGCCACCATGCCGTTGACGATCGACGGGATGGCGCCCATCAGCACCACGAAATAGGCGGTGGCGTCGGTGAGGCCGAACCAGATGATGGCCGCCGGCACCCAGGCCACGGAGGGCAGCACCTGCAGCCCGGAGATCAGCGGGCCGAAGGCGCGGCGCAGGGTCTTCACCTGGCCCAGCAGCAGGCCCAGCGGGGTCCCGACGGCCACGGAAACCGCGAAGCCGGCCAGTCCCCGCTGCAGCGAGGTCCGGACGGACTCCTGGACCAGGCCCTCGGCCCAGAGCCGGCCGAGGGAAGCGAAGACATCCAGCGGCCCGGGCACCAGGTCGCGGCGCTTGAGGTCGAGCGAGACGAGCAGCTGCCATGCCAGGAGCAGGACGACGACGGCGGCCAGCGGCAGCAGTACGCGGCTGAAGTCCCGCCGGGCGGAGGTCTTCTCCGACTGGAGCTCGTCCAGGCCGGCTTCGAGGGCGCGCAGCTCGTCCGGGGAGGCTGCGGCGTTGGCCGCGGGGGTGTGTGCGGGGGCGTCGAGTTCGGTCAGGTTACTTGCCATGGCGCCGGATCTCCTCCCTAAGTCGTGTGGTGATGTGGCTGGCCAGGGCGGCGGCGGCGCCGGCGTCGGCCTTCGCCTCGGCGGGCACCGCCCATTCGCTGACCACCCGGCCGGGCCGGGAAGACAGCAGCAGCACGCGCTGGCCCAGGCGGACGGCTTCGCGCACATTGTGCGTGACGAAGATGATGGTCCGGCCGGTCTCGCGCCAGATCCGTTCCAGCTCCTCGTGCAGCAGGTCGCGGGTGATGGCGTCGAGGGCCGCGAAGGGCTCGTCCATCAGCAGCAGCTGCCGGTCCTGGCCCAGGGCCCGGGCCAGGGCGACGCGCTGGCGCATGCCGCCGGAGAGCTCGTGGGGGCGTTTCTCCCCCGCCCCGTCCAGGTGGACCAGCTCCAGCAGCTCGGCGGCGCGGGCGCGGCGGGTGGCCCTGCCGACTCCGCGCAGCTTCAGGGCCAGCTCCACGTTGCCCCGGGCGGTCAGCCACGGGTACAGCGCCGCATCCTGGAACATGAAGGCCGCCCCGTCCGCCGGGACCTCCAGCGCGCCCGTGCTGGGCCGCTCGAGGCCGGCGATGATGTTCAGCAGCGTGGACTTGCCGCAGCCGGAGGCGCCCAGCAGTGCCACGAACTCGCCCTGGCCGATGCTGGCGTTCACGTCCTCCAGCACGGCCGGGCCGTTGCCAAAGTGCTTGCCAAGGTTTTCAAGCAGTACGGTCATGGTTCCTGCCTCAGTCCGTGCCCAGCCCGGCCGCGCCGGCCAGCGCGCGTCCGGGGGTCCCGGACAGCACGCGGTTCAGCGTGCCCAGCTCGAACAGGCCGGCCAGATCCGCGGGCTTGGCCACGCCGGCCTCGACGCCGTCCCGGAGCAGCTTCGGGAACGTTCCGGCCAGCGGGTCGGGGGTGAACTCGATGTTCTGCAGGGCCCGGCCGATGACCTCGCCGGGCAGTTCCGCGCCGGCCGCGGCCTTGAGCCCGGCATTGACGGCCGAGGCCTTGGCCCCGGCGGAGGCCTCGTTGAGCCAGTCGACGGCGGCGACATGGCCCTGCAGCAGCGCGTCGACGCTCTGCGGGTGTTCGGCGGCGAACTTCCGGCTGACGATCAGCACCGTGGTGGTGAACTGGCCGGGCTTGCCGGCCAGCGAGCCGTCCCACAGGTCCTTCTCGTCGACCAGCACGGTGGCACCGGCCTGGAGCACCAGGCGCGAGGCCCAGGGCTCCGGCAGCCAGGCGCCGTCCAGCTTGCCGTCCTGGAACAGTTTCAGGGTCTGGGCGTTCTCCGTCGGGTTGATGGCCACGTCCCCGCCCCCGTCCGGGGTCACGGCCAGGCCCTGGGATTTGAGCCAGGCGCGCAGGGCCACGTCCTGCGTGCCGCCGAGCTGCGGAGTGGCCAGCACCGTGCCCTTCAGCTGGGCGGGCGAGGTGATTCCGGGCCTGACCACCAGCTGCGCCCCGCCGGCGGTGGCGCCGGCAATCACGGCCACGGACTCGCCCCCGCTCTGGACGAAGGAGTTGATGGCCGGGTTGGGGCCGATGTAGGCGGCGTCGATGGCGCCGGCATTCAGGGCCTCGATCGCCGCGGGGCCGGCGTTGAAGACCTGGGTCTCCAGCACCGTGCCGCCGTTCTCCTTGAGGCTGCCGGCCAGCAGGCCCTGCTGCACCCCGACCAGGGCGGGGGCGTGCGTGACGTTGCCGAAGTAGCCCAGCCGCAGCTCGGCGGCAGGCGTGCCGGCGGCCTGCCGGCTGCTCCGGGGAGCAGGCGAACCGGTGGCGCTGAAAGCGGCGGCTGCCGTGCCGATGATGGCGGCCGCCAGCGCCACCGCGAGTCCGATCTCCCACGCCCGCCGCCGCCGGGGTTCCGGCCCGCCGGCGGTGATCCGGATGGTGGCGCGGTCCTGCTGGTGCCCGCTCATGGGTTCGCCCCCGCTTCCGTTCCGGCCGTGATCATTCCGGCGGCCAGGGTGTTGCCGTCCTGCGGGTCGATCACCAGGAAGGCCCCGGTGCGCCGCTGCGCCGCGTAAGGTTCCAGGGGCAGCGGGGCCGCCAGGCGCAGGGCGGCCCGCCCGATGTCGTTCAGTTCCAGTTCCCCGGCCGGCCCGACTTCGAAGGTGTCCAGGTCCAGCCGCCCTTCGACAGCGGTCACCAGCGCCCGCACGGTGGCGGTGCCATGCTTGACCAGGACCTTGGCTCCCGGACGCAGCGGCCTTGGCGCAAGCCAGCACAGCGAAGCGGACAGGGCGGCCGTCGGAGCAGGCAGCGTGCCGGCCGCGCCGATCAGGTCCCCGCGGGCCACATCGAACTCGTCGGCCAGCCGCAGCGCGACCGACTGGGGCGCCCAGGCTTCGTCCAGGTCCAGTCCCGCGGCGTCGATCCCGGTGACCGTGGTGGTGCGCGGCTCCTGCCCCGGGGTCAGGACGGTGACGGCGTCGCCGACGCGCACCGTGCCGGCCACGACCTGGCCGGCGTAGGCGCGGTAGTCCCGGAAGGCCTCCGCATCCAGCCCCGGCGCCAGGGCGCCCTGGGGGCGCAGCACCAGCTGGACCGGAAAGCGGAAGGCGGCGCCGCCGTCCGGCTCGTCGTCGGTATTGGGCAGCGTCTCCAGGAGCTCCAGCAGCGTGGGCCCGGTGTACCAGGGCGTATGCGCCGAGCGTTCGACGACGTTGTCGCCGACCAGGGCGGAGACCGGAATGCTGACCGCGTCATGCAGGCCGAGCTCGGCGGCGACGCGCCGGACGTCCGCCTCGATCCGGGCGAACACCTCCTCGGAATAGCCCGTGAGGTCGATCTTGTTCACGGCGACCACGACGTGCGGCACGCGCAGCAGGGCAACGACGCTCAGATGGCGGCGGGTCTGCTCCAGGACACCCTTCCGGGCGTCCACGAGCACGACGACGGCATCGGCGGTCGAGGCGCCGGTCACCGTGTTGCGGGTGTACTGCACGTGGCCGGGGCAGTCGGCCAGGATGAACGTGCGCCGGTCGGTGGCAAAGTAGCGGTAGGCGACGTCGATGGTGATGCCCTGCTCGCGCTCGGCCCGCAGCCCGTCGGTCAGCAGCGCCAGGTCGAGCCCGCCCGCCTCGCCGCCGAAGCCGCGGTCGGCGGAGGTGCGGGCGACGGACTCGAGCTGGTCCGCAAGGATGGCCTTGGAGTCGTGCAGCAGGCGCCCGACGAGGGTGGATTTGCCGTCGTCGACCGAGCCGGCGGTGGCGAAGCGGAACAGGGTGCCGGTGGCCGCTGCGGCCGGGTCCAGGAGTTCGGTGGTCATTAGAAGTACCCGTCCTTCTTGCGGTCTTCCATGGCCGCCTCGGAGATTCGGTCGTCGGCGCGGGTGGCCCCGCGCTCGGTGAGGGTGGACGCGGCGACCTCGCGCACGACGTCCTCGACGGTGTACGCCTCGGAAAGGACGGCACCGGTGCAGGACATGTCGCCGACGGTGCGGTAGCGGACGGTACGGACCGTGACCTCCTCGCCGGGGCCCGGCTGCGAGAACTCGCCGACCGCCCGCCACATGCCGTCGCGGCGGAACACCTCGCGCTCGTGCGCGTAGTAGATGGCGGGCAGTTCGATGCCCTCGCGGGCGATGTAGCGCCAGATGTCCAGTTCGGTCCAGTTGCTGATCGGGAAGGCCCTGACGTGCTGGCCGACGGTGTGGCGGCCGTTGTAGAGGTTCCACAGCTCGGGGCGCTGGTTGCGCGGGTCCCACTGGCCGAATTCGTCGCGCAGGCTCAGGATGCGCTCCTTGGCCCGGGCCTTGTCCTCGTCGCGGCGGCCGCCGCCGAAGACGGCGTCGAAGCGGTGGGCGGCGATGGTGTCCAGCAGCGGCGTGGTCTGCAGCGGGTTGCGGGTCCCGTCGGCACGTTCGGCCAGCTCCCCGCGGTCAATGTACTCCTGGACGGACCCGACCACGAGCTTCAGGCCGAGCCGCTCGACGGTGCGGTCGCGGAAGTCCAGGACCTCCGGAAAGTTGTGGCCGGTGTCCACGTGCAGCACGGGGAACGGCACGCGCCCGGGCCAGAACGCCTTGGCGGCCAGGTGCAGCATGACCACGGAGTCCTTGCCGCCGGAGAACAGCATGGCCGGCCGCTCGAACTCGGCCACGACCTCGCGGATGATGTGGATCGACTCGGCCTCGAGCGTGTCCAGGACGCCGAGGCGCTCCCCGGCAGGGGCCGGGGCTTCGTATGCGTGGGTCAGGGTCATGGTGGGGTCCTTGGGTGGTGGGAGATCGGGAGGACGCGGATCAGGAAACGTGGATGCCGCACTCGGTCTTGGCCAGGCCCGCCCAGCGGCCGGCGCGCGGGTCCTCGCCCGGGGCGACCGGGCGGGTGCACGGCAGGCAGCCGATGGAGGGGTAGCCCTGCTGCAGCAGCAGGTTCAGCGGCACGGCGTGCCGGGAGGCGTAGCCGGTCAGCTCGTCGAAGCTCCACGGCGCAACCGGGTTCACCTTGACCAGTTCGTGGACCTCGTCCCAGGCCACCAGCGGGGTGTTCGTGCGGGTCGGGGCCTCGTCCCGGCGCACCCCGGTGAACCAGACCCGGTAGTTGGCCAGCGCCCGGCGCAGCGGGTCCATCTTCCGCAGGCTGCAGCACAGGCCGGGGTCGCGGGCGAACAGCTCCGGCCCGTGGGCCGCGTCCTGCTCGGCAACCGTCTGCTCGGGCAGGACGTCCACGATGTTGACGTCGAGCACGCGGGCCACCTCGGCGCGGGTGGCCAGGGTTTCGGTGAAGTGGTACCCGGTCTCCAGGAACAGGACATCGACGCCGGGCAGCTGCTCCGCCACCAGGTGCGGCAGCACGGCGTCCGCCATGGAGCAGGCGACGGCGGCGTCGCGCACCGCGAAGTTCTCCCGCACCCACGCCACGACCTCGGCGGCCGGGGCGTCCCAGCCAAGCTGCTCGGCGCCGGCGTCGGCCAGGTCCTTGAGGGCCTGCGTTTCCTCCGGCGAGCGCGGCGCCAGGGCGCCCTGCCGGTCGGTGCGGTCCACGCTGCGGGTCATTTCAGGTCCCCCTCGTCCGCCCGGTGCGCCCACTGGGCGAAGGTCTCGCCGTCGGCATGCTGTTCGTCGTACCGGCGCACGACGCGGTCCACGTAGTCCACCAGTCCGTCGGCGGTGACCTTCAGGCCGCGCACGGTCCGGCCCAGGCCCGCCTCGTCCCGGTCGGTGGAGGCGAGCCCGCCGCCCAGGTGGACCTGGAATCCCGGGGTCTGGCCGCCGTCGGGGTCGGGCAGCAGCTGCCCCTTGAGGCCGATGTCGGCGGTCTGGATCCGGGCGCAGGAGTTGGGGCAGCCGTTGATGTGCAGGCTCAGCTGGGCCGGCAGGCGGTCCGCAATGTCGGAAAGGCGGTCTTCCAGGCCGGCCACCGTCCGCTCCGCCGTGTCCTTGGTGTCAACGATGGCCAGCTTGCAGAATTCGAGCCCGGTGCAGGCGATGGTCGAGCGGTGGAAGACCGAGGGGCTGCTGCTCAGGCCAAGCTCCGCCAGGCCCGCGGTGACGGCGCCGACCTGCTCCGGCGCCACGTCCAGCACGACGAGCTTCTGGTGCGGGGTGGTGCGCAGCCGGTAGGAACCATGGCGTTCGAGCAGGTCTGCCAGGCGGGTCAGCACACTGCCGGAGACCCGTCCGACCACCGGTGCGGCGCCGATGTAGAAGTTGCCGTCCTTCTGTTCGTGCACGCCGATGTGGTCGCCGGGTTGGCTGGCCCGGGCCGGGGCCGGGCCGTCCGGCAGCCGGAAACCCAGGTACTCCTCTTCCAGCACCGTCCGGAACTTCTCCGGCCCCCAGTCGTTCATCAGGAACTTCAGGCGTGCCTTGTTCCGCAGCCGCCGGTAGCCGTAGTCGCGGAAGATGCGCACCACACCGTGCCAGACCGCGGCCGCGTGCTCCTCGCTGACGAAGGCCCCGAGGCGCTCTGCCAGCCGGGCGTTGGTGGACAGCCCGCCGCCGACCCACAGGTCGTAGCCGGGGCCCAGCTCCGGGTGGACCACGCCCACCAGCGAGATGTCGTTGATCTCGTGCACCACGTCCTGGGACGGGTGGCCGGTGATCGCGGACTTGAACTTGCGCGGCAGGTTGGCCAGTTCCGGGTCGCCGATGAAGCGGTCGGCGATCTCGCGGATGACCGGCGTCGGGTCGATGATCTCGTCCTTGGCAATGCCGGCGACCGGGGATCCGAGGATTACCCGGGGAACGTCGCCGCAAGCTTCGGTGGTCGACAGGCCCACCGCCTCGAGGCGGCGCCAGATCTCCGGCACGTCCACGACGTCGATCCAGTGCAGCTGGATGTTCTGGCGGTCGGTCACGTCAGCGGTGCCGCGGGCGAAGTCGGTGGAGATGCCGCCGATGACGCGCAGCTGCTCGGTGGTCAGCGCCCCGCCGTCGATCCGGACGCGGAGCATGAAGTACCGGTCCTCGAGCTCGTGGGGCTCCAGGGTCGCCGTCTTGCCGCCGTCGATCCCGGGCTTGCGCTGCGTGTAGAGGCCCCACCAGCGGAACCTGCCGTGGAGGTCGTCGGAGGGGATCGAGTCGAAGCCCTGCTTGGCGTACACCGTTTCGATGCGCTCGCGGACGTTCAGCCCGTTGTCCTGCTGCTTGAACTCCTCGTTGTGGTTCAGCGGCGCCGTCCCGTCCACCTTCCACTGGCCGTGGGGCTTGGCGGATGGGCGCGGGCGCCCCTGCCGCGGGGCCGTTGTCGTCTCGATCGCCTGAGTCATGCGTGCCAGCGTAAGGACCCGCGGAAGGGGCGGCCAAATGTCTCCCCATATGGCGTCCCATGGCTCAACGGGAGAACATATTCGGTCCTATTACGTCATGTTTTACGTCATCTTCGTGGCATCAAGCAGCCGGTCCGTCACACACTCGGCGATGGCCGGGGAGGGCAGCAGCGGTGCCGTCACGGCGTCGGCGCCGGCCCGGGTCAGCACGGAATGGAAGTAGCCAGGGGCCAGCAGGTAGGAGGCGATCAGCACCCGGCGGCAGCCGGGCAGGGACCGGGCGGCCTCGACGGCCGCCGGCACGGGCGGCTGGGCTGCCGCCCCGAAGCCTACCGTCACCGGCCGGCCGATCTCCTCGGCGAGCCAGCGCGCCGTCTGGCGGACCTCCTCGACGCCGCGGGCCACCCTCGTGCCGGCCGAGGCGACGACGACGTGGTCCCCTTCGCCAAGGCCGGCATCGGCCAGCCGCCCGGCCAGGACGGACGCCAGCCGGCGGTCCGGCCCGATGGCCTCGGCCGCCACGGTTCCGGGGCGGGCCTCCACGGCCCGGCGGATGTCGACGCGGGTATGGAACCCGGTGGAGAGCAGGAGCGGGACCACCACTGCCGGTTCGCCCGGGGGAAGGCCGGCGACGACGTCGTCCAGGGCCGGCTGCTGGACATCGACATAGGCCTCATGGATGAGCACGTTGAGCCCGCGGGCGGCCGCCGCGGCGCCGACGTCCAGGCGCAGCCCGTCGATCAGTGCCCGGCCGGCCGGATCATCGGTGCCGTGGGCGCAGGCGACCACATGCAGCGGGGAACCTGTCCGGCTCATAGTCCCGGACGGGGAAGTTGGGGCGTGGTCATGCCTCCAAGCGTAGCCGGATCAGGCCCGGGCCCCTGCCACGGCCGCCCGGGCAGCGCAAAAGGCGCACGCCCTCGGCCGGGCGTGCGCCATAACTGGGCAGCCTTCGCGGCCGGAGCCCCAGGATTCCGGGACTCCGGTCGTCTGCAGGGGCCCGACCCTGCTGGAAAGCGGCGGCTCAGGCGCCGCTGAGGACCGTGCCCGCGGCAGCGCGCGCCGCGGCCAGCCCGTACTCCAGGTCCGCCCGCAGGTCCGCCAGGTCCTCCACCCCCACCGACAGGCGTACCAGGTCGGTGGGCACGGCCAGCGCCGTCCCGCGCACCGAGGCATGGGTCATCTCCGAGCAGTAGCAGACCAGCGACTCCACCCCGCCCAGGCTCACGGAGAGCGCGAACAGCCGGGTGGATTCGGCGAACGCCCGGGCGGCCGCCTCGCCGGCGGCAAAGCGCAGCGAGACGATCCCGCCGAACCCGGACATCTGCCGGGCAGCCAGGGCGTGCCCCGGGTGCTCCGGCAGCCCCGGGTAGAGCACCTCGGCGATCCCGGGCTGCTCCCGCAGCCACTCGGCGAGCGCCTGGGCATTGGCGCCGTGCCGCTCCATGCGCAGGCCCAGGGTCTTCAGCCCGCGCGCCGCCAGGTAGCAGTCCTGCGGGCCGGCGACGGCGCCGCCGGCGAACTGCTGGTAGCCGATGGCCTCGGCCAGCGGCTTGCCCCGGAAGGAGGCGTCCGCGGCCACCACGGCGCCGCCGAGCACGTCCGAGTGCCCGCCGATGTACTTGGTGGTCGAGTGCACCACCAGGTCCGCACCGTACTCCAGCGGCCGCTGCAGGTACGGGGAGGCAAAGGTGTTGTCCACCACCAGCAGGGCGCCGGCGCCGTGGGCCAGCTGCGCCCAGCCGGCCAGGTCCGCGATGCCCAGCAGCGGGTTCGACGGCGTCTCCACCCACAGCAGCGCGGTTTCGCCCGGGCGGATGGCGGCGGCCACCACGTCCAGGTCGGTGATGTCCACGGCGGTGTTGGCCACGCCCCACGGGCCCAGCAGGTGGTTGATCAGCCGGTTGGTGCCGCCGTAGCCGTCCCCGCCGAGCACGATGTGGTCGCCCGGGCGCAGCAGCGCCCGCAGCAGCGCGTCCTCGGCCGCCAGCCCGGAGGCGAAGGCGAAGGCTGCCGCCCCGTGCTCGAGCGCGGCCAGCTGGGCCTCGAAGCCGCTGCGGGTGGGGTTGGAGCCGCGGCTGTATTCGTGCCCGGCGCGCAGCACGTTGATCCCGTCCTGCACGAAGGTGGAGGTCTGGTAGATCGGCGGGATGACGGCCCCGGTCAGCGGGTCCGGGTCCTGCCCGGCATGGATGGCTTTGGTGTTGAATCCTGCCGTGTTGAATCCTGCATGCTGGGCCATCTCAGGCCTCCGTTCCTGCGTAGACGACGGCGGCGCCTGCCGCCTGAAGTGCCGCCCCGGCGAGCGGGGCCAGGGCCTGGTCCAGGTCCGCGACCAGGTCGGCGGCGGCCTCCAGCCCCACCGAGAGCCGGATGGTGGTTTCCGCGATGCCCGCGGCGGCACGCTGCCCGGGGGTCAGCCGGCAGTGCGTCATGGCTGCCGGATGTGCCACCAGCGACCGGGTGTCCCCGACATTGGCCACCAGCTTGAACAGTCCCAGCCGGTCGATGAACGGGCCCACCTGTTCCGGGCCCGCGGCCAGGTCGAAGGAGAACACGCTGCCGGTCCCGTCCGGGAAGTCCCGGTCGGCGAGGCCTGCCTGCGGGTGGCCGGGCACCGACGGGTGGTGCACCGCGGCCACCGCCGGATGGCCGGCCAGGAACCCGATGACCTCCCGGGTGTTCTGCCCGTGCCGGGCCACCCGGATGTCCAGGGTCTCCAGTCCCTGCAGGATCTGCGCCGCGTTGAACGGGGAGAGCGAGGGGCCCAGGTCGTGCAGGTACTTGCTGCGCGCCAGCACCAGGTAGGCACCGTGGCCGTGCCGCTCCCACAGCGTGTCCCCGCCGTAGCGGCGCTTGGGCCGGGTCAGCTGGGGCCACTTGTCCGGGTAGGCGGAGAAGTCGAAGCGGCCGCCGTCGACCACCGCGCCGGCGAGCGCGGCCCCGTGTCCGCCCAGGAACTTGGTCGCCGAGTAGACGACAATGTCGGCCCCGTGCTCCAGCGGCCGGTAGAGCACCGGGGTGGCCAGGGTGTTGTCGACCACGAGCGGGACGCCGGCCTCGCGGGCGATGGCGGCGAGGGCCGGCAGGTCCTGCAGCGTGGCCAGCGGGTTGCCGATGGATTCGGTCAGGAACGCCCGGGTCTGCGGGCGCACCGCCGCGGCCCAGGCGCCGGTGTCGGCAGGGTCCGCGAAGCTGACCTCGATCCCGAAATCCGCGAAGGTGTCCGTGAGCAGGTCCACCGTTCCCCCGTAGAGCTTCGAGGAGGCCACGAGGTGCTCTCCGCCGCGCACCAGCGCCAGCAGGGCGACGGCGACGGCAGCCTGCCCGGTGGCCGTGGCCAGCGCGGCCACGCCGCCGTCGAGGGCCGCGATCCGCTGCTCCAGCACGGCAACCGTCGGGTTGCCGGTGCGGGTGTAGGTGAAGCCCGGTTCCTTCAGCGCGAACATGCGGCGGGCCGACGCGTAGTCGGGGAATTCGTACGCGGCGCTCTGGTGGACGGGGACCGTCACCGGCCGGTAGGGGGCCTGCGGTTCATAGCCCGCGTGGATCTGCGTGGTGGCCGTACAGCCAGCGTCGCCGGTGCTCATGGGAAGGGGCTCCTTCATCGTGGTGGTTAGGGGCAGGGGCCCCGGCGGGCCGGATATCCGGCCCGCCGGGAACCGTCCTGAAGCGGGCCTGCTAGGCCTCGACGGACACCGTCTCGCGGGCGGTCCTGGCCGCCGCGACGAGGTTGCGCAGGGACTCCACGGTCTCGGCGTAGGCGCGGGTCTTCAGTCCGCAGTCCGGGTTGATCCACAGCTGGCGGGCCGGAATGCTGGCCAGCGCCGTTTCGATCAGTCCGGCGACTTCCTGCTCGGAGGGCACGCGCGGGGAGTGGATGTCGTACACGCCCGGGCCGATCCCGCGGGAGTAGCCGAAGCCGGCCAGGTCGGCAACCACTTCCAGGCGCGAGCGCGCCGCCTCGATGCTGGTCACATCCGCGTCCAGGCCATCGATCGCCGAGATGACCTCACCGAATTCCGAGTAGCACAGATGGGTGTGGATCTGGGTCTGCTCGGCGGCGCCGGAAGTCGCCAGCCGGAATGCCCGGACGGACCAGTCCAGGTACGCCTGCTGGTCGGCGGCGCGCAGCGGAAGCAGCTCGCGCAGGGCCGGCTCGTCCACCTGCACAATCGCGGTGCCGGCGGCCTCCAGGTCGGCGATCTCGTCCCGCAGCGCCAGCGCCACCTGGTTGGCGGTCTCGCCCAGCGGCTGGTCGTCGCGGACGAAGGACCAGGCCAGGATGGTGACCGGGCCGGTGAGCATGCCCTTGAGCGGGCGGTCGGTGAGCGACTGCGCGAAGCTGATCCACGGGACGGTGAACGCCTGCGGGCGGGACACATCGCCCCACAGGATGGACGGGCGGGTGCAGCGCGAGCCGTAGGACTGCACCCAGCCGTTCTCGGTGGCGGCGAAGCCGTCGAAGTTCTCGGCGAAGTACTGGACCATGTCGTTGCGCTCCGGCTCGCCGTGCACCAGCACGTCGAGGCCGAGATCCTCCTGCAGCCGCACCACGCGGGTGATCTCGTCGCGCAGGAACTGCTCGTACTCGGCCTGCGAAATGCTGCCGTTGCGCACCGCGGCACGGGCCCGGCGCACCTCGCCGGTCTGCGGGAAGGAGCCGATGGTGGTGGTCGGCAGCACCGGCAGCCCCAGCCGCTGCTGCTGCACCTCCGCCCGCCGTTCGGCGGGGCCGCGGGTGAAGGCGTCCTCGGTGAGTGCATCGGTGCGGGTCCGCACCTGGGGCACGACGACGCCGTCGAACCGTGCCCGGTGGCGCAGCGCCGCCTCGGCTTCCTGCAGCTCCGCCGCCACGGCCGGGCGTCCTTCGGCCAGGCCGCGCGCCAGCACCACGGTCTCGGCCACCTTCTGGTCCGCGAAGGCCAGCCAGGCCGGAAGGTGCCCGGGCAGGGCGGTCTCGGCGGCCACGTCGTGCGGCACGTGCAGCAGCGAGGTCGAAGTGGCCACGGAGACGGCGGCCCCGGCTTCCCGCAGCTGCTCCAGCACATCCAGCGAGGCCAGCAGGTCGTTCCGCCACACGTTCCGGCCGTCCACGACCCCGGCGACCAGCCGGGTGCCGCCCAGCGCCTGCAGCGCCCCGGCAGCGGGCCGCGCACCGCGCACCAGGTCCGCATGCACCGCCTCGACACCGGCGGCGGCGAGCACCGCCAGGGCCTGGCCCGGCTGCGCCGGATCCCCGGCGGTGCCGTAGCCGGTGCTGACCAGCAGCGCCGGGCGCCCGGCGGTATCGGCCAGCGTCCGGTAGGCCCGCTCCACGAGTCCGCCCGGGGCGGCCAGCTCGCCGCCGCGGTCGGTGACCAGGCCCGGCTCGTCCAGCTGGACCCAGTCGGCGCCCGCGGCCGCCAGCTCGGCCAGGATGCCGGCATAGGCCGCCACGGCGTCGTCGATCCGGGACAGCGGGTCGAAGCCTGCCGGCGCGCCGTCCTCGGCCTTGGCCAGCAGCAGGTAGGTCACCGGGCCCACCAGCACCGGGCGCAGCACCGCGCCGCGCTCCCGCTGCCGGCGGATGATGCCGGAGAGCCGGTGCACGGCCGCGGCAAACGGCGTGCCCGGGCCGATCTCGGGCACCAGGTAGTGGTAGTTCGTGTCGAACCACTTGGTCAGTTCCAGCGGCGGGCGCTGCCCGTCGCCGCGGGCCAGGGTGAAGTAGGCGGCGGTGCCCACCGAGCCGTCCTCGGCGGCCAGGTCGGCGAACCGGGCCGGCAGCGCACCGAGCGCCGCGGTGGTGTCCAGCACCTGGTCGTAGAGGGCGAAGTCCGCCGGGATGGAGGAATCCGCGGCGTCCAGGCCCAGGTTGGCCAGGCTCTCCACGGTGCGGTCCTGCAGCTGCGCGGCGGCGCTCTCCAGGCCGGCCTCGTCCAGGCTGCCGGCCCAGTAGGCCTCGAGGGCCTTCTTCAGTTCGCGCTGCGGGCCGATGCGCGGGTAGCCGAGGATGGTGGCGGCGGGGAAGCTGGGTGTGGTGCTCATGGTGTTCTCCTTGGGGGACGTTGTGTCGTAGGGAAGTGGTGTCGGAAAGATGTGCCGGGGTTCAGGTTCCGGCCCGGCTCAGGCCGGGACGGGGGTGGACAGGGTGCGCGCGGCCGGCAGGCCGACCTGCTCGATGACCTCGATCGAGGCGTGCGGGTCGTTGAAGGTATACAGGTGCAGGCCGGGAGCCCCGGCGTCGAAGGCGGCCCGGGCCAGTTCGGCGGCGGCCTTCACCCCGATCCGCTGGCGTTCGGCGTCGTCCGAGGCCGTCTCCAGCCGGTGCAGCAGGGCCGCGTCCGGGCGGACGCCGGTCATCACCGCCAGCCGTTCGAGCCGGCGGACGCTGGACATCGGGATCACCCCCGGGATGATCGGGATGGTGACGCCGGCGGCACGGGCCGCCGCGACCAGGCGCACATAGTGGGCCGGGTCGAAATACACCTGGGTGATCGCGAAGTCGGCGCCCGAACGCTCCTTGGACACCAGCACCTCGACGTCGTGCTGGAACGACGGTGACTCCGGGTGCCGGTTCGGGTACGCGGCCACCCCCACCGCCAGCCGGCCGCCGGCCAGGGTGGCGCCGTGCCGGGCCTCAACCTCGCGGATCAGCTCCACCAGGTAGCGGGCGAACGGCAGTTCGCCCCGGGACGCCTCCGGGTCCTGGGGCAGGTCCCCGCGCATGGCCAGCACGCCGCGGACCCCCAGCCCCACGATTTGCCGCACCAGCAGGTCCAGGCTGTCCCGGGTCTCCCCCACGCAGGTCAGGTGGGCCAGCGGACGCAGCCGGGTATTGCGCATCAGGTGCTCGATCAGCTGGATCGAGGCCCGGCGCCGCGCGGGCGTGCCGCTGTACGTCACGGAGACGTAGTCGGGGTTGGTGGCCTCGAGTTCCTCAATGGCGCTCAGCACTGACGCTTCGGCCTCGGGTCTGGCCGGCGGGTACAGCTCATAGGACAACGACGGCGGTGCTGCCGCCCGTTGTGAGAATGTCATTTCCGCTCCTCGGTATCTTCCGAGGGAGTGCACCAGTTAGCGGCCCGGGAACCAGCGGCACCCGGGACGTAAGCACGCCGAGGCCTCAGGTGGGTTCGCTGGTGCGTCTCCATCGGTTCTGGCATTAGCACCGTTCCTGCTGTCCTCCGCGGGTGGAGGGGGTGGGATGGTTGCTGCGGCGTCAACAAGCCAGATCTCTCGGCCGCTCTTGATGGTTGGTGCGTCCACTGTAAATCCGGGGTGGTGCCCGGGTGCAAATACTTCGGCTGATCGACGCGGTATGACGTTTTGGTGCCGCGCCGGTGTCACAAACCGGCCGCGGGACGTCATGTTACGCACGCTGTACGGCGGGCCGGAACCGTCCCGGAGCGCTAAGATCGCCTACATGACGACTTTGCCCGTCGCCGAGGCAAGCGCCGCACTGCCGCAGCTGGTGGAACAGGCGTCAATCGCCCGTGAGCGGATCGAGATCACCGTAGGGGGCAGGCGGGCTGCGGTGCTGCTGGGTGCCGACGATTACGACTCGCTGATGGACACGGTGGAGATCCTCGCCGATGCCGGGCTGGTCCGGGAGCTGGACCGGAGCATCCGGGAGGTCCGCGACGGCGATGTCTACAGCCTGGACGAGGTCCTCGCGGCACTGCGAGCCGCCGGACGCCTGCCGTGACCGGGCCGCACCCGGTCCGGTTTTCCGCCTCTGCCTGCGCCGCGCTCGAATACGGGCTGCCGCAGCACGTGGCGGCGGACGCCTTCGCGTTCATCGCCGGCCCGCTGCGCGAGGACCCCCGCGCCGCCGGACGGCAGCTGCAGCCGCCGCTGCACCCGCTGTATTCGGCGCGCCGGGAGGGCTACCGCATTATCTACCGGGTCCATGGCGCGGAGATCATGATCGACGTGGTGGCGCTGACCGACCGGCGCCGTAATCTGGCCAACCTCAGGTAAATATCCGGCGCGGCTGCGGCAACTTTGGCATGCTGGTCCCATGGCAAACCGTGCGGGCACCCTGGCCCTTCCCAGCGACCTCGTTAACCTGACTGCCCTGCTGGACGCGTACTTCGACGTCAAGCCGGACCTGTCCGACCCGGGACAGCGCGTGGTCTTCGGAACCTCCGGGCACCGCGGCAGCAGCCTCAACGGGTCCTTCAACGAGGACCATATTGCCGCGATCACCCAGGCCATTGTGGAGTACCGCGCCGGCCAGGGCATTGCCGGCCCGCTCTTCGTCGGCAAGGACACCCACGCCCTCTCCGACCCGGCGCAGAACACCGCGCTGGAGGTGCTCGCCGCCAACAACGTGACCACGTGGGTGGATGCCCGCACCGGCTGGACCCCGACGCCGGCGGTCAGCCATGCCATCCTCAAGCACAACGCCGCGCATCCGGAGGCCCAGGGCGACGGCATCGTCATCACCCCCTCCCACAACCCGCCCTCGGACGGCGGCTTCAAGTACAACCCGCCGCACGGCGGCCCGGCGGACTCGGACGCGACCGGCTGGATCGCCAGCCGCGCCAACGAACTGCTGGAGAACGGGCTGCGCGGGGTCAAGCGGATCCCGCTCGGCCAGGCCCAGTTCTCCGGGGCGGTGGGCTCCTACGACTTCCTCAGCAACTATGTGGACGACCTGCCCCAGGTGCTCGATCTGGACGCCATCCGCGAGGCCCGGGTGCGCATCGGGGCCGACCCGATGGGCGGGGCGTCGGTGGATTACTGGAGCGCCATTGCCGAACGGCACAACCTGGACCTGACGGTGGTCAATTCCACGGTGGACCCGCAGTGGGCCTTCATGACGCTGGACTGGGACGAGAAGATCCGGATGGACTGCTCCTCCCCCTATGCCATGGCCTCGCTGATCGGCCGCTCCGCGGAGTTCGAGGTCGCCACCGGCAACGACGCCGACGCCGACCGGCACGGGATCGTCACCCCGGATGCCGGGCTGATGAACCCGAACCACTATCTGGCCGTCGCCATCCAGTACCTGTACACCCACCGTCCGCAGTGGCCGTCGGACGCCTCCGTGGGCAAGACGCTGGTGTCCTCCTCGATCATCGACCGCGTCGCCGCGGACCTGGGCCGCAAGCTCGTGGAGGTCCCGGTGGGCTTCAAGTGGTTCGTGCCGGGACTGCTCTCCGGCGAGGGCGTCTTCGGCGGCGAGGAATCGGCCGGCGCGTCCTTTGTCCGCTTCGACGGCAAGCCCTGGTCCACCGACAAGGACGGCATCCTGCTGGCGCTGCTGGCCGCCGAAATCAAGGCTGTCACCACCAAGTCGCCCTCGGAGCTGTACGCCGAGCTGACCGCGAAGTTCGGGGCGCCGTCGTACGCCCGGATCGACGCCGCGGCGACCCGGGAGCAGAAAGCCGCCCTGGCCAAGCTCTCCGCCGCGGACGTGACCGCCACCGAGCTGGCCGGCGAGCCGATCACCGCCAAGCTCACCGAGGCCCCCGGCAACGGCGCACCGATCGGCGGGCTGAAGGTGGTCACCGAGAACGCCTGGTTCGCCGCGCGTCCGTCCGGCACCGAGGACGTCTACAAGATCTACGCCGAGTCCTTCAAGGGTGAGGAGCACCTGAAGCAGGTCCAGGCCGAAGCCAAGGCCTTGGTGGACGCGGTGATTTCCTAGGTTTCACGGGAAACGCCCTGGTAGCGCAGCGGCCCGCGCAGCCACTCCGGCTGCGCGGGCCGCTTGTCGTTGTGTGGTCCGGATACGCAGGCTTCAGGTTTCCTCGCGCTGCAGCCGCTCCAGGAGCATACGCTTGCCCTGGTCGCCGGCCTTGCGGTTGTTCTCCTGGATCTTGCGGAACCATTCGGCAAGCTCGCTGTCGCCTGCCTTGTCGGCGTCCTCGATGAACGTCTCCATCTGCCACACGTTCTTCAGGGATGCTTCCAGCACCCAGATCAGGTCGTAGTTCGTGTCCTTCATCGGGCCCCGGGGCGTATCAGCCATTGGTACCGTCTCCTCAGCTCTGCTGCGGCCTGCCGTGCCCGGTACGTCGCCGCGACGGCGCGCCGCTGTCCTGTGGGAGCTTCACGCTACGACCGATCCCGGCCCATGGCAACAGTCCGTGGGTGTCCCGGCCGTCCCGGACCGGAGACCGCGGAACGGCGCCTGTCGTAACGGGTACGTAACGCCGCCCGGCATAGCGTGGTGGCCTGTCCTGCGATACGCAAAAAGCCTTATGGGACGGGACCATGCCCAGCCTCTTCGATGTCCTTGCCGGCCCCGGCCGGGTTCTGCCGGCCGATTACGCCGGGGACCCTGCCGGCCGGCGCGAGTACCATGCCGCCGTTGCCAGGGTGTACCGGCTGCTGATCCGCCTGCACGACGAAATCCTGGACCAGCTGACCGAGGCGCAGCTGGCGGCGGACCGGGACGACGCCGTGCAGCTGCTCGCTCCCCTGCTGGACCCGGAGTTCCTCCAGCGCGATTTCCGGGCCCGCGAGCTGTGCGGCGAGCTGCAGAAGCAAAGCCTGGCACTGCTGGACTCGGGACTCATCGAGCCCGGTTCCGAGGCGGCCGGCCTGGTGCAGGCACTGGCCGGCCGCGAGCAGGGCACCGCCGAGGTCTACGTGCGCGAACTCCGCCCGGGCGTTGAGGACGCGCTCTCGGCGGTGACCTTCGCGCAGATGCAGGAGGCGCTGACCCAGTTCCGGAACAAGCTGGTGAGCCAGCAGGCAGCCTTCATGGGCCTGGCCGAAGAGGCCCTCCGCCGGGCACGGATGTAGGCGTTGGCCAACCGGCCCGCGCGCTCGTCCCGTTCATCGAGAGCCTCCGGGCCGCCCGCCTCAGAGCAGCCGTTTAAGCACCCCGGCCTTGCCCCGTGAATACGGCGGGTAGGCCACCTTCAGCGTGTCCACCAGCGCGCTCTTGGACAGCACCGGCCGCAGCTGGCTGAAGGTATCGAACGAGTGCCTGCCGTGGTAGGCGCCCATGCCGCTGGCCCCGACGCCGCCGAACGGCAGCCCGGGCACCAGCGGGTGGGCGTTGCAGATGTTGTGCCCGATGGCCCCGGCCCGGACGCTGTCTTCGAAGATCCGCTGGTTCCTCGGCCGTTCGCTGAACAGGAATGCCGCCAGCGGCGCCGACCTGCCGTTGATGAACTCCATGGCCTCCTCGAGCGAGGCTACCTGCAGCACCGGCAGGATGGGCCCGAAGATCTCCTCCTGCATCACCGGCGAGTCCGGGTCCACGTCAGTGAGCACGGTGGGCTCGATGTACCGGCTGGAGCGCTCCGTGCCGCCGCCGCTGATCACGGTGCCCTGGCCCAGATAGCCGGTGAGCCGCTCGAAGTGCTCGTCGTTGACAATCCGCCCGTAGTCGTTGCTGCGCGCCGGACGCTTGCCGAAGAATTCGCGGATGGCCTCGGGCAGGTGGGTGTGCAGCCGGTCCGCGGCCCGGCCGACGGCGAGCACGTAGTCCGGGGCCACGCAGGTCTGCCCGGCGTTGATGAACTTGCCGTGGGCCAGGCGCCGGGCAATGTTGCCCCAGTGCCCGTCGACGACGACGGCGGGGCACTTGCCGCCCAGCTCCAGGGTCACCGGGGTCAGGTGCCGGGCGGCCGCCTGCAGCACTGCGCGGCCGGCCTGTTCCCCGCCGGTGAAGAAGATGTGGTCGAAGCGTTCGTGCAGCAGGCCGGCCACCGTCTCCGGGCCGCCGCCGACAATGGCCACCACCCGCGGGTCCAGGTACTGCGGCACCAGCCGGCAGAGCAGGGCCGCGGTGGCCGGGGCCAGTTCGCTGGGCTTGAGCACCGCGCAGTTTCCGGCCGCGAGCGCGCCGATGAGCGGGGCCAGCAGCAGCTGGACCGGGTAGTTCCAGGGGGCGATGATCAGCACCACGCCCAGCGGCTGCGGCACCATCCTGGCCTGTGCCGGCTGCAGGACCAGCGGCACCTTGACGGAGGTTTCCTCCATCCATTCGGGCAGGTGCAGCAGCGCGTGGCCGATTTCCTGCTCCAGCAGGACGAACTCGGACATCAGGCTTTCCAGCGGGTGCTTGCCCAGGTCCGCGGCCAGCGCCCGGGCCAGGTCTGCTTCGTTCTCGCTGATCAGCCGGCGCAGGGCCTTCAGCTGGCCTGCGCGGAAACGCCGGGGCACGGTGGCCCGGGTGCGGAACCCCTCCCGCACCCGGGCCACCGCCTCGGCGGGCGGCGCCGGCTCGAACGTGCCCCTGTCATCCATGGCCGCGCCGCTCCCCCCGTGATGTGTCCCCGGCCTGCATGCGCCGGGCGGGCGCCGTCCCCATGGCGGCGCCCGTCCAGTCTAGCGGCCGAGGGACCCGCCCCGAGCGAAGCGAGGGGTGGGACCCTGGCGGACGCTACGGGTGTCCGGCCGGACACCCCCATGCATGGCCCCGCCGGGGACACATCAGGCTTTGGCCGCGCCGGCCTGCCGGTCCGGGCCGGCCCCGATGGCCCAGACGCGCGGCGGGACGGCGCCGTTGACCGCATGGTCGCCGACGATCCGGGCCTTGAACACCCAGGGGTTGTGGCTGGCGGCGGTGCGGGCGTTGCGCCAGTGCCGGTCCAGGTTCTTCGCCGTGCTGGTGCCGGAGGCGCCAAGGGCGTCGAAGATGTCCGAGGTGGCGCGGGTGGCCAGTTCGGTCAGCACCACCTGGGCCTGGGCGGACTCCAGTTCGGCAGCGTCGTTGCGGCGCTCGTCCTCTTCCAGGTCGTTCAGGAAGGCGCCTTCGTAGGCCCGCTGCAGGGCGCCGGCGGCACGCTCCAGGACGGCCTCGGCGGCGTAGGCGCGGGCCGAGACCTCGCCGACCACCTGCAGGATCTGCGGGTCGGCGGCGAAGGAATCGGCGTTGCCGTGGGAGAAGATGCGCGTGCGCTTGCGGACTTCGGCGGCGATCTCGCGTTCGGCGGCCCGGATGCTTCCGGCCAGCACGGCCAGCAGCACGGCCTGGTAGAACGCGGTCTGGTACTTGAAGCGGGTGTCGAAGTCGATCACGTTCTCCGCCTCCACCACGGCGTCGGTGAAGGTGCTGGTCCCGGAGCCGGTGGTCTGCTGGCCGAAGCCGTCCCAGTCGTCGCCGTGGGTGACGCCGGGCTGGTGGGCGTTGACGACGGCGATGACCTTGGTGCCGTTGTCGGTGCGCTGGGCGAAGGTGTCGATCCAGTCAGCGAAGATGCTGCCGGTGGAGTAGTACTTGGTGCCGTTGATCCGGAAGCTCCCGTCCGGCTGCGGGGCAACCTTGGTGATCACGTCGCCGATCTTGACGCTGCCGACCTCGGTCCAGGAGTTGCCGGCCAGCTCGCCGGCGACGAAGCGCTTGAGCCAGACGTCACGCTGGGCGCCGGAGGAAACCAGGCGGTCCTCGACGAAGGCGAAGTGCCCGCGCAGGGCCTGCGGGATGTTCGAGTCCGCGGCGGCGAGCTCGGCCAGCAGCCGGAACAGCTGGGGCAGGGAGGCGCCGAAGCCGCCGTCGGCCACGGGCACGCGCAGCGCCCCGAAGCCGGCCTGGGCCAGCTCCTTGATTTCGGCGAAGGGCAGCCGGTGGTCCTTCTCCCGGGCCGAGGCGCCCTCGGCGATGCGTTCGAAGATCGGCCGGAAGCGGGCCGCCAGGGTCTCGTAGTCGGTCTCGGCGGTGATGGGGGCAGCGGACATGGCGTTACCTTTCGTTGGGTCGAGGGGTCAGCGGGACAAGGGGGCTTCGGCCGGTTCTTCGGCTGGCGGCCGGACCGCGGCGGGACCGGTCCTGGCCAGCAGCCAGGCCGCGGCCAGCAGGATGCCGACGGCGGCGGCGGCCGTTCCGGCAGTGCCCCAGCCGGCCGGCCAGGCACCGGACAGGCCCAGCAGCGCCGGGACCACCGTCGTCAGCGGGCCGGTGAGCAGCGCCGCCCAGCCGGTGAAGGCCGCCAGGTGCGCCCTGCCGCGGGCCAGCAGCAGGAAGAACAGGAACCACAGCACCGCCCAGTCGAGCCAGAGCACGGCCAGCAGCGGGTCCGCGGCCAGGCTCCCGGCGCTGTAGAACAGGGCCAGCACGGCCACCAGGCCGCAGAACCAGCCCAGTCCGGCCGAGCCCAGGCCCAGCAGCGCGTCCAGGCCCACGTACAGGTAGGTCAGGCCGAAGAGGAAGACTCCGCTGACGCCCAGCAGCACCGCGGTATCGCCGCCGGCGGCCGCGGCGGCCAGCACGGCCAGCACCAGCTGGACGGTGCCGATCAGCAGATTGAAGACGCCGGAATCCCGGCCCGGGATGCGCCCGAGCAGGCCCAGGCCGTTGATCAGCAGGGCGGCGCCGGAGAGGATCAGGCAGATGAAGGACATAGACGGTTCCCACGTTCTCGGGGCGCCGCAGCCAGCGGCGCCGTGCTTGCCCCGGCGCTTCTGCGCCGCGGCCGGATCTTCACCTGGGGCACCCCGCCACGGGAGAGGGTTGCCGTCCAACCAGCCAGGGCTGCGCGTTGGAGCTCTTGATCTGGCCAACAGCCTAGGAACGCAGCCGGGCGGGCGTCCAAGTGTGTGACCCCGGGAGACTTTATGACGGCCGCGGGATGTAACAATGGCGACACGCTCCGGACGTAGGATTCTTCCTAGGCAACTTCCCCACCCCCGAGAGGCCTCCCATGAGCACGCCCGGAAAGTCATCGGCCTTCCACTGGAAAATCCACGGCGACGGCCGGACCATCGTCCCCGGCTCCGTGGTGTCCCCGCAGGAACGGCTCAGCTGGCCGCGCACCGCCGGCATCGGTGCCCAGCACGTGGTGGCGATGTTCGGCGCCACCTTCCTGGTGCCGCTGCTGACCGGCTTCCCGCCCGCGACCACGCTGCTCTTTTCCGGCATCGGAACCATGCTGTTCCTGGTCATCACCGCCGGGAGGGTTCCCAGCTACCTCGGCTCCAGCTTCGCGTTCATCGCCCCGATCGGGGCGGCGGTGAACCAGCACGGCATCGGCGGGGCACTCGGCGGACTGGTGATGGCCGGGGCGGTGCTCTTCCTGGCCGGCCTGGTGGTGCACAAGGCGGGGGCGCACTGGATCCAGGCCGTCATGCCGCCGGTGGTGACCGGCGCCATCGTCGCGCTGATCGGGCTGAACCTGGCGCCGGCGGCGCGGCAGAATTTTGAGCAGGGGGCGGTTACCGGGCTGGTCACCGTGGCCGCCATCCTGCTGGCCACCGTGCTCTTCCGCGGCCTGCTGGGCCGGTTGTCCATCCTCGTCGGCGTGCTGGCCGGCTACGCAGCCGCGGTCCTGCGTGGCGAGGTGGACTTCTCTGCCATCGCGGACGCGGCGTGGGTCGGCCTGCCGCCGTTCCAGCTGCCCTCCTTCCACCTGTCCGTCGTCGGGCTCTTTGTGCCCGTGGTGCTCGTGCTGGTGGCGGAGAACATCGGCCATGTGAAGTCGGTGGCCGCCATGACCGGGCAGAACCTGGACCCTTATGCCGGCCGGGCGCTGATGGCCGACGGGCTGGCCACCGTGCTGGCCGGCTCCGGCGGCGGCTCCGGCACCACCACCTACGCGGAGAACATCGGGGTGATGGCCGCTTCCAAGGTCTACTCCACCGCCGCCTACTGGGTGGCGGCCATCGTCGCGGTGCTGCTGAGCCTGTTCCCGAAATTCGGCGCCCTGATCGCCACCGTGCCGCCGGGGGTGCTCGGCGGCGCCGGCGTGGTGCTGTACGGCATGATCGGCGTCCTGGGGGTGCGGATCTGGGTGCAGAACCGGGTGAATTTCGGCAACCCGATCAACCTCGCCGTCGCCGGGGTATCCCTGGTGGTCGCGATCGCCAACTTCACCTGGGCCGCCGGGGAGCTGAGGTTCGAAGGCATTGCCCTGGGCACCGCGGCCGCGCTGCTGATCTACCACGGCATGAACCTCATCGCCCGCTGGCGCGGCACCGAGCCGCTGGACGCCGCCGAGGACGAGGGCGTCCGGCCGTCCAAGCTCGGCTGAGCCTTGCCGCTGCGTTGCCGGGCCGCTAGCGTGGCAGGCAACGCGCCCCGGGGCCGGTCCCGGGGCCCGAGCCCCAGGAGGAAGCATGGCCAACCGCACCTACAGCGTTTCCGAAATCGTCGGCAGCTCCCCGGACGGCCTCCAGGACGCCATCACCAACGCCATTGCCCAGGCCAACAAGACGCTGCGGAACCTGGACTGGTTCGAGGTCAAGGACATCCGCGGCCATCTGGCCAACGGCGCCGTGGCCGACTGGCAGGTGACCATCAAGCTCGGCTTCCGGATCGAGGAATGACCGGGGACTGACCAGCTGTAGGCGCGGGACCGCTCCCGGGGGTCAGGCCCCTTCGAGCGCCTGCTGCGTGGCCCGGGCCACGTACTCCGCAGGATGTGCGAAGGCCTCCTGCGGGGTCCGGGCCACATCCAGCACGCTGGCCGCGGCGGCGATGCCGCGGGCGGCCAGCGCCTGCGCCGGCAGCGTGATGCTGCCGGCCACGACGACGGTGGGGATCCCGCGCGCCTGTGCCCGCTCCGCCACGGAGAGCGGGGCCTTGCGATGCAGGGACCGGTCGTCCAGCGTCCCCTCCCCGGTCAGCACCAGGTCGGCATCGGCCAGCGCCGCGTCGAGCTCCACCAGGTCCGCGACCAGGTCGAACCCGCGCTCCAGCCGGGCATCGGTGAAGGCCAGGAACGCCGCCGGGAAGCCGCCGCCGGCCCCGGCCCCGGACACGTCCACCGTGGAGCCGGTCACGGCCTCGAGCAGGCCGGCCCAGTGCTGCAGCGCCTCGTCGAGCAGGTGCCGGGCCGGTTCGTCGGCGCCTTTTCCGGCCCCGGACAGCTGGGCGGCGCCCCCGGGACCGGCCAGCGGGCTGTCCACGTCCGCGGCAATCCGCAGCGTCGCCGACCGCAGCCGCGCATCCAGGCCGGAGTCCTCCGCCCGGCGGGCCAGCAGCAGGGACGCCCCGCCCAGCGGCACCTCGGCACCGCCGTCGTCATAGACCTTCAGGCCCAGCGCCCGCAGCGCGCCGGCGCCGCCGTCGGTCATGGCCGAGCCGCCGGTGCCCAGCACAATCTCCGCGGCGCCGGCATCCAGGGCGGCGGCGATCAACTGGCCGCTGCCATAGGAGTGCGCGGCCAGGGCCGTCTGCACGGACGGCTCCACCAGCATCAGGCCGGAAGCGCGGGCGGTTTCGATCACCGCCGTCCGCCGGCCGGCACGCTCCAGCAGCGCCCAGGTGGCGGTCACCTCCTGGTGCAGCGGACCGCTGACCCGGGCGGTTCGGGCCTCGGCGCCGGCGGCGAGCGCCGCATCCAGGGTGCCCTCGCCGCCGTCGGCCAGCGGCAGCGTCCTCACCCGGGCCTCCGGGTACACCCGCAGCACGCCCTGGGCCATCGCCGACGCCGCCTCGGCAGCCGAGAGCGTGCCCTTGAAGCTGTCCGGGGCGATGAGCACCCTCACGGCTGCACCCGCTGGGGCCAGAAACCGCGTTCCTGCATGAGGCCGGCCAGCACGTCCGCCCGGTCCGTCATCAGGCCGTCCACACCCATCTCCAGCAACCGTTCCATTTCCTCCCTTTCATTGACCGTCCAGACATGCACCGCCAGCCCGGCCCGGTGGCAGCGGCTCACAAACGCAGGGGTGACCAGCCGGTACCGGCCATAGCGGACCGGCACCTGCACCGCCTGCATGCGCGCGGCCCGGCCGAGCGTGCGGGCCAGTCCCACCCGGCCCAGGGACGTCAGCGCCGCCACCGAGAGCACGCCGCCGGAACTGGCGGCGGGCCGGGACAGCGTCCGGAAGACGCCCAGCCGCCGCCGGTCCGAGAAGGAGGTCACCAGGATCCGGTCGTGGGCGCCGTACCGCTCGATCAGCCCGGCGAGCAGCGCCGAGCCCGGCCTGTCCTTGACGTCCACGTTAATCTTCACGTCCGGCCACTCGGCGAGCAGCTCCTCCATGGTGGGGATGGGTTCGACGCCGCCGATGCGCACCTGCCGCAGCTGCGCCGCGGTCCGGGCGGAGAAGGGGCCGGTGCCGTCGGTGACGCGGTCCAGGGTGGCGTCATGGAAGACCATCAGCACGCCGTCGGCACTCGTGCGCACGTCGGTTTCCAGGTAGCCGTACCCCAGGTCCACGGCGGCACGGAAGGCGGCCATGGAATTCTCGTGGCCGGCCGGGGAGAACCCGCGGTGCGCGAAGGCCACGGGGGCGCGGCCCGGCCCCGGAAGAACATTCTCCAGGTAGGGAATCGGGATGCCCACGTTCGGTACTTTACCGCCGCGGGGCGCCCGGCTCCTGCATACCGGCGTCCCGCTTACAGCAGCGCGAGCCGGGCCTCGAGGATCTGCGCCACGCCGTCGTCCTCGAAGGCCGGGGCCTTGAACCGGGCGGCATCAATGGCTCCGGGATGGCCGGAGGCCATCGCGTACCCGTGGCCGGCCCACTCCAGCATTTCTATGTCATTGGGCATGTCGCCGAAGGCCACCACATCCGCGGCGTCGATCTCCAGGGAGGCGGCGTAATGCGCCAGTGTGACCGCCTTGTTGATCCCCGGCCGCGCCATCTCCAGCAGTGCCACGCCGGACGCGGAATGGGTGGCCTCCACCAGGTGCGATACCGCCGGCCGTACCTGGGCCAGGAACACGTCCGGGTCCAGGTCGTGGCCGCGGGCCAGGAACTTCACCACAGCATCCCCCGGGCGGAGGGATTCGTGCAGCGGCCGTGGCACGATCCCGCCGAGCAGCTCCACCGACCCGGATTCCACGAACCCCGGTTCCAGCTGGAAGCCCTCGATCGTCTCGGCCGCGAAGCCCACGTGCGGGTGCAGCCCGAGGATGATCTCGCGCGCGGCGAAGAGGTCCCGGTGCGGCACCGTCTGGGCCGAGAGCACGCGGTCGGTGGCCAGGTCGTAGAGCACCGCGCCGTTGGAGCAGATCACCGTGCCCTCGTGCTCCATTTGCTCGCGCAGCGGAGTCAGCCAGCGCGGGGGCCTGCCGGTGACAAAAACAATCTGCACCCCGGCATCCGCCGCGTCCCGGAAGGCACGCACGGTACGGGAGCTGATCTTCCCGTCGCGACCGATGATGGTGCCGTCCAGGTCGCTGGCTATTAAACGCATGGGTCCAGTCTAGGCGGACCGGGACCTCAGGCCCCCAGCTCCTCCCGGCTGGGCGGGTTGGCTCCGGCCCGGGACACGGTGACCGCCGCTGCGCGGGTGGCGTAGCCAAGGATCTCCTGCAGCTGCGCAAGCCCAATGTCCTGCAGCCTCCCGCGCCAGCCCGACCCGGCCAGTCCCCGGTCCACCAGCGTCCCAATCAGTGCGGCAGTGAAGGAATCCCCGGCACCGACGGTGTCCACCACGTCCACCTGGGGCGCGTCCAGTTCGGTGGTGCCGGAACGGGCCACGGCCCACGGGCCGCCCGCCCCGTGCGTGGCCACCACAATGGCCGGCCCCATCGCCAGCCAGGCGTGCGCGGTCTCCTCGACGGGCCGTTCCGGGTACAGCCAGCGCAGGTCCTCGTCCGAGGCACGCACCACGTCGGCCAGCCGCACGAACTTTTCGGCCTGCCGGCGGGCGAATTCCCGGTCCGTGATCAGCGTGGGCCGGCAGTTGGGGTCGTAGCTGATCAGCGAGCGCGGGTGGGCGCGTTCAACGGCTGCCTGCACCGTGTGCGCGCCGGGCTCGAGCATGGCGGCCAGGGACCCGGTGTGCAGCCAGGTGGTACCGTCCAGCAGCCGGGGCAGGGCCTTGTCCAGCGGGGGAAGTTCCCAGAGCACATCGAAGCTGTAGTGGGCCGCGCCGGCGGCATCCAGCGTTGCCGTGGCCACACTGGTGGGATTGGCATCCGGTGCCAGCGGGACCAGCACGGCATTGCGGCGCAGGTGGTGGGTGATCATCGCACCGTAATCGTCGCGGCCGTACCGGCCGACAAACTGGACCGGGTGGCCGAGCCGGGCCAGGCCGACCGCCACGTTCATGGGGCTGCCGCCCACGTGGGTGCGCGGGGCCGAGGCGTTGCTTTTGACCACGTCCACGAGGGTTTCCCCGATAACAGTCAGCACAGAGCCAACCTAACAGAGTGCACTTGAAACCGGCAGACCCGGATCTCCGGACCGGTTCCGCCGGCCCCGGCGGTTCAGCTGCCTTCGGCCCGGGGTGCGGTGGTGCCGCGGAAGTGCAGCTTCCACGGCGCCGGCAGATGCCGCCCGGCGGGTTGGCCGCCCTCCGGCAGGGCCTGCCGCCGCTCCTCGAGCCGGGACAGCAGCAGCCTGACGATCTCTTCCTGGACCGGGTCCGGACCCACGGTGGTCAGCGCAGGTTCTGCATCCTGCCCCAGCTCCGAGTTCCCGACCCCGATAATCTCCAGGTCCTGCGGCACCTTGATCCCCAGCCGTTCGGCGGCCAGCAGTGTGCAGACCGCGTCCAGGTCCGCCGTCGCAAAGACGGCGGTGGGCGGCTGCGGCTGGGAGAGCAGGTCGACGGCGTCGGCATAAGCCTCCCGCCACGGCCCCCGGGAAGGGCGCACCAGCGCCGGGTCGAGCTGCGCTCCATGGCGTTCCAAGGCCGCACGGAACTGCTCGAGCCGGCCCCCTTCGGTCCCGGCTTCGCCGGGCACCCGGTCGATCACCGCGATCCGCCGGTGCCGGCCCGCCAGGTACTTGGCGGCCTCGGCGATTCCGCCGCCCTCCCCCATGGAGACGACGTCGAACCCCCGGGGTTCCAGCGACTGGGACACCACCACTTGGGCCACCCCGCGGGTGGCCAGGTCCGCGATGGTCCGCAGTTCCTCGCCGGAGTCCGTGCCGAAGCCCAGGATCGCGCCGTCCGCACCGCCGGACAGCATGAAATTGCGCCACGCCTCATGCCCGAGCAAAACCACCACCCGGTAGCCATGGCCCGGCAGGATGCGGTAGGCAGCTTCGGCCAGCGACCTGTCCCATGGCGAATCCAGGTTTTCGACGACCACGGCCACGGTGTCCGTGCGGCCGCGCCGCATTCCCCGGGCAGCGTGGTTGGCCACGTAGCCCAGCGCCTGCGCCGCCTGGAGCACGCGCTCCTTGGTCGGTTCGCTGATCCGGGTGGAGCCGCCGTTGCGGCCGGACAAGACGTAGGAAACCGTTGCCAGTGACACTCCGGCCTGCTCCGCGACGTCACGGATGGTCGGCTTCAATGAACTCCCCATGTTCAATGCTGCTTTCTTCCCCAAGAATCAGTACAAAGCCCCTGAAATACAGCCTAGCCACATCCGGGCGGATTGATAGGGCGCGGACAAAGAAAGTTAAACCTTCCAAGTCTTCTCCAAGGTCCGGTCCGGCAGTACCGTGCGTCCGGCCGCCCCGCGTCGGGCTATACGTTCAATGTCTGCGCTTCCCTTGACTAACAATGCGGTACCGGGTGAGGTGGGGGTACCAGTTGAAAGGATCGGCATGGTTTCGCTCTGGCTCGACTCAGCACCCGGGATTCCGTCCGACGCCTTCGTCCCCGAGGGCGCGTACGACACGGTAGTGGTGGGAGCAGGACTGGCCGGCCTGGGCACCGCCGTGCTGCTGGCCCGTGCCGGCCACCAGGTTGCCGTGCTGGATGCACGCAGGACCGGCGCCGTCACCACCGGAAACACGACGGCGAAGGTCTCCCTCCTGCAGGGGCGCAAGCTCTCGCGCATCCTCTCCCACCACAGTGCGCACGTTGTGCGCAGCTATGCCGCGGCCCAGCGCGAGGCCCAGGACTGGCTGCAGGCGTTCTGCACGCAGCACGACGTGGCGTTCGAGCGCCGGGACGCCTACAGCTATGCCACCACCGACAAGGGCGCCGAAGACCTGCGTGCGGAACTGCACGCCTGCACCGTGGCCGGCCTGGACGTGGAGTTCCTCCCGGCCGCCGAAGAGCTGCCCTTCCCGGTGACCGCCGCTTTGAAGCTGGAGCACCAGGCGCAGATCCATCCGCTGCAGGTCCTTGCGGCCCTGGCCCGGGAACTGCGCGACCTCGGCGGAATTTTGGTGGAACAGGTCCGGGTCACCGACGTCACCTCCGCAGACGCCGGGCGGCGGCTTGCCGTCCAGGCAGATGTCGGACGGCTCGGTGCCGACAACGTGGTGCTGGCCACCGGCATCCCGTTCCTGAACCGCGGCGGGCACTTCAGCGTGCTCAAAGCGCAGCGTTCCTATGCCACGGCCTTCCGGGTGCCCGGGCCGGTACCGGCCGGCATGTACCTGTCCGTGGACGGCCCGACCAGGTCGCTGCGGACGGCCGACTACGGCGGCGGCAGGTTCCTGATCGTCGGCGGCAACGGCCACGTCGTCGGCCGGAAGGAACATCCGATGGAGCAGTTCGAGGACCTGGTCCGCTGGACGCGCGGGCACTTCCCGGACGCCGAGCTGACGCACACCTGGTCTGCGCAGGACTACGAGCCGGCCGGTACCTTGCCCTATGTGGGCCGGCTCTCTCCGGCTGATGAGGCGATCTATACGGCCACGGGATTCGACAAATGGGGCATGACCAACTCGGTCGCGGCAGCCTTGGCGCTGACCGGGCAGATCCTGGGTGCGGAGCAGGAGGAGTGGGCCAAGGACCTGTACAAGGTGCGGATCAGCCCTACCGACGCTGCCAGCACGGTGGAAACGACGGCCACCGGTGGATTCCAGATGGTGGCCGGCTGGGCCGGCGCCATGCTCCACGGTTCGGAGTCCCCGCCGCCCGAAGGACAGGGCGCGGTGCACCGCAGCCATGGCAAGCCGGTTGGAGTCAGCACGGTCGGCGGGGTCACCCG